>NZ_JBEBMJ010000003.1:0-505375 GCF_043196375.1 Halobacteriovorax sp. ZH5_bin.2 | reverse complement strand
GTAAGACACTAAATTATAATTGTCCTTACGAGATCTTTTATAAAAAGAATGTCGCACTGGTTTGTTGAGCTCAGCCGCGCCCCTAAAACTTAAAACTAAAGATCAAGGTTGGCGAAGATTTCGCTAGCACGACTAAGAACTCGTGACTTTAGTTTTTCGTCACAGCTCGCAGACTTACTTGAGCGACTCCCCTCATTTTCTTTTTGATACGGCTTCATGACCGTTTTATTTGCGACCTTAGACTTGTTATAGCCTTCGCTCTTACCATTAAAGAGATCACGCTGAGAACTATCACTTGAGTCCCATGGTCTTTTCACACAGGCCTTATGCTCACCTTTTTGGGTACGACGAGAACGCTCCTCTTTGTGATCGAGAATAATCTCAAGTAATGATTCATCAGAGTTTTCAATACGATTCTTAATCTTATTCTTTGTCGTTTTAATAAAAGTTTTTTCTAAACTAAGGGCCATAATATTCTATTTTATCTGCCCCTATGATTTCGTGCAACAAAGTTCTTACAAGAGTTCAAAACCCCTACTGATACAGGTCTACAGAATGTTTTAGTCCCTAGAAAAATGCGACAATAGCACTTAAAACGACAAAAGCAGTCAAATTTAAGATAACTCCAAATGAAATCATTCGACTCATTGGAACCAGGCCCGTTCCATGAATGATCGCATTAGGTGGCGTGGCAACAGGAAGCATAAAGGCCATATTACAACTAAAGGCAATGACAAATGCAGCCGTCAACGTTGAGAAGCCTGCCTGAGATGCCGCTGCAATCAGGATTGGCACAAGAATGTTTGCAGCAGCTGTATTACTAACAAGCTCAGTTAGCAAAATTGTTACTGCAACAATCAGGATCAAGATAATAGAGAAATTCCAATCACTAAATAAAGTAATAAGATTATGTCCAACATACTCTGCGATCCCCGTTTTAAAGAGTGTCGTTCCTAGAGAAAGTCCGGATGCAAAAAGCAGTAAAGTTCCCCAGTCAATCTTCTTTATATCCTCTTGATCAAGGAGCTTAGAGCGACTGTAGATTGGAAACATGAAAAGACTACAAGACGCAAGAATAGCAACCATCGCCGGCGTCACATATTTGTTTACATAAATTGCCAATGCATTTTCATTTCCAAGAACAAAAGTACAAATAGTTGGAGCAAACCAAAAGAACACTGTTAGGCAGAAGATAGCCATTAGGCGAAATTCATTGTTTGAAAGCTTATAATCTTTTCCTAGACTTAAAATTAAATCTTCTTTATTAACCTTTGGCACTTCTTCCGTGATCTTTGTCCTTGCATAGAAATAAAGAATGGCCATAAAGCCACAACTCAAAGGCATTCCATACTTAAACCAATCCCAAAATGTTAAGGCCTGACCAGTGTGCTGCTCAAGAAGTCCCATCGTAATTAAATTCGGAGGAGAACCAATAGGAGTAGCCATTCCCCCTACTGTTGCGGCATAGCCTATAATCAGTAAAAAGTACTGCTTTGTAATTTCTTCTTTTACTTTAAATGATTTAAGGATCCCAAAAGCTATCGTAATCATCATGGCGGCGGTTGCAGAGTTTGAAACCCACATAGAAAAAACAGCAGTCACAACAATGACAACGGCCAAAGTTCGATTAAAACTTCCATTGATAAACTTAGAGTTTAAGATAGCGATTGAAATTTTTCGATCCAGCCCTAACTTCTCCATTGCGCGAGCAAGTAAGAAGCCTCCCATAAAGAGAAAGATTATTGGAGAACTAAAACTACTGAAGGCTTCTTCAAATGAAACGACTCCAAATAATACAGTTAGAGCAACCCCCATCATTCCAGAAATAAAGAGTGATGTGCTTGAAAGTAGCCACTGGACTACAACGTAAGAAAAGATGGCCAAAAATGTTTTAGCATTTTCTTCCAAGGGTAAATTTGAAGTGTAGACTAAGAAGAAAGAGATGATTCCTAAAAATTGAAAGATGACTGATTTCGCAGTACTCCTCTTCCATTCATCTCTGAATTCATCATATAGTCTTTTTATCATATCAGGATACTTTAAATGCCCCTGCTACTAGTAACAAGGGCATAGAAGCTTATTTAAAAGTAAAGTGTAATTCATCAGTCTGCTCTTTTGCAGGAACTGATGGTGCATTCGACATCATATCACTTGCTGTCGTTGTTTTTGGAAAAGCGATAACGTCACGGATATTGTCAGTTCCGGCCTTAACCATTGTGATACGGTCAAGTCCTAGCGCGATTCCACCGTGTGGAGGAGTTCCATACTTAAGAGCATTTACGAAGAATCCAAATTGACTAGAAACTTCTTCTTCACTCATTCCAAGAACTTCAAACATTCTTTCTTGAACTGCACCATTGTGAATTCTGATTGATCCACCACCAAGCTCGTAACCATTACAAACAAGGTCATATGCTTGAGCAGGTAGATCACGAAGAGTTTTATTATTAACATTTACTTCTTCATTCATGAATTTATCCATTTCACTAATCTTTGGAGAAGTAAATGGGTGGTGTTTTGCATAGAATCTTTCTTCATCTGTTTCAAAACATGGGAAGTCATTTACCCATAGGAATGCATAACCGTCTTTAATAAGACCAAGTTCACGTCCAAGGTGACGACGAAGAGCATCTGCACTGTCGTGAACGATTTCTTCCTTATCAGCGAAGAAAAGCCATGTTCCATTTGCAGCATCACCATCTAGATCAGAAAGACTTGATAGCGAAGCTAGAACTTCATCTGTGATGAATTTTGAAATACCACCAGATGCTTTCCCCTCTTCAACTTTAAAGAAGGCCACACCCTTTCCACCAAATGGCTTAACTACATCAACAAATCCATCAAGGATCTTGCGAGAGAAAGTTCCCATCGTAGCTGGTACGAACATCGTCTTAACCATGCCACCATTTTCGATAGCTGATTTGAAAACTCCAAAGTCAGTATCTTTGAAGATTTCTGAAACAACATGGTGCTTTAAACCAAAACGAACATCTGGCTTATCTGAACCATAGTCTCTCATGGCATCGTTATAATTCATCACTGGAATTTCAAAGTCAGCACCAAGCTCAAAAATATTTCTCATAAGATCTGTAGCAAGGTTTTTCATATACTCTTCAGTAGCGAACGAAACTTCAATATCGATTTGAGTAAATTCAGGCTGACGATCAGCTCTTAAGTCCTCGTCACGAAAACACTTACAGATTTGGAAGTACTTATCTGTTCCACCAATCATAAGAAGCTGCTTAAGAGTTTGCGGCGACTGTGGAAGTGCATAAACATGCCCTGGGTGAACACGAGATGGAACAACATAGTCACGAGCACCTTCAGGTGTCGACTTATAAAGAATTGGCGTCTCAACTTCGATGAAGTCATTTGCACTCATTGTATTTCTTACGTCTAGCGTGATTTTAGAACGAAGCTTTAAAATATCTTGAAGCTTCTTTGTTCTAAGATCTAGGTAGCGATACTTAAGTTTATTATCTTCTGTTGCTTCCGTAGCACCGTACGGAAGAAATGGAATATTGTTAATATCACATTCAGATAGAACTTGAAGGTCTGTTACATGAACTTCAACTTCACCTGTTGGCATATTTTTATTTAGTGCTTCTTCAGGACGTCCTGCAACAGTCCCAACTACTTTGATTACTGATTCAAGGTGGCATTTTTTAAGAAGATCAGCGTCGCCCTTGAAATTTGTGAAGTTAAGTTGAGTTACACCAAACTTATCTCGTAAATCGATAAATGTTAGACCACCAAGGTCACGGTTCTTATTTACCCAACCGCATAGTGTTACTTCATTTCCGATATGCTCGGCCCTTAATTCTCCTAAATTGTGAGTTCTCATCAAACCCTTAATCTGTGACATGCTAATCCTCTTGATATATAGTTTTTTGGTATGAAATTTATAACAAATTCTTCACATATTCTCAGTACATTTTTTGTCTTTCTGACATTAACGCTAGGCACACATACCCATGCCCAATTCATTAATAAGAAGTGGTCTGAGAAAACCCTGCTAACACCAAAGAATAGTGAGATAAATATTTCATGGGCAGTGTCAGAAGAAGAGAAACAACAAGGCCTAAGTGGACTTAAGGCCAATAGAATGAAAAAAGATGAAGGTCTTGTCTTTGTCTACCCAAAAGAGATGCCTCTAAAGTTTTGGATGCCTGACACTCACTTTGATCTCGATATTATTTTTTTAGATAAGAATTTTAAAGTTGTAGCGATTGAAACACTACCTCACTACCCAAGTCGTAATGAGCCGCAAAAGATTCCAACGACAAAGGTTTATCAAGGTCAATTTGTTTTAGAATTACATGCCGGCATGGCAAAGAAGTATGGAATTACTAAGGGCTCCCAACTTAGATGGAAGAAAGCCCTTGACCTGAAGTTTCAGAAGTCTCTGGGAATAAAATAAGATACTCATCACGAGCAATATACCCAAGATGATCTCGTACAAGCTTCTTCTTGTAACGGTGATTATTTCTAATAAGATCAAGCTCTTTCATCAGCCCATCATTCTCCGCTTTTAGCAGAGTAACTTCATGGTATGCCTGATCAAGTGTCGACTTCTTATCAAAGTACTCAATGACTCCACCCTGAGAAAAAACTAAACGCCCAAGTAGAAATAAGCAAAATCCCCAGCAAAGCTTCACACCCCAGTGTGTAAGCTCACCTTTCTTTTTAGACTTTGACTTTACTTTTCTCTTTGCGCTAACAGCTGTCTTTGCTTTAGCAATTGCTTTTGCAGGTGTTTGATCTGCATAATTAACAGTTGCCGGTGCAGTCGCCTTCTTTCTTAGAGGCGAAGACATTTCAATATTATCAGCTTGAGTAATTGGTTTTCTTGTTGGAGTCCCACTTGCAGAAGCAGCAGAAGGAGTCGGAGTTGGTCTTGGCGCAGCTGCCGGCTTTGGAGCGGCACTTGCCTCTCGTTGAGCGCGTTGAGCACGAAGTTTTGCTAAAACAGATGATCCCGATTCACTAGACTCTCCCTCTTCACGAGATGGAGCAGACATCGGCCTCGGTCTTGGACGGGCAGTTGCCGATGCACCAGGAGTCGGAGGAGGAGTTCCCATCGGTCTAGAAGTACCTCTTGATGCCATCTTTGCGCGATTTCTCTCAATCGCCTTTTGCATTGCTGCACTTCTTGAATTTTGCTCTGAACTACTATTAGTCTTCGATGCAGACCCTGACGCAGAAGGTCCACGATTTCTTCCTAGTGAAAACTGCAAACTTACATCCTGTTTTTTGCGAAGTATTCCTCATGAATACTTTTTTTCCCAATATCAATATTTTAATGCGTTTCAAAATTTCACACAAGTAGTTTTCTCACGGAAAACTTATCGTGACAAAGCGCACAAAGGCATTCTGGCCGTTTTATTAACGATTAAGACAGAAGATTCTGAGTTGTTGAATAATCAAAATTTGTATTTAAAGCTTCAATATGAAGCCAAAATTTTCTGATTGTGGCCAACTCTATTAGGTATAATTTCAAAGTATCGTCTAGCCCTTTAAGAATTTGAGCATCGTTATCAAGCTCTCCTTCTTCAAAAATAAGTGACAATTCTTCAAAAACTCGGTGAAAACGATCTTTTGGTTTAATAATAAAATGCTTTTCAGAGATGCTAAATTCTAAAAGATTCATCTTCTCTTCAATGGCCTTTTCTAGACGTGTAAATAGGATACTTGCAATACAAACATCGCCAATTGGTCCTAATTTCAGTCTTTCTCCACTGCCTTCAAGCTTATGACTTTTGAAATTAATTCGAATCGCATCATCACTTCTTTGATACCACCAGCTAAAGCCAGGGTCAGAAATATTGCAGATTAAGTCTTCCTCAAGAGGAAAGCGCTTATTAAAAATTTGATCGTAAATAACTTGAGCAAGATCTAGATTTGAAATTTCATAGTAGAGAGTTGCTGCCACTTCACTCTCATCGATTCTCAGTGACTTTAGCGTTGTCAGATCACCAGACTTGGCCATCTCGAATGTTTCGCTAATATTGTCCGAGATCACACCGCGAATAGAAAATGTCGAGCTACTCTTAACGATATTGTATACGAAGCCAGAAGTTTGTGGATATTCTGCTCTCGACTCTGATTCAGACTCTAAACTATCTGAGCCAAAAAGAAATTCATTTCGAAAATCTTCATCGGCCAAAAAAGTATCTTGTGTATTTAGGTTAAAAGTCTCTTGTGTAAGAAAATCAAACTCGTTGTGCACTAACCCCTCCATAGGCAATACATATGATTATAGTTTAATAACTTTTGATACGTATTGGCAAGAATTTGAAATTACAAAGAAACTAAAAAACTGCGACGAAAATCTTTAAAAATAAAATGACAATCATCGGAGAGATATCAAATGGAATATCCATTTCAGGTAACATGCGGCGAACTGGCCCACATGTGTAGTCTGAGAGTTGCTTAATTCTGATACAAATTGGATGTGACTTATATTGAGGAATATAAGAAATAATCACATCAATGATGAGAATAAAAATATAAATATCAATTAATGTTCGAATCAAAACAGAACCCCTTTGAACTGCTCAATAGAATATATAAGAAGCGAAAAAAGTTCAAGCGATGGTAAGGAAATAAAAGTGACGCTATTTCACGATAGTGGCCGGAAGTACCTTGCCTAGCTTATTACAAGCGATTTCATATTTATTCTGACAAGATAGCTCAAGATACTTTTGCGCCTTTGCATGCTCCCCGTCATCCTGATAAATATCAGATAATAAGAAACAGGCCGGGGCGTTATTCTCTTGCTCACAAACATATAAGTAGAGATCTCGTTTAAAGAAAACGTAGATGATGGCCATAATAAGGAACACAGAACCCATAAAGGCCCAATTCTTCTTATAGCTTTTTCTAGAATGTATTACTTCTTGTTGCTCGCTCATTCAAATAAACTCATTTGTGAACCCATGACAATATCGTCAAAGGAGATACCCATAAATTTTAGCACATCAGTTGCCACTGGAGACAGTTGTTTATCAATATAGTGTTGATAATCGATATCTTTCGGTGCAAAGTCCAGTGGAACTGGCCCATGCATTGTTATTAAGTAGTCGATTTTCCTGATATTCTTATTAGGCTCCTTTTCTTGTAGCAACCTTGCGGCCTTCACATGAGGAGGGTTTGTCTTTGTGTACTCACTGATATCTTTTGATAACCTCTTTGAATAAATCAATTCTTTATCAAATAGGCCGTTTTTAAGATCATTTACATAATTCTTAATATATTCATTTAAAGATTCAGCATTAAAGAATCGCTTATAAATTTCGTATTGAAAACTCTTTGCGGCCTTCGTCCAATCAGAGCGAACAAATTCCATTCCAGAAAAATATAATTCACCATTATCAAAAATTCCGGCGTAGCGTTTTTTTGCACCCATCTCAGAACTACGAGACTCAGGAATAAAAAGTTTCTTAAAACACTTTTCATACTCCATCTCAAGATGTGACTCGAGATCATAATCTCTTTCAATAAGTTCACTTAAATGCGTTGTAATCTTTCTGGCAAGTTCAGTAGCAGCTTTATCTTTTTGAGAAACCTCTAAGAACTTTAGTTTTATAAAGACAGAGTCCGTATCTCCATAAACAACTTCATAACCAAGAGAGCGAGCATAATTCATGGACTCATTTAAAAGCCACTGCCCTGTTGAAGTTATTGAGGTTGCAAGGTCTGCATGATAAAAGCGGCAACCACCTGATCCCATCACTCCGTAAAATGAATTCATTAAAATCTTTACGGCCTGTGATAAGTTTTTATCTTGTCTCGTCTTTGCAATTTCTCTCTGCTTTAAAAGAAAGTCAATTTGTTCAGGAAGAATATGTTCCGTCTTAGAAAAGGCAACACCATTTTTAAGAATTGTTGAATTAACATCTCCTTTTAAACGAGACAGAGGATCAATCTTAAAAGTTTTTATAATCGTTGGATACAGAGACTTAAAGTCTAGAACCACAACGTTTTCATGTAATCCTTTGGTTCCTTCTATAACGAGTCCACCAAGTGATGCACTTTCCTTATCGATATCTAAGGTATTTCCTGCAATAAAACCCTTGCGATGAAGACGCGGTAAATAGATATGATCAAAGGCCCGTGTTGAGCCAGATAGACGATCAATAAGCATTCCACTAAGTTGTACGCGACGATAAAGGTGATCTATAATTTCTAGCTTCTTATAAATATCAAGAACGAGAGTACAGTCGAGAATATTATATTTTGCAAGAGCATGCTTCTCTTCTAAGAAGCGTCTTGTGATCTCTTCAACCTTATCCATCCCTGTTTCAGTAATATCTTTATTCGCACCAAGAACAGCAGTAGCAACAGTATCGAGTTTGAAGTTTTCAAATTGATAGAATGCGGACCTTAAAGTTGGAGGCCCATCAATGACTTGACGACCTGCAATTGTTGAAAACCAACCGGCGCCCTTTCTTTCTCTTAAACGAACTTGAGAGCCATCGCGCCCAAGGTTGAACTTAATACCAAATTGTTGGCACTTTCGTTCTAAGAATTTTAGGTCAAAACCAATAACGTGCCAGCCGACGATAAAGTCAGGATCATAATTAGGAAAATCGTTAATGAATGAAATCATTAATTCTTTTTCACTACGATAGAAAGTTGTTAAGTCATCATTTGAGTACTGGCCACTTTCATCAACCATATAAACTTTTTTAATATCGCGATCACCTATTTGATGAATTGCAATTGAGTAAAGGTCATTTCCCATACTCGTTTCAATATCTAAGGACATAATATTAAAATTAGGCGTAGGCTTTTGGGCGGACTCGTGAATTCCCAGGGCCTTCATTTGTGGGTTATGAAAAACACGTACATTCCCCATCACTTGAGCTTGTCCTTGAATTAGAACTTCACCATTAATGAATCTCTCCATCAAGAATCGTTCATTTGGTCTAACATCACTTTCATAGGTACGGATTCCATTTTTATGAAAGTGCTCTCTTGTATCCATGAGATCTTTATGACGATTAAAATAAATACCATCTAAGGTTCTACCATTGAAGGCCTTTAGGTTTAACTTCTTTCTCTCACCTTGAAAGCTAATATTTAAGTTGGCATCACTTTCAATAAAAAAGAGAGGGCGCTCGTTTGAAGTAATAACTTTAACAACATCTTCTGGTGTTTTAATCCAAAAGATAAGTTCCATATGATTGGCCTGATCAAAAACTTGATCGTGAATGATAAAACCCTGCGTGCTTATGATATTCGTCATGGACAGAGCGTAGCTTATTTAGAGCAATTTGTTAAAGAGGATTTAGCCTTTTTTAGTATTTTCTTAAGTTTAGACATTGGCAAAAGCCCCGATATGCAGGGCATGACAATAACAATCGTATTCACAGTATTCAATTTAGTTTTTTTAGTGGATTTCTTTTCGGAAAAGGATGACAAGGGCAAGAAGTATCGCTTACTCAGCTATATGTTCTTTGGTGTCTTGGCACTCTTATCCATTCAAGTTTTCCAAAACCCTGTAATGACCGTGGTATTTACAGCCCTTTCACTACTGTCCTTAGGATTCGCTCTTTTAAATGAGTTCTTAAATCCCCCTAAGAACTCAAAAGAAAGAGTCTACAATGGCCTAGTGAATATGCTCTTACCAGTTGCGATTTACTTTATTGCCCTAAGATGGTTTCCCTCAGCTGGAAACTTCGTGGCAGCAGAAGGAGGACAGGATATTAATCGCAATATCTTCATTATCCAAACTCTTCTGGTTCTGGGTGTAGCTTTCAAGTATTCCCCTACCCTCATCTTTACCAAAAAAGCTACCAAAGAACTTAATGAAGATATCAAAACTATCAAGTTATAGTCCCTTCTGGGACTAGATCATGTGGCCATGATTACCCGATCTATGCTAGTGTGTAGGTACTTAAACGGAGATAATTATGGCCACTTTTAAATCAACAAAACACTTCTATGGTTTCCCATGTACACACCGTCAATGGAAAGCAGATTCACACTGTCGCTTCGTTCACGGATACTCTCGCTCATTTCACTTTGAATTTGAATGTTCTGAATTAACAAAGGAAATGTGGGTTATGGACTTTGGTGATCTTAAAGATGTAAAGGCCTGGCTTGATGATATGTTCGATCACACTTTCCTTGCATCACAAGATGATCCATTTATGGATGAGTTTAAAAAACTTGATGAAGCAGGTGTCGTTCAACTTCGAGTTCTTCCGAATGCAGGAATGGAAGGAACAGCAGAATTCGTTTACGAAAAAATGTCTGAACTTATTAAGAAGAAAACTGACGGTCGCGTATGGATTTCTCGTCTTGAAGTAAAAGAGAACGAAAAGAACTCAGCAATTTATATTCCATAATTCTTATAGTGGGCCTGATATACTTAGCGATATTTTGGCCCATAACTTTCCCTAAGCAAATAATTCCATTTACATCAAATAAACACTGAATAAATTAAGAAAATTTAAGTCAATTTCGATGAGTTAAAGACTTGAATAGTATCGTATTGAGTAATATAAATTTATCTTAATACTTGACCAAAAAGAAAGCCTAAAAGGATGTCACATGAAAATAGCGCCACTAAACTCTTGGATTAAAATTGATGAAAAGCCTCTTGTTATCGCTGGGCCGTGTTCAGCAGAAAGTGAAGAGCAAGTATATCAAATTGCAAAAGAGCTAGTTGAAAATGGCAAAGTGGACGCCTTTCGTGCAGGTATCTGGAAGCCAAGAACTCGCCCTAATACATTTGAAGGTGTCGGACTAGTTGGCCTTCCTTGGATGGAACAAGTTAGAAAAGATTTTAATATTCCTATTACGACAGAAGTTGCAAATGCTTCACACGTTGAATTAGCCCTTAAGCACAATGTGGATATCCTTTGGATTGGTGCACGTACGACAGTTTCACCATTTGCTGTTCAAGAAATCGCTGAGGCCCTTAAAGGTGTCGACATTCCAGTTATGGTAAAGAATCCAATCAACCTTGACCTTGCGCTTTGGATGGGTGCTATTGAAAGATTTTCAAATGTTGGCCTAGATAAACTTGCTGCAATTCACAGAGGTTTTTCTAGTGCAGAAAAAACAAAGTACAGAAACAAACCATACTGGGCCATTCCAATCGAACTTAAAAGATTAATGCCAGATCTTCCAATTATCTGTGACCCTTCACACATTGCCGGTAACAGAAATCTTATTGGAGAGGTTTGTCAGAAGGCCATGGATATGAATATGGACGGTGTGATGGTTGAAACTCATATCACTCCAGATAAAGCTTTAAGTGATGCCGCTCAACAGGTAACACCTAAGATGCTTCATGAAATTATCACTCACCTACAAGTTAGAGATGCCGTTGGACACAATGACGGATTTGAAGATGAGTTAAATAAACTTAGAAATAAAATCGATCAAATTGATAATGATATCCTTGAATTTATGCATATGCGTATGAATATCGTTAAGCAAATTGGAGCACTAAAGAGTGCAAATAACGTCACTCCTCTTCAAGTTGGAAGAATGGATACTCTAATGAATGATCGTATTGCTAAGGGAGAAAAGCTTTCACTAGATCGTCGATTTGTGGAAGAGCTTTACCATGCAATTCACACTGAGTCAGTTAGAGAACAAACTCGTATGATGAATGATTTTAAGAAAGAATCATAAAAAGTGATATAATAAAGTTATGAAAGTATCTGAAAGAGTGGAAGGAATTGCTCCGTCTGGTAGTATCCAGATTTCGGCACAAATTACAAACCTTAGAAGTCAAGGAAAGGATATCATCGGCCTAAATGTCGGTGAACCAGATTTCCTGCCCAAAGAAAGTATTCTAGAGGCCATCTATGAGGCCCTTAAGAAAGGAAAAACCAAGTACTCTTCTGTAAGTGGTGAGCCAGAACTAAGGCAGGCCATTGCAAGCTACTTTAATCATCGTTGTAAAACTCAAATTGAACCTCAAAATATCCTCGTTGGAAATGGTTCAAAACAAATTATCTTCAACTCATTTCAGTCGATTCTAGATGAAGGTGATGAAGTTATCGTCCCTATTCCATACTGGGTCACAATTCCAGAAAGTATCAAGCTTGCTGGAGGAAAGTCTGTCTTTGTTAACTCACAAGAAGATTTTCACCTCGATCTTGATGCCATTAAGAATGCAATTACATCAAAGACAAAAGCAATCTATATCAACACACCAAATAATCCGTCTGGTGCAGTTTATACAAGAGAAGAACTAACAAAACTTGGTGAAATGGCCATTGCACACGATTTAATTATCGTTAGTGATGAAGCCTATGAATCTCTTACTTATGATTGTGAATTCGTCTCACCTCTTATGCTTGGTAAAGAAATTGCAGATCGATCAATTTCGATTCAAAGTTTCTCAAAATCATTTTGTATGACAGGCTTTCGCGTCGGTTACATGATTGCCAAGGAAGAGTTCATTAAGAAAGTAGATAGCTTCCAAGGCCATCTATGTGGAAATATTCCACCATTTACACAATATGGTGCCATCAATGCCATTGAGCATAGTGATGAAATCATTGGCGATATGTTAGAGACAATGACTGAGCGTAAAAAACGTGCTTATGAGCTATTCTCACAAATCTTCAAAGTAACTCAACCTCAAGGGGCCTTCTACCTCTTTCTTGATATCAAACCATTTATTGAAAGAGGAATTGTAAATGACTCGGTTGAGATGGTGCAAAAGCTAATTGAAGAAGCTGGCGTTGCCCTTGTTCCAGGAAAATTCTTTGGACAAGATGATTATATCCGCCTGGCATTTACAGATTCAGTAGAACGAATTGAACAAGCTTACGAAAATATAAAAAAGGTTCTTTGTTAATGAAAGTTGGAATTATTGGGTTCGGACGTTTAGGAAAATTAATTTCAAAATACCTAGAAGAAGATTTTACAGTTGAAGTTTATGATATAAACGAAGGTGTAAAAGCAGAAATTGAGGCCATGGGGTGTCACTTCAAACCTCTTGAAGAAGTTTGCAAAAATCCAATCGTCATTCCTTTTGTTCCAATGAATAAATTTGAATCTGTTATTGAAGAGATCGCTCCACTACTATCTAAAGATGCTCTCGTTGTTGACGTCTGTTCCGTTAAGGAGATGCCAGTTGCTGCAATGAAGAAGCATCTGCCAGAAACAGTCAGCATTCTTGCGACTCACCCAATGTTTGGGCCAGACTCAGCAGGTGAAACTTTATTTGGAACTAAAATAGCTGTTTGCCCTGTTCGCATCGAAGATAAATACTATCAAAAGATTTGTGCCTTTATGCGCTTTCATGGAATCAAGGTAATAGAGACAACAGCGGCCGAGCACGATAAACAGATCTCCCACTCTCTTCTACTCACTCACATGATTGGAAGAACGCTAATGGATATGGATGCGAAAAAACTTCCGATCGACACAAAAGGTTACCGTAGACTTTTAAAAATTTTAAAGACTGTCGAAAATGATTCATGGGAATTATTCGCAGATATGAATGAGCATAATCAATATGCCAAACAAACTCGTGAAGACTTCCTCGAATCGTTTAATAAAGTTATCAAAAGGCTTGAAGATTGAATAAAGGCATGAAGGTAGCATTTCAAGGCACCAAAGGTTCTTACTCAGAAGAAGCACTCTATAAATATTTTGGTAAAGACGTTGAGGCCGTGGGCATTGCCCTAAGTGAAGACGTATGTAGCGCCCTTGAAAATGAGGAAGTCGCTTGTGCCATCTTACCTATCGAAAATAGCATCGTCGGAAACGTCGATATCAATATGGATTTAATTTTTAAACATGACTTCTTTGCCATTGGCGAACTCTACTTAGAAATTAACCATTGCCTTATGGCCAATCAGGGTGTTGATGTAGCGGATATCAAGGCCGTCTACTCACACCCGATTGCCTTGGCCCAATGTCATGGCTTCTTTAAGAAAGAAAGCCTAAAACCAGTTGCGGAGTTTGATACTGCAGGCTCTGCCAAAATCATCTCTGAATCAAAATCTGAAAATGAAGCCTGCGTTGGTTCACGCCTTTGCGCAGACTACTACGGCCTCAATATCATTCAGGAAAAGATTCAAGATGAAGCAGACAACTTCACTCGCTTCCTTATTTTCGTTAAAGAAAAGAATATCCCAACGGGAATTGGAAAAGAGAAAACAAGTATCGCTTTCACAACAAAGCACCACCCTGGAGCACTTCTAGGCTGCCTACAAGTTTTCGCTGACTACAGCATCAACTTAACGAAGCTTGAGTCACGCCCAATCCCTCATCAACCATTTAAGTATATCTTCTATGTTGATTTCATGGGTGCGCTTCACAATGACAAGGTCCAAGAATGCCTTAAAGAGTTAAAGCGCGACGCCAATGACATTAAGATCCTTGGAAGTTATCCTGCTGGACAATTCTAAGTGCTCACCTAAAGTCATCTAATTAAAGTTATTTTTATTTACAACGATAAGTCTCCCCGAATATAAAGGGAGATTTATGGGAAACTTAAATATTATTCACTTAAGTGATATTCATTTAAATAAAGATGATCAAAACTGGGTAAATACATCAATCAACACGCTACATACATATATTACTTCGAACTGTATTATAAAATCAGATCCAATCTTACTTGTCTTAACAGGAGACATTGTAAATAAAGGAAAAAAAGAGGAATTTGATTTAGCAACAAGCTTCTTAATAGATCTCAAAACTAAAATGGAAGATGAAGGGTATATATTCAACATTGTTTCATGCCCAGGAAATCATGATTTAGACTTTGCAAATTCCGACGACATGCGCGATCAAATCGTAGATTTTATACGAAATGGCACAATGAAAATATCACAGCAAGTTATTGATACTTGCACAAAAGAATTATCTAACTACTTCATTTTCAATCAGGAGATTGAGAATGAAAAAGTAGAAAATAAGATGCAATGGAGTAGAACATTTAATTACTTCAATAAGAAAATTACATTTAACTGTTTTAATTCGGCCTGGATGTCTAAGATTCAAGAACCTTATGGTGCAATCGTATTTGATTCAAATTTTTTAAATATTAATGACGGTGATGTTGTTTTTACAATTACCCATCATCCGTCTAATTGGCAATCACAAAACAGCATGCATAACTTTCAGAGAACCATCGAAGAAAAAAGTGACATTCTTCTATCTGGACATGAACACACGGAAAATGATTACATCAAAACATCAGATAAAAATGAATGCCTATTCTTAAGGTCATCAATTGGAAAGGATGGTGATCAAATTCTCTTTAAACATCTTATAGTAGATATTGGTGCTAAACAATTCATCGTTAAAAACTTTAATGGAAAAGAAAGTACGAAAGAAGCTAAGGCAAAAGAGTTCTTTAGGAAACAAAACTTTAAAAAGTTTAAATACCAACCCAAACCTGAATACCTACAAGATATTAATTCAATAAATTTAAACTTAGGTCATAATATTTTAGATAAAGTTTTGCTAAATGATATTTATATCTGGCCTAATCTTAAAGTAGACTTAGATGAACATTCACAATCTGAAATAGAACTTCGAAAAGATGAATATTTAAAAAAGTTTATGAGTGGAGGCGTTTATGGCATTTCATCAAAACAACATGGAGGAAGAACATCTTTCGCCAACTCATTATTCATAAGTTTAAATGAAAATGGGAAGTTACCAATAATTATAAATATAAAGGATATAATTAAGAAAAAAAATAAAAACATAATTCAAGATTTTAAAAATTACGTATCTAATACTTATATTGGACAAAATTATGATTTCATCCCTAAGGAAGATAAAGTTTTAATAATTGATAATGTTGGTAATGATGAACTGGAGGATGATAACTTCAATGATATCATTGAGAGTTTTCAAACTACTTTCACTACAATTGTTTTTCTAGCAGATGAGTCTTTAAAAATAAGACAACTAATTAATGTGAACTATGATTTTACGATATATTCATTTTCGGATTTCAACTCCGAAAGAACCCAACAGCTTATCAAGAAATGGATTACAGCTGGAGACAAAAAGAACGAATATGATCCAGTAAAAGTTAGTTATTATTTAAAAAGAGTTAGAGAAACCATTTCCTTGAACTTCATTCCAAACACACCTTTTTATATAATACTCATAATCAATAATATTTTGAGTGCTGAATTTGATCAGGATCCATATTCGAGTACATCATTAACATTAGTTGATAATTTGATAAACATTACTTTAAACAATATATGCATAAGAGGTATAGGGCCTGAAGGACTTCAAACGTTATTATGTTATCTCGCTTATTATGCCTATCAAGAAGATAACAAGTTATCACCTATCAGATTCAAGAATGTATGTGATCTATATAAAACAGACAGTCTTGTAGATTTTAATATTGATAAGACAAAAGCACTATTAGTTAAACATAGAGTTTTAAAGGAAGACATGAAGCAAATTTCTTTCAACAATGACTTTCTTTATCATTATTTCATAGGTAAACATATTGCTACAAATCTTGAAGATCATATTAAATTTGAAATAGAAAAAGAATTAGTAAAAAAATCCCATAAAGATCTAGAGTCAAGTATTATTATATTCACAGCATACTTTTCAACAGATAACTCTATTACTGAACTTATGATTAAAGAAGGACAAGAGGCTCTTCATGACATTGAAGTGATAAATCTTGAAAATGCAATAAGCAGTATTACAAATAACATAAAGATAGAAAAGGACTATCTCCAAATCAATAATTATGATAATCCTGAAAGTAATTTAAATGAAAAAATTGAAAGAAATGAACAACTCAATAATATTGTAGATACTAAAGAGGATCAACTTAATGAAGCTAATATGATATCTCGATCATATCGTATTATAAATGTACTAGGCCAAATACTCCAAAACAAAGCTGGTAGTATGAAAGGCCCCCTCAAGTTAACATTGGTTGAAGAAATTCAAGCACTAACAGCGCGTACTATTAGTTTACTTCATCATGCTTTAGAGACACATCTAGATGACGTCTACAAGTATGTTAAGAAGATTGCACTTGAAAGGCTTGAATCATCAAAAAATAAAATTACAATTAGTAATATAGATTTAGAAAATGATGTCAAAAAATTACTTAGTGAAACATTCATCCATTTTAGTTATTGGATGATTGAACGTATCTCTCTAACTTCAGGTTCAAGTACTCTTATACCGGTATTTCAGAAAGTGGCTAATGATAATCCAACGAATCTTCACAAGCTTGCACATTTGAAAATTTATCTAGATCATACAGCGCCAGACGAATTGGATATAGAAAAATTAAAGGCAAACATCCCAAGGATATATCTACCAATGAGATTACAAAAGTTCATGATCTATGACTATATTAAAACAACAAAATTACCAATATCAAAAAAACAAAGAATATGTGGCGAATTTGATATAGATATTAATAGTGTAAAGATTATTGAAGATAAAACAAAGTAAAAGTTACTAGGGTTCCATGCACCTTTGGTTTCGTACGTGCGAAACCAAAGGTGCATGGAACCGGCTAGGCCTTAACCTTTCGAATCGCGATAAAAGAAATATCGTCATACTTAAGCCAGGCCTCTTCGTTTTGAATTTTGCAAAACTCAGCAAGGTTTTCAAATGACTTATCAAAGATCCCTTGTCCGATGAGTTCTGTAAGGGAGTCGTGAGGGATATTATCAAAAAGCCCATCACTTCCAATAAGGATCGTGTGACCTTTTTTGATGCTGGCACCAGACGTTGATTCAATTTTAATGACGTCGTCACCCATGAGGTTATTCACATAATTTCTTTCAGGGTGAGCAAGGGATTCCTCTTGTCCAAGGACTCCGGCCTTAACCATATGACCGACTCCAGAGTGTGGAGTGGAAGTATAGATTTCATTCCCATGGGCATTCCAATAAAGAATTTCAGAATCCCCAACATGGTAGAAACGAACCATATCATCTTTAATCTGGGCAAAGGCAAGAGTTGATCTTGCACCGGCCTTGAGATCTGATACATTCTGATTGGCAGCTTCAATAAGCTCTAGACAATTGCTACCGTCTTTGTAATTTGCAATGGCCTCAACGATGGCAACGGCAGCGTCCCGTCCACGAGGATGACCGCCAGCTCCGTCAGAGACTCCAACAACGAATGACTTTTCTTCTCCGCTAATAAAGAGTGCATCTTCGTTATTATCGCCTGATTCTTTTAACTTATGTTTGGCAATGAAGTAGCCAATGCGATAATCACCAAAGTCAAAAATATCGTGTTCAAATTCCGCTACATCGGAAACTATTTTCTTAAACGGCATCAGACCAATCCATGGTTTCTAAGTGGTAACGAAGCATACTAATATTCTTAAAACGATTTAAGATCATCCCACGCTTAAGTCCACAAATGATATATTTAATGGAAGGAGATAACTTCTTGTAATGCTTCTGTCCTCCTAGGATATCATAGAAAATTCTGATGATTTTAATGATATCTTCGTCGCGATTATCTTTTTTTGAATCACCCCAGTGATGAAGATCAATAATCTTTAAATCAAACTCTAATCCAAAGCGACGAATGATAATATTTTCGGTGTGAAGGTCTCCGTGATACTCACCTTCAAGGTGAATAGACTCGACTCCTACGACGATTGAATACAGCAAGTGAATGGCAGAGAAGATTTCAAGGCGCTTACCTTTTTGCTTTTGGATAAACTCTCCAAGCATCTCCCCTTCGATAAACTCAGAAGTTAGGCATGCTACTTTTTGACCTTTTAAAGTTACCAATTCATGAGAGATACAGTCCATTACAATTGGACTATGGCTGAGCTTTTCAAGCTTTAGGGCATATCTTGTGCTCACTTTAAATTTTTTATTTCTTTGTGGGAAATAGATTTTTATGGCCCTTTCAATATTGGTGTGTTTCTCCCTTACGCGGTAAACCTCACCTTCATACCCAGAACCAAGTTTTTCAAGAACCACATAACGATTTGCAATTGTTCTTCCTGGAGAAATATCAAACTCTTCAATCTCAACAATATCGCTTGCCTTAGTCAATTTGGCCTCCGTGGTGTGTTTGAATCATATCGGCTTGGGCCTGCATTTGCTCAAGCATAATCTTCTTTACTTCACGTCTAATTAAAATAATTTCTAATACTAAAAAGACCGCAAAAACAATATAGAATCCAATGGATTTAAAGAAGGCCCAACGAGAAGTTGTTTCGTAAATGGCCAAGTAACCCATAAAAATACCATTGAATAGAAGAAAGTAGGCCAAGTGATACTCGATTTTCGTCATTATCTCTTTTGGTACATTGGCCTTCTTTTCCATATCTTCCATCATCGTAAGCATAAGACTCTTGCCCTGCTTGAGATTAAAAATAAGAAACCCACTAAGAAAGAGCCCCGTAAAAAATGGCTGTAACTTAAACCAAACTCCATCATGGCCAATAAGGGAGATTGGCCCAAGAATTAAAATAATGATGAAATTTAACTTAGAGATTGAGTGAATATGTTTAAAGAATATCTTTTCAAAAATGATTTCTAAAATTGCCAGCGAAAGACCGCCAATAATGGCAATCTCCACTGTCTGTGTTTCTTCAAGGTACCAATAAAGAAGTGCCGGGAGAAACGATATTAGAAATAAGTTATTCTTTTTCATCTCATGTCGGATTATGCAGCATTTCTTCTTTTCTGGCAAAACTCCTCAAATTCTTCTTTTATACAACTCGGTTCAAGAATTTCAATTTGATCGCGCATTGAATATAGCCAATCAAATAAATAAAGAGACTTCTCGACAGATGCGGCCCAAATGATTTCACCATACTGATTTGTTGTTGAGTATGGATGACCTAGAAAGATTAAATTACTTATTGGAGTTAACTCGAATCCATAGTTAAGTTTTAATACTAAACGCTGATCACTGCCATCAATATGTCTTAGAGCATTAATATACTCTTCAATTTCAAATCTTGAATACATTGAAGCGTAATCAAAATCCTGAAATTCAATATCATCGACTTCGTTCATATCAATTGTGATTAATTTCTTTGTCACAACATCTTCACTAATGACTTTATAAAGATTCTGGGAAAGAACAACTCTCCACGGACGAACCTTCTTCTTAGAGTGATCTAGGAATGTAAACTCACAGACACGCCCTTCTTTACAAGCGGCCTGAATATCCTTAATAAGTTCACGATGTGATGTATTCTCAAGTAAGATATCGCCATAATCCCTACGCCATGAAAGTGGCATCAGTAAAAATTCATTATCTTTGGGACGAAGGTCAATCGATAGTCCATAGAAGTGAGACTTCTCATAAAACATATAGAATTCATCGCGATTAATATGATTTTTTCTTAGGAATGAAACCAAACTAATTGGCTTTCTAATTTCTTCTAAATTAAATAAAATATTCCAAAAATTTTGATCTTCCATAGACGAAAATGACGTCATTACAGCTCCTTAAATAACCTACTATATTTATCGGATATGGCCATCATTTCCTTTAGTGATTTTTATAAAATTTAGTGCGATAATATTGCTATGGTATTGAAATCACTACTTAGGAATCCAGTACTCGGGTTCGGAATATTAATATTTATTATCTTTATCTTTCAATTAAGAGAAAACGGCGCTTTCCAAAAGCGTGCAGATCGCATGTTAGCGACATCGTGTCGTTCTGTAAAAGTACGTCTTGATAAGTATATGCACCCTTCTTGGAAGATTGAGTGTAATAAAAATAACCTAGAAGTGACAATTCCTGTTGATGAAAAGATCGTACCTGAGGGAACGGACAAAGAGATCCTTCGTCGTGAAATGTACAAGGCCCTGGCCAATTCTTATATTTCAATTTCTCGTTATGCTATGGAAGAAAGTCTTGAGCGAACAATGATGATTGTAGTCAAACTTGTTCATCCAAAGATGATTCTCTCATCTCTTTCTGAAGGTAAGTATGTTGTGAAGTTAAAGACACTTAAAAATAAGAATAACCTAGCTCGCCACATCCATCAGACTATCCAAGTCCAAGAGGTCGCAGAATAGCTCAGCCTTCTCGGCCTTAAAGCAAGTTGTGTGTCCATTTACATCTAAGCAGTATTGAAAGGCGTGGAGATACAATCGCTTATCTTCTTTCTCATTATAATCATCGTTATAAAGAGGGTCTCCCACAATTGGAAAGCCTGCGTGAGAAAGTTGAACACGTATTTGATGGCGATGGCCTTCATTTAAAGTGATCTTAACAAGTGTGAGATCTTTTTTGTCCTGATAGAAAATAGGTTCAACTTTTAAAGTCGCTTCAACTCCAATGTCATTGACGATCATCTTCTCACCCTTGATGCCACTTGAGACAAGGCGATCAGTTAAATCCATCTCCTCTTTAACCTTTCCTTTGACAATAGCGAGATAGGTTTTCTCCTTAGCAATTTGAGAGAAGGAGTTTCTAAGATTTTCGTGAATGAGCTCATCTTTAATATAGATAAGAACACCACTCGTTAATTGATCGAGACGATAAAGAAGGCCCTTTTCATAATCAGAACGAGAGTTTCCAAGACTTGGGAGATTAAAACGTGAGCGCATGAAATTTAATACTGTATCAGTTTCACTATACTCCATTGGGTGACCGTGAATACCTTGCGGCTTATTTAAGACGATAAAAATATCGTCTTCATGAATCACTTCAATGGCCGGCCCTGTATAAATAGGATTAACGTGAAAGCGATTTAAAAGATCTCTCGGTAGGTATAGTTCACTCTTTGGAGCGAGATGAGATTGCAGCATAACCTTTGAAATATAAGAGGTCTTAATTGCTTTATTAGAAAAATGGAGCTCCCCTTTAAGGAACTCCTTCAAACTATCTTTTTCAGTGAGATTACAAAAATTCTTATTGTGCTTCAACTTTGTGGCCATTATCTTCAAGATCACGCTTTCTAATCATAAATTCAACTTTACGATTTTCGTTATCAATCTCCATTTGAGATCGTCCCGGAAGGTCTGTTAAACGGGTATCACCATAGAATACCGTTGAAATTCTTTCTGGATTAATTCCTCTTCTAATAAGAGATTTAGTGGCCGCAGTGGCACGAGCGGATGATAACTCAAGAGCATCACTCTTTCCATCATTTGATACTTCACCGCGAGCGGCATAACCCATAACAAAGACTTTCCAATTACGCTTTTTAAGAAGATCAATCATACGTTGGTATGATGAAACAGCTATTTTCGTTGATTCAATTTCAACTGAACCACGCTTAAAGTAAATCTTATCATTAACTCGAACAACGATACCTTCGGCCTGTTCATAAACTGTTACGTTCTCACTTAAGTTAAACTCTTTTAAGTCATGACGCATATTTTTTAGAACTTCTTCTGAGCCACGATTTATTTCATGTTTATCAAGAATCCCTTCCATTGTTAAAAATTCAATTGGGAAAGGTTTGATTGGAGTTTGAGATTCCATCATTGTCGGGAAGTTATCAGGAGACTTTCCTTTTTGAATGACTTCACCCTGTTGAAGAACGTTACCACCAAAGGCATTGCGAATTGAACCAAGGGCCGCTTCATATTTGGCCGTCTCAGTCTTTGCAAAAGAAAGAAGAAGTACGAAGAATGTAAGTAGAAGCGTTACAAGGTCAGAGAACGTTGCCATCCAACCGGGAAGGCCCGGTACACACTCAGGACACTTCGCGTTTCCGCCATCATCAACTACTGCAGCACTATCATCTGCCATTTCTTACTCCTTGATTACCCTTAGTATTTATTCCTCAAATACTCATTTAAAATTTGTTTAAAACTTATTCTTCGCCTTCGTCCGAAGCAGATCTTTCACTTGGTGGAAGGAATGAATTAAGTTTTTCAATAATCATACGTGGGTTCTCACCTGCAACAATCCCAAGTGTTCCCGCAACAACGATACTCATGGACATAAGCTCCATTTGAGATCGATATGAAATTTTATTCTTAACAGGCCCTGCAAAAACGTTGGCAATAATCGCACCATAGAACGTTGTTAAAAGGGCAACGGCCATGGCAGGACCAATCGCCGAAGGATCTGAAAGGTTCTGAAGCATCTGTACCAGACCAATCAGAGTCCCGATCATTCCCATCGCTGGGCCATCGGCTGCAACACCATCAAAAACATCAGCACCAGTTTTATGGCGTGACTCCATAGAATCAATATCCATTTGTAGAATTGAAGCAATAACTTCAGGAGGTCTGTTATCCGCTGCTAGAGTCATCGCCTTTTTCATAAACGGGTCATCAATTTCTGCTTTCTCTAATGCAAAAACTGATTCTCGTCTGGCAAGCTCCGCTAGTTCTTTAATTTTGTTAATTTTATCTTTTGGATCCACTGGAGTGAAGAAGATTGATTTCATTGCAATTGCAACAAGACCTTTTACAACCTCCATTGGCCAACGATAAAGAGTAACTCCGATTAGACCTAGCCCAACAACGAGTACAGAAGGAACATCGATAAAAATCGAAATTGCCCCACCTGACATAATGGAACCCATGATTCCACCGACTGCTAAAACTAAACCTATGACTGATGCTATATCCATACAACATTCCTATGAAAATTTTCCTATTTCATTCTAAGTATCGGAAATGAGACGGCCTACCTTAATAAATTTTTAGTAAGCACTTTAAATTGCATAGTTGTGGAAATTTCTACCGATTGAAGGTGTTCAGTAAGGGCAATAAAAAATGCCCCTCTTACTAAACCTAGGCTTAAGTAAGAAGGGCATTAAGGAGATTATTGAGAAACAAGTCCTATGTTTCCAAAAGATTAACTGACTATTTTACTTTAGAAGTATCGACACCATGCTCTTGAAAAGTTGTGTCGAGAAATTTAAGCATTTTTGATCTCAATTCATCCATTGAAACAGTATCATCAAGCATTAACTCTTTCTTAATGAAATCAGTTGGTACACCTGAGATTTCAACTAAATCATTTAATTGCACCATAACGTCCTTGTTGTGAGTATCTTTGTTCTGTGTTGTCTGTGTTGTGTTGTTTGTCATATCCATTGACTTCCCTCTCCTGTGACAAATTTTCAACGATCCATGTTGGAGCAATCCTTTGCTTCACTTTGTCACAAAAAAATCATATCTAGCGATAGATTTGAATGTCAAAACTATCAAATGACATGTAAGAATTTATTAGATTTTTACATCCTTAAAGAAAACCTTAAGAAAGCTATTAGCTTTGGCTTTTAGTTCTTGAAATTCGCTCTGAGCGTCACTCAGTAATGTGATTCCTCCTCCGGCCCCATATAGTGCGCGTCTGGAAGATGGTTCAAGATCTAAAGAACGGATATTTATAGATGCTTTAGATATTGTGTCAAAATTTAAAATGGTAGAACCTGTGTAAATCCCTCGGTCTTTGGTTTCAATCTTTTTAATCAATTCAACGACCCTTTTCTTGGGCGCACCAGTAATGCTTCCACCTGGAAAAAGAGATGCGACAAGTGCCAATGCATTACACTCTTCTAGTTCGACGCTGATTTTTGAGTATTGATGAATAAGGCCAGGGACACGAAAGAATTCACGTAGTGACTCTACTTTAGAGAAGTTCTTGCCAATGGCCGATAGGTCATGCCTTAAAAGATCGGTAATGATATTGAGTTCACTAGTGTTCTTAGCATCATTAATGAGAAAATCCTCACCCAGCTCTTGCGCTACAGTTCCCTTAATTGGCCTTGTTATTAACTTCTTTGCTGCTTGATCAAATTCATAGAGACACTCTGGTGAGTTACTTATGACAAGACGATCCTCAAATGGAAAGTTGAGAATATGTGCAAACTCACCAAGTTTAGAGAAAAGCTCTTTGCTTAGAAAGGTATTAATAAGATCTTCTGTACTCGAAATCACGACTTCGATAAGTGAGGTTAGATTTAGCTGATAACAATTACCAGCTAGTAAGTTCTCATAAGTCATCTTAAAAAGTTTCTCATACTCATCTTCACTTATAATCTTTTCAATACTTGCCGTTGGTTTTCTAAAGCCTTCAATTGGCCTTATAAAGCTTTTATTTTCAAAATTAATAAGAGTTGCAAGACTAACTTCATTTTCGAAAGACGGGGCCTCTAATAAGAAATAGTGGCCTAATTCATAGTGAAGTGATTGTACATGCCAGCTGTGGCCTAATAACTCTTTTAAAACAGCAACAGAAAACTCCTGTTCAGTTTCATTTAAGCGGTCATAAATTTTCTTATTTGTTATATGAAGGTATTTTGAAGGCCTCTCAAGTTTTAAGAAGCCTTCTTTATGCTTAAAGATTGCGTAAGCAGATTGCTTAACTTCTTCCATCGTCTTGTGCATAAGCGATATTTTCGAAACTTGTGTGCGCACCAACGAATGTTAGCTTGGCCGTTCCAACTTCACCACCACGGTTTTTACCAACGATAACTTCTGCAATCCCTTGATCTTTTGTATCTGGGTTATAGTACTCATCACGATATACGAACATGATAATATCGGCATCCTGCTCAATTGAACCAGATTCACGAAGGTCTGAAGTCATTGGACGCTTATTCGGACGAGACTCAACCCCACGGTTAAGCTGTGAAAGTGCAATAACCGGACACTCAAGTTCTTTGGCCATATTCTTTAGGCCCCTTGAGATTTCAGCAATCTGCTGTTCACGAGGAAGCATCTTATTATGTGAACTCATTAGCTGAAGGTAGTCGATAACAACTAAGCCTAGGCCTTCTGAAGCCTTGATCTTTCGACAAGCTGACTGAATATCAAGAAGGTTTGTCCCGGCATTATCATTGATATAAATTGGCATATCAGCAAGCTGCTGAATCCCCTGCCCAATTTTTCTTAAATCTGTTTCGAGGAACTCTTTTGTACGAATTCTTTTTGAATCGATCTTCGCACGTTGAGTTAGAAGTCTCATTGAAAGTTCCTTGGCCATCATCTCCAGAGAGAAAAGCGCGACAGGAAGTTTTGAGAACTCACATGCGTTTTGTGCAACGTTAAGAGCAAGAGCAGTCTTCCCCATGGCAGGACGAGCAGCAAGAATAATCAGCTGACCAGGTTGCATACCAAGTAATAATTTATCAAGGGCACCATAACCAGTTGGTACACCATGAATCTCACCAGCGATGCGAGATGTATCTTCAATTTCTTTAATATTTTCTTTTAGACATTCATTAAGCTTAACCATACTTCCTTGCTTGGCCTCGTTTGTAAGACCAAAGAAGATTGATTCTACTTCCTGAATGAAGTCTTGTGCATTTCCTGAGAAAGTTGCACCTTTGTCCGCTACTTTTCTAGCTTGGCGAACGAGGTCTCTAAGAGACGCTTTATCTTTAACAGTCTTCGCATAGTGGCGAAGGTTGGCACTCGATACCTGATCTTCAGTAATATCGAGAATAAAGTTTTGACCACCGATTTCTTCCAGGCGATTGTGATCCGAAAGGTATGAACAAATTGTTACGTAATCAACAGGATTATTCGAATGAACCATGTCTTTAATGGCATCGAATACAATTCCATACTTCGGATTATAAAAATCCTTTCCTTCTAACTTTAAGTCAGAAATTTCATCGAAAGACATACTATCGAGAATTAAACACGAAAGTAGAGATTTCTCTGAAAGAGTATCATTTGGAAGTGTTCTTGCGTTGTTTGTGTTGTTTTGATCAACCATATTCTGCCCCATAATATGATTAGAAATAAAAAGGGAGGCTCAAGGCCTCCCCTCTTTAATATAAGAAAAAAATTAGCTTCTTAGAATTCTATTCGCTTCCATTTTTAACTTTTCTTCTTCAGTCATTTCACCAGAAGTGTCACCTGAAGCAGCAGCTTCTGCTTGCTCTTTAGCAAGAAGATCTTGAGCAGCTTTCATTGCAGCTAGCTCTTCTGCTTTTTTCTTGTTTTCTTCTTCTTGTTTTGGATCCATTTTTACAGTTACTGTAAAAGCAGCTTCAACACCATTGAAGATCTTAGCTTTAACATCGTAGCTACCAACCGCACGGATTGGGTTTTCAAGAAGAAGGTGTCTTCTTTCTACGTTGTGACCTAGTTTACCTAGTTCTAGAGAAAGCTCGTGAGTAGTAACAGAACCAAATAATTTACCGTTAGTACCAACTCTTTTGATTAGTTCAATGTTTAAACCATTGATTGTACCAGCAACTTTTGTTGCTTCTGCTTTATCAGCAGCAACTTGCTTAGCAAGTAGTTTTTCAAAGTGCTTAACTTGAGCTGTGTTTGATTCATCAGCAAGAACTGCAGAACCATTTGGTATTAGGAAGTTTCTTGCATAACCAGCTGAAACGTTAACGATCTCACCAACGTTACCAAGAGACTTTACAGTTTCTTTAAGAATAACTTTCATTTTATATCTCCTTATTATTTTTAAAAAATCTTCTAAAGTTGACCCAATAATCTAAAAGGCCAACAATCGCAATAAAACGATGAGCAAAGAAAATAGTCATAATCGCAAGAATTGAGCGAACAAACCCAGTCACCTTAATATATTTTAAGAAGTCTAAGTAAACACCCATTCCTTGAAAGAAATAGAATATTCCTAAGCAAAGTAAGATATTAAGGCCAATAACCTCAATAATCTCACCACCGATATACTCTCCACCTAAGAAGAGAGCTAGCCCAACAACTACGATAAGGGCAAAGTACTCAGGCACTTGAAAGCGCACAAAGTGCTTTAATCCATATTTATAGCCGTGAAGCATTTTCCATAACTTTGCATTTCTTAAAAGCATGAAAACCGTTAGCCATAGAATAAAGAATGTACTTACAAAGATAACAGCGAATCCCCACTGATAGATTCTTTTAATGATATCATCAGGGTTCTCGAAAACACTTTGATAAGTTGCTGCGACTTCTCCACCGCGAGCAATCAGTTCTTTATAATCTGGCGAATTCTTTAATTGTGACAAACCTTCATTTACTGAAGTTGTAATCGTCGTTGAGATTGTTGAAGGAAAAATCACTTCAATCGTCCCCATGATTCCGAAGATTACGAGTAGTAAGATGAGTCCTCTTTTTAATAATCCTTTTACAGGATCTTCATTGCGCAAAATAGTCGCAGCACTTAAGTAACCAATGATAACAGCGTAGAATAAAACATACGCCGAGTTAGCAAGGATTAAGAAAGAGTCGCTCGATTGAGCAGCAATAAAGCAGAGAACAATCGTTACACCGAAAGTCACAAGCGTCTTTAAGTTTCCATAGATCAAGAAAGCGAATGCCACTGGAAGCGGTGAAAATACACCTAGTGGATAAGCAACGCTTAAGATCAAACTCACGACACATAAGAAAAGCAACTTCCCTATTGTGAAGTTATCTTTTGAGATAAGTGTAAATGTGTTTGGTTTCTTATCGTTCATTATCTTTTTCTAATTCCCTTAAGACTAAGTTCTCAACACTCTTAGTGAGCGAAGTCACCTCTAACGTGAGAAACTAGACCAATATTTCTTGCTCTCTTAATTGCAGATTGTGCCCATCTGTGGTGCTTAGTTGAAACACCAGTAACTCTTGATGGTTGGATCTTACCAAACTCGTTGATTAGCCAGTTATAAGTCTTTGGATCTTTCCAGTCTGCAGTGATGCTGTTTGCTTTGAACCAACAGTTCTTTCTCTTAGCAAATCTTCTCTTATCTTTTTCTGCACCTTTTTCTAGTTCATCAGTTTGTGAACCTGGGTGAGCTTTTGAGAATGGAGTTTTGTAACCTTTAACAACTGCTTCAGCAGCTTCGTTGTTATCAGCTAATTTAATGATAAGGTACTTGTGAACGTCTTCGTTGATTTTGAAACGTCTTTGAAGTTCTGTGTTTAGGTCTTTGTTACCTGAAACGATGAAATAGATGTAGTTACCTGTTTTAGAACCGTTTTTGGCAGTTTGAGCAAATGTTCTCATTCCCCAATCATCAGTTAAAAGGACTTCACCTTCGTAATTTTTTGCAACTTCAGCTACTAGGTTCTTAAGAGCTGTTTGCTGATCTTCTGTTGCGCCCGCGTGAGCTACTAATGCTAACTCATAAATCATACTTTATCTCCTGGACAATAGTTATTATTGGCCTCCCCACCACAGGGAAGCGAGTAAATTAACGGTCAAATGTGGTGCTAATCTATCAGTAACTGTGCTTTGTGTAAAGGAAGTTCGGGTACGCGCCACCTTTACGTGATTACAGATAGTTGGCTAAGAACTGCTGAATGAGCACAATATGATTTCAATGAGTTATGTGGTGAGTATAGGAATAATATCCCCCAACTCAAGTCAAAATAGCCTAAATACGCGAATTTTTTTCAATTTTTTGTCGTGCTGGATCACCAAGTTACTGAAATCTCGAAAAGGTGGCGCGTACCACTAGTCGAGCCATTCAAGAAGGACATCGATTTTGGCGTTGATATCATCGATTTCGAGAATCCCCTGCTTAAGATCGGGAGAAGTCACAACAAATTCAGTGATGGCGCCAACTAAAACGACTGGGTCTTGTGTTGCCTCCATCAGGGCATCGTACTCTACTTGATTCTTAAAGAATGACTTGGCCCAGTGGCGAAAGAGCAGACCAAGTCTTTGCAGCGAGATCATATGCTCTGGCATCACCGTTAAGAATTCAGTAATGGGATCAACTTCAATGGTATTGTATGGTAGATCTTCATTATAGACATCCATAATGAGTCCCTTAAAAAGTGGCTCAAGCACAACAAGCATGGTGCCGTCTTTTGACTTTTGTAAAATTTGAACACGGCCAAGCCCCACCATGCGCTTCACTGCATGGTATTTTTCGTGATTGATGGCAATCGTATCAGCTTCGTCATCAGCATCTTGCAAAGTCGCATAGGCCAAAGCAACAGGAGTGTTAGTCTGCTCTGCTTCGTGAATCATATGAATATAGCGCGGTTCAAAAATATTGAGGGGCTTCTTTAAGATCGCCTGATATGAAACTTTATGTAATGGGAATAGAAGTGCTCTCATATCAGTTAAACCCTAAAAGCAAGTATGGGTGCCATAAGCACCCACACGGCTAAAAAATTTCGTATTGTTCAACGTGGTAAGAGTTCTCCGAGCGAATCTGAAGATTAACGCTAAAGACTTCTTCCATCGTTTCGATGATATCAAGCTCTTCACCACAAAGAGATGCTGTCACCTCAGGGTGGGCATAAATTGATATCTTCTTCGATTCTGGATTGTTGCGAATTTTCTTACCAAGCTCACGGACAATCTCATAGCAAATCGTATTTACTGTTTTTACAATTCCATTTCCTTCACAATATGGACAAGGCTCACACATAATACGAGTTAGTGTGTCACGAGTTCTCTTTCGAGTCATCTCAACAAGTCCAAGCTCAGAGATTGGAAGTACTTTTGTTTTTGAACGATCTTTTTTAAGAGCGTCCACAAGTGAGTTATAAACAGCTTCGCGGTTTTCAACTTTTTCCATATCGATAAAGTCGATAATGATAATCCCACCACAGTTTCTAAGTCTTAGTTGGTAAGCGATCTCTTTAACTGCTTCAAGGTTTGTGCGAAGAATAGTTTCTTCTAATGTTTTTCGTCCTACAAATTTTCCCGTGTTAACGTCAATTGAAACCAGGGCCTCTGTTTGGTCGATATTTAGAGAACCACCTGAACGAAGATAAACTTTGTTACTTAGTCCTCTTTCAATTTCGATATCAACATTAAATTTTTCAAAGATCGGATTTGTTTCATCAAAGAATTTTGCCTTCCCTTTAATTTGAGGAAGATACTTTGTTGCAAATTTCTCGACTTCTTTTACACCGTCTTTATCGTCGATAATAATATTATCAACGTCTTCATCTGTAATATCTCTTAAAACTCGTTGAATAAAAGTTAAGTCTTCATAACAAAGGGCCGGTGCTTTCTCTTTTTCAGATTTCTTTTGCACCTCTTTCCAAATCTTTGTCAGCATATCGTAGTCAGACTTAAGAGTTTTGTATGAGCTTCCTTCAGCAACAGTACGAGCAATAACACCCTTACCTTCTGGACGAATTGTCTCAAGCATCTCTTTTAGACGATCACGTTCTTCTTCATTTTCGATACGACGAGAAACACCAGTGTGCTCAATAAATGGCATATAAACAACATAGCGACCTGGAATTGTCACATGACGAGTAACACGTGGCCCTTTTGTTGAGATCGGCTCTTTGGCAACCTGAACAATGATCTCATCCCCTTCTTTTAGGAATGATTCGATTGTTGCTGATTCTGGACGCATCTTCATATCCATTGATTCAGATAGAGTTGCTAATTCGTCAGGAATCACGAGGCCATTTTCTTTCTTTTCTTTCTTAATAACCTCGGCCTTTTTGGCCATCTCTCTTTGCTCATCAAGAGTTGGAAGATAGGCATCGTCTACATAGAGGAAAGCTGCTTTTGAGTAACCAATGTCAACGAATGCTGACTGCATTCCAGGTAATACTCTTAAGACTTTTCCGCGGTAGATATTTCCAAGGCGCGGGTGTGGCGTTGCAGTTGGTTTCGTTCTCTCCATAAGGAAATCGAGAATTTCACCATTCTCCATCAAAACAGCACGCCACTCGTTAACTGTTTTGTTAATAATCAAATCTTTAGACATATATATTCCTTTTAAACTAAATCGAAATACGAAATAAAAGCGCGAGGCAAGTCGGCGAGCATCGCTCAAGCCAAAGACTTTAACCTACTAATAATTGTACGTGTGAGCAAGGTTTTACGCTAGAAGATATAATATTCCGCGTTACCCTACTCAATTAATTTAGAATTAGACGAAGACGGTATTAAATAAATATACCCGCAATACATGCTGTCATAAAACAAGCAAGTGTCCCTGCGATTAGAGAGCGAATCCCAAGTCTTGCAAGGTCATGCTTACGATTCTCAGCGATCCCACCGATTCCACCAATTTGAATCCCAATTGATGAGAAGTTAGCAAAACCACAAAGGGCGTAAGTAGAGATAATGGCCGAGCGTTCTGATATATTACCCATATTTTCTCTTAGGTCTAAGTAAGCAACGAACTCGTTTAGTACTAACTTCTTACCAAGAAGTGTTCCTACAATTTGAGCATCTTTCCACTCAACACCTAATAACCAAGCAAAAGGAGCAAATAATTTCCCCATGATTAGCTCAAGAGTAATTCCCTCAAAACCAAACCAACCTGTAACTAAGGCAAGACCACCATTAATCATGGCAACAAGTGCGATAATCGCAACAAGCATTGCACCAACATTAATAGCAAGCTTTACACCTTCACTAGCACCATTGGCAGCGGCATCAATAAAGTTAACACTAGTATCATTTAATTCTAATTTTAAATCACCTTTAGTCAGAGACTCTTGTGTCTCTGGGATCATAAGTTTGGCACACACAAGTGCTGCCGGAGCAGACATTACCGATGCTGAAAGTAAGTGAGCGGCATCAATTCCGAAGCCAACGTATGAAGCAAGTACACCACCTGCAACAGTTGCCATCCCACCAGTCATTAGGGCCATAAGTTCAGACTCAGTCATTTTTGAAATAAGTGGCTTAACAACAAGAGGAGCTTCTGTTTGGCCAGCGAAAATATTGGCCGCGGCCGCAAGAGATTCAGCTCCCGAGGTTCCCATCACAACAGACATTACTTTTGCAAATGCCTTAATAACTAATTGCATAACACCGAGGTGGTATAGAACACTCATTAAAGACGACATGAAAATAATTGTTGGAAGAACCATAACAAAGAAGATGAATCCAGTTTTTGGAACATTAGTCAGAGGCCCAAATAAGAATTCAGAGCCTTCATTCGTAAAGTTTAGGATTGCAGTAAAGAAGCCACGAGCACCTTCAAAGAAATTTTGTCCTGCATCTGTTTTAAGAATAATTAAGCCAAAGAAGATCTGAAGAGCAAGCCCGGATAGAATTAAGCGCCAATTAATTTTCTTACGGTTATTTGATAGTGCAAAAGCAACACCAACCATAACGATTAAACCAAATGCCGAAATAACTCTTTCCATGGAATACCCTATAACTAAATTAAATTAATTCTAAAAACAGCTTTAGAGTATAGGTTTGAGCATAAATGGACAATAAAAAAGAATAATTAGAAGTTAAACGACCAACCAACTTTTGGATTTACAGCATTAAACTCTTTGATATCTTGTGCCGTATTTGACGCATGCCAATTTAAACGACTAGTCGTATCAAAGTCGCGGAATCCAGTTTGGCGAATTGTTGCCTGAGACTTTGCCGCTTGGTTATAGGCCACAACACCAACACCAACAACGATCCCTAGTGCAGCACCAACAAGGATATTTTTAAGGTGATCTTTTGGCTCCTCAACAAATGATAGTGTCGAGAGTCCAAGAATTGCTCCACCAAGTCCAAGGCCTGCAACTGTTGTTAAGTCACGTAATCCTTCTTCCTTAAAATTTGTTTGTGCTACTGAAGAGAATGAAAATGTAAGAGCTAAACATATAATGATAATTTTTTTGAACATTTCTAAAACCTTAAAATCCCTGCGCTACGCATTAAGTTTCATCATTGCCACCTCTAATGGCCGTGTCTATAATGACCCTTTTACTATTCTATACGCATAAGTAATTTGATGCAATAAATGCACAGGAATTATTAGGGAATTAAATTTTTAAAAGGAATACTATGTCGGAAAATTTTAGCGCATATCAGATCATCTCAAAAAAAAGAGATGGTAAAAAATTAACAGATGAAGAGATTAAGTGGTTCATTAATGGAATTACAAATGGTGATGTTGCCGATTATCAAATGTCTGCACTTCTTATGGCCATCTACTTAAATGGGATGAGTGTAAAAGAGACGGCCGCTCTAACAGATGCCATGCTCTACTCTGGAAAGACGCTAAAATTCTCAGGTGTGAACGTGATCGACAAGCACTCAACTGGTGGTGTTGGAGACAAAGCATCGTTCATTCTTGGACCAATCGCAACGGCATGCGGAGTAAAGGTTCCAATGATGGCCGGACGTGGTCTAGGCCACACTGGTGGAACAGTTGATAAAGTTGAATCGATTAAAGGATTTAAAACTGAACTAACTCTCGAACAATTCAAGAAGCAACTTAATAAAGAAAAAATCGTACTTATCGGTCAAACAAAGGACATCGCTCCTGCTGACAAGATCATCTACGGCCTAAGAGATGTTACGGGAACAGTTGAATCAATTCCATTAATTACAGCTTCAATCATGAGTAAGAAATTAGCAGAAGGTGCTAATGGAATCGTTATGGATATTAAAGTTGGTGACGGTGCATTCATGGATAATATCAAGGATGCAAAAGCACTAGCAAAGAGTCTTCGTGATACAGCAAAGCGCTTTGATAAGCGTATGATCACAATGATTACAGATATGAACCAACCACTTGGTCAGTATATTGGTAACTCACTTGAGATTATTGAATCAATTGAAACACTAAAAGGTAATGGCCCAAAAGACTTAACTGATATCAGTGTTAAGCTTGCTGGTGCCATGATCTATATTGCAGGTAAAGCGGACTCACTTAAAGAGGGTGAAAAGAAAGCTCAAGCTGTCATCGATAATGGAAAAGCACTTAAGGTTTTCAAAAACCTTATTAAGGTTCAAGGCGGAGATGAGAAAGTTTGTGATGACTACTCTCGCCTACCACTAGCAAAAGAGAAGACCATATTTAGCGCAACTAAGAATGGTTATGTTTCAGCTATCGCTTGTAAGAATATGGGACTTCACTGTGTTAGCCTTGGTGGTGGACGTGCCAAAGCAACTGACAAGATTGACTTCGGTGTTGGTTTTGTTCTTAATAAGAAAGTTGGTGACAAGGTTTCTAAAGGTGAAGCGCTTGTTGAAATCTATCACAATAAAAACCAGAAGAAACAAGTTGAAGCTATTCTTGCTGACTTAAAGAAAGATATTAAAGTGACAACTGCAAAGCCTAAAGCAAGCAAGTTAATCTTTGAAGTGAAAGAAATCTAGAGGTACGTATGCACGCAATTTTTAAAAGACTAGAAGAATCAAAGAGCTATATTCAAAGCAAGTATGATAAGACACCTGATATTGGAGTTATCCTAGGTTCAGGACTTGGTGAATTTGCTAACCTTTTAGAAAACAGAGTTGAAATTCCATACGAAGAAATTCCAGGTTTTAAAAAGACAAAGGTTATTGGCCACAAAGGTCAACTTGTTATGGGTGAACTTGGAGGAAAAGTTGTTGCAGTTATGCAAGGGCGTATCCACCGCTATGAAGGCCACTCTCTTGATGAAGTAGTTTTTCCTGTTCGCGTTTTAAAAACTCTTGGAATTAAAAATCTAATCATCACAAATGCTGCTGGTGGAATTAATCTTGATTACAGCTCAGGCTCGCTTGTTCTTATTAAGGATCACCTAAACCTAACAGGTGAAAATTGTCTTGTTGGTGAAAATATTGAAGAGCTAGGAACTCGTTTTCCAGATATGACTTATGCATGGTCACCTGCTCTTCAAGAGATCGCTTATGCTTCCGCAAAGAATATTTCATATGATCTTAAAGAAGGTGTCTACGTTGGTGTTATGGGGCCAACTTATGAAACTCCTGCTGAAATTCGCATGTATCGTAACTTCGGTGGAGACCTTGTTGGAATGTCGACAGTACAAGAGTGTATTGCTGCAAACCACATGGGACTTGATGTTCTTGGTATCTCTTGTGTGACAAATATGGCCGCAGGAATTGAGAATACTAAACTAAATCACGATGATATTAAGCACGAGGCCGCACGTGTTATGAAGAAGTTCCTAGAGCTTCTTGAAGAAGTTATCTCAAATATCAAATAAAAAAATCATATTTTCTCCCTACCTCGGTGGGGAGATCTTTGCTATAATCTATTCAATACCTAACCACGAGTGAATACTCGGCTTTCATGGATTATTGATGGAAACACATTCTTCAAAGAAAATGCTAGCAGACATGAGCTTCTGCGTCTTCGATTTAGAGACAACTGGTGGAAACCAGAAAAAAGATAAAATCATTGAAATTGGCCTCGTCCAAATTGATAACCTGGAAGTAGGAGCGAAGAAAAGCTTCCTCATCAATCCAGAAAGAAAAATCCCAGACTTTATTCAAAAGCTAACTTCTATTACACAAGATGAAGTTGAAGGCGCACCAACTATTGATGCCGTTATTGATGAAGTTCTAGAATTTATTGGTGACCGAGTTCTTATCGCTCACAACTCTTCATTTGATATTCCATTTTTAAATTCAGTATTAGAAAGGCTTGGAAGAAAGCAACTTGAGAATAAGGGCCTATGTACAAACCTTATGACAAAGTATCTTATTCCAACTCTTATGAACTCGAATCTAAACTATATGTCGCGTATTTTTAATATCTCTCACCAAAAAGCACACCGTGCTCTTGATGATGCTATCGCGACGGCGCAACTTTTCTTAAACTATCTCAATATCTTTATTGAAAAAGACATTAAGAAGATCAATCACCTTTACTACCCAAAAAATCGCTACGAGCTTGATCTTTGTAACTTTAAAAAAGACACAAGTGAGCACGATGAGATTGTGGCAAAGATGAAAAAGATTTTTGCTCCTTTTGTTATTACAGTAAAAGGACAAAACGGAATCATCCTCTTCTCTTTCCCGTGCACGAATAAAGAAAATGAAATTCAATTCATTAGCGAGCGTATTAAAGATCTTGAGTGGCAAACTATTTCCATAAAACTTAGTGGCCCAATTCTTGAGGCCCTTATTCGCTTTAATCATTCATTTAATAAAATGGATGAGGCCGATCAAGAAGAGGCCATCACAATGCTTCGTCAAAATTTGATTGGAGACGGTACGAAAGAAGAACTAAAGGCCGAGTACAAAGAAGAGCTTCAAAAAATCAAGCAAGCTGACTTCGTTCTTATGAACCACCTTGTTCCCGAGCAATTTACAATCTACCCTCTTGGCGCTCTAGGAATTAGACAAGGATTAATCTTTCGCTACCCTGGACACGACAAGAAACTGATTCAATATATCAACTCGAAGTCTAATCGCAAGAAAGCGCAAAAGCTTAAAGAAATTCATTTCCCTGAAATGCTACAAGACCTTGTTAATCTTTATATGGCAAAGAACCTACGCCAAGAGCGCGAACTTATGATCTTTAAGGATTCTTTTGCCCTAAAAAATAAGGACTTCTTCTTTACTCAGCTTGATAAATTCATTGAAACCAATCCGAATAAGTATAATTATCCGGAAGCGTTTATTTAATCAGCGGTAACATTTGAAACCAATTTAAATATATGACTCAAACTTTTGAATATATGGCCTAAGAGCTTCTATCTTTTTGCAGGTATCTTTATTTTCTTTCTTTAAACAATATTTGATAATTTCAAACTTGTCCTGACTAGAAAAGATGACTTCGAATGATTTGGCCTTATTTTCCTTATTAAATTTTACATATTTAAAATCATAATAGCCTAAATCATTTCTAAAAAAAGAAAAGACAACACTGTCTTCAGAAGTTGAATAGTATTTTGTTGGTATCGCTATATACTTCTCATTATTTAATAACTTTTCGATCTTTTCATCAGTTAGCTTTGGATATCTATTTTCGATTTCAAGTTTTTCACAATTCAATTTCTTATAACTACAGTATTCATAAATTTCTAACGGATAAACACTTCTAAACACTCTAACAATATCCTTATCCATATAACGATAATGTATTAGTTCACCATTAAAATCTTTTAATCCTCCATAATTAAAAATGAGAATATCCCTACCAGATATTGAAAGTGTAAACATCTTATAAGTATCTAGATCAAAATCTTTAAGATATTCCTTTCCACATCCACTTCGTAACTTTCGATTATCAATCACTACGGGTTTACCACAATTCATAAAATCTCTTCTAAGCTTTATTATTAATACATCCCAGGAAAATGGTTGTTTAACACTTCTTGAGTATGATGAAGTAGAGGTTAATATCATTAAAATCATCAATATTAATTTTGAAAAAAGCGTGAATTTAAGCAAGAATGCCCTCCTATTCATAAATACTTCTTAGTCACTAATACAGACTTCATTCACTCACAAATATATGAAATAATTATCGGGTATAAATGAACTGAATGTTACCTATTTCCACACAAGTTATATTGAGTCCGAGTTCATCGTATTTAGCAGTGTCAAAGTCAAGAAATTCTAAAGAAAGAGATTCTAGAAACTAGAACTTCTCTCAAAAAAAATGCCAACAATATGAGAAAAGTTGATTGGTATGAATGTGAGTCGGTTGTACGAGGTGATTTGTTACTCATTTTCACTTCGTGAATATATCGTTCTCTTTATGCGTTAACTTTCCCATTGGCCCTGAGGCGAACCGCTCGGGCTTGGCCCCTGGCTCTCGACGCTAATCTCTAGCTAAAGAGTTGGGAGCCTAGCACCGCAAACAATAGCCCGCCTTATTGTGGATGATCTCAAAGGAAATATTTCAGGCGTCATTCAAAAAAATGGCCACCACCATATCACAAGCTTTGGTTATGCAAGTAAGGGAGACCAAGGCTTCCTCTATTCTCTATGTCGCCAACTAATTGCCCAAGGCTATCTTAAGATGATTATGGATGGAAGCTCAGAAACTAAACTTACTCAATCGGCATCGATGTTATTGAAGATCGCAAGGAAGTCAGGATTCGTGCAGACTTTAAAAAAAGTGCACCTGCTTCGAAGTCGACTGCGACTAAAACAAAAGCAACAAAAAAGAAAGCGGTTCGCAAGAAAGCCACCACAAGAAAGAAAGCTGTCGCCACATATAGACCAAATGATGGAACTGATAAAACAATGTATGAGAATTTAAAAGTTCTACGCTCTAAACTTGCCAACAGAAACGCACACAAGCCTTTAAGATTTTTCCAGACAAGACTCTTATGGAGATGGCCGCCCAACGCCCACAAACTCTCGATGATCTCGAAAGCATCTATGGAGTTGAACCTAAGAAGCTTCAGCTCTTTGGGACGAATTTCCTTGAGGCGTTAAATGGGGATGCTTAAGCTAATTCTTACGCGAAGATAACGATTATATTCATCTAGAAACTCCTCTATTTCTATTTTATGATTTTCAAAATTTTAAATAAGCTAGAAAAGAAAGAAGTCTTCTTTTTCCGTTATTTGATATATATATTTAAATTCACCTACGAGATATTTACTAGAAAGTAGCCGTATTTTCCTATAAACATAAAAAATTGCTCTGATTAACTTATATGATAAAATTATAAATATAAAGGAGATTCTATGAAAAAAGTATTACTTCAAGGCCTAATTTTGCTACTAGCAAGTATAACATTTGCAGAAGATTATGGTATTGCAAGATACAATACTCTACATAAAGTCACAGGTAGTGGAGGCATACTACTTTTTTTCCCTGACAATGATGATGGTAGAAACCTCCTTAGATATGGACCAGGGACGCTTTATCATAAACAATCTAAAGAATGTGCATCAATCAACTTACTAGATACAGACAAACAACCACTAAAAAAAATAAACTGCCCAAAGCATGTCTTAGAAAAACTCGAACTAGACAAAAAAATGCGAAAACATCACGATTGGGCCTCTTTTAAAAATGACTTAAAAAACTGTCTACAAAAAGAAGACCTTGTTTGTCTGCGCGGCTTGATTTCTCCAAATGTTGAAATTTCACCAAATGTACCAGGCTTCTTCTTGAAGAAGGAAAAATTATTAAGAAATGAGCTTGAGAAAAAAGATTTCAAACTTATTTTAAGCAAACTAGACAACTTCAAAAAATTCGACACAGGCTTTAGCGTTTATTACACTTTAGAGGTCGACTATGAGGCAGCCGACCATAACATTTACATAGGGTCTATAGAATCAAATAACGAAAAGTTTTTAATAATAAAAAGTTTTACTACTAGTTCGGATTAAGGCTCTATCAAAAAGACAGGAGCCTTTATTTTCTAATATCCCAACTCGTCAAGATCTCGACATATTGAATCTAAATTGTATTCAGAGTTTGTACAATTACTTTCCTTCAATTGATAATAGCCAGCTTGATCTAAAACCTCACTTGTTAGTGAAGGTACTAAATCATAATGGATACTAAAATAAATATCATCAACATTGTTAGAGTCTGAATCAGTTGCCCCATCTAACTCATCCGAAAAAATAGTCGGTGAAGACTGGAATCTAACACCTGATGATTGCCAACTCCATGAAGTTGGCAATATCGTTCGATTTGAGTTTGTCGGAAAAGTAGATTCACCATATACGACTTCTTTTTTAAACAGCCTAGTATCGTACGTTCCATATGTAATCGAGTTACTATAATACTTTGTTACATATGGTTTTATTGAGCGTATATTTGATACAAACTCATCTGGCATAATCAAAAAGTACTGTTCTACAGCAGTAGGCTTATCACGAATACCTACGGCGTATCCATTATCAATATAACTATCAACATTCTCCCATATTCCGATGTGCTCACGTAAATCTAATAGATCCCCTGACTCTACGTCTATACCAAAAGCTTGTATATTTATTTCTAAACTAGGATTTTTACTATAATCAATATTTGAGTTCTGTAACTCGCGATTAAACTTATAAATAGATTCACCTTTAACAGGGTAGATAGAAGCTGGAAATGTACCAATACTCACATCTTGGTCTATACTAGATGAGTTTTTTAAAATAATAAAACCATCTTGCTTCGCACCCGATTCACTAGGAGGAAACCTCCTAAGCGAACGATTCGTCACGCTTAACCTATCGTAAACATCACCATTAGTTCGTGTCATTTCAACAGGGGGTTGAACGAAGCCTCCAGAGACATCAAAATAAGATCCTTCATTTTTATAAAAACTATTACCTTCGATATTAAAAGTTTGTACATTAGAAAAAGTATAATCAACTCCTATATGTTGAGGGTCATGCATACGTACAGGTGAATATAAATATGTCAAACCCTGCTCTCCGATATTTGCACTGGGTACTTTCAATATTTTGTACATTCCAGTTTTTATACTAATAGAGTTATCATTTATGCTCTTCGCTCTTGGAATACTTTTAAACTTCAACATCTCTAAGTTCAATTCTTGCGATTTGCAATATTCATTTTTATTATGTGTTGCAAGAACAATTACCTGAAATCTTTTTTCAATAAAATCAGGTTTTATATCAGCTGCTCCATTTATATAAATTTTTGAATTTTTAACATAATAAGGAAATTCATCGTTGGGTTCCGTCGGGAAAGAAAGAGGGACACCATTCAAATCACCTTCCTTATCGTAAAGATAAAAGTATTCAAACGTCATATCATCTTCAGTACTGACCTTACCAGTTGCAAAATCATCAATATAATTAAATTCAATTTCTAAAGCATTATTTACTAAAAATCTTTTAACTGGTTTCCCCCATCTATCCTGAAGGCTCCCATTCGCTCCATACCCAAAGAGCCTCACATCCATCCAAGACTTATGGCCTTCATTAATATGATTAATAACTTCACTAGCTCGACGTCCATCTGAAAAACAAGTAGCCTTTACAGTATTTGAGAATGTATCATTTAAGATCTCCTCCGTAGTTAATAAACTTTTATCAGTAAGCTTAGAGTTATTTAGAAGTACTTTTTCAACATGTTCAATATTATCATCAAGAAATTGAAGAATCTTTCTTGTATAAGTCATTTTCTTAGTATGCCAAACATTTTCTAAATCTTTTTGATAATCATCGCTCATCGCTTTAAGGATAATGTCTATTTTGTTACCATCATCATGTGCCCCATGTTTCAAAACGCCCTTTTCTTTATGATTCCCTGTATATACAGAAGTATTTGAATCATTAAATAGAAAACCATCAGTAAAAAATAAATTCAAAACAGTAGGCTTATTAACTAAGGAATAACTAAACCAAGAATCTCCTCCCAAATGGCTATCCCTATCCCCGAACCTATATCTACTATAATCACCACTGTCGACAGCCGTTAAAGACCTAAATAAAGTTCCACCAAAATCATTTTTTGCACAATAAACATCTCGTCTAGAATTATCAACTACACTAGTTACAGCCAAACATACTTTATAAAACTCAGTCTTTGGATAAAAATCATTGTACTGAATAATCCCCCTTCCATCCGAGAAACTTTCAATATTTAGTCTATACCTTGTACATTCTTCATTACTAAATGAGCTTACTGGACAAAAAAGCAACTCTACATTCATTAAGTTTTGTGAAAAATTATTGTTCGTTAGCACTTCAACTCCAAAACGATGAACCTTAGCACCAAGCCCAGATTTAATATCGTAATGATAAGGAAAATCTCCACCAGGTAAATTACGAAGAGGCTTATAAAAAAACCTTTCATCTCCAACTACATTGTAAAATTTAAAGTCCTTAATTACTCGATCCTTAAGCAAAGGACTAAGAGAAATGCCATCACTATCACTGCTTGCAATTGAGTAATCAACAAGGGAACCGAGCAATTTATCAAAAATGCTTGTTACTAGACTTTCTTCCTTTTTAAGGATAGCGACTTGTACAGAAATGCTGTCATTTTTAAACACATCTATGAACACTTCGCTCTCATCACCTGAGTTATCATCCGTAATTATTTTAAAAACTGTAACATTGCTTCTAAGGTTAGTAACTTTAATTATAGCAATCCCATCTTCTCTAAACTCATTAACAAAATATGGTAAAGCTATAGATTCATTCGCTTCTCTAGCTACAAATTGAGTGTCGCCAAGAAAGTACCCATTATTAGTAACTAAAGTTAGACTTCCTGAATTGTTTTTTCTCAAGTTACCTTCTAAAACGTTCCAACTGCTTGACTCTAATAAAGAGCTCTCACCTAACTCATTATCTACAACTTTCGACTTATTCAAAATAAATGTATTATCACTTTTTAAAATACCGAACACCTCACCAGAAGAATTACTTTTTAGAATAAAGCTCCCCATTGGAATATTTTTGAGGACCTGCCCTTCACGTTCAACCTTTATACATTTTGAACTAAAAAATGAATTACAAACCTCAACATTATCTGAAAGCTCTGAACCTAAATCAATATCACGCGTCCCAAAGAAGTAACGAAACTCAGTATTTATAAAATTCCCATTAATATCATGGCCGGATACCTTTAAAATATTTTCACCATCTTTAATATTAGCAACCTTTACAACTAGACGTTCATCCTGAACAGTTAAAAACTCTCTTTGAATAAAAGTATTATTAAGTGAAACACTTACATTTAAAACTGTCCCATTTTCTCCTTCTTTTAGTGTGGTTCCGATTATGTCAAACATGAATACGTCTCTCTGCCCCAATGCCGTATTCTCTTCTATTATAGAGACAATCTCACCTTTAGATTTAATATCATCAGGCTTCATTTTTTCAACCTTGATATTTTTGACAAAACTAGAATTAAAATTAAAGTTTAATTGCTTGGCGATGAGCTTCACTTCTATTTCTTGTATAGAAGGAATAACTTCTATTTCAATATTATTTTCCTTACTGCTCTCTACACCATTTACTATCCATGTATAATCAACGTCGATAGACTGATACTCAGTACTGGAAGTATTAGAGCACTTAATAATCTCATTATCATCTTGAATACAAGTGAAAGACACATTGATTCCAGGACTTTCAGTCGTAAACATTTCGGAAGAGGAGCTTTCATCCTTTCCATCGCTCACAGTTAACGCAACATGAACAGTAGTAGAATTTTTTGAAAAATAGCGTATTTTATTATTTGTATTATTAATTGTTTCATTGTTAATAATCCATTTTCTTGTTACACCATCCCCATCTAAGTCATATGATTCATCAATACACTCCACGAATAATGGTATATTTGAAAAACAATAAAACTCAGCAACAGGTGCTAAATTAACAGGTTCCTCTACTTCATCAATAGGGTCTGGCTCATCACTCGAATCAAGATTGGAATATGCCAAAGAATTAAAATATGATCCAAAGTTTGTTGTTACTGTAATCTGGATCACATAATTATCAGGCTCACTATATTCATAATCAAAAAAGTCCCACGTCCAACTAGTAAATGCAGGTTCAAATGTTTCCGTATTACCATCTCCCCAATCAATTTCAATGGACTGAATCTCTTCATCTTTTGCAAGTGCCACCACATCACATCCAACGTAGAGACCACCTTCATCAAAGCATTCAAGATTTGAAATAAAATCCTCACCTTCTTCTGCAATAATGACTCGTGCAGTTTGAGATGCAGTCATTCCGTATTCATCTACAACTGTTAATGTTGCATAATATGTGCCCGGATCATAAAAATGCGTATGGATTGGCTCATTCCCAGTGTAGACAGTGCCATCCCCATAATCGAAAGTACGGCTTACGATTTCCCCTGTCGGAGACATCGAAAGATCAATATTAAATGCTACGTGTGGTGCGAAATATTGTTTTTCATATCTAAAGTTAACAAGTGGAGGCTGAGCAGTGACCTCGTCGTTTGTAACAGTTACTTGCTTTGTTAAAGTTTTAACTGTTTCTCCATTTTCACCGGCCTTAATAAACTCAACATTTACTTCATATGTACCAGTTGATTGATAAGAGTGTTTAACTCCTCCCTCATCCGGTACCCAATGTTCAGAGACCTCTCCGTCGCCCCAGTCAATGACAAGACCATCAAAAAGCCCTGCAGGATCAAAGACTCCACGAAACTCGATAAAAACCTCTTTTGGAGCAGAAGGAATAATGTCAAATTCCATAACAGGTGCAATGATCTCCATTTCTTCATTTGTTCCAACAAAAACTTTTCTTTGATATCTAAAGACTTGATTATAAATATCAGTTACTTCAAGAGTTACATCATGCGCCCCGCTTGCAATGTCATTTATAAAAATAGAATCAAGATGATAGAAATTTGGAAGATTATATTCTTGCTCATTTACAATAAATTTTGCACTTGTTATTTGATCACGAGGAATACTTTGGATAAAAATAAGCTCTAGCATTCCATCTTCTACTGCATACTTAAAGAAAGCTTCTCGATCATTTGTTATCGGTGCAGAAACAGTAATTTTTCTTTGTGCTGTCGACACATACCCGAGATTGTCTACTATCTTTGATTTCACATAGTAAATACCTTCTTGATTAAATGTATGAGTAAAAATATTACCTTCATTTTTCTGCAGTACTTCTCCATTAACAGAAAAAGAATGCTCTAATATTCCATTTGTAGCACTTGAACGACTTGAATCAAAAGTTAATGTTTCACCAATTAGAACCTGTGTTTCAACTTTCTTAATACGAGAAGTAGGCCTCGATGTATCAAAACAACTCCCTGTACCGAGAGTTATTAAATTTCTCAACTTACACTCAGGTGCTTGCGCACTCAATCCAGTTGATTCAATGACAACATTGTTGGCCAGTCTTACTTCAGCATCTGATATGATAGACATTTACGGAGTTATAATTTGAGTATCTCTCCAAATACTAGAAAATTCATCACGAGATTCAATATTGATTGCCCCCGTAATATTATAAGAAGATGAATACCCAAGAGTTGCTCTTTTTGTACCGTATAGATTCAAATTAACAGCATTAACAGAAGATGTATTTCTAATATGAACCCTTGAGTCAGCGGACTCCCCATTAGAAACCAATGAAATACTATTAACATTAATTGTTGCTTCCTTTTGAATTGCTATTATCTTTTTTGAATAAAGATGAATATTGTTTGCAGAAATATTTTTTCCTGCGTGTAAACGAATACCATCTCTAGCATCAAGACAGATATCTCCAGTCGTATTGATTTTAAAGTCTTTATGGTATCTAACGAGGCATGGCGTATGTAGCTCTATATTTTCATCACCTAGTAAATCAAAAGCTATTGTTAGGTTACGACTTTTAAGATGAGACTCGGTTTTATATCTTTCAAGATCTGCTAGAGAGTTGGCCCTAAAATTCTTTTCGCACACAATTGCTGTATCAAATTCTTGTTGTACACAAGACTCATCCGCTGAAACACTAATATTTAATACGAATACAAGAGTACCTAACAAAGAAAATAGTTTCGACATAACTTCCCTCACACATCAAATTTATGAAATGATTATCGGGTATAATCGAACTAAATATTACCTATTTCCACACAAGTTATATTGAGTCCGAGTTCATCGTATTTAGCAGTGTCAAAGTCAAGAAATTCTAAAGAAAGAGATTATAGAAACTAGAACTTTTCTTCAAAAAATTGCCAACAATATGAGAAAAGTTGATTGGAATGAATCTGAGTCAATTATACGCGGGTGCTTAAATCAGATTATAAATCACAATCTCCTGCCCATGAATCTCAACGCGAGAGTTTTCAAGTGCAAGTAAGTGGATAATTAAGCGGTTTAAAATTTTACTCTTTTGTCCTTCGATATTGAGATTCTTTACCGTAAGAATGATGTCGTGTTCACGACGATAGAAGTTACAATCGATCGAGTTAAAGCTAGCATCAATTAAGAGTTCGTGATTTTTAAGCGTCATCATCTCACTAAGGATTAAGTAGAGAATGATTGGAAGACTCGCACCACTGATGGCATGTTCTTTGAGATCATTCGAAATATTTGTTTGAATTGATATTCCAGATTCGATTTTACGATTGCTCAGTAGAGAGATTGCCTGCTGAAGGATACTCTCAAATGTACTTTGACGACTTAGCTGATCATTGACCTTGGCAAAACCAAGGAAAGTATTGATTAGGCTCTTGCAACGATTTGTTGACGCCTTCATTTCATTTAGAATTGTTAAATCGTCTTCTTCCCACTCTTCAAGCTCAAGCATGTTAATGGCCGCAAGAATTCCAGCAAGAGGATTATTAAGTTCGTGGGCAATGGAGCTTGTGATAATACCAAGTTCAGAGTGAGACTTGGTATAATTGAATTCCTGCTTTACAAGACAGATCGTTCTTAGGTTTGAAGTCGTACTTGAGAGGATTTTATATTTTTGATCATCAATATCAATCCATCCTGACTCAAGATTTTTGATAAGATTATTTGGTGTGATTCCAAGCTTTAGAAAGTGGTCATTGTGATAGTGAACGATTCCGTCGTCACTGATGATAACAACTGGATAAGTTAGATTATTAATTAAATCTGTCACACCAAGCTGCTCACTTGAGAGCTCTTCTTCATTTGCATTAATTAGTTGGATAACATTGGCAATGGCCAGGGCCGCCTTCTGGGCCTCTTCCTTCTCCCCCTTTACCGTAAGTAGATAGTAAGAAGCTGTATCTTCAAAGCAGTAGTCTTCTTTAACCGGGTAAAGATGTGAATCGGCCTTATCGATTACCTTAATATTGAATTCATTTTTAATTTCTGAAATTTTAAAAAGTTCTGGAATGAAATTGTCGTCGTTGTCTTGGTATACCTTCTCAAGATAAAGGCCCGCAACTTCCATCTCATCGAGATTAGCACTGGCCATACTTGAGTTTAGCTTAAAAACTCTAGCAAGCTCTCTTTTAAAGTGCAGAAGCTCTTTAAGATTTTCAATCGTCTCAATCTCAATAATATGGCCCTCCAATTTAACAATCAGAGGAATACTCGATTCAATTGAGAAATCGAATTCATAGTCACTAGAACTAAATCCAGAGTAATTTAAATTGCGCTCTAGTTCTTCATCAATTTCAATATTTGAGTGATAGTAAAAATTCTGTTTCGGTGAATTAACTTCACTATCTTGGAAACCAAGTGATGCACTCACGAGCGAGCTCCCTTGTGAAGAGTCACCTTACCGTCAGCGTAGTGAATATCCACATCGACATTTTCAAGCTTTACCATGTCTTTAGCAGAACTAATCACTTTGTCACCAATTTGCGTGTAGGCATAACCACGAGTCAGAACATTTTTTGGATTTAAGGCCCCTAGGATTTTCTCAAATTCCATATTCTTATTTTTATAATTCACAATTTTATTTTGAATAGCTTTCACAAGATCACGGCTTAGGCGATCTAGCTCAAATGTATATTCATAGAGAGAAAGGATCTGTTCTTTTCTCTTAATTAGATTTAGCTTTTCAAGCTCATGTTTATAATCTGAAATTTTCGATTTAAGAGCAATGAGGAAACTTTTCGGTGACGTTTCAGAAAGGATATCATAGCGGCGACGAAGTTCCATATTCATGGCACCTTTTAAATCCTTACGAATGCGATTCATATCAGAATCTAACGCCATAAATTTTTGAGTTAGAACTTCAGCTGCTGCAGAAGGTGTCTCCATTCTAAGATCGGCCACATAATCAGAAATCGTGAAGTCGACCTGGTGTCCAACGGCACTAATGGTTGGAATTGGACAATTGTAGATATCCCAGGCCAGGGCCTCATCATTAAACGCCCAAAGGTCTTCCATCGAGCCACCACCACGAGTGAGAACGATAACATCTAACATATCTTTCGTGCGCCCTTCTTCCTTTGCCTTCAAGTGATATGCAATGAGTTTCTCAAGGGCCTTACGAATTGAAGCTGGAGCATTGACTCCTTGAACTAGGGCCGGAGAAAGAAGTACCTGATGATATTCAGATCGTCTTTGAGATACATTTAAAAAGTCTTGCAAGGCCGCGGCTCCCTTTGCCGTAATAACACCAATGCGTTTTGGCATCGTCGGTATCGGTTGCTTTGAACTCATATCAAAAAGACCTTCGGCCTGTAGCTTCTTCTTTAGTAATTCAAATTGCTCCTGAAGATCACCCTTACCTGCTGGAACGATTCGTTTCACAATTAATTGAAACGTTCCTCGAGTTGGGTAAACAGAAACGGAGCCAGAGACAATGACTTTATCTCCTGCGCGAATATTTTTGATTATCGGGTTTCTCATGGCATCCATTTTAAAGAGGGCCATTTGCATAAGTGCATTACCATCACCAAGTGAGAAGTACCAATGTCCAGCACCAGAGGAGCTAAGGTTTGAAACCTCTCCTGTTACACTAATATTTTGGTAATTAGACTCGAGATTTTTCTTTATGTGATTAACGAGTTGTGAGACTGATGGGACTTTATTATTCATCCCTTTATGATGCAAAATATTAAAGAAAGTGAGAAGACGCACAGCACCTTTTTTGAAGATTATCCAGCTAATTCAAATTTTACTTTAAAAGCTTCTGCAATTTTAAGAAGTGTCATTGCTGTTGGGTTTGACTTTCTAATATATTCTAGCTTTTGATATGTCTGAAGCTTCATATCAAGAAGATCCGCGGCATGCTGTTGAGTGAGCTTGCGTGATTTGCGAGCTTCACGAATCATCAAAGGAATCGATATCTCTGGACTTGGAGTAACCCAATTAAAATTCTCGCCTCTATGATTCTTAGCTTTTGGAAGTGGCCACTTTGGATCGTTAGCTTCTTCAAGATATAAGTCTAACGCTTCAACTGCATTGGCCATTGCTATTTCCTTATTTTCACCGTAGGAAAAGCACCCTGGTAAGTCTGGAAATATAACATTGATACCATTTGAATCATTTGTGAATTTAGCTTTGTATTTAATCATGAAATCACCTTCCCTCTAAATCAATTTTACGCCGGTTTGTTTTTCAATTGCCTTTATAAGACCGAAACCAAGATCTTTTCCTCCATGATCAGGGATAATGACAGTAACCAATCCCTTTTTAAACTTCTTGTGAGAACCACGCTGACTAACTTGAACAAAACCATTATTTTTGAGTATTTTGATAATATCTTTGGCCCGTCTATTTCCCACAACTCACTCGCTTATTATACAATAATTATCAATCCAATTCCACAGCAAAAAAGCTGTGTAAATATTCAAAATTAATCAGTTTTGTTTAATAAGTTTTTGAAAATAAAAAGGCCACCCTATTAGGTGGCCTTATTAAAGTAATTCAATATTTGAATAAAAATTTAATATCTTAAAATTTATTGACTGCGTTTAGGAATTTGATCGCTTGTAGAACTTGGTAGTCCTTGTCTGCTGCATACTTTCTATGAACAGGTGATTCCTCTTTCTTTTTATTGATTTCTTTAGCTCTTTCAATTCTCTTTAGACGAGCTGCTTTTTCACGTTTAAGACGAGCCTGCTTTTCTTCTTCTGTTTCAACTGTTGCTGTTAAGTGGTTTCTAAGATCAACTTCTCTTACCCCACCATCATCATACATATGCTCTTCAACAAATTCACCTTCAACCTGAGAAACTTGCACATCTGGCTTAATTCCAAGGGCCTGAATTTTTCTTCCTTTTGGAGTCATATACTGAGCAATTGTAAGTTTAATTCCCTGTTCCTCTGAAATTTGAGAAACAGTTTGTACACTTCCTTTCCCAAAAGAATTTGTTCCCACAATCAGAGCGCGCTTATGGTCTTGTAGAGCACCTGCAACAATCTCGGAAGCAGAAGCACTTGAACCATTAATAAGTACAGCAAGAGGAATATCTAATTCTTTATGGCCACTCTTTTTAACATAGCGAATTTCTTTATTCTTTGGATCGCGCCCTTCAGTTGAAACCACGACGCCATCATTTAGAAAGATCGAAGAAAGATTTACGGCCTCATTTAAAAGACCACCTGGGTTTGAGCGAAGATCAAGAACAACACCTCTAAAATTCTTACCAAGTTTTTTCTTTTCTTTCTTAAGTGCTTTTACAACATATGCTGCCGCATCTTTTTGGAATTGGCTTAAACGAATAACAGCGTAGTTATTTACAGCAAATGACTTAACAGGTTTTGTTTTAATCTTTTGGCGTTTTACCTTGAAGTTACGAATATCTTTTTCGCCAGCTCTTAGGATACCAAGATTAATAACTGTACCAAGCTCCCCTTTCATACGATCAACAGCTTCATCTAGAGTAATACCAATTGTTGATTCATTATTGATCTCAACAATCTTATCTCCTGGAAGTAGTCCTGCTTTCTCTGCTGGAGAATCCTCAATTGGAGTTGTGATGACAAGAACACCGTCTTTTTGTGTTACTTCGATCCCGAGTCCACCGTACTCCCCGCTTGTGTCTTCTTGCATCTTCTTAAAGACTTCTTCATCTAAGAATGCAGAGTGAGGGTCAAGTGTTTGAAACATTCCTTTTAGTGCTCCATCAATGAGCTTATCAATATCAACCTTACGGTAGTAATTTGTTTCAATGATATGAATAACTTTATTGAAGAGTTCGAGTTTTTCAAAACGCGACTTCGTCGTTTCTTTTGCTTGTACAGGTGCTACAAATGCCGTCAGCATGAGAGCAACAAATAGCTTTTTCATTATTATTCCTAATTTTAAATATTAATTTTAGTATTAATTAATTGAGCTGTATTTTGTGCTGTATTTTTCTTTCTAATTTCAAAGTAAACCTTACTTAGATTCCCCTTCTTAATTGAGAACCTTGTTTTAGCAACAGAAGAGCCAAGATCGACGGCCTGTCCCTTCTTTACACTTGAAGCAAAGTCTCCAAGATAAATACTACGGATATCATTTCCATGATCAACCATAATAACATTACCAACGTTTGCAAGTGAGCCTACGTATTCAACCTTTCCGGCCTTTGTTGCAAAGATTTCTTGTCCACTCTTAACAGTATAAGTTATCCCCTTCTTACCATTTTCAGTAGAGATATACTTCTTAACTGGAACAGCGAAGTTTGCTACAAGCTTTGTAGAAGTTGAGCTCTTACTCTTTGCCTTTCTTGCATTAAGTTTTGCTTGGGCCTTCTGCTTCGCTAAGCGCTGAGATTTTCTAAGTTTACTATATTCTGATTTTAATTTTTCGTGATTTTCTTTTTCAGTTAAGAACTCTTGAACAGTAGTACTTTTACGAGTCTCAAGCTCTTGTAGTAAAGTGTAAAGCTCTCTTTCAATCTTTACAGTTTCACTTAAACGAGCTCTAAGCTCAAAAGTTTTTTTCTTTAAGTTTGTGCAGTAGTCAATTTTTGATTGAATTTCTTTCTTTTCATTCTTAAGAGATCTTAAGAGAAGCTGACTCTTAATAAGATCTTCATGTGTTGAGTTCTCCATATAGCTTAGGGCCACATGGCGAATCGTTTTCTTTACTCTTACCTTATCTGCTTCAAGGTCAAAGAGAGATTGGTTAAGATTCTTTTCTAATTCAAATATTTGATAATCAAGGTCTTGCCTTGATTTCATTGCCTGAAGATAGTCCTCATTCTTAGTTTGAAGCTTTGTTTCAATAGACTGAATTGATTTCTTATAATTATCAATCTTAGTGCGTGAGTCTGTAACCTTCCCCTTGATCGCGTTAAGACTTGGAGCGGCTTGCACCCTCATTGAAACAGAAGAGATTAAAAGTACTGTGAAAAGAACTAAGCTTTTTGCCATTCAAGTTTCCCGATCGTGTACCACGCAGAAGTTGTTAATAATGCTCCACTTACAATTAACGCAAACACCTCATTTGGAGAGAAGAATGCAAATGAAAGAGCACAACCAATAAGAATTGAAGTAACGATATTTACTGTATACATTTTGAAGGCTACATTTTTCTTTCTTTGAAACTTTTCAACAAGATAAGAAACCTGTTTTAAATTTCTTCTAATTGTCATAAATGCTACAACCCAAAAAAGAGAAAGAACTGTAATTAGTACTTGAAGAGGTCTTCTCTTTAGTTCTGTCATCACATTCTTCCAAGATTGAGTATTTGAGATTTTCTTTCTAATGCTTCCTAGAACAACATTATCTTTACCAGTAAGACGCACTAAGTATTCTCTAATTAGATTTGTCGAACTCTCCGAAACTTTTTCATCTAAGATAATCTTTAGACCTTTCATTGAAATAATCGATGTGATTTCATCTTTACCAAGTTCAAGAACATCTTTAAGTTCGTTTGTAACGGCCATGCTCTTTGTTGCACTAATGGCCTCAACACCCTTTACACCAGGAAGCCCTTTAATTTTTCTTGAAATACTACTTGTATTTAAGTCCCCATCAACAAGAGCATTGAAGTAGTATTCATTTTGAATGGCCGGAAGCGCATTTGAAATCTTCTTCTTGAAACTGTCATAATTTGAAACAGAAATAACAAGTGAGATTGTTAAAAGAGAAAAAAGCGCTTGCCCAAAAAGATTATTTTTTGTGAAACGAGCTAATTCTTTTAAATAAAACATGCATGCCCCGAGTGTATTAGACGAGAGTTATCTAAGTGGATAATACGTCCCGTGAAACGTTGTACTAATTCGCGATTGTGAGAGGCCCAAATAATTGTAGTCCCTCTTTTCGCATTATAGATATTTAATAAATCAAAAAGTCTTTTTGTATTATCAAAGTCTAGGGAGCTTGATGGCTCATCCGCAATAAATACATCTGGCTTTGCAAGAAGGGCGCGAATGATGGCAACCTTTTGTCTCAGTCCCCCATTAGCATCCTTGGCCTTAAGATTTACGCGATTTTTAATTCCTAGAATTTTAATTAGTTCGCTTAGATCGCTCTCAAATTCTTTGCGAGAGCGATAAACACTTGGATCAAATGCAAATTGTAAATTATCGATAAGACTCATATTTTCAATTAGTCTTAGATCTTGAAAAACTTGTGTTGTAAAAATGCGATCTTCTATTTTAATCGTTCCACCTGTTGGTGAAACATTACCAGCGAGAACATTTAAAAGCGTTGTCTTACCTGCTCCGGAGGCCCCAGTAACAAAAACAATTTCACCTTTCCTAATTTGCAAATTGATATTGGAGATGGCCTTGATACCGTTGTAATCAACAGTGACATTTTCCAGGGTAAAATACATATTTGTATTCAAATTCTGGTTTCCAAATAAATTACTTGCTTGATTCGCGTAACTGCTTGAGATCATTGATATGAGTCCTTCATTTCTATATTCAAATCTTCCTAACTTGAATTGGGCAAAAATCCTCTTTGCCACTCTCTAATTTTATAACAAAATCAGATTTTAAGCAAAGGTAGATAAAAAGACCGACTATGCGCGTCAAATAAGTAAATCTTAATATTTCAGCTATTGATGGAAACAAATTTTCTACGTAGAATCAGCTGCAAATCTGTATAAGAGAGGTCAAAGTGCTTGAAAAAATTAATGGAAAGCAGCTCGATGCTCACCTTCTATCTTCCCTCTTGCAAGATAGTAGTGTTGATGGAGATAGAGAAAGTAGAAATCTTTCATTTTATGACATCATCTATGTCATCGATACACCTGTCGATATTGGCCCTCGTTTTAAAACAAATAAAGTTGATGGACTTGGAGTCAATGTCACGCTGGCCTTTACAGACAAAGTTCTTTGTAACGAATATCTTGATCAAAATAGTCGTATACGTGCAATTACTGTTGGTATGTTATGCGGTGAGGTTGAATCTAATTTCATTGAGGTCATTGGATTAAATAAAAATTCCTCAGACCGCTTTGAAGAGTTCATTTTTGTGCCTCCCTACGACAAGCTAACTTGTCAGTATATTCTCTCTCCTCGTGATGAAACGATATCTCTCTTATCAATTGATAATGAGTCCCATCGTTTTATGGGAGTTGAGGCAACCTTCTTTTCTATTACAAATAAGACCATGGTTACTTACGGGCAAGAGCAAAGAGATGAGTACCTCAATAATCTCATTGAAAACTTAAGCTTTATCATTCCTCGAATTCCACAAAGAAGAGGAAGTGCAAATATAATCTGCCTACTTTTAAATCTTGAAAATTCGATTGAAGAGAAGGCATTTATAAGGGATTACCCTACTTTTGAGAGTTATACAGAAGTGCTGTTTGTAAATTCAAATTTAGAACTACTCACAGGAAATCTGACAAAGATTGAATACGATGGGGCAAGTTTAGAAGGTATCTACTTACCCCTTATCGAGCGTGCAAAGAAAGTTAGATAACGCCTTCGTCTTTTAATAAATTATAAGCACCATCTGAACAAAAACAATTTGGCGTATAACTCATTACGTTTGAAAGCTTTGATATTATCGAGTTTTCAACATCAGCGAGTAGCTTTACCTGTCCATCATCAAAACTAATCTTAACAGGATCACGCTCTAACAGAAGGTTTGCCGTATTTGTTTTCTTTGCAAGCTCTCTTGGACTCTTAACAAAGATAATTTTCTTCTTAGGAATATCTGGAATAACCCAATCAGCATCACTTCCCTTATCTTTCACAAAGTTAACAATGTCATTGGCCTTATTACTTGTCTTCTTAAAGAGCTTATCATTAAAGCCAACATTATCTTGCTCAAGTAGAGATTGCGAGAAGTCACTTGTATCAATATTTTTGGCACCATGACGTAGCAGAAGAATACGCGCCATATCTTTGATATCTGCATATTTATCAAACTCTCCATCGACAAGAAGCTTGTGGATTGTATTCATAAAGTATGAGTCGTTAAAACCATAGAAGCGCATTGGATCATTACTGATAATATCAAGTAAATCACTATAGCGATAAATATGGCCCTTCTCTAACATGTGATAACAAAGAGCATCTGCAATTGCATCATACTTTGATCCGCGTGGTGAGCGAATGACTTGCGAGTACCAAGCAAAGCGCGCACTTAAGAAATCTTCGACACAGTGAAGTGCATTCTCTTTAATTGCTAGAATATCGTGGCCTGCAACTTTTTCTGTCGTGAAATGGTGTAGAAGATATTCTCTATCGTATGTTCCATACTTAAGACCTGTGTAATGAGCATCTCTTAGAAGATAGTCCATACGGTCACAATCAATTTCTGAGTGAAGAATTTGATTGGCAAGAATTGACGAGTGCGTACCTTTAACAAGGTCTGAAACTTCTTGTGGATCAATTCCATGATCTTTTAGAATTCGAGTAAGTCCACCTTCGTAGTCAGTATTCTTAATAATGAAAGAGCCAAGATTTTCGTGATCGTCTTGTAATCCCTTTCCACCTTTCTTATTTGTTGTCTCCCCTATCTTGATATAGGCCATCTCTGTTGTGTGAGAAAAACAGAATGTTCCAATATCGTGAAGAAGAGCTGAGACGCGAATGGCCTGATGATATTTGGCCTCTTTTGTCTTTTGAACTTTTTGAAATAATTCACCATCTTCCACACCGCGGCCAACTGACCTTAGAATATGGTGAGCATTATTAAGTACACCAATTGAGTGGCCGTAGCGTGAGTGTTCAGCACCGTGAAAAACGTAGAATGAAAACCCTAGTTGTTTAATCCAGCGTAGCCTTTGAAAGAATGGGCTGTGGATGATCTCCATCTCAAGTGGAGTTAAGTCGATGAATCCATATAATGGATCATAAACTTTTAGACCTAATTTAGCGTTTGAGACAACTTCCATGTTGATCCTTTGGTATAATATAAGAAAGCCCGTTTATTAACGGGCATCTTATATTTTATAATGAATTTGTTGATAGATACAAGGATTAAGACTTTTTCTTTCTTCCTCTTTTCTTTACAGGAGTTGTAGCGACTTTTAACGCTTCAAAAATTTTCTTCGCTTCACTTCTTAAGTTATTTTCATAAATAAAGCGGTAGAAGTTCTCTAAATCTGGTGAACTTCTGAAGTTCTTTGGTAGTCTATTGTCTTCTGACATGGGCTCTCCTTTTAGACTGTCATAATAACTTCAAAATTACGCTTTATCAATTTTCTTTAAGCTTCTTTAAGGGTTGATTATGCTTCTTTTGCTTCAATCATACCGTAGCTGTGCAGCTTGTTATAAAGAGTCTTAACTGTAATCCCAAGAACTTTAGCTGTCTTAGTCTTATTACCACCTAAGTGATCTAGAGTTTGGCAGATGTGTTCTCTTTCGATTTCACCTAGCGTCATTTCTCTAAATACTCTGATTTCTTCTTTTTCTTCAGAGATTTCAGCTTGCTCAACTTTGATGCTATCAGCAAGGTGATCTCTTTCAACAATCATTCCTGGAGATAGAACATATGCTCTTTCCATGATTGAGTGAAGTTCTCTTACGTTTCCTGGCCAGTTGTAATCTTCAAGAAGCTTAACAACACCTGGAGACATTGACTTTTGAGCTTCTGGTAACTTTCCTAGGTTAAGGAAGTGGTTAGCTAGAATTTCAATATCTGACTTTCTTTCTCTTAGTGAAGGAATTCTTAAACCAATTGTTGATAGGTTGTAGAATAGATCTTCTCTAAAAGTACCTTGAGCAACACTTTCTTTCATATTGATTGAAGAAGCTGCAATAATTCTTACGTTTGATCTTAGTTTTTCATGAGTTCCAACTCTTGAGTAAGCAAGGTCGTTGATGAAGCTCATTAGTCTCGCCTGTACTTTAACTGGCATTTTATCAATATTGTTGATGAAGATTGTTCCACCGTTAGCTGCTTCTAGAGCACCTTTCTTAATTCTGAAACCTCTTACAGCATCAACTTCTTCTTTCCCGAAGATTTCTGACTCTAGGTACTCATCGTTACCCATTGAACAGTCTACTACGATGAAAGCGTGATTCTTTCTTTCTGAACGACAGTGAATTCTTCTAGCGATCATTTCTTTACCAACACCAGTCTCACCTGCCATGTAAGAGTTAACATCTGATGCAGCTACACGATCAACTGCAACTAGAAGCTCTTGCATAATTTCTGACTTACCGATGATTTCTTTCTCTTGAGTTGTTGAACGAGATAGAGTTACACCAGGTACAGAGTTCTTTAGTTCATTTTCTTTTTCTTCGATCTTCTGCTTAAGTGACTCATTTAAGAACTTAGCAGATAGATACATCTTCATATTCTTAAGTGGCTTCTGGATAGAGTTTAGGCTATCGATAACCATATTAATGTCTTCTTTCTTAAAGTTAACTTCTTCGCTATTTCCTTTGAAAGAAATAGTACCGATAATTACACCGTCAATAATCATTGGAACACACAGTTCAGAGTGAGAAATCTCTGTTTTTGTTGAAGCAAATAGAGGATCTCTTTGTACGTTGTTTGAGAAGTAAGCACGCTTAGTTTTGATTACGTGTCCTACAGCACCAAGACCTTTTGAAATTCTTTGTGCGTTCTTTACAGCGCGAGCATTCTTAGCAACCATGCGACAGCTTCCGTCTTCATGTGCAATGTTTACGATAATTTCATCACAAACGATTTCTGATTTAAAGAATTTTGATAGTTCAGAAAAGAAAACCTGCTCATCTAAAGTCGTAAGAAGTGTAGACAGTAGATTTTCAATTTTTGTTGATTCTTTTTTCATTTCGATTGTCATGTAAAAACTCCCGTGTATTTTTTAGCGCGTGTTCTGCGAAGCGTTAAACTAAATTCATGATACAGCGCGTCTGAATTTTTTACAAGACTAAAATACTCGGTTGTTCAAAAAAAATATACTTTTACTGTGATTATAGTGACTTAAGCCATCTACCACTTGTACACTTTCCGAAATTTGAGGTCAGTGGCCCTAGGATTTTGCCCCAAGTGTCCATAATATAGACACTTTGAGTGGCCCTCGACTGTGAAAGAACCCTCAAACTTGTAAAAATAATGAACTGTCCATCTTTTGAGTACTCTGGATCCTCATTTGAACCGAAATCCTTCGTTAAGCGATGAAGGTTTTGGCCATCTGATCCTACTTTAAAGAGGTCAAAGCGATTATCTAACCAGCTTGAGAAAACAATTTCTGAAGCACTTGGGTGAAAACGTGGAGTGGCGTTGTACTTACCAACATAACTAATACGCTTAACATCTTTTTCTAGGCCATTTGGATCCATTGTATAGATCATCGGCTTTCCTGGGCGTCCAGATAGAAATGTTAAGATTGAACCATCAGCACTAAGTGATGGGTCAACATCAGGTGCGTAGCTTTTTGTTAGGCGTGTAATTGCACGAGTCTTTAAATTCATGCGATATAATTCGGCATTACCTTGATGTGAAAGAGTTAAAATGATTTCATCACCATTATTAGTAAAGATAGCACCAGAGTTTAGGCCCTTTCTTTTCGATAATATAGTCGACTTCTTTGTGGCCACATCATAGAGCATAAGGTTTACGTTCTTCTTTGCTCCCTTAATAGACTCATCAATAAGGCTGTAAACAATCTTTGAGCCGTCATGTGATACAGCAGGAGAAAGAACAACACCATTATGCCATGTTAGCCTCTTTGGATTTGCACCATCAAAGTCCATGATGAATAGCTCTTTCTTTCCATCTGGCATTTTATAATCTGAAACAAAAACGATTTTATCCTTAAAGATAGAAGGCTTACCAACAATGGCGCGGTAGATTTCATCAGATACTGCGTGAATGGCCTCTCGATTATTAGCATCATATGGAATTGATTTCGAAATAAGTTCTTGCTCGGCAGCAATATTCCAAAGCTTATATGAAAGAGATGTTTGCGTTGCAGTTCTAACAATTTTAAAGCGAACTAAGAAATTAGTTTCCTTCGTCTTGTAATTCGTAAAGCGTACATTATCAAAGGAAGTCTGCGAGATACGGCGAGGTAGTACATTAAAGTAGTTCTGATAGAATTTAAAATCGTTTCGTACGATATTAATATAATTCTCAGACTGCTCAACCTCATTAGGAGTAAAGACTCCCTCTGAAAAAATCTTTTCTACAAGTAGGCTTTCTTTAACAACTTCGGCGTCCCCTACAGAGACAACAGTTAGTCCACCATCAGCAATAACGTTTAAACATATAAGTAGTAATACTAAATACTTCATAAAAACTCCTATATAGGAAAGGCAAGAACGAGTTCTCCGGCCACTAGCCTATTAGTAATTTCTTTTTTCGGACGAGGAAATGATCCAACAGCGCGAATTGATCCCACTGCCTTACTATCATATTCCGCGTTCCCACTCGATTTTATAATTTTATATTCTAATAATTTTCCCTGCGAATTAATGAAAACCTGAACATGACAAGATAACTCAAGGTTTGCGAGATAGGCCGGAAGTCTCCAGTGCTTACGAACAGCTTCCATCACAGAGATAACATAATTATCAAAGTCCCCCTGGGCCTGGGCACTACCAGTGCCAGTATAAGAAGAACCTTCACTAAGCTTATTTCCTGCAGCAATGATATTGCTATAGTCTGTTGTATCCTCAATAATCTTTTTAGGCTTAGCATTTTGCTTTGTTTTTGTATCTGTTTTCACATTACGATTAGCAAACTTAGATAGCATATCCTTTAAAGACTTTTGTTTAGTTGCTTTCTCAAGAATCGCCTTATCACTTCCACCAGTATCCTTGGCCTTCTCTTTAACCACCTCTACTTGCTCTTGTGGTGGTGGAGTCATTTTTTTAAGCTCTTGATAAGTCATCTTAGGCATGGCCACAACATCAACTTTAATGGCCTTACCAATAACACGAACCTTATCGAGATTGGCCCTCTTTGGATCAAAAGGTGTCCCAAGTTTAAAGATCGATAGAAGATACAGTCCCAAAATTAGGACAGCATGCGCTCCTAATGAGATAGAAATGTATTTGTTAAAACTCTTTTCGATACTACTTATCCTCTAGCTCTGTTACCAGAGCAATATCATTTATATTATTTGATTTTAAATAAGACATAAGCTTGGCAACTTTACCGTATTCTAATTGATAGTCAGCTCTTAGAAAGAGTGTCTGTGACTTCGTTTCTTTTAGCTTATTTGAAACAACAGCAATAAGTTCACTTAGTAGAATTTTATCCTTACCTACATAAAACTCTTCAGAGTTAGTAAAACTAAGAACAACTTGTGAAGAGCTTAAGCTCATGACATTGACTTCCTTAGTCTTAGGTAAAGTCAGTTCAATCCCATTTAACATCAAGGGCGCTGTAATCATGAAGATAACAAGTAGAACTAACATAACATCAACAAGTGGTGTTACGTTAATCTCTGATACCGGTCCATCTCCATTACCACCAGAATTCATACCCATTACTAACCCCTAAATTATGATTTTGAAGAAATATATCTTTCAACTTCATTGATAAATTGATTACCAAAGATATGAAGTTGTTCTCTAAGCTTATTTCTTCTTTGTCCAAATTTATTAAAATACCAAGTTGCAGGAATTGCGGCCACTAGACCTACAGCAGTCGCAACAAGCGCTTCGGCAATCCCTGGAGCAACTGTCTCAAGCGTTGCACCACCACTGGCAAGGCCAGAGAATGAATCAATGATTCCCCAAACTGTTCCAAATAAACCAACGAATGGCGTAATCGAACCAATTGAAGCCAAAGTTGTTAGCCCATTACTCATTTGCTGATCAACTTCTACTGCTTCATTAGATAAAGTTCGCTCCATTGATTGATTAGCAATTGAAGAATAATGTTCTTTAATGAGCCCATAGTCTTCACCTAATGCAATTTCTGTTTTCTTAAGTTCACGGTAACCAGAAAGAAATAATTTCTTTAACGGACTATCTTCAATAGTTTGGGCATCATGATATGCTTCTTCAAGAGAGGCCACTCCACTAAAGAAGTTTTTAAATTCACGGTTGGCCTTTTCTGTTTTATTAAATAGTGATCTCTTTTGGAAAATTATCGTCCACGAAAGTACTGATGCTAAGATTAAAAGAAGTAAGTCTAATTTAACGACAATACTTGAGTCTAAAAGGATTTGGAAAATATCTAAATTATGACCTTCCACTATACTTCTCCTTGCTTTTTTAAAATATATGAATATGCGGATGTAACAATTAATAAACTAATAGCTGGAACCAAAAGGTTACTTAGCTTTGAAAAGAATATTGAGTAATATGTACCCCATAATGGATCATGACCCAAGAAGGCAAAAAGAGGTACAAAAACAACTGAAATAAAAATCATCCCTTTAAGTACAGAGTAATTAAATAAATAGAGATGAGTATATGCCAAGAAGAATAGAAACATATGACCTATTTCTAAACTCGTATTTCTTGGAAATAAAACCAATAGGGAAAGATATAAGAGAGAGCCTTCTGTTAAAATATGAAACCCCTTCCCTATACGTCTGGACTTTAAAAAGACTTTTGAATTCAAAAACTCAAAAAAGAAAAATACAAAAATAAGGACGTTGTGAACAATTAGCTGCCATATACTAAATTGTACATTTTCCATATGAGATGGTCGGCTAAAGAAAATAAAGACAATGAGCGTGCCCATCGAAATTAAATAAGTTGGAATATTAACACTGTTGTACCAATCAAAGGATAACTGGCCTTTAATATCCCTAAACTTCATATCCGAAAAGAAGTAGATTGAAACAAGATATCCTAAAATTCTTGCAGTGACGAGAACATGCCAAGAGAAATCATATAGCCAATTCTCTACAATAATAAGTTTGTGCCCAAGTCTAAAGTGGAAGAACGTAATAATTGAGACAAGAATAAAGTAAATAATCCAGTAAATTATTGTCGATGTGGCGTACTTTGCCAGATAAATAGATTTTTCTTTGGCGAATAACTTCATACTAATTCGTCGTTGGGTTTATCCAATTCAACTGTAGTTCAGGCGCTGGATAAATCTTTGAATAATTCTTATAAAGTAAATTCCCTTTTGTTAAAGAATCAATTTTCTCTAGTAAGTGATAATAGTTTTTCCAGTACTTTGGATTATTCTTTAAAATAGTATCCATTTTCTTCGTTGTTTTAAACTGATCCTTAAAAGTAAAACCAGAATTAAAAACTACATCACTAAAACGAGTTAAAACCTTATGAAATTCTTCCTTCGGGAATTCTTTCTTATAAAAATTACTATTCATTAATTTTAAAAGTGTTTCATCATCAAATTTTTTAATAAATTGCTGATCCTCTAACCTTAATAAGTCTTCAAATAAAAGAAGCGAAATTTGTAACTTAGATAAGTCCATTGCTCTAATAAATGGAACACTAATGACAAATAGATAGTGATTTGTTGATAGAGGAAATCCGAAGTGAGTCACATTTGGTGAGTTTAGATATAAAATATCAAACTTGATACCAAAGTAGCCTACCTCTTTTAAAAACTTAGCGTAATATTCGCGGACACCAAAATCAGGTTTATGAAAATCCCACTTTAGTACCCCTACATTCTTTACAAGCCAGTACTGAGTCATGATATGCCAAAAGTCTTTACCAGCTGGTGTATTATAAAAAGCCTTCTTTTGTGCATCAACATCAACTTGTTTCTTCTTGGCCTGTTTGGCTTTTTCTTTTGCGGCCGTCTCAAGACCATCCTTCTTTAGAACTTTTTGAATTTTATTAAAATTCACAAATTCATTCTCTACCGGAAGGTTTTCTTGAGCATAAGTATTAAATATCAGGAGAAGTGATAAGAAGTACTTCATTACTTACTCTCCCCTTTAATGAGAAGATCCTGAAGTCTTCCCCAGTAGTGTATCTCTGTAACGCCAATCTCAATTTGATCAAAGAAGCGACGATACATATCTTGCCAACAACCATCTGGCTTTCTTTGAGAAAGTACATTTGTACTCATAAAACCTTTATAATTTGAGTACTCGACTTGATAGAAATCAGATATTGGTGAACTTAAAACGTAGAAAGGTTGCCCACATTCGAAAGTTGATAATACTCGAGAAAATTTTGAAGGATTTTGGTGCAGTTGTGAATAAACAGACTGTACATAGTAAATTGTCTTCTTCTGATCATTACTAGACTGGGCCTTTGTTTGAGCAAAGACCGGTAAAAGAAGAAAAAATACTAGAAATATTCTCATTATACTTTCCATCTAAACTGTATTGTTTCCCACTCGTGACATTGAGGACAACGCCAAAAAATCTCATCTGAGTTGTAGCCACACTCACGACAGTAGTGCTTTGTAAGAGTTTGGTGCATATTTTCAAGAAGATCTTTTGTTTGTGAAACGGCTTCTTCTTTCTTACCTAACTCAATTAAAATTTTAATATATTCAGACTTTAAGGCTTCTGAAGTAGCATTAGAACTCTTATCCCACTCACTTAGTAATTCATAAGCTTTATGTAATTGATGCTGCTGCTTAAAAAGTCTAATTTTAGTAAGAATTATCGATTCATTAGAAAGTAATTCTTCATCTTTCATTTCTAAGAAGTATTCAACTAAAAGGTTTAATCTTTTAAAGTACTTCTCTTTCTCTTCTTCGCTTCCTTTGAATCCCTCTTCAAGTGACTCAAATGCAAAAGAAGCATACATTGGCTGCTCTTTTAAAAGTTCAACTAGATAGAACTTCGCTTCATCAATATTACCTTCGTGAAGAAGAATTCTAAGCTTTAAAATCTTTGCTGATACAGAAGGAGCAAAACGAAAACCATCTTCTAGATCTTCAATGGCCTTAGAAAGCTGACCATTTTCAAAAAACTTCTTGGCCTTTTGAACAAGAATATGTGAAATCGTTTCAGACTGATTCTCATGCCCAACTTTCGAAAGCATGATGCGATAATTATAGGCTTGATCCCAATCTCCAATATCTTCATAAATACGACAAAGCGATTGGATGACATCATATTCATCACGATTGATTTTTAAGACATCTTTATAAGTCTCAATGGCCTTATCAACAAAACCACCTTTATCAAAATCGATGGCCAACTCTTTAAGGGCACGAATGCGGTGAGATTCAGAAATATTATCTCTTGCAATAAGAGAGCGGTGGATACTAATGGCCTTTTCTATTTCACCATTACTTCTAAATAGTCCACCTAGAGCAAAGTATGTATCAATTGTTTCTCTGTTAATATCAACTGCACTTAAAAACTCTTTAATCGCAAGATCACGATTACCAGAGATTAGGTATTGAGTCGCATTTAGAAATACTTTCGATTGAGCTTCAAAGATTGAGTTACGATATCGTTTAGAAAGTTTTACACCTGTATCCTTCTCACTGAAGTAGTGATAGATCAAAATTAGTGTAAATACGAATGCTACAACTGCTAGTATATGATCTTGTAGCCAATTTAAGTATATATGCATTATGCCTCTATTATTTGTACATTAAAGTTGTCGAGCTATTAGCTTTTACAAAATTCTTAACTGCACCTTTAACATCTTCTAAATCTTCTAAGATTGAAAAGAAATTAGCTTTCTTCTTAATCTTCATTTCTGAAAGGTTTAAGTCCCCTTCTAACTCAAGTTTTGCATGAAGTTGGCGTGCACATGGCCAAAGACCTACTAGATCATCAACAAGACCAAGCTTCTTTGCTTGCGCACCTGAGAAGACTTGTCCTTGAGCAACATCATCTATTTCAACTGTGATTCTTTCACTACGCTGTGCTGCTACATCGTCTTTAAATTGCTTATGGACATCAAGAGTCATCTCAGTCATAAGAGCTCTTTCTTCTTTAGTCATCGAACGATTAGGTTGACCGATATCTTTGTAACGTCCTGCTTTGATCGTTTGTGGATTAACCATGGCAAATTTGTATAACTCAGAAAGGTCAACGAATTGCATGATGACACCAATTGATCCAGTCAGTGTTCCAGGAGATGAACAAATCTTCTCTGTTGCTGCGCCAATATAGTAACCACCACTTGCTGCGATTGATGAGAATGATGCATAGATTGGTTTAGGATTCTTTGTTACTTCAGCGTAACTCCCGGCTCCTCTAATTCTTAGGATTTCTTGATAGATTTCTTGAGTTGGAGCAACAGCACCACCTGGTGAGTTAACTCTTAAGATAATTCCCTTAACTGCTTCATCCGCTTCCGCACGGTGAAGAAGTTGAATCGTTTTCTTAGCGTCCATGATGACACCTTCAACTTCAATTAGGGCAATCTTATCTTTAGACTTCTTACTCGACGAAGCAAGATCGTTATTTCCTTTGAAAATTGTCACGGTATAAGCTGAAAATAATATTAGTACAACGAAGAAAACTGCAACCATTGCCATAAGGCCTATGACCGCGCGATCTTTTGATTTAGTATTCGACAAAGCATCCTCCCTGAGCTTATAAATCTACCCTTCTATCTTCCCAAAAATATTGGATTTCGTAAACTTTTTAACATGTTACAAACTTGCCGATTAAAGTAAATTTGTCCCTATCCGAAAAGATATAGGAATAAAACCGCGAATGCGAAGTGAGGGATATATGAAAGGTTTCAGCGTTAAAACAATTGCCATAATTACTCTAGTAATTCAGTCTAGCTTTGTTTTTGCTGAGAAGTATGAAGCTCCTTCATTTTATCAAGAAGCGAAAAAACCAATTTCATTTAAAAAGAAAGTAGTCCACCATAAGACTCAAGAATCTTGGGAAGACTCCTATCAAGTTGAAGATGACTCAAAATCAGAAAAATCGACGCGTCTTCCATCTTCTAAGAATACAAAAGTTAAGTATTGGGATTACGAAAATAAGAAGTAATCTTATTTCCAAAGATTTAGATCTTTTTCTAGCTCACTCTTAAGTTGGCCACAGGCCGCTAAGATATCACTCCCCTTTGTCGTACGAATTGTCGTCGTGATTCCACCATTATCAAGCTGATTCTTAAACCAGTTGATACGACTAACACTTGGACGTTTAAAATTCGACTCAGGATATTCATTAAAAGGAATTAGGTTCACTTTAGATACTTTCTTAGGAAGTAGTTTTAAAAGTGCTTCAACATCTTCGGCGCGGTCATTGTATTGATCAATTAGAAGGTACTCATAAGTAATATAACGATGGGCCTTAAGTGGAATTTCCTTAATCGCCGTTAGAAGTCTGTCCAGATCATAGGCCTTATTAATTGGCATAAGCTCTGTACGAATCTCATTGTGAGCAGCGTGCAGAGAAATAGCAATATTAACTGATGGGAATTCTTCTAGCTTCTTAATTGCAGGAACTAGTCCCGATGTTGAAATTGTCACACGTCTTTGAGAAAGGCCTAGTGCCTTTTCATCAACCATAAGTTCAGTTGCTGCTTTTACTTGCTCAAAATTATGAAGAGGCTCACCTTGACCCATAAAGACAACATTAGAAAGTCGCTCTTCTGGCCCAACTTTTTCTCTTAGAAATTTCGTTACAGCTAAAAATTGGCCAATAATTTCACCGGCCTCAAGGTGGCGCATAAGCCCCATTGTTCCCGTATGACAGAAAGTACAACCAATAGCACACCCTACTTGTGAAGAAACACAAAGAGTCTTACGGTTTGATCTGGCCGGAATCATAACAGTTTCGACAGTTTTCCCATCTCTCATGGCCACAAGAAACTTTCTCGTGCCATCTTTTGAAAGTCCATTCCATACAATTTTAGGAAGTGTGAAGTCGAAGTTTTCTTCTAATAGCTCTTTAAGATTCTTAGAAATATTTGACCAGCCCTCAGGAGTGTACTCGTGTTTCTCATAGACCCATTGAAGAATTTGGTTTGCCACAAAAGGCTTCTGACCATTCTCAACAAGGAATGATTTCAAAGACTTAGGTGAAAGCGAGTAAAAAAGCTGCTTTTGCATATGATTCTCCAATATTAGGTGACATTTATATGGTCAGGGACTAAATATTACAAGCTCCTCTGTAGAATTTTTGCTATTTAGCCTATTCTTTGGTCTATTAAACCTCAAATACAACAAGATTTGCTGACAACAGTATAATTAGGAATAAATATGAGAAAGCTTGGCCTATTGATCACATCCCTTCTGCTACTTCAAGGATCTGTCTTGGCCGCAAATAATATGGCCAATCTTATTTATAGAGTTCCTTCAAAAGATAATTTAATTTCCATAAAGGGGTCACTTAACTGCACAGAGTGTAAGCTTGGGACGCGTTTTAATGTGACAGTTTGGAATATGTACAAAGGAAAAGAGCCTTCTTGGGCAAGAGATTATCTAAAGCTAGCAAGCGAAAGTGAAATCATCCTTGGTCAAGAATTCCTACTACAAGGAGAAATGCAGGAGATACTTTCAAGCGGCCAGCGAGAAAGTGTACTAGCAACTTCATTTTATAATACAGATGGAAAAGCAACCGGTGTCTTTACCAGTTCAACTATAAAAGCTGTCACAAAGCAGGCATTTCAAAGTAGTGATCGAGAGCCCATTGTTAACACACCAAAGCTTTCTGTTTTGACTCAATATCCAGCAGAGAATGGACAAGATGTTACTTTTGTTAATATCCACGCTCTCAATTTTGTCGGTATTCAACCTTTTACAATTCAAATAGCAACACTTCTAAAAGCTGTAAAAAATATCAAAGGCCCAGTTATCTTTGCGGGTGATTTTAATACTAATGCTCCAACAAAAACTCTCATCATGAATATGCTATTTAAAAAAGATGGTTTCAAACAGGCCCGTTATACTGGAGCAGATGATCGCATGACATTCCTAGGTCAGCCTCTTGACCATATTTGGTATCGTGGACTTAATCTAGTGGAAGCAAGAGTTCTTGGAGAGGTTGAAGGATCTGATCACACTCCTCTTCAGGCAGAGTTCGAGCTAATTGATTAGGTATTAGCTTTGACAGTTTAGCTTATAAAAAGAAAAATTTAGCTGCATTTCTTTGCACATCTGTATTCTCTTATAGATAATTAAAGATATTAAAAGATTAGATTCAAACAAAAGGATTTGTTATGAAAAAGCTTATGATAAGCTTAGCCGTTGCCTTACTGGCAACACCATCTTTTGCACAAGAAAAGCTCATTCACAAAATTCCAAGTTCAGATAAGATCATTCAAGTAAAGCAAGGCCTTTCATGCCATGACTGCCCTTTTCCTAATGAATTCACGATCACTGCTTGGAATATGTATAAAGGAAAGAATGAAAGCTGGCGCCAAGACTTTGAAGAACTGCTGAATGAAAGCGATATTCTTTTAGGGCAAGAGTTTAGCTTTAAAGGTAAGATGAAGGAGCGCCTCTTTACTCCAGAAGATGAAGAAATCATTTTGGCCACTTCATTTATTAGTTGGGGAAAGTACAACACAGGAGTTACTAATATTTCAAAGTATCCTGCAATAACAATCACACCTCTTAGAAGTAAAGTAAGAGAACCATTTATTCGCACACCGAAGCTATCTCTTGCAAGTCAGTATAAACTTGAAGATGGCCGTAACATTACCTTTATTAATATTCATGCGATTAATTTTGTCAGAAAGAAATCTCTAAAAAAACAAATTGCCCAAGTTATTAACTATATAAGAACGACAAATGGCCCAGTTGTTTTTGCTGGTGATTTTAACACTAACTCAAAATCTAAAATTAAGATGATGAGAGGTATTTTGAATGGAGAAGGCTTTAAAGAAGCTATCTACACAGGCCCTGATGATCGTATGAAGTGGCTTGGTAATAAACTAGATTACATTTGGTATCGTGACCTTGAACTAATTGAAGCTAGAGTTCTAGGAGATATCGAAGGATCAGATCACAAGCCTTTGCAAGCTAGCTTTAGAATTCCTATCGAATAAAACTCGATAGGAATCCCTTCTTTGCTCTTTCAGGGTTTTCTAAGACATTTCCATGCTCAACAAAAGCTTCAAGTAATCCACCAATCTTCTTAGTTGTTTCTAAAACTTTATTAAAGCAATCTGGAGAAATTAAGCATACCCTATCTTGCTTTAGACGATCACTAAGATCATAAGCAAATTTCGTTAATTCATCTTCATCAAAGAATCCACTAAGGTAGCCATCTGAAGTTATTTCCATACGAGGACCAAGCTCAACTTCACTAAAGTCAACTGATGACTTTGCAGTAAAGATCGAACGAATAAAGAAAAGACTGTGCTCTTCACTATAGACATAACTTACATATAAAACTTTATCACTTGCACCCATCTCTACTCCGAAATTATCCCAAAATCTAATGAAATACTTCCCTTAGGCATGAAGCTCAATTCAATCTCATGTGGAGTATTATTTATCTCAACATGGTTTTGATCGATCATCTTTTGGAAAACGTATTCCGATGGATATTTAATATTAAGTTTTTGCTTATAACTTGAAGGATTAAAAAAGCTAATACGCTTTACCTTATCATATTTAAGATCAGAAGAAGCAATGGCCCTTTCTTGCCATTTGTAGCGAACTTCTCCGCTTTGAGAAATATCACAGCCAATATAACCAATACTCTTCGTTACTTTATTCCAAAATGTATTGAGCTCATCGTCACTACACTCTTGAAAATCATTTGAGTTAAAGATAAGCAGTCGCCCCTCACCCATTGTGACAGTATTAATCTCAGTTATAAATCGAATCTTCTCGACACTTAATTCATTTTCCAAGTAGAAAGACTCTAGTCTTCTTCTTAAATTCTTTTCAAGGTAAGCAATATCGATAAGTACCTTACCGCCGCTCATAAAGAGCTTTAGGACCTTACCTAGAAGCTCAGCATTAATCTCTTTTCCATTGAAGTAGAAGAACTGAAATGGACTTTCAACATAGTCTTCCCAGTGAAATTCATTAATATCGCTATAGCTATAATTCCAACTGAATTGATTCTTACAAAAGTCGATAAAACCAGAAAAAGCAATTAGCTCCTTACTTTTAAAGTCCTTCACATTGTGGAAAATATTAACTGCATTTGAAGTTTTAAAAATATAGTCGTTATCTGCGATAATCGTCTTATCATTATAGAATTCATCTAAACGAGAAGAGTTAATAACCTGCTTCTTTAAATCAGAATAAATCCCATTCTTATTGCGATTAGGAAGAAGAATAGAAGACGGAAGAATTCCATTGTCTAAACTCTTAAGAGCATCATCAATGATCTTTGTATCACTCACTTGATCAAGCATACGATTCTCAATCGAGTTCATCGAGCCTTCTAAGAAAGAGAAGTTCTTTACACCTTGCCAATTCTTTTCCATCGAATGCTTAACAATATCGATATAGATGCGAGAAATCGTTTCATTATACTCTATAATAAACTCATGTTCTTGCTCGGCCGTAATCTTCTCAAGCTTAAGCTCACCCTTTTTCATTTCAACAAAGCGACTAAAACCACTTTGGAACGCTACTGAGCGATCAAAAATATAAGAGTTGAAGTGGCCATGAGAGTAATGACCGCAGTTGGCCCCCCACAAAGGTGCTTTAATTCCACTTTCTTGAAAGTATGAGTTTAGTTCTGAACAAAAACGAGTAAAGCCTTTATAAACTCGAGGGTCATAGAAGCTATAGAAATTATGGATTGTTCCATCACTATCTGCACTTGCACGGTTAAGGCCGTACTGATCACAGCTAGCAGTTCTTGCTAAGAGGTACGGAATACCACCATTTGGAAGATATGGTACGGGTGAAACAGGTAAGAGAAAGATAATCTCCTTATCCAACTCTTTACAAATATCATATAGGCGCTTGAAGTCCGTCTCAGGTTTTTGCTTTGCAAAATCAATCTTATCGCCGGTATCCGTATGGAAGCTCCAATTTATCGGTACGATAATCTTATCTGTTAAAGACGTTTGTTCAATTTTAGATTTCCAAAGAGAAGCTGAAGTTTTCCAGTAGAAAAACCAATTCTCCCCTGGAAATACCGTGTCCTCATCCTTGACTACAGGTGTTGTAAGCATCAATCGACTCCTTAAAAAAATTGTAGGTCATGTAAAACACTTTGACAATTTCAAGTACTTACAATTTTTATCTTCTCACTAAATATAGTCTATTGGCTAAAAACATCTGTGGCATTATTGCCATAGGATGTAAGACACGGTAAGTTATTTTGATTAAAAAATGACAGAGGGGACAGAGTATGTGGTATTTCACAGAAGAAGAAAAACAAATCCAAAAAATGTGTCGTGATTTTGCAAGACAAGAGCTTGCTCCTGTAGCGGAAAAGCATGATACAGAAGAAAGTTTCAACATGGATGCTTTCAAAAAAATGGGTGAAATTGGAGTTCTTGGAATTACTGCAGATCCTGAATACGGTGGTGCTGGAATGGGTGCCCTTGCTGCAACAATCGTTATGGAAGAATTTGGAAAAGCATGTGCTTCTTCAACTCTTTCTTACCTTGCCCACTCTATCCTTTGTGTTAACAATATTGAAAATAACGCTTCTAAAGAACAAAAAGAAAAATACCTACCAAAACTAATTACTGGTGAGCATATCGGTTGTATGGGTATGTCTGAGCCAGAATACGGATCTGATGCAGTTGGTATTCAAACAAAAGCAGAGAAAAAAGATGACCACTACCTTCTAAATGGAACGAAGATGTGGATCACAAATGCACAATACGCAGATATCGCTTACGTCTATACAAGAACAGGAAAAGAGAGAAAGAACCTTTCAACTTTCATCCTAGAAAAGGACAAAGGTCACTTTGACTTTGGAAGCCCAATCCACAAGATGGGTATGCGTGCTTCTCCAACAGGTGAACTTATCTTTGACAATGCTAAAGTAGGTCTTGAGCAACTTGTTGGTAACGAAGGTGATTCAATTTACCACATGATGAAAAACCTTGAGATTGAAAGAATCACAATCGCTGGTATCTCACTAGGTATCGCCCAAGCATGTGTTGATCAGTGTATTAAATATGCAAATGAAAGATCACAATTTGGAAAAACAATTGGTGAGTACCAAATGATCCAGAAAATGATCGCTGAAATGGCAACTGAAACAGAGATGATGAGAAACTTCCTTTACAACGTAGCTTACCGTTACGACCAAGGAGAAAAGGGGCCAGTTGTTGCAGCTCAAGTTAAGCTTGCAATTCCAAAAATGGCAACGAAGATCGCTCTTGATGCTATCCAACTACACGGTGGATACGGTTACTCAAGAGAGTTCCCAGTTGAGCGTATGATGAGAGATAATAAGCTTAATGAAATTGGTGCTGGAACTAATGAGGTTATGATCATGATTATCGCTAAGAATCTTCTAAAAGCAGCTCAAGTCTAAATAGAAATTTAAAATAAGAAATAAAAAAGCAGCTCTTAGAGCTGCTTTTTTTTATTATGCTACTTTTAAGTCTGGTCGAGTCTCAACTGAGCCATATAACTCTTGGGCCCAATTATGGACAAGGTTTTCGATCTCAGTCTTCTCATCTTTTTCTTTTGTGATTCGAGTACGTACGAACTTAACAAACTCACGCCAGCTATCATCTTTGCCAGCAATGATTTTGCTCTTTCTCATCTCATCACGTTCAACAGAATCAAACTCAATTTGCATAAGGTCACGGGCCTTAGTACCATCAGGCGCAAAAAGGTCTAAATAATACATTCTCTCAGATTCTTCCATTGGGAAAAGTAATGAAACTTTCTTTCCTAGGTCATAGGTAGCAAGTGATTCTTTTAAAAATTTCGTCGGTAGCTCACTTACAAGCTCAGAAGGGAAATTCTTCTGACTTAGTTCAGTGAACTCTTCAACATTGATATTCTGTTTAAGTGTATTGAAAATACTTCTCTCAACGGCCGACGAAACATTTGGAAGAATATCGTATAGTTTCTCAACAAATGGAAGCTTCGACTTAGACTCAACATATTGAGAAAGGACTTCTTTAATACGGGCCTGATTATCTCTAACCTCTTGCTCCTTAATAATTACTGACGACATTAAAATCTGATCTACTGTTTCAGTATCACAACTTGAAAGAACTTCAGCGACAAAGCTTTCACTTAGAGCGTTAAGAACAAGTGAAACAATATACGGATCCTTTTCATAGATCTGGTTAATCATGTCAGCATTAAGCTTAAGAAGTAAATCGTAAGTGTTTGGATCTTCGATTAGAGAAGGAAGAATAACACTTTGTACGATTTGATTACTAATATAGTCATTTGCAAGTGATAACTCGCTTGCATTAAGTGGTTTATTTAGTAGATCTCTCCACTTTGCCTTTTCAGGTTCACTTAACATCTTAAATACATCTGTTAGTGCACTATTATCAATTTGCTGTACGAGAGCTCTAAGAGCTGCATGCCCACTCTTTGTATCTTGAGCAATCCATTTCTTAACTAGTAGAATTGCTTCTTGAGGAGTGTTATCTGCAAAAACCTTAAATCTTTCAATACCATTAAGGGAGTGTACGCCACCAAGGCCGTCACCACCGCCACCACCAGCGGCCAACATTTCTCCAGCTCCCCCATCATCATCAGAATCAGAGCTATCACTTTGCATTGTAAAATTACCACCAGCTTGAGCAGCACTATTAAGTTCAAAGAATTTAGAAATCAAACGATTCCCTACAAATCCAATTAATAGAACCCCAAGAACGATTGCAATAATATTTGAAACGCTACTTAGTGCCTTTAGGAAATCACTTTTAGAAATTACATCTTCTTTTTGAGGAACATTAATCGTATAAGAGAATTTAAAGTTAGGAGTAATATCATTTACACCAAGCTTAATTGACTTAATAAGCCCTTCAATTCTAACTCTTTCGTCTTTAGCAATATCATTTGGTAGACGAACAGAAATATTAATTTCAGAGATATTTTTGAAAATATCAATAGAAGTATTATATTTCCACATCTGCTCAATCATACTAGGCTTGGCCTTAGATGCATCTCTCAGCTTCTTAATTTGATCAACAAGTTTCTCTTTTTCTTTAGAGAAGTCTTCTTTCATTTTATTAATCTTATCTTTAGAGTTATCCCCCATTGTTAATAAGATCTTACCTGAAGGTGAGAAATCATTAAAATCATCAATAAGTGGTGCTTCCATACCAAGACGAGAAAAAACAATACTTTCACCATAATCAGTTTCTGGAACATCATTAGTAAATTTAATTTCAGCATCAGACTTTGTCTTACCATCTTCAGCTGATTTAGCTTGATCAGAATCATCCGCTAAATCTAATTCCTTACCACCTTTTCCATCAATACCTCCGGCACCACCTTGAGGTGAAGGATTCAAAGGAATACTGAAGTTTGGAGTTTCAGGAGTATTCGTTACGATTTCAACATCAACAAAGAAATGCTCATGTCCGAGGATAACCTCGGTTCCTCTTTGTAACTTATCATGAACCTTCATTTCAAGTTCATTCTTTTGCCATTCAAGACTTGGCAGGACATTCATCTTTGGATTTGAAATGGCCGCAGAAGAAAGTAGTAGTAATGAGATAAAAGCCAATTTTTTCATTATTTACCTCCTTCATTCTTAGAAACATTAAATTTTTTCTCTAAGTAAATTTTCATTTTATATGCTTCTCTATTTTTAGGATTAATCCCAAACGCTTTACGATAGAAAGCAAGAGAGTTTTTAAAATCTTTCTTTAGATATGAAATAGAGCCTTTCATTTCGTGAATAATTGAAAAATGAGGAAATTTTACTTCAAGTTTTTCAAGCTTAGCAAAAGCAAGATCAAAGTTCTTCCCTCTCATCAACCTTAGTACATCAAATAAATCACCCACAAGAAAGTCAAAATCCTGTGCTAATTCAATATCCTTCTCTACCTTTAGGTTGGCGCTGATATCAATATCTGACTTTGCAAGCATTGGAACAGATAAACTATATGGTTCAAACCCAGGTTTATAAACCTCAATTTGAACTGGCCCATTTGCACCATAATTTGTTTGCATCGTTTCTACATCAGTTTCGTAAGGTGTCTTTCCAAGGGAAACTCTTTTACCATTTTTATCAATAACGTATACGTCACAATCACTTGGATCAGACTTAACATTAAACTTAGCAGCAAATACAGATGTAGATAGTAATAATAGTAATAAGTACTTCATTAAAAAATTTATTTATAGATATTGGCTAATACCTACAAATACCCCCATTTTAATTCCAGTTGTTTTAATTCCTGTTGCACGACTAACTGCCGCTTCAGCTTTAATTGTTCTATTCTTACCCCAACGCCAACCAGCGCCTAGGTTTACTCCTAAATCAAAGAAAATATCTGAGTATTTAGCAGAGTCAGTATTATAAATAACGTAACCTGGGCCAACAAAGGCACCCCAGTAATACTTACTTGTTGGTGTTATCGTTAGATTTTGACCATTACTTGTATATGAATACTTCGTACCAATATCACCAAAGTACCAATTCATTCCAACAACAGTTGAATAGACTCCCGTCCCTTCTGCAGACATCATTGGAAGAACACCACTAATATAGTAACTTTTCTTTAATTCTGACTTGAACTCCCAATTAACTTGAATTGAAATAGCAGATACTGCGGCAGCTGCTGCATCAGCACTTTCCTCACCTGTTGAAGTACCATCAGTGTTTTGAAGAGTACTTTCATTAGGTGTGACAGAGTAATTCATCATCCCTAGTGAAATACTAGCAGAATTATAGAATGTTTCGTTTGCAAGGAGACTTGAGCTTAAAAGACCAAGAATCAATAGCTTTTTAAAGGCCACCAGCAGTCCCTCTCGATACGTGCCATCTAACACCATCGATATCGTTTACGTTTAAAGTAATTTTTAGCTTTGACTGATGATCAGCTCTAAAGTTCTTTACATAGAGAGAAGTATAAAGATCTGGTAAGCGTGACTCCATCACCTTACAGATATCATTCAGACGCATCTTTCTTCCATGCCAACTAATATTTGACTGAAAGTCACCATCCGAGAAGTTAAAGCTAGTGAAAACACCTGTAATTTGTAATCCGTTTTTCCCTCTAGAGAACTCAACTGTACAATGAGACTCTTCTGTCTTCATATTTAAAACACCATACAGAAGTTCGACAAAGTCTCTTAGTAGCATCTTTGCTTCATTACTATTTGAATAAAGAACGCAATCATCAGCATATTGAAAATCAGATAGTGTCAGATTATTATTAATCCAACTTAGTCGCTTACCAAAAACTTCATCTTCTATCAGATTATAAGCATCTAGCTTCTTTGATTCCATAAGGGCCGTTCTCTTTTGAGAAACCTTATTCATAACATCAACAGGGATTTTATAAATCCAACCATAACGGTAGCCTGTCGTCTCATCCATTGATGTGTGGATGATATAGTCATTTAGAATATCATTGCAATTCTTGAAAAGGTTACTTGTGTCAGCAAGTCCCTTCTCTTTACGAAATGTCTTTTTAAAGAAAATATCCCAATTTCCACCTTTAAGGTTTACATTATTAAACATTTTTCTGAATTCAGAATTAACTTTGATTACTTGGTCATTTTCATCGATCACAACTAAAGCAATACCAGGAAGGTTCTTAAAGACCTTAGTCTTTTTAACTGTCTTATCTAATTCAACCTTTTGGTTTGTGTTATCTGCCACATCAAAGAACTTCATTTAATACCTCACGATTTCTAAACTGTAGAAAATCTTTTTCATCAATATTTTTATATTTAACTTTTAAAACTAAATTCGTTTTCTTAGCACTACGAGTGAGCCTAATTGCAACAAGGTTCTTAAGTCCACGTCTACCAAAGATATCACTTTGCATATTACTTACCGACGTTCTGATATTTCCAATGTCACAAAGCTGAATCGTCATAAAGCTAGGTGTAACATAGAGTTTCACCCCAGTAATATCCCCTACGACTTTCTTTAAAAGCTTCATTTCATCAATTAATAATTTTTGAACAAGGTATGCATTGATTAACTCTTTCTCTAAACAATTCTGTAAGATCTTTATTTCAACATTCTTGATCTTGAGTGCCTTTAAGCATTGATCCTTAAAAGACTTACTAAAAATTGAAAAATCTTTAACCTGCTGCCTTTGATTATCACCAAAATAAATTAGTGTTTCCTCTTGAATTGGCTTAACCTCAGGTACCGAAGAAGAAAATAGGCTTTCAATTTTGTCCTTAAAATCCATAGTAATCATTCCTAATTATAAACTAGCCTTACGCCAAAAATCTGGTGAGAAGTATCAAAAGCTGATGTTGCTGCTGAAGCGAGATTTACAACTTCAATATACCCACCAAGACCAAAATTTTTATATAAATTCACTGAAAAATCTAACACGTACTTATCACCATCTAATGGTGTCGAGTCCCCTGTCGTACTCAAGTCAGATGATCCAATAAGGGCCTTCTTAAAGAAGCCTTCAATGACAGTCTTCTTTGCAAAGTGCTCATTGATATATTTAAAACCGAAACCAAACCAAAAGACACTATTGGAAAATCCGGCAATCCCCGTCCCTCTATCTTTAATATTGGCAAAACTTATACTTTCATATTCAGCGTCAACTGAAGCAAAAAATGAATCGCCCAGAAGTAGCTTATTATATGCACCGTAAACAGACATACGAGGAGAGATCCCATAAGGGTTCTCACTAAGAATATTTGAAAACGAACCACCTACAGAGAAGTATTCTTGCCACTCCTCTACCTTGTAATTACTTAGGTACGTAATATTCACACTTGTAAGATTAGTTCTAGTATCAACGACTTCACTTGTATTAAGTGTATTTGAAGCTAATGTTGTCTCTTTTAAATAACCAATTGCATAGAAGCTATCTGGTATTAACGTAAGTGTTGATGCCTCAACTTTTTCAGGCTTAGCATTCATCCTTAGGTCGAGATCAGGAGATTTGAAATTACTAATTTTAACTTTCTCTTCTTTCTTTTTCGCCTTCTTCTTTTCTTTTTTCTTTTTATCAATCTTTTTGATATCTGCAGCAACGATTATCTCTTCGACAACAGGAGACTCATCAACAGAAAAAATGCTTACAGCATTCGTATCATTTACTCGTGGTGAATTGAGAGAGTTGATTGCTGAAACAATCTCACTCTTTAACTTCTTCTTAGCCTTCTTTTTCTTAGGGTCTTCCTTTGGAGGCCTAAGGCTTGATGAACCGTCACCATAGAATAGCTCATAGAGTAGCTTTCTTACTTCTAAATGAAATCTCTTTCTAGGAACATTATCATTAAAAACTTGCGTTACCGTCTTTCCGTTTTGAACGTCTAAGATTTTAAAGTCGAGAACATATGAATTATTACGTTTTTTCTTTGTCGAAAGGTCAAGTGCAAAAGTATTTTGATAAACTGCTGCTGCACTATCTCCCATTAAGATTTCAAATGAAGAAGTTCCAAGAACAATTTCCATTGCAGACTTACGAATTAGAGCAAGGTCTCGCCTGTCGATCCCCTTTGCCTCAGTCACTCTAATCATCATATAGGGAGTGACTTCTTCTTCCTGAACAGTTTCAGTTGCAACAACTTTTACTTCCTCGGCAAAAGAAGAAAAAGAGAGAAAAAATGTTAGAATATAAATGTAAAACGTATTCATCACATAAATATTCTAAGTTAATTAAATACTAAATAATACGGGGCAAAATTCTCTTAAAACACGTGAATTTATTGAACAAATCATTAAGATTTCGTTAAGAATTAAATAAAAAAAGAGAGCTGTATTATCCAACAAAATTAGCTAGATAATACTTGCCTCTTTACTTAAAAATCATCTTGTGAAACACGACATCTAGCTGCACCACTAAAGTCGTCGTAAGCATAAATAATTGTATCGAGTGGAAAGTCTTCCCCTCCAACAATTTTTGATAAACTATTACACGTACAATTATCGCAGCTCTTAATAAACATAATACTATCTTCTTCATTGTGCATATTTGTTAAATCGCAACTAAAGCCAGGAAATAATGGTGCTATATCCTCTTGCGCATCGGCCAGCCAATGTGGGAATGCAAAGAACGGATAATCACTATTAGCATCATCACCATTAATTAAGTAGTAATCATTTAAATCTATAAGCTCTTTTGCTCTACTTCTATTACCACCTGCTTTTCTAATTGTACGAGTCGCTCCCTCACAATTTTCAATGGCCTCTGACTTAGTAATGAAAGTTGGCGAACCAGATCCTTCAGGTAGAGCAAATTTATCGATAATAAACCCTCTCGAATAATCGTAAATTGCAGTCTCATCAGGTACAACGACTTCTTTCGTTGAGAATCCATTAGGCATCGAAATATATTGTTTACCAGATGATGTTTCTCTGACAGCAACAACTCTTAAGTAATAGAATCGATTTTGGAGAAGCCCTGTAATTTCAACATTTGGAGTCATTCCCGCTGTTTCAACAAAAGTTAATCCCGTCGAGTTGAAAAGGTCACTTAAACTACTTTCAAACTCACTATAGTAAACACGATATGAGATAATTGGTCCCCAGTCATTATTGATTGGTGCGAAGTCAACCCATTCTAAATAAACTCTTCCCGTATCATCTGTTTCTACATTAAAAATTTCATTCGTCATTGCATTTGAACGATTTGGTTCAATAAATCCTTTGACATAAATTGGTAGTGTAGAAACTGATGCCCTCTTACTATCGTAGTATTTTAAAATGGCATAGTTTTCACTTTCATCAACGTACTCCCCAAGGTATGTCTCATCAAATGTGAATGTTACTCTCATTGTACAAGTACTCGTTGTATTTGCGTTAAATCCCCATTCCTCTTCAGGTAGGGCACCACCTTCATCATCACCAAAGAAACAAGGTCGATTTAATTCAACCTGGATAAATCCTTGATTGTAAATTGTATGAAAGTCCCCAGCTGGAATCGTTGCACTTTGATTACCAACGAATTCCCTATACTCTTTTAGGAAACTTGCTTTCTCATCACTTGGATTATTTAAATTAATATTCTTAATTAAAGATCCACTTGGATAAGCTGAAAGAATCGGGTGAGCTGGATTCGTGTAAGTTCCAATATCAATAAAGTACGCATTTGGAATAGTTCCACCAGAACCATCACTAATATTATTTGTGATTAAATTCCCGGCAGCTACTTTGGCCGGATCGACTGCTGTAAATTGAATTCTAAATGATTCTGCATAGTACTGATCTGTACCAATATCATAAGAAACAATACCGTAGCGAGTTGTTAACGGTAATTCTGCGATACTGGCCTTATGCTTTACATCAGCAAAACAAGAAGCGCCCGGAGCTAAGCTTGCTCCACAATTAACAGATTCAAGAGAGTATCCCACACCGGCACCATTATTATCGTGGATGGCACCAAGAAGTGACGTCTTTAAGTTAAATTTCACATTATTAACTGTCGTTGTCCCTTCATTTGTAAAGACAAGACGAGTTTTTGCATAAACATTTGAACCTCTAACGGCCTCAACACCAACAGTTGTTGCAGCATCATAACCATTCATCACAAGATTGTGATTCGTTTGTGCTGGATCTAATGTTTCAGTATGAGAAGAAGTCAGCTCATCATATTCAACAGTATACTTTTGAGTCTTTAAAGAAATTCTTCCCGTATTTGCCGCTACGGCTTCTGCAACAACAAGAATTCGAAGCGACTTAATATTGTCAGCATATGAATATGAATCACGATCTACTAGAGTCTGAGATCCATCTCTATATTGAACTTCTAATTCAGTCTGAAAAGTTCCTTGTGTCGCTGGAGAAAAACTTAATTCAATATTTGCCAAAGAGGATTGTCCTACAACCCCAGGCATTGTGGTTACAGTAAATTCACTATCTCCATTTAACATTTGAACTAATGAAGACGCCTGTCTTTCTCCAGCATTATATAGCTGAAATGGTAGTTCAACTGTCTCGCCAGCATAGTATGTACCGGCATAAAGAACATAGTCATAAGTAGTATCACGATAAGGAGCTATTCTATTGATAGACTTTGTTGGTGCGTAAGATATAGGTTCAGCAGCAGTTCCCTTAGCAAGATCTCGATACATTGCTGGAATGGTATAGCTTCCAAAACTTCTTCCCCATTCTCCTGCAAGAGGTGAATGAGAAGGAATATTAACCTGCTGGCGCCATAGAACTGCACTAATCATTGGCTGAGCCCCTTCAGGAACAAGTGCCGCTGATTTTCTCGAGTTTATGGCAACAGGATAATCTTGTGTTGTATAGAATCCACCGTGTCCATCTAGATCTGGAGTGTACCCAGTTCCTGCATCAGCAATTCCATCTCCATCAAAGTATCCAAAATTAAAGAAGTCTTGAACCATCATTCCACTACTATACTCTCTTAAAGCATGAGAGCCGTTTAGTGGTGCCGAAAAGTGGCGTTGCCACCTGCGATCATTGGTAGTGTAATAGCTATCTTCTCGTTTATCATTTGATAATTTATTCAATTCGATTGTTAAACTACAAACCTCTCCAGGAGCAAGAAGCGATGGAGCATTTGTCCCTGGAGATGCAGCAGCTGGCCCCATAGCACCACCGAAGTCCATAAAGTCGTAACAATCCTTATCAACACCGGCTACAAGCGCAGAGCTTGGGTTATCAACAATTTCACCACCAAATAGAGGTGTACTAGAGTCAGGTGCCCAAAAGAAAGTTCCAGGAAATACTACAGGTGTATTGAGATTAATATAAGTAATTCCACCAGTACCAACATTTTCTAATTTTAAATGAAAATAGCGTGTTTCATTGGCCGTAACAGGAGGGAAAGTAATCCCTTCAGTCATTGTAAAATCAGAGAAAGATAGAAAGCCTTTTCTAACAAGAAGGCCACGCATCTTCATTTCAATTTCACGGTCTGTCCTAGGAGACATATCATCATTATAAGTCGTTCCATCTTTATATTTGATTCTAAAGATCTTGTAACGATTAGGGTAAGCTTCTAGTACATCATACATTGATGAGTTTTCTTCATTCTCAGCTGCAGTACTATCAGGATTCGTTGATACAATTGGATTTAGATCAAATAAAATATCACATTGCCCATTATATGGATTTAGGAAATCACATCCTGAGTTTTTTATATTTTGGTAGTAGTTATTAATATTATAACTTGTTTCAGTAATAACATTTGCGGTAGGTTGCGCCCCATCTGTAACACTTACAACCTCGCCAAATGTTGAACCACTATTATTAACCCTAATCCTAAGTCTTTCTTTATAGTTTGAGTTTGCAATTAGAGAGATACGTCCTAAATCATAATCAAATAAGTCATTATCAACAGTATCCGAATTAGTGTATGTCGTATTCTTATATTCGATGACGTCAAAGCTTAGTTTTGCAGCAGCCAAGTAATTAGCATCTTCAACAACATAATTATTCTCATCTGAGTCTAGGTCATTTTTAATAACGACATTATCTTTCCAAGTCGAATCATAATGAACATTAAAACGGTAATTATTAAAATTTCCATCTGCTTCAAACTGAACACTAGGATGAAAAGTAACGTTAAAGAAACAAGAACCACCTGGGTCAGCAATCGTTCTACCAGCAACTTGTTTTAATGCTGTATTTGTAATTCTTCCATCTTCACCACGAACATAGTTGAAGTCATTTACATCAATAAAACACTTACTTGTATCAAAGAATTTAAAAGGAATTGTTGTTAGCGGAAGATCACTTGCACTACTTGTTAAATCTCCAGAAGGGTCTCGACAGACAAGATTATCACCACCAGTACTATCATCTCTTAAACAACGAGCTATAAGTGTATTTGAAGCATTTCTTACATCAACACTTAGAACAATTGCTTCTTTATATCCTTTATTCGAAACTTTTAATGTTTGCGTATCGATATTACCTACGACAAGGTCATCAAAGCTTAAATTAGGAAGACCTCCGATTTGAATATCACCTTCAATTCGAATTGACTTGGCATCAAAGTAAACGTTAAGAGCATTAATACCACCCTCTGGGTCACGGCCATAGTCGAATCTAATATTTGAATTATAATCAACGTCAACATTTCCATCAGGTGCTCCAACACCATAGTTCTTTGCTTCAAATTCTACAACAAGTTCACACGTTTCATTTTGTAAGAGTACAGTTCCACAAGTATTTGAAACAATACTAATCGCATTTGACGTTGTGTTATCTAGCTTAGTCATTGTAATATTGCGGGCCCTAAGTTCCCCCGTATTAACAACAACAAGTCTTTGAGAAAATACTTTTGGCTCCGTTCTTTCAACAACACCAAATGAATAATTAATTGTCTCCTCTTCAAATACTAATGAAGCAGGTGTTCCTGTTAAGAACTTCAGCTGCGTTGATTGTGAAAAGTTATCAATAAGAGTCTTATAGTTAAATTGAAGATCTTGAGTGTGAATTCCTGAGGTACGAGCTTCATATCTTAACTTGTAATAACAAGTTGCTTTAGAAGCAATAACTAGACCACAATCTCCACCGAATCCAGGGCTTTCTGACTCTCCTGCTTCATCAGGAAAAAACTTAACCCCAGCTGAAGAAGCCTGATCGATTAAAAGTTGTGCATCACTTAGGTTATAACCAGTATTATTCTTTACTCTTATAAGAATTTCATCGCCAAGACCACCTAGTAGGAACTCACCACGGTCAAGATTACCGACAACCGAGAACTCAACAGTCCCATCAACTCCGTCATTTAAAATTTCAGCAGTCTCTTCTGCCTTCTCGACGGGGGTACACGAGATTATTGTAAAAAAGAATAAGATCAACCAAACGTACTTCTTCATTTATTCTACCTTATTTTATTGATAAGACTCATCTTCGATGCGTACAACACATCTAACAGCTGAATACTCAGTTCTCATCTGTTCGTGCTCACTTCTAGCATTAAACTTCGCTGAGTAACGTCCACTACTCTTTGTGTTCGATTCCCCAAAGTTCAGCATATAGATAGGAGTTGTTCGAGAAAGACTCCACCTAACGTAGTCAACTGATGTTCCATCATTATCCAGAGAGGACTTTAGAGCTCCACCGCGAGTACTCGAATATGTAGCATATGTGTCCGTCGCCGGATCAACAGTCTCAATAAAGTCATAAAAGTACTCTCTCGAAGAAGGAGACATATACGCATTACGACTAATTCTAGTTTCAGACATCCCATCTGAGAAAATCTGACTATCACCGACAGGGAAATTTGGAATATCCATTGTCGAAGGATCGAGACTAAAGTCCGTTACAAAAGTATCAAGAGAAATCGACATATTATCTAAACTTTCTGAACATAAACTCCCCTGGCACTCTAGAGGTAAACCTATAATTGGATTAAAGTAGCGGCCACGGCGTGGATCAGTTGAGATATCCTGAGCACGATCAATAACATCTTGATCCCACTTAATCGCTAGGGTGTCATTAATTGAAAGTTTCGGTGCAAAGTTATCCTGCCCAAAGTCTAGGAAGAATCCGTCACCATTTCTATAATAACTAACACTTCCTGGGTCAATTGAGTTTACAGATTCAGCGACTCCAGTATTAACATTTCCAAAGAGGTCAAAAATAGGAGTAAAGGCACCATTAACAAGATAGTTTCCACCTCTTGCACCACCTGGTTCAACAAATGAGCAACGGCCAGTATCTGTATCAGACATAACCCAAGAAATTAATGTATTAAGATAGTAAGCACCATTTGGAGCCTCAACTGAGTTTGAGGCAAGACCTGCTCCAAGCATTAGCTTTTCACTATCAAAACCACAAAAGATTTGTTCTGATGAAATCTCGGCCTTATTTCCAATAATATCTTGGACACCAAAACGAGATGTACAGGCTTGAGTCGTAAATTGCGTCCCACCATTATCATAGAAGCTTGAACCAGTAATAAAAGGTATACGACGTGGTGTCGTTACAGTTCCTTGGTAACTACTTGGCATATTGATCATTAAGCGATCACCCGATCTTTGCTGATTTGTCGCTGCTCCACTAATAACGTCTCTATCATAGACATTACAAGAGTTTTCAAAATTTACACCACTTGTTACAGGAGCATCATTTCTTGTTCCTGTCTCAAGTTCTGCAACAGCTGCTTCATCAAAATCTTTAGGATAACGACTTGCCGTAACCCCTTCTCCACGACGCATAAGCCTCTTTTCTCTTATTGGCCCAATTTGCTTAAATTCATCTGCATCATCATCATATGTTCCAATCTTTACTTCATATGAATTACACACACGATTGGCTTGATTCTGGCTAAGACCTGTTAGTGGAGGAAGCTTTGAATCATTAGAAGAAAAGACACGTGATAATTTTGTATTTCCACGATAACGTGGTGATGCATCAACATTAGTATAAGCAGGACTTGGAGTTGCATTAATCCCAGAATCAAATAGCTTATTATTACTAAGAATATCATTCATCGACATATCAAGAATGTCGACATCATCTACTCCATGAGCAAGTGTTGAAAGATTATTAACAGCAATCCATCTTGGCTTTAGCTTATCCCCGTCAGTTGAATCCGAAACAGGAATATTAATCATACAACGTGATGGCCCAAGGTAGTTTTTATTTCTTAGGTTATTTCCATCAGCAAGGGCAGCACCACCTGCTCCTCTATAGTAACCATGACTAATACGGTCTTCATAACTCTTAACTGCATTCCTTGAGTAGTAAACTGCTGCAAATTCACTTTGCACATTATAAGAAGCATAACTTCCATTCCCAGCATATGGATCAAAGAAATTTGTCGCAATATTGGCCGGATCAGTACAGTCTGTGAAGTCACCAGAAAGTCCTGGAGAGATAAAGTTTCTACGATCAGCAGTATCTGGATCAGCACATGCTGTACTTGTAATAGCAATTGAAGCGGTATCTTCACCAAAACAATCACCAACACGAAGCTGACTACGATCTGTATAAGACTCTCCAGTATTAGGATGATTTACACCTGCAGTATAGCTAGAAGGATTTCCGTTAAAACAGCCCTTAAACCCTGATCCTAGATCATTTGATCCAGTGAAGTTTGGAATTGTTCCAGAGTAATTACTTCTTTCATATGCATAATCCCCTCTAGTGAAATTACAACCTAGTTCAAAACGGTCAATTAGCATACTTGGACCAAAGTCATAAACCGTTGAACCTTTAATCCATGGAGACGTTAGACCTCTGGCCCCAACTCCATTCCAAGAACAAGTGTATTTTTGACTAATATCTTTTGAGTGAACTTTACCAAGTTCTCGACATTGCTGGCGGTTTGCCATTAGCCTGTGAACGAGGGCCATATTCTCAGGAGGAAGAACAACTTTAATAATATGTTGAGGATTTGTTGTCTCTCTTTCATACTCAAGTTCAACTCCTCTAAAGACAGGAACGACTTTATAGTAGTAAACACGAGCGTGATTATAGTCGTCGCCGGCCTGAATATGCTTTACAGAATAATCTGTAAACATAACCGCACGATATGTTTCAAGAACTTCATTAGTACGACTTCTTTCCGTATAATCAGCTGGGTGAATTAAACCTTTATTCGTCAGAGTTTGGTAATCGAAGTCACCACTTGTGATATCTTTCCAAGTGATTTTATTATCATCTGAACGGTAAACACGATATCCAATTTTATGATCTTTCTTTTGCATTCCAGTTTCATAGGCATCAATGAAAGTTTGCATTGAAAGCGTTCCACTTGTAAATGTCACATCCTTCCAAGCGATACGAATGATTCCAGAGTTTGAATATTGGTGTAGAGGATTAGTTGTCACTCCATCTTTAGAACCATAGGCTCCACTAAATTGAGCACTACCACTTGCAATTCCAAATTGGTCTTCAAAACTACTTGTTGGAGCTAGTGTTGAAGGATCAACTTCAACTTCAATTGGTTGACCACTGTCGTTTAATGTTTCTAAAATATAATCTTTATTACGATCAGGTCCCGTTGGTGTAACCATACCATTTGCTTTTGGACCAATCGCAAAAATATCAACCCATTCTTCAAACTTTGGCTTAGGTACTTCAATCTTACACTCACCAAGTCCAGTGTTGATATCTGCATAAATCGGAGATGGACCGTCAATATAAGGAAGAACACCAAATTGATAAATCTTTCCTGGAACAAGAGAAGGAATTGTATACGTATAAGTTGTTGCAACAATATCATCAACTCTAGTGTAGGCTGGATCATTTGCTAGGGCATCTGTATACTTGAAAACCTTTCCGTCTTTTTCTTTATAGAAAACAGCGTACTTGTCATAAATACCACCAGTCGGAGCATCCCAACCGACAGTAATATAATCGGCACCCGTGTTACATGCATTAAGAACACCTGGAAATTGCTCTACTGTTGGAACCTTAACAATTGGTGTAATACATTTTACGATCGCATTTTCAACATCATTTAGAGAGAAGTTATTCCCTGCAATACTAGGAACCGCCGCAAAACAATACTCTTTATCAGCTACAGTATCCCCAGCTCCAAAGAAGTTTCCTTGGATGCGCACACTCGTATATGAACCAAATCCAGCATAATCTCCAGGATTATCATCTAGCCTGATAAGTCCATCACATGAAGCTTTTCCACTTGCATTTGCAACATTAAAGTTTAGAAGAGTTGGACTTGCGTCACTTTCACCCTCATAACAGTAAATATCAAATCCGTTTAAAAAACCTGTTTCAATAACAGGAGGATCAAAATTAATTGTAATTTCATTAAGCTTGTTGATATCTTGAGGACTCTGAATCCCTAAGATCCCAGAAAAAGAAGCTAGTTTAGGTATGGCACGATAGAAAACTGGCTTCCCAATAATTCTCTCACCATCACCACAAGTTAGAGTACGACAAGCGATTGCAAATGTTAGGTAGTAATCATACTCTTCTAAGCTTCCTATTCTTTTTGAAAACTCATCTGCATTAGCAGTGCGGTAATCACCAGCTAAGTTTAATGGGTCGATAATTGAAGCATCAATTTCTTCAGGAATTCTTGCTCTTACAAGATCAACATCTTCCTCTGCTTCACCAAGTTTATAATTATAAATTCTATAATTTTCAAATGGCCCTACTGCAGGAGTCCAAGTTAAATCGATTGAAGTTAGACCTAAGTTTTTGTCTGGAGTGGCCGCTCTAAGAGAGAGTGTATCCCAATCAAAAAGCCCACCTGAACCTAAAGTCGTAACAGAAGCAATTTTATTATTTTCTTCAAAACGATAGCCTTGTGTATCTTGATAAACTCCATAACTCTTATGAATTGATCTAACTCTGAAATAGTACTGCTTACCCGGTATTAACCCTGTAACTTGTCTTTCTCTTTCAGTTGTTCCACCAGTAGATGCCGTGATATCACCAGGCTTTAGATCTCTTTGAATTGCTGGGTGTGTATTATTGAATAAGTCAGAAATTGTTCCATCATCAGCAGCGATATAAGCGACTTCATATGCAATTGGATCATTTGGCATTGGATTATAAGTTGACCCTAAAGTCACTGCCGGTACCCATTTTACAAGAACAGTATTTTGTCCAGCAGCACCAACAAGAGGTTCGACACTTGATATCCCTGCGAAGTCAGCCGTGTAATTTGAAAATGTTCTGGCCGATAAGGTTGCATCGTTTTCACTCTGACTACCAGTACTACCATCACGTACACCGACAGAGAATGTATATTCAGTATTTACATTTAAGTTACGTACCGTAAAACGATACATCCCTTCGTCATTTACAGACAAAGAGTCTGCCTTAACTTCAATAGGAATTGTCGCGTCGTTTACTTTAATAAGATATGTTAGCTCTGAAGCCGGCCCAGTAGCAGGAAAGAAGTAAACTTCAACCTTATCATTTGAAATTGGAATAACTTTAGAAATACCTGCAAATTGAAAAGTCTGCCTTCCACTCTCTGCATTTTTTGCATTTTCGAGATTAGCGTCTTCTACTTTTCCAACACAACTGGCAAGTAATAATAAACTAAGTACAATTGATAAAAATTTCATAAACTACTCTACCACCAGTGTTTGAATACTATTGTTAAATTCAGAGTATTTGTCTTCTTGGTACAAATAAGTAAGGGCACCAAAGTAATATGTTCCAGCAGGAATGAAAGGAATCGTAATTCCAAGTGCATTCTCTTCTGCCTCAAATCTTAAGTAGTCATTATCGCCATTAACAGCATCACTGAAACTGAATGTTCCAGCAGTTGTCTTCATAAAGACAACATATCGGTCGTATACACCTTCTTCAGGTGGAGTCCATGAGATGGCCGCCGAATTATTTGAACTGTCAAAGTACAGAGAGCTAATTCCAGTAAAGTCTTCATATGTAGGAGTCATAACTTGTGGAACAATACAGCTAACAACTTCAGAGTCACGATTAGGAGTTACAACATCTCCAACGTAAACGAATGGTAATAAAGCGAAGCAGTACTCTTCCGTCGAGTTAATATCGATCCCTCTAATTGAAACTTCTGTTCCATTAGTAAAATCAAGAGTTGATGGATTTAATGATGTTGGATTATTTCCATCTGGAAAGTTAATAAATGTATCAATATATGGCTCTCCAGAACTTCTTCCTTTGACCTCAATTAACATTCCATCGATAACACCACTTGCTAGATCAACTGGCTCATAACTTAAGTAGATTTCATTAAGTGCCCAGTGGTAACGTGGGTTATTAACTTCTGTAATTCCAGAAAAGCTTACAAGCGGAGGGCTTGTGCGATAAACATTTGGAGAATTATAAATAATAGACTTACCTGGCGAACACAGAGAGTCTAGACACATAATAAGATATACTTCATATGAAGTATAAGGCTCTAGCTCAACAAGTTTTGACTTGCTATCTTCATATGTAACTTGCTTACAAAAATAAGCAGGATCTGTTGTCTCTTGGCCATTACATATATCATCACGACTATTCTTATATGTCGACCACGCCTCACCTGTACCATTTTCTTTGTAATAAATTCGATAGTGATCGATGGCACCAATACCTGTTGCCCAACTTAAATCAAGAGAAGTTTTACCTGTACTATTACTTGGTGTTGTAACTTCAAAAGAATCTAGATCAACTTGAATATCACCAACACTATCACTTAGAGTTGTTGCACTTAAGTAGCTATTATTCTTTTCATAAAAGTAACTTGGATCAGAACTATATTTACTATATCCATGGTGAATACCTCTTACTCTTACATAGTAAGTTGTTCCAGGAAGAAGACCGTTAACTTGTTGAGAAATCTTCTTTCCATCAACATAGTTCACAATACGTGTTGGTGCTGTAAATGAAGTATCATCAAAAGCAACAGGAGTTGCTGTATCAGAATTAACTAAGACAACTTCATATTTTGAAACATCTGAGTCTTCAGGAATATAACCACCTGTACGCTCAGCTGCCGGCCACTCAATTAATAATGAGTTTTTAGAAGCTCCACCAGATAGATTTTTAATACTACCGATTCCTGTAAAGTTAGAAGTTTGGTTTGAAAAAGTCGTCACAGATTTAAAGGCATCATTTACTGACTGCTGCCCCTTATCGTCCTTTGCCTGAACGTTGAAAACATATTGTTCATTAATATTTAGGCCAGTTACTGTATAGCGAAGAAACCCTCGATAATCAGGGACAAGAGTTCGCCCTGGTACTGTAATTGGAGCGATAGCACCATCGTAATTGATGATATATGTTACTTTTAACGGGTCTAAATTAGACGGCGGGAAGTAAATTTCAACCTTATCGTGTGCTATTGGAAAAGCATCTTGAATCCCAGTGTAATTAATGACAGTCTCCCCATCATTAATCCCCTTTGTTAATTCAGAGTTTGCATCCTCTACCTTACCTACACAGCTAAAAAGTAAAAAATAACTTAAGATCAATAAAATTTTATTCATATCAATACCAAACATTGTGAAATTATTGCACACGACTCGTAGCGTCACATCGTTAATAATAGAATAAAAATAAAACTATTTTAAGTTCTTAAAATTAAAGGAAAATTATTCCGAACAATGATTATTGGTAAAATCGTTAACTTTTCAATCTTGAGGACCGATGCCAACCATAGTTGCCTCTACATAGATGAGTAAAATGCTCTAAGTACTTTAATATACGATGGGAAAAAAGTGACCATATCGTAGAGAGTTAACCTAAGTAGTTAAAAATAGTAAAATTTTGTTATGAATATTTACAAAGGTGAATAAATGAATATTTTTTCTTTAATTGGACTAATAATATCGGCCGGTGTTCTCTTTGCAGGACTAAGAATGTCTTCGAGTAACTTAGGCCTCTTCGTCGATGGCCCTTCTCTCTTTATTGTAATTGGTGGGACTTTCGCTGCTACATCAGTAGCTTTCCAACTAAATAAGATTGGTGCTCTTTTTAAAATTTTCCTTAAGCAATTTCTTGGTGGAAAAATGGTCAATTCGGCCGAAGTTATCAAAGAGATCATGCAAATATGTGAAGCTTACCGTTCAGGTGAAGCTGCAGAGAACCTACCAGGTAAAGCAAACGATGAATTCCTTAAGGAAGGTCTTGAATTAATCGCAGATGGATTCCTTCAAAAAGAAAAGATTATCGAAATTCTCGAACAACGTGCAGTTAATATGCATGCTATTCGTAGTGAAGATACAAGAAAGATTAAGACTCTTGGTAAATTCCCACCGGCATTTGGAATGATGGGAACAACAATTGGGATGATCGTACTTCTTGCCAACCTTGGTGGAGCCGATGCCATGAAAATGATTGGGCCGGCCATGGGTGTATGTCTTATTACAACACTATATGGAGTAATCATTGCCAACTTAGGATTTATTCCAATTGCTGAAAACTTAGAAGATATTCAGATTCAAATGGAAACAAAAGATAATATCATCATCGAAGGAATTAAGCATATCCTAGACAAGTCTAACCCGGTTCTTGTGGCAGAAGAATTAAACTCATTCCTTTTACCAACTGAAAGACTAGACTGGAAATCAGCGAGTTAATAATGGCAGTAAAGAAAAAAGCAGTAAAACAAGATAGCGGAGGCGGTGATGGCGATTGGATGACGTCATATGCAGATATGATGACCCTAATTGCATGTTTCTTCATTCTGATGATGGCCTTTGCTAATTACGATCCAGTGGGGTTTAACAAGAAAGCAAAAGACCTCTCAACATCCTTTCAAAAGGACAAGTATAAAAGCTCAGAAACAGAATTATCAGAGCTAACAGAAGAAATATCAAAGCACCCTGAACTTGAAAAAAATAGTAAAATATCACTCGTTGATAATGAGCTAATTATTTCATTTTCAAGTAGTATCCTCTTCCCTGAAGGGAGTACTAAGTTAAGTAAGAGCAGTATTCAATCTCTTGATACAATGATTGATATTATCAGAACAAAGAATCCTAACTATCGTATTATGATTGAAGGACATACTGACTCTGATGAAAGAAGTATTGCTCCAGGAATCGAAGGTCCGTGGCAGCTAGGAGCTGTAAGGGCCGCGAAAGTCCTTTCTCGTTTTGAGTACTTTGGTTTTCCACCGACTACACTTGCGGCCACAACAAAGGGTGACTCTGAACCTCTTATTACAAAAGAAGAGCTAGAAAAGTTAAAAGAAAAAAATAAAAAGAAAGTTTTCTTTAACCCAAATAGAAGAGTTATTATTAAAGTTGTAGAACCTAAAGATCCAAAATCTAAAATCAAATTTGGATTCGGAATATATTTTAATGACAAGAAATAAGCTTAGAGATTTTATAAAATTTATCGTTGTATTTGTCGTATTCTTAGGAGTCACGATTCCAACTTATCTCTTTCTAGTTCCTTCAGAGGCCCAAGGGAGAATTGATAAGATTGATTACGACAAATGCATTCAACAAGATAGGCTGACTGAATATCAGTCATGTCTTAGACGTGATATCACTCAAATAATCTCTGTAGCAAGGCCAATTGACGTTAATACAATTGAGGAGTTTATATACTCGCTCTACGAGCGTGACTTAAAAAACAGCTCGACTAATGAAGATCAAAGTATCGCTGCTCTACTCTATCTTGAGAATATGGCGATTTATTTTAACAGCATGAGAGAAATTACGATTGCGAGAAATAATATTACATTTCTCGATATATTCTTTATTAGTAAGGCAAGAGAAGATCTATCTAAGCGATATAAGAAATTTATGAGTACGATTGATGTAATGGACTTCAGGGCGCTGCCTAACGATATTGCATATCGAAAGGATATGGCAATGAATCTTCTTTTAAAATTTGAGAGTAATTAGAGCTCCATATTATTTGAACGCCACTCATCTGACTCAACATCATTTTTTTGGTTAGTAAGAACTTTTGCATTCACAGGCTTATTTCCTTTAAATTGAACAACATGACGTGTAGCACTTGCTGGTGCACGCGTCTTTAAACCAGCACTATCAACTTCGGCCATCATCTTACGTCCCATACGAGTGATCGTTTCAGTGCTTGCTCTGTTGTGTGCATCTAGACGTTTTTGATACTCATTTTCAATTTGAGCAAGTTGAGTCTTGTACTGTAACTCAGACATCTTTAGGTTCTTAAGCTTATCTATTTCTAAGTTGGCCTTAGCTAGGTCAACTTTACTTTTTGCAATAATGGCATTCAATGAGTCCACGTGAGCAACTTTACTTTTTAAAGTTTCTTTTGAAATTTCTTGGATCTTCTTGTCTGCCATATATTTCATCGAATTCATCTGAAGATTAGCAACTTCTTGAGTTAAAGAAGCATTCACCTCTTTTAACTTTGCCACTTCAGATGACTTCTTATATTGTCCAACACCCATAAGAACAACACAGGCGGCAAGTGCAATATTTGTAAGGTTCAAAGAAGAACTCCCCTTTTTAACCTTCTTTACTTTACGTGCAACACGAACTTTCTTTGCTTTTCCGTTGCTGATTACATTTTTGTGAGTTGGTCTAAATTCTTGTAGTGTTTTCATACTCAAATTATAAAAGTTATCTAGATAGAAACGAAGAATTTCGGTAATAAAAGTATAAAATCAAATACTTAGCTAAGAAATGACTAAGACTTCAGCGACAAAATTCTATGGCAGGACACTTAAAAACCAGCGAAATTCGCTGCAAATTTCTTTGCTAATGGATACAAAATTAAGTGCATGATAGTGATCACGGCCATTGAGGTAATCAAGAGCATGTAGGGAAACGAATTAGTTAACTCAACTTCTTCTACATTGGCCTTATCAGAATGGGCCAAATTGATATCGTGTCTCATTGTATTCTCCTTGCTAGCGCTTAGGAAGGGAGTTTCACCCTTTGTACTATTGTATCGTACAAATCCATTAAATAAAACATAGTTAATGGATACATCTTATAACATACTGTAATCACATTTAAGAATACAAGCTCCTAACACTGAATTTCATAAAATTTAACCATTTATGATTTATTTGGTACTGTAGGTGGATTTTATAATGAATTAAATTATTTAAAGAACTCAAAGGATATAAATATGAATGAGATGCAAAAAGAGATCGTTGAAGGACTTAAGCGTTTTCGCCTTGAAAAAATCGAGCCACATATGGAGCACGATGATTTTGAAGGAAAATTTCGCATGGAAATCTTCAATGAACTTGGAGAGCTAGGCTTCACAGGAATGACTGTTTCAGAAGAATATGGTGGACTCAATCTTCCAGTTCAAGACTATAGTTATGCTCTAGAAGAAATCGCAAAGTCATCAGTTGCCTATGCTGTGACAATCTCTGTTTCATCAATGGTTCAATCTATCCTAGATACATTTGGAAACGAAGAGCAAAAACAAAAGTACCTTCCAGAATTAACAAGTGGTAAAGCAATTGGTGCTTTCGCACTTTCTGAGTCAGGAGCTGGTTCAGATGCAGCAGGACTTAAAACGACTGCAAAGAAAGTTGAAGGTGGATATATTCTAAATGGTTCAAAACTTTGGATCACTTCTGGCGGAATTGCTAAAACATATATCGTAATGGCAAGAACAGGTGGCGAAGGAGCAAAGGGTGTTTCTGCATTTATCGTAGAAGATGGAATGGAAGGATTCTCATACGGTAAAAAAGAAAGAAAGATGGGATGGAATATCTCACCTACTCGCGAACTTCTTTTTGAAAACTGTTTTGTTCCAGAAGCAAACCTTCTACAAAAAGAAGGTGAAGGATTTAAAGTTGCAATGAGTGGCCTAGATAAGGGACGTATTGCTATTGGTTCAATCTCAGTAGGTTGTGCAACTCGTGCTCTTGATGAAGCGATTAAATACTCGCTAGAGAGACAACAATTTAAACAACCAATCTTTGACTTCCAAGGACTACAATTCATGATGGCGGATATGGCCTGTGATGTAGAAGCTGCAAGACTACTTGTTCAAGCTGCTGCTAAATCAATTGATGACGGAGCTTCTAATCAAAAGCTTGCTTCAATGGCAAAGATGCGTGCAAGTGATACTGCAATGAAAGTAACAACTGATGCTGTTCAAATTCTTGGTGGTGTTGGTTATACAAAAGAATATCCTGTTGAAAGATTTATGAGAGATGCAAAAGTTCTTCAAATCGTTGAAGGAACCAATCAAATCCAAAAAGTTGTTATTTCTCGTCTGCTGAAAAAGGAATACGGAGCCTAATGAAAATTTCAATTAACTCCTTTATTCAAGAACAGGACAAGTCAGAACAAGTCTCGGCGGAGATTGAAAAATTTCAAACTAATCCTCGCTTTGAATTTGTTACAAAATTAAGTGAAGAATATTATCCACAACAATGTGTTGATATATTTAATAAGTATGGTGACCGTCGTGACTTTATCCAAGTCGGAATTGGCGGAAGTGCGCTTGGGCCAGAGATGCTTGTAAGCGCCTTAAAAAAAGATATGAAACGCCGTTTTTATTTCTTTAACAATATTGATCCAGATGACACAAACCAATTATTAGAAAGTACTGATTTAAAAAATTCTCTAATCTATGTGGTTTCAAAATCTGGTGGTACGGCCGAAACTCTTGCTTCTTTTGCCATCCTTGCAAATGAACTAATAAAGCTCGGAGTAAAAGAAGACGAATTCAAAAACTACTTTGTCTTTGCAAGTGACCCTGAAACATCACAACTTAGAGAGCTTGGAGATGAACTTGGTATTACAACACTAGATATTCCAACAAATGTTGGTGGCCGTTTTAGTGTCCTGACTCCCGTTGGCCTTCTTCCGGCCCTTTTTGCAGGAATCGATATTCACGCTCTTTGCAAGAGTGGCCTTGAATATGGCCTTTCACTAAAAGAGTCACAAGAGTTTAAAGAAGTAATCAGTACTTTCTTAAACCATCAAGAGCATGGCCATGATCAAACAGTAATCATGCCCTACTCAAGCAAAATGAAGAATTTTGCATATTGGTTCGTCCAATTATGGGCCGAGAGTCTTGGAAAGAAAAAAGAAGATGGTTCACGAATTGGACTAACTCCAATTCCTTCATATGGTGCAACAGATCAGCATTCACAAATGCAGCTCTTTATGGAAGGGCCACTTAACAAAGTGATGCTACTCATCCATGTAAAAGAGTTTGAAAACGATTTTAGATTAAGTAATTCATTCAATCATCCGAAATTACAAAAACTCGGAAAGTATACACTGAAGAACTTAATGGACTCGGAGTTCTACGGAACTCAGAAAGCTTTAGAAGAACAAAAAGTTCCACATATTACTTTTGAAATAGAAAAACTAAATGAACAAAGTTTGGCCAAGTTGATTGTATTCTTCGAATACTTGACAGCTATCACAGGTTATTGCCTAAATATTGATCCGTTTAATCAACCTGGAGTTGAGGCCGGAAAAATATATAGCTTTGAATGGCTTGATAACCTATGAGAAATACTCGATTTAGACAGATAGAAATGTTTTCCAATCTTGATTAAAATCGGGGCGCTAGTTAAAATCTACAGGGAAAACAATCTATTATAAAGTACTGAAAGGACGAATATGAGTGATGACGCTACTCTAGTATTAACTGACATCAAAGCTGCCCTAGCATCAGCGAATAAAGAAGCCGAAGATAAGCCTGCGGCACTTCTTGTTGTTGGTGGTGATTTAAACGGTACTCTTTTCGATTTAAAAGAAGAAGAGATTACAGTTGGTCGAAGTGCAAAGTGTGATATTCCACTTGAGTTCAATGGAATCTCAAGAGAGCACTTTAAGCTAGTTTCTTCAGCTGATGGATATCAGGTAGTTGATCTTGGTTCTAGAAATGGAACTTTCTTAAATAACAGTAAAGTTGAAGCCCCTACTGAATTACAAAAAGGTGACATCATTAAGATGGGTGCAATGGCACTTAAATACCTTCCTAAAGGTGATCCAGAAAGACTAACATATGATAAGCTTCAACTAGAAGCTAATACTGATGGACTAACTAGTTGCTACAACAAATCTTTCTTCAATAAGAAACTTGATATTGAAGTAAAGAAGTCAAAGGTAACAGGAACTCCTCTTTCTCTTATTGTTTTCGATCTAGATCACTTTAAGAAACTTAATGATAATTATGGACACGATGCTGGTGACTACGTTTTAAAAGAACTTGCAGAAGTTATCCGTTCAAATGGAATTAGAGAAACAGATATCTTTGCTCGCTACGGTGGGGAAGAATTTGTTGTCCTACTTCCAAAGACAAATATTAAACAATCATACGAAATCGCAGAGCGCCTAAGAAAGGCAGTTGAGACTCACGATTTCATTTACGACGATAATAAGTTACCGGTAACTGCATCGATTGGTGTTTCAGACTACAGACAGGGAGTTAGTAGCGGAACAGACCTATTTAAAAGGGCCGACTCTGCAGTATACAAATCCAAGGAAGGTGGAAGAAACCAGGTTAATTTCTATCGCGACTAGTTCGTATAATGGAAATATCAGAAAATTCACAAAATAGAATTAACCTTCTTCCCGAACACTTAATTGATCAAATCAAGGCCGGTGAGGTTGTTGAACGCCCGGCCAATGTTCTTAAAGAATTATTAGAAAATTCAATTGATGCAAACTCGACTAAAGTTCGAGTTACTATTATCAATGCGGGACTTGACCTCATAGCAATTGAAGATAATGGCGATGGAATGTTCTTTGATGAACTCCCCTACGCCTTCTGCCGTCATGCAACTTCTAAAATAAACAACTTTGAAGATATATACAGGCTTAATACTTTTGGCTTTCGTGGCGAGGCCCTTGCTTCGATTTCAAGTGTTGCAAGAATCTCATGTCATTCAGCACCACGTTCTAGCCCTGAGGAAGGCGCCAAATACGTCATTCATGGTGCGAGAACTGTTGAACACTCAAAGTACTCTACACATAAGTGTGGAACTTCGACTTATGTCAAAGACCTCTTCTTTAACACGCCTGTTCGTTTAAAATTCGTGAAGTCTGGTCAAAGTGAAAAGAATGCACTTAAACGTGTTATCAATTCTTTCTTAATTAACTACCCACAGGTTGAGTTCTCTATCACCTGGGATGATCAAGACCCTGATATTTACCGAGCTCAAGAGCACACAGTTAATCGTGTGGGTGAAATTTTTAAGAAAAAGTCTCGTAAGAATAGGCCTGAAATACTTCAGTCCTATGGTGAATACCTTGGTTCAAGTTGTCAGTTCTATATCTCAAAAGATGCCTCTAAGGGCTATAGCGGCAAGCAGCAGTTTCTCTTTGTAAACAACCGCCTTTTTACAGATAAAAAAATCCATCAAATCGTTATTCGAAATATGGAAAAGTTTTGGCCTCAAGGTCTTACTGGTGATTACATCATGCAATTTAAAGTTCCAGAGAATGAAATTGATGTAAACGTTCACCCTAACAAGACAATTATAAAATTCTTAAAAAGTAATGAGATTTTCTCTCTCACGAGTGCAACAGCAAAGAAACTTATTTCTGAGAATCAAGATCATATTACAGAAAACCACGCTCTGGAGATGAATGAGGAAGAAGCCAATTTTAATTCCCTTTCAAGTGCCCTCTTTAACCAAGGTGCGGACAATATTGTTGCTGATAATTTTTGTGGTGGATTAAATCTTCAAAGATTTCAAAATGAACTCAATCAATCAACAGACTTTCATGGGCAGAGCTCTCTGTTTGGAGAAAGTGCTAGTGGCCAACAAAGTGAGCTAACGATTTCGGCGCTGGGTGAGAATATCTTTCTCTTTAATCACGTTGAAAGGGGGCCATACTTTGTGGATGCACAAGTCTTCTTAGACGATGCTTGTGAACAAATTGATATTGATAATATGACTCCTCTGTTAATTTCAGAGCCAATTTCAAAAGATATCTCAGACATGGAAAATCTTGCGCAATATATGGCAATGGGAATCGAAATTGAGCGTCTTGATGGACACACATGCGTTCTAAGGTCTGTATCTCATGTATTTGAAGACCTTCCCTATGCGAAGATTGCGACTAATATAATTAATGGTTATGAGCTTCTTAAAGATTTAGAACTTCAAGTAAATGAGGTCAGAAAGCTCCTTTCATTTACTTCATTCTACGATCTTGTTGAGAAGAAAATTGCAAAGAAGATCTCACCAAAAAAACTGAGAAAATTATTAAAATGACAAAGAAATTGATTCTTATATTAGGGCCAACGGCTTCTGGAAAAACAGGTATTAGCATTGAGCTTGCCAAGCGAATAGGTATCGACAGATGCCACGTTATCAATTTCGATAGTGTCCTCTTTTATAATGAATTAAATATTGGAAGTGCCAAGCCAGACGAGAAAGAAATGGATGGTGTTATCCATCACCTCGTTAGCATCTCCCCAATTACAAATGAGCTTAATGCTTCAGATTTTGTGGAGCTAGCAAAGAATAAAATCAATGAGCTACATGCAAGAGGGATCACTCCTATTCTAGTTGGTGGAAGTGCCTTTTACCTTAGAAGTTTAGTTCGTGGCATGTATGAATCAGAGTCAACAGATGAGGCCATTCAGCAAGAGGCCCGTGCGATCTATGAAAAAGAAGGTATGGCCCCAATTGTTGACTACCTTAAACTTCATGATCCTGAATCACTTGAGAATCTCCATGAGAACGATCACTATCGTCGTACTCGTGCCTACGAGTATCACCGCATGACGGGTAAAAAGATCTCAGAACAGAAAAAACAGGCCGACGATCAAGGAGCCTATGATTTCTCAACAAATATTCACGGCTGGGATACGCTAAATATCTGCCTTGATTTACCTAAAGAAGAACATTGGGAAATTATTCTCAAGCGAACAAAGCAGATGCTCTCGCAAGGTCTTTTAAATGAAGTAAAAGAGATCATGAAAAACGACGAACATCATGCTCAGCTTAAGGCCTTAAAAACCATTGGATACAAAGAAACTATCCAGTTTTTAAACGGCGAAATCACATCTGAAGAAGAATTAATCGAAAAGATTTATTTTGCCACTCGCCGACTTGCGAAGTCACAAAAAACTTTCTTAAAGAAAGTGACTCCCTTATCTCGCTTTCACCCATTAAGTCAGCGAAATGACATCTATAACCTTGTCGAAGACTTCATTCTTGAATAAAGTAGATTAAAGTATTAAATCGAGGCTAAATTTTGAAAAAGATGAAAATAATTATTATTTCTGACGGAACAGGTTCAACAGCAAAAGCGATCAGTCGCGCGGCCATGACACAATTCCCAGAAAGCGAAGTCTTCTATACTGGTTTTAAAAATGTTCGCACTAAGGAACAAATCAAATCAATTTTTGACGAAGCAGCTATTCATCACGACCTCGTTATTTACACAATCGTTTCAGCAGAGCTTAGAGAATATACAAAAGAGATCTCAATGCAAAAGCATGTGCGCTCCCTTGATCTAATGGGGCCAGTATTAACGACTTTCTCTAATTACTTTCACCAAGAGCCTAAGAGTGAGCCAGGCCTTCTACACGCTGTGAACTCAGAATACTTTGACCGTGTTGCGGCCATGGAGTTTACGCTTAACCACGATGATGGAAGAAATGTTGAAACTCTCCACCTAGCAGACGTTATTCTTGTGGGGATTTCTCGTACATCAAAAACACCTCTTTCAGTGTACCTATCTCAACACGGAATCAAGGTTGTAAATATCCCTATTATCAATGGACAAGATCTTCCAAAAGAACTCTTTGAAATAGACCAAAGAAAAATCTTTGCCCTAACGATTGACCCTGAAGCACTTTATTCAATTCGTAAAAACCGTTTAAATAAACTTGGCGCAACTGAGCACACAGGTGATTATGCGGACACGAATAAAGTAATCGAGGAACTCGAATGGGCCAATGAAATCTTTGGTAAGAATAAGAGATGGCCGGTATTTGATGTTACTGACCGCGCCCTAGAAGAGACGGCCACAGATATCATGAAACTGCTTCAAATGAGAAAGAATAATATTTTCAAGCAGTTAATGAGTGAGTCTGACGAATAAATTCCATGATAATTAGTTAAATTTCAAATTTAATAGGAAATTTACTTAACTTAATACCCAATCGTTCCGATTAACTAAATAACATTATCAATTTAGTAACTACGGGGTTCGTTGTGTCTAAGGTCTTATTTTCTGGAAAAATCAAAGTTAAAGGTGCTGGAGCTGATGTAGTTTATAAATTCGATACTCAAGAGCCTACCTTTGATGAAGTGATGATGAATAATTTTTCTCACCTTAACTTTTCAGAGAATGAAAAAAGAGTTCTCACTGCTAAAAACAGAAAAGATATCTTCAAGTTTGAAAACTTAAATACAAAAGAAATCGAAAGATATTCAAATGACCTTCTCTCTCTTATTAAAAGAGTTAAAAGCGATAGAATCCAAATTGAAACATCAAATGCCGGTGCCTTTATTTGCTTGGCCCTTATTTATTCAGGTAAGATTCCTTCTCACCTCGATGTTCACTTCAAGCTTCATGGAGCACCATTAAGATTATTTCCAAGAAGCTTAGCAAAGAATAAAATTCCAAGACATAATATTTCAATTTCACTTTGTAATACAGATAGCTGGGTGCGAGACTTTCGCTCTCTGCAAAAGAAACCAAAGTTCATTGAACTAAGTCATATTTCCCCTCAAGCTGACCTCGATCTTGTTGGTTAAGGGTTCATTTCATTGACATTTTGCGCCATCTCTTCAATCATTTAAGAAGTGAAGAAAATAATATTTGCCATTCTTTTTACGCTTTCAAGTTTTGCTGAGTATCCGTACTTTAACTTTGATTCTTCAAAACTAAAGCTAAGCGATTACAGCTATCGTCGCTATGTACGTCCACAGCTTCGTTCAATCAAAAATGACTTCTATTATATCGTAAAGAGAATCACCTACACATCTCAAGACTTCATCAACTTAAGAGAGAACACATTAAAACTCGTTCTTCAATTTGATGGTGCATATAACGATTGTAAGAAAAATCAAAAGACCTGCTATCAACATATAAAGGAAGTCGTTCCACTTATTCAAGCAATTGAGCGAAATATCAAAAAGCTACGAGAAGACTTCATTTCTCTTCCAAGTAAGCAGTACGGAAATGTTGATGATTATATCAACCTTATCTCTCTTCTTGATAATATCGATAACCTAAACCTTAGGATTCAATCTTATATACAACTTCTTCACCTTACAGAGGGAACTAACTTTTCGACTTACGTCCCGTATATTGAAAAGTATAAGAATTACGTTGGTAAGATGTACAACTACTCTAATGATGCCTTTATCTACATCATTCCAAATGAGCTAAAGCCATCCTTTGAACAATTTCTTGATAACTTCCTCTCACCTCTTGAGTTGAAGATGATTCCAGAACTCGATAGGCGCTGGTTCATCGATCGCCTTGGTGATCTAAATATGCAATGGAATGTTTTTCATATGGACCTAGAGAAAGGTCAAACCGGATTTCCGAGAGAGTATGTTCGTAACGTTAAGGTTATGCACGCTCGTTGGAATAGTATTCTTAAACTTATGTTTTATTAGCCCACATAAAAGAAGAGGCTCCTTACGGAGCCTCTCTTTATATAAGAAATTTAAATCAAATTAGATTTTAGAACCTCTACTGTACTTCGTCTGAGTTTTCTTTCTTCTCTTCTCAGCCGCTTGTAGCTTTTCTTTATTTCTAATAGAAGGCTTCTTATACTCTTGTCTCTTTCTGTATTCTCTAATAACACCGAAAGCTTCGCAGTATCTCTTGAATTTCTTAAGAGCTCTTTCCGCACTTAATCTTTCATCGATCTCGATTTTGATTGAGTAATCTTTAGACATAACATTCACCTCCTTCTATTTTTTTTTCTCAACGCCTTTAACGACGCATTTGCGAGATTTATTAACACGTTATTACGTGCAAATTTTGTCTAGCTTTAATTGGTATGTTAAATTACACGACGGCCCCACAGTGTGTCAATGGCCAATAACGAATAGGTAATATATGCAACAAGGCTTATTTAACGCAAAAGACAACAAAGTTACACCCCTGGCCCACCAGGTTAGACCTGAAAGTAGACAGGATTATGAAGGCTTTGATGCACTTGCTAGGCGCTTTCCGTTTCTTAGAAGTGAGAATATCCCTTCTCTTATAATCTGGGGACCTCCTGGAAGTGGAAAAACGACTCTGGCCAAGGTTCTAGGTAATGAGATTCATGCAAATTTCTATGAATTCAGCGCTGTATTGTCAGGTGTTGCAGACCTAAAGAAGCTCATTCAAAAGGCCCAAGAAGAAGCGCGCGACTTTCAAAGGAAGTCCATTATCTTTATTGATGAAATACACCGTTTTAATAAGGCCCAACAAGATGCCCTTCTTCCTCACGTTGAACAAGGTAGCTTTATCCTTATTGGCGCAACAACTGAGAACCCACGTCGCTCTGTAAATCGCGCCCTCCTCTCGCGTATGAAGATCATTGAGCTCAAGTCTTTTACAACAGATAAAATTCGCTCACTTATAAAGAGAACGATCAGTAAACTTGAAAAGGACTTATCGCAAGAGTATCTCGATCTCATTTGTGATTATGCAAATGGTGATGCTCGTATCGCTCTTGGCAGCCTTGAAGTTATCTTCTCTCTTCTCGATCAAGATGATGAAATTGATTTTGAAACAGTTAAAAATATCATCAAAGAAAACTCACGTAATTTTGATGCTGGGGGAGATCGTCATTATGATGTGATTTCGGCCTTTATCAAGAGTATGCGTGGAAGTGATCCAAATTCGGCTATTCTATGGCTTGCGGTCATGCTCGACGGTGGAGAAGACCCAGTCTTTATCGCCAGAAGACTTGTTATCTTTGCAAGCGAAGATGTCGGTAATGCTGATCTAAATGCACTGACGGTAGCAACTAATGCCCTTCACGTTGTCCAAAATATTGGTATGCCAGAAGCAAGAATCACACTCGCTCAAGCCACCACTTATCTTGCAAGTACAGTAAAGAGTAATGCTGCTTATAATGCTATTAACGAGGCCCTTGCCTACGTTGAAAACTCGCAGACAATTGAAGTTCCGGAGCACTTAAAGAATTTTCCAGATAAGTTTCACAAGGTAAAGTATCAATACCCTCATAACTTTGAAGGATCATTTGTTAGACAGCAATATGCACCTAAGGGAACACCAAAATTCTACCAGCCTAAAGAAATAGGTGTCGAAAATAATATTAAGAAGCGCTTATTAGAACTATGGGGTGATTAATCCCAGCGAGAATAAACAACAAAAGCATCTGTTTGTAGGTCTTTTGTTACAAAGAAGAATCCCATATTTGATTCAACATAGCAGCTCATTGAATAGTCTTGTCCAGGCACAAGCTCTACACAACGGCTCTTAGCACGCCCTGATGGCGTCTTAGAGAAGTTAATTGTGTTATGACTATTACATCCATTAAGTTCAAGAGTCGTTCTAATGATAGCAATTGCTTCATCTAGAGGTCTTCCCTCGAAATCAATATCTGCATCAACCTCATCTGTATTAACTTTAAAGGCACGGCTATCGACATTTAGATCATATGTTAGCTTCTTAATACAATTAAGAGTTGTCTTAGTGTAAGCAAATGCACTTGAAGATATAAGCAATGATGCAAGTAAGATGTATTTCATATTAAGTTACCCTAATAGTGTTGTTATTTTCTTTGGTGACTTATACAAAAACGCACTAAATAAATCCAGATTTTTCGGTAGTTTTGTCAAAGTTTCATTAAGAACAACGCGTCTAATAGCTGAAAATAGATTCTGTGTCAGATTTTATTAGAAAAACTTAATTTTACTATTAGCCAATTTAATAATTATATCATATAAAAGTTTCACACACACAAACACCAAAGGGGATTTGATGAAAATCGCAATCGTTCTATCAACACTACTTTTCGCTCTTACGAGTAATGCTGCAGAATTAAACAAATACTACCCAAAAGAAACTAAAGATGTTCTTGCTAGAGGTGGTGAGGAATTAAAGAGCTATCTTTTTGAAGTTCTAAATACAACTCACCAAGAAACAAATGCTCAGGATGTACTTGGTTGTGACTCTAAGAACAAAGGTCGTTGTTATGGCCAAAGAAGCCTTGGATACAAAGGTGCTAGAAAAGTTCTTTTCGGAAAAATCCACTTAAAAGAAGATGATAAAGGTTACTACATTAAAGATGTATACTGCCAAAAAACACTAAGAAGATACCAAACTCGTTCAATGGGTCCAGGGCAAATCCCTAACTCAAACGTTCTTAACTGTGAACACACTTGGCCACAGTCTAAATTCACTGGTCGTTTTGATAAAGGACTTCAAAAGTCAGACCTACACCACCTATACCCAACTGATTCAAAAGCAAACTCTGTAAGAGGTAACTATGAATTTGATAATGTAGATGGTTTCCCAGTAGATTACGAAGATTGTACAGCTTCTCAAACTCAAGGTAACGGTGCTTTCGAGCCACCAGCGGATCACAAAGGAAATGTTGCAAGAGCACTTTTCTACTTCTCAGTAAGATATGATATCTCAATCTCAAGTAACCAAGAAAGAGTTCTTAGAGAGTGGGACAAGCTTGATCCAGTTGATGCTGAAGAAAGAGAAAGAAATGAAATTATTTATTCTGTACAAAATAACAGAAACCCATTTATTGATATCGCTAACCTAGCTGATAAGATCAATAACTTCTAATAATTGACTAATCCATTTCAGTACTAATATTGGCCTTCTGTTAAGAAGGCCTTTCTATTTGATTTTTTATTTTGCAAAACCTTCTATCTTTGAGATGCTTTTATGTACAAGAACATTATCAAGGATTAGATTTTGAAATTAAGACTCTTAGTAGTGGCCCTATTGGCCCTAACGACCACGGCCGGATATTACCCGGAATCATTTAAAGCAGATATCGCAAATGATCTTTTAAAAAATGAAACCCTAAGAACAAAACTACAGAGAATTACAAGCCAAAATCACACAAAAAATTCTTACTCTCAAGCTAAGCGCTACCTATTTAATGAATTACACTTAAAATATGATGAAAGTAATCAACCTTACGTAAAAGGTGTTTACTGTAATAAAGTATTTAACGGAAGAACTCCAAATATTGGCCCTATTGGTAATGGCACAATCCCAAACCATCAGGTTGTAAACTGTGAACATACATGGCCACAATCTCAATTCACAGGTGGATTTAGCTCTAGACTACAAAAGGGTGACCTTCACCATCTCTTCCCAACGGACTCCAAGGCAAATAGCGTTCGTAGTTCAAACGACTTTGCTGAGCTAAAAAATGGAAAAAGTGCTACGAGAGACTGCTTTGCATCTCACTCAGATGGACACTACTTTGAGCCGCCTACTGAGCACAAGGGTAATGTTGCTCGTGCAATGTTCTACTTTGCAACTCGCTATGGAGCAAAAATTAATAATAGAATGGAAAGCTATTTAAGAAGATGGCACGTTGAAGACCCTGTCGATAGCGAAGAGATCGAACGCAATGATAAAATCGAAAGAATTCAAGGAAATAGAAACCCTTTTATCGACTTTCCTGAGCTAGTTTCAGATATCAAAGACTTCTAATATATTTTCAACTTTTTGGCGGCCTTGAAAATTGAGGCCGTCAATAAATACCGTTGTCACAGCAGCATTCGCTAAAGTCACAAGCAGACCTAAAAATACTAAAAACTTAATCATAGGAACCTCCTATTTGGCTTCTTAATATATTTTAAACATTTTATTGAAGTTCTCACAAATTCTAATTGATTAAGATTTCATGAAGATAGAATTTTAAAGAAAATAGGAGTATAAAAAACTATGTTTCAAATTATTCGAAAATTACTTAGTCAGAAAGGATTCAACGCCAAAGCAAAGCAGGCCTTTTCAAATTACTACCGTTTTGCAAAAGAATCACAATCATATCTAACATACTGTAAAGAGATGCACGGAATTGAATGTTTCATGCAAAATAACTTATCAAAGAAGCAATTCTCTGCCCTTACTTCTCACTTTAGGCCTCATCAAAAAGTTCTCGATATTGGCTGCGGGACTGGTCAACTAACTGCCCACTTTGCCAAAAAGTATAAGCTTAAGGCCAAGGGATTTGACTTAGTTGAAAGTGATCACGACTATAAAGAAGCAAATTATGAAACAACATGGCTTGGAGAAAACGAGTTTGATCTTGTGATCTCACTTGATGGCTTCTATATGCTAAATGACCTCTACCGAACTCTAAACAAGGTTATGGACTGTCTAAAGCCAAAAGGAAGATTCGTCCTTACCTATACTTCGGAGAGACCATTTCACAAGACACGACTTGGTAAGGCCCTGGCCAATAAGTATAAGGACAAATTTGAGGTACAAGATTTCACTCAAGATGATCTTATTTTTAATAATAAGGCCAAGGAACTACTAGAAAAGCTAGCTCCTGATTTTGTTGCTGAAGGAAATTCAAACTTATATCGTACTAAGTTCAACGAGATTAATAAGAATGTTGAGTCACACAAGGCGAAGAAAATGTATCGAAGCCTTGTTACTATTTATAAGTAGTTAGAAATTTAGTTTGTTGGCCAACTGTTTTCTTTGTTAAGCTTTTGTGAACTTGTTTTACTTCAAAATCGATGAAATCTATAGTTCATAGTTATGAAGAAGCTAGTACTGATATCCTTTGCCCTTATCCTAACCTTTAAAACATTTGCTGCTGAAATCTCAGAAATTGCCGTCTCTAGTCACGTTAATGAGTTTTCAGTTGTAGACTCAAAATATGCCAGAGAAATCTTTCTAGGCCTTCCCGTTAAGAATACCTATGCTGACCTCGTTCATGGACTTGTCTTTCGCTACCACAAGTATTTCTTTTGTGTACGTGAACCAAATCATAAATTTCATTGCCACCTTTATTTGAATGGCCGTGGTGAAGGACAATTATCTGCCTTTGATAAGGATACAGATTTTGGCAAAGGAGCGATTAGTGAATTTCTTGGAACCTCAAAGGCCAATGGGAAATCAACTATTAGTTACGACAATAATACCCTAAGAATCAAATTTGACTCCCATCTAGCAAAACGCTTTTGGGACAAACTCGATTTAATCGCTGAAAGCTACCATACAATTGGGAATAAAAATTACGAGGTAAGAAAAGGAAAACACCTTAATTGCTACGTTGAAAAGAATAAGAAAAAAGATATCTATCAATGCCAATTTAACGTTACAATCAAGACATATAATCCCGAAATCAAAATTGATAATAATTTAAACTAAGGACCGATATGAAATTAATAGGATCAACGACATCACCTTTTGTTAGAAAAGTAATTCTTGTACTTGAAGACTTAGGAATCCCATATAAGCTTGAGCAAGTGACATCAATTACTCCAGATGGTGCGAAGAAGATTGGAGAACACAATGCTGCAAGAAGAATTCCAATTTTAGAAACAGAAGATGGATCGGTTTTTGACTCGACTATTATTTGTGAATACCTACTTGAAAAACAAGGAAAGCAACTAGATATTCAAACTAAATTAGCACTACGCCTAATCGATGAGCTTTGCGATTCATGTATTATTCTCTTTCAACAAAAGCTTTGGAAATGTGATCCTAATTGGGAGTCTAAATTTTCACAAGTTCAATTTGAGAGAGTAAAAAGCATTCTTGCTTCACTAGAAAAAAAAGTTGATAAAGGTGGGCTTCATCAGATGGAGAAGGACTGGTTATTTTGTGTCCTTGATTGGCTTTCATTTCGAGAAGTCTTTAACTGGAAAAAAGGCCATCTTGCCCTAGAAAATTTCTATGAGAGCTTAAAAGATAAAAAGCGCTATCAAAAATCAGCACCGAGAGCATAAAAAAAGGCTACCATCGGTAGCCTTTCTCATTATGGAATTTTGAAAATTCTTAGAATAATTGTGCCCAATCAGTTGTTTGAAGAGTGTTGATTACGTGTCTAAGGAATTTAGATCCAATCTCACCATCAATTAGTCTGTGATCATATGTATGAGTTGCATACATCATCTGACGAATTGCGATTGCATCATCTTCAGTAACAATTGGACGCTTCTTCATTGTACCAACACAGAAGATACCAAGTTGTGGTTGAAGGATAACTGGAGTTGCTGCAAGAATTCCAAATGATCCGTTATTTGTGAAAGTATAAGTTCCACCTGACATATCATCCATTGTAAGCTTCTTAGCTCTTGCCTTTTGAACAAGCTCATCAAGCTTTCTTGCCATACCTCTAATATTTAAGTTATCAGCACCTTTGATTACTGGAACCACTAGCCCGTTACCAGGAACAGCTACAGCACATCCAAGGTTAATATCTTTCTTCATATGAATCTCATCTCCAACAATTGAAGAGTTAACCATTGGAAACTCTTTAAGTGCTTGAACAAGAGCATAAAGAATGAAGTGAGTATAAGTTAGAGAGAAACCTTCTTCTTTTTTGAATTGGTTCTTAAACCCTTCTCTAAACTTAAATAGATTCGTCATATCGACTTCATCAATTGAATTAACGTGTGGTGAAGTCATTTTAGAAGCGATCATATTCTTAGCAATCGCTTTTCTCATATTATCCATTTTGATAACTTCAACACGTCCGCTTGTTGCAGCTGGAACAGAAGAAGCTGCAGGAGCTGGTGCTGCTTTTGGAGCCGGAGCTGCCGCTGGCGCAGGTGCCGCTGCCGGAGCCGAAGTTGTTGCAGCAGGAGCTGCCCCTCTATTATTTAGAAAGTTCATGAAGTCAGCTTTGTTAACACGTCCGCCTGCTCCACTTCCTTTTAGGTGTGCTAATTCATTAACGTCTACTCCGTGCTTTTGAGCAAGAGTTCTAACAAGTGGTGTGTAGAAACGACGTCCAGCAGGAACTGAAGCCGCCGCTACAGGAGCTGCTGCAACTGCCGCCGGCGCTGCCGCTGCAGGAGCGCTTGCTACTGCTGCTGTCGTAGTTGCTGCTGCACCAAATGCCTTAGAAGTATCTGTTTCGATTGCTGCGATTTTAATCCCAACATCAATAGTCTCACCTTCTTCAAAAAGAATTTGCTCAACACGACCTGCGTATGGTGATGGAATCTCTGATTCAACTTTATCAGTCGAGATCTCAAGAAGAATTTCATCGATCTCAATCATATCACCTGGCTGCTTGTGCCACTTAGTGATTGTACCGTTAGTAATTGACTCTCCCATTTGTGGCATAACAACATCTTCAAGTGTATCTGAAGAAGAAGCTACCGCTGCAGGAGCAGGTGCTGCCTCAGGAGTTGGTGGAAGAGCTTCAGCAGCTGGTGCCGCTGGAGCTGCTGAAACAGCTGCGTTTGCATCATCATCGATTGCTGCGATTTTTACACCAACATCAATTGTTTCACCTTCTTCAAAAAGAATCTCAACGATCTTTCCAGAAAATGGAGATGGAATTTCCGATTCAACTTTATCAGTCGAGATCTCTAGTAGGATCTCATCGATTTCAATTGTGTCACCAACTTGCTTGTGCCACTTTGTAATCGTTCCGTTTGTAATAGACTCACCCATTTGTGGCATTACGATATCATTTTTCATACTCAGTCCTTATATATAATTAAAAATTGATTGATCTACCTTTAGCATTTAACACAGATTCTGCTAGGAATTCACCTAAAGTCGGGTGTGGGTGAATTGTTGCAAACATTTCTTCATCAACACCTTCCATTTGTCTGAACAGTACATATTCATGAATAAGTTCAGTTGCATGAGTACCAACAATGTGTGCACCAAGCATTTCTCCATCTTCACCCATAAGAGTTTTAACAAAGCCTTCTGTTTCGTTAGAGGCCATGGCCTTACCATTTGCAGTAAATGGAACCTTACCAACAGAGTATTTAATACCTTGTTCTTTAAGAGCTCTTTCTGTGTAACCAACAGATGCAACTTGAGGCTGACAGTAAGTACAACCAGCAACATTCATCTTATCAAGTGGATGTGGGTGTAGACCTGCAATTGCTTCAGCTGCAATGATACCTTCGTGAGAAGCTGCGTGCGCTAGAAGTGGTGGACCAGCAAGGTCACCGATTGCATAAATATTTGGTACATTTGTTTGGTAAGTATTATTTACTGAAACAAACCCACGATCAGTTTGAACACCAACTGTTTCAAGTCCAATTCCATCGATATTTCCTGTCATACCAACAGCAATTAGACCCATGTCAAACTTGTGTTCAACAGTCTTTCCACCGAGAACGGAAGTGATTGTTACGTCATTACCATTGTTCTTAGCTGAAACTTTTTCAACACCAAGAGACATTTTAATTCCGTATTTCTTATATGCTTTTTCTACAACTTTAGATGACTCTTCATCTTCAATTGGAAGTAAGTGCTTTTGAAGTTCAAAGATATGAACATCAACACCAAACGCATTCCAGAAGTAAGCAAACTCAACACCAATTGCACCTGCTCCGATGATCCCAATTGACTTTGGAAGCTCTTCCATTTTAATCGCTTCCCAAGCACCGATCAGTCTCTTACCATCGTGCTCAAGTCCTGGGAACGCACGGTAGTGAGCACCAGTTGCAAGGATGATATTTGTTCCTTCAATTGTTTCAGTATGACCACGAGATGAAGTAACTTCAACTTGTGTATTTGTGCGAAGTTTTCCGTATCCTTCAAAAACTTCAATTTTATTTTTCTTCATTAGGTAAGCAACACCACCAGAAATCTTAGCAGAGATTCCCTTTGCACGCTTAACTGCTTGGCCACCGTTTAAACCTTTAAGTTCAACATCAATACCAAGATCTTTCATATCAGCAAGCTCGTGTACACTGTGAGCTGCTTTAAGAACCGCTTTAGTTGGAATACATCCACGGTTAAGACAAACACCGCCAAGCTCTTTACTTTCTACGATAGCAGTCTTCTTTCCAAGTTGGGCCGCACGAATAGCGGCGACATATCCACCAGGCCCAGAACCAATAACAATAACATCAAATTTCTTCATAAAAATATTTCCTCAAACTATTGACCATAAGGCCCATAATCAGTAATAAAAGTTAAGATTTAAGGTTCTTCAACGTACTAAAATTATTTAAAATTGGCATGACACGTTGCTACGATTAGTTAATATTTACAAATCGTTGTAATTGCCCTCTATAAGCCAACTTAAAGGGATTATCATTAATTTTACACAGAGCGAAATTAAAAATATCAATAAGTATTTCCCAGAAGGCCTTATAGCACTCGATCTAGAGACCTCTGGACTCTCCCCTTTAGTTGACGAAATTATTGAAATTGCGGCTATTAAAGTCATCGGGAACAAAATCGAAACTTTTGAAACCCTTGTAAAACCTAAAAACCCAATTCCAGAATTCACAACAAAAATCCATGGCATCACTGATGAGATGGTTAAGGACTCTCCTTCAATTGAAGATGTCTTACCAAAATTTCTTGAGTTCTGTGGAACTCACACTCTCGTGGCCCATAATGCAAAATTTGATATAGGCTTTATCGTCTTTGCCATGCATCAACTTAAGATGGAATTACATAAAGCTAAAGTTTATTGCTCATGCAAACTTTCTCGTAAATATGTCAAAGGAAGCGAGAACCATAAACTAAGTTCATTGTGTAAACATTTTGATATTCCACTTGAGAACCACCATCGTGCACTAGACGACACAGTCGCGTGTCTGCGAGTTTTTGCCAAAACTCTTGATGAAGTAAAGTCTAATCGTCAGCTCAAAGAAGGTGAAATCCTTAATATTCAAGACTTCAGAAAGGCCAATATTGCAGAAGCTCCTGAAACGATTCAAAAACTTCAAGAGCATATCGCTAAACAAGAAGTGATTGATATCAAATATAAGGGTGGATCTTATAAAGGAAAGTTTAGACCAATAAAACCTGTTGCCTTACTTCCAATGCCAGCAGGAGATGTTCTCTACGCTCACTGCCTACTTACAGATATCTACAAGTCTTTTGCCATTAAAAAGATTCAAGAAATCCGTGAGCATATTGAAAATGACTCAAAGTAGTTATATAAAGACGCCATGCTAGCAGGAAAATCAATCTCATATAAAATCCAATTTGTTGTGATCTTCATCATTCACATCGCTTTACTCTATTGGATTTACTGGTTACTTCAAAACACAGGTGTTCTTTCAACAGTTAGTGTAATGCTTCACTTTACAGGAATTGCACTTTACGGTGCCCTACTAATTCGTGGTTGTGCAGCTTGGGCCAAATGGCATCATCTAAACGATATAAAGAAATACGAAGAATCTCAAAAAAATAAAAAAAATCTAGAAGATAAAGATCAGGAATGAGAAAAGGACTGCGAAGCACAGATGAAATCAATGCTCGCTTTGGTTTAAATTTAGGGCCATCTCGTTACGAAGTCTTTATTCCTGATCATATAAATGAAATCATTCAGAAAGAAGGCTTAGACGGAATTCACGCCAAACAATTCCTTCCTTCAGCTCTTGAAAATTCGGATAAGGGATTTGAAGATCCGATTGGCGATCAAGAAAAATACGTCGCCCCCCAACTGATTCACCGCTACGACAATCGCGCTCTCTTTACTCCAACAACGATTTGTCCTGTTATCTGTCGCTACTGTTTTAGAAAGAACGAATTAAGTGATAAGCACGAAATCTTTAAGGCCGACTTTGAAAAAGTTATTGCTTATTTAAAGTCCCATTCAGAAATTAATGAAATCATCTTTTCAGGTGGTGACCCATTCATGCTTTCAGCTTCAAAGATTAATTTCTATCTGAGTGAATTTAGCAAACTAAAGCATATAAGATTCATTCGCTTTCACACAAGAACTCCGGCATCTCTTCCAAATTATATTGGTAATGAAGTGATCGAAGTTCTAAACATTTATAAGCAAGTCTTCAACGATATTAATATTGTTATTCACATAAATCACGCAGATGAAATTACAAGTGATGTTCGTAACTGCATAGCAAGACTTGGAAGTAGTTTTTCTCTGCTTTCACAATCCGTACTTTTAAAAGGTGTGAATGATAATGTCGATGATTTAGCAAAGCTCATCTATACATTACATGAGCTAGGGGTGAGACCTTACTATCTCCACCATCCAGATCAAGCCAAAGGTGCCATGCACTTTTATCTCACCCAAGATGAGGGCCGTGAAATTTACCGTAAACTACGCCGCCAAGTTCCGGGCTGGCTACTTCCCCAATATATTCTCGACTCTCCGGATGGCTCAGGAAAGCGTAACTTATAACTTAAATAGAGTTTTAATTAACTTATAGTTTTTTTAGAATTTACTATATGGCAAAACTAAAAAGAACTCTCAATACATTTCAAGTGTCTTTGTATGGTATTGGTACGATTTTAGGAGCAGGAATTTATTCACTAATAGGAAAGATTGCTGCAGCTGCAGGAGTTCTGGCCCCAATCTCATTTATACTCTCTGCTCTGATCGCTTCGCTAACTGCAATATCATACTCACAGTTGGTAAGACTCCACCCAAAAAGTGCAGGAGAGGCAGAATATGTTTATCAAGGATTTAAGAACTTGGGCCTATCAAATATCGTCGGCTGGTTAGTGGCCTTTACTGGCGTTGTTAGTGCATCGACTTTAACTAAGGCGTTTATTGGCTACTTCCAAGTAATTATAAACATACCTAGTTTCCTAATTGCTACTCTTGTAATTTTTGTTATCACTCTTCTGGCAATAAAAGGAATCAAAGAGTCAATCAATCTTGTTATTGTCTTTACTCTTATTGAAGTTACTGGGCTAATTTTAGTATGCTTAGTCGCATGGCCGGAACTTGTTGAAAGTGACTTCATGATTCCAGTAATACTAGAAAGCCTCTCTTGGAACAAATCCCAATCAATCGTAACAGGAGCTTTTATTGCCTTCTATGCCTTCATTGGTTTCGAGGACATGGTAAATCTTGCTGAAGAAACAACAGTTGCAGGACTCACTATTAGCCGCTCCATCTATATTGCTCTAATCACCTCAACAATTCTCTATATTTTAGTAGCCCTTGTTGCAATCTCAAGTATTCCCTTAAATAAATTAAACACTAGCACTGCTCCAATAAAAGATATGTATGTTCATCACGGAGGCAATCCCATAGTCATTAGCCTGATAGGAGTTTTTGCGATATTTAATGGAATAATGGCCCAGGTTATTATGGGATCACGGATACTCTATGGCCTTAGACACCCCTATAAATGGATGACATTTCTATCTGTGGTTAATGAAAAAACAAAGACCCCAATCTATGCAACTCTTGTCATCGCTGCCGTCATTGCCTTACTCATAAGTTTTTTTGAATTAAAGTCCTTGGCCATGGCCACAAGTTTTATCATTCTTATTGTCTTCACTTTTGTTAATACATCACTTATTTTCATTCGAATAAAGAAAAGACAGGTCAAAATAAAGTATCTCTGGAGTCCCGTATTGGCCGTTATTGTAAATATATTATTTCTTATTATTTGATTGTAAAATTAAGTATTTAAACTTTTTCCTAGATTTTTTTACTCCATAAGTATTGACAACTTTTTCTCTCAGCAATATATTCCTTCTCACTCAAGTAAGCGCGTGTAACTCAGTTGGTAGAGTGTCACCTTGCCATGGTGGATGTCGCAAGTTCGAATCTTGTCACGCGCTCCATTCTTTTAATAAATAAGATACTATTCATTTAAAACGATACACCGGCGCTAACGCTTGGTTATTCTTGCTGAACACTTGCGTGTTCAGTATCACGCGCTCCATTCTTTTAATAAATAAGATACTATTCATTCTAAACGATACACCAGCGCTAACGCTGATATGAACAGTAATCGCAAATTAATCAAAACCTTTTTTAAAAAATAATTAAATCTTATTCGTGAACAACTCCTTTTATAATCGTTTTAAATCTAAAACAACTCAAAGGAGATAGAGAAATGGCGATTAAAGATATGATTCAAAAAAATACTGTCATCATAAATTCAAATGCGACATTAAAAGATGCTGCTAAACAAATGTATGAGAAGCATGTGGGTGCCATCGTTGTTGTGGATAATATAACAGGAAAGAAGAACACTCCTATTGGAATTTTAACTGATAGAGACATCGCAATTTCATTTGGTAAAGAAGGAAAAATTGAGCCAAATTCAAAAGTAAGTGAAATCATGACTCAAAATGTTGTCCTATGTACACCAAAAGATAGTGTGGTCGATACAATTAAAAAGATGCAGGCAAATGGTGTTAAACGCCTGCCTGTTGTTAATGGAAGAGATCAGATTGTAGGAATTATTTCATCTGATGACATTATTCAAACAATTGGTAATGAACTTTATGACTTATCTCGAATTGTAAATTTAGAAATTGAAAAAGAGTCGGCCATTCAGTGTCCAATCGATGAAAAACGACAAGTTAAAATTGCATAATAAATAGGAAGATAATATGTTCAAGAGTCGTAAAGAGGCAGGAAAACTGCTTGCTGAAGAGTTTAAAGATAAAATACTCGCGGATAGTAATACACTAGTTATTGCACTTCCAAGAGGAGGTGTCCCAATAGCCTACGAAATTGCAAAAAGGTACGAGCTGCCCCTCGATGTATTCTGTGTAAAGAAAATAGGTGCGCCAAGGAATCAAGAATTGGCCATTGGTGCAGTCACCGAATCAGGAGATATTTACTATAATAAAGAGTTAGTGAGCCACTTTGGTCTTAACGACCTTCAACTACGACGATTAACTAATGACAAAAAACAAGAAGCCATAGAACAGGCAAAGCTATTGAGAAAAAATCATTCACCAATGGATCTGTCTGGCCGTGATATTCTTATTGTTGATGATGGTATTGCGACAGGTGCAACAGTTAAAGCTGCGATAAAGCTAATTAAACAACATAAGCCAAACCAAATACAAGTTGTCACTCCTGTTTGCTCACGGGAAGCATGGAGTGATATCACTAATACTGTTGATGATATGCTAGTACTTGAGACACCTCATAACTTCCTATCTGTTGGAGAATTTTACTTAGAGTTTCCGCAAGTTTCAAACATGCAAGTACGAGAAATGCTAGAAGAGATCTATCTACTAACTCAAGAAAGAAAAAAACAAGAACAAATTGAAAGGTATGAAAATGAAGGTGGGCCAATTAAGAAGGCCAGGAATTAGGCCTCCTGGCCCCCATATTAAAATACTATTTAATCATCATCTGCAAGATATTCAGTCCCAAGGTGAGCAAAACTCGTCCAAGGGAAGATATCTGAAGCGACTTCTTTGATACTGTCGTTAATACTTTCAGTATCTTCGATAAGAATTTGAGCGTTCTTTAAATCATAAAATGAGTTCTCTACTTGCTTTGAAACGATTCCAAAAACCGATAAACTTTTCTTTCTTGAAGATGTTTTTGAATTAACAGCTGCAAAGTGAGTCTTGAAATCGCAAATATAGACAGCATTATTCACAACTGTAGTCATCTGAGAAAAGACTTCAACATTTGGAACAGACTTAAATTCTTCACTAATCATCTCAAGGAAGTTTCCATTACCCTCAAAAAATAGGAATGTTGGAGGTTGGTTTCCTCTTAATTCATCAAGAGTTGCAACAATCTTCTTCTTATCACTAAAGCTACCAACAAAGAAGCGGGCCTTCGTATCTGGCGACTTAATATCAAAACTTTTCTGGAATGAACGATCAATTCGTGTCATCGCTGTTCCTGAATTTAGGAATGACATTTTAATTTTGTTCTTAATCTCTTCTGCTCTTTCAGAGAGATTATTAAGAGCAGGTTTTTCAACAAAGTCACATGCTCCATTATTAAGAGTTTCTTGGGCATAGCGAGTATCTTCTCGACTTGCACTTGAAACTACAATGACATTTGGGTGTCCCATGCGATAATTCTTTTTTAGATATTCAACACCATCCATCTCAGGCATGTGAATATCAAGAGTCATGGCATCGACCTTATTAGTCCTAAGGAATTCCTGTGCTTCAACACCATTAGCAGCTGTACCAACAACTTCAAAATCCTCATCCTTCTCAAAGATCTTTGTTAATAGCTTCACAACAGAAGAACTGTCATCCACAATTAGCATACGAATAGGCTTTGGAATAGATGAAAGCAATGAACTAGGTCTTGAAGTCGTTCTTGTAATTGGTGCACCACCGTCTTTAACAAGACTAAGAGTTCTCTCTGTTTTAACTGGTGCAGATGGATCAAGACAGTAAACACTTGGTGCTAATGTTTGAACCTTTAAGCTAGTTCCTTTAAGAGACTCACTAATACCTGTGACAAATAAAGCATCTTTATGAAGATACTTCTTAAAATTTACAACGATATTTTCAATTGATTTTTGGTCAAAATAGATAAAAACATTACGACAAAAAATAACATCAAACTTCTTACTTCCTAGAAATTTTTCAGGTGAAAGTAAGTTCATTACACCAAATTGACAGTTATCTTTGATATTAGCGTTTACTTTTGCAAACTTTGAAATTTCACCAGAGCCACGCATCCAATTCCCAGTTAAGTACACTGTTGGAATCGATTTAATTTCGCGGTAACGATAAACGCCATTCTGGGCAATCTTTACACTTTCTGGATCAATATCAGTACCGATAATCTCAAAGCGCATACCTGGATAATTCTTTAAGTGATGATTGAAGAACATTCCAAGTGAATACACCTCTTGTCCTCGACTACAAGCGGCCGAAAGAATTCGAATTGTTGAATCCCCACGCTTCTTAGCATTTGCAACAATACTATCAATATTTTTTAAGAGATATTCAAAGTGTGAAAACTCTCTAAAAAAATAAGTATGGTGAGTCGTTAGCATCGAAATGAGATGAGACGATTCCTTGTTATAATTCTTCGTTAGATAACTATAGTAATCTTCCGGAGTCGAACAACCTAAGGTCATCATCCTCTTTTTAAGACGGCTTGTTACCATCGATTGTTGTGCTGGCCCTAAAATGTTTCCACTTTCTTTTGAAACAATTTCTGACACATAATTAGCAAGACTGATAATGTCCCACTCAATACCTTTCTTAAAAGCTTCGCTCACATAGTTCTCCGAAAAACAAAAAATCCCCATAGATGAAAAATCTATATCTCTACTTATCGACAACTATTACAATTTCTTAACCGTAATTTCAGATAGTTAAATAATAAAATATAATCAGAACAAAATTTATATCAATCTCGAACTAAGATACTGAAAACTCATTTTTGAATTTAAATGAACCTGTCAGATGTCATGATTTCAACTCCAGTTTTTCCCTCTATTGCGGCCATCAACATGGCATTTGCAATTGAAGAAGCAGGATTAATACGCAACTTTTTTGATAAGATATAGTGTAATGACTTTAAAATTATTTTCCCAAGAAGCTCACCAAGACGAAACTCTTTCCTCTCTCCACCAATGAGCCCAGGTCTTATTAGATAGAGAGATCTAAACTTTAATTCTTTTAAGGCATTCTCTATCCTTCCTTTAACTTGGTTATAGAAGAATCTTGATTTTTCATCTGCACCCATTGCGGAGTTAAGAACAAAGATTTCGACACCGGCCTCTTTTGCACATTTTGCAAATGCGAGAGGGTATTCAAAATCGACTTTTGAAAAAGCATCCCTACTCCCGGCCACTTTAATGGTTGTCCCTAGAGCACAAATAACAGCATCGACATTCCATTCTTTAAGCATAGCTTTCGTTATATGATCAAAGTCGATAATAGGTGCACTTAGTTTAGTGTGTGAACCAATTTCACGGCGTACGGGTGCAACGACAAAATCAACACTTTGATTCTCTAATGCTTGTTTTAATATTTGGCCGCCAACCAGTCCTGTTGCACCTAAAAGAAGTATTCTCATAAACTATCCTTCCAGCATTTCGTTTACATATTCACGACAATAAAGTTTAATTTATATAAATAAAATTAGACTTAAACATAGCGAGACATTAATGCAAAGATTTGCGCTTTTAATTGCCTTTATATTATCAACATCTTTTCACACATTGGCACAACATAATTGGGCAAATACTCAAAGTCCCCCGCAAAATTGGTCAACGGTAGAAAATGAGTTTGTTCAAGTTATCTATCCAACAGGCTTTAAAGATAATGCGATTTATATGGCAAATCTTATGGAGCACTACTCAAAATATGTTGGACTTTCATATGGCCTACAAAAACCAAAGCAAGTTAGCTTAATTTATCGTCCACAGATGGGTGATCCAAATGGTTTTGTTACTCTTGCACCTAGAAGAACGGAGTGGTTCGATTCAACGAACTTCTTCGCTCACGTTAGTACAGTTGAATGGCACGAAAATTTATCCATTCATGAGTATCGCCACATTATCCAACAAGATATTTTCAACAAGAAAACGGTTAAAGCTTTTGATGTACTGATGGGAGACTCTGGGCAATCAATTCTACACTTTCTTGCAAGAAAACCATGGTATATGGAAGGTGACGCCGTTTACGCAGAAACAAAGTATACTCAGTCAGGGCGTGGACGCTCTTCTCGCTTTATGGCAAGACTTAAGGCAATCCTCTTAAAAGGAGAGACTCCAACATATGACCAATTTGTAAATGGTACATACAATGACCAACTCGTTAGTTGGTATATTTATGGTTACGTTCTTATCTCTCATGGTTACAAAAAATATGGTGATAATTTTTGGGACGTTGTTATGGACAATGTGACAGCAAGGCCATATCCAAATGGTATTATTGGTGCCATCGAAAATGCTTCAGGTGTCGATTTCTACGAATTTTACTATGAAGCTTTTGAAGAGCTCAGAAAAAAGTGGAAGAAAGACAGTTTCCCTGATTTAAAAACAACAGAGTTTAAGATTAAGACCAACCAATTTAAAAATGGTGATGATTTATATTACTTAGAATATGACCTTAATAACTTCTATCGTTTAATTAGAGAATCTAATGGGGAAAAAGAAGTTCTTACAGATATCCCCTATAGCGAAGATTTAACTCGACTTGATTATAGTAAGACTCATGCTATCCAGTCTCACTTTTTACCACATTGGCGCTATGGGTTTAAAAGCTATTCTGATTTAAGTCTTATCGATTTAAAAGACGGCAGCAAAAAATATATAACTTCTGGACAGCGATTATATAATCCACATTTTAACAAAGCTGGAGACAGAATCACTGCGATTAACTTTGACTCAAAAAACAAGTGGCTTGTCCAAGAGATTGATCTTGCGGGAAAGATGTTACGTCACATTAAAAATGAGAAGTATAAATTTCTTGAAGCAGTGGCCATTAACAACAATGAAGTTATCGCTCTAGTGACAGTCGACACAGGGGGTAAGGGAATTGTAAAAGCAAGTTTTGAAACACAACAAGTAACACCTTTAATACCAATTAGTTTTAACAATCTATACTGGCTACAATCAGATTTTAAAAACAATTTACTATTTGAAGGGCAATACAACGGTGCAGTAGAAGTCTTCAAACTTAATCTTGATGCGAACTCATTAGCGAAGTGTACAACATCCAAAATAGCAGCCTATACACCGACAATGACTAATGGTGAAATTCTATTCTCTGAACAAACAATCAATGGGAAAAGAATAAGTAAGGTGACAGCAAATAATTGTCAAACCATTCCTATTTCATACCTTACTGACCCTGATAAGTATTACTCTAAAGATAGTCCTAGTGATCGTTTAAATAATTTTGAAAGAGTTGATTTTAAAGATCGTAAAGAAGTCGCAAATAAGAACTATGAACAATACAAAGAAAAAGATTACTCAGGATTTGACTGGAGGGCCTTCACTCCTCACTCATGGAGCTTCTTTGTTGGACAAGGTTATGGCCTATCTCTATGGGCAGATAACTACTTAAGAGACTTTGGTTGGAATGTTAATCTTGGATATGAAGCAGCTGAGAATACACCTTATTCATCACTACAAATAGACTTTAAGAGGTATTGGCCAATCTTTAGCATACTTGCTGACTTAAGAGAAAGAGAAGTAAGTCGCCTCGGTACAGATAATGATGATTACGGTTGGGATGAGAATGCTGTTGGAGCACAAATACAACTACCACTTACTTCACGCCATAACTTATATAATTTTAATCTTACTTTAGGATATAGTGCTGAACTCGTAGAAACAAATGACTATAACTCTAATGAAATCAATATCAGTGGAGAAGCAAGTCTTACACGTCAAACGACAACATTAATGATCAACCTTTACAAAGATTATACAGCTAGATCAATTATCTCTCCATGGAGTTTTTCACTATTAGGAATGTATCAGGATGCAAATACTAAAGACACAACAGGTTTAATTGGTGACTATCGTTGGTTTGGAGATCTTACAATAACAACACCTGGACTATTTAGGAATAATGGTTTTAAACTCTCTATTACAGGTGAAGAATATGGCAATGGAAAAAGTTATCGTTTCCAACCAACATCACAAGAGATCATGGGTTATGTCTTTTCTCGCGGTTATGATTATTTTGCAACGAAGAGATATATTAAAACAAGTTCTAACTATCTATTCCCACTATTTTATCCAGACTATAATATTGCGGCCTTGATCTACGTTAAGCGTCTATACATGAATTTATTCTACGATAATACAAAAGTCTATGCCTTCACTACTGACAACAATTTTCATATCAGTAGTTATGGAGCAGAGCTCATCTTTAATACTTCAATTCTCAGGTCACTACCTGTCGACTTTGGATATCGTTTTGTAAGAACACATGAAACTTCGGAAAACATAAGTGAATTTTTCTTAGGAATTGGAGTTCTATTTTAAAAAACAATAGATTTGCTTTCAGTTTTTAAGAAAAAATAAACACTATACACTTAGTACAGACAAACCTTACACAAAAACATTTTTTTCTAAATTAATTCTTAACTTAGACGAATTAAAAAAATAAAACGAGAAAAGTTAAAAGGTGTATGGATGTCTATAGGAAAAAAATTAAAATATTAAATTATGTCTTATCAACATTAGTCATTTTTTTATTGGGAATCATAGCTACTACTGCAATAAATCAGATAGAACTGAATGAAGCTAGTGATAACCGATTTGATTCATATGAAACGGCCATGGAACTAATGATTAGTTCAGAAAATCTAACAAGGCTTGCTCGAACATATATCATTACTGGTGATACAAAGTATGAGCAACAATATTGGGATATTGTCGCTATTAGAGATGGAAAAAAAGAAAACGAAAATGGAGAGAAGATTTCACTTCATAAAAAAATGGAAGAATTAGGTTTCACAAAAGAAGAGTTTGCCCAATTGAATAAGGCCGAAGAAAACTCAAATATTCTTATTCAAACAGAACTTACTGCCATGAATGCCATCAAGGGAAAATATAAGGATAATGACGGAAATTTTTCTATAAAAAGAAATCCAGATTTTGAATATGCGAAGAGCCTAATATTTGGAAAAGAATATGATCAAGCAAAGATAACAATAAAGAAATTAATAAACAACTTCACAAAAATGTTAAATGATAGAACAGAAGTTACTAAAAAAGAATATCAAACAAGAGGAAATATTCTTCTTGGTACTATCGCATTATCTTCGATTTTACTGGCAATTCTTATTTTCACAACTAATAACAATGTGAAAAAAGTTTTGAGCTCTATCGTTAACGATCTACAAGCAACAATTAATAACTCACATAAGGTTTCGAGAAGCATTTCAGAACAAACAACTTCAATGGCCGAAGCAACTAATCAACAAGCTTCAGCAGCAAATGAGACTTCTGCTACAGTTCATGAGATAGCTGCAATGGTAACAAGGAATCTTGAAAGTGCTAAAGAGTCCTCTCTAAAGTCAGAAGAAAGCTTTAATGTTGCAATAGCAAGTCAGGAAAATGTTTCGAAAATGAAGGATATTATTACTGAAGTCGAAAGTAGTAATAGTGTCATCATGAAAGACGTTTTAGTTTCAAATGAACAAATAACAGAAATCGTTGAAGTAATCAGAGGAATTTCACAGAAAACAGAAGTAATCAATGATATTGTTTTTCAAACAAAGCTTCTATCATTTAATGCTTCAGTTGAAGCCGCTCGAGCTGGTGAGCATGGTAAAGGATTTGCAGTTGTAGCAGAAGAAGTGGGGGCCCTCTCTGAAATGAGTGGAAATGCAGCAAATGAAATTTCAGAAATGCTGACTCAGTCGATCATTGACGTCGAAAAAATAATACAAACAACAAAAGAAAATATAAATCGCTTAGAGAGAAATAGCAGCGAAAAGATTGCAGACAGTGTGAAAATGGCAATTGAATGTGAGCGTTCACTATCAGAAGTTGTAGAAAATGTTAATGAGGTAAAAGACTTAATGAATCAAATTACTATTGCATCGAGTGAACAATCAGAGGGAGTCGAGAATATCAATGTAGCAATTCTACAAATTGAAAAAGGTACTCAGCTTTCATCAACATCAGCTAAAAATATAGACCTTGGTGTAAATGAGCTTAGTTCGGAATTTGAAAACGTTTCAAATGTAGTTTCAAACCTGGCCAATGAAGTACTCGGACAGTCACCAAGTACGAAGAAAGCAGTGTAATAATCAACTTCAATAGTGCATCTTTTGTAATAGGTTTATCATTACAAAAGATGCCTACTTCACAAAACAAACTACAACAATATAATTTTTCTATAATTTTATATAAAATCTACGGATATCCATTTTATACAATTTTTTTGTAAGGTATGATATAATATCCTTTGGTATGAGAGACTTATATTTATATAAAGACACATTCTTATTCAGGAAAACACCAACACTTCTACTAGTGGTTGAATAACTATATTTAACCAACCCCATTATTTACTTTTTACATTTACGATACTTGGAGAATTTATGGATAATAAAATATTTATTACAGAAAAAGATTACATGAGACTCAACAATCTACTCAATAGTGACTATGAAGATGAAAATAATTGCTTAGAAAATCTTGAAAATGAAATTGAAAGAGCAAATATCATTAGTGATAGTGAGGTTCCTCCTGACTTAGTAACAATGAATTCAAAAATTGAATACCTTGATCTTACGACGAAGAGAAGCTCTACCATTACAATTTCATACCCAGATAATGCTAATTATTTAGAAAAAAATATTTCAATCTTAGCACCACTTGGATGTGCTCTGATTGGACTCAGAGAAGGCCAAGAGATATTATGGGACTTCCCTTCTGGAGCAACTAAAAAACTAAAAATCATCAAGGTGATATATCAGCCTGAGGCAAGTGGTGATGTACATTTATGATCAATCAGACTCATTCATTACAAAGTGCAGGTGAATTTAATCCTCCACACGATATATTACTTTTTTCTAAAGAATTGAAGAAAGACTGGAGAAATATCAGTACTTTTTTGCTTGAAACCTATTCGGTAGATAGTAAGGAACAAACACTTTGCTATCTACTGGACTTTTTACCAGTTGGACCAAAAAAGTGTGATGTTCAATTATCTAAAATATCTAACTTAAACTTAAGTTCAAAATTTGAGGATCTTCTGAACTCAAAGAATCAGGGACTAATTCTTCCTTTCCTTCAACTTGAGAAGTGTATTCAAGAAGTGAGTGGCCGCATCCATGAACAACTTGAAAAAATGGACTTCATCATACTCCCACTTTCTGTCTTTACAAAAAGCACTAACTCACACTTAAGGGAAGTTAGAGGAGAGACGATAAAAATCTCTTCAATAATAAAAGGGAATGAGATTGTAAATATTCAAAAGATCTTAAGAAAGGGTCCGCTACCCTCAAGACCCAACACTTGCTTTATAGGTTTCCCTGAAACAAAGAGAATTAAGAATCTCAATAATTGTATCTATGATAAATTAATCAGCAAGCAAGAAACTGTAGCGACATTACCTAGTCATCCATCGTTTTTATTTGTGACAAGTCACTATAATTTCTCAACAGTAAAAAATAATACAAACAATGAGCATATTCTCTTCTGCGGAGGAAGCACCACATGGAAAAAAGGCCTTGCACAGGGCCTTTGGTTTCACGGAAGCTCGGACGGATTTGGGCATGGAGAAATCAACGTCCTTAAGAATTCAAAAGCAATAAAAATCATGGCCGGAACTAGACCCTGGAAAGTTCTTAGTAGAGAAGGTGCAACTTCTATTGTAGGCGATGTTATCGGGACTTACCATTATGTAATAAATAAGACCAATAACTCCTACCTAGAGCAACTAAAGAATATAGATGTTTTCTTTTGGACTAGTTCGCACCAAGCAAAAACTTTCATGGAGAACTTTCCTGAAGTTAAGTGGAATAATAAGATTCATGCTTGCGGTTTAGGAAAAACATTTGATGGCCTAGAAGCCTTAAGTTTGAACCCCATCCCTTTTATTAGTTTAGATCACTTTATAAGTTGGATAAAAGATGGAAGAGATGAATCACGTGACAATAGAATAAGTAAATAAGTCAAATAGATCAGTAAAGGGCCTCCGATAATGATGAATACCGGAGGTATTATTGTTTTACTTTTTCTTACCTTTCTTCTCTTTCTTATCTTTCTTATCTTTCTTCAAGTCTATGTTCAAGTTTGAGTTTCTTACGTACACTCTTTTTTATACTCGAATCAACAAGTGCACCCATCGATACCATAAGCTTTCTTACAACATGAGGAGGCATTGACTCTAAATCATTAATTGAATCCTTTGCTAACTCATAATCTGAGCTTGTTACAATAAGAGACGTATCATAAGGAATATAATTAAAGATTAATTCTTCAATCTTTTCTACCCTTGTCGATGACTTTGGATGACTCGAAGTAATTGCTTGAAAGAAAGTCTCATCATAATCAGGAACTGATGAGAAGTACTTACCAAGTCCATAAGGAGAATATCCTGCTTTATACGCATACTGAACACCTAGCTTATCCGCCTCAAGTTCTTGAATACGGCTAAATCCCATAAGCGGAATATCTTCTAACTTATCATAAACATAGTAAGTTGCCGCCCCACCTAAGATTCCGAAGTTTGCCCAAACAAATCCAGCACCAACAAACTTAGCAGCAATTGACTTTAAGTTTCTTGTCACAGATTCAGTACCATGTCTTTCAGTTACGTGTGCCCATTCATGCCCAAGTACACCCGCAAGTTCTGCTTCTGTTTTGAGAGAGTCAACTAAACCTCTAAAGACAAAAACATATCCACCTGGTAGAGCAAACGCATTTTCAATTGGAGCATTAATAAAGAAAACTTTTGGCTCAATATCTGGCATATCAGATGCTTTCGCGATTTTTGTAATCATTGTTTTTAAGTATTCGGCCATTTCACCATCTTGATAAATATAGCGTGAGAAATTATTAACAATTTCGTAGGCAGCTTCTTTCCCAAATTGTGAGTCAGTTGCAAATTTAAAGAAGTTTCGACCAAAACCATTGTGTAAACGACCTTCTTCACCAATACGATTGTAATTTTTGTACTTTCCTACAACTTTACAAGATGCAAGACTTTTGAATTTTGACATATCAACAACAAGTTCATCTCCATTCACTTTGAAATCAACTGTATTAGTACAATTCGTTAGCTTAAGTTTATCACCTTGAAGTTTTACAGTTCCTGCTTTTCTAAGATCAACACTTCCATTTTCAGAATCGTAGTTACGTACTTCAAATTCCATCTTAATTTCAGTTGCTGAAAGCTTATTAAGTTCTGGCCCATGATTATAATCTAACTCTAGCTTTAATTTTCTAGGATACATTGGTTTTACTTCAAATGACTCTTCACCTGATCCAGATAGGTTTAACTCTAGACCATTGATTTTCATTTCACCAGAAAGTGATTCACCTTCTAGAGCATGGACAAATTTAACCTTTGATATTTTTTCAGCATTACATGACACAAGTAGTGCTAGTGTCATCAATGTCGCAATATTGACCATTCTTTTCATACGCTTCTCCCATTTTTGTAATAGTCATTACTACCAATGAAAGCCTATATATGTCACAGAGTGTGTAATAATGTGCCTATTTATCGATATAAATAATTATCGATGGGGAAATCTTGTCTCTTCTAGCCTTTTGCCCCAAATAAAATAGTATAATTTTAGAGTTAACATGAGGAAAACTATGATTAAAATATCAACTTTTACTATATTCTTGGCCTTATCAAGCATAACAATGGCCGCTCCTGCAAACGACTTCATCTCTACGATGAAAAAGCACGTCGGTGAATATAAAACCCTAGTAAGAAACTCTGATTTTTGTGATGCCTCAGACATTCAATTTGTTGATAAGAAATCCCCAAAGAAAGGTCTTAGAATAGGTCACAGAATTTATTTCGGTCCCCTTACAGATAAGAAACAGGTTGAAAAGTCAGATTGTACCTACACTTCAACTTTCACATATACAAAGACTAAAGTAACTCAAGTGAGTGAAGTTAAGAACTGTAATACTTCTGCTAAGCAGAAGGATTCGATGAGTACTCAAACACTAGAGATCAAAAATGATACGATCAACTATGAATCAAAAGAAAGTGGCATCAAGTGTGTCTATAAGAAAGTTCAAAAGAATAAGGAGGCAAAATAATGAAGTCTCTCATTCTTCTTTCAACTCTATTTTTAAGTTTAAACTCTTATAGTAATGACATCAATACAAGAAAAGCCGACTTTTTGAATGAGCTCAATAGTGTTATCAATAGTGTCACGAATCCTCCCGATGGAAATTGCCATAACTGCCAGGTGGAAGATAATACAATTTCTCAAGGAGATCCTCTCCCTACAGAACACCGCAGAGACGGAAAGTACTTTAATAAGGGTTGTGAAATGTTCATTACTGAAGATGGTAATGAAGGTGTTTGGGGGCAAATGATTACGGAATATATCGACAACGAAGAAGGTGCGGCAGAGATGTTTCTTTATGATGAAATAAAGGGAATGACAGCGAGGCCATATACGTGTCCAAATTGGTATAATCTTAATAAAGAGCAAAGAAAGAGATTTTGGGTTTGGATGTTTGCTTCCATTGCTCAAGTTGAATCTTCATGTGATCCAACAAAAGTAAACACTGGACGAGTGCCAGACGCTACGGATCGCCCTACCGGCCTCTTTCAATTAAACCGAAAAAAAGATGCTCGTTATTGGCGTGGTAAGAATTGTCAATTTGCTTCAGGCTATGAAACGACAATCGAACCTAGAAACCAAGTTCGTTGCAGTATGGATATTATGTACAATATCCTTCTTGGTAAAAAAGGTATGTATAAGGCAAATGGTAAGATTTTTCCAACCAACTCTTATTGGGAAAAGCTAAGACCAAACCACAGCCAGACTGGTGGGCCAATTGGAGAGCTTACTCGTATGTATCCTCCATGTAATGCAACTCCCTAATAATTGGAGGGTAAGCCCAATAAAATTGGCACCTCCAGGCCATAAATTGGAAATATTGTCCACTTAACTACCTAAATTTCATTTCTTTAATGTTTCGCTATATTATGACGATATGCCACTGTAAACACAGGGGAACTTTATTGTACGTTAGTAGAATCTTTACATTCATTTTAGCGTTTAGCTTAAGCTTCTTATCCTTAAACCTACACGCTTCGACAAGTAAGCTCGGTTACTCGGGGCGCCTTGTGCAAAGTAATGGAACTCCTATTACAGGTACTCCTAATTTAAAATTTGATCTCTTCTATTCAAATGATCTTGCAACCGTTGTTGCGACTCAAACAATTAATAGTGTTCCACTCTCTAATGGGATCTACACTGTTGAATTAGATTTTGATAATTTGGGATCATTTGATCCACTCTATTCGAGTACTGCAGATGTCATTGATAAAATACCGTCAGGACAAACACTTGTTATTCGCGTAACGGACATTACAGATGTTGGAAATCCTATCGCCTATGATTATCAAAATATCTTAGCGAATCCAATTTCAGTTTACGCCAATCACTCTGCGATGGCAGATAACTTAGTTATCGCAGCGGCTTGTTCTCCTGGACAAGTTGTCTCAGTAAATGCATCAAATAAGCTCGAGTGTGTGGATCAAACGGCGGCAGTTGCTGTTGATACGACTCTTGTTGATAATGCGGGAGTTATTGGTCAAGCAAACATTGGATCTGCCGGAACTTACACATCGGTAACAGTTGATAACTTCGGACGTGTAACCAGCGGTTCAAGTCCAGAAGTTGATTCAAGTGGAATCCAAGATGGGTCAATTATGGATGCGGATATTAACGCAGCAGCAGCTATTAGTTGGTCAAAGATTAATGCACCAACGATTGATAAAACTTATGTCGGACTTGGAAATCTTGCCAATGTAGCGCAAATTCCGGCAAGTGATCTTGATAACTCAGGAACTTTAGATTCTGCAACTCAAGTACCAAGTGAGCTTGCTGTGAAAGGCTATGTCGATACGACTGCACAATCGATGGCAGATGCAAAAGTTATCAATTCAATGGCAGGAACGGAAACAGATACTGCTCCGTCAGTTGACTCAGTAAAGAATTATGTAACAGCTCAAACAGGTGCTATTACGTCATCTCAGTGGACGGACTCAGGTCTGGATATTTACTTTAGTACTGGCCATGTTGGAATTGGGACGAGCTCTCCCACAGGACCTCTACACATAGTAGGAGGAGCAAACGACGTAAACACAATGCGCTTTGGTGCCACTGATGCTGATGTTGCCGCTATTACAGATTATGCAAATATGGCAGGTCTTCTTATAGCTTCAGAGGGAGTTTCAAATAGCTATCATAGTCTTAGAGTTGTAAGTGATATTGATGGAACAGATATTGAAAGTTTAGCTGTTACAAATGCTGGACGGGTTGGTATTGGAGTTCTTAATCCAACTTCAAAATTAGAAGTTGCCGGTAATATCAAAGGAACAGGACTTTGTATTGGGGCCGATTGTCGTACCGCATGGCCTACAGGTAATGCCGGGACTGTTACTTCTGTTACAGGAGGAACAGGGCTAACAGGTGGAACAATCACCTCTTCTGGAACTCTTGCAGTTGATGTGGGAACAACGAATGGCAAGATTGCTCAAGTTGGTGCCGGTGATAAGTTAGCAGATTCAATTATTAATTATAATCCTGCCATTGATGTCGCCCTAACAGGATTTACAACTGGAGCAGCATCTAGTGTTCTTGCAACAGACACTGTTCTTCAAGCTTTTCAAAAAGTACAAGGACAACTTAACTCTCATGCCTCAAATATTGCAGCTATTTCTGCTTATGATACTGACGATATTTCAGAAGGTTCAACAAATCTCTATCATACTGATGCTAGAGCAAAGGCTGCAGCAGTCGTAAATTCAACAGTAGGAAGTGAGACAGATCAAGCCCCTTCAGTTGCTGCTATTAAGTCATATGTTGATAATCGTGCAACACAATGGACAACAGCAGGTAGTGATATTCATTATTCGACAGGAAAAGTTGGTATCAATATCAACGCACCAACGTCGCAACTCCATATTAAAGAAGTTGATGATACTTGGGCGAGCTCTTTTAGAATGGATCGTTCATGGGACAGTACAACTGACTACTTTCAAATGATGTATGACTATCAAGGTCTAAAGATTAGAACAATGGCAAATGATGCGGATGAAGCACATATTATTTTCAAGCCACTAAATTCTGAGGCCATGAGAATAACAGAGTCAGGAAACGTTGGTATTGGAATAGATACACCGACAGAAAAACTTGATGTAGCTGGAAAGGTGAAGGCTACAGAGCTTTGTATCTCAGCAGACTGTCGTGCCTCATGGCCAACAGGCAATGCTGGAACCGTTACTGCCGTTACAGGTGGAACAGGACTAACAGGTGGAACAATCACCTCTTCTGGAACTCTTGCCGTTGATGTTGGGACAACGAATGGCAAGATTGCTCAAGTTGGAGCCGGTGATAAATTAGCTGATTCAATTATTAATTATAATCCTGCCATTGATGTCGCCCTAACAGGGTTTACAACGGGAGCAGCTTCAAGTGTCTTAGCAACAGACACAGTTCTTCAAGCATTCCAAAAAGTTCAAGGACAACTTGACTCTCACGCATCGTCTCTTGCATCAATCTCAGCTTATGACACTGATGATATTTTAGAGGGCTCAACGAACCTTTATCACACTGATGCCAGAGCAAAAACTGCAGCAGTTGTGAACTCGACAGTAGGCAGTGAGACAGATCAGGCACCTTCAGTTGCTGCTATTAAATCATATGTTGATAATCGCGCAACACAATGGACAACAACAGGAAGTGATATTCACTATCCGACAGGAAATATTGGAATTGGTGTAACAACACCATATTCGCTTCTTGATATTAACGGTGTAGATAAAACCGTAAGTCTTGCGGCAGGAAGAGATTTTCCTGCGATGCTACGTTTAAATTCGACAGATCCAGCGATCGGCGCTGAAAGTAATATTCTATTTACATCTAACTACTCAGGATCTTCAAAAGTTGCCAATGCATCGATTGCTTCGATTCAGGAAACAGATGGTGCCGATGCAGACTATGGACAAGCCTCCCTTGTTTTTAGAACAAGTGGTTCATTAATTGCAGATCTTAATAAAGAAAGAATGCGAATTAATGGTGCAGGTAATGTTGGGATTGGTGTTGCATCTCCAGGCCACAAGCTTACCGTAAATGGTGGTGCAAACTTTGCAACGGCTTCAGGCACTCAACCATTCTATATTTCAAGAGCAGGTGCAACAACTGAAGCATTCTCACTAACTGTTGGAGATACAGCATCTTTCTTTGATCTAATTGAAGATAATGGTGAACCAGACTTTCAAGACATGAACTTCCGCCTAATCTATGAAGGTGGTGATACTCATACATACCTTAGAACATTTGCCACAGGCCCTAATGCTGGTGATGTTGATGTCTATCTTCAGTCTTCTGGTGGAAATGTTGCCATTGGAAATATCGCACCAACACAGAAGCTTACTATTGATGGTGGTATGAATGTCACAACAGGCAATGATATCTGTATTGACGGTGTAGGTTGTTTATCAGGTGTTGTTGCAGCAAGCGGAGAACAAAACACAGCTTCAAGTGCCGGTGGAACTTCTCTCTATAAGACAAAGACTGGAACTGACTTAGTATTCAAAGGCCTAACTGCTTCTAGTGATCTTACTCTAACGGCGAACACTGATGATGTGAATATAGCTGTTAATACTTCAAATGGTGCCAATGAGCTTTTAAGACTCGATGGAAGTGGACGTGTACCAGCATCAAATGTAATGAGCACACCTCTTACAGGATATTCAGTTGGAGCAAATTCTGTACTAGCTGCAACAGATACAATACTGGATGCTTACGGAAAACTACAGGCACAAATCAATGCGAACTACACAGCAATTACGGGTCTTGCAAATACTGATGACCTGGCCGAAGGTGCAACCAATTTATACTTTACGAATGGACGAGCTCAATCAGCAGCAGTTGTAAACTCAACAGCAGGTACTGAAACAGTTCAGGCTCCTTCAGTTAGTGCCATGAAGAATTATGTCACAACAGAGATTGCTGGAGTTAATCAATCTCAATGGACAACTTCCGGAAGTAATATTTATTACAATTCAGGAAATGTGGGGATTGGAACAGCAACTCCACAAAATCAACTTCACGTTAGTGGTGCACTTAATTCATATATTTATTTAGAAGATCGCTCAGGTGGAGCTGATAATAAGATTTGGTCATTTAATAATAATGATGGAGTATTATATCTTGGACAAAGAAATGATGACGCCTCTTACAAGAATACGCATATGACAATTACCCCTACTGGAAATGTCGGAATTGGAGATACAAGTCCAACGTCAAAGCTTATGATTAAGGGAAATGACGATGCAATTACTGGTCCAAATATAACCCTTTCAGGAGATGCTATTAATCAATTTGAAGGCGGACGAATTCGTTTTACTGAAGCGAATGGAACCTTCCAAGGTGGATTTATCCACTACGATGGAACCGGTCCAGATTATCTTCATATTGGAGTTCACGAAACTGCAGACTCAAATATCTTAAATGATGTAAACTCAATCAGTATTCGACGTAACAATGGCAATGTTGGTATCGGTATCTCTGCGGCAACAGAAAAGCTACATGTAGCAGGAAACGTTCTAGCAGCAGCTTACCTTTATACTTCAGATGAAAGATTCAAAGAAAATGTTGAAACAATCATTGATCCACTTCACAAGGTAAAATCTTTAAGAGGTGTTACTTTTGATTGGAAAACAGATAAATTTCCAGAAAGAAATTTTCCAAAAGAAAAGACAGTTGGTTTTATCGCACAAGAAGTTGAAAAGGTTCAACCAGAACTAGTTAAGACAGGGCAAGATGGCTATAAGTCAGTTCAATACGGGAATATCACTGCCCTACTCGTTGAAGCTGTAAAATCTATCTCAAATAAAGTTGAAGAACTTTTTTCTAATGACGAAGAAGTGAAAAGAGAAATCGCTTCACTAAAAGAAGAAAACGAGCAACTTAAAGCTGAAATGCAAGAGATGCGTCAAGCAATTAAAGAGTTACAAAAAGCAAATAAGAAATGAAAATTCAAATAGGTTTTCTATTTACTCTACTCTTCTCGCAAGCTGTTCTTGCGATCAATACTGTTGATACAGGATTTAAACTAGCGGCCAATGAACTTAAAACAATCGTCGCTCACAATACTTGTAAGAAGGTTTGGAATACGTCGACAACTAATCCACACTTTGTTTCAACGAAGACTAATCCAGAATGGATGAATTTCTATGCCAATGCACCGTCCGACATTGTCGTTCGCGACTGCCAGGTTTCATGCTCAACACTCAATAAAACAGGAACATACCCTAGTGGACTCTATACAATTGATATCGATGGAGCAGGACCTCTTGCGGCCTTAAGTGTTTATTGTGATATGGATAATAATGGCGGTGGCTGGACGAGAATCTATAAACATGATGTCGCCGGCGGATTCTTCCCTACTACGAATTCAGCTCTACTCTATAATCAAGCAGCACCGACTGGTAACCTTTATTCCATCGTTCAGTATATTGATGAGTTTGAAAATCTTAATCGATTTACTTTTTGGATTAACTACCCTAACGAAGGTAAGAAAAATATTTGGTCACAATTTACAAATCCAATTTACGACACTCCTGTTCGTGGTTATCGAGAAATTGATATTGAAATGAATAGTCAAAGATGGGGTGGCCTAGAGCTTGGAAATAATAGTTTTGGCTACTCAAATGGTGATCAATCTCTTATTGATGGTTCAGTTAACCACTCAAATTGGTACTTTGCCATTGGTTCAGATGCTGCTTATAAAACGGGAATTCCTTCAGATCACAATAATAATGTTGGGACACAATTAGCAGAGCTCTATCTCCACGATGAAGGGATGAGACCAATGTCATGTCAACATATCTTAGAGCTAGGAGAATCCAAAGGTTCAGGAGTTTATACGATCTATCCAGACCAAGTAACTGCGACCCAAGTTTACTGTGAAATGGATATCGACAATGGTGGTTGGACTCTCTTCTATGCCAATGCAGCAGATCCTGCAATGACGACGAAGAAGTCATATAACATAATGAAAAACGAATTTGCTGGCATCAATATCAATAGTACAAATTATGCGGATATTAATACAATTGGGATGCATAATTTCTTTGATTTCTCGGCAACTCAAATGATGGCCCGTGATATCGGCAACTGGGGAGCAACTGACTACTCGACAGTTGAATTCTTTAACCCAGAAGATTTTAATCTTGTTGTTGATATTAAGGCAGGGCCAAGTAGGACGACACCAGGAGATTGTGACATTATGACAGGTGGCTCACAATTTCGCTTTAGAAATAGCAATGGAACAAGTTACTACTTAGATAGTCAAACAAACTGGGCAGGATCTGGTTTTGGATGGGGAGACTGTCTTCCTGCATACAATCAAACAGGAACATCTGACGTACACGATCAGCCACGTCACTATATTTATCATACAGATGGTAGTGATGACCTTAACCGTGTTCGTGGAGTTGGTGGCTTCAATACAGGACAAGCAACTGTCAAGGCCCGCTACTTTTTAAGAGAAAAATATGATCGTCCAAAGAATTGTATGGATATTCTCTTAAGTGGTAAGTCAAAAGGAAGTGGAAGCTATACGATTTATCCTGAAGGTAATCCAGTTTCAGTTGAGTGTGATATGACGACAGAGGGTGGAGGCTGGACAAAAGTATGGCACGGCTACCCTACTCATGCTATTCGAGGAGAGACCTCGGCCGAAGTTTATTCAAGATCGAACTCCATTGCCTTCAACCAAATGCGTATGGAGGGAGTTAATACCGGTTTTAATGTTACAGATAACACATGGGAGACAGCTTACTTAGATAAAACGATTCCTGAATATTATCAACAAGTAGTTGCCCAATCCGATGCAAGTAGCCCACGAGTAAAGTTTGCTAACATGGATGGTAGTGAGAACGTAGGTCTTGTTGGAAATTACTTTTTTCATGGATATGGAAATTTTTGGCGTGTTTTTTATACTTGTGTAAACGTAGACCCATTAACGCCAGATCGAATTTATGTGGGTGGTGGCTACGGAAAAAGATGTATTCCAAGAGATACAATGGCCAGGGCCGAAATTTCGACTTGTACATCAACGGATAACAACTACTGTACAAATGCTTACAATAGCACCGAGGTCGAATCAGGACTAGGGCTTACATTAAAACAATATCAAGAAACTCGTGTTTGGGTACGCTCACTTCCTTCAATGAAGTCTTGTCGTGAATTTCTCGATCGCGGCTACTCTAGTGGGACCGGAGTTTATATAATTGATCCAGATGGACCACTTGGTACGAATCCTCCTTTTCCAACAGTATGTGATATGACAACTCATGGTGGAGGTTGGACTCTCGTATGGGGGAATACGCGTGGTGGAACTAATAAACCAACAACAAATATCACTTACGCCAATTCAATTTCAACACTGCCTAGATGTTCATCTGCTAATGGAACAGCAAGTGATACGACAGGTAAGTGTACAACACTATCAACAACTGGGATCGGGTCTGATAATACTCATGACTATCTAGAATACTTTAACTACTTTGTTGGCCTTTCTCACTGGGATAATATTTCAGGTAACGGAGACTTCCAACTGCTCTACTCTTGGTCGTACGATTACAATCAGCCAATCTCGCAGCAGGCCATGATGACAATTAAGAACTTTGATTCTGCCGATAAGTATCGACTAAATATTGTTTCATCTCAGCAGTTACTTGGCTCTGTTACACCTGGTGTAGAACTCACACACAGCCAAATGCAGTGGACAACAATTGACCAAGACAACGATGGGCATACTTCAAATTGTGCAAGCTTGATGACCTCTCCATTCTGGTATGGAAACTGCTGGAACGGAAATATAACAGGAGGGGGAGAAGTTTCATACTCGGGTTATGAAAATGGTGCTTATTGGGTAGGTTCATCAAAAGCTTATGCGACAGACCCTGCCACAGCTCAAGGGGCCGGAAATGGCTGGTTTATGATTCGTGAGTCAAATTCTTATGGTGATTATAAATCTTCTTGTAAACAGATCCTTGAAGAGAATCCAAATGCTCCTTCAGGAAATTACACGATCAACTTCCATCCAGGGCAGAATGCCCTACGTACAGTCTATTGTGATATGACAACAGATGGCGGAGGCTGGACTCTTGTTGTTCGCTCAAGTGGTGTTACAGATCTTGATAACTCTATTATGGTGAGTGCAATTGCAGACAATCTCTTAACAGAGAGAACACTGCCTAATACTCGCGCTTCAATAAACCCAGAGTACTTCTCAAGGGCCAATGGAACAACAGATGCCATGTTTATTTCTCCATCTTACAATGGCGGTGCTCCGATTATTGAAAATGGAAATGGAACTTGGGATTACGACAAAGTAGATTGTACAGGGAACCTACGCCACACAAGTCGAACAGAGGGGTGTTCAGGTCAAAATGCCAATGATAATTACAATGGCGTCGATGCATATAATCTTACCATCAATGGTGGTAATGAAGGTGTTGTTCCGGCCTATGGAACAGAAGTTTGCTATTCTGGAAAAGGTGCCTGTAGCTTTGAGTTCTATCTACGCTAATCTAGTCCGCTAAAAGATTAGCTAGGAAGCAAGTCTTACCATCAGAGTGTCTAACCCCTTTATAGACAATATCGTGACTCTTCTCCCCTTCTTCATTACGGGCACGGTAAATATCAATTGCATCCCCTAAGTGTGTTTCGGCCATAAAGTTTATTTCAAATTCATTAAGTTTTGCAGTCTTATGAAGCTTTATTGGAGTGGAATCAAGAATCCATTGCGAGTACTTTGTATTATTCACATGCATATTTAAGTCGAGATCGCTGTTGCGTACTGTAATGGTATTAACTTTTTCAAAGTTATCTCTTACTTCTACCTTGTGAGCGATGTAATCGAGATGATAATCTGTGCGTGGATTAATTCTCTCCATTGGGAAGTCAGGCTTTTTCACCTTTCTTGTCACACCGTCTAGGATCATCCATACAGTTGAGCAATCTCCAACTTTTTCACCATCAAGAAATATTTCAAACTCGCGAAAGGCATACATTCCTTCGGGAGGTCTCGACCAAGTTTGAATTTCTACGCTTTCATTCCATGCAGGAAATTTTGTCATACGTAGTTTTTGTCTTACGAGAACCCAAAAGGATTGATCTCTTATCATATCTTCTAAACCAAAACCCATCACCTCTGCATGAACAGTAGCAATGTCCTGTAAATAACCAAGAATACCGAATAGGCCCAATTTCTTGTTGATATTCACACTATTGATACTAACCTGATACGTCTTTTTAAATACTTTATCTTTCATGCATCTATTAAAGCAAAAGCGCATTGGTTTTGGCCAGTGTCTAAAAGATGAACAGTATCCATGGCATTTTTGCATGGTTTTTGGCCTTTTTCTTGGCATAGCAGTTGCAAGTAATAAATTGAATCAAATTCTTGGGAGGAATTTATGAAAGCTTGTTACAAAAAGCTATTTATTATGAGTGCATTATTTCTATCGAGCACTTATGTGCAAAATGAAATGTTAGTTTCAGATAACTCATATCATAGTGGCCACTACCGCGAGATCGCAGGTGAGAAGCAAATTTCTGTAACATCTTATCAAGTCCACCAAAAAGGTATTTTTGATCTTTGGTTCGATACGGCGAAACTATTTGGAAAGGTAGAAAATATCGTAAAGATTGAAATTAAAGATGTTGATGAAAAGCTTGTAAAAGACTTCAAAGACTTATCTAAAAGATACGAGGACCTTCAAGGTAAATCAGATACTCTTACACAAGAGCTTGCAAAAAGCAGTGAAGAAATTTCTAACCTAAAATCAAAACTAGCAAACGTACAATCATCTGATCCAGTTGATGATAATATTCGCCAAGAAAAAATAAAGGCACTTGAAGAATTAATCGAGCAAAGAACAGCAGAGCTTGATACGGCAAAAGAAGCTATTTCAAAATTTGATGAAACAAGAGAGAAGCTTCAAGAGATTAGTGAGAAACTCTCAACACTAGAATTAGAGAATGAAGAATTAAAGAAAGAGAATGCGATCTTAGTTTGTGAGCTAGAGAATGCAAAATCAAAAGTCGATACTGACGAGATTAAAAAACTTCAAGATGAACTTGCAAAGATTACGGCAGAACTTGAAGACTACAAGAACGACTCAAAAGATTTAGAAGAAAAAGAAGAAGTAAAAGATAAACTAACAGCTAAGAAGAATAAAAAAGATAAAGATGAAGATAAAGACGACAAGCTATCAGAAGCTGAACTAGCTCTTGTTGAATACATCAGAGAAATGAAGGAACAAGCTGAGTATCAACGCCAACAACAGCAAGAGGCCTTGGCCATGCAACAGTTTGTTAGCATGCTTACTTCTCAATTTACGCAACCACAAGTGAACTCTTACTTTGGTACATACGATGCGCTAAACCAGAGACAGGAAAGTTTTTCTAGCATGGTGCGCGACTTTAGAGAGCAATCTTATATGATGCAAGATCTTAATCGCCTGAATAATTGGAACCATACTTACAACGATTACTACGGAGCAAGTGCACCTATGTTAAGAGTAAGTGAATCAATGCCTTGGGGTAATTACTACACTCCAGAGCAATCAATTCAGGTTCAAAATTTTGATTACTCTCAACATGGTTATAACTGGGGTAGCAATATTCCAAACCAAAACTTTAATATGGGAATCAATACTGCAGACAGTAACCCTATTCTAAACAATTTTACGACTGCTTTAGACGCTTCTAATAGCGCTAATATAAAACTTTTTTAATACCCCTCCCCCCTTTTATTTGATGACAAAGGCCGAGTTACACACTCGGCCTTTGCTTTTTTTCGGTAATTATTGCCGATTTTTCTAAACTTATTCACCCATCTTTCGAAGAGGTATGTACTAAATCTAAAGGAATTAAGGTTAGAATGATGAAAGAAATTAATATGGAAGTTGCTAAAAAAAGAATTATTAAAAAGTGTCACGTTTGTGGCCACGTGCACGATACCGCAACAGAAGTTCAAAAATGCCAAAGCTGCAAGAAATCATTCTTACCAACAAAATACTTTGATAAGGTCCATGCAAAGAACTCTTCTGACTTTAAGCTATTGTTTTCAGATGTTAACGAGCTGCACGAAGAAGATATTATTAAAGGCATTACCGTACTTTGGTAAGACTTTATTAATTCTCGATCAAGTTCCAACGTGATATCGTTCTCTAATGGAGAACACAACACACGCAACTCAGAATTTTAATTTACATCCAGTCGTTCAAAGACTCTTTCAAAAAAGAGGAATGGGCGTTGAAGAAATTCAAGAATTTCTTTCTTGGGATCTAAAAGCATTGCCTAATTTTGGTGAACTTATTGATATTGATATTGCCGCGGATGAAATCATCAAGGCCATTGATAATAACGAGAAGATCGCCATCTATGGAGACTACGATGTAGACGGAACGACGTCTTGTGCTCTCTTCTACCAATTCTTTCAAAAGCTAAATTTAGAAGTTGATCTTATTCAACCTTCTCGCTTTGTAGAAGGCTATGGACTTCACAATTGTTCAATTGATCGCGCTATTGAAGAAGGCATTGATCTTATGATTACGGTTGACTGTGGTATTTCAAATGTTGAAGCTGCAGCTTATGCAAAAGAAAAAGGCCTAAAGCTTATTATCACTGACCACCACAAAGATGGTCGTGAAACAATGCCTGAAGCAGTTGCCGTAGTTAACCCTTCTCGACGTGATGAGCCTGCTGACTCAGCAATGAAGCCTCTTGCTGGAGTTGGTGTTGCCTTTGCTATTTGTGTAGAGATTAGAAAGAAGCTATTAGCTCGTGGACAAGAAATTCCATCTGTTTACGATCTTCTTCAATATGTGGCCATTGGTACTATTTGTGACCTTGCTCCACTTAGCCCTATGAATTTGAAACTTGTTCGTCATGGAATGAGACTGATTAAGAATACTCAATACGAAGGGATTAAGGCCTTCTTTGACCCAACTGATCGTGGAAAAGATATTATTCCAAGTGAAAAACTATCTTTTAACGTAGGCCCTCTAATTAATTCGAAAGGTCGACTTGACCACCCAGAGGTTGCTCTAAAACTTTTAATTTCAAAAGATTATAACGAAGCTCGTGAGTACTACCATCAACTTGTTAATTGTAATACTGAACGCAAGGCCATTCAAAGAGAAGTTTTTGAAGAGGCCAAAGAACAAGTTATTGATGAGCTTAAGAGAGACGGTGAGTTAGATATTGCCATTGTTTATGCCCCACACTTTCATGAGGGTGTAATTGGAATTGTTGCCTCAAAACTTGTTGAAACTTTTAAAGTTCCCGCTATTGTTTTTAGTGATGCTGAAGATGAAGGTGTTATTAAGGCATCTGCGAGATCTGCGGGCGAGCTTGATATTTATAAACTTCTAGATGAGCACCGTGATCTTTTCTTAAAATTTGGAGGTCACAAGGCAGCGGCCGGTCTTTCCATGCCAGTTGAAAATCTTGAAAAATTCAAGGCCTCAATGAATGAAAAGCTTCAGGCCATTCCATTAATAGAAAGAACAGTGCAAGAGTTTTACGATCTTGAGATTACGCCAGATGAAATTGATCCAAATCTTCTTAAAGGACTTGATGCTCTCGAACCCTTTGGAATGGGTAATGCGAAGCCCATCTTTAAATTAAAAGGTGCAAAGCTTAAGAGTTTTGATCTTTTAAAAGATGTTCACGTAAGATGGAATTTTACTTCGATTACAAATCAAAAAATTAATCTTAAAGGGATTAGTTTTAATTATATGACTAAGTGGGGAGCGCTTACACCAAATGAAATATTTGAGCGCCAAAATGATCCAAGTGTCGAAATGGATGTTTTCTTCACTCTTGCTCTAAATTACTTCAATGGAAATAAGTATATTCAACTGATGGTTGACCGAGTTGAATTAAACTAAGGCGTCTGACCACCATCAACAATAGTCCATCCGTTTGCAATAAGATTCGCTCTCGCCGTAGCGGCTGCTGCATCATACGTCGTCGTCCCCACATCAATCTCTGTCGTTGTTGAAACTGGTAACGTTGCATCTAAACTGATCAGAAGGTTTGTATAATTTGCTGAGCTTAAATTTAGACCATTAAACCCCTCTCCAATATCTGTAACATTTGAGAAATCCCAATTTGATAAGTTAATATCAGAGTTTGTTTCTTTGAATATATACTCCATCCCTGTTACTAAGGACGTATCCCAATTTGTAACATCAGGCCTAGCATCAAATGCATTCCAAAACATCGACGTCATATTCGTAACAGAAGATGTATCCCAATTACTAACATCAGGGTTAGCATTATGTGCACTTTGAAACATTCGACTCATATTCGTAACTGAAGAAGTATTCCATGTACCAGTCTCAGGCATTGCGTAACTAGCCCGGTAAAACATAGAACTCATATCGGTAACAGCAGAAGTATCCCACCCACTTGTATCTGGGTTCGCTATTGAAGCATAATAAAACATATTACTCATATTCGTGACAGCAGAAGTATCCCACCCACTAGTATCTGGGCTTGCTATTGAAGCATAATAAAACATACTACGCATATCCGTGACAGAAGAAGTATCCCAACCACTGGTATCAGGATTTGCTATTGAAGCATAATAAAACATACCACTCATATCCGTGACAGCAGAGGTATCCCATACACTTGTATCAGGATTTGCAACTGAAGACCCAGCAAACATATTACGCATATCCGTGACAGAAGAAGTATCCCAACCACTGACATCAGGATTGGCAGCAGAAGCTCCAGAAAACATTATACTCATATCTGTTACAGAAGAGGTATCCCAACCGCTGACATCAGGGTTTGCAACTGAAGCTCCACGAAACATACCGTTTATATCTGTGACAGCAGAGGTATTCCAACCACTTGTATCAGGGGTTGCAACATAAGCGTTATAAAACATACCACTCATATCTGTGACAGCAGAAGTATCCCACCCACTGGTATCAGGATTTGCAACTGAAGCTCCTTGAAACATTTTACTCATATCTGTAACAGCCGATGTATCCCAACCATTTGTATCAGGGGTTGCAACAGAAGCTCCTTGAAACATACCAATCATATTTGTGACAGAAGAAGTATCCCACCCACTTGTATCAGGATTGGCAGTAGAAGCTTCACTAAACATATAACCCATACTTGTGACAGCAGAGGTATCCCATCCACTTGTATCAGGGGTTGCAACAACAGCTCCAGAAAACATAGAACTCATATTTGTGACAGAAGAAGTATCCCCTCCAGAAACTGTCGTTAAATTCTGACAATAATAAAATGCTTTATAAAATGACAGCCATCCCATATCCCCAAGGTTTGGAACTTCGATTAAATAATTAGCAGAAGTATTTGAGGCAGAATTTATCGCTTCTACTAAGCCTTGAATTGTTACGGTATACGTCCCAGCAGCAGTATAGGTATGAGACTTATTAGCGTCAGAAAAGGATGTTACCGTACTCGTACTGCCATCTCCCCAGTCCACAGTGAAGTTATAATTAAAACCACCAGCAAGAGGTAGATCAAGGGTGTGGTTGGCCACTGGGAATTCCCATATAGAGATAAATGAGTCAGTGTACGAAATAGAAGGAGTCTTTGTATAGACCACAATACTTGATCCAGTGTTGCTTACTGCAACCTCACCACTTCCACTTGAACTAATAGCATTTGCAAAATTACTTAGCCCGTCTTCAACAAGAAAGACTTCGGTTTCACCGCTACAGCCTGTGCTAGCAAAGGTATTAATTTTTAAATCGAAATTACTTAAGGGTGCGTCACCATATGGAATAGCAATACCACTAGTTTCTCCTGTTCCAAGAGAGACGTCATAGCAAATTGAATCAAGGCTTGAAGGAGTGAGGTTTCCCTCAGCATCGCTTTTACTTGTGATTAAACTTACTGAATAAGAGCGCACACTTCCCACATTAGAAGTGCAGTCTCCAGTTAAATTGATACATGAATTTAAAGAGAGATTGAGGTAATTTGTGGCCGTAATGAATTTCTGTTCATTAGCTCCAGGATTTGTACAAAGATCATTTGAGATTGTTAATTCGAGTGTTGCCTCACTTGAGTCAATATTTAGAGCAGCACCTCCACAATACATTGTACCTTCAACAGTATTTGGCCCATTCCAACCAACGACAAAGATATCCCACTCACCATACTCTAAGATAATATTTGATTGGTTCTCACCAAACTCAATGGCCACGTCTTCACTTGTCGTATTATTATGGCCATAGAGAACAATCCCACCTGGCATATCAATACCAGCGGCCGCAATAGCAGAGTGCATCTTAAGCTTTACGTTACCGCTTTGCTTTTTCCCACAACTGACTAATATGAATAGAAATGTAGAGATAATAAGTAATTGTCTTAGCAACAGAGTTCTCCTTAGTCCGTTGAAAACCTAAGATCAGTATAAACCACTGATTTTATGGACATCTTATCGTCATTCTCCTACCAACACTAAAGAGAAAAAATTGTCTTAAGAAATCAAATGCTTACATTAGTAAGTATTAGCTAAGATATATTTTTAAAGTAAAAGGTAAAATTGATTACTAAAAGAATAAGTAATGGAGCTTAGAAAAACTGCCAAAAAAAAGGCCCAAGAAACTGGGCCTTTACCTTTACGATATTTCAAATTGATTATGAATTATGGTCTTTCAATCGTAACTTTTTCCATGACGATATCGTGCATTGGACGATCGTGCATACCAGTGCGAACTTCACCGATCTTTTCAACAACATCCATCCCCTCGATAACTTTACCAAAAACAGTGTGGCGTCCATCTAAGTGTGGAGTGGCCCCAAGAGTGATAAAGAATTGAGATCCATTTGTTCCTGGCCCTGCATTTGCCATTGAAAGAATCCCTGCTCCATCGTGACGAAGGTCTGGACGACACTCATCTTCAAATTTATATCCTGGTCCACCCATTCCTGTTCCATCTGGGCATCCACCTTGAATAACGAAACCAGCAATAACTCTATGGAAGATTAGACCATCATAATATGGCCCTTCTTTCGCAGGAGTCTTTTGTCTACCTTCAATTAGGTTAGCAAAGTTCCATACTGTTTCTGGACATTCTTTTGCATAAAGTTCTACTTTGAAATTTCCCATATTTGTTTCAAAGTTTGCGTATAGGCGATCTAGATCCTCTTTGTGGGCATCTTTCTTAGTTCCAAAACCGAACATAATTACTCCTTAATAATTGATATATTTAAAGCGTCCCTTAATAAAATTTGGGCGTTTCTTATGAGAATAAACACGACGACTCTTAACACTTGTACTCAAATACTGATCTAAGTAGAAATTTTCTTCTGAAGATAACTCTCCCTTAGGTGTGTAGTAAGTTAAATAGCGATAGTCGACAAAATAAGCACCTTCAAAATTAACACTGGCTTCTTTAAGCTTAGCTTTTAATTCAGTGTCTTTAAGACATAGAGAAACAAAGACAGGCCTTCCTTCTAGCATTGACTTAGAAGACATAAGTTTCTTAAGTTGGGCCATATTATCGCGGTAACTATCAAACCAAATGACATTAACTCGCGAAAACTTTGGCTGCTTTAGATAACCACCAGTTGCCGTAACAAAGTCGTTAGCACTAAAGAAGATTTGCTCAACTTCTTTAAGAGTTGGACTCCTCTCCATATTTTGGGCACGTTCTGAATATAAGCGGTTAAAAGCAAATTGAATTTGAGAAGCACTTTGATGATCAATTGAAAAGCTATCCATAAGGTTTAAAATATTTAAGTACCTCATGTCACTTGTGCGTTTACACTGCCCTTCCCCTGAATAATTTCTCCATTCCGGAAGAATTGGAAGCATATAAACAGCAGCACCTGAATCACGGTAGTATTCATCTGTTTGTACTCTTTTGTACTCACGATCAACGGCCGTCGTACAAGAAAGAAGTGCTAATATGAATACGATATAAATTAGTTTCAATATAAAACCTAGTTTTCAATTATTGCTTAGAAAAATATTTTAACATATTTTCTTTAATTTCTTCTAACGCCATCTCATGAAGAGGATAGAATCCCTCTTCATCACTCGCTAGCCCCTTTACTTTACTAGACTCAACACTCACGCCTTGGTCGACACAAATGCGGTCACAGGCAAGAGTTTTAAGCTGTTCAGCACCACCAAGAAGATCACTTCCCTCGATCGTTACGAATAAACCTTTACGATCTAAAAGCTTATCAACAGAAGAAACAACGGCGCTATTATAAATCATAAGCCTTGGTTTTGGCTCAGCAGGTGTTGGAGTCTTGGCCTTAATATGTGGCTCAAGAGCTCTCCACTGCATAATCTTTTCTTCGAACTCTCTTTTCTCATCGTCAAATTGCTGGCGATCCTTTGCTAAAAGGTCACTAAATTGAGAAATTTCATCTTTATATTCTTTAACTTGTGCTGTAGTTAGATTTCCAAATGGAACTTCTTCAGAAGTGATAATCTGTAGAGTCTTTGTTAGATCTTTAAGATAGTCATCTTTTATTAAGCTTAGAAGCTTAAGATTCTCAACCCCAGTACCTACTAAGCATAGGTTTCTAGCTGCTTTAATATCTGAAAGAGAAGACTCGTGCTCACTGTGGTAAGTGATTCTTTCATCATCAGCGAGAGCGAGTTCATTTAAAGCATGAACTTGAGCGGCGCCCATTGGGTTTGCCGTAGTTAACTCATTTGAATAGCAAATGAAGTCAAAGTCCTCAAAGGACTCGATTGAATTCTTTAGAGAATCAAGAACATCCTTACCAAGTTTTTCAAAAATTTCTGGATTCTCTAATTTTTGGCGCTCAATTTCAGGTGTTGCATCGACTTTAAACACAACACGGAAAGTATCGGCTACGCGAGAACGACTTTCTAAAACAGAAGACGGTGCAAGAAAGCGTTTATGAACGCGAATCACCTCCACATTACGATGGGCAACTTCTCGAAAACCTTCAAGAGATTCACTTGGAATTTGACCAATAATTTTAACGTGGACACCTAAGTCTTCAAAAAAACGATAAGCGGCAAGGGCCTGCTTATCACTACCTAAAATCGCGATTTTCATGGCCCGATCTTATAAGCTTAAAGGCTTAATGACAATTAGATACCATTAAATAAAAAGAGATTTCATCTCTCCATTATCCACTACTGAGTACTCAGAGAATGCATAAATGAAGTTGATAAATTGCTCCATGGCCTTAAATGAGTGCATCGACTTGTCGAATTCACAACCATATTGCATATAAGTGACACCGTCCGCACCTTGAGTTAGTGCGCTGTGACGAATATTAACGATAACAGGGATATATGATCCTTTCGTGAAGTAGAATTTAAGCTTTAGCTCATCCCCTTCCTTAAGCTTTGCATCTGTCTTATCTGTCCATGGTACATTGAACGAAAGTCCATCATGAGAGATATCAACCATATTGATTGCATAAGAATAACCATCTGACTCAATTACCGAGTAAGCTCCCATAAAGTTATTAAAGCAAATACGCTCAAAGCTTCTACGCTTCTTCTCGATATTCTCTTCTCTCTTAGCTTGGAAGTTAATTACTTTGTTATCAGACATTATTACCCCTTATTACAGATATTTTAGCTGTCTGACTTATCGTCAAAAGAGCATAAATCATGAGGTAAATAAGAGATAAATCTTGCGCTAGGCAAGAAGGTCCAACTGTTAAGACCTTAGTAAAATCATGAACTTAACGGTATTTCTTCTTTTTCTGCCAAAATGGCGTCGAAGAAATTTCGGAATGAAATAGTTGGTAGCTATCAAGCCTAGAGTGAACCATAAGTCCTTCTTCAGTTTCTGGATCATATTCCTCAGAATAGAAGGCACAACCTCGATTTTCGGGCCCGTGGTTACAATTTGAGAACTGACAGTGGCGAGCGATCTCTTCAAGATCAGGAAAAAGTTCCATCAGATCATCTGGATCGATATCGTCGAGAGAGAAAGAGCGAATCCCTGGAGAATCAATAAGATAGAAATCACCAAGGTCGACAATTTCTGACCAAGTTGTCGTGTGTGAACCCTTACCTACCTTTCCAACTTGCTTCGTCTTAAGCTCCACTTCTCCTTCTGAGAGACAGGAAATCGTTTGTGACTTTCCTACCCCAGACTGGCCAACAAAGAGAGCAGTCTTGCCTTTAAGGGCATCTCTGAATTCATTCATTCCACCCTTTAGGTATTGGGTCTCATAATCCTTATCTAGAGCGCAAATTTCAAAATACTTAACACCTAATTCTTTAAGACGTAGAACTTCGTATTGAATATCAAACTCATCAGGATCATATTGATCCATTTTATTGAAGACTACGATTGGCTCCACTCCCCATTGGAAAGCACGGACGAGAAATCGATCGATAATACCACGCTTAAACTTTGGTCTTGCAGCACTTGATAGGATCACAAGGTAGTCACAATTAGCGGCCGTAACCTTGCGTTTTGAAGTTCTCACTAGAATTCGAAAGATTTCATTTTTACGAGGCATGGCCTCTTTAATAATAAACTCTCCTGTTTCAGCTATCGTATCTAAATAAACATTATCGCCAACAACGAGGGTTTCTCCCTTCTTGAGAAGGTTACCAAGCGCCGTCGCCTTGACTACTTCTTTAGTTTCGTCGATGAGGCAATCGAAGTCGCGCTGGTGCGAGCGAATAATTTTAGCTTTTAGTACGTTATCTGACATAGAATTCCACTGTGTAAACTTTCTATAAACTTTACCATCTCTTCAACATTTTTACATCTTATATTGACAAATCTGGCATGTGCCATTATTTTAACTGAACACAAAGTCCAAGTACGCACTCGTAGCTCAGCTGGATAGAGCATCCGCCTTCTAAGCGGACGGTCTCAGGTTCGAATCCTGACGAGTGCGCCATTTTCTCAACGACTTTCTATGAATCAACAATCACTTAAATTTACAATTATCGTGGGCAGCTTCTGGATGCTTATCATGGGTATTATAAATCTTGTGTTTAAGCCATACGGAATTGATTACAATTCAGGCTGGGCCCCGACGTCTGCTTTCTTTATTGCTAGCGCCCTAGTATTTAATTACATCACAAGTTCAATAAAGATTTCTAAAGAGCATATTAGATCTTACTTAACTGTGAGCATCGCTTTCTTAGCAATGGCCGTTTCAATTAATTACTTATTTCCTATTTCAATGATTAAGAAATTTGAAATCATCAACTCAGAAATTCTCTTTCCACTTTTTAATTGGAATGTTTTTATTTCGAAGTCTGCTGATATTATCTTTCAACAGCTACTAATTAATATATTAATTGAACACTATCTAAAATTTTATAATCGAAGAGATAGTGTGAAGTACTTTGGGATTTTCTTCGCTGTCATTCACTTGCCACTATTTTATATATTTGGAATGGATGCCCTTTATTTCATTTTACCTTCAATTGCAGGCGGGCTCCTCTTTGCCTATCTCATTTCTTATTTCTACCGTGGCTACCTTCTATCTCTTGGTTTTCACTTCTCTTTTTATTTAGCTTTAGGTCTTTTTTTAAGATATTTAAATTAATTTAAATCTCTAAACCTCTAAATTTACTTAAATAAAACTTTGACAGTTAAAGGAATTTTCATGAGCTGACGATAAGTATTTCATGAAACGAATCACTCTAGCGCTACTTTCAATTTCCTTCTTGGCCTCGTGCTCACCTAGCTATCATGTTGCTTATGATGTGGATACATGTGTGGAGGAAGTGGATAATCGCTATGCTGGAAAGAATCGTTCTCCAAGCTCAATTTACAAAATTGATGATGTCGTTATTAATCAAAAGAGCAAAGAGCCAGAAATAAAAGTAAGTTCGTGGTCCCATTCCCAATGGTTTTACCAAGGGAAGAAACCACACTACTTTTTCAAAGATACAAAATTATTTTCTTATCAAGAAGTTGATTGTCCTAAGAGATTCGGTGAAGAATATCGTAAGAAGAATCTTGGTATTGATAAGCGAATCAAAAAGATCGACCTCTAGTCTCCTTTATTCAATTCGCTTTAATAATCTATCGTAAGCAGTTTTCTTATAACGAACAGAGATTGCTTTCCAGATATCAACATTTGAATCCTCAATAATCTCACCTTCGCTATCTTCTTCCATTGCTGCAACCGCGTCTGCATTAGCTGCAAATTCAGAATTCTTATGAAGTGCATATTGATCAGCATCACTTTCACCAAAGTCAAACTTAAATCCACCATTATTAGCAGCACCGGCCGCATCAAGACCTTCTCCACCTTTAGCATCAACAGCTAGGCCATCTTGTAATTCCTCTTCATCTTCATTCTCATCAAAGCTTGAACCTTGGTTTGGTTGTGAAAGATATGGAAGAGCTGACATAAGACCACTTGAGCCACCTGCTCTCTTATTTAAGTTTCCAAACTTTCTACCAAATGAAGCTAGTAAATTTTTAGCAACAGGTTTTTTCTTATTTAACTTTTGCGCTCTTTCTAGCGTCTTCTTCATTACTGCATTTGCTTTCTTATTAAGAGCATTAGCAGATGATCCAAGAGCATCGAATGCCTCTTGTGTCGTTGGAGATACAGATGTCGTATCCTGAATACCATTAGCAGCATTAACAAGTGATCCCACTAAACTATCCGGCATCTTAAATCCAGCAGCATTTAGTTTATCTGTTCCACTAACAATATACTTCTTAGCATTTGGACACGCTTTAGAGCCATTATTTGTGGCAATTTTAGGAAGACCTCCAATACACTCAAACTTCTCACCAATTTGTTGAGGCGTATAAGCACTTAACATTGTCGTCTTCTTTTGAAGTGTCTTCGCTTGTGCACTTGTTACAGAATCAGCAGATCTAAATTTTGCTAAGATTGAATCAATCTTATCAATATTTTTTTGAATGGCATCTGCTTCCTGATCCATCGCTTTCGATGAAGCTAAAGACGTCCCACTCATGGCAAGCCATAGTGTTCCTCTTTTAATACTTGAAAGCATGAATGTATCCATTGCTGTTCCTACTGGTAATTTATAAGCAGCAATTAATCCACCAAGTGCCCCAATAAGGTTTCCATAACCAGCATGTGCCTTATTTATAAGTAGTGTAAGAATCGACGCATAGAAACCAGCTTTTGCACTCGGTTTTGCATCTGCTGCTGTTTCAATCCCCTTAGATTGACCTGAGTTTTTCACTGTTTCTTTCGTATGCATTAAACATGCAGACTCAAGAGTAGCCTTTGTCCCAACGAGTGCTCCATTAGCTGCTTGAATCGTAGCATAGGCAGCATTTAACTTAACAAGAAGTGCTGCTGCAGCTGCGGCACCAGGTCCTGTTGCGGCGGCTGCTTTAGTTGTAGCCTTAATCTTTGCTTCACACTCTTTTATTTGAGTAGCCGCGTAAGTATCACCACCTAGGGTACATGTTTGTTTACTTGATTCTTTCGTCGTAATCAGCTCCGTTAAGAGAGTATATTGAGTAGCCGACTCTCCAGGTTGTAGTTTTAAGGCTTCAATATTTTCAGTTGTAACAGCAGTAGCTTCACATGCCACCATTGGAGCTTTTGCGCCTGCTGCAGTTGTATTAAAACATGCGGCTGCACCACCTTCTAAGGCCATAATAGTTTTCGCTCTTGCATTAACAGCTGCAGCACATGCTTGAGCCTGAATTTGCTCACCATTACCTTGAACAAATGCGATTCCTGAAGCTACAGCAAATGCAGCGGCTGCGGCTTTTTGATATTTTGACTTATTCTCGGCCGTTCCCTTGATTTCCTCTAGTGCTGCTTTCTCTTCTTCAAGCATTTGCTTTTGAGAAACGTCAATTTGCCCATCTTCATCAAGACCTTCATATTCAATTCGATCCTTTCGATCTTTAAGTGACTCATTTTGCTTAAACGCACTCATGACTTCATTTAATAAGAGAATACCTGCGCCAAGAGCTGCAGCATAAACGTCATAAGGCTTACTTGGTTTAAAGAAAAGCCAGATCTTTGCGACTAAGAATGCAATTGTTAACAAAATGAGAGGTGCAAAAAGTTGATTACTAAAGATTCCAAGTAATCCCCCACTTGCTTTTTCTTTTGTATAGGTCCCACTATTTTGCTGACGCTTACGGGCCATACTATCACTATCAGACTCCTGAGCATTCTTTAACTTGAATGAACCGTCCCCCGACATTGAACGATCTTCTTTTGGAAGTGTACTTTGGGCCATCGCTTGTTGGCCTGTGATATTAAAGCGCGCCTGCTCGATATTGATGGCAATATTAAGATTGATCATCGTAAAGATGATGGTCGCTGTTAATAATTTATTGAGTACGTTTAAGCTTCTCATAAGAATCCCTCTTTAATAATTTATATTTTATTATAGGGCCTTAAGAGTTCCTAAAAAAGCCGGAACTTAAGTGCATTCTCTTTAATATCAATCACTTAGATAAATTAATAGATGCCAAAAAAATGGGTTATTTGAGAATAAATGAGCGGTTTTTCTTCTCTCTGACAAGTGCGACTCTCTGCTTATCCATTTTACGTCCACGATACGTTGGAACATTAGGATCAGAGGCAATATCGATCTGCTTTTGAACCATGGCCTTGAAAGCATCAATCATCGAATCTTCATTGCCATCAAGGTCCTCGACACCATATTTTCCAAGCTCTTTGATTAAGACATGAACTGACTCAACAGTTGAAAGGGCCTGCTTATGAGGTTGATGCTTAATGAGAAATGCTGATTCCTTGTCTGACGAAAAAGAGATACGAGGAAGCTGATTAATATTTTTTGAAAGCTTCATCATCTTCTTAGCACATGGCCAAGTTCCATCAATTACAAAGATAAGAGGAATCTTATTCTTTAATAGCTCAACTTCTTCACTTGAAGGAGCTGAGATATTGAGTGCGTCCTCACCAGGGTATAGAACCATTGGGTAATATCTAGAATCATTTAAAAGATCATTTACCTTCTTATCATTAGTAAAATCAATCCCCATGATTAATTCACTATTTGCTAATCCAGTATGAGTAATTCGACCTGTCCCAAGCTTCTCTTTCTTCGCTTCCATTGGGTGAATTAGAATCACAATCTTAGAGCGAATTTGAGAAGTTTTAATCAGGTCACATACACAAAGTGTTTTGGGCCTAGAGCAGCCCATACACTTTATGCGATATGAATTTGTATCTTTTAAATCTTTAAGCATAAATTAGAATAACTGATCCCACTCTTCTTGAGAGAAACCTCTAAGAGTCTTCTTCCCTTTTTCAAGAATAGGTCTTTTGATTGCAGATGAATTTTCAATTAAAAGAGAGATTTGTTTTGCTTTTGTCGCACCTTCAAATTCTTCTTTAATCTTTCTAAAAGTTGGACCGCGCTTATTTGCAGGAAGTTCACCAAAGGCCTCATCCCATCTCTTTAGATCATCTTTTGTTGGTGGTGTTTTCTTATAATCAATGAACTCATAAGTTGCACCTTTCGCTTCAAGGTACTTAAGAGCTTTCTTTACAGTATCACAGTTTTTAATTCCGTAAATTTTCATGATAAATCCTTTTTTAGAATAACAACTTGGCGACTTAAGATCTCTAAGCTCGCCCCTAGTTCTTTAGCAATATAGCGAAAGACAGCTTCGTTGTAAAAACCTACATGCGTCTCGTCACGAAGATACCACCAATTAGAGAACTTCTCTTTTTCTTCCGGTGTAAAATATGTCATCACACCTAAATGTCCACCTGGTTTCACAAGATCCCAACATTTTTTGATATCTTTTTCTGGCTCGTAAAAATGTTCCCAAACTTCTGTTGAAGTAACAAAGTCGTACTGCTTTTCTAATAATTCAGGTTTGTTGGCATAATAAATATCGTAGTCTTCAACATGATGACCACGTTTTTTCATCTCTTTAGAAATTGTAGGCCCAGGGCCACAACCAAAATCTAGGCCATAACTATTTTCAGATAGTCTTTCACTCAACGGTAAAATAAGTCGATTTAAGAAATCAACGTAACCCTGATCTTCACTATTATTTTCATGAGTATCATAGCGCGACTTCTCCACAACACTATCCAGTAGTTTAGTACGATCCTTAAAAACATAAGAGCAATTCTTACATTCAAAATAATCGCTACCTAGTGTATTGGCATACAAATGAATTGAGTTACTATGACATAATGGACAGTGCATGAAGTATTTTTATTACATCACACTACTATTGAAAAGCTCTTTTAGCCTTTTAAAGCTATTCTTTTTGAAGTTCTTCTTCATTGATTTAGATAATTTTTGTTCCCCTAATTTGTTTAGAGACTCAACGAGCATTAAAGGTAATGCTCCACCTTTAGAGCTTAAATTAAAGGCGGCCATTGTTACAAAGTCGGCCTTACTCGTTTTTAATATTCTAATCGTCTTATACTCCCCATTTGATGTATCACAATGTCTGGCATCACTTATGACATAATTTGAACGACAAACACTTGGGCGATCTGAGTAGATACGACATGCACCCTTATCATCTAGGAAGACACAGCCTCTTTGTTTATAAGGAATTGCAAACCATGCAACAGAGTCATTTCCAGCAGTCAATTGTTTTGCCAGTGAATCGATATCAATCCTGATTCCATCTTCTAAGATACGAGTGGCCAAAAGCTCCGCCTCATCTTGGTTTACCGAAACCTGAGTATGACAGCAAGCCGAACAGCCTTTACGACAAGAAATCATGGACTCTGCAGTGGGGTCAGATTTGGCTTCATTAGTAAAATGATCAACAAGTTCATGAGTCAGCTGGGCCCTCTCAACAGAGTTTAACCTTTTCTGTAGTCGACTAAAGACTGTAAGATAGAACTCTCTAAACTCATTTAATTGTGAGTACTTTTTAAAAGTTTGAAGTGCTCTTTGTGGATAATTCAGCTCGACCTCCTGACAGAGCCTACTCTCACTTATCATTATAACTTACTTTGTCACTATGACTTAGCGATAGGCAACAATGTTCATTTATAAAGTGAATATATTCGGCCATAAAAGTGTTTGGCACATAAACCAAATTGTAGTAAATTTCAAACAAGCGTTTGAATCAAACAATTGTTTGAATATATAAGGGAGTAATATAGTTATGAACAAGTACTTACGCCACGGACTTAAATTCTCTGTCCTCATGGTACTAATTACTGGCACATCGTATAGTTGGGCCAATTCCCTTCCCGTTATGCTCAATGAAGATAAACTCATTCAATGGGCCGAGGAAGAAAACTTTAACCAATTAAGAATCTCTTTAGAGGAACTTGCTAAGAAGCAAGAGAGAGCAAAGTATGATGAAAACTTTGGTTTTAAATTAGATACTCAAGCTAATTATCAAGAAACGAAAGAAAAATCTTTTGCTCAGTTTATTCCAGTAACCTCACCTCTTACAGACTTTCAAATGAAGCTAAGTAAGAATTCAAAGTACGGACTTTCTTACGGAGTCATGGTTAACACAAACCAATACTCTAATAACTTCGTAAAAGATGGAACAACTTCTTCAGCAGGGGCTTTTCTAGCTCTAGATATCTACAAGGATTTTCTAGGTTCGACTTCAAGAGCTCAAGATGCAAGCCTTATGGTGCAAGAAGAAATTGCCAAAAGACAAAGAACGATTTCTTCTCATGCCTTTGTTCAAGAAGTAAGAAAGCTATATTGGAAGATCGTTGCTAATAATGAGTCGACTAAGATTGCCAAGGCCCTTTTAAAAACAACGAAAGAGCTTGAAAAAGATACAAGAAAACGTTACCGCAGCAATATTGCAGACAAGGGCGATCTTTCACGTATTAGCTCTCAAGTAGAGGCAAGAAATGGACAACTCTATCTTTTAGAATTTGAAAGAAATGAACTTTTAAAAACTTTAAAATCTCTGTTCCCTCAAAAGCTTGGTGGAAAAACGGTTCAACTAGCAGCATATAACCTCGATCGTACAGTTGAAGATGTTATGGGATGTACACAAACAATTGCACAGCATTCATCATCACTACCACTTGAGTACACAGAATATGATGAAGTATTGGGCCTTCTTCAAAAAGACCTAGAACTTACTCAAAAAGTTAATAATAACTATGATAAGTCAGATCTAAAACTAACAACTCAATTTGAAGTTGTTGGAAAAGAATATAGCTATTCAAATAGCTTTCAAGAGTTGACTGACAATGGAGATAATCGCTTCTCAGTTGGTATCCAATGGACAATGCCAATTGGTGGGGAAAAAGATAAGACAAGAGAGATTCAAGACAAAATCATCAAACGTCAAAATCTTGCCCAAGCACAAGAAGTGAAAGGAAAGCTTGATGCTTTTCATGCCCAAACTCTTAGATCGGTATTAACACTACAAAATGTTATTAGAGCACAAAAAAGAAACGAAGTTCATTTAAGAGATACTTTGAAAGACTCAAAGAGAAAATTTAAACAAGCACGTGTTACATCACAAGATTTACTTATTGATGAGAACCAGCTTCTTAACTCAAACCTCGATGAAATCAGTACAAAGTATCAAGTTATAGAAACTATTATTAATTACTTCACAGTTTTTAACCAAACTCCGTGTAAGTTAAATAGAAGAGCGAAACTATGAATCAATTATCGAAATTCTTTATAGAGAATCATAAGTTTACAATTGTTGTAACGTTTTTCCTTTTAATCTATGGATTAATGGGACTTAATAAAATGACCTCTGAGTCATACCCTACCGTTTCATTTGCAACAGCTGTTGTAACGACAGTTTATGATGGTGCTTCTGCAAATGATATCGAAATCAAAATCACAAAACCAATTGAAGATGAAATCAGAACTGTTTCAGGTGTAAAGGACGTTAAGTCAACTTCACAAGCAGGGCTTTCAAAAATTATCATTCGTGTCGATATGGATAATGTCGACAGTGTTGATGATGTTATGAGTGACCTTCAAAAAGCTGTTGACCGAGTATCAGATCTTCCGCAAGACCTTCAAGATGCTCCCCTTTTTCAAGAGATTAACTCGGATGAAATTCCAGTCTATCAAATTGCACTCGTTGGCCCTAATACCGTTCGCGAAAGAGATGAGGTTGCAGATATCCTAAAAGAAGATATTGAAGACATTAAGGCCGTTAAAGGTGTATCTCTTGATGGCTTCGCTAAGAGAAAATTTGAGATTATTCTCGATTTACAAAAACTTGAAAGACAGCATATTGGTATTGACGAGGTATTAAATAAACTACGCCTTAGAAATGTAAACGTTCCTGGCGGTACTTTAAAAACAGTTGATGATCAAAAGCTTGTTCGTATTGAAGCGAAAGTTAGAGATGTTCAAGAACTTAAAAATATTCTAATCCGTTCAAACTTTTCAGGAGCTAATATCTTCCTAGAAGATGTTGCTCAAGTAATTGATGGAAAGGAAGAGAAGAAAGTAATCACATCATACAATGGTGAAGAAGCAACACTTATTACGATCTCGAAAAAATCAGGTGAAGATACTATTGCCATGGTTGAAGAGATTAAAGCTCATATGGAAAAGTTTGAAAAACGATATCCTGAGTATAAATTCTACGTCTATAATAACGAAGAACTTAAAGTTGTTAATAAACTTGAAGTACTAGCTTCAAACGCTGTTTCAGGTCTACTTCTTGTTATTTTCTTCTTATTCATCTTCCTTCCAGGACGCATTGGACTTCTTGCTAGTATGTCACTACCGCTTGCAGTATTTGGAACACTTGGTTTCATGCCTGACTACGGTCTTACATTAAACGCCATGACTGTACTAGCTCTAGTAATTGCACTAGGAATGCTTGTTGATAATAGTGTTGTTATCAGTGAGAACTTTACACGTCTAATGAATGAAGAAGGATATAGTGCTAAAGAAGCTGCCCTTTCGAGTGTTAAATCTCTGTGGCTTCCAATTACAGGTACGGCAATGACAACAATTGCTGCCTTTATTCCAATGCTTGTAACAAAAGGAATTATGGGGCAATTCATCATGGCCATTCCTATTATTGTAACAATGTCTCTTATTCTTTCTCTAGTTGAATCATTCTTCTTATTACCAATGAGACTTGCAAAGTACTCAGGTTCCGCTAAGAAAACTGGAGCAGAAAAGAAAGCCGATTGGTTTACAAAATTTCAAACGAAATTTGAATCACTTATGAAAGTTGCGATTAAACATCGTTATATCTCTGCATTTTTCTTCACAAGTATTATCATTGGCTCTCTTGTTTTCATGGCCGTTGGTAATAAGTTTATTCTCTTCCCTGCAGATCAAACAGAAATTTACCTTTCTCGTTTTGAAGCAAAAAGAGGAACACCAGTTGAGAAGACTGAAGAGTACATGCTTGAAGTTAGTCGCAAGATCAAAGAAAAGATTGGTGACCAAGCTAAGCATATCGTAGGTTTTGCCGGAAAAGCTGCTATCGGTTTTTCTGATCCAAAAGATAAAGAAGGTAATAACGTTGGACTTCTATTCATTTACGTAAATGATTACGCTAAATACAATATTGCTGAAACGCAAATGCTTAAAAAGCTACGTGAAATTAAAATCCCAGAGCTAGAGTCATTAACATTTGAATCTCAAGTTAACGGACCTCCTGTTGGTGAAGATATTCAAGGAACATTTAGGGCCAATAGCTTTGAACAACTTGATGCAATCATCGCAGAAATCTCAGGTGAATTAGGAAAAATTGACGGTATTCTAGACCTTAAGACAGATGATGTTTACGGAGATGAAGAAGTTTACGTTGATATCGACTACGTTCGTGCTGATCAATTAGGTGTTTCAGCTTCACAAATTGGTACGGCAATTAGAGCTGCAATTGCGGGAAGTATCGCAAGTACGGTTACTCTTGATAATAAAGATGTCGACCTAGAAGTACGTTTCAAAAAAGCACTAAGAGGAAAACCAACAGATATCCTTAATATTCAAGTTATGGATAATCGCGGTAACCTTATTCCACTTAAGTCACTTGCCAAGATTCGTAAAGAAAATGGAACGCCAAATGTTAAGCGCTATGATTTCAAGCGTTCTAAGACTTTAATTGGATCTGTTGACAATATTAACGCTACTTCGGCCATGGCCAACATAAAGCTTAAGCAAATTTTTGATAAGGTATCTTCAAAGTATCCAGGAGTTTCACTACGCTTTGGTGGAGCTGCAGAAAGTACGAAAGAGTCCCTTGAATCATTAGCTCAAGCCGGTGTGCTTGCAGTTATTGCAATCTTTGCGATTCTAGTCTTCCTATTTAAGAGTTTTCTACGTCCAATGATCATCATGATGACAATCCCTCTCGGGTTCATCGGTTTCTCAATTGCCTTTGCAACACCGATTCTTAGTGGATATCCTGATCGTTCACGTCCAATCAGCTTCCTTGCCTTAATTGGGATCATTGGCCTTGCTGGTATTATTGTTAACTCAGGGATTGTTCTTATCAGCTTCATTGATGAGCTTAGAGCAGAAGGAAAATTAAGCTTAAATGAAATTCTTGTAAAAGCTTCAGGGCTACGTTTAAGAGCGGTTCTTGTAACTTCTTTAACAACTGTATCAGGACTTCTACCAACGGCATATGGTATTGGCGGTTCAGATGCAATGCTTGTACCTATGACAATGTCGATGGCATGGGGTCTTACATCAGGAACAATTATGACTCTAATATTCATCCCTTGCGCGTATGCAATCATTGAAGACTTTGTGGAATTTACAGATAAAATTTCAAATAAGATTTTCAAAAGAGGAAATACTGCCCAATCGAGTAATGAAGAGTCATCTGCTGAAATTGTTGATACACAAGAGGTAGAAGCATAATGAGCAAGACAACAAGAGATATAATTTTAGCAACTGCGAGTCGGCTTTTTGCCGACCGTGGTTACGATAATACTTCGATCCGTGACATCGCTAAAGAAGCAGATGCTAACGTTTCGGCCATAAACTATCACTTTAAGTCAAAGGCCGGGCTTTATGCAGAAGTTCTAAATGAAAATGTTTTACGCATGCGTGAAAGATTAGATGAAATCAAAGGTAAGCTTACATCAACAGAAGACCTCGCCATTGAGATCTACAAGTACTTCATGGATGAAAGTAATACATTCTTCAATTCGATGAAGCTCTTCCTTATGAATACGCTACCATTAGATGAAGCAATTATGCCTCCAACATGCCTTGAAGAACCAATGGGCCCTCCTGGAACACATGTTTTAATGGAACTGATTCAGAAAGAAATTGATTATACTGGTGATCAAGAAAAACTCATCTGGGCCGCCAGAAATATCATGCATAATATTATTATTATCTCTCTTGTTGCCCAATCTTCTTTTATCAAACTCATGAAAGAACAAATTTGCCACTTCACCGAAGAGGAAAAAATTGAGTCTATTAGAAGAAATGTGCGTTCAACTTTAAATTTTATTAGATAAAACCGATCAGACACATAGAAGGATTTTTTTCTATGTGTCGATTATTTGGATTTAGATCAGTTATATTAAGTCAAGTTCACCAAAGCCTTGTTCAAGCAGATAATGCTCTTGAAGTACAAAGCCGGGAGCACCCGCATGGTTGGGGTGTTGCCTATTATGTGAGAAACTCTCCTCACATCATTAAATCTACTTGTGCTGCTCTCGAAGATAAGATTTTCAAAAAAGTGTCAGGTGTTGTGTCATCACAAACTGTCCTCGGGCATATCCGTAAAGCAACAGTTGGAGAAACAAATATCCTGAACACTCATCCATTTCAATATGGCCATTGGACCTTTGCACACAATGGAAATATTAAAAATTTTGATAAATGTCGCGAAAAAATTCTTGAGCATATTCCAGAATATTTTCAGAAATTTATATTAGGAACAACAGACAGTGAAGTTCTCTTCTACTTTCTTCTCTCTAAGATCTCAAAAGAGATTAATCTAAGTGAAGAAGAGATTGATATCGAATTTGTCACAAATATTATCAACAGTGCCATCAAAGATCTGATTAATATCATTGGAGACCTTAACTTTGATCCCAAAGCACCACCAACAGATAATTTTATTTCATTTATCTTAACAAATGGAAACCTTATGCTTGCCTTCAATGGCGGTAAAAAGCTTTTCTATTCGACTTATAAGAATAAATGTCTCGATCGCGATACTTGCAGTAGCTTCTCTCCTGAGTGTGAGGCACCTACGCAGACGGGTTATGTTAATCACCTTATCTTTTCTAGTGAGCCACTATCAGGAGACAATATCTGGATTGATCTTAAACCAATGGAGATCATGGGGGTTGATTTTAAGATGAGACTATTTAATAAAAATCTTAAATAGCTCGATAAAACTTCCCTGAGTTTAAGTACTCATGGTAATCATCCATTTTATAGACTTTCATTTTGCAAATTGAATAATCGTAAATTACCGATTGAAGCATTTGAGGATTTAATCGAGATGAAGCGAAGGCTTCCCACAGTGCCTTATATTCATTTCCATCGATTGTTTCGTCAGCAAAAAGGATATGACAAATGGCCAAGTATTTTAGCTTTGAGTCCTCTTTCTTTATCCCTTTAAAAACTCTTTCTACATAACTCTTATTTAAAAATCCATTTATTTTTTCAAGATCATATCGATCGTTTAGAACGAGATTGATGATAAGAAGAATCTCTTCCTCAACAACCTTTCCTGATAAGATCTCATCGATACCTTCAAAGATTTCTTTTTTTCGACCAGATTTAATATAATCGGCAAACGTTGTTAACCTATTCTCATCGAGTCTCAAGAAGTGTTTAGCAAATGTTAGGAATAACATATTGGCCATATCATAAAGAGGTTTTTGATCATGCCATACTTTACGAATGAATGAACGATTCTTCTTAAAGACAGAAGGTACCTGAATTAAGACACTAAATAGCCAAAAGACTTGTTCAATATTATTAACAATAAAATTCTCATCATAGTGCTCAAGGAACCACTTCTCTTCTTTGTCTGTTAACTCGTGATCTGCAAGTAAAACAATGAGAGAGATAAATGGCGAAACAACTTCCCAGCTATCATCATGAAACTCGCCTAGGTGCATTTTCTTAACAACTGATTTCACGGCCGCAATTTCTTTCTTATTGACCTCACCATCCGACTTTACAGCTTCGACAACCTCACTTCTCATTTTCAGGATCTCTTCCTTTGAGTAAGCATTAACGGCCAAGACATTTTTTATATCAAATGAATGAATTGGAACTTTCGGCATATGTCTACTAATGTGGCGTAAGATTTTTCTTAAGCTTTCAAACTCAGCTTGATCGAGAATGCCATCATTTGAATATGAGATCATTAATGAAAACAACAGCGCATTAGAGTAATCTCTTAGTCCCGCCTGATTAAAATATTGAGTGCGATAAAAACTATCTCTAATATATTCAAGATCAGATTCTTCGATCTCTAGATGTTCATAGGCCTCACGTAAGATATGAGGAGCCTTTTTATTTCTTATCTTAGTACTAAAGATATCAAATAGACGAAAGAAGACCTGCTTCTTTTCTTCATAGCTGAACTTTGCATTCATATATTTGAATGAGCTCTTCCAACGATTAAAAAATGATTGATCATTATCGATATCGCTAATTAGTTTTTCTACTTGATTATATGAGTTAAAAGACCATGAGTAGAAATAAGCAAAGAAGTTCTTACGAAGTACCTTATCAATATGTAAGTCTTCACATATTTCATGGCACATCAATAAAATGACATCTTCTTTAATCAACGCTTACCTCTTTTCTTTCCGTTGAAAATCTTTATCTTCGGAACATACGTATAACATGCCCCTAAATAAAAGGAACATATAATATAATAAACCCAAATCATCGCCACGAGTAGGTTATAAAAACTTCCGTAATCACTAACTAAATCATCTTTAAAATACTTAAGATAAACCCAATAAGTCGACTTCCCAATAAAGAAGCACATAACGAAGACACATGCTCCACAAAGAGCATCCTTATAGCTAACCTTTATTTGAGCTGATACCTTATAAATAAGAGCAAAGGTTGTGATAGTAAAAGGTAGTAAAAGTAATTCGATAAGGTAATAGAGTTCATTAGAATGAGTCGTTAGATTTGATAATAGGCCAACAATGACGTTCTTTTCCATAAGAAAAGAAACAATGAGGAAGAACAGAGCAAGAACGACTCCAAAAATAGCAGATCTAAGGTCATCTTGAATCATCCCACCATCGATATCAACTTTTGAAAGAGTATTAATTCCAAAAATAAATGAAGTACTAATCCCAAGACATGCAAAGAACCAAAGTCCTAGTTGGTGCCAATCGACGAATGAGCCTTTCACCTGCTCTTCAACTAAATGCTTAATTGCATTTAAAACAGACGTATCGATTTGTGGAAAATTTGAGAAAATCATTGAGATAATATGCTCTTTGGCCGTATCACTATCACCTAAGTAGGCACCAATAATAGAAATTAAGATCATGATGGCCGGGCCAAAACTTAAGATTGTAAAGAATGTTGTCGCCCCAGCTAGAACCTCTCCCTTTCTCTTCTTAAACAAGAAAATCGAAGCAATTAAGCGTAGTACGAATGTCTTACAAAATTCTAGAAAGTCTTTTTCAATTTTGTCAGGATCGAGCCTAACGGCGTTCATATACTTTTTCATTTTCTATTCAGGCACGAATACCTGACTCCCTATCTCTACTTTTCATCGATTCCTATATATATTCATCGGTTATAAATCCCTGAATTTTAGTCTGTTCATTCTTTTTTTTAGCGCAATTTTAAGTACCTATGAAAACTAGCCGATATGTAAGATTAGCTGATGGTCAAAGATTACCATCTCAAACTGCCTTTAAAATGGTGGTAAAATAATAAGGTGGCCATCGCCACTTCTAGGATGGAGAAAATAATGAGTAAGTTAGTAATCGCAATTTCACTAATGTATTTATCGTCACAATTTTCTTTTGCAAGAAAACCAGCGGTAGAAGATACGTACACTTCATCAATTGATGAGTATAAAGAAGTTGAACCTTCAAAGGCCAAAGGGTACGACTTTTCTCCAACAAGAAAACCTTCAACTGCAAAGACTGAAAGAGTCCATAGTCCTGAGCTTTTAAAAGTAGAAAGCTATACAGAAAGTAATGCTTCTGAAAGTCTACTCTACCTTTTCTTTATTCTTCTTCCTATTGCTGTTAGTGCATATACTTTCTTTAGAGCAAACAAAGACTCATATGCAAATAGTTTAAAAAATGAAGAGTCAACTGATCACTCGAATGTAGCTCACCTCTCAGATAAAAGAAGTTCAAAAGAATCTGATGAAGTTAAGAAAGCTTCATAAGAGTCATTTAAAAAAATCAGTATTATTTTTTATATGTTTGAGACCACTTACTCCCGTTAATATGGGAGTAAGCTTTATAAACTGAACCACTAGAGATAACGACATCCAGTTGTCCATCTTTGTTAACATCCATGAAATTTACGAGATGAGCTCGTTTATAAAGGCCATAATTATCTTTATTCTCTTGCCAGATTTGGCCAAAATTATGAATTTTAATATTATCTAACTGGCCATCTTCAACAACAATTCCCCATAAATTAGATGAGCCATAAGTATTGATATAATTAGTGTTACCATTAAATTGATAAAAGAGAGTTGCTGTTTTATTATCAGAAATTTTTCTTCTTTTTATTCGATAGAGATGAGAGTTAAATCCTGAAATAGGAAACTTATAACTAAAGATGAGTCTCTTCTGTACGTCATAGATCTGAAGAGTTGGTATTCCATCGACAATTGATGTCCCAATATACTCTCTTACGATATCCCCATTGATATCAACTTGATATAAGGCCGAGTCTTTCTTGTAATGTACCTTCTCTTTTTTCTGCTCAACTTCCTTAGTCCCTTGAGTATAGAAATCATCGAGAAGCCAGGCATCCTGAGCAATACTATTTGTTGAAAATAATAAGATCGGGCAAAGGCCAATCATCCACTTTAATGACAACATATGTTAATTATAGCATTGAGTTCAAATATCCACAGCACTATGCTCTTTTATTCCCCTATTTAACTAAAAACAGCTACAAACCTTGTTCCTGCGGGCATACAGCATTGACGTATGCTCGACTAATTCGATAATATTTTGCAATAGGACACACAGAGGGGACATAATGCAACGCCAGATTGGTTTTATTAAAAATCAGAATCAAATTATTATCAGAGATCTAAATAGTACGACAAAGAGTAAGATTGCTGATGTATCAGAAGTATCTGAAGAGAACTTTGACTGTATTTTTTATTCTCCTGAACTATTAGAAGAAGAGAGCGTCCATAATTTTCTAAAGAAAGAATCAAAATATACTCCCCTTCACGAACTAGGTACATTCTTTGAAAACTCTGAACAATTTGAAGCGGAGTCAAATGAGAAGCTTGAACAAGTATTCAATAAGATCTCAAGTAATTGGATCCTTCAAAATAATATCGTTCTCTTAGAAGAACTTTTTGAAGTTGTTGATCACTTAAAAGCTTTATGGCCAAATGATAGAACTGCTTTCTTTGAAGAGCTATGGCATATCTTTAAAATCAACCTAGGTGCTAACAAGTTAAAGCTTATTTATAATGATATTGAAGACGTTTCAAAAAATAGCGACAAGAAAGCGTTAGTTCACATCACAATTGATGGTGAAAAGAAACCAAATCCTGTCAAAGGTAAAGATTTTGAAGCCAAGCTTATGAAGCACTTTGAAGAAGAGTTTGTAAATGCTTTCCAAATAGTCGAGTATAACGAAGATAAGGGAGAGCTAACAATTTGCGGAAATATTCTGAAAAGCCCTTTTATTATCATGGCAAATATCGGCCAAATCACAAAGCTTCAAGAGTCAGTTCTTGCAACACTAATCAAAGCATTATCAAGATAAAAAAAGGCCCGTTTAACGGGCCTTTTTTTATAGTAACTTACAAAGATCTACAACTTTAGAATTCTCAATTTCAAAGCTCACCTTGTGTGGCACAGAGCTCTTTGAGTCCTTAATAATCACTTCGTACTCTTTTGGAATACTATCACCTTGCGAATTCATACCTGTCGCAAAAGGAATTCCCGGAACAAAGCGAATTGGTAATTTTTCTTCTCTCTGCTCTCCAAATAATTCAAAGCTAATTGATCCACGGATACATGCAGAGCTTGTCTGTAAGTAACCATAGTATGCCTTGGCCATCGACTCAACTTGAATGTTGCGAGACTCACCATCTTGTACAGAAATATCTTGTGCAATAAAGTGTTCACGTCCAGTTTTTTCAACTCGAATTGTTAGAAGTTCATTTGCACGAACTTTTAATCGGTTTAAAACATCAACACTTTGTTCAACACCATTGATATATAATTTATCTTTATTTCTACTGAAATTTTTAAGCGTAATTGTTCCAGTTTGATTACTTGTCGGTGCACGCTTTGTTTTATCCTTTTCACCTGTCGTCGTTGCAACTTCTGTCGAAACTGTCGGCGAATCTTTTAAGAATGGGATATGATCCTTAGCAAAGTAAACTCCAGCTGCAATCGCAGCAATAGAAGCAACATGAATGAAGTAATTCTTCTTCTTTGTTTCAACTTTTTTCTTTTTCTTAATACGCTTAATTTTTGTACTCGCACTTGTTTTATTAGAGCGAATATCAATTTTATTAATCTTTGTTTTGGCCGATCTTGATGCCATATCAAGTTTAGGTATTGAACCTTCAACTTGAATATCTGTTTGTTCATCAATATCAAGCTCAAAAAGGGCCTCTTTCTCTTTCCTCTTCTTAGCTGCAGAAGGTTGAGTTATATCAACGCTATCATCAGAAGAAGGTCTCCCTTCTGTTTCATTCTTATAGTCTCTAATATATGGGCCTAGTTCAATTTGACCAAACTCATACATTCGTTCGCGATCAACTTTAATTTCGTCTTTAAATAATTCCTTCGCAAAGTACGAAAGATCCGAAGAGTTAAAGTCTGGATAAGTTGAATATAAAAACTTATTAAGAGCACGAGCAAACTCTTCAAGAGATTGATAACGCTTGTTACGATCCTTATGAAGGGCCTTTAAAATGATCTTATCAAGTTCTTTTGGAACCATTGGATTAATTGATGAAGGAACAGGAATCTTACATTCCTGAATCTTCTTTAAAACTGCTAGATCATTTGAAGCTTTAAATAGTTTTCTTGAACACAGCATTTCCCAAAGAGTAATTGCCGTTGCGAATAAGTCATAACGTGGATCAAGGTCTAATCCATCTAAGTATTCAGGAGCAAGGTAAGATAACTTTCCTTTAATTGTTCCTGCTTGAGTCGCTTCAGAATTTGTTTCAGACTTTGCAATACCAAAGTCAATAACCTTAACAGAGCCATCAAAAGTTAGCATGATATTATGAGGCGAAATATCACGGTGAATAATATTAGCAGGCTTTCCTGTTAGCTTATCTGTAAATGTGTGAGCGTAGTGAAGACCTTGAGCGGCCTGAATCGTAATGAAAGATGAAATCTCTACTGGAAAAACATAATTATGTTCCTTCAGCTTATCGATATATTGCTTTAGGTTTCTCCCATCACAATATTCCATTGCAACGAAAAGCTGGCCATTATGAAAACCATAATCGTAGGTCTGAACGATATTTGGATGTAATAAACCAAAAGTCGTTTTAATTTCATCCATAAACATTGTCTGAAATGCTTCATCAGATGAGAATTGTGGTTGAACCATTTTTATGGCAACAATTTTATCGGCCTGCTCCCCCAGAAAGCGCGCTCGACAAATTTTGGCCATACCACCATCAACTAAGTGATCTAGAATAAGGTATCGACCAAATCTTTCAAATTTCTTTTCTTCACTCATTACTAAAGCTCCTCGCATTTTTATCGGAGCTTTTAAGTTCAAACTTTAGATAAGTTTTTGACTAAAAATGCAGAGTTCTCGTTTTAAAATTAGGAAATTTGATCTTTAAGTCACCGATATCAGATGTTGCACAGAGTGTTTTACTCTTGTATAGAGACAAAAAGAATTTATTGAAATCAGGATGATTAGCAATGGCCAAATCAAAGTCATTTGTTACGACAGGCTGAAGCTCTTTCGATAAAACTTGATTGTAAAACATTGCATGTGAAATTCGGTCGGAGTCTAAACTAAATGTAATGGAAACATAGACTGCTTTACACTCTTTTAGGCGTCTCGATTCACTTTCAGAAAACCACTGCCAAAAAGGAGAACTTGGATCCATTTTTGTAAAGAAAACATCATACATAAGATTTAGTTCCGAATACCAAGATAGACGTTGAAATGTTAAAGCTTCATTCCAAGGCTTACCACCAGCAGTACCACCCTTGATAATTGACTCACCACTTTTGACAAAGTTCTTTGTCATATTTCCGCATGAAGTTAATAAAAACAGGGCAAAAAGAGCTAAAATTTTAGTTTTCATGTATCCAATTATAAGTTTCTTTGAAAATAATGTCTTGTTTTTTTATGGTCTTTACAGAATTAAACTCTGGGATTTCGATTTCATCTCTAAATTCACTCATAATCGTCTCAAAGATAATACTATCCTTATTGCTACTAAAGATTAAATTTCTACATTCCATAAAATAGACATCTAATTGAACTTTTTTCAAGATTTGGTTAAGAACGATTAAGGTTTTCTTTGTCACAAAATTATTAGCAGTTAAGTCGTTACTCTGCTTTGACAACTTAACATGAGCACGCGATAGAAAGTTTGGCTGCCAAGGTATTTTTGATATCAATTCATTTTTAAGATTCTTACTAAACTCTGTGCGAATCTTTGGATTTAAAAAGATATTACCTTTTACATTATCAAATAAAGTAGAAAAAAGTAATGAAATCAGGGCCCCCTGATTAACGGACAACGTATAGACTTCATCGCCTTGAGCAAGTTTACTATGTTGATAAAGTTCATTTAAAAATGTCTTTACTTGGTCAATACTTTCAAAGTGTCCACGTGTCCCAGAACTTAATCCATGGCCCAAATAATCAAAGGAAACAACATTCACTCCCTCTTCGACAAGTAGAGGAATCAAACTATCATAAGTATAGTGACCTCCCCCAATATCATGAAAGAGTATGAGGGTTTTTGCATCCTCTTTATCACAGCGATACTCACGAATATAGATCGAAGTATCCATCTAAGATTAACCGATATAGCTTTTGATCGAGCTTTCTGCTTCATCAGATAAATTAACAAAGCGAAGAGCGAAACCTTGGTTTTCATTTAAGTGACGAACCACAAGTCCAGAAGCAATAAAGTGGTAATCAGAATTTTCTGGGTGAACATTTAACGTTACTTCATCTCCGACATTGAATGGAAAGTTTGAAACAAGAACTTGCATTCCACCAATTGAGATATCACGGCAAACACCTTCAAATACTTGTTGAGAATCATGGAAGAACATACGTGCTACAAATGGCTTGCGCTGATTAAGTCTCCTTTCATCATCAGTAATTAAAGGAGGAACTGAGCCCATGACTTTTTTTGCAATTGGAGTCTCAGCAAGGAACACCCACTCATTCTCACCGGGAATATAGGCGAGAGTTTTTTCATTGATGCGATTTTGCTGATAGGCTTTTTGTAAATCAATGACACTAAATGGCCCATACTCTACTTCATCAGTACCGCGATCAAGTCCAATTTTTATTGTAATAATTTTTTCATCATCTTTGATATCATCCCATGAATAAAGAACAACATGCTGATCATCAATAACTGGAGGCATATCAAGTTCAGGAGGTAGCTCATCCACTACTCTCTTATTTAATAAGTGACCTAGCTCAGTGGCCTCAGAAATTAACTTCCAATTATCAAAACCCTTTGTCCAGACATAGCTATCAGGTGTGAGCTTCCCCTTTCCAAATAGAACTTCAACCTCTTCTAGTTCGACAGGTCCTACTCTTTCACCTTTTTCAACGTAATACCATTGTGCCATATTCCTCTCCGTTTGCTTTGACCTTCCTATTTTAACCTGTTGATATCATTAACAAAATTAATGAAAAATATTGCCCCTAAGAAGCATCAAATGGGAGTAATACTTTAGTAAAAAAGGCCGAATTATATTTAAGTTTTATTTTTTCTTAACCGAAGAGTTAATTGATGAAAAAGATCTTAATCGTTTTGACATTATTATTTATGGCCTCATGTGCGAAAGAAGAATTTGCGACTCGCAAGAATTCAAACTCATTTGGGACGGACCCGACACAAACAGTTAACAGTGAAATGTGTTCTAAATTTACCTATATTAGACCACCTGTTGACCTACTCTTTGTATGGGATAATTCAACGAGTACGGGTTTTATTAGTAACCAGACAAAAACGGCACTTAATAATGTTGTGAATAATATTGCGGATCGATTTGATTATCAGGTTCTTATGGCACCTCTTATTGGCTCGGGAAATAGTGGAACATACTTCTTTTCTCGCGCGGGAATCAATCCTTCAGGAGTAACGACAATTTCTCGTTATGCTGCTTCGAGTGTTATTTCAAACTTCAGCCCTGCTTCAGGAACAAGAGAAGGCGGACTCTCTCGTATTAACGAACTCGTCAAACTTAATCAATTAAATGGTGCTCTTAGAAAGAATGCCCACACTATTATTGTCATCATGTCTAATGAAGACGATAACTCTTGGAATACGACAGGATCAAACCTATCAAATAATCACGCCCTCGCTGTTAAGTATCGAAAGGCCATGGCCCACGATCTCCTTTGTATGCGTGGTAATTACAACGGCGCACTCTACTCTCAGTCTCTTTACTCGAGTTTTGATAAGCAAGTGCTTGGAACAACTAAGAATACTGCCGCAACATTTAATTCGACATGTAGTAATGTTGGAAATTATGAGCTTAACTCTTCGATGTTAAGACTGATCTCACTTGCACCATCTGTTGATCCAGAGTCTTATAGTTGCCCACAGATCACTAAAGGTGAGAAAAACTTCAATTATCACGGGGCCAGTGACCTCGTTTACAATCAACCATATGAGAACTTAAGTGGAAGTAATCCATATCCGTTTCCACGTTCTAATAACTCGTACAATGGCTTTGGCTATAACGACAATGTAAATGTTTGTACTCAAAGTAACTTCAATAGTATTTTTGATCATGTCTACAATTCGATTGAAGATGCGATTTTAAACCATAAGTACAACTACTGGAAAGTGGCAGAACCAGGAGCTCGTATTGATACGAACTCTCTTATTATTACAAAGTATGTAAGAGGAAGCTCGCAACCGGGGACACCTATTCTTGAAAGTATGAGTAATGGTTACTCATATATTGGAGAACGAGGGAATTTTGCTACAAGATACTCTCCTTCAGTTGGAGAAGAGCACTCTGGTCACTTCATCCGCCTAAATGGTAATGCCATTGTAGAATATCCAGAATGTTTAGTTGTTAGCTACCAAACGCCACAAAACTTCTATGGATATGTGAAGCTTAATAGTAAGCCTGTTGAAAGCTCGATTACTCTTAAGATTAATGGACAAACAATTAATAAGAGTTCAACGAATGGTTGGCAGCTAATGAAGTCTGGATCAAGTCCTGCTTACTACTCTAACTTCAATATTAAAGTAACAAGTCCGACAGACGACACTCCAGCGACTCCAGTCATGAATGAGACAGGATATTTCCTAAAACTTTTCGGAAATGCAGTTTATAGTGATGGGGCCAACGTTGAAGTAAACTTCTATCCAACTGGAAATTAATAACTATTGCCGGCCTTTTCTTCATTGATACGTTGCCAAGCAACTTGAAAGATTAGGCCCGGTAAAGTCTTAACTAACTTATCCATATCTACCACGTTAGTCATATTACCTTTATCATCCACAAAAATATCTTCTACAATTCCAGAAAGAATGGCAGGACGAATATCTTCCGGATTGACTATTGCTTCTCCCTCTTTCAGCTCTGCAATCACTGCTGATAGATCTGCAGAAGCTTTCCCTTTTGTTACACCTTTGGCAAGAAGCTGACTCTTCATACGAGAAAGAATGAGGTTACATTTTTTAGATACTTTAGTTTTCTTATCATCTGTTTTTATTTTTTCAGCGTTAACAAAAGCAACAATACTTCGAAGACTTTCAAGATTAGGAATTTTCACAAGCTTAGGTTGGCCATCCTTATCGTCTTCCATGATAATTAAGCCTTCTCTTTTAAGAAGCTCAATCATCTCTTCAAATTTAATTTCTGAGACACCAAAAATATCAAATAAGTAATAACGAATCGAACTAATATGAATTCGGTGAGCACCGTCTTCACCTTTTTGAGCGTGAACTTTTGATGAAAGATAAATCCCTGCAAGAATTCTTAGTACATCAGTTGTATGAAAGAAAACATACTCACCGACTTTTCCATCTTTACCAAAACCAACAGAGTTTGACTCTAATGCCTTTACACGATCATTTGTTTTTCTTAGACGATCCGCAAGAGTATTAACAATAGTCTTAAACCATGGATTTAGTCCCTGCATCGTTTTATCAAAGGCATTAAATGTTACGCGAACAACATCTGTAGGAACAATCGCTGCAGCAGAGCAACTTCTTCTCGATCCTTTATTATCAAAATAGGCCATCTCACCTATTACTTCACCGGCGCGAAGAATAGCGATTTCAACAAAGCCCTGCCCCTTTGGGATATAGAGTCTTATCTGTCCTTTTTGAATAATATAGAGAGAATCTGCTGGATCATTTTGGTTGAAAAGAACTTCACCCGCTTTAAAACGTACGATACCAGATTTATGTTGTTTTTGTGTTTGAGCTTGGGCCATCCATAGTCCTACTTAAAAAGCAGGACTATGAAAGTCCTGCTAATTTATTTAATTTTTTCTAATATCAATGATAACGCTTCACCGCCACCGATGCAAATAGAGGCCAAACCGTACTTTGCATTTTGGTTTTTCATCGCAGTCATAAGAGTTACAACAATACGAGTTCCAGAAGTTCCAATTGGGTGACCAAGAGATACACCTGAACCATAGATATTTAGCTTCTCATGAGGAATCCCCATCTCTTCCATCGCTGCCATTGGAACAGCTGCAAAAGCTTCGTTGATTTCAAAAACATCAATATCTGAAAGTTTTAGTCCAGTTTTCTCTAGATTCTTTTTCATTGCTTCAATTGGAGCTGTCGTAAACCAAGCTGGTGCTTGAGCGTGTGAGGCCCAACCAACAATTTTAAAATCTGCTTTATCTTTATACTCTTCCCCAGCAAGAACAACAGCAGCAGCACCATCGTTAATCGTTGAAGCATTAGCAGCTGTAATCGTTCCATCTTTTTTGAAAGCTGGTCTTAGACCTGGGATTTTATCGAACTTGGCCTTGAATGGCCCTTCGTCTTCAGAAACAACAGTATCGCCTTTACGGCCCTTGATTGTTACTGGAGCAATTTCATCTTTAAAGATACCTGCTTCAATTGCAGCTTGAGCTCTTTTAAAAGATTCAATTGAGTATGCGTCTTGTGCTTCACGAGTAAGATTATATTTTTCTGTACACTCTTCTGCACAATTTCCCATTGCTTGGTCAGAGTAAACATCCCATAACCCGTCCCATTGCATAGCATCTTTAACTTCTGCTGCACCAAATTTTGCAACACCAGTTCTTGAGTTCATTAGTAAGTGAGGAGCTTGCGACATATTTTCCATACCACCAGCAACAACAACTTGGTTGTCTCCTGTCATAATTGACTGAGCACCAGAGATAATTGTCTTCATTCCTGATCCACAAACCTTATTAATAGTTGTACATGGAGTTGCTTCACTTAAACCTGCAAAGATCGCAGCCTGGCGAGCTGGAGCTTGTCCAACACCGGCCTGAACAACATTACCCATAAATACTTCATCAACCTTATCTTTAGCGATACCTGCTTTTTCAACAGCAGCTTCGATTGCAGTTGCACCTAAACGAGTTGCTCCAACTTGAGAAAGTGAGCTTAAAAAACTTCCACTTGGTGTTCTTGCACCTGATAAAATATAAACGCTCATTATTTACTCCTTTTATTTAGTCTTAATTAAAGTCCAGATATATTGACACACAAACAGTGGCTTGTTAATTATCTTCTACTTCTATATAGATTTTCACAGCGTTAAAAAGGATATTGCGAATGCTTTCAAGAACTAACGGGCCATTTTTAATTGATCTTCCAAACGAGTGGGCAGATTCGGTACTTGAACTTCTTCAAGATACGTATCGCAACGAGTTATTTGACGCGAATAAAGTATTTGAGATCTATGGAAGACTCTATAAAGGTGAAGTTCTTGTTATGGCCTCTCTTGTTGATACATCAAACGAAGCGGCTGCAGCAACGACTTACTTCGCATCAATGGATCTAGAGGAAAATGGTGACCATACAAAGCTTCTTGAAGGCCTAGTAGACTCAATTGGTGCTTTCTTTGATCAATTCTTTGCAGACGAAAACTGGGATGACTACCAGGACATGTGGAAAGAAGAAACTTTCAAGGGAACAACACTATATTGCAAAGTGACAAGAGAGAATGTTGGCCTAACGATCCAGGCCGATAGACTTCTCAATCAGTAACACACAGCATCCACAGCTTAACTCACGTTAACTTGCCAGAGCCACTTAACTCTAATAGCATTTTTATATAAATATTCATTAGAGAGGGATTTTTATGAAGAAGCTACTTTGTTTAGCACTGCTACTTTTTCTAACTCAAAAGATTTGGGCACAAGAAGAAAGACACCGTACAGTGGAAGGTCAAATTAATTGGGGACCTTTTGTTAATTGTGAGATCTACAACAACTCACATCGACGTATGACAGTTCTTGATTATCAATACACGATTACATACACAAATGGATTTCAAAGAACTTTTAATTACGTCTGCCAGCATGGTTGCAATGTTAGAAGCTTTGACTTCACTAGGTTCTCGGGGCCAACGAATCATCCAAATATTATGGCCGCAACTTGCCGTGCCCATATTTTTAAAGAAAGAAGAAACCGTCGTCATTAAAATAACGAAAAAAGAAAGCCTCCCTAATGGAGGCTTTTTTATTTAAATAACTTTGCTCTGTACTTAGGCTTAATTAAATTTTCAACAGATAAGATTTCATCAAGCTCTTCTTCTGATAGTAGCTTCTTCTCAAGAACTAATTCACGAATTGATTTTCCAGTCTTAACCGCTTCTTTTCCAATGATATCGCCCATGTGATGGCCAATGAATGGATTTAAGTAAGTAATGATACCAACTGAATTTAGAACCATATTTGTCGTATGTTCCTCATTGGCAGTAATTCCTTCGATACACTTTTCTTTTAACGTCGTGGCCGCATGGCTTAGAAGATCAACTGATTCAAACAGAGACTGAGCAATCACTGGCTCCATAACATTAAGTTGAAGTTGTCCTGCTTCAGCTGCCATTGTTATTGTCATATCATTTCCAATAACCTTGAAACAAACTTGATTGACAACTTCAGGAATAACTGGATTTACCTTTGCTGGCATGATTGAAGAACCGGCCTGTAGTTCAGGAAGATTAATTTCATTAAAACCACAACGAGGTCCAGAAGAAAGAAGTCTTAAGTCATTACAAATCTTTGAAAGCTTAACAGCTGTTCTTTTTAGAGAGCCTGAAATCATAACATAAGCTCCACAATCTGAAGTCGCTTCAATAAGGTTTTCAGACTTTACGAAATTTCCATCAGTAAATTCTGAAAGAAAACCAATTGCCAAATCAGAGTAACGATCGTGAGCATTCAGTCCTGTACCAATTGCTGTCGCTCCAAGATTAACTTCAAGAACTAAGTCACGACAACGAGATAGTGAGCGCACCTCTTCTCGAAGGTTAACTGCCCATGAGTGAAACTCATCTCCTAGAGACATTGGAACAGCATCCTGAAGTTGTGTTCTTCCCATCTTTAGAACCTTCTCAAATTCAATTCCTTTCTTTTCAAAGCTATCTGAAAGGCCTTGGATGCGCTCTATTACTTTAGTCATATAAAAGTAAACGGCGACACGGAAACCTGTTGGGTAAGCATCATTAGTTGATTGTGATTTATTAACGTGATCGTTTGGGTTTAGAACTCCATATTCACCACGCTTATGTCCATTCATCTCAAGTGCTACGTTAGCAATAACTTCATTAGTATTCATATTGACAGAAGTACCTGCTCCCCCTTGAAAGACATCAGTTGGAAAATATTTAAGATATTCATCTAAGTTCGCTAGGATCTCATCGCATGCGCTAATAATCATATCGCACTTATCATCTTCCATTGTTCCGATTTCTTTATTGGCCGCAGCTGCAGCCTTCTTTGTTAGAACCATTCCTTTAACAAAGTTAGGATAGTCCCCGATTTTTGCATTTGATATTTGAAAATTATTTAGGGCCCTTTGAGTATGAATCCCATAGAGCATTTCGTTATTTATTTCTAATTGTCCAAGTAAATCTTCTTCGATTCGAGTCTTCATATAAATCTCCTATAGGAGTATTTAAACACAAGAACATAAAAAAGGCCCTCAAAAGAGGGCCTCAAAAGCATAGGAGTATGAGTTAATTATTAACCCTTAATTCTGAAAATCTCTTGCATCATTTTGTCTGCTGTAGAGATCGTCTTAGCATTAGCTTGGAAGTTTCTTTGAGACGTCATTAGGTTAACGAACTCACTTGCGATATCAACGTTTGAAAGCTCAATCGATTTAGAAAGAACTTGCCCACGTCCCGCTTCACCTGGTTTCCCCATTGCTGGTTGACCAGAGTTTTTAGATTCTTTGAAAAGGTTTTTCCCCATTTTGAAAAGACCTTCGTTGTTATCGAATTTTGCAATAGCGATTTGAGCGATATCTCTTGTTTCACCATTGTCATATACTGCTGTAAGGATACCATCATCGTTGAATGATAGAGATCCAAGAGTTGCTGCTGAAGCACCATCTTGAGTGTGTCTAGCAACTGCAGAACCTGAACCATACTGAGTTGAAGCATCTGTCCCATCTCCACCTTCAGAGATTGATTCACCCCAAGAGAATTCAATTCTTTGACCTTGTTGTGCACCTTTATTGAAGTTGAAAGAGTTTGAAGACTCGATCTCTTCTTGAAGTTGACCTTTATCGTTGAAGACAAGTTGACCTTGTGCCATTTCAACCATCTTACCAGCTTCACCACCTTGAGCATCAGCACCATCAGCCATGATTCTATAAGTCCAGTTGTTATCAGCTGTCTTGTTATAGTATGCAGTTACAAGACGAGCTGTACCTACATTATCATATACTGTAATTGAAGAAGAAAAGTTTGATGTTTCTTCTGGATTATTTGGATCGAATTGTTTTACAGAAACTCTTGAGTCTAGGTTCATTGAAAGCTTAACTTTTTCAGTTGCTTGAGCTGGAATCGTCGTATTCCCAAGCTTAATTTCACCTTCTTTATTTGTAAGTGTTCCATCTTCATTTGATTTGAAACCAATTACTTTATATCCATCACTGTTAACAAGTTCACCGTCTTTGTTAAAGTGCATTGAACCATCTCTAGAATATCCATTTCCGAATGGAGCTTTTACTTTGAAGAAACCATCACCTTGAATTGCAAGGTCAGTGATTGATTCAGTTCTTGCAACATCACCTTGAGTCATAATCGGCTTAATGTGAGCTAGCTTTGTACCAGCACCGAACTGATCTCCACCTTCGATCCCTTTTAGAGAGACAGCAAGTACATCTTGGAATTCTGCTCTAGAAGCTTTAAAACCGTTAGTTCCAGCGTTTGAAATGTTATCTGAAACAACATTCATTCCCGCTCCTGAAGCGCTTAAACCAGATACACCAATGTTAAATGATCGTAAAATACTCATTCGTCCCTCCTAGACTAAAACTAAATCTAAATTTTTAGATCTAAAAACGACTAAATGGAATAAGGATTTTAAAAGGTGTGTTTACAACGACAGGCAAACACGAAGCTTCCGTTAGGACCAGCTAATTAAATCTTAAACCAATACAGTCGAATCAATTTTTGTAAAAACGTTACTCTCTATACTTCCCTTATCTATGGCCGTAACCACCTTCTTGGCCGGCACGTCCACGATATAGGCTGCTTTATCTGTAATCACTAAAGAATCTCTTCCCCCCTTACTTTGAAGTTTCTGGAAAGCATCCTTTAGCTTAAAAAATTCATTACTATCAATATCAATATTTCTCTCTTGCAGTCTCTTCGCCGCATGAGTCGAAAGTTGAATTCCGTGTTCTCTTTGAGTTTGCGCTAACTGATCTAAATGATGCGCTTTATTGATCTTCTCATTCGAGATTTGTTCATTCAGAAGGTTTTTAAATTCTGATTGAGCAGCTTCATTACCACCACTAACATTACCAAGACGGTTACGAAGATCAACTTTCTTCGAACCAGGAACCTGGCTTACATTTGGAATATGAAAATTTGAAATATCTTTAGTTCCCATTTATTTCCAATTATTGGTTAGCGGAATTGTTAATATTATTATAGTTTTGAGCCGCTCTCTTTTGCAATGCGGCAATATTTTTATCGTTCATTTCTGAACCACTATTAGAAGCTTGTTTGAAGCTATCAACGTCACGAAGAAAAACTTTTTTTCCATTTTCTAGTGTGAAAATAGTTTCTCCGTTATCAAAATCAACAGCACTAACAACACCTGTCGACTTTGTTTCACCCTTAAACTTATTCATGTCCTTATCAAAGGCCCAAACCTCAAGAGTGTAATCACCTTTTGCAGCTCTGGTATTATCAAGTTGACGTCCATTCCAAGTTAGAGTGTGTTGTCCTCTTCCTAGATTTTCAGCTTCAACCTTACCAATCAGTTGGCGATTTTTATCATAGATATTAACCATAACATTCTTAGCTTCTTTGTCTAAGAAAAATGGAACATCTTTTCTGAAAGATTGACCATCATAAGTAACCGATGAACCTTTCGTTAAAATTTCTTTTCCTAAGAAACTTGCACCAAAAAACTTTAATTCTTGAGGGTCATTCTTTCCCATATTATCAAGCTTTTGATTCATATTTGTCATCTGCTCTAATTGAGAAAATTGAGCTAGATCTGCAGAAAGTTGTTTTTGATCCATTGGCTTCATTGGATCTTGATGAGTTAATTGGTGAGATAGAAGTTTTAGAAAACCTTCTTGTCCCATTTTATTGTGATCTTTAGCATCAACGAACTTTTGATCAGCGATATTATTACCAGCAATACGGTTTAGTTCTTCACCTACCGAACCACCTCTTCCATTCCCCTTCGTCTGGCGTGGGGCCATACCGATTTGTGAAAATGAATTTCTCTGTTGTGGTTTTCCAATTCCTGGCATTATGCACCTATACGTTCGCTATATTCTTGCCATCTTCTTTGACGGCCTTCTCTTGCATCTTGAAAACGATCAAATGCAAAAGAATCTTCACTATCTAATTGTCTCGTATATTCAGACTCATTTCCAGTCATATTTGAAGTGGAGATTTTGTCCACTTGTCTTTCACTATTACGCTTTTCATTTTTAAAGCTCTCAGATTGAGAAGCCGTATCACTCATTTGACCAGATGTTGCCGTATGAATTTTGAAGTCAGCAACTCTAACACCTTTCATATCAAGGTTCTTTAATAATTTAACTTCGTTCTCTTTAAAGAACTCTTTTGCTTCAATCGTTGTAGCTTCGATATTTAGAGCGATCATACCATTAGCATCTTTATTAGCAGTAACATGAAAATGTCCTAACTCATTATGCTTAACAAGAACTTGTAAAGATTTACCATTTTCAATACGGTTCATCTCAATATAGTTAGTAACTTCTTTGATCATTTGATCTGCATTCGATACATTTGAAAGATCGAGAACTTCTGATGCTTTCCCTAGATTGATTTCTGGTCTGAAATCGTTTGTTGCATTAGTATTTCCAAGGGCACCAATTAAATTATTTTGAACTTGTGGAGCTCTTCTTTCACCTTTTGACGCAATATCAGATGAGAAGTCCTCTACTTTTGCTTCACTCTTCATACGAATAATTGAATTATTCTTATGAGATGCTTCCTTAGCAAACTTATTCATATGTAAGCTATTTGAAACCTTTAAGTCACTTGCTGGCCTATTATTTAATACTTGGCGATTGGCCAAGAAATCTGCACTACTTGCTAGATTGTTATTATTTGTACTAGCTGACTTCTTACCTTTTAAGAGATTTGTTGAGGCCATTCTTAAAAGATTATTATCTTTCATCCCCTCAACAGCTCTTTCAGGTGTCACCTGTGCTGAATCAATAATAGCTTGAGTGTTCTTTCCTAAGAGAGCATTAGTCTTAACACCCTCAGCAGCAAGCTTTGGAGCTTGTTTATTCTCAAGAGTTGATTCAAGTTTAGAGTTAGCAAGTGTTGTCTTAGCTTTTTGTAGTTCGACAATATTCTTAGTACCAAGAATATTGTCAATATCACTATGCTTACCTACTGGAGTTTTTTCTCTTGAACTTAGAGTTGATATTAAAGAAGTCGGCGTTGTGTGCTTTGCCATGGCCTTTGCCATCTTTGGACTATGTGATTCTTTAATAAAGGTATTTGTATTTGCCTTTCCCTCTTTAAGAAGCTCTCTAACTTCTTGATGAGAGATTTTTTCGTTAACAGGGTTATTTAGATTATGCTTTTGCGATTTTGACACTAATCCCTTGGCCACATTCGTAGTCTGAAGTGATTTTTGTCTCTTGGACTCCCCACCTAGAAGAAGTTTACTAAACTCTTCCTTTTGTCCTTTTGAAAGCTTCTTATTGGCATGACTAGAAAGTAGGTTATCAACAGAACCAGTCTTCGCACTAGTATGCGACTGCTCCTTCGTCCCCTTTGCTTTTAAGTTATGTCCAATTAAGTTTTTAAGCATTACTCTTTGTTCCTCTTGTTAACGCCTTGCAATATCTTTGCATAAATTTATGAAAAAATTAACCATGGAAAAGTTTACCTCTACTTCTTCATCGTCATATATTGCTTTTGTAAGCGCGCTGAAATCTCTTTATCCATCATATTAAAGATCTTTGAAACCTTCACTGGGTCAAGCTCTCCAAGAATCTTGATCGAAATTGATGGATCCTGTTGAGATAGTAAATTTGCTGCTGTTTGTGGCCTCATATTCGAAACTACATCAACCATGTGAATCACACGTTTTTGTTCATCTGAATCTTTCTTATCAAGACATGAAAGAAAATTCGTTTGATAGGCCTTAAATTCTTTAATTCGCCCTTCAAGCTCTTTTTGATTAACAACAACTTGTTCTTGTTGATTCTTTAGGGCCTTTTCACGTGTTGCCAATTCCTCTTCTTTTTTAAGAAGTTCTTTTGAGAACTCAATCAACTTTGAGCGGCCTACTTTTTTCATCTTTTTTTCAAGGGCCACTTCAAGGGCCTTATCAAACTCTTCTTGCGAGTAGATTTTCTTCTCTTGCGAAAAAGCATTAAGTGAAGATGATAATATTAATACTAAAAGAAATAACCTTTTCATTTTAAGCTTCCCCGGCCAATTTTCGAGCATGCCTCTTTGCCATCATTAATTCATCAATAGCTTCTTGGCGCTTCTTTTCAATGACCCTATTTTGTTCTGTTTCAAATTCATTTTTTAAATTATCAATTACTTTCACTTCACCTTTAGCAACAGAAAGCTCTTTGACCTTCTCTTTATATTGTCTCTCAACGGCATGTAATTGATTTTCTAAGACCTTAATTTCGTCTCTTTTAGATTGAATAAACATTGGAAAGAATTGAGCATTTCTTCCTGACGTATATGTATCAAAGAAGGCTTCTTGTGCTTTATATGTTTCTTCAATATCTTGATGACATTTGGAAATTGCTTCGTTTAAACGGCCTTTTTCTATATTAATCTGCCCAAGTTCAAGCTTCACTTTTTGTTCTTTGAACTCTCTTAACTTTAATAGGCCTTGTAGTTTAAACTTTTCTCTACGCAATTATATTACTCCTCATATGAGTTATATGCTTCTTCCGCATACTTTGCGAGGCCAACCATTGAATCATATAGTTGATCAATCGTTTGATAATGATCCTCACCCTGCATTTGTTTTAATAAATCGTTTAATTGATCGATAATGATCATGGCCTTATCTACTTTAGGGTTTGAACCTTTTGAATAAGCACCAACATTGATTAGATCTTCATTATCACGATATGCAGACATGAGGTCACGCATATGTCCTGCTACAACTCGATGCTCACTAGAGACAACTTTATTCATTACCCTCGATAGTGATTGTAGTACATCAATTGCAGGAAATTGATTTTTTGAAGCAAGGGCACGAGATAGAATAATGTGACCATCACTAATCCCTCTTACAGCATCAGCAATCGGCTCATCCATATCTCCTCCTTCAACAAGAACAGTATAGATACCAGTAATTGAACCAGCATCAGCTTTTGTTCCGGCACGCTCCATTAGTTTTGGAAGTTGTGCAAATACTGTTGGAGTATAACCTTTTTGACCAGGTGGATCTCCAGCACTTAATGAGATTTCACGTGACGCCATTGCAAAACGTGTAATTGAATCCATCATTAGCAGTACGTCTTTATTTTGATCTCTGAAGTATTCTGCAAATGTTGTGGCAACATAAGCGGCCTTCATGCGAATTAATGCTGAAGTATCAGAAGTTGCAACAACAACGATCGACTTTTTTAAACCTTCTTCACCAAGATCGTGCTCTATAAATTCACGAACCTCACGGCCACGTTCTCCAATTAGGGCAATAATATTAACATCAGCTGATGACTTCTGTGCAACCATCCCAAGCGTTACAGACTTACCAACACCAGAGCCCGCCATAATAGCTAAACGTTGTCCCTTTCCAGCTGTCATAAAGGCATTAATAGCATTAACACCAGTATCAAGCATTTCACAGATTGGTGGACGCTCTAGAGGGTTGATTGGTTCACCAAAGATTGACCTAACTTCATTTGATCTTTTTATTGGACCCTTACCATCAATTGGATTTCCTTGGAAGTCAATGACACGGCCAAGATACTGTTCACCAACATTAACTTTTGTAACAAGCTCTTTTAAATATACTTTTGTTTCCGAATTAATTCCGGCTATTTCAGAATATGGCATTGTTAGACATTTTGGTCCATCAATTGAGACAACTTCACCAAGACAACGATCCCCAAATTCTGTAACGAATTCAACGTTAGAGCCGATAACAGCACGGGAAAGGTTTACTTCATAGAGCATCCCTTTTGAGGCACATACCTTCCCTACTTTCTGGTAAGGTGTAGCATATTCATAAGCTTTATGAATTGCTTCTAAATCTAATGTAGAGAAATTATTGTGATTCATCCGAGTCGTCCTCTGAACTTGCTAATCCTACTGCTTCAAATAACTTATCAAGACTATCGAGTTGCGTCTTTAAGCTACCATTGACAATACCGTTTTGAGATTCAACGACAATACCTGGTGCTTCTATATCATAGTCAATTTCAACACGAGTATTAGTGAGTTCTCCAAGTTTACCTTGAACAACTTCTAAGACTTCTGGCATTTGTTCAAAATGCTTCTCATTGACACGAATTAGAAGATTTTCTTTTGTTTGCGCTTCCACAATAAGCTTTTCAAGAAGACGAATAATATACTCACCGTCATCCTTAAGCTCTTTAAGAACAATCCATTTTGCAATTGTTCTAAGTAGTGTATATGTTTGCATTTTTTGAGCAGAAAGAAGTCCTATTTGTGTACTTAAAACTTCTGAAACCATATCGTTTAGAAGAAGAATCTTTTCTTCTGCCGCTCCAGCAAGCTCAACCTTTACTTCTTCTCTTCCCTGCTCACGTCCTAGCTCAAGCCCTTCACGATAAGCATCTTCTTTGATTGCTTCAATTTGACGTGCAACCTCTTCATGGACAGCTTCAGTAAAGTCACTCTCTTCTTGAGCACGTACTCCTCTGTGTTCATGAACGATAGGGTTTAGATCAAAACCAGTATCTTTGGCCATCTCTCTTTCAACACGAATAATCTTCTGCTTCTCTTCAATTTCACGAATCGACATACCTTCGAAGTCTTGAAACTCAAACTCCTCAACATTAGAGTTAAGTGGTTTTTGAGAGAAAGAGTGAAATTCATATTCTTTTACATCACGAGTCATACTACGGCCAATAACCTATTTTTAAATATTAAACAAGGGCATCGCCATCTCCACCACGAGAGATAAACGCCTTACCTTGTTGTTCAAGTTCTTTACACTTATGTACAATTTCTGCTTGAGCTTTTTCAACATCAGAAAGCTTTGTTGGCCCAAGAGCATCAAGGTCTTCCTGTAGAAGAGTTGCTGCACGATTTGACATATTTCTAAATAGCTTCGCTTTAATTTCTTCAGGAGCTGTTTTAAGGGCAATAACAAGCTTCTGTTGATCAACTTCTTTAAGAAGTGACTGGATACCACGATCATCAACATAAACAAGGTCTTCGAAAACGAACATAAGCTTACGGATTTCTTCTGCAAGTTCAGGATCTTTTTCTTCAACACGTCCCATAATATTCTTCTCAGAGTTCTTATCCATAAGGTTAAGCATATCTGCGATTGGTTCAACACCACCAAGTTGGTTTGTATCGATAGTTCCAAGAGTTGAAAGCTCAGTCTTAAGAACATCATCAAGTTGCGCGATAAGCTCCGGAGATACGAAGTCAAGGTTTGCTACCCTTAGTACAACTTCGGCCTGAAGACCTTCAGGAAGACGTCTTAGAACATCAACCTTACGCTCAGCTGATAAGTGCGCAATAATAAGCGCGATTGTTTGAGGGTGCTCGTTAATTAGGAAGTTTGCAAGAGTTCTGGTATCAACTAGCTCCAGTGATTCTAGTGTCTGGTTGGCACCAACATCAATAATTTGACCAAGAAGTTGCTTGGCACGATCTTCCCCAAGAGCATTTACAATAAAGTCTCTAGATGAGTTATCAGAGAAAAGTAGATCATTTTCTTCGTTAAGTTCAGAATAGAATTCTTCAAGAACACGCTTGATCATCCAAATTGGCGCTTTCTTAACATTAGACATCGCATTGATAAGACGTTTTACGTCATTATCGCGCATATGTGCGAATATAAGTTGTGTCGTACTCACACCAAGGGAACTAAGCAGAAGTGCTGCTTTGTCTTGTCCTGATAGTAGCGAGTATTCTACATCTGGGTCTAATGATTGATCGGCCACTTTTCTCTCCTCTTCCTTAAAGGGCTCTATTACTTATTATCATTACGCAATCTGCTTATCAGATTCCGTACTATGAATCATATCATGCACAATCTGTGCCGCTTTTGCAGGGTTTCCTTCAACCAGTGAGATAATCTTCTCACGTAGCATATTCCCTTCAATTTTCTCTGGATTGAGTTTCTCTTCAATCTGTGGAAGAGCATCCTCAAGCCCAGGTAGTTTTTGATTTGCTTGGACTTTTTCAAGCTCTTCAAGAGTTCTTGGTAAGAAGTCTTCTACTGTTTCTACAGCATTGTCTGTTACCCATTGAATGAACGGACGAACAACAACGAAGAAGAATAGAGAAATCGTTAAACCAATTGCAAGATACTTAAAGATATTCTTGATTAGCTCTCTATTTTCACGCTCACGCATAAGAGCATCAATAGCTTCAAGATCTTCTTGTTGGAATTCCATATTCTTAATTGTGATAACATCACCACGACGATTATCAATTCCAAGAGTTGAAGCAACAATCGCTTGAAAATTAGCGATATCAGCTTCTGACCATGGCTCATACTTTGTAACCGTCTTACCATCTACAGTTTGAGTCACATGCTTACCATCTACCATAACTGCTGCTGAAATCTTTCTAACAGATGCAGTCGGAGACTTTGATCGAGTTACTTTCTTTGGAACGTTATAGTTACGAGTTGCTAACTCTTTCTTAACATCATTTCTTGTCTCAGGAACACCTGGTTGTGGTTGTTCCCCAGGAAGGTTTGATCTTGCTCCAGGAATTCCTTGTGGAGAAGGACGTGATCCTTGAAGATTTTGAGTATTTGTTACCTCTGAAAGAACAGCTTTGTTTTCAGAATCATAAGTTGTCTGAGTCGATACGCTTTCAGTAAAGTCCATATCAACTGAAACTTTAGCGATAACTTTTCCGGCACCAACAACTCTCGTTAAGATATCTTCAATTTGTTTTTCATACTTTCTATTTAGCTTTGATTCAAGAGCAAGACGATTGGCCGTATTGGCCGTCATCGCGTCCCCTATATTTTCAGAGAGTTTCTTCCCTCTGTGATCAAGGATAACAACACCCTCGCCTCTCATTCCTTCAACAGATGAAGCAACAAGTGAAGAGATCCCTTTGATTTCTTGTTCGGTTAGAGTTACACCACGATTAAGCTCAAGGACAACAGAAGCCGTTGGTGGTTTCTTTTCAGAAACAAATGGTGAAGACTCAGGGATATTTAAGTGAACACGAGCTCTCTTAACACCTCTTAAGTGCTTAATTGTCTTAATGAGCTCACCTTCAAGTGCTCTTTGCTTATTTACTTTTTGAACAAATGAAGTTGTTCCAAAAGATTGATTATCAAAAACTTCATAACCTACTGTTCCTGAAAAAGAGAATCCTGAAGTCATCATTTTCAGACGTACTGTTTCGATCATATCCTCAGGGATACTAATTGTTTTTCCATCAGCTGAAGTTTTCTTCTCAACATTATTCTGACTTAAGAAGACCTCAACCTTTGTCATATCTTCTTTATTAAGGTCAGAGTATAGAACTTTGTAGTTTGTGTGAGTGGCCCAAAGGACAACACCTAGTAGGAAGACTAGAATAACCCCAGTAACAGCAAAGAGAGAAATCTTCTTTCCTGCATCAAGTTCTCCATAGAACTCTTTGAAGTTTCTAAGCATTTTATCGAAAAAATCTTTCACGTATCCTCCTGACACCTGAAACTCTTAATTCATCCTAAATTAAGAGATCATTAACAACTAGTTATTAACTAGACTTGCATTCTCATTACTTCTTTATAAGCATCAATTACTTTATTACGAACTTGGTTCATAGTCTTAAAAGCAATTTCAGCTCTTTCAACAGCTAGCATAGTTTCGTGGATATTCTTACTCTCACCACTCACCAATTTTTCAATAGCTGTGTTAGCTTCTTTTTGTAAATTATTTACATCCATAATTTGATTAGAAAGCATTTCAGAAAATGACTGACTTCTCTCAGATGGTGTAACTTTTGAAAGTTCATCAAAACCTTCTAGTTTGAATTCTTCTGCGCCACCAGTTGGACTTGTCCACTCGCGCATTTTGTGAGAGTTAAAGACGTCATTCATTGTCGTAATATTATTGATCGCCATGGTTTAACCCCTTTCCTTTATACTTCTTAGTTTCCACTTCCAATTTCAAGCGCTTTCATCGCCATACTCTTAGTTGTATTCATAACGTTAATATTCGCTTCATAACTTCTTGAAGCTGAAATCATGTCTGCCATCTCTTCCATCACATTAATGTTAGGATAGGCAACATACCCTTGCTCATTTGCATCAGGGTGATTTGGTTCATACTTTAGAATTGGTGGTTTATCACTCGAAACCACTTCTGTAGCATGAACAGATTGAGCAACCTCACCCATCTCACCTTCTAAAATATCAGAAAAGCTTTCACGAGCAGGCTCGCTTCCAAAAGCAACTTCTTTCTTACGATATGGACCACCTTCGGCCGTTCTTGTCGTCTGAGCGTTTGCAATATTTGAAGAAATCGCTGCCATGCGCTTCTTATTTGCTGCAACACCTGATGAACTAATTTTTAAACTCGTTAGTAAATCCATTATCTCCCCCTACTCTATTTTTCAGAGTTAATTGTATATTTAAGCATCCCTAGTTTCTTATTTAGTAACTTAACTGATGCATCATACAAAATCTTATTTTCTGCCATCTTGGCCATTTCAGCGTCTCTGTCGACAGTATTCCCATCTTCAGAGACGATGCCATTTGGATCATCATAAATTTCAGGTTGAAGATTTTCAAAACCACCATTGCCAACGTCAAAGTGTTTCTCTTCAGAGGTCAACATTTCAAGATTCCCATCGACGTCTAAAGCTCTTGCAAGCGCTTCTTCAAAGTCAACTCGCTTGGCCTTATAGCCTGGTGTATCTGCATTAGCGATATTTGAAGTTAAGACCTCATGTCGGATCTGTCTTAAATTCAAAGATGCAGCTAGTGCTTTTAATGTCTTATCCTCAACCCTCATGACGAAACCTTATCTTAAGTTAACAAAGTATGAGTTCCCGTCTCCGCGATACTCATTAATTTTGTTTCTTAGTGTTCTAATTGATACACCAAGAATCTTTGCTGCTTGAGTTCTATTTTCAGAAGTATGGATAAGTGCCTTTTTGATAAGTAGCTTCTCAGCTTCTTTAAGAGACATTAGTCTGATTCCTTCTGAATCATCTTCAGAGATAACATTTACTGCTTTCTTCTCACCGATCTCAAGGTGCTCAGCTGAAACTTCATTTCCTTCAAAGTTAGCTAGTGCATTTTCGATAACGGCCTTAAGCTCTTTAACATTGTGAGTCCAGTAGTGAGAAAGAATCTTGTTCATTGCTTCTTCTTGAACAGATACTTCTGCACCACCAAGAGTTGTCTTGATAATATTTTTTGCGATGTACTCTAGGTCACCAACTCTTTCTCTAAGTGGAGTTAAAGTAATTGAGTTAGATGAAATGAAAGTATATAGGCCACGATAAAAACGACCAGCACCAACAAGCTTAGAAAGGTTCTTAGTTGTTGTTGCAACCATTCTTACGTCAATTTCATAATCAGTTAGTTCACCAAGGATTTTGTGAAGCTTCTTTTGGAAAGTATCTTCTAGTCCATCTACGTTTACTAGAACAACAGTACCACCGTTCGCGTTTTCGAATGCACCTTTAATGAAACGTCCTGTTTCTGGGTCTCTATAACCTAAGATCTCATTCTCAACTTGATTTGCATCAGCTGCACAGTCTACAGTTACAAATGGCTTTCCTTGTCTTGTTGAATTTTCATGGATAAAGCCAGCTAATGTCTTCTTACCAACACCTGCTTCACCAACAATAAGAACTGGTGCTTTTGTAACAGCAACGTTGTTTGCAACTTTAAGTGCCTTAACTATTTTAGGGTCCTGCCCAAAAATTTCCGCTGTAAACGTATTCATCTGACCTCCTGTCTGTCGTTTGCCCGATCCGTGGGCTAAATTATAGTGTACGTTTTTTTAAGTTAACTAGTGTTAGCTCTGTCCTGGCCAACTCTTTCAAATAATCCTTTGCTTCGCTATCTGAAAGTATTTCATTTAATAACTTCTCACCTGTTGTGAAATCGTTTTGTCTTAGGCTTTCCTTTCCTAATAAAAACTTCACACGATTTTTATAAAGTGATTTTTCATAATCGTTTAGGAACGCTCTTGCTTCATCTGATGCAAGTTTATTTGCCTTCTTAAATAGGATTTCAATTCTTTGGTAATTAACTCTTTCTCTTAATCCTTCAACAACAGTGTCAGCGATTTGGAATGAGCTAGCATCTTTAAGAAGAGCTGTCGAAACTTTTAAGTACTTATCAAATTTCTTACTCTCATAAATTGACTCAAGGTAAAACTGAATTGAATCGACAAGATCTTTAGCATCAATTGAGTTTGCATTAGCATCACTTGCATAGAATTTTTCGTACTCTTTTTCAGCTTTTGCAAACTCTCCTCTCTTATAGTGAGCAAGAGCTTTATAAAATGTGATCTTTTCAAATCCTGGGTAATCTTTTTTTGTACTCGCGATAATGCGGTCTACTGAAGTGTAATTTTTTAGTTTTAGATTTCTTAGAATTTGTAGCTCGTTCTTATACAAGTCCAATTTCTTAACTTCCTTGCGAGAAACCCATAAAGGGAAAGTATGAGCAGTTTCCTTTTTGCTCGCTATCATTTTCTCATACATTTTCTGAAATCCGTCCCACAGTGTAAGATTTATATACGATTTTGCGATAATAAATTGAATTTCTGGATCAGCACCGATCTTTGCAAAATAAGTATCTTTATAAATTTCCCAAGCGCGAATAGCACGGGCAAACTTACCTTCTTCAAAGTTTGTTTTGATGATCCCGTAAACAATTTCGGCTCCATCAGCTTCAAAAACCTTTTTTTCACTTATTTTCATGGCCGCAATTGGTAGTGCAGTCAAAAATGTTAAGGCCTCTTCATATTGTCCATCAACAATGAACGTTCTTAAACGAGTTTGCCACAGAAGCATTTCAAGATCTTTGTTTAACTTCTTATCAGTTCCCTTATCAAGGAAAACTCTTGTTTCAAGATCTTTTGTATCTGGTTTAATCTTTCTAATAGTACGAACTCCAACATAACGAATACGTGCTTCTAGACTCACTTCTTGATTTTGAGCTCTGTTAATTGCATTTTTATAAAGCTCTAATACTTCACTCTTTGGACGATCCTCAAGATCGGCAATGAGGGCCATACGTAATCTTGCCTGAGCAGATTCACTCATATATGAGTACTTAGAAATAAAAGTATCATAAATTTTAAATGCTTTCTCATATTGTGATGTTCTAAAGTATGCTTCTGCAGCATTGTAATAGATCGATGGAAGATACTCACCTTTAGTAGTTTTAGCGAATATCTCATAAGCACTGATCACTTTTTCTTCATCATTTTGTCTTAAATAAGTATACATTTCATAAGCCTTAAGCTTTTGCTTAGAAATGATCTTAACTAAAGTCTTATCTTTAATAAGATTTTCTACCTTCTCAACTTGATTTAAATTTGCAAGAGATGAAAGGATGTACTCACCCATATACTCAAGTTCTTCGTAATCAAAGTTCTCCTTCGCATCACTGAAAAATCTCTTGGCATATTTAAGGGCCTTAACAAAGTCCTTCTTTTCACGATAAAATTGAACTAAGTATTTGTAGATACCTTTTCTTAGATCGTAAATATCAGTTCTTTCAAGAATATTTGTATACATTGAAACGGCCGTATCAACTGGCTTAATATCACCCTTTTCAAGAGTTTCTCTTAAAAGAGCATTGGCCTTCATGTAGTCATTATAAGGATTGTAAGACTGTGAAAATTTCTTCTCATAAAGCTTAATTGACTTATACATAAGTCCCCACTTACCTTTTCTATAAAGATTAAGAGTAAGTTGCATATGAGCTTCTTTTTCATTCTTATTGTAATCAAAGTTTTTAATTGGAAAGAAGTATTCTGCTGTTTTTCTATTCGTTAGAATTTGTGTCTTTAGCTCTGGTGCAAGAGCTTGATAATCCCAGATAAAAGAGGCTCCATATCTAAAATCACGATATGGATTCGCTTTCTTAGTAGGAGCCTTTTTAACAACATTTTTTCTAACTATCTTTGGAGCTGGCTTAACAGCTTTAGACTTTTTTACAAATTTTGGTGTTGATTGTTGTGCTGATGCTTCATTCTTTTTTACTAGAGTTGAAATATCTTTGATTGCTGCTTGTTTAGTAGTAACAGCACCATCTTTCCAGAAATCGACAAAGTATGCACGGTCACGATTCTTATAGAATGAGAAAACTTCTACATTCTTTTTTAGCATTAAAGAGATTGTGAAAACATTATTACCAGATGTTGGCTCAGTATAAGAGATTCTCTTAATATACTTTGAAGAAGAGAAGTTCTTCAGCCCATCTTTCACCTTAGTATAAATATCTCCATCTAACGTCGAGAATGATACCTCTGAGTTTGATTTTGTTACATTAACGAGTTTCTTATCAATAAAGAATTTAACACGCAGGAAGTCGTTATGAGCTTCTGGTGTAACAATTGATGCTGATGCAATATTTAGGAAGGCAGTACTAAAAATAAGTACGATAAAAGATAATAAATTTTTTGAATTAAAATCTATCTTCATTTGGTAGAAACTTCCTGTTTCAAATTTAATAACGTCAATTATTTGGCAATTTCTTCGTCCTAAAGCATGCCGTGAATCTATTTTACAATATTTTGAAATATTTCAAAGGAAAATTTTTCTCATGGGACGTTTTTTCCATGTCAAAGTTTTTACACTACAAGATATTAGGCATTTAAAAAGCCGACTGTGAAAGTCGGCTTAAGTATTGGTGTCATATTGGCCATGTTAAGTAGAAATTTATTGTTGAATAGTAACGTCTAAATTTCTCTTCTTCATTTTTTCAATAAGCGTTGTACGATTCATCTGTAGCAGCTTTGAAGCTTGGTTTTTATTACCATTCGTTTTAATAAGCGCCTGCTTAATTAAAGACTCTTCTACTTCATTCATAAAATCTTTTAAATTGATACCATTATCTGGAAGACTAACAAGATCATCAGTATCAATTGTCGAGCGATTTGTAAGAGCTAGAATTTTTGGTGGTAGATCCTGAGGTCTAATTTTATTTCCACCTCTTAAGATAACAAGTCTTTCAATTAAATTCTCTAGTTCACGAACGTTACCAGGCCATTCATAAGACATAAGAATCTCAAAAGTTTCGTCATCTAATTCAATATCATTTCTACCATCAGCACTTACAAAGCGTGATAGGAAGTATGAAATTAAAAGAGGAATATCTTCTCTACGATCTTTTAATGCTGGTATCTTTATCGGAATAACATTTAGTCTGTAGTAAAGGTCTTCTCTGAAGTTACCTTGCTGAACAGAGTCTTCAAGATTTCTGTGAGTTGCTGTAATAATACGCACATCTACAGGAGTCGTCGTTGAAGAACCAACACGCTCAATTTCTCTTTGTTGAAGAACTCTTAGAAGCTTAACTTGTAAAAGTAGTGGCATATCGCCAATTTCATCTAAGAAGATTGATCCACCATCAGCAGCTTCAAAGCGACCCATACGATTTGAGACTGCGCCAGTAAAGGCTCCCTTCTCATGGCCAAAGAGTTCACTTTCTAAAAGCTCTCCAGGGATCGCACCACAGTTTACATTTACAATTTTATTATGATTACGATTTGAAGATAAGTGAATTGCCTTTGCAACAAGCTCCTTCCCTGTACCAGAAGGACCTCCAATTAAGATCGTTGAACTTGAAGCTGCAACTTTCTTAATACGCTCAAAGATTTTTCTCATTGGTTTAGAGCGGCCTATCATCCCACAAAACATATCGTCTTCTGTAGGCATCTCTAATTTATACTTAGTCCCAAACGAGCGCTTATCATTGGCAGAACTTGTTCCAGCAGTTATCTCAAGACTTTCACGGTACTCAAGTTTATGAACAAGGGCCCTAACCACAAGGTCTTTTAGTGCTTCAAGCTCGAACGGCTTAGTAAGGTAGTGAAAAACACCTTTCTTAGTTGCCGCAATTGCTGTTTCAATAGAGGCAAAGCCTGTCATAGCGATAGAGCTAAAAGTTAAGCCACGCTCTTTTAATAAGTCGATTAGATAGAGTCCGTCAGACGAATTATCTTCAAAGCTAATGTCTGTAATTAGACAAAAGCGATCAACTTGATTCTTAGTAATATGCTCGATTGCAGGTGTTGGAGAAGAAAAGCTAATAACTTCTAGGTTTATCTTCTTACTTAGATACTTCGTTATCATTGCGGAAAGAGTTTGATCATCTTCCACGACAATAATCACTGGTTTTCTTCCTTGATCGATTTTTACTTCATTATCTGATTCATCATTTGAGAATGTATCAGTTAGAAAATTAAAATCATTCTTCATGTGTTGTTGCCTCTCATCGTGTGAGGTTAAAAATTGTCCCACTAAAATGGTATCGAATAACTCGTGGACGTGTCAATTTTTTAACACCATGATAAAACTTCCGAAACTAGCATAAATAGCTAATATCACAAGTTTATATATAAATATTAATGTCTAAAAGTTTCTTACAATATCTAAGAAATAATGAACAACTTTGTCTGGACCACCGGCCATTACCCAAATAAATAGGAAGAAACTTGAGATAGCTGAGCAAAGTGCAAAGAAGATTGGAGGCAGAGTGTAGCCTCTTAACCAATAATAGTACGCAAAGCGGCCACCAATGATCATAATTGGAACTGACCAGAATGGCGTGTAGCGCAATGTAAACATGAGGAATTCATTCATGGGATAAGTATAAACTGATTTGGGAAAAAAGAAAGGCTCCTTTCGGAGCCTTCTATACTACAAGCAAAGTGCTTTAAGTTTTTCAAAGTACGACAGTTCTTCCTAAGGGACATCCTGCGGCAAAAGTGCCCCAAAGGGCAGTTTTGAAGCTGAGATGGATGTGACTCAAGAAAGCTAGCCTAGCGCAGCGATGGCGCGGCTTTCGGTTAAAGGCAAAGAGCTTTTAACTTCTCCACATAGCTTAATTCTTCCCAAGGGAAGAAACCATCTTTAGTTCTACCAAAGTGCCCGTAAGCTGCAGTTGGAGAATAAATTGGTCTTAGTAGATCAAGTCTTTCAATGATAGCCGCTGGCTTCATATCAAAGATTTGGTTAACAGCATTGTTGATCTTAGCAACATCTACTTTCTCTGTACCAAAAGTATCAACAAGAAGTGACATTGGCTCAGCAACACCAATTGCGTATGCAACTTGTACTAGAGCTTTATCAGCAAGACCAGCAGCAACGATGTGCTTAGCAATTTGTCTTGTCGCATAAGCTGCTGAACGGTCTACCTTAGTTGGATCTTTACCAGAAAATGCTCCACCACCGTGAGCACCGTGACCACCGTAAGTATCAACGATAATCTTTCTACCAGTTAGACCACAGTCACCCATTGGCCCACCGATAACAAATTTACCAGTTGGGTTAATGAAGTATTTCGTGTTGTTATCAACAAGTGATGCTGGAACAACTTTATTAACAACTTCTTCTCTAACTGCTTCTTGAACTTGTGCAAGAGTCATATTGTCAGAGTGTTGAGTCGAAACAACAATTGCATCGATACGAGATAATTTGCCATCTTCGTACTGTGCAGAAACTTGTGTTTTACCGTCAGCTCTAAGCTCACCTAAAGTTCCATTCTTTCTAACTTCTGAAAGTCTTTCAGCAAGTCTGTGAGAAAGATCGATTGTCATTGGCATGTAGTTATCAGTTTCGTTACAAGCGTAACCAAACATTAGACCCTGGTCACCAGCACCTAATTCTGTATATGTACCTTCACCAACGTTTACACCTTGAGCAATATCTGGTGATTGCTTATCAAGAGCAACCATAACACCACAAGTATTAGCATCAAAACCTTTATCAGAGTGATCGTATCCAATCTCTCTAATTTTATTTCTTACTGTTTCTTGGAAATCGATATTAGCTGTAGAAGTAATCTCACCTGCAAGAACAACTAGACCAGTTGTGATCATAGTTTCACAAGCAACACGAGATTTTGGATCTTGTTCTAACATCGCATCAAGTACCGCATCACTGATTTGATCCGCAATTTTATCAGGGTGCCCTTCTGTTACTGATTCAGAAGTGAATGTAAAATCTTTTAGCACTGCCTCATCTCCTAGCTATAAATAATTAATACACTAATAATTGTATGAATATACTGCTATTAGCGCGTTTTAACAACTAGTTTCAACTACTATTTTCAATAGCTTATACTCAATAAAAATTAGTAATCATCGTTCTTTACGAAGTATTTGAAATAATGAGGATTACGGTATTGATAGAACTTACCGCTCTTGGCCGAATGTACATAAACTTTATTTTTATAGCGATAGACATCGTAATTATGTTCACCGCTATCTTTAAAAGAATACAAGTAGTTTAAGTTCTTACGAGTAAGTAATGTTTTTAATCGTGTCGTATTGTGAATTAAAGGTCCTGGACGCTCTTCCATACTTGTGTACTCATCCCACAAAGAGGACATATCCATTCGTCCAAGCATTGAAGCTCTTGAGAAGTAACGTGTTGCCTTGAAGTCCTTATCAGGATTATGTAATTCATCCAAAATCATTTTTAAATTCTTACGCATTAACTTTCGTGCAGACTTTGATTGGTCAGGACAAAAGATTCCCTTCGAAGCAGGTATAAAAAAGTAAGTAAATGAAAACTGCCCTCTTTTAAAAAGCACATTAAGCCACGGATACTTGTCAGTATTTTTTACACCTGCTTTAACAAGAGACTGATAGAACGGTTCATCACTTTCAATTGTATTATAGCCAGGGTTTGTCACACGATTGATTACAACCTTGGCCACATCTCTTCTTTCACTTCCGTAATTGTCATCGAGACGTCCAACTTCATGAATCAAAATCGTTTCTAGAGCGTATAGCTTACGATAAATCTCTTTTTGTCTTTTCCAAAACTTATAAACTAAAGCTTCCTTATCATAGATATACTGGCTTAAGGCATAGCGGGCCTGGTTTTTATCTTCGAAGATTTTCTTTAAGATATCATCTTTTGTTTTACTCTTATTAAGCAGATCAAGGTAGTAGTCTTCACGTTCAATAATCTTTTTTTGCCAGTACTTTGTTCTAGCGTAAGTCTTCTTATGACCTTTTCTTAAAACTCCATCCAGACGAGAAATTAAATCAGAAATATCATAACGTAGTTCTTCAGTTAAGAATGGTTGGTCAAAGCCAACAATACGTAAGTAGACTGAGTCAATTAGAGAGCGAAGACTTAAATCAGATCGGCCCTTTTTAGGATCAACACTTCCATCCTCAACAATTTTTCTCAATAAGTATGCAGAGTTTGACTTCTGTTTTCCTTCTGCTGTTTCTAAATCCTTAACCTTGTCATACTCACTTCTTAAATGAAGGTGATCAACAGGAAAGTTAAAAGATTGTAAAAAGAAGAGGCTATTTAGGTACCTTTCAAGATCTTTTAGAAATTGTTTGATCTCTTTTTTTGACTCAAGGGCCACGTGAGATTTAGTCTTTAAATCCTTTATGTAGCGATACTTATAATTGTGGCGCATGGCCTTTTCAAATTGACTTTGAATTTGGCGATTTCGTGCCAGTACATTTCTAAAAGAGCGCATTTTGGAAAGGCGTTCATTAACACCTTTTATCCACTCTCTCTTCTTTTTCATTAGTGGAACATATTCTTTAATTGTTCCCTCATCGAGATCGCCACTTAATTGAAAAGGAATAAAGATTCCATTTCCTAAGAAGTTCTTATAAAGCTTTTGAGACTCATTATAAATTTTCATCGAGCACGTCGTTTTGTACTGCTTGCGATGAAGCTTCATATACTCATTGATTACTTGTGCATCTGTTAAGCTCTTTGCGTGAACAAACTGGCCAGAAAAACTTGTAAAAGCGATGAGAAATGGAAGAGTTGTCTTAAAGTGTTTTAACAAACTCACTACTCCATAAGCCTAGACAAGAACTATTACTCATAACAAGTTGAACACTCTGCTCACTGCTATTTTCTTTTATAAACATAATTAAAGGTTCTAACTCTGTAACAATATTAGTTCTTATTCCACTTTTTTCTAAGTCAGACTTTAGCTTATCAACATCAAGATCCCCTTGGCCCTTTGCCGTTGTAGGACGTGACGGCTTGATAATTGTTGCACTCGCCGCTCCTTTTAATGAGTCTGCAAATCTTTCTTGGAAAAGATCACTTCGAGCAGTTGCAGATCCCGGTTCAAGGTATGCATGAATTTTCTTGCCTGGATATTTTAAAGATATTGCATGTAAAGTTTCTTGGACGGCAGTAGGATGGTGAGCAAAATCGTCGATAATAGGCGAAGAATTAAATTCACCTTTTACCTCCTGCCTTCTTTGCACCATTCTAAGATCTAAGATACCGGCCTGTATTTCCTCTGGGGTCTTTCCAGCTTTTAAAGCGACAATGATAACAGATGCTAAATTGAGAATATTATGGTGCCCCATTAGGTTTGTTTTAAATTTATGCTCACCAACTGAGCATTTCATTGAAAACGAAGTCAGCCCATTTTCGACATTAATGATTTTTACATTTTCACGATCATACTCTGACCAAGACTTATCTGTGACCTTTAGATCATTAATACTTTGCCACTCAGAACAAGCGATTACTTCATCTACAATTGGAAGAATAGCCTTAAACTCATTTTTAATATCTTCAATCGACTCAAAAATATCAGCATGATCAAATTCAAGCGATGTAATAATTAATTTATTAATATAGTAAGAGCGAAACTTTGAGAATTTTTCAAAGTATGCAGAATCATACTCATCAGATTCAATAAAGAAGTAATCCCCTTTACCAACTCTCGCAGGTGGACGCTCATCCATAACTCCACCAATGAGATAACCTGGTTCCATCCCTAGTTTTTCAAAAAGTTGAACACCAAAGTATGTTGTCGTTGTCTTTCCATGAGTTCCTGAAATACCAACAACGGTTTTATCCTTTAGAACCAATGCGCCGATTGCCGCCGGAAATGAACAAAACGGAAGCCCACTTTCTTCAATAAATTTTGCATCATCAGAATTTCTTGCAACAACATTTCCTACAACAATTAAATCGTAGTCTTTAATAATCTCTTCAATATTGTGTTCTTCAAATTTATAGACATTAATACCCGAGTTATCTAGATAGGTACTCATTGGAGGATAGAACATGCGATCCGCACCAGCAACCTCAAACCCCGCTTCTTTAAGGAGGCATGCAGCTGCTCCCATCCCAGTCCCGCAAATACGGTAAAAGAACACCTTTTTAAATTTATTTGATTCTTTTAATGCAGATAATGCATCTATATCTTTATAATTTTCTAAATTCATAACTTACCCTTTATCCGTCAATTTTAACCGTTTTTCGGACAAAGGGTAAGGGTAAATATTATGATCAACTAATTACTGTTGAGATAAGAACATCTTAATTACACCCTTGCAGGTCTTGGTAGAATTTGTTGGCGTAATACCATTCGGATCAATTTGTTTCCACCATTCAAGCGTTGCTCTAACTTTGTAATCGCTATCGGCCTGTACCGCTGATCTTTCAAGTTCTGTATCTTTAAGAGGACGTCCAATTTTTTCTTCCACAGAATCCTGAATTGCTTCACTATCCCCTGCTGGCTCAATTGAAATAATCTCATCAGGGAAGACGATCAGTGGGATCATCTCTTCGAGTTCATTATAATTTGAAACAAGGTTTAATAAGCTCCTATTTTGAGACATCTTCAATGCAGCTATTTTTTGACCTTGGGATTCACTAGCAAAATTATCTGCAACAGAAAGAACTGATCCTGATAAATAAGGAGAACCTAAAGGCTCAACACTATGGCCTTTGAAAACACCAGCAAGAGACTGAAATTCAACCGGCATATGCACACCTGCTTTCTTACTAATTTTTTTATCAAAGTAGGTTTTTAACGAACGAAGTCTTCTCGTGTAACTCCCCTGATTCTTTGTCAAAAGCTTGGCCATTAAGAAGTGGCCACCATCATCTGACTCACGAACAAGGTCATCTCCTAAACCTCTAAAGCTGACAAAGAAATCATCACTTGGATTTTCAATTTCTTTTACCCATCTTTGCCATGCTGCAATCTCAGTTGGCTCCATTTGTTCCCATGGCATATACGCTTCAATTAACTCGGCTACTTTTTTACGGTTACCAGAAGCAATATAATCATCTAGTTTAAGATCTTGTGCCTCAAGTGCCTTATGAAGAGCTTTCCATTGTTTAGCTAAACCATTACGAATCGTTTTCTCAGCGCGTACCTTCTTCTTAAGATTATTGGCAATCTTTGATGCATGCGCCTTTCTAACTTCTGCATATTGTTCAATTTTCGCAAGAGCTGCATCTGCATTTCCGGAGAAGTTACTTCTCATTAAGTTAGATAATTTATCCATTGCATCCACTTCTGCTCGCGCTAAGAACTCACGAGAGCGCATTGAACCATGTTTTGCATTTAAAGCAGCTTCGGCCCAAAAAACGGGATGCTTTAAAAAGTCATCTCCACGTGTAATTTGGCTTACATGAATAGCTTCTTCTAAGAGTACTAGTGGATTCTTATACCCTTCTTTCGTAAAACGTACTTTTACAAGAAGTCCCTTATTAGGATCTATATCTGGAACAATTTCAGCTAATTTACCATCTTCGAGAGTCGCATTCTTTTCAACGACAACTTCAAAGCTATAATTAGTTTGTGTAATTTCATTTGCCCTCTTAATCATTCCATTAAACATCTCAACTGGATCTTTATTAAATTGTGTTTTGAATTTTGTGTGTGAGTCAAAGTCAACTAATAAGTCTTTTGTGGCCTGATCTGGTTTAAAGAATGAAAGGTGACAAAATTTGTCATCTGCACATACATCAGTATTATTAACAGTTGGTAAGAAGTTAAATTTTAAATTGCCGTTATAAGTAACCTGAGCGTCAAGACCTGCTTGTTTGAATGCAGATTGCGAATATAGATTAACAAGGAAGTCACTATCTAGACCTACGTATTTTGGAATAGTAACAAACTCACTAGAAGGAGGTCCTCTTATGAAATTGATTTCACAAAACTTAGAAACCTTTGCAATTTCATTTTCAAAATCTTTAGCAACTTCTTTATACTGATCAACTAACTCTTGTGTATCAGCGTGGATATTAATAATAATCTTACCTGTTTTAGGATGCCACTTTCCGTCAACAAATTCTTTATCAACGGAGATTTTTGGCATATGCCCAAATTCTTCAAGCTTTCTTAAAACATAGCTTGAGACCTCCGAAGACTCAGTGATTCTCTTTGTAAAATAGTTATCACTAAAATTATCGACAGAGTCTACTGCCGCTTGAATCGCTGCTTCAGATACATTCTTATTATCCTTAAGCATTGAGAAAATATAATATTTTAAAGTATTGGCCTTGTTCCCAAGAACTTTATCAATTGAACTTCTTAGAATTCCAATATGATTATCAGCAGTGTTTACACCTTGTGGTATTCCAACCTCATCTCTATCAAGCATTGCATAGAGAAGTTTATTAAGAGAATTTCTTCTCTTCGCTCCAGTAGCAGAAGCGAGAGTCTCCCCTTCCGACTTAAGAACATCTGATATTAATAGATAGGCTTGAAGATCATCATCTTGGCCATTTAAAATTTTTCGTAAGTGACTTACTTCAACTTCAACAAAGTCAGAATGACTTGAGCTTTCTTCTAGCCATTCATTTGTTTCGATAAACGGAGAATATACGTGATCAACAGTACCACCAACTTTGGCACCATCAATATCCATCATCGTTCCACGTAGTTTTTTACTTTCACCATCTAAACGCGTATGTGAAGGGATAACAAGATCACCGACACTATAACCTTTATCAGGAAAGGCTCCTGCTGTACCAATATAAGTGATATTCTTATGGCCAGTATTTTTTAGGGCCTTTGCAAGAGGAGAAATTTCATCTCCCCAACTATTTGCAACAACACGCCAAACAACGTCTTCCCCTTTAGAGTTTTTAAAAACAATATCTGACATCGAAATAACATAATTATCATAGTCATATTTCTTAAACTCAAAAGGCTCAATTCCTTTAGCTTTAATTGTCTTTTCTAACTTAGTAAAGGCCCTTTCAATATCTTTTTTATTTTTAAAAATATCGTATTTCTTGATATCTCCATCGGCCATGAGATCTTTAAAAGAGTCTTTTAACTTATCTGAGATGTGAGATAGCACCAAATCAGGCTCGTCATCATATAGATTTTTAAGGGCACGAACTTTCCACAGCGTTTCAAAAGTTCTCTCAATAGCACCTTTTTGTCCGATAATGACTCTTTCAGACTTTGGTAGATGTCTAAAAATTCCAGAGAGTTCGTCTTCCATCATCTTGTGAGTGTCATCAAGATCACCAAAAATACGAACCTTATTTGTTACTGTATGGCCTCTCTTCGATAAACCAAATTGTAGCATTAGGTGATTAAGTCGATCCTTCCCACCGATTGCAGTAATTGCATAACGATAAGTAGACTCACCAGGGTATTGAACGGCATAAATTTTATTATAATTATTAGCAAAGGGACGAATTTCTTTTAGAATTTGCCCACCATTGGCCTGTAAATTCTTTAAGAACTCTCTAGAGTTTTCAAGATGAAATTCAACATCACGATTGCTTTCAACTGCTTCCCAGAAAACAGCACGTGTCGTACGATTTGAAATATAGTGATCAGCATCTAATGTAAGCTCACCATTTTTAATTCCTTGATCAGGAAGCGTAAACTCAGACCTTGGCTCTACTTTAGTAATAGCAGAATCATCTTTTGGTTTAATTTTAGAATCGAGAAGAGTAAAACCTTCATTTAGTTTATTTTTAAAGAAGTTATAACCCCACTCATAACTAGCTTTTGAACCAGAAGGCTTCTTACCTAGACGCTCTTTTAAAATATCATAAATAATTGCATCGTATTTCTTTGCATCAAAGATTCTAGAATCAGTTGAGTACTTATCAATAATATAATCGAGCTCAACTTTCTTTAGTTCTCCTAGTGCTTCATCATCAATCTTCTTACCAAAATTATTGATATATTCACCGATATAGTAATCGAGTTTATCAACAGCTAGTAACGTCTCTAAACGTTCCATATCAGCAACAGAAGCAGGTGCTCTAGTACTAAAGTAAGAATACTCAGAACGATCTACCTGCGAGTACTGTGTAAGAACAGTAAGAGTTAGAAGTAAGACGGAAAGTAAACCAAATGCTTTCTTATGCATGAATTCCTCTTTTACTGTAAGAAGCTTTTAATAGCGTATAAACAATTATTAATCTTAGGCATTTCATCAATCACTTTTACTTTCCCCTTACTAGAAGAGGAAAACTTATTCTTTAAATTACTAAAGAAGTTACTAATCTTCTTTGCAATTCCGACGTTCTCATTAGTTGCCCCAGTCAAATTTGTTTTTAATTTTGGAACAAGATACGCCTTTTCATATTCATTAAACTCGCTTGAACGAGAAAGGATTTCTTCAGCGATTTCTGGCCCCTGTGTATCTCCATAAATTCTAATCATTTCTTTCTTAAGGCCATCGTGAAGTGCATCTTTAATAGCTGAACGATTAACCTTTTCCATATAGTCTTCATCATAGAAGCCAACCATTTCATCAGGAAATGTGATTAATGGTGCTAAGTATTCCATTTCAGACTTAAATCCAGACATTTGATTAAACATAAGAAGTTCTGGATCGATTAAGAATGCACCCATGGCCCCTTTAGCATCGGCAACTGTTTTGTCATCTGCGATTGAAAATCCAAAGGTATAGCCAGTATCAAAGTTAGACGTAAATGAAAGGAATGGACTTCCTTGAGCTTCAATAGAATGCTGCTTAAGCATTGTCGTTAAGCGAGCTGTTTCAACGAATTTAGAATCTGTATTACTTGGATTAGAAGCAATTTTCTTTCCATACATCGTTTGGAGAGAGCGAAGTCGACGGTTATAAGTTCCTTGGTTTCGAGTTAAAATAGTAGACATCGAGCCTAGATTTGCTTTCTTTACAGCGTCTTCATACTCGAGTTCCTGGCCATCAACAATCTGAGGAAATAGGCGGTCACCGTATGTCCCACGGTAGACGAGAACCTTATCTTTTGCAGGAATAGGGTTTCGCATGCGATTAAGAATGTGATTCCAATATGAGTCTTCAATTGGAGTCATTTGCTCCCAAGGAAGATATTTTTCTAAAAGGTCAGCAACACCCTTACGGTCATTATTTTGAATTAATGCTTTAAGTTGGTGGTTTTCAGCAGCTTTATCAAGCGCGGCCATTGCACTCTTTCGAGCTGTTTCTTTGGCCTTCATTTCTTTTTTCACAACCTTAAAATCACTTTCTAGTTCAGAGATCCCTTCTTCGATAATCTTTCGATCTTCATCATAAATTGCGGAATCTCCTAATGCCTTCATCTTTATATTTTCTAAGGCAATCTTTGCACGAAGATCACCTGCTTTAGCATTGTGAGCAATTTCAAAGAAAGAGTAGATATTTACAATATTCTTCTTTTCATTAATTTCTGAAAGAAAGTTAAAGAGCAAACTCTTAGATGACTTAGTTATGGCCGCATCATTTGTTGAACGGATAACTTTTAAGACATGGACACCATTATCTTCGATTGCCGTATCAATAGCAAAGGCCTGTCCTTCCGGAAGCTCCATTGACTCTAGCGAGATAAGTACCGCTCTGGTTTCACTCGAGTCATAAACTCGTTTTTGAAGGTTAACATTATAATGAGCAACTAACTCTTCAAGATTTCGGTCAAATAAATCTGATGCTTCTGTAATTGTATTCAAATAAAGGGCCGGTTGATTATCAACCTGGTCTTCAATACTAGAAATTGATCTTTGCGTTTGCTGACAAGAAACCAATAAGAATGAAAGTACTAAAAATAATAATTGAAATTGTTTAAGGACGAGTCCCATTTTTCATCTCCGATAAAATACTTGATATTTATCGGCAATTATTAACAATTTCTTAATTTAAGGTGTAAGACAAAGAGTAAAATTAACTACTTACAAAAGAAAGTATTTGCAATTTCCTTTCTTATTTCGCTCAACTTCTTTCGATCATACCAATATTTAATAACTTCATTTGCTAGAATTACGACGCCTTTTTGAGAATGAGGGTCAATCCAAATTGATGTCCCAGTAAAACCAAGATGACCAAAGGTATCTTTATTGGAACACTTACCAGCAAGAGAAGTTTCAGGACTAGTCACACTATCCCAACCATTAATAAAACGCTGATCACTTTCACGTTTCGTCTTACTTATTAATTGGTATTCATCATCTGCTTTTAAGAGTGTTTTACAAACACCATCAATCGTACCAAAGAGTCCAGCATGAGAAACTTTTTCAGCGATAACAAAAGCGTTATCATCATGAACTTCCCCATCGATACTCTCTCTATTTCGACGGCCAGTAGGAACACAAACCTCATCTCCAATATCAAGCCAGTGCTTTATTTCTTCATCCCACATTGGTGAGACAAGGTCATAAAGATCTTGCTTCTTTTCAATTTCAAGTTGAAGCCTAAGAGCGCCAAAGTCAGAATAAAGAGTCTCACTTTCTTTAATTGGATAAGAGAGAATTTGTTCTCGCCAATTCTCGAATGAAAGTCTTCCCCATGAATTTAGTCCTCCTCGATGATTTAAAAGAAGCTTCATCTCTTCAGAAAAGATTTCAGGTTTCTTTAAATAAGCAAAGCCAAGAGTTAGGGGTTTTGTTAAAGAAGCTAAGTCAAAATAAACTTTTTGACCTTTTAAAAAAGGATTTTCGAAAAAAGAAAATGTTTCATACGAATCATTCTTGAAATCAATATAAGAAAAAGCAAGGCAGTTAAAATTATAACTGCCAAACTCTGCTTTTATTTTTTTTGTTAATTCTTCTATCGACATTACTTATTGCGAATCACGGCCTGAGCAGCTGCCAGACGAGCAATCGGCACTCGGTATGGTGAACAAGATACATAATCTAAACCAATTCTATGACAGAAATCGATTGATTGAGGCTCCCCTCCGTGCTCACCACAAATTCCAACGTGAATATCTTTATTAGCACTTCGTCCTTGCTCAGTTGCAAACTTAACAAGGTAACCAACACCTTCTTGGTCAAGTGAAACAAATGGATCATTTGGAAGAACTGATTTTGAAATATATTCAGTTAAGAAACGTCCAGCATCATCACGAGAAAGACCAAAAGTTGTCTGAGTTAAGTCATTTGTTCCAAAAGAGAAGAAGTCTGCATGATCTGCAATTTCCGCAGCTGTAATCGCTGCACGTGGAAGCTCAATCATTGTTCCAAGCTTATACTTAAACTCCTTATCTCCTTTAGTCTTATCAATCGTTGCCACTAAGATTTCTCTAAGAATTGATAACTCCTTAGCTGTTGCCACAAGAGGAACCATGATCTCAGGTCTTACATCAATCCCTTCAGTAAGAGACTCTAGAGCAGCTTGAGTAATAGCAGTAACCTGCATTGTATAGATCTCTGGATAAGTGATACCTAAACGACAACCACGGTGACCAAGCATTGGGTTAAACTCGTGAAGCCTTTCACATCCATCTTCAATAGTTTTTACTTCTACATCAATATACTCAGCAAGTTCTTTCTTCTCTTCATCCGAATGAGGTAAGAACTCGTGTAAAGGCGGGTCAAGAAGTCTGATATTAACAGGCATACCATCAAGGGCCTTAAAGATCCCTTTAAAATCTTCTTTCTGATACGGAAGAAGTTTAGCAAGAGCTTTTTCTCTTTGAATTGTTGAATCAGCAAAGATCATTTCACGAACTGCAAGAATTCTTTCTGGCTCAAAGAACATATGTTCTGTACGACAAAGACCAATACCTTCAGCACCAAATTTTACGGCCGTTTCACTATCTTCAGGGTTATCAGCATTTGTGCGAACTTTTAACGTTCTAATCTCATCTGCCCAAGACATGAACTCAGCAAAGTCAGCATTAATTTCAGCATCAAGAGTTGGTACTTCACCTTCAATAACTTCACCTGTTCCACCATCAAGTGTAATAAAGTCACCTTCGACATATTTTTTATCGCCAACAATCATTGTACGATTTTTACTATCAACTAAAATTTCAGAACATCCAGCAACACAAGGCTTCCCCATTCCACGTGCAACAACGGCCGCGTGAGAAGTCATCCCACCACGTGCTGTTAGAATTGCTTGAGCTGCGGCCATTCCCGCAATATCTTCAGGTGAAGTTTCTTGGCGAACAAGAATAACTTTCACACCATTTTCATTCATACTTGTTGCATCGTCTGAATGAAAAACAATCTTCCCTGCACCAGCGCCAGGTGAAGCAGGAAGACCTTTAGCGATAATATTCTTCGTTGCATCTGGATCAAGTCTTGGGTGCAGAAGTTGATTTAGTGCTTCAGGATCGATTTGCATAATTGCTTCTTCCTTCGTCACAATACCTTCTTTCTCAAGATCAACAGCGATTTTCAAAGCGGCTGCTGCTGTTCTTTTCCCATTACGAGTTTGTAGTAGATAAAGCTTATCTGCCTCAATCGTAAACTCGATATCTTGCATATCTTTGTAATGTTTCTCTAGTTGCTGATAAAGATCTGTAAGTTCAGCAAATGCCTTAGGCATATACTCTTCAAGAGTTTTTTCATTTCTATTTGAATCATTCTTTGAACATTCATTAATTGGTGCCGGAGTTCTGATCCCAGCGACAACGTCTTCACCTTGAGCATTAACAAGATACTCACCAAAGAACTTCTTATCTCCAGTAGATGGATCACGAGTGAAACAAACACCTGTTGCACAGTCATCACCCATATTTCCAAAAACCATGGCCTGTACATTGACTGCAGTTCCCCAGTCACCTGGAATATTATTTAACTGACGATACTTGATTGCACGTGGATTATTCCAAGATCCAAAGACGGCCTCAATTGCTAGCCATAATTGTTCCATTGGATCTGTTGGAAATTGTTTTCCAGTTTCTTGAGCAATAATTTGCTTATAAACCTTAACTAAGTTTTTAAAGTCTCTTGCATCTAATTTTGTATCAGAGTCAACACCCTTTGCTTCTTTTAAGTCCTCTAGAGTTGACTCAAGAAGAGAGTGACTCATCCCCATAACAACATTGGCATACATTTGAATGAATCTTCTATATGAATCCCATGCAAATCTTTCATTATCAGACTTCTTAGCAAGGGCCTCAACTGTTTCATCATTTAGACCTAGGTTAAGAACAGTATCCATCATCCCAGGCATCGAAACTCTAGCTCCAGAACGAACAGAGAAGAGAAGTGGATTCTCTCCACCACCAAATGTTTTCTCAGTTGATGACTCAACAAGTTTTAGGGCCTCAACAACTTGAGACTTAATTTCTTCATTTATCGTGTTTGCTTTTTGATAATCGATACAGGCTTCAGTTGTAACTGTAAAACCTGGAGGGACCGGTAATCCAAGAGCAGACATTTCAGCTAGGTTGGCACCTTTACCACCTAGAAGATTTTTCATGCTTCTATTACCTTCAGTTTTTTCCTTTGAAAACGAGTAAACCCATTTACTCATAACTGCGCTCCTTGCTTAGTATAGAAAAAAGGCCACGAATCTGTGGCCTTTCAAAAAAATATTTTAAATGTAGATTCTATCTCTTAAATAGTTTTTAACTTGATCGAGGGCAATACGCTCTTGATTCATCGAGTCTCTGTCACGGATTGTAACAGCGTTATCATCTAATGAATCGAAGTCAAAAGTGATACAAAATGGAGTTCCAATCTCATCTTGACGACGGTAGCGCTTACCAATTGAACCCGCGACATCATATTCAGCAGCAAATTCTTGCTGTAGCTCATTAAATAATTTTGTTGCTGGCTCATTTAACTTCTTCGTTAATGGAAGAACAGCAACTTTAACAGGAGCAAGAGATGGATGGAATTTCATTACCACTCTTTCATTCTCTTTATCACCTTCATTTTCAATTCTAAAAGCATCACACATAATTGCTAGAAGTGAACGATCACAACCAACAGATGTTTCTAGAACGTATGGAAGATATTTTTTATTTCCATCCTGTAGATCTGTATACTTTAAGTTCTTTCCTGAGAACTCTTCATGTTGACGTAGATCGAAGTCAGTTCTTGAGTGGATCCCTTCCATCTCATCCCAACCATGTGGAAATTTATATTCAATATCTTCAGCAGCATCAGCGTAGTGAGCAAGCTCATCTCCTAAGTGTGGATGCCATCTTAAATTTTCAGGACGTAGTCCATTTGATAAGTGCCAATTCCAACGAATCTCTTTCCACTGCTCCATGGCCTCCATTTGAGTACCAGGCTTAATGAAGTATTGCATTTCCATTTGTTCAAATTCACGAGTTCTAAAAATGAAGTTACCTGGAGTAATTTCATTTCTAAATGCTTTCCCAATTTGTGCGATACCAAATGGAAGTTTCTTTCTCATTGTTGATTGAACATTTAAGAAGTTTACGAAAATCCCTTGAGCTGTTTCTGGTCTTAAGTAAACCTTCGCTGATGAATCTTCAACAGGCCCCATCTGCGTATTAAACATTAAGTTGAAATCTCTTGGCTCTGTAAACTCACCTACTACTCCACAGTTTTGACATGGAGCTGATGTATCAATTTTATCTTCACGAAAACGCGACTTACATTGCTTACAATCAACCATTGGGTCATTGAAGCCATCAACGTGACCTGAAGCTTTCCAAACTTGTGGGTGCATGAAGATTGAAGCATCAACACCAACGATATCTGAACGTAAAGTCATGGCCTTCCACCACTTATTCTTTAAGTTTCTTTTTAACTCAATTCCGTATGGGCCATAATCCCAACAAGAAGATAGACCGCCATAAATTTCCGAACTTTGGAAAATAAATCCACGGCGTTTAGCTAGACTAACAATTTGCTGCATGTCCTTAATATTACTTTCTGACACAATGCCCCCTATTATGGTAAATAATTGCACAAAGTATACCTTTTGAAATGCCGAACGGCTAATTATTTTCCCATTAAGGTACGCGCCACCTTTCCGTAATATTACTAACTTATGCGTCAATTTTTATTGAAATGAATAGGAAATCGACTAGTTTATAAGTACCGCCTAATAACGACTCTTGAGTTAGATAAGTAGCTTTTATAATTGCGAAGAATTGTCATAAATTCGCTTATTTTCTATATATAAATTACTGAAATCACGATTTGGTATCGCGTACCTTTTGCTCTCGTGTTAAAAGCAGGTCATGAAAAAATCAGAAATTCTCGCCCCTGTGGGCAATATGCAAATGTGCCTTGCGGCAATTCACGGTGGTGCGGATGCCATCTATGTTGGTATGCCAGGCTTCAATGCTCGTGGTAGAACTCACGACCACTCCGTTAATGAATTAAAAGAGATCATCGATATGTGCCACCTCTATGGAGTTAAGGTTCACGTCGCATTTAATATACTAATTTTTGAAGAAGAAATTTCAGATGCCATTGAAAGGTTAAATGAAGTTGTGGCCTTAGGCCCAGATGCCCTAATCATTCAAGATATCGGACTAGCAAATATTGTTAGACAACTTTATCCAGAGCAAGTTATTCACGGCTCGACTCAAATGACTGTGACTAACCACGATCATATCGCATTCTTAGAAGATCTTGATATCAAGCGCTTCGTACTAGGACGCGAAAACTCAATTCCAGAAATTAAAGAGATCAGATCAAATACGCAACGTGAACTTGAAGTCTTCACTCATGGAGCTTTATGTGTTGCCTACTCTGGTCAATGCTTTACTTCGGAAAGTATTGGAGGGCGTTCCGCGAATCGTGGCCAATGTGCCCAAAGCTGTCGCTTCTCTTACGAAATGTTTGTGGACGGAAAGAAAGAAGACCTCACAAAGCACGGCCGTAAGATGAGCTACCTTGTTTCTCCTCAAGACCTTTGTGGAATCGAAGAAGTCAATGAGCTCCAAGATATGGGAATTGACTCTTTTAAAATTGAAGGACGTCTTAAGGGTCCGGCCTATGTTTCGACTGCTGCAAGTGCATTTAAAGCAAAACTTGAAGGAAAGAGAGTCGGACAAAAAGAGCTCGATAATATGGCACTCACATATTCACGTGGACTCTTTTCAGGATGGCTTCACGGTGTAGACCATCAACAGCTTGTTAAAGGTCACTACGGTGCTCACCGAGGAATAGAGCTTGGAAAGGTAAAAAAAGTTTCTCCTCCATTTTTAGAAATCGATACTGACCGAGAATTAGAAAATGGAATGGGGGTTGCGATATGCGATGATAACAAGGGTCTGGAAATTGGATCTTCAATCTTTGGTGTAAAAAGAAAAGGAAAACGCGTAAGCCTTTCACTTGCCCACGATTTTAAATGGAAGCAAGTTCGCCCAGGAATGGACATCTATTTAAACTCAGATCCAAAAGTAGCAAAAGAGAGCGAGTCTTTAATTAGCGATATCAATAAGCAAAAGCGTATTCCAGTTCAAATAACACTAATTGCAAATGTTGGCGAAAAGCTGACATATAAAATTAACGATGGATTTAACCAAGTTATAATTGAAAGCGAAGACTTAGTTGAAGAAGCAAGAAAGCCAGCAGATTTTGAAAAAGTTGAAAAAGACGCCTGTGCCTTATCTCGCACAATCTATGCTACTTCAAAATTTGAGTTAATAACAAATGAGAAGTCTCCATTTATTCACTCAAAGTCGCTAAAGAAAATGAGACAAGAGGCCATTGAAGAATTGAACAACAAAAGAGTCTCAGTTAAAGCTCCCCTGCCCCAACCTTACAATCTCTCAAAGAAAGATATTTCTGAAACAGACATTACTTTAAATTTTCTTCTTAGAGATATTGATCAAGTAAAAGAAACTTTTGAAGTATTAAAGAGTTGTGACTACGATAGACTTCTAATCACATTAGATTTTGAATTTGGAAAGGATTACAAGCCCTCATTAGAGCTATTAAAGCAACTTCCAAAGTGTAAAGTTGGTATTGCTACGAATAGAATTTTGAAACCAAAAGAGTATCATCATTTAAATGTTTTAACTCGATTAGAACCAGACTTTATACTTTGTCGTAATCTTGGTTCTTACCAATACTTAAAGTCTAAATGTGATATTCCACTTAAGGGTGACTTCTCTTTAAACGTCGCCAACTCACAAACGGCCAATTACTTACTAGATAAAGGTTTTGAAACCTTAACATCATCATATGATTTAAATGCGAAGCAGTTGGAAAATCTTCTTGCAAGTACTGATGCTGGGAGAATAGAAGTTAATATCCACCAATATATGCCAAGCTTTCATATGGAACATTGTGTATATGCAGCTTTCTTATCTGAAGGATCGTCATTTAAAGACTGTGGGAAACCTTGTGAAAAGCACCATGTGGAACTCAAAGACCAATTTGGAAATATGCACTTTATTAAGGCCGATCAAGAGTGTCGAAATACAATGTTCAATGCTATTGCACAGAGTTCAACAGACCTAATTGATGAACTCATTGCTAAAGGTGTTTCTCAATTTAGAGTCGAACTTTTAAACGAACATGGTGAGAAACTAAAGAATAAGCTTGAAAGCTATCTTAATTTCTTTAATGGAAAGATTTCCACTAATGAGTTAAAGTCTATGTTAGGCACTCAAGAGAAGTACGGAATTGGTACGGGAATGCTTATGAAAGAAGATACATATCAAGCGAGAAAGAATTAATGGCAAAGGCCGACAAGTGGTTTGTCTACATTATTGAAACACAGAATGGAAAGCTCTACACTGGTATTACAACTGATGTAGAGCGAAGATTTGAAGAACATAAGAATGACCCAAAAGGTGCGAAGTTCACCAAGGCCAACCCACCTAAAAAAATTCGTTTTACAGAAGAACACCCAAATCGCTCAAGCGCGAGCAAACGAGAAGCTCAGATTAAGAAGCTTACTCGTCCTCAAAAGCTGACTTTAATCAAGAAATCGTAAAAATTAATACCTACCAGGGTATTGATTACTTGTACTTCAATTAGAGATTTTATAAATAACACCTATGAAATTACTAATTGTACTCCTTATCTCAAGCGCAACGTTTGGGGCATTTACTGAAGTTCGTTACGATTTATCAACTCATCAAGAGAAGCAAATTTCTCTAACGAGTAAAAAGAAAGTTCTTATTTTTCTTTCTCCTAGTTGCCCTTGTTCACAAAAACAATTCGACTACATTAACTCTCTTGCAAAGAAGTTTAACAATTTTGAGTTCATTGGTTTTAGCTCTAATAAACATATCAGCAAGAAAAAGGCACTTGAATACTTTGATCAATTCAAAATCAACTTCCCTATCTTCATTGATCAAGACCTAAAGTACGCAAATAAAATGAATGCTCTTAAAACTCCTCATGTCTTCTTATTAAATGAAAAAGAGGAAGTTATCTACCAAGGGGCCGTTACAAATAAGAGAAGTCCTGAGCTGTCTTCAAAATTCTACTTAAATGATGTGCTAACAGCATTACAAAAAAATAAAGAACTACCATTTAAAGAATCAAAGGCACTTGGGTGCTATATCGCGAGGTAAATATGTTAAATTCGTTTAAAGCATTAATTGTACTAGTTATAACAGCTTCAATAATGGCATGTCCTTATGAAATTGAAACACAAAATCTATGTGTTGATATCGAGTGGACTAACGGGCCATTTGATGGAAAGCCTTCAGCATTTGAAGCAATTGTTTATGATAAACAATCAGGAGAAAGAGTATCTCCAGAAGATCTTAAAGTTTATGTATGGATGATGATGGCAAACGGTCACCAACACGGTGGACCAGCTATTTCTTGGTCATTTGATGAAGATCAACTAATCAATGGAAATGCAAAATTCTTCATGGGTCACATGAAAGGTTATTGGCAAGTTCGTTTTGAACTAAATGGTGACTTTGCTGCAATTGATGTGGAGCTTAAGAAGTAATGAAATTATTATCACTGACACTTTTATTCTTACTATTCACAAGTTGTGGAAAATCTCCATTCTCTGGCGACCTGAAAGAGTTAGTTGGTGGACGTGATAATATTACAAATGAATTACAATTTAATACAGAGGCCCTGACAATTTCTCGACAATGGGAAAAAGGGCCACTGCTCTACGATAGCTCAAAGATCACGATCACATTTAAAGATTCAGCAGGTAACCTTAAGGATCCGATTGGAGATTTTTCGGCATATATTTGGATGCCAGACATGGGGCATGGATCCTATCCAATTACTGTAGCGAAGGTTGCGACAGGAATCTATGAACTAACTGACATCTATTTCACAATGGGTGGTCTTTGGGACTTTCACTTACAATTAAAAGATAACGGAAACTTATACGACACTGTCTCATGGCCACTTACACTCTAATTCTACTGACATTCTTCTTTTCACTAACGACTAATGCATCTTCATGTTGCGGCGGTGGCGCAAATATTCCAAATATTATTTTAGGTGACCACCAATGGGAAGCAAAAATTAACTATGCAAACTCTGCAGTAACAAGTGAAGCAGGAGTTGATGGCAAGATTCATAATATTAATTCTAAGAATGAAGTTACTGAAACTGTCGCGTTAAAAGGTAGCTACCTCATTGACAGCTATTTTCAAATCGCCATTGATATTCCAGTCAAAAAAAGAACAGTAGAGTCTTCGCTAAAAGAAACTAGTACCACTGAAGTAGTCGACCCAAGCTTTCAACTTACTTGGGAATTTTTACCAGAACTCACTTACAATCTTTTAAAGCCTCGTGGCTTTCTATTTTTCAAACAGCTAATCCCAAATGGTAACTCTATATATAGTTATGACGATCCCCTCTTATCAGACTCACTTAGCCGAGGAGTCTATGAGTCAACTCTAGGCCTTGCTCTCTTTAAAGTTATTTACGATTACGACTACTCTGTAACCCTAGAAGGACACTATGGTTTTACAAGAACAATTGATAATAAAGAAGTTGAGCCAGGATTTGGGTATTCGTCTTCTTTAGGTCTTGGATATAATCCAAACGCAACAATGCGCATTGGAACTTCCCTAACGTATTGGCAAGATAGTGCCGTTAAAATCGATGATATTGAAGGTGAAAATAAGTACTATCTTTCAACAAGCTTTAACTACTCATATATGTTTACGAGAAGTTCACTTGTTCTAAATTATTCAGATGAGACAATCTTAAATGTAGCAAAGAATACAAATCTAGCAAAGGCCATCTCACTTACTTACAAAGTATTTGAAGACCTATAAGAGTAAACTTAAAGACTTATAGTGCTCGCGCTGAACGTGCTGGTGATAACAGATATAATTAACAAGTTGGTTTAAATCAGATTTTTGAATTTGCGTACTGACTTGATACTCTGAATACTTACTGGCGGCTACATTAAGCATTTCGCTTCTAAGTATTTTACCTTCTTGTCCATTTACTAGTCTTTGCTCCTCTAGGCTTAAGTGAGAAAAGTGAATGAAGCCACCTTGCTCAATTGAGAGAGAAACAAAATCATTATCACCAATTTCGACCCCCGAGACAGCACAAGTCTCTGTTCGTGGAAAGATCCCAAGCTCAACCATTGCCTTAACAAGAAAAATGAATAACTCATGATTGGCATTAAAGTCACTAACTAACACTCGGCTCTCTAGGCGAAAGATGGCATTTGAAAGAAGGCGAAAAATTCCCTCATGACTTTTCTCATTTAAATCAAGATCGTCTTTATGTGTAATTTGTGGAGCAAATGACTGGCACAGTTCACAGAAGAAACAAAGTAAGTAGAAGGCCATTGGACTGTGAGAAATATTCTTATGGCACCATTTTTCGACATGATCCTTACTCGTTAAGATTTCAAAACTGCTCTTAACTCGACCGAAGCCAACTTTAAAAAGGTAACCTATTTGTAAGATAGAAGAAACTTTCTTCTTTCCACCACCTTGCCCACCATAGAACATCACAGAAATTTTATTTCCGTTTCTAAGGAGTAAGTTTCCAATCAAGTGCTTGTCTTGATATGGTATCTTGTTAATGAGAATACCTTCTAATTCAACCATAATAATAAGTCCTGACTCATTATAAAGAGATAATTACATATCTTGTAGTGAATTCTTTCCCACCACTTCTTCCCTTTCTCGATGGCACCAATATATTGAAATTCTTCCCCAAAACGACCACCACGACCGATCATTTGAAAATTTGTGGACTCACTAGGCTTATAGCTAATATAAATATTTTCAATTCCATGTAAATTAACTCCATGGCTCAAAGCACTAGTGGCAATAATCAAATCTGCAGGATTTTTATTCTCTCTGGCCACAAAGTCTTTAACCTCTCCCCCTACACAGTAATCACATGAAATGCCTAATCTTTTAAAAAACTTGTGCCAAAAGAAGACTTCTTTTCGTGATGAACAAAAGAGTATGGTTCTCCCCCTTTCAAAGAGTAATTGTTCTAAGATAAGTTTTAGCAGAAGAAGTGGCCGAATCAACATCCGCTTCTTCTTATACATATTCTTCTTTTGGAAGTTTCCAATATTAAGAAAACAAAAGTGTTTAAAGTTATTTTCAACATCCCTTTCGATCACACGATACAACTCATCTGTAATAGTTGCACTCAGTCCTATCACTTTGGTATTTTTAGAAGATGAGATTTGATAAAGGAAATCAAGTAACCTCGGACGAAAAGACTCTCCCCATTCGTAAAAGAGATGAAATTCATCTAATACAAAAAGGGAGTTGGATTTTAAAGCAAAATTAAGATCATCCTTAGAAAGTGACTCCACAGTTGTTAAAAAGATTCCCTTGTCAGAAATATTATCCACAACACATTCCCTCTCCTTCAAATCTTCCAGAATTGAACGCAACGGAGAGACGATAATAATCCTTTCAAAGTCTTCTAATAATTGCCAAATAAGTCTTGTTTTCCCCCAGCCCATTGGGGCCATAAATAATGTGAATGAGTGCTCTCTATTGACGATCTGTGACAAAGTTGCTTTAAAATCCATACCCAAGAGGTGCAAGAAGTGGTAAAAGAATTAAAGCTATAACTCATTAAAATTAAAGAAGATGAACTCTGTCATAATAAGAAAAGATCAAATTCGCGACTCAAAAGTTGTTCTCACGCAAGAGCAATCGAGACATTTACGTGAAGTTGTCAAAGTAAAGATTGGTGATGAACTCAAGGGAACAATTCTTGAGCAAGGACTAACGACTCTTAAGGTAAGCAATATTATCGACGCGATTGTTGAGGTAGAAATTGGCACGATTCGTCCAGGACTTCACTACCCTATTGAGTTAATCATTGCGGCATCAAGGCCACCTACGATGAAGAAAGTTTTCGAGCATTGTAGTGCAATGGGGGCAGATAGCTTTCATATCTTTAAGGCCATTCTAAGTGATAAGAGCTACCTCACTTCTAAAGTTTACGAACGTTTTCAAGAACTATCTGAACTTGGAGTAAGCCAGTCAGCTGTTTTCTACAAGGCACCTAAACTTAAGAAGACTTATCAATACGAAGATATGCAACCACAAGGTGTTCAAAGATTTATTCTCTCACCTTATGCCACAATCAAGTTAAAAGATGTTAAAATAGATATCGAAAGACCATTACAATTGGCCATTGGACCTGAGCGTGGATGGACTAACCAAGAGATTAACGAATTTAAAAATCTTGGTTTTAAAGAGATAAGCATTGGCCCTTCAATTATGAGAGTGGAAAATGCTTCAATCGCAATCCTTGGCCACTTAAACCAATTAATGGATAGGAATTAATATGCTTAGAAAAATTGAAAAACTTTTTGATGAACAAGTAAGGCCAGCACTCGCTGCCCACGGCGGAAATATCGAATTAATTGATTACGATAATGATAAGCTCTACGTAAAGATGACTGGTGGTTGCCAAGGTTGCTCTGCTTCACAAGCAACTCTTACTGATGGTGTTGCAAGACTTGTAAAACAAAATTTTCCAGATATTGTTGAAGTTGTCGATGTAACAGATCACTCAAAAGGTGATAATCCATTTATGTAATTAGTACTGCTTAAAGTACTCTATTACGATCTCAGCAACTTCATCTGGTTGTTCACTCGTTAGAGCATGCCCAGCATGCTCGACCTCTTTATAAGTTACCTGATCCTCAAGCTCTTTAGCTAATACCTTACCGGCAAACTCAGGAGGAGCGATAAAGTCTTCACTGGCCTGGACAACCAAAAACTTCTTTCCTGCTGCCATCTTATATTTATTTGCATCGATAGTAGAGGTCGCATGAATTTGAGCGGCCGCGAGTTGTGGGAACCACCCATTTAGCCAAATAGAAGCATCATTTCCTTTTGCAAAGAATGCACAGCTAATCATTTCTAATCGCTTATCTTTTGGTAGGCGCATATTAAAAGAATTCTTCAAACAATTCTGTGCTTCACTAGTCATTTGATAATTGCCACCAGCAGCAAGAAGGGCCAGACCTTTAACATACTTAGGGTAATATGTTGTGAAGCTTCGTGCTAGTCTATTTCCAAAAGCATGGCCAACAAGCCAAATTTCTTCAATTCCTAACTGATCAAGAGTGTCTCTTATGTCATCAACAAGCTCTAGCATAGTCGTACTTTTTCCACTTAGCTTCCCAGAACTTTTTCCGATACCACGCGGCTGAATTAAAACAACTTGATAACCTGCCTGGACAAAACGATTTGTCAGAGTCGATTTATATTTCTCAGTATAATCTTCGACCCCTCTACCAAGCGAAGGTAGGATAACGAGATGCTCTCCAACCGAAGCCTTTTCACTGAAAATTCTTACGTGATTTGAAGAATACTTATGTCTAACGATCGTTTCTTTTTGAAGGTATTTAACTGTTGGTGATTGTGTCGTACTACTACAAGAAAATAGAACGAGATAAAGCAAGATAAGAATTAAATGCATTGAGACTCCTCGATAAGCTTTTTACTACTTATCGAGAAGTCCATTCATACAAGAACTTAATTAAGATTAAATTATGCAACTTTTGTGTGTTCTTCTAATTCAGACTCGCGCATACCATAGTCTTCATTGGCATGAGAAATTGACCTTCTTACCCTATCTTCAGTCTCCCAATAACTTAATCCTGAAAGAATAATATTTCCGCTGGTGGCAAATGCCATGACTGTAGTCACGAGTATAATTTCTAGTAATTCCATATTTGCCTCCTAAATCTAATCATATAGACTTATCGGCAGGTAATTATGAAATACCTCCAAATTCTACTCAATTTCCAATAAATTTAAACAGTTAGACTATAGGATCACTCGTGAACGTGTCTCAGTAATTTGCTCTTTTTTGAGTCTTACAAGAGACAGTCCCTCATCATTTATTTGATCAGAAAGAACTTCTCCCCATGGATTAATAACTAAAGAGTGTCCATAGGTATGAATTCCTGGATTATTTTCACCACATTGAGCACTGGCCACAACATAGCATTGGCCCTCAATTGAACGTGCTCGTAATAAAGTGTGCCAATGGGCCTGTCCTGTTGGTACAGTAAATGCTGAAGCAAAGGTGATAAGATCAACTTTATTGTCATAGTAATATTGAAGAAAGCTTGGATAACGAAGATCAAAGCAAATTGCGATTCCGATCTTCCAGCCAAGCACATCAATAATTAAAGGATCTTTTCCAGCAGTATAAATATCGGCTTCATTAATTTTTTTTCGTTTTGGTTGTCCTTGTTCATCTACAGTTGTGATGTCACAAGAAAATAGATGGCACTTGTCGTAGCTACCAATAACATGACCTTGAGGATCCAAGTTAATGGCCTTATTAAGAATACCTGTATCAGTTTTAAAAGCAACAGAGCCCCCAATAAGGAAGAGCCCAGAATCAACGGCCAATTGCCTGATGTTATCAAAGTGTTCATTGTCCCACTCCACGAGGTACGGGCTTGGCTCGCGGCCATTAGAGATTGAATAAAAACATTCAGGCAGGAAGGCCACCTGGGCCCCCTCTCTTTTTGCCTGAGATAAGTATGTTTTAATTTTTTCTAGATTTGATTTGTAATCAAGTGATGAAGAAATTTGAATATTGGCGACGACCAATTCATTCATTAAATCTTCTTCCCAATCGCGTAGTAAGTGAAACCTTCTGCTAAAACTTTTTCTGTCTTAAATAGATTTCTCGCATCAAAGATTACCTTTTCATTTAAACGAGTAGAGATTTCAGCAAAGTCTGGAGTTGAAAACTCTCTCCACTCAGTCACAGTAACCATTGCATCACAACCACTTAAGCAATCGTACTTATTTGAAACTTCTTCTAAAGATGTGTGGTATTTTTCCCCTACAGCTTTCATGAAGTTTGGCCCACCTTCAGGATCAAAGAAACGAATTTTTGCACCGGCATCGATTAGATCTTTTGCCATATAGATTGCTGGAGACTCACGTACATCATCAGTATTAGCTTTAAATGCTACTCCCCAGAACGCAAAAGTTTTTCCACTTAAGTCTTCTCCGAAGTGTCTTTTTATTTTTGTTGCCATGTAGAGCTTCTGCTCATCATTTACATCTTCAGTTGCTTCAACGATTCTTAAAGAATGACCGTGTTCCTTGGCCGTATAAATTAAGGCCTTCACATCTTTTGGAAAACAAGAACCACCATAACCTGGCCCTGAATACAAGAAGTGAGAACCGATTCTTCTATCACTTGCAATTCCTTTACGTACTTCATTAATATCAGCACCTAAAGTGTCACATAATCTTGCAATATCATTGATGAAAGAAATTTTTGTAGCAAGGAAACAATTAGAAGCATACTTTGTCATTTCTGCCGATAAATTCGACATCATAAAGATTGGATTACCTTGTTTTAGTAATGGCTCGTAAAGTTCTTCCATGGCCTGAGCGGCTTTTTCATTATTGTGTCCAATAACAACGCGATCTGGTCTCATGAAGTCCTCAATCGCTGAACCTTCTTTTAAAAACTCTGGGTTATTTACGATATGAAATTTCTTATCTGTATTCTTTGCAACAATCTCTCTTACTTTTTCACAAGTTCCGATTGGTACTGTTGATTTAATAACAATGATTGCATCATCAGAGATATTCTTTGCTACATCTTCGGCCGCTTGAAATAAGTAAGTAAGGTTAGCACTTCCATCATCACCTGAAGGAGTTCCTACTGCTAGAAAAATTGACTTTGAATCCTTAACTGATTCTAGTCCCGTTGAAAAAGCTAGTCTCTCGGCCTTAATATTTCTCTTTAATAGATCATTAAGTCCTGGTTCAAAAATTGGTGATTCACCACGTCTCATCATGGCGACTTTGTTTTCATCAATGTCGACACAAGTTACCTTGTGACCAATTTCCGCAAAACAAGTCCCGCTTACTAATCCAACGTATCCCGTTCCAATTACTGTAATTTTCAAGCTTTTATCCTTTTTAAAAATTGGTACTAGATTAGCACCTTTTATGCTAAGTTTTAAGCCTAAATAAGGAATTTAACTATATGCACAAAGCGTCAATTCAGACAATTCTCAAGGTTATTTTTGCAGCAGCAATTCTCACATGGCTTGCAAAATCTGATAAACTTGACCTTAGTCTGATCGGACAAGTACTGGAGAATGGGCCATGGGCCTTAATTTCGTTTGCTCTTTTAGTATGCAGTTCATTTATTGCAGCATTTCGTTGGTCACTACTTCTTAAAACTAAGAGTGATAAAATTCATATTAAGAAGATCTACCCAATCAATTTAATAGGACAATTCTTTTCAACCTTTCTTCCTGGTATCGTAACGGGAGACTTTTTAAAGCTTCTCTACGTTAGGGATTGTGACAAGAATTTAAAGAGATCCTTTCTCTTAAGTACCGCACTTATTGATCGCATCATTGGTCTCATCGGGCTCTTGATTGTAGGTGGACTATCTTCGATTTATTTTTATTCAGAGTTAACTGTATTATCGCCAAAGGTTAAGCCACTTATCTCATTTAATATTATGTTGCTACTTGGTGCTCTTGGATTCATTCTTGTGCTCTTTATGCCAGTAAGAATTAAGATACATGTGATTGAGCTAATTAAAATCCTTCCATTTGTTGGAGATAAGATCGCAAGTATCACTGAGACTTTTTGGAAAATTGGAGAAAGCAGAGCTGTTATCCTAAAGTCTATTGGCCTTTCAGTTATTGTCCACATTTTAGCTATTACTGCTTTTTGGAGCCTAGTTCACTCATTCCTTCATGTTAATATTGGAATCAAGCAGCTCTTTAGTATTATTCCAGTGGGCCTTATCTCAATAGCTATTCCTATCTCACCTGCGGGAGCAGGAGTTGGTCACCTTGTTTTTGAAGAACTTTTTAAGGCCCTAGGCCAAGATAAGGGAGCTTCATTCTTTAACCTCTACTTCTTAGTAGCAATTTCAGTGAATCTTCTAGGTGTGATTCCATACGTTCTTTGGAAAAAGAAGCATACATTTAAAGAAGCTGAAGCGCTTGAGAATGAATAGATAAAATTTTCTTCGTCTTACATAATCATTCTTATATGATAAAATTTATTTAACGGAGAAATAATGCTTAGATCTGTATTTATTTTATTTTCATTCATATTGAATTTAACTTCTTATGCTCTTTTACAAGAACCAAAAGCAATTAAATTAAAAAGAGACACCAGCTGGAGTGAGATTGCAAAAAAATATGATAAGTATAAAGATGGGCATATTAGTAATTTTGCAGCTCAACTTAAGGACTGGAATCAACATATCGACTCCACAAAAGGACCGAGGGCCGGCCAGTCAATTTATCTGACAAACCCTTATTCTCCTGCTCTTTCATGGAAGTATGCAGAGCCTTTAAATGCTCAATATGTTGAAGAGAGTAAAGATCAAACTAGCCAATTAATTTTTAAAGCTGGTATCTCTAACCGAATTTATAATCAAACATATCTTTCAAGTTTTGAAGCAAAGTACCAAGTAAATTTATCACCTAGTCTTGAAATTGAATATTCAACATATCTCTCTGATAATAATAAACTCGAGCTTATTGCTAGTTATACTAAGCTAAGTGAAATCACTTTAGAAGGAAGCAATCAAGAAATAGATGAAAGCTTGTCAGATTACGAATTAACAATTTTGGATAGAATATCATCTTCGACGAATCCAACGATAACTTTTTTAGTTGGGCTAGGTAGTGAGAACTTTCAAACTATTAAAACCTCTTCTTTAAATAGTAACGAGCTATTATTTAGTCAAAATAATCTAATCCAAGGAATTCTAGGACTAGGCTTACATCTTAGAAGACTTGATCTGAATCTCATTTATTCAAATATAATTTTTGCAAAAAATGAAGACGAAGAGGAATATTCCGGTAGTAAAGTAACTCTCTCAGCAGACTATTTTTTTAAAAATAACTTTGGATTAAACGGCAAAATGAAGTTCTTTAACTATTCAAATGACAATAGTAATTTTGAAGGAACTGTAATCGCCTTGGCCATTTCATATAAAATTTAAAAAACAAAAATCTTTTTAGGATCGATATGACCGTATTGGCGCCACTTTGTTTTTAGGGCCTCAATTTTTAAAAGAAATTGCATATCTCTTTTGCGATCATTAAGTTTTCTAACTTTCTTTGATTCCTTAACTAGCGGTCCTCTTGCATCATATGGAAGAACTGAGATGTCATCGAGTAACATTGTCTTTCCTTCATGGCTAATTGTACGGGCAATGAATAAGTCATCTTTTACAAGCTGTAATGTAAACTCATTCTTAGGAATGTAAAATTTTGTATTGTGAAGAATGTCTTTAAAGACATGCTTTTTAAAAAGGTTTTGTCCACGGTACTCAAAAAGAGAATGGTTAATACTTAACATTGAATCTTTTTGATTTTCTTCAATTGAGATTTCATTAACAAATTTCTTAATTAATGGCCCATTATCATCGAAGTCACGTTGAGTGATATACCAATAGACGAAACCATTCATACGAGATTCGTAATCTTCATCTTCTTCAGATAATTTTCCAGCAAGCTTAAAGTACTCTTCTTTTGCTGACCTTAATTTGTCATAGTATTCATTTGATGAAAACTTCGTTACAGCATCATCTAAAATACTTCTCAATTCTTCCATGTTTATTTTTTCCCACCACTACTGTCTTCATCTACAGCAAGTACGGCCAAGAATGCTTCCTGTGGAACCTCAACAGATCCAACCATCTTCATTCTCTTCTTACCTTCTTTTTGTTTTTCAAGAAGCTTTCTCTTCCTTGAAACGTCACCACCGTAACACTTGGCGAGTACGTTCTTACGAAGTGCCTTAACAGTTTCACGAGCAACAATTTTAGCACCAATTGCGGCCTGGATGGCAATATCAAATTGTTGACGATCAATAATCTTTCTTAAACGACCAACAAGATCGCGTCCCTTATAATAAGCATTATCAACGTGACAAATAATTGATAGGGCATCAACTTTTTCACTATTAAGTAAAACATCAACCTTAACTAGTTTCGAAGGTTCGTAACCTTTGAAGTCATAGTCCATTGATGCATATCCCTTAGTATAACTTTTTAACTTATCATAGAAGTCAAAAACCATTTCACTAAGTGGAAGATCGTAAGTTACTTGTACACGCTCTTCCGTAATATATTTCATATCAGTTTGAATACCGCGCTTCTCTTCACAAAGACGAATGATCTTACCTACATACTCATTTGGTACGTGAATTGAAATTGAAACGATTGGTTCAGTAATCTCTTCAAACTTACCAGGCTCTGGCATCATTGAAGGGTTATCAACTTCAACAATCTCACCATCATTCATCTTTACTTTATAAGATACAGAAGGCGCTGTTGAAATTAAATTTAAACTAAATTCACGCTCAAGTCTTTCTTGAATAATATTCATATGAAGAAGGCCAAGGAAACCACAACGGAAACCAAAACCTAGGGCCTGAGAAGTTTCTGGCTCATATGTAAACGAAGAGTCGTTAAGAGCTAATTTTTCTAGTGCATCTTTTAAAACTTCATAGTCGTTAGACTCAACAGGGAAGATACCACAGAAAACCATTGGCTTTACTTCCTCGTATCCACCTAAACTTGGTGTATCTTTCTTCTTGGCATTAATAACAGTATCCCCAACTTTTACGTCACGGATATTTTTAATACCGCAAATTACCATCCCTACTTCACCGGCACCCAGCTCTTTTACTTCAGTAAAGAAAGGAGTATTCACAGCAAGCTTAAGAACTTCATACTCTTGATCAGAGTTCTTAAGGTAGATCATATCTTTCTTACTAATTGTACCTTCAACAACTCTTAGTAAGAAGATTACACCTTGATATGGGTCAAACCACGAATCAAAAATTAGACCTTGTAGGTCCTTATTAGGATCACCTTTTGGGTGAGGAATTTTTTCTATAATTGATTCTAGAAGATCTTCAACCCCTAGACCTGACTTTGCAGAAACTTCATCAGCATCTAGTGCCTCAATTCCTACAACATCTTCAATTTCTTGCTTTACACGATCTGCATCCGCATGAGGAAGATCGATCTTGTTCAAAACAGGCATGATCTCAAGATCATTTTCAATGGCCATGTAAACATTGGCAAGAGTCTGTGCTTCTACACCTTGAGAAGCATCAACGACAAGCAGTGCACCATCACAAGAAGCAAGTGATCTTGATACTTCATACGAGAAGTCAACGTGACCCGGAGTATCGATGATATTTAGGTAGTAAGTCTGTCCATCGCGGGCCTTGTAATTCAAACGTACAGTTTGGGCCTTAATTGTAATCCCACGCTCTTTTTCAAGTTCCATATTATCGAGAATACGATCAGATTTCTCACGATCAGTAATTGAACCTGTTTTTTCAATTAATCGATCCGCAAGTGTCGACTTTCCGTGGTCAATATGGGCAATAATGGAAAAATTTCGAATTAGTTTCCTATCAATCATTGTATCTATAACTCCGCTAAATTCCACGAATCATAGCACAGAAATCAATGGATAACTATATTTTCAGCATTTTCAGGCACCTAAATCATTAAGATGCCTGAACTTCTTTTGACATTACCATCAAGTAATAATCTAGTGACGAATCGCGTCCACGAATTGGAATAACTGACGCGTAGCCCTCATAAATATATTCAACTACTTCCTCGGCTTCTTCCTGTTCCTCGGCAACCTCATCACCTTCAATATCAACCTTTACTGAAATCTTATCCCCAACTTCTTTATCTGATTTAGTTGAATCATCGCGCTTAGCGATTTTGATTTCCTGGTTTTCAATCTTTGAACGACGCTTAATGGCAAGCTCATAGGTCTCAATAATACACTGCGGAATAATTGAGTCAGTCATCACCTTACCAATTGTATCCTCAGATTGAACCTGAAGAAGTTGGTAAATCTGATTATTCATATACATCAGCTCACCCTTGGCATTTGTTAAAAGAACCGGCCTTTTAACCATATTGGCGAGTACATCAAATTTTCTATTCTCAACAACGATCTTATCCGCACGTAATTCTTCGAATTTCTTAAAAGAGTGAATCATCTTATTCATCTCTTGGGCAATTTCGCCAATCTCATCATCTTGGGAGTAGTAAATGGAAACATCGAAGTTACAATCTTGAAGCTCGCGAATTGCATCTTTAATTTTCTTAAATGGTAGCGCAATCTTTCCAGGGATAACTAAACCTAAAATTATTGTCCATAGAAAAGCGATAATAAGAGTAATCATCATCTTACGTTTTGTTTCGTTGATAATTCCCTTAATCTTCTCTTCTCTTTCGACATTTTGATAATACTGAATATCTTGAAATTCAGAGAAAGCATCAAGAATCTTATCCGCAAGTTCTCCAATAGAGGTCATTCCAATATTGTTTCGATGAAATAAAGATGCCTTGCTTAGAATAACTTTTAGAGAGTCCGTATAGGAGAGCATTTGCCCAATAATCTTTTTTACTTCAGGCTCATCATAGTGAGTATCGAGTCTTTGAAGTTGAGATGTGAATGACTCACAAAGATTTAGAATCCTCTCAACCATTTCAGGAGTAGGTTTCTTTGTTAGAATTCTTCTTTGGTTCTTTAGAATCGCAACGGCCGAAATCCTAACTTCGTCAGTAATAAGAGTTACTTTATTAGAACGATCTGTGATGGACTCAATTTCTTTATTGAGATTATTTAAATGATAAAAAACGATGAACGCAAGAAGGATTACAACTGCTGCTGCAAATGAAAAACTCCACGCGACTCGATTTCTTAGTGATAAATTCAAAATACTTCCCCTTTATGCGACATTAAAGACTTATGCATCCTCAAGATCAGCAAAAAGTTTATTAAAGTTTTTCTCACTTCCGACAAGAACAACGATGTCATCTGATTCGATAATATCCATCGGCATCGGACAATCATTAATCTCCATACGATAAGCGGACTTACCGTCTTCAGTGATATATGGAACCTTCTTTTGAAGGGCAACAATATTAAGTGAATAGTTTTGGCGAATCTTACTCTCGACAAGGGTTTTACCCTCAAACTTCTTCCCAAGCTTTAATTCGACAATTGAATAACCAGCTGCAAAGTTGTAGCGCTGAAGAACGTGTGGAGCGATGATCTTAGAAGCAACGATTTCCCCCATCTCCTCTTCAACTTTAATGATTTCAGAAGCACCAATTTCATGTAAAACGTGCTCGTGAAGTTTAGAGGTAGCTCGGGCAATAACACGACCAACCCCAAGCTTTCTAAGCATTGTTACGGCCATAATCGACATTTGAATATTATCCCCGATGGCCACAACTGCCGTATCGACGTCAGAAATATTTACTGATCGAAGAGATCTCTCATCTGTTACATCAAGGGCAACAGCGTGAGTAGTACGGTCTTTAATTTTATCAACGAGCTCATCATTCTTATCAATAGCAATTACCTCGGCACCTTTTTCAAAAAGTCCTACCGCAGTTTTTGCTCCAAATGTCCCTAGCCCGATAACAGCAACTAGCATATAAAATCCTTTATTTAATTTTAACCAATCATTATTCGTCCGTCAGGATAGTCTAATTTACCTGAGTATTTCTGTCTCTCACCAATCGCTAAGATTAATGTGAGAGGCCCAATACGTCCAATAAGCATTAGCATCGAAATTGCGATCTTTCCTGCGACAGTTAAAAATGGGGTAACTCCAAGTGTAAGCCCAACTGTACCCCCAGCACTCAGTACTTCAAAGAAGAGTGGCAGGAAGTTTTGGTTTGGTTCTATTTTCATCATGACAAAAATAAATGATGTTGAAACAACGATAGAGATAAACATTAGTGCCGTTGCCTTAACAACAACTGGGCCTGCGATCTTACGATCAAACATCATAACGTTCTTATCACCTTTAAGTGTTGAAATAATAGATTGAACTAGAATTGCCAGAGTTGTTGTCTTTACCCCACCGGCCGTCGAACCAGGAGATCCACCAATGAACATAAACATGGCCATCATATAAATCGTATATGAGTGGAGATTTGTCAGTGGGATGGTATTAAACCCGGCCGTTCTTAAAGTAATTGACTGAAAGACAGATATTTGGATTTTCTCCCATAAATTATATCCATCAAGAGCACCTAGGAACTCTCCAAAGAAAATAAAGATTGCTCCACCGACAGTTAAAGCCAGTGAAGTAATGAGAACAACTTTAGTGTGCATTCCCAGTCGAACGATGGTCTTTTCTCTTGTGACAACTTCCTTTAATTCCTTAAGAGCAATAAAGCCAATCCCACCAAGAGAGATCAGAATGGCAATCGTTCCGTGAATGAGTGGATTGGTTGCATAGTTTTCAAGAGAGTTATCAAAAAGAGCAAAACCTGCGTTACAAAAAGCAGAAACACTATGGAAGAATCCGTAGTACATCGCCTGACCAAATTCAAAGCCTTCAAATGTGAAGCCAATCGTTAGAATGATTGCACCCCAAAGTTCAATAATGAAAGTGTACTTAACAATATTGATAATCATGGCAAAGAGTTCTTCAAGTGACGAAACATCGAGAAGGTCTTGCATGATAATACGATCTTTCATCTTCATTGATCGACCAAGAACGATGGCCATCGAAGAATATAAAGTCATGATGGAAAGTCCACCAATTTGAATCAATCCTAAAATAACAAGTTGGCCAACAATACTAAAGCTTGTATTTGTTCCAAGAGTAGATAGGCCGGTTACACATGTTGCGGAGGTTGCGGTAAAGAGAGCATCCACAAAGCTAATACTAACTCCATCCGCAGCAGATAGAGGAAGCATAAGTAATAATGTTCCAGCTAAGATAACCCCACCAAATGTGAAGAGTACAAGCTGAGCAGAAGTTAATTTTATTTTACTAAAGAGCGTATCAAATCGATTCTTATATTCCCGATTAGTTGTCTCTCCCCCATCGTCATATAAAGATAAAATTGTTGAGAGTAAGTGAGCGCTCGCTAATAGATAAGTGAACTTTAAGTCACCCCAAGTAATAAGCGTTGGGATAAAGACAAGTAACGAAAATGAATAACGACGGAAAAAGTCTTCACCATTTTTTGCTTCAATCATGTTCTTAATAACTGTTAAAGCAATGGCAATTGGTACTACCCAAACCATTAAGTCTAGGGTATTCACGATAAACTTTTGATTCCAACTGGCAGGAATCTTCTTATTATCATAGAGAGTGAATAAGAGGATAAAACTACCGTTGAAAAAAAGTTCAAACAGGAATGACAATTTTTGTAATAATGATGCCATATTATTTAATAATATTACTAATTTAGCTAAGTTGATACTTATAGCAGATTGAGACATATTTTCCTATGACTAAAAAGAAGAAACCAAACAAAGAGATCAAGTTTCAAAAAAACTTCCCCGTCGACTTCAAAGTCGAACACCTCGACTCTCTTGGTCAAGGCGTTTCAAAATTAAATGGAATTACCTTTATCCAAAAAACTTTACCTGGAGAAGAAGGAAAGGCCCTTGTCTACAAGTCTAAGAAAAGCATTCAATTTGCAAGCTTAACTGAGTTAACTAAGAAGTCCCAATTACGTACTGATTCTGAATGCCCTTATTATAGTGAATGCGGAGGTTGCCACTTCCTGCACACAAGCTATGAGAATGAAATTGAATTCAAGAAGAAAGCTTATCTCGATAATTTCAATCGACAATTCAAGATTGATTTGAGTGATGAACTTATTATCCATAAAGCAAGTGATCGCTACCATTATCGAAATCGTATTCAGCTTCATTACAATAAGAAGGATAACTCACTTGGGTTCTTTAATGACTCTAATTCAAAAATCACTTCAATTAAAAATTGTTTAATGGCCAATGATGATATCAATCGGGAGCTAGCTAACTTGCATGACAATTGGCAAGGTGAAGCTAAAAAGACAAAAGGGCATATTGAGCTATTCCAGCGCGATGGAAAGATCTTAAAAACTTTTGACTCTTATTACTCTGCGGAGGGATTTCTACAAGTAAATCCACCAATGAATGAGCTTTTATTAAATCTAGTTAATGAAAAAATGAAAAGTGTCACAAATGGCACCTCAACAACAGTCGACCTTTTTGGCGGAAATGGGAATATTACAAAGTCCCTTTCTCATCGAACGATTGTTATGGATGCAACTCCGACAAAATATATCAAGTTACAAAATAAGGAGTATCAAGAGTATAGCGAGCTCGATATTTATCATCAATCGGCCATTAGTAAACTTGAAGCCTTCAATATAAAAGATATTGATCTACTTGTTATAGATCCACCTCGCAGTGGCCTGAAAAATATTGACGATTTTACTAAAGTACTTAATCCAAAATATATCGTGTATGTAAGCTGTAACAATCAAACACTGGCCCGAGATACTCATAAGATTCTTAATGATTACATCATTGAAGAAGCGCACATGTTCGACTTCTTCCCAGGTACCCGACACTTTGAATCAGTTATCTTCTTTAAACATAGGTAACGATTGTAAGCTCTTAGATTAACATTGTAATGGGCGCTGAAAGCCATTACAATTAAAGAGTATATTCTCTTTTTAATCTAACGTTTTTGGTGAAATGATGAAACGAACTACAGTTACTTTTCTATTTGCAACATTAATTGGAATCATGACAACTTCTTGTTCTTCAAGTCAGAAAACGGAGCAGTTGAAAAAAGCAGAACTTTTCTATATATATGGAACTCAAAAGATGATTGATAAGGATTACTCTCAAGCACTTGAGGCTTTAGAGAATGCTAATCAATTAAAGCCGAATGATACAAAGACGCTAAACAATCTTGGACTTGCTTATTATTTCAAAAACAGACCTGAAAAAGCTAAGTTCTATTTCAAGCAAGCAATCAAGGTTGATAATAAGAACTCTGATGCCAGAAATAATCTCGCTTCGATTTACTTCAAGGAAGGTGACTACAATAAGGCCGAAGAGCAGTACAAAGTTGTTCTTAAAGATCTTATCTATCGCTACAACTACCGAGTAAAGTACAACCTATCTCTAATTGAACTAAAGAGAGGAAATAAAGATGCGGCAATCAAATATCTTCAACAAGTAACAGGCTACACTTTAGATTATTGTCCGGCGCCTTTTCAATTGGCCATGATTTATAAGAAAGATGGAAATATTAAAGATGCCATTAAAAATTTAAATATTGCAACAAGTGGTGAGTGTAAAAAAGAGATTGCACCTAAATTTGAACTTGCAGAAATTTATCGCTCTCTTGGAGAAAGTAAAAAGGCGCTACCACTTTACAATCAGATCATTGAACAGTTCCCAAGAACTGATTATGCAAAAAGAAGTTTAGTAATAAAAAATAACCTAATGAAGAACGTATATTATTCGAACAAATTTGAAACTGATAATTTATAAATAATTAAAAAGGCGTAATAATGGAACAGGAAGTTGCAAAAGAAGCCCCAAACCTATCTCTAGGTAAGTACCTACAAAAGGCTAGAGATAAAAAAGATTTAAGTATCGAAGCAGTAAGCAGACATACAAGAATCAATCTCACAAACCTATCAGCACTTGAAGCGGATGATATTGAAAGGCTTCCCAATATTGCATACGTAAGAGGGTTTGTTAAAACACTCGCTAAAACTTATGACATTGATGCAGAGGAAGCAACAAGAAAGCTTGAAGAACTTTATGGTGCAGTCTCACCCGAGAAGTCTCAACCTCTTGAAGCAGAGGACTTCCCTCAGGCCAATGTTGAAAAGAAACAAGATCTTGTAAAACAAGAAGTTCAGATTTCTGATTCATTAAAATATAAGTTACTTGGCGTTGTGGCAGCATTTTCAATTGGTATCTTTATTTACATTAATCTCGATAAATCAAAAGAAGTCGACACAGGTGAAGATACTAAGGAAGTTGTTGTTGAGGCCCAGGTGCTAGATGAAAGCACTCCTATGCAAGACACGGCCGAGGAAGAAACGACAGAAGAAGTTGTGGCCGAAGAAACTCCAACTCAAGTGGTTGAAGAAAAGAAGCCTGAAGTAGTAGTTGAGACAAAGAAAGAAGAAAAACCAGCGGAAGAAAAGGAAAAAGAACTTAACTTCTACAACCTACCTTCTCCTCTCTTTGCTTTCAAAGATATTTCTGAAGAAGAGAAAAATGAAATCATCCCTGCTAATATCAGAGCAGCTTTTGAAGAAGGTAAACAAAATATTTTCCTTAAAGCAATGACTGGTGACTCTTGGATTGTTTATCAAAGTGATAATGACCCAATTAAGAAGTTCACTCTAAAAGAAGGACGCTACCTACTAATCAAGGGAGACCAAGTTCTACTTCGTCTTGGAAATATCGATGCCTTAAATGTTTTCTATAATGGTGAATTACTTGGAATGTCTTCACGTTCAGGTGTTAAAAGTTTAGTTTTTCCTGTAGAGATCGCAAAAGATCATAAACTACCGCTTTTTATTTTTGACAAAAACGGTGGTGTCCAAACTTCTAAGCAATACTTAGAAGAAAAAGAAAATTCTCAAAACTAAGAATTCCAATCTAACTTTTTATAATAACTAATTCCGATAGCTCCTGTGATTACCGCTGGTAAGAACAGGACTAGAGGGATTGGAACATTATTTTTCTTGGCCAAGGAAACCCCTGAGAAATAAAGTGCGTAGTAGATAATCGTCACAAGAAGGGCCAGAGCACTTGTATTTCGAGTTGCACCACGTCCCTTTTTTACACCGAAGACAAAACCTAGAAGAGCAAAAATAACACATTGAATTGGAATCGTATAACGTCCCCAATACTCAATGCTCCCCTTTCTTATATCATCTTCAAGATTATCTTTGATTCTTTTCGTCTTAGCTTTCTTAAGCTGGCCATTCAATTTCCTAATATGCCTTCTCAGTTCATTAGATGACATCATGCTGGCCTTGTTAACAGTTGAAAAGCTCTGACTGGTAACTATTGGATACTCATATGTTTCAAAAAGAATTTTTTCTATCTCATGGCCTTCTTTATCAATTGAAATGATACTGCCATTAAAGAAGTCGAATCGAATATTGAGGCCAACTGAGTCTCCATCTACTTTCGGCTTATTTAGAACTCCTCTTTTGGCCATAATCACTTTATCAACATTATCTTTTGATGAGATCCTTAAGAATACATTTTCTAGTACTTTCCCTTCATCTTTTACATCTTCAGCAAATAGAATGACTCCAGGAATTTCAGTAAAGAATTGTTCCTTTTTAATGTCCGTAAGGATTCCCTTTGAACCAAGTTGCTTAAAAGTATTTCTAAAAATCTTCTTAGATGTCGGGATCATATTCGTATTCAGAGATACAACCGAAGCAGCAATTAGAATTGAAATAATAAAAAAAGGAGAAAAGATTCGATGCTTATTGATTCCCATGGCCCTTAGAGCAACAATTTCAGAGTCTTCACTTAATTTATTTAGTGTATAAATCATAGCAAAGAGAATCGACAGTGGAGTCGCCATTGGGATGAAACTAATTGAAATATGGCCAAGTATTTCTAGGAATTGCAAAATTCCTACACCTTTTTTCGTCACAAGCCTCATGAATTTGAAGAGTTGTGTCGTTAAGAGGAAGGCAACAAAGAATGTAAGACTCATCGCAAAGGGTACGATAAAATTTGACGCAAGGTATCTTTGAAATATCTTCGTTGGGATTAAATCTTTAATCTTTTTGACTGCGTCCATGAAAACCCTTGCCGACTTTTGTCATACTTTGTCTTTTTGTATACTTACTGTTAGTTTATACCCTCTTAAATCACTTTGAAACCCCCTTTTAAGGAGCAAATATGAAATTCACTTTGAATTTAAATTCTAAAGAAAGTTCAAGTGCTGATTGCTATGTAATCGGTGCTTACTCGACAATGACAAAAAAAGGTAAAAAAGAAGTTGCAACCGTAGCACTTACAGGTTGGCCAAAAGAGCTTAAGGCTACTTTTGAATCAATGAGCAGCTCAGAAGACTACACTGGTGCGAAAGGAACAACTTACTCTTTCAACCACTACGGAAGTGACGTTCTAGTTGTTGGTCTTGGTGATAAGACTAAAGTTACAACTGAAGATATTAGAAAAGAGCTAGCAAAAGCTTATAAAGCTGTTTCTAAGTACAAGAAAGTAGCTGTAGCTTTTGATACTTTCACTTACAAGTCAAAGAAAGAAGAGTCTCTAGCTGTTCTAGTTGAAGCTTTCGAAATGACTGCATATAAGTTTGATAAGTACCTTTCAGACTCAAAGCCAGCAAAGCTTAAAGAAGTAATCATCGATACTGCGGAAAAAGCAGCTAAAAAGAAAGACTTTGATAAAGCTATCAAAAACGCGCAAATCGTTGCAGAGTCTGTAAACGTTGCACGTGACTTCGTAAACGAGCCACCAAACGTTCTACGTTCAACTGAATACGCTAAGCGTGTTAAGAAAGACGTTGAAGGTATGGCCGGTGTTAAGTGTAAGATCATGGGTAGAAAAGAACTTAAGAAAGAAAAAATGGATCTTTTCCTATCTGTTAACGACGGTTCTGCATTTGATGCTCAACTAGTTCACCTAACTTACACTCCCTCAAAAGCAACTAAGAATACTAAGCACATCGCTTTCGTAGGAAAGGGACTTGTTTTTGATACTGGTGGATATTCACTGAAGCCAGGTGGGTCAATGATGAATATGAAGTTTGATATGGCCGGTTCTGCAACTGTATACGCTGCATTTAGAGCTGCTGCTAAAATGAAACTTCCTGTTAAGATCACTTGTATCCTAGGTATGACTGATAACGCTGTTAACTCTAAAGCAACAATGCCAGACTCAATTGTAAAAGCTAGAAATGGTAAAACAGTTGAAATTTTAAACACTGATGCTGAAGGACGTTTAGTTCTTGCAGACTGTCTAGACTATGCTTGTGATCAAAAACCAGATGCAATCATCGACGCTGCAACTCTTACAGGAGCATGTCTAATGGCACTTGGAACTGAAGTTTGTGGTCTTATGTCTAATGACAAGAAACTTGCTTCTAGCCTTCTTAAGGCTGCTGATTCAGCAGATGAGTATATGTGGGAACTTCCAATTATCCCTGAGTGGCAAAAAGATATGAAAGGTACTATTTCAGACCTTAAGAATATCGGTGGTTCACGTTGGGGTGGAACAGCTAAAGCTGCTGCATTCCTACAAGAATTCATTAAGAATGACATTGCTTGGGCACACCTTGATATCGCAGGTGTTGGTGACTCTCAATCTCACCTTCCATACTGTCCACCAAAAGGTGCTTCAGGAACTGTGATTAGATCTCTTGTCGAGTACTTAAAGCAAAACTAAGAAGTCATCCCAGTGAGTAGTAACGCAATTTTTAACATTGTTCTATATGCGCCAGATATTCCCGGAAACACCGGGAGTATTGGGCGTACTTGCATCGCTCTTGGCGCAAGACTAGTCCTTATTAAACCTTATGGTTTTGATCTTTCAGAGAAGGCCGTAAGACGAGCAGGCCTTGATTACTGGAAACACGTTGAAGTTGCCGAATACGAAAACTGGGAAGAATTTATTGAAAATGAAAGGCCACAAGAAGAAGATCTATTCTTCTACACAAAGACTGCTAAGGAAAACCACTTCTATGGACGTGGCTACTCGAAGGGGTGTTATTTAGTCTTTGGTTCCGAAACGAAAGGGCTACCAAAGCATATCTTTGATAGCTACCCTAATCGTTTATTTTGTCTTCCGATGTTTTCAGAACATGTGAGATCGTTGAATCTCTCAAATGTGGCCACGGCCGTGGCCTTCGAAGCCTTAAGAGTTATTCAATACTAGAATAGGTATCCCATCCCTAAAGTTACGCGATACTGATCAAGCTTAATATCTTGATTTGCAATCTCAAGACTTCCATCAGCTAAATAATCAAAAGCAAGAGTTATATCCATTCCAGCTTCACGATAACCAAAATCCACAGAAGTATAAACTTGCTCAGATGAAGAGTTGTTAATCTCAAGCTTTCTATATTCAATTCCTGGAGTTACATATAGGTATTTCGTATAAAGGACTTCAAGATCAAAGTTAAACTTCATTCTCTTATAGTCACCTGTCTCGTAACCATTGTCTCCCGACTCATACTCAAAATCAGTATCAAATTCTAAGTTACTATACTTTCTTGTTCCACCAATAAAGAATTCTTTACGAGTTCCGCGATTAAGCTCTTGGCTCTTCGTCTTAACACTTAAACCAGCTTCAGCAGAAAGAACCTCGTCTAAGTATCCACCAGCAAGAGTTAAGTCTGCGTAGTAACCATGTCTTTGTGAGTTTGGTTTTACATACTTATAGGCACCACCAAAACTTACGCGGTTAATATTAAACATTGTTGAAGCTTCAACTTCAAAAGTATTAATATTCTTATTTTGCATATCTCTTTCAATATTTCGATAACCGAAACCAAAAGATACTAAATCAACAGGTCTAAATCCCATTAGAAGAACGGCCTCTCTATTATGACCAACTTCTGTAATGATTGGTCTAGTCTGAGCGAAACCGACATTGTCGTTATAAGAAAACTCCGTCGAAAATAAGCGATTTCCAAAAGCACCATTGATATCAAAGTCAGAGCTATCTAGGGTATCAATATCTTGAATCTCAGCACTCCCACCTTCAAATTGAGTATTAAAAAATTGTCTACGATCATTTGACACGGCCATTGAAGAACTGTGTCTCGTTTTACCATCTTTAGAGATTACAGGCATAACTCGATTTGCAAATGCAGTTGATGATATTAGTAGTGATAGTGCAAAAATTTGTTTTTTCATATCCCCTCTCAAACATGTTTTATTTATTTTAGAGGATATAAAAAGGGAGGTCAAAGCCTCCCCGTCCACATATAAAATTTATAAATAAATCTTAGATTGAGCACCCAATATTTAGGGACCAACCAAGGCCATCATAATCGATATCATTCTCTTCTCCGACGAAGACATAGCTTACACCGATTGTTGCATCTAGTCTTTTTGTGCGATAACCGAAATCAGTTTTTAACCTAACGTCAGAAGTATCACTTGAAACACCTGGTGCGTTTTCTGCAGAATAATTAATTCCCGGAGTAATATAGAAGTTTGACCCTACTAAGAATTCAGCATCAAATTCAAAAGAAAGTGCATTAAAGTTATTTCCATCTGAGCTATTATCTTCATCTTTTAGGTAATTTCCGAATTCGTATGTGAAGCTACCATCTATTTCAATGCCGTTAACAACTTTTGTCATCCCACTAAAAAGAGTAAAACGCTTTCCTGTTGTTAAATCATCAGAGCCCTCTGTCATTAATTGAACACCTGCTTCAACACTATTCTTAGCATCTTGCTGGCCAAAGCCTGCACTTAGAATAAAGAATCCACCTTTTGTGGCAGAAGTTTTGTTTTCAACATATTCAATAGAGCCACCTAAAACCTTATCATTTACTTTAAGACTCCCTCCAGCAGCAATTACGCTTTCATCTGTTGAAATATCTAATTCAGACTTTGTGTAACCAAGCCCTAAGGTAAGATTCTTATTTACTTGGTATCCACCTAGAAATGAGAAATTAGTTGCATGGTTTTTTGCACCTTCCATATTATAAGTAGGAATATCCAAATTTAACTGGCCACTAAAGCCATTCGTCGAAAATCCACCCCAAACACCTGGAGAGCTTTGTTTGATTTCAACTGCTGGAGTCGCATCACTTTCCACACTTAAGTATTCATACTTGATAGCGGTAAAGTTTCTTTTTTCTTGAGAGACAGAAATAACCGAAGTGTTTAAGCTTTTACCATCACGAGAAATTTCAGGAAGAATAAAATTTGCAGATACACTAGCACTAATCAGTGAAAGAGTAATAAGTATTAAAAATGTAATCGATTTCAACTAAAGCTCCTAGGCGTATATGTTGTCATCGATTATACAACTGTAAAAGGGAGATGAAAATCTCCCTTTTACAAATAGGTATTAGATCATAATTAGTTTTTAAAATAAGTAAGCAACATTAATCTTCCATGCCATTTCATCATAGTCAGCATTTCCGACCTCACCCATTAAAGCATAATCAATACCGAAAGTAGCATCAATCATATTTGCTCGGTATCCGAAATCTGCAGATAGATCTAATTGATCGGTATCTGTTCCATTATTATCTGTAGTTGTGTACTCTAAACCTGGTGTAATATAAAACATTCCACCAACCATGAACTCAGCATCAATATTTAGATGTAACTCAGAAAAATCTCCACCAGCAACAGTAAAGTCACCAGTTGTATAATCGATATCTCCGTCAATTTCCATATCACCTATAATCATTGTCGTACCAGCAAATAACTTCGTTCTAGAAGGAGATGTTACTGCATCATCTTTCTCCTCTAAATCGAATTGAAGACCTGCTTCCCAAGACATTGCAGTTTCATTTGAGCCTACACCAAATATAATTCTACTGTGAGAACCATCAGCAGAACCAGTATCTTCATCAACAATGCTAAATGATGCACCAATTATAAAATTATTCATATTATATGATGCCGCTATTTCAATTGTAGAAACTTCATTATTAGGATCAGTGTCTATCATCTGATACCCAAGCCCTAGAGCGAATTCTTTATTTAATCTAAAGCCGGCCTTAATATCGTAAGTCGTAAAATCAGTGTCAGCTGCACCTGTATCAACATTACCAAAATCGAGATCGGCCTCAATAGAAAGCATTTTATTTGACCAGCCTCCAAATATATCAAAATTAGTCGTATCGATTTCGCCACCTGCATCAGGCTCAAACGTAGTAGAGTTATATTCTGCTGCTATAAAAGATCTCATCTGTTGTGTTACTGCAATTGTTGAATCATTTTTAGTTTTACCATCACGTGATATTTCAGGAACAATCGTGTTTGCAAATACTGCTGATGTTGTAAGCCCAACTAAAGTTGCCGCCATAAATGTTTTATTCATTTCTTCCTCCATTAAATTTGTATATGCAAATTTTCAACTAAGAAGAAAAAAATAAAAACTTAAATTAATTAAAAAAAAGAAACTTAGACGGCTGTGGATTCTATATTTACAACTAAGAGTTTCATTCAATAATGAGCTACTTAATTTTGCAAAGACTGTACCCGAAGGCTCCCTTCGTGGTCGCCTCTGGGTTGAATTGCGTCATCCGCTCCTGCGCTTTTTTGCAAAGTAATTCATTCAATAAATAGCAAGCGAGATTGCATGGCTTGTTACCCGACTCGTCCGTTCCTGGGACTCGCTGGGTTGAATTGCGTCATCCGCTCCTGCGTTTTTTTGCAAAGTAATTCATTCAATAAATAGTAAGCGAGATTGCATGGCTTGTTACCCGACTCGTCCGTTCCTGGGACTCGCTGGGTTGAATTGCGTCATCCGCTCCTGCGTTTTTTTGCAAAGTAATTCATTCAATAAATAGTAAGCGAGATTGCATGGCTTGTTACCCGACTCGTCCCTTCCTGGGACTCGCTGGGTTGAATTGCGTCATCCGCTCCTGCGGATGCACGCAAACAAAAAGGGAGGCATAAGCCTCCCTTCACGTATATTCTAAATTTTAAAATTAAAATTAGAAGTTGTAAGCTACATTAACTTTCCAAGCCATTGAATCAAAATCAACATTGTTTTCTTCGGCCATTACAGCATAGTCAATACCAAAAGTTGCATCGATCTTGTTAGCTCTGTAACCAAAGTCAGCAGATAGATCAAGTTGGTTAGTTTCTGAACCATCATTATCTTCGCTTGTGTAGTTAAGACCTGGAGTGATGTAGAACATTTTCCCTACTAGGAATTCAGCATCAAAGTTAAGCTCTAGGTTAGTGTAGTCACCACCAGCAGTTGCAGAAGCATCACCAGTTGTATAAGAAAGATCACCGTCTAATTCGATGTTGTTAACAACTTTAGTCATACCAGCAAATAGTTCAAATTTTGAACCTACATCTAGATCAGTATCTTCTTCCATTGTGTAAGTAAGACCTGCTTCCCAAGACATATTGTTAGCGTTTGAACCAACACCTACTGTAAGAGTGTTGTATGAACCGTCTGTACCAGCATTATCTTCTTCAGAGTTAATTGCAAAAGAAGCACCGATTACAAGGTCATTCATGTTGTATGAACCAGCGATTTCTAGTTTTGTTTGCTCATCATCATTAGCTGTATCTTGAGACATCATTGTGTATCCAAGACCTAGAGCAAAATCCTTGTTGATTCTATATGCAGCTTTAACACCATATGAATCATTATCAGTATCAGCAAACTCACCCATGTTGATATCTGCTTCAACAGAGATCATTTTGTTTGACCATGCACCATAAACATTCATGTTAGTTGTATCAACTTCTGATGAACCAGCAGCGTCAGACTCTGTTGTTTTTGAGTTATACTCACCAGCTACGAAAGTTCTCATTTCACCAGTAGTAGCGATTACTGAATCATTTTTAGTTTTTCCATCACGTGAAGTTTCTGGAACGATTGTGTTTGCAAATGCTGCAGAAGAAAGTACTGCCATTGCGATAATACCTGTCATTTTTTTCAAAACTTACTCCTTGTTTTGTTTTATTTAAACTAGCGTTCTAGTTCGATTTTAAAAATAATTTACTAAATTATACCCTTTTTGTTTTTGTGTGCAATTTTTTTTTACTTTTTTTTAAGAAAGGCCGTGATTATGCTTCCACGGCCTTCTGTATATAATCAAAAATTTTAAAGTTGATTAGAAGTTATACTTCATAGCAACTCTTGAATCAGTGTCTTCACCGTTTGAACCAGTGTAAACATCAATATCAACAGTTTTATAAGTAAGAGTAGCACCTAAGTTAACACGAGTTGTGTTTTCAAATGATGCTTCACCATCAATGAATGAACCATTATAGTTTTCAATTACAGCTCTAGCTAATTCGTTTGCAGCAGTTGCATATGTTGCTAAACCTTTAGAGTCGGCATTTGAGTAAATTGATTGTGAAACAGATCCTCTAAGAGTTAACCAATCATTAGCTTTTCTTTCAACACCAATAATAACTGGAAGATTCATTGTTTCAAGAGATGCTGTATTTGTGCTCGGGTCTTTAACTTCTACATCAATCATTTGAAATGCAGTTCTAATGAAAACCATTCCGCCATCAACTTTGTATTCTTTTCCAACTCCTAGGTCTAGACGAGAAAGGTCACCTTCACCTTCCTGTGCCTCTCTAACTTGATCCCATGAAAAAGTTTTGTATGAACCATAAAACTTTGTATCTTGATTAAGAGTGTAAGAACCACCAACTTGTACACCTAAAGTACCATCAAACTTATTACCATTTGCAGCTGCGTTTAAGTTTTCAGATTCTGATTTTAAAGAAATATTCGCATAAGCATCCCAGTTGTCTTTGTTAGCACCTATTCTAAGCGCCATTGCGCTATCTTCGTAAATTTCATTTTCAGAAGAAGCGTAAACAAAAGAAGCACCCCAATTTACACCTGCTTTACCACCAATAAAAAGATCTACTTGATTATCTGCTGTTGCTAAGTAACCAAAGTTATTTAGTAGAGCTGGAGTTTGGTTTGTTGCAAGAATTCTTAAAGAAGAAGAAATATTCGACTCATTTCCTAAATAAACACCATATGTGAAGTTCCCCATTTTCTTAAAGAATCCACCCATTGCTTTTGGATCACTATCAGCGTCTAGAGATGCATATCCCGCACCGACACCTTGCTCACCATATTCAAGTACAACCATGTCACCAAAGTTGTTTACAAATGATGCGTTAGTAAAGATGTAACGATCATCCATTGTGTAGTAGTTGTCTTCAACTTCATCACCAAGAGCAAGAAGTCTTGCTTTTGTTGCGTAAGCGCTTGTACTTAAAAGTGCTAGCGTAGCTGCTCCTAAAAATACCTTTTTCATATTCCTCTCCTTGAGTGAGTAAAATCCTTGAGTTTAATTATTAAACTCTTCTAAAAAATGTTAGTTCTTAAATTTTCAAAGGAGATGGGATGAATGTCAACACCCCGAAATTGCTGAAGAATTCGTAATTCCGGGGTTTGTATAAGTATTTTTTATTTTATCTTTGCTTGGACGGCCATGCCACGTGCAAGGAATTTTGACGACATCCAGGAATCTACGAATGTAGTATTTTTTGTCGCCGCCTGCTTCAAAGGAGCGTTGAAACTAAAGAATATTAGATGATCTTCATTTAGAGTTCCATCTGCAATTGAAGAATCGTCAATATCTGGACAATAAGAATAATCTCTTAAAACCACGCGCTCCTTTGACTTATTCTCATCAAAAGCGTCAAAATTCTTAGCTAGGTTTTTCTTCAAAAGATTGATTTTTTTAGAAATATCTTCTTCCGTGCTCTCTTCTTTATCGACAAAAGTAACGAATTTGGCCGTTTGAGCATAACCCTCACTCTCTGAATCACAAATTTCACCAATAAAATGTCCCCAATCGTGAGTAAAAGAAAGAGGAAAGAAGTAAGTCTGTTCTTGATCTTCTTCCTTAGTAATTTTCTCTTCAAGATCTAAGTGAACATATAAAGAACACGGCGTAGTCGTGCTTTCACAGAATTCGATAAACTCACTAGAAAGCGTTTTCTTATCTTTGAAAAGCTCTAAAAATTTTGATGGAGACTCTCCCCAGTATAGGTTTTCACATTCAATAATTAACCCATTTGTTAGGCATACTTTCCAGAAGGCCTGATCAATAAGCTCTTCAGGAGTTGTACGGAAAATTTCTTTGATTCTAAGGCCATAACTATTCTCTTTGATTCTTTCAAGAAGCCCTTCTTTATTAAGAGATGGAAGAATTTCAGATGGTGACAATTGAATATGATTATCAATATAACTCTCTTCTCCCCAAAGTAGTGGCATTGGCTTTGTACGTGAGCCAAAGGCATGAAACTTTGAGTCTTTATAAAAACAAGAGCTACTAATTTGAGCTTCTTCAACGAGCCCTAGTTCTTTGAAGATTGAGATATTTTCTTCACCGCGAATTAATGATGGCCCCATAAGTTTGAAATTATCTTCAGTAATTTCTTCCTCTGATAGAAGCTTCACACTTGTCGCATCTAAGTTATTTAAATGGTCAAATAAGTCGATAGCAAAGATATCATTTCCAACAATTAAGTTTTTAATAAATGTCTTCTCTTCTTGTTTAACTTCGACTTTTTTAAGCTTTAGAATATCGCTATAGGCCATGGTACCAAATTCCTTGTGTTGTGTTTGGCAATACAATAGCTTATTTTTTTTGGAATTTAAATAGCGAAACCACGCATTAAAGCGTGGTTTCAGGTATTTTCACTATTTTTTTCTTACATTTTTTTAGATTATTTAATGACGAGTCTGTCACCTGCTCTAATTTGTCTCTTCTTAATGATCTTTAAGTTAGAAACGATTAGGGTATCAAGGCTAACTCCAGTCTTTCGTGATACTGACCATAAAGAGTCACCACGTTGAACTGTATAGTACTTTGTTGGATTACTAATTTTCTTTCCACGTTGTTTAGCTAGGCGAATACGATTGCGATACTTTCTCTTTCTCACAACTGACTTACGTGGCTTATCGTAAAGATCAGCATACATATTATCTTTCTTACTCTGACCGATTCTAAAAGGCAGTGTCACATATGACCCACGCTTCACTCTAGAACGATGTGATTTGTAATCATTGTTTAGCCAAGTAAGAACTTCTTTATCTTTAATTTTAAACTTTCTTGCAACATCATCAAGACGAGTTCTCTTTCCTCTTACGCGGTACTTCTGAAAAACATCCTGACTTGCAACGTAGTTCTTCTGTGTACAACAAGCGGCCCACTGCTCTCTTTTTCCAACTGGAACTCTTAGTGTATAAGTCTTATGAGTTGGCGGTGTAAACCATCTTTGAATCTCTGGGTTTAGATAGTGTAGATCATCAAATTCAACATTTAGATCTTTTGCGATTTCAAATAAATCCGCTCCACCAGGAACAGAAATCTCTTGAAAGTCTAAAGGCTCATGCCAATCGATTTCTTCAAAACCAAATGACTTAAGGTTCTTTCCGATAATCGCAAGGGCCATAATTTTTGGAACATAGTTTTTTGTTTCTGGCTTAAGATAGCGGCCCTTTCTAATTTTCCAAAAGTTCTTTGTGCGGTAGCGGCGAATTGCACGTGACATCTTCCCTTCACCAGCATTATATGAAGCAGCAGCAAGTTCCCAAGAACCAAATTGGTTAAATAACTTTCTTAAATATTTCGATGCTGCATATGAAGATTTAATTGGGTCACGTCTTTCGTCAACGTACCAATTAACTTCAAGTCCATAACGACGTCCTGTGTATGGCATGAACTGCCAAGGGCCAACTGCTTTTGCCCATGACTTTGCCTTCGTTTGAAAACCTGACTCTGCCATTGCTAAGAAAATTAAATCCTGTGGAAGTCCGTTGTCTTTTAATACTTTTGAAAGAATTGGCGCATACCTTCCAGCTCTCGCAGAATATCTTTCAAAGAAGCCACGGCCACGAGTTGTAAAATACTTAATCCATTTCTTAACAGCAGCATTGTAAACAACAGGGATGTCAAAATAATTATTTTCAAGATTTAAGTGCTCAGCTCCATATAGGAAGTAAGTCTTAAGTTCGTGAGATGTCGGATGTTCGATCTTTGCAGACCCAACAATTTGATCACTTGAAAACTCTGCACCGTGCTTAGCACTTCGTGCAATGATCTTTTCTTCTGAAAACTCCGCATCAGCTTCGATTTCAGCATCTGTCTCAACTATTTCAGAAATGTCCTTCGGGCTCGGGACATCTTTCTCAACAGAGATACATGAAAAGAGCAGTTGGGAGGCTATCAGTAAAATTAATCCATTAATTCTCATCGATCATCCTTAACTATATATGTGTATTCAGCGTTCATAAATATAAGAGAACCCTAAATTTAGGGTTCTCATATTTTTTCAAATTGTAGTGTCTGAGTCAACGAGGAAAAGATTTTTTCGGTTAAGTTACGTACTAAAATCAATACTTTGTATTGTTTATTCTTTATTTTTCAGCATTGAGTCAACAACAACTGTTCCCATGGCATCACCAAATACGTTAACAGCAGTTCTGAACATGTCCAAAATTCTATCAACGGCCAGGATAAGACCGATCCCCTCAATTGGAAGACCAACAGCCGAAAGAACAATCGACATTGTAATGAGTCCAGCTCCAGGAATCGCTGCAGCACCAATGGCCGCTAGAGAAGCTGTCATAAAAATAATAATTTGTTGTGTAAGACCTAAGTCATAGCCATAAGCTTGTGCAATAAAGATGGCCGCGACTGATTCGTATAAGGCCGTCCCATCCATATTAACAGTTGCACCAAGAGGTAGAACAAACTTAGCAGTGTCCTTATCAACTCCAAGGTTCTCTTCAACATTCATCATCGTAATCGGTAGAGTTGCCGCTGAAGAAGCCGTTGAGAATGCCGTAATAATAGCTGGTCCAATACCCTTAATAATTTCAAGGGGAGATGTCTTACTACGAATACTACCTACCATAAGAAGGAAGATACCATGACAAATAAGACCTAGAATTACAGTAACCATATATTTTGAAAGTGAAACAATTGCGCCAAATCCAGATTTAGCAAGAACACCTGTCATTAGGACGAAGATCCCATAAGGAGCTAAGCTCATCACACCCATCGTTAGCTTATTTGAAAGTGATTCAAGTGAACCGACAACTTTTACAAATGGCTCACTATCTTTTGGAATAAATAATGCTGTCATCCCCATTAGAATTGAGAAGACAATTACTTGAAGGATATTTCCATCGGCCATTGAACCAAATGGGTTAGTAGGAATAGCACCTAGAAGAACTTCTTTAATTGAAGCAAATAGTGATGCCCAACCACCAGAGCTACTTGCAACCTTAGACTGCATCGCTTCTGATAAACCTTGTACGCCAGCGGCCCCAAGATCAGCACCAACACCAGGATTGATTAGGTTTACAAAAATGATACCAAATAAAACCGCAATACATGTTGTCACAAAATAGTATGCTACGGCCCTTACACCCATTCTTCCTAAAGATTCAGGAGTACCTAAATGATACATGGCCATAAAGATTGAAGAGAAAACAAGAGGAATGATTACCATTTTTAAAAGGGAGATAAAGGCATCTCCGATAGGAGAAATAAATTTTACGTATTCACCCTTTCCAAAATAATGTAACAGAAGACCCAAAATTAATCCGAGCACCATTGCAATACCAATTTTCTGCGCTTCCTTCTTTGCTGCTGGTTGCATTAAATTCCCCTTTTAACTATAAAAATTCAAATCGTTTAAAATAACGTATGGTTGAAAAAAATCTTAACAAAATTCTAACATGTTCATTTATTCTCTTATCATTTTGCATATTTATCAATCCGGCAAAAGCTAAGGTAGAAGAACCAAATTACGATTTTACCTTCGATAAATTTAAGCCTTTTCATCCTGGACAAAAACTGTCAGATATAAAAAAAGAATACAAAGCAATTAGGCTTATTAATGATAAAAAACCAGTGGCAACATATGAAATTCAAATTCGCCACCAAAGTTATTTCTTTCCAGTTTTTATTCATGTTCGAGATGAAATCGTTTTAGATTTCTACGCAAGACTTCCTAATTATTTTCTTCACAATACTTTTCACCAGTCACTGATCAATCGCTATGGAAAGCAGGATAAGTTTATCAATAATGACGGCACATCGGTCTATATCTGGAACGACGAAGCCGGACTTGCCATAACATATTCAGGAGCATGTACAATTACATGCTTCCCGATATTTATTCATATGATAAAAAAAGATGATGTGAAAAATAAGGATTCTTTTCTCATTAAACTTTTAAAAAATTAACTCAACTCTTTTGCAATATCATTTACCGCAAACTTATAGCTCATAATATTCTTGGCAAGAGTGGCCACAGCTTGTCTTGTTGCCATTGGCATCCCATTGGCACCAAAATAGGCCGAATGAATTGCTAGAAATGCTTGTGCATCTTCAAATCTCATTCTTACTGGCCCCAACTTATGAAGGGCATCTTGCTTGATGAATATTTCAGATTTTCTTAGCTTATGAACTTCACTCATCGTAAATATATTCTGGTTGCGATAATCAATATAGATCACCTCACCTTTTACTTCGGCCATGCGACCTAAGATGATTCCTTGCTTTGTTTTACGGCCCCACAGGCCAATAATTCCCATTGGCGCCAGTGCCCAAGTTAGGAAACGATTAATCACCACACGGCTCTCAAATTCTCTTTCTGTGTGACCTAGCTCGGGAAATGTTCCCATAAGCCACTCATTTGACGCTAGAGATAGAACAATCATCGCCATATTCTTATAGCGGTAGACATTGTAGCCTGGCTTTTGAACGATAGATTCTTTCCCATACTTATCGTTATCAAAATTTGATCTGATTTGAGCAGCAACCATCGGTGTTGCCTCATCAATTGTCATGACCTTGGCCAATTGGTTTGACGCTAAATTTTGTTGGGCCAACTCACTTTCTTTTTCACCTAATTCGGTAAAATTCATGATTTGCAAAAATCCTGCGATCTCAGGATCGAACTCCGCGACGCGCAGTCTAATATAAACAGGCAATGCCTGCTCCTTAGCATATTGATAATATGTGTATTTTTCAGTACTTACAGATTGCATTAGTGCCTCCATTCAACTTAATTTTTCGGTATTTTCTCCGACAAAATAAGCTCGGAAGCATTTCGGCTTAGCGCTAGGCAAAAAATCCTCAAATAAAGGAGTGTAATTGCGTCTTAGTCCTTGACAACAGGCCCAATTATTAATAAAAATCCTAGTTTCATAAAGTTAATTTCAGTCCGAGGGAAAAAAGAGTTCGCGATATAATATAGCAACCCCCAAAGGCTGCCTTTCATTAGGAGAAAGTATGTACGGAGTAGTAGAGATCTCAGGTCACCAGTACAGAGTAGAAGCTGGTATGACTATTGATGTTCAGAAATTAGATCAAGAAGCTGGTTCAACAGTAGAATTCGATAAGGTTCTATTTGTTGGTGGTGAAAGCGCAAAAGTTGGTGCTCCAACTGTTGCAGGTGCTAAGGTTGTTGCTGAAGTAGTAAGACATGATCGTTCAAGAAAAGTTATCGTTTCTAAAAGAAAGCCAGGTAAGTACATCAAGAAGAACGGACACAGACAACACTTTACAACTTTAAAAATCAAAGAAGTTAAAGCTTAATTAATTATCAATTTTAGGAGTTAGATATGGCACACAAAAAAGCCGGTGGTTCAACAAGTAACGGTCGTGATTCAAACCCAAATATGTATGGTGTTAAGAAGTTTGGTGGTGAAGTAGTTGTTCCAGGAAACATCATTGTAAGACAAGCGGGATCTAAGTTCCACGCTGGTAAAAACGTAAAAGTTGGAAAAGACTTTACTCTATTCGCTACGAAAGAAGGTAAAGTACAATTTGGTTTCTATAACAAGAAGAAGCAAATCGTTTCTGTTGTTGAAGCTTAATTAAAATTACCATTTTACGCTATTAATTAGTTGTAAATATTAAAGGGAGCCTATACATAGTGCTCCCTTTTTTTATATAAGACCTTATTATGAAATTTATCGATGAAGTTAAAATTACAGTAATTTCCGGAAACGGAGGAAACGGATGCGTAAGCTTTCGCCGCGAAAAGTATATCCCATTTGGTGGACCAGATGGTGGTGACGGTGGTGATGGTGGGAGCATCTACTTTGAAGCCGACGAAGGAATGAACACTCTAGTTAACTTCAGAGGGAAAAAGCACTACCGTGCCGAACACGGACAACAAGGTGGTGGCCGTCAAATGTGTGGAGCATTTGGCGATGACCTCACAATTAAGGTTCCTATTGGAACGATTGTTCGTAATGCAGAAACAAATCAAGTTATCGCGGATCTAACTGATCACGGTATGAGGTTGATGGTTGCCCAAGGTGGACGTGGTGGCCTTGGAAATATCCACTTCAAAACTGCAACGAATCAAGCACCACGAAAAGCAACTGCTGGAAAAGAAGGTATTGAGCTTGAAGTAGAACTTGAACTTCGTCTACTTGCTGATATCGCATTAGTAGGACTACCAAATGCTGGTAAGTCGACTCTGATCTCTTCAATCTCTGCGGCAAGGCCAAAGATTGCAGACTATCCTTTTACAACTCTTGAGCCAAATCTTGGTGTTGTTACACTTGGTGAAGATGACTCATTTGTTGTTGCCGATATTCCAGGGCTAATTGAAGATGCTTCTGAGGGTAAAGGACTTGGAATTAAATTCCTTAAACATATTGAAAGAACAAAATCTCTTGTTCACTTAGTTGATGTTTCTTGGTGTCTTGATGAATACGAGGCATTTGAGCAATACGTAATTATTCGCCAAGAACTTGGTCGCTATAGTGAAGATCTTTTAAATAAGAAAGAGCTAATTTGTTTAACAAAAATTGATGCTATGACAGATGAAGAAATTAAGAAGTTTCAAGACTTCTTTGAAGCACAAGTTGATAGAAAGTGTCTTCCGATCTCTTCAGTATCTGGACTTAATATAGACTTACTTAAATCTTTAATGCTTAAAACGATAAAGGACTAACCAATGTCACAAAATGAATTTATCACAAAAAACGTAGATGAAATTGCAGATAATTCAAAACTAAAATTCCCTCTAAATATCGCAATGGCCAGTGCTTGGATTCTTGGAAACTTTAAAGGTATCAACCTTAAAGTTCTTGATATGAGAAAAACGACTGCTCTTGCTGATTACTTCATACTTGCTTCTGCAACAAACTCTTCAATGGCAAATGCTATGTCTGATGAGATTGCAAAACAAATGAAGAGAAAAGGACAAACAGTCATCTCTAAAGAAGGTCTACACCAACAGACAGACTGGATTCTAATTGACCTTGGTGACATTATTGTTCATATCTTTGATGAGTCAGCTCGTGAAGCTTACGACATTGATAACCTATGGTCAGTACCAACAGTTGAAATTCCAAATGAGTACTACTACTCTTCTGATGATGCAGAAACTTCTGCAGACTCAGACAAAGGTTACTTCTAGTAATCTATGAAAGACAATCACGTTATTGTCATTGGGAAGTTAAAAGATAAGCATCTTATCGCGCTTGAAAATGAATACTTAAAGCGTATTAACTTCCCAAAACTTCATATCCACGAATGTAAAGGTCATCAAGAAAATATCGATCTTGAACTCAAAGAACTTCTAAATAAAGTCGAATCCATTAAAGCTAAGTTTGGAAACCAACATATCGTTGCCATGACTGAGCATGGAAAAACTTGTGATAGTGAAAAACTGAGTAAGTTTATCTATGACGTTATTGAAACTCAGCAAAAAGGTGTTTGCTTCTTAATTGGTGGAGCGGCCGGCTTTCCAAAAGAATTTCTAAAGACAGTTGATTATCAACTCTCCCTATCTCCAATGACATTTCCACATAAAATTGCACGACTTGTTCTTATCGAACAAATTTACCGTGCACAGACGATCAAACAAGATCACCCTTATCATAAGAACTAAAAGAATTAATTTGAAACGCCAATGGCCTTTTTAATACGTCTTAAATTTTCTTGAGCAATTGGACGAACCTTTGCGGCACCTTCAGCTAGTATCTTATCAATTTGAGATTTATCTGCCATAAGTGCATCATATTTTTCACGAGCTTCTTTCATCTCACGATTTACAATTTCAAAAAGTTCAAGCTTTGCATGGCCCCATCCAATTCCTTCTCGGTAGCGCTTTGCTAAAGCATCTTGCTCTTCTTTTGTGGCAAAGAATTTATAGATATCAAAGATTAGAGAATCATCAGGGTTCTTTGGAGCCTCTGGTGGAGTTGAGTCTGTCGTGATTTTATTAATCATCTTCTTTAATTTCTTCTCAGGAACAAAACAAGGAATATGATTATTATACGACTTACTCATTTTTCGGCCATCAAGACCTGGAAGTAACTTCACTTCTTCCTTACTAACAATAGCTTCAGGTAGAGTTAGAAGATCACCATATTTATGATTAAAGCTTGAAGCGATATCACGAGCAATCTCAATATGCTGAAGTTGATCCTCACCAACTGGAACATAGTTCGCATTCATAAAGAGAATATCTGCGGCCATAAGTACTGGATAAGAAAATAGGCCCATATTAATACCAAAGTCCTCATCACGATTCTCTTCAGCATTCTTATCTTTCTTAGCTTTATAAGCATGTGCGCGATTCATTAAACCCTTAGAAGCAAAACAAGAAATAATCCAGTTAAGTTCGGTGATCTCAGGAACATCACTTTGCTTGTAAAGAACTGCTTTTTCAGGGTCAAGCCCTGCCGCCAACCAAGTTGCGGCAACTTCGTAAATATCACTGCGAAGAGTTTCACCATCATGAACAGTAATTAGTGAGTGATAGTCTGCAATGAAAAAATAGCCTTCCATTTCAGAGTTCTTAACATTATCAATAGCTGGTTTGATCGCGCCAATATAGTTTCCTAAATGTGGCATTCCTGTCGGTTTAACACCTGTAAGACAAATTTTCTTTTTACTTGAGTCACTCATTCTAAAAGCCTAATTATAAAAGTTCACAGTCTTTTATAGCTAATATTTACACAAAAAAAAAGGGCCCACTTAAGGCCCTTTTCTAACAAAATATCTATTCTCTTAATTATCGTATTTTACTACTGAAGAAGATTCCATAAGCTCTGTTAATAGCTCAATTGAAAACTCCAATGCTTGATCACCATATGGAATTGATGAATTGCCTTGGCAAAATTTTGACTGTTTAACTAGTGAAGCACAAATTCTCATAACTTCAGCAGTCCCATCAAAAAAATCTGCTTCATCTTCAGTCGTCACAATATGTGCCATTAGCATATTAATTGTCTTAATCGCGCGAAGTTGTGCAGGCGTAAGCTCTGAAGTGTCGATATCAATCGTTAACTTACTATGATTTTGCATTTCCATCTTCTAAACTCCAAAAATTTTATTTTTTTAACATCCCTCATACAGAGTTCATATCGGAGCGTCTTCTAGAAATTTTAGTAATTTATGTCTGACAAATTTAATTTGACATAAGACCTTTCTGATAATATATTGATTTTACTTTGTCGCGGGGTGGAGCAGTTGGTAGCTCGTCGGGCTCATAACCCGAAGGTCGTTGGTTCGAATCCAGCCCCCGCAACCAATTTCTTAAATAAAAAAACCCAGTCATTTACCACACTTACCGTCATTAAAACTAAATAAAAATTCGTCATAACCGACAAACTTTTATATATAAATATTTAGTTATTATGAAAGATCGACTTAATACAATTCTCATTCACTTTACCAATGTCATGGCAATGGTCTCACTGGTCAGCTATGCTTTTAGGCATCATCATTTTATTAATGATTCAGTTTTGTATTATTTTGTTTTACCGATCTCTACTCTCTATCTGGCCTTCTATTATTTTGACTATAAAGGGCAACATCTCCTTAGAAACCTATCAAGTCTCTTTCCATCTTTTGCAATTACACTAGTTCTCATTACTTCTTTTGGAGGAATTCATGCACCGGGAGTTTTTTGGATAGCAGGTTTTCCGATCTTCTTTGCAATATTTTTTAGAAAGAAGGGTATGATCATTGGTATCTTACTCATGCTTGCTATCTACGCTGTTTTCTACACATTTGAAGCACAGATACTTTCGATGACAGTAAGAGTTCCACACGAGCTATATATGGCCGAGAAGAGAATGAATATTATTCACTTCTCAATAGTTATTACCCTCTTCTTTCTCTACTACACTTGGCTAGAGCAAAGTACGCGAGATGAAATTGAAAATTCAAAGGAGCAGCTCGATACCCTTTTACACGTCGTACTCCACGACCTTTCAAATCCTATAACAATACTAAAACTTAAAATTGAAAGTTTAAAAAGACGTTTTCATATAAAGGAAGTAGAAACAAGGCAGATAAAAAAAGCTTTCACAAAAATCGAAGAAATTATTCAAAATGTTAGAAGCTTTCAATTAAGCTCCGAGGGCCTTCAAGAAGATAGAAAATTAATCAGCTCTTCTGAAGTGAGAACTTATTTAAGTGAGCAATTTAAAGAAATGAATAAGAAGCATCTAAAATTAGTTTTTAACGACTTAGGTGGATTTTACATAAAGTTTTCACCATCTATCCTAAAAGACCATATCTTAAGTAACCTCCTTTCAAATGCAGTTAAGTTTAGTCATATTGAAGGAGTCATTGAAGTTACATTTAAGGCCCAAGATGATGCGGCCATCTTAAGTTTTCGCGATGAAGGGGTTGGCATACCTGAGGATATTATCGATAAAATCTTTGATTTTGATAAGAAGACATCGCGACTAGGTACAATAGGAGAAATTGGTACAGGTTATGGGTTACCAATTGTTCGCTACTTCACTGAGTTATCAGGGGCCAAAATATCTGTCCTCTCACCTACAAGTGCTGGGAAAGGCACGGAATTTACTCTTAGTTTTCCATTAAAAAAACCATAAATAAATTTCACTTTGCTAGTATAAGAATTCATTTTGAACTAATGTGGCCCAAATGAAATTAAATTTTAAACGCGAATTCCTTATTCAGCGCTACCTGATTATTTTCACACTGATTATGGTTTCGATAACAGTTTGTTATTACTACGTAGCATACCCACAGGTTCTCTTTCACAAAATCCCAAAAGAGTTCTTTTACACGTATACAACAAGTCAGGTCTTACTTTTCGTCGTTTCATGCTTCTTAGGTAAGCATAGACTGGCCAGGGCCATCTGCGTTCTTCCTTCAGTCTTTATCATGATCATCATTGTATTTACTTTTGGAGGAGTTAAGTCACCAGGAATTCTCTGGATTACAGGAACACCAATTTTCTTTGGGGTCTTTTATAAACGTTCAGGTCTTCTCTTTGGCGTACTTGTTATGATCTCAACATTTGCATCTTTTTTTATGCTCGATCTTACTATTAGCTCTCTCTCTTATCCTCTAACTACTAAGCAGTACTACACGCTTTTGAAATTTAATATTGTCCAATTTTCAGTTCTTACAACGATTTACTTCTTCTTCTACGTTTGGTTAGAATCGAACTCACGACTTAAATTAGCGCTTTCTAATAAGCAACTTGATACATTACTACATGTTGTCTTGCATGATCTTTCAAATCCTATAACAATTTTGAAGCTTAAGATTTCAAGCTTACTTAGAAAAAGTGTTATTGATGATTCTTCGTATTTACAAATTAATAACTCACTAAAAAAAGTACAAGAGATTATTTCTAATGTTAGAAGCTTTCAGTTGGACTCTGAAAGTCTTCTTACAGAAAAAAGTATGATTCATCCGCAATTAATTAAGGATTATTCTGAACAACACTTCAAGCTTTTAAATGATAAGAATCTTAAACTCCACTTTGATATTCATACAAGTAATGGTTTCTTTTGCGAACAGAAGATTTTCTTCGATCATATACTAAGTAACTTAATTTCAAACGCCATTAAGTTTAGTTATGATGGACAAGACATTCTCATTAAACTTTATGATGATGCTGGCCGTGTCTATATCGACATTATAGATAAAGGAATAGGAATACCTAAAGACATCATTGAGGGCCTCTTTCATTTTGAAAGAAAGACAAGTCGCCTTGGAACCAAAGGCGAAATAGGTACGGGTTACGGACTTCCTATCGTTAAGTACTTCACCGACTTTTCAAATGGTAAAATCAAAGTCAGCTCAGACGTCAATATCGGAACCAGAGTGTCACTCTCATTTCAAGTTGCAAAGAATTAATGGATACTCTCATTTGGCAGCATTAGTAATTCGCTCCAAAAGCTTAAATGCTCTTTGGCCTTAGCATTCAAGCTAAAAGACTCTTGGCATATACTCTTGTAGCACTCAACCCACCCCTCACGTATTTTCTCAGCAATATCCACAGGTATAATATTGGCATCGAGGTAGGCCTTGTCTAAGTGTTTTAGCGAAGAGAAGTAAAAGACATCGTTTACACGCGAGCGTTGTTCTCGCGTGTAGTGAATGGCCACAACCACCTTCTGTGCAAATGAAACTCTAGGATCATAATCTCTCATAATTTACTCCAAATCTCTCAAGATTATTTCGGAGCAAAGTTAATAAATACTTAATTATGAACAGGTTATGCAGAAAATTTGTTGAATCGGTGAACAACACCATCAAAACGATCTTTGATCACTTTTAGGCGTAATTCATTCTTTTGTGGAAAACGGCCAATGCCCTTACCTAGTAAGTTAATTTCGGCCTGAACGAAGCGTTTCTTTAAGCTTGTTTTTCTAACTCCCTTAAGTTTGCCAAGGTAGTTAATATTTGATGAGGTCATATCACTCATCTTAAGGATAATGGATTTTTCAACAAGCTCTCTTTTCTCTTCGATTTCAGCAGCATCTAGATGATTCTCAATAATATCAAGTTGCATTGTTAAACGACGAAGCTCACGAGAAAGAGCATCTGTTGGTAAATTAGTTTTAATCACGTCTACACTCCATAAATTTAAGACAGATTCTTTATACACCAGAATTTGTTGCTAACGACTATGGAGTGAAATTAAGTATAGGGATGTTAGGAAATTAGACACAGGCTCTTTGAACCTGTGCCTATTATAAGAACGATTACATTTTTTCAATAAATTCAAGCACTTGAGATCCTGAGTTTACATCAGGAGCTCCACCTTGAGCAAAGTTAGGACGTCCACCACCACGGCCAGATACTGGCTCGAGAATCTTTTTAAGGAGGTCACCTGCCTTAACGTCTGAGTTAGACCATACAAATGACTTCATTCCCTTATCATCTTTAGAAAGAAGACACACAATTTGTACCTCTCCCTTATTAATTAAGTTATCACCTAATTCTTTTACGGCCTTAGCATCTGCTTCAAGAGTTGCAGCTAGCATTTTAAAGCCTTCATAGTCACGTTTAACTTCTTTCGTGAAGTTAGTTGAGCCACCTTTTGCGGCCTTCTCACTCGCTTCTTTAATCTTCTTTTTCATCTCTGCGCGAAGATCTTTAATACGAGCTGGAACATCTGAAGGTTTTGCACTTAACTCTTTTGCAGCAGCATTTAAAAGGGCCGATCTTTCTTGCATAACTCTTACAGCAGCAGTTCCTGTTACGGCCTCGATACGACGAATTCCTTTTGCAACAGAAGTCTCTGTTGTAATAACGAATAGTCCAATATCTCCAGTACGGCCAACGTGAGTTCCTCCACAAAGCTCAACACTATCTTTACCAAAAGCGATAACACGAACGTCGCTATCATACTTTTCACCAAATAGTGCCATTGCTCCACTATCAATTGCTTCTTCATAAGAGCAAAGTTTAGTCGTACGTGAGTCGTTTTGCATAATCCACTTATTAACAAGTGCTTCAACTTTAGCGAGCTCATCCGCAGACACAGCTTGTGGGTTTTGGAAGTCAAAACGTAAGCGCTCAGCAGTAACCATTGAACCTTTTTGGATTGCATGCTTTCCAATAACTTCGTGAAGAGCAGCATGTAGTAAGTGTGTTGCAGAGTGATTTCTCATCGATGCCTTTCTATTTTCACCATCAACGATTAATTCTATTTTTTCACCAGTTTCAATTTCTCCAGAAATAATCTTAGCGATATGAACATGTGTATTCTTCACTTTCATTGTATCGATAACCTGAAGTTCACCAGTAGAAGTTCTAGCTGTACCAATATCACCGGCCTGCCCACCAGACTCTCCATAGAATGGAGTCTCTTTTGTTGCAAAGTAAACTTCATCTTCTGTACGGTAGATCTTTAGAATTTCACTATCTATTTCTAGTGAGTCGTAACCAGTAAACTCAGTATCGGCAACTTCAATAAACTCAAGTTCAATTCTTTCTTGGTCAGCACCAACTGAACTTTTACGAGAGATTACACGAGAAGCTTTTCTGTGAGCTTCATAGCACTCATTATATTCGATTTCCGCAAACTCAATATTCTTAGAAGTAAGCTCAGCTTTAATTACTTCTAAAGGAAGACCATGAGTTGTTACGAGTTCAAAGGCAACATGCCCAGGAAATAACTCTTTTGATTTTGAGTTTGTTGATAGCTCTTCTTCGATTTTCTTAAGTCCATTTTCAACGATTGGAACAAATTCATTAATCTCTTGTTCCATATTGTAGATAATTGCTTCACGAGCAGACTTAAGTTGAGGATAAAAGTCCCCAAGCATTTCAATTGTTTTTTGAATATGATTTTTAAAGTTTGGCTTAACACCTCTTGAAATACATGCAGCTACACATTTACGAATAAGACGACGAGGAATATATCCTTGTCCCTCATTTCCTGGCATTACACCTTCGGCAAGAATCATAATACTTGCACGCATATGATCAGAGATCATACGTTCTGTTTGAACATCAGTATTTTTTCCAAGAAGTTCTTTTGAAAGCTTCATTAGTGGTGCCAGAAGATCTGTTTCATAAACAGAGTCACAGCCATTCATCACCATTGCAAGTCTTTCAAGACCAGAACCAGTATCAACAGACTTAAGTGGAAGCGGCTCAAATGTTGCATCCTTCTTCTTATTAAGCTCCATGAATACACCAGCATTCCAGATTTCGATATAGCGACTTACATCATCAAAGTGTCCACCTGGTTTGTATTCCGGACCATACTCTGCACCAGTATCATAAAATACTTCAGTACATGGCCCACATGGCCCATGATCACCTGCAGGTCCCCAGAAATTATCTTCACCAAGAACAACAATATGGTCCTCAGGAACACCACACTTCTTCCATGCTTCAATTGATTCAGTATCTGGCTTGATTCCTAAGTCTTCATTTCCACCGTAAACTGTAAAATAAAGTCTTTTCGGGTCAAAATTTAACTCGTGAACAAGAAGATCATAAGCAAGCTTACATGCTCTTTCCTTGTAATAATCACCGATTGACCAAGAACCAAGCATTTCAAAAATTGTTAAGTGGTGGCGATCACCAACATCATCAATATCTTTTGTACGAATACACGGTTGGTAATTTGCTAACCTTGGAGACGGAGGAGTCTCCTTCCCAAGAAAGTAATTCTTTAATGGGGCCATCCCAGAGTTGATAAAAAGTAGCGTCGGATCGTTTTGAGGAACGATTGAAGATGCACTAATTTTTAAGTGATCCATCTTTTCAAAGTAATCTAGGAATCTCTCTCTAATCTCGCGAGATGATAATGGCTGCATATTTTCTTCCTTATAATTCAAAGCACAACTAAGTGCATCATATCTATTGTGTATAAGTCTTCAAAATATACTATAAAATCGTTGTTCCGACTACTTCTAGCGTTAAAAAATATGAGCTGAATTAGAATAAAAATGGTTATCAATACAGTTTAAAAAGCATATATTTAGAGGCATAAAAAGAACTAAGAACAAGAACAATTATGGACTGTAAAAATCGAACCGGAGATGATGTATGACGCAATTTTATACAGACATGGGAATTAACATGGAGCGACCAAATAATAAGATATTTGTAAACTCTGCAAGAAGTTTCTTAATCCAAGAAACTGTAGCTCGTGGCATTGGAAAACTAACAAAAGATGGTGCCTTAGTTGTTGAGACAGGAAAGCATACGGGGCGTAGTGCCAATGACCGTTATATCGTCCGCGATGAAACAACAGAAAATACTATCTGGTGGGAAAATAACTTTAAATCAATGACGCCAGAAACTTTTGCAAAGCTAAAGTCACATGTGACTAATTATCTAAATAAAGATCGTGATCTATTCATTACGGAAAGAAGTGTAGGAGCTGATGAAGTACACAACCTTGGAGCAAGGCTTGTTACAACAAATCCAAATCATGCACTTTTCTCAACTCACCTATTCCGTGAGAAAGTAAGAGACTTTAACGAAAATGACTTCACAATTCTTCACGCGCCAGAACTTCTTCTTGATCCGGCAGATTTTGATCTAAGGTCGGAGACAGCAGTCGTTACTTGTCTAAAGTCTAAGATTACTATCATTGCAGGAACACTTTACGCAGGTGAAATCAAAAAGAGTATGTTTGCAGCAATGAACTATCTTCTACCAGAGTCGAATATTATGCCAACACACTCAGGAGCATCTCGCCTAGATAATGGTGAAGTTTCAATCTTCTTTGGTCTATCAGGAACGGGTAAAACTACTCTATCAACTGATACAGGAACATTTCTAATTGGTGACGATGAGCATGGTATTAGTGAAGCGGGAACTTTCAACTTTGAAGGTGGCTGTTATGCTAAGACATATAAGCTTTCCAAAGAGGGTGAACCTGAAATCTATGAAGCATCAAATCGTTTTGGTGCACTTCTAGAAAATGTTGTTCTAGATGAGAGCACAGGCCGAGTTGATTTCTACGATAAGTCACTATCTGAAAATGGACGTGCTTCTTATCCTTTAGAGTTTATTGATGAGTTAGAAAAGACATCTCGTGGAGATATTCCAAAGCATGTTTTCTTCTTATCAGCTGATGCCTTTGGAGTTCTTCCTCCAGTAGCAAAGCTTACTAAAGAACAAGCAATGTTCTACTTTGTCCTAGGTTACACAGCGAAACTTGCTGGTACTGAAATTGGAGTTAAAGAGCCAACAGCTACTTTCTCTTCATGTTTCGGTGCACCTTTCATGCTTCGCCACCCAAGCGAGTATGCGAAACTACTTGGTGAATATATCGACAAGTTAGGATTTAACGTTTGGATGGTAAACACTGGTTGGACTGGTGGTGCTTATGGAACAGGCCAGCGCTTCCCACTTAATATTACAAGACAAATTATTCGCAATATTCAAGCAAATAATCTTCAAAATGTTGAAACTGAACAAGACCCTATCTTTGGTCTAAATATTCCAAAAGTTGTAGGAGAAATTCCAAGCACAATTTTAAATCCACAAAAATCGTGGGAAGATCAGGATGCTTATACAGCTAAAGCACAAGAGCTTGCAGTTAGCTTTCACAAGCAAATGAGCACATTCGGTAATTTCTATGAGGAAAATATCACTGGTGCTCCAACATTTGGAAAATAATGAGTTACGAGTATTTAAAAGCATTACATTTAATTAGTATCGTTTGTTGGTTTGCTGGACTTTTCTATATTGTTCGTCTTTTTATTTATCATACAGAGGCGCAAGATAAGAGTGATAGCGAACGAACTATTTTAAGTGCTCAATTTAAGATTATGTCTCGCAGGCTATGGTATGGAATTACCTGGCCTGCGTGTATTGCCACTATTATCTTCGGGGCCTCTTTAGTTTATACAACTTATTGGCCAATGAAAGGTCACTACTGGCTTCACCTCAAACTAACTTTAGTTTTACTACTGTTAGTATATCAATTTAAGTGTCATAAGATTTTTAAGGCGCTTCAAAATGACAAATTTCCTCACTCTGCAAAATTCTTACGTGTTTGGAATGAAGTAGCGACGCTATTTCTTTTTGCTATTGTTTTCCTTGCAGTGATTAAAAGCTTAGAAGGAATCCTTTATGGAGTTGGTGGAATAATTGCCTTAGGAGTAGTTCTTATGGCCGCAATAAAATTTTATCGAAAAGTGAGAAAAGACTAATGAGCAAGATTGTTAAAGGTGGCCTATACCAGCACTACAAGGGCATGAATTATATCGTTCACGATATCGTACGCCACTCTGAAACTTTAGAAGAATTAGTTTACTACGAATGCCTTTATGAAAATGATCTTGGTAAGCTGTGGGTACGACCACTAGAAATGTTTATTGAGACAGTTGTTATCGATGGTATTGAAACACCTCGTTTTAAATATATCGGTGACCAAAAAGCAAACTCTCGATTATGAGACATATTAAACTTAAAAAGGTAAAGCATCTTTCATCTTGGCGTAAAGTGTCCATGAATACATGGAAAATGCCTGTTGATCCCTCGACATATGGACTCTTAAAATTTGATGCAACAAATTTTCAAGAATATACAAAAGAGAAAGGGATTACACCTACTCACCTATTCACAAAGATTATTGCGCAAGTTTTTCACGAAAACCCGCAGATAAACCGTATGATTAGAGGCTCAAATCTTTACCAAAGAGAGAGCGTCGATATCTTCTTACAAGTTTCAGTGGATCACAGTGGTCGTGACCTTTCAGGAACTGTTATCAGAGATGCCGATAGAAAGAGTGTTTTTGAGATAAAAAAAGAACTCATGGATAGTGCAAAGAATATAAGAAATGATAAGGATAAGTCTTTTAAGAAAGTGAAGAAAGTTGTCGCACTCATTCCAAACTTTCTGGCCAGACCAGCTCTTACTCTACTTGATATTGCTATGTATCGACTTAATTTCTATACCAGCCTCTTTAGTGTTAAGCGTGACCCATTTGGTTCATGCATGATTACGAGTGTAGGAAACTTTGGCGCTGAGTTTGCCTTTGCACCAATTCCAACAATCTCTCATGTCCCAGTTGTTCTAAGTCTATTTAAGATCAAGGAAGAGGCCATCGTTGAAAATGGAGAAATTATCGCAAGACCCACCCTAACAGTTGGGGCAACTCTGGATCATCGAATTATTGATGGAGTTTATGCGAGCAAGATCATTGCAGGAATAAAGAAGTACGCAAAAAGCCCACAACTACTTTAAATTACAGCTGTTTTCTTTTTAAACAGGTTAGTAGATCTTTCAAAATTCAATATATTTTCCTTAATTCGCTCTAGAATATGAGCATGTATAAAAAATTAATTCTCATATTTATCATGGCCACGAATGCCCTTGCGCTTCAGATTCCATTTTTAGATCGTGACTACGTTATTGATCAGTCAAGCGAAGACAGAGCAACATACAGCTATAAAAAAGATCAATATGGAAGACTCGAAAATACAAAATGGTTCGAGTTAACTTGGCACCTTTTACAAGATGACTACCAAACAAATTATAAAGCCTATATTAATGAATATAGAGGCACGACTTTTAATGAGGCCAAGATCAATTACTACTCTCAATTCAACTTTTCTAATGAGAAAAGACACCACCTTGTGGATGAATACCCACTTAAAGAGTGGGGGTTTTTAAATCATCCACCTATTAGGCAAAAGATCACTGACTTTTCTCTATTTTCTAAAGACTTCGATAAAATTGATTATAATGCAATAGAGCACCCTTATCTCACAACGAACTTTCAAGTCACAATGGATGAGGTATCCAAGTCTCAACTGAGTTTTGGAAATAAAGTAAGAGTTCTAGAAAACCATCACTCTTACCTGAAGAAACTAGAGTTAATTCGAGGTGCAAAATCTGAAGTCCTAATGTCTTCACTTAGCTTTGTTTGTGACAGCTCTGTAAAGGTACTTATTGATGAACTGATAAATGCGCACCAACGTGGCGTCAAAGTATATGTTATGGAAGACAAGATGATGTCAAAGGCGCTAGGTCATAATGAATGTCCTAAGAAACTAAAAAAGAAAGGTGTGCAAATCATAAGAGCGAATGATTTTTGGAAGCATGAAGGACGAACCGTTTATCACCATAAGAAGCTTGTTGTGGATGGCAAGACTGCAATCATTGGTGGTCAAAATCAATTAAATGCAGACAATTTATCTCGTGACACGGATTTTAAAAATAAAGATATCGATGTCATTATCCAAGGGCCACTTGTAACTGATATCGCCATCGGTTTCTTAAAAGATTGGCAATATTTTAAAAAGAAGAATTCTCGCAAAGCTATTGCCGATCTCGGTAAAGAACTTAAATTTTACCAAGCAAGACAGAAATGGGAAACCAAGAACGAATTAAGGGGCCAGGCCCAATACGACAGAGTATTAAATAACAAAGAAACGCGTATGAATGGAGTTTGTCGCTTTATTCAACAATCTCCATATGAATATCAAACCAATATTGGAGACGCCTACCTATTGGCCCTTAATCATATTGATAAATACTTAGGAATTATGGACCCAATTCGATCTGATACTTATTACAGGTCAGTCTTTAAAGAGGCACCACTCATTGAAAAATTTGATACTTTTAAAATGTTCAACAAGCTTCATCACAAATTAAAAGATCTTCAAGAAAGAGGAATCTCATTAGATTTCATTACAACAGGCACAGATATGACAGGTAATGAAATTATCGATATTAAAAATGAAGAAATTAAGGATCTCATTTTAAATGAAGATATTAGCGATAAATCGCTCCGTAAGAGAATAAAGAAAAAGCTTAAGAGCATAAAGAAGTGGAATGACTATTTTGGAGAGGCCCATTTTGAAAACTTAATCAATGACTATTCAGGATTTGAAAATACACGTGTATGGCTACACATTAGTTTTCTTCATTCAAAAGTTTTTTATTTTGATAGAATCCTATCAAGTATTGGTAGTTACAACTTTCAACACAATGCTACCGACCATTCATATGAAAACACCCTTTTTTGCTTAGACAAAGATCTTAATAGAGAGCTAGATGAAGTCTTTGTTAGAGATATGGCAAACTCGGTTCCACTAAAATTTAATAATTTAAAATAAATTCCGATGAGTAACCTAGAAAACTATTCTGAGGTGGTAATATGAGACTTAGTAATGTCTTAAAACTTTCATTAGTACTTATTTTTGCAGTCGCTATTCAAGCTTCAGAAATGAAGATAAAGCTTAGCAAAAGCTTCTTTCCTAAGAAAGAAATTACTATTGATGCCGACTCTCCTGATCGAATCGTCGTTGAATACGATCTTATGTACTATATTAGTGACGGCTGTGCAGTTGATGTTGTCACCGCTTACAAACTTGGCGGTTGCCCTCGTAAAAAGTACAAAACTCTAAGAAAAGAAAGTAAGTATGTTGTTGAACTTGAAAACTCAAGTGCGAGAAAGGGCAAAGGACCTCAAACCATTAGGCTTTCAGTAAAACAAGAAAAGAAAGACTCTTATGATATTGTGCCAGTCATCACGATCCTAGATGGTAACGAAGATCAGATTAAAATTGAAGATCCTTGGTTTAGTGCAACGAAAGTTACTTTAGAATCACGTGATCGTGTCATTAACCAGTCGCAGTCCAACCAGAAAGGTGGTGGACATAAAGGCCAACCAGGCCAAAAAAGCAATAATGTGAAATCTCACAACCAATAGAGATTTTAAACACTTAGAAAAGCACACATTTACTCAAGTATTTTCGCTATCTCTCCGATAAGAATAAAGTAATGAGAGAAAGGGAATTATCGTAATGACTTATTCAAAGAAAAAGATTTTAAAACTATGTGGACTCATAGCTCCACTACTCTTCTCAACACCTTTGCTTGCAAACGACGATAAGATCGTGGATCAAATAATTGAAGGTCATGAGTTCTATGAAGCGAGTATTCATGGTTCTAAAATTAATATTCTAGAGTCAGATGCCTACAAAAATGCGTTTACAGCACATTTAAAAGCAAGGCTTACAGAAGTTATTATGGAAAAGGCCGATCCTCTTTTACAAGAAGAAAAGATATTAGTAGATAAGATTGCCAAAGGAGATACATCCACAACTACTCGAGACTCTCTAAGAGATGTCCGTATAAAGTTAGATGTATATCGCGATAAAGAGGAAGTAAGAAAGCTCTACCATGCAGTCAAAGAAGAGGAAGTGAATAAAGAAAGTAATTACTGCTACGATAATTCACAAACGACTCTTAGGATTGTTTCAGCTGGCGAAATGACAGTTCGTTGTATTCAAAATGAAAGTGCTCGCAACATTGTAAAAGTGGCCCTATTAAACCCAATGGATCGCGGTGCCCTTGAAATCAAGACAACAGAGGCCGCAAGACCAGAACCAGTTGAGGAACAAGTTCCAGAAATTGAGAGAAGGTATTACTTCTGTTACGAAAGAACAAAGAATATCTTAGCAAAAGAGAGTAATTGTCGACCAAAGAGATTAAAACTTTCTAAGGAAGAACTTGAAAGAGTTGGACGTAGTAATTGCTATCCAATCGATCAAAGCTATAACTATGATCCTAAAGACGGCTTCACTCCAACCGCAAAGCTTTACGGAAAATGTCGTGATGAGATCTGTACAAATCAAAGCGAACAAATTGATTTTGGAAAATTTGAGTTGATCTCTTTTTCACAAAAAGACCCTAAGCAATGTATAAATGATAACTCAAAGTCTCGAGTGTGTGCTCAAACTTATAAGTGTAAGAATCAAACTTATCAAATCACGTGTGAGTTCAACGATGAGGAGACTATTGACGATAACCCATGTCACGTAAAAACAATTCTTAACTCAACTATTGAGAACAAGTGTAGTGTCATTGAACTTGGAACGGAGGTATAAGATGAAGTTTTTAATTTCTGTTCTATTTTCAATTACTTCAATTTTTAATACGTACGCATTTACGGTTCCGACTGTATACAACACAGGGAAATTAATTAATGTTACAAAGGAACACTATTTAATTCAAACGAAGTCGAAGAAATACATCAAGGTTAAACCGTTTTTAAAGAACCCAAAAATTGGTATTCAGGTAACCTACCCAATTTCAACAACAGATGTTGCTGTTTCTGATAATTATATTTATCAGCAAGCTTTAACGATGCTCCCACAAAGTGAATATACTTCAGATATTATCGAAGCTTATCTGAAAACTCTTGCCGAAGTATCGCGCAATGGACTTTATAAAGTTGAAAGTACAAATGGTGGAAGGTATTCGTTTAATTTTGTCATGGATATGCTAATCCCTACCGCCTGTGCAGAAGGACAAGACTGTAATAATATGTGCTACTTTGGTGGATGGGCATCCACAAGAAAAGGGAGCTATTGCCAAGCTCCTTGGAAGGTTTCTGGACTAGATAAAGTAAAGAGTGTCGACTCAGAAGTATATACGAATAGCTATAGCTGTGGTGGAAAGAACCTTTTCCGTTGTAACCCGAAAATTTTTGGAGCCTACGACTCTAGTCTAGATCCGGTACAATTTGTTGCAACAAGAAACTCAAAAAGAAATAGTGAAGCTGGTATTTGTATTAAGGTCTCACCTTCTTATGCTTATGCAACAGCTCAGTGTCTTGAGGCTTCTGCTAAAGTTCCTAACTTTAAAGAATCTTTAAAAGAGCGCTATAATAATAACAAAGAAACATTTGAAAAGATTATTGATAATGTGAATTGTTTTTGTGAATCAAAAAGTACACCTAAAAAGGCCTTTAGTTGTAACGCTCTTAAAGAGAGGCTTGCAACAATTTTTGAAAAACCAGAAATACCGGCAGCCCCAGTTGTTCAAGAGCCAGTTGAAGAAGAACCGGTCCCTCAGGTCGAAGAAAAAGAACCAGTGGCGATTCCGGAATCAATTCCACGAGAAGCAGATGGTGGCGACGAGGAGAAATTTGTTCCTGAGCAAGTTGAAATAGAGCAAGAAGAAGAACTTCTTCCAGATGACTTAATCTATTACAACTGTAACTTTGATACGAATGAGAAGTTATTTGAAGGAAAGAATGCCAATTGTTCAAATAAGGGAGTATGTCTTAAGAAACTAATTTGTGAAGCACACTCTGAAAAGCAAAAGAAGTTTGATATCAAGTCAAAACTTCTGGCCTACTGCCCTTGTGATGAGAACGATGCCACAGAATGTGCTAATGCCAAGGCGGATAAAGCAATTCGAACTGGCCCTTCTGATTCTTCGAAGTCGAGTTCAGCACAAGAACAATAATTACAACAACTCTAATAACTCATCGATTTTTGCATTAACTAGTTCAAGCTCATGGCCTGCGCTAGTTATTGCATCGGTGTCTCCGGCCGCTGAAGCATTCTGTATCTTTTCTTCTAATACAGACTGATACTTTTCTAAAGTCTCGATCTGCGCCATGATCTCTTCTTCTTTGTATTTATTTCCAGATACCTTAGCCTCTTCCTTCTTAACTGGTTCAACTTTTACAGGCGCAGGCTTATCTTTTACTGGTTTAGCATCTTCTTCCCAGCCAATTTTCTCAAGAAATTCGTCATACGTTCCTTCAAAAAACTCGGCGCCATCTTTTCTAAAGATCACAAGCTTATTAACACAAGACCTTAGAAGATCTTCATTGTGTGTAACAATGAGGCAGGCCCCTTCATAGTCGTTTATGGCCTCACCAAGAGACTCAATGCTCTCCATATCTAAGTGGTTTGTCGGCTCATCGAGGAAGAGTAAGTTCGTTTTTTTTGCCAGAATCTTTCCAAGCATAACTCTTGCCTTCTCACCACCTGACAGCACAGAGATTCTTTTATCAGAATCTTCACCAGTAAAGAGCATTGTCCCAGCAATGGCCTTTACTCTTGTAATAGGAAGTTCTGTATTTACCTCTTGAATCTCTTGAGCAATTGTATTTTCAGCGTGAAGGCGTTTCACATTAGTCTGACCAAAGTGACCAAGAGCAAGACTTGGGTGCTCCCAAATCTCTCCAGTCCCTTGTTTAAGTTCATGGGAGAGAACATTGAGGAGTGTCGACTTCCCCTTTCCATTTTTTCCTATAATCCCAATTCGATCCTCGCGGTCGACTTCAAAGCTTACACCTGAAAATAAGTCTTCATCATCATATCCAAAACTTAGATCATGAACTTTCATAATCTGTTTTCCCGGACAAGGAGTATGATTAAATGAGAAGTCTAAGTCAGCAATCTTTTCAAGTTGCTTCATATCCTGCATTTTTTCAATCGCCTTAAGTCGCGACTGAGCTTGTGATGCACCCCTAGCACTTACGCGGTACTTGTCCACGTAATCCATCATATGCTTTATTTTCTTTTCCTGATTCACACGAGTTTGTTCATAAATAATCTCATCTTGCTCAAGTTGTTCGTAGTACTTCTTAGTCGGCCCTTTTATTTTTCTAAGCTTTCCACGATGAACACCCATGGTATGAGTTGTCACCGAGTCCATAAAGGAGCGATCGTGAGTAATAATAATCACTTCACCTTGGAATGTTCTTAGAAATGAACGAAGCCACTGAAGTGAGACAATATCAAGATAATTTGTTGGCTCATCTAATAATAGGCAGTTTGGCTCAGTTAAAAGAGTTTTGACGAGATTAATTCGAATCTGATATCCACCAGAAAAACTTTGAGGGCTTTTTAAAAAATCTTCATCAGAAAAGCCTAGTCCAGTTAAGAGTTTTTCCGCACGATAAGTCTCATACTCAAATTCAGGCCCAAGTGCCGACATACATTCAGCAATTACAGTCTCATGTGTGAAGTGGATATGTTGATCTAAAGTACCGATTTTATAAGACTTTGGTATCTTCACCTGGCCACTATCATAGGACTCAACACCAGTAATAACCTTAAACAAAGTCGATTTACCAGTTCCGTTACGTCCGACTAGGCCTATTCTTTCACCCGTATTGAGGGAGAACGTCACTTCTTCAAAAAGCGTTCGGCCACCAAAAGATTTAGTTACATTTACAAGCTGAATCATATATATTGTGTAGCAAATAAATTCATTAATAGAAAGCAGATAAGACAGGCAAGAAAGGGGCACAATGAGTCAATTCGAGAAACTAAAAAACATCGCAGTAGTTGCGCACGTTGACCACGGTAAAACAACCATGGTTGATGAAATCCTAAAGCAATCAAATACTTTTGACGAACGCGCTGAAGTTGAAGAGAGAGTAATGGACTCTGGCGAGATCGAAAAAGAACGCGGGATTACAATTACAGCTAAAAACTGTTCTTTCTTTTACAAAGACACAAAGATTAACCTACTTGATACTCCAGGCCACGCGGACTTTGGTGGAGAAGTAGAAAGATCACTAATGATGGTTGATGGTGTACTACTTCTAGTAGACGCATCAGAAGGTCCTCTTCCGCAAACTCGTTTTGTACTTAGAAAAGCACTTTCACGTGGACTTAAGGTTGCCGTTATTATCAACAAAGTTGACCGTCCAGACCAAAGAATTGACGAAGTAAAAGGTGAATGTGAAGACCTACTTCTTGAAATTGCGACAGAACTTGAAGTTGAAGATTTCGATATTGATATCCCTTTCATCTACGCTTCAGCTAAAAATGGTTGGGCCGCAATGGAGCCAGGTGTAGTTAGAGATGACATGATTCCAGTACTAGACTTTATGGTATCTGATTACTTCCCTGAACCAGAAAGAGACGTTGAATCTCCACTACAACTTCTAGTATCGAACCTTACATACTCAAAATTCCTAGGACAGCAGTTTGTAGGTCGTATCCACAAAGGTACAATTGTTAAAAACCAACAATTCACTTGTATCGGTGATGGTAAAACTAAGAACTTTAAAGTTTCAAATATTCAAACTTACTCAGGTCTACAAACAGTAGAGGTTAATGAAGCCCATGCTGGTGAGATCGTAATTTGTGCAGGTATTGAAGAGGTTCATATTGGAGATACAATCACACCAACAACAGCTCAAAATCCTCTAGAGAGAATTGAAGTTGAGCCACCTACTGTTGCTGTAAACGTTTCCGTTTCAACATCTCCAATGAGTGGGCAAGAAGGTGAATACCTAACTTCTAGAAAGTTAGAAGAATTTTTACAAGATGCTTGTCGTTTAAACGTTGCTCTTCAGTACGAAGGTACTGACGATGCCAAAGTATATAAACTTAAAGGACGTGGTGAACTTCAAATCGCTATCGTATTCGAAGAACTAAGACGAAAAGGGTTTGAGCTTATGGTTTCAAGACCAGAAGTTCTTTTCCAAGAAATTGATGGTCAAAAGCATGAGCCATATGAACTAGCTGTTCTTGATGTTCCTGAAGATTTCACAGGAGTTGTTACAGAGAAGCTTTCAATCAGAAAAGGGATCATGTCTTCAATGATGCCAATTGGTGAAGGTCGTACAAGAGTTGAGTTTGAAATTCCATCACGTGGTCTAATTGGATACCGTGGTGCTTTCATGACTGACACTCGTGGTGAAGGAATCCTTTCAACAGAATTCCTAGGTTACCGTCCATATGCTGGTGACATGCTTGCTCGTCAAAATGGAGCAATCATCTCAGACAGAACAGGTAAAGTTACAGGTTATGCTCTATTTAACCTTCTAAACAACGGTGAATTCTTTGTTGAGCCAGGTGATATGGTTTACGAAGGAATGGTAGTAGGTGAAAGTAAAAAAGAAAACGACGCGAACGTTAACGTTTGTCGTGGTAAACAACTTACTTCTGTAAGAACTGCTGGGAAAGATGAAAACATTATCCTTCCTCCTGTTAGACCAAGAACTCTTGAGTGGGCACTAGACTGGATTGATAATGATGAGTGGGTTGAAGTAACTCCACAAAATATTCGCATCAGAAAGAAAGAGCTTGCTGCTAATAAACGTTCAGTAGTTAGAAAAGAAAAAAAGAGTAAAGATTAGGCAAAATTGTCGGCATTAAATATTTTTTAAGCTACGAATATAGGCCCCTAGAGAGAAACTAGGGGCTTTTTTTTATCAAGATTACAGCTCCTTAAGTACCTATAATTAAAGAAATTCTATAAATTATTCCACAAAGACGCGACGAGCATATATTTATCTTATTGACGATTATATGAAGCAACCTTTAAAATCAACATGTTATAGTTCAAAACTAAAGAATGAGAAGTTGAATCATGTCAAAATCTTTAAAGGCACATAAGCCACACGTAACAATCGTTGACGACGACAGCGATAATTTAGAGAACTACCAAGATCTTCTTGAGGATGATTTTGAACTGGAGTTAATTCAGAATCCTCTGGAGTTATTAAGTTTCTTAAACACTAATAAAACAGACATCATGGTACTGGATCTTCACATGCCAGAAGTGAATGGCTTCGAACTATTCAGCAAGGCCAGAGAACTAGCTCCACGCACTCCTGTTATCTTCTTAACGGGAGATCCTTCAGAGGAAGCTTGTGTAAAAGGACTTGAAATTGGTGCACAAGACTTTATTGTTAAGCCAGTTACTATCAATGAACTAGTTGCTCGTATTAAAAATAAAGTTGAAGCTAAGAAAAGTAAGCACCGTCGTAAAAAGAAGAATGAGATTAATTTTGAAGATCATAATTTTTCAATCAACCTTGATCAACAAAATGTCACTCTTGAAGGTAAAGAAATTAAACTCACGACAACTGAGTATAAGATCATTACACTACTTGCTTCTAACCCTAACAAAATCTTTTCAAGAGATCATATCTCTCAAGTTGTTTGGGCCGACAGTGATGTAAACTCACAAAATATTGATACTCACCTATCGAATCTAAGAAGAAAGATTAAACCTTTCTCAAACTACATCAAGACAATTAAGTCTCGCGGCGTCCTACTAAGACTGTAAAATTTCTTTTAATATAATCTCACTCGCATGCTCCCTATCTTGAGGGGTAGCATGTGATGGGATTTTTTTAATTTCTTCAAGTAAATCACAATTTCCAAATTCATCCTCAGTAATAACAACTGATCCCAAAAGACGATTTGCTTCCATTGCATTATGATATTGTTCATTTTTTTGAGCAATCTTTAGTGGAATATAAAGGCTTGGTTTTCCAATCGCAATTAACTCCGCGACTGTTCCAGCACCAGAGCGAGAAATAATATATTTTGCGGCCTTCATAAGATCTGGCATCTCGTCCCCAAGGAAAGCAACTGGATAATAGCGACTACTTTCAAGAGAGCTATATTCATCAATATACTGGCTTCCCACTTGATGGATAACCACAAATTCCTTTGTTAACGAGTCTAAATTCTCCTTAATTTTATCATTTAAAAGCTTTGAACCATTTCCTCCTCCAGTGATAAATAAAATAGGTGCTTCAGAATCTTTTAATTCAATGCCTTTGAAGGTACGAGTCTTCAACTGAGTCGTCTTAAATTCATCCCGTACAGGATAACCAGAATAGCGAACAATTTTTTGAGGAAAGTATTTTAATGAATCTTTAAAACTTACAAATACACGGTGAGCAAATAGTGAAGCAATCTTATTTGCGAGCCCCACGCGAGAAGTCTGTTCATGAACAATAATTTTGTAGCCTAAGAGTTTTCCCGCAACAACAGTTGGAACACTAACGAAGCCACCCATTGATACTATTGTATTTGCTCTCATTCGAATATGGGCAAGATAGTAAAAGCATTGGATTAGCCCAATCATTAAGCGAAAAATATCTGTCACGTTTTGCCAGTCTAAATATCTTCTAAGTTTGCCCGTTGAAACACCAATATAGCGATTAACCTTACCTTGAGTTAGTTTAGACTCAATTCCATAATAAGAGCCGATATAGTAAATTCTTACTCCATCCTGCTTTAATTTTTCAATTAAAGTAAGAGCAGGAACGACGTGTCCTCCACTTCCACCACCAGTAAATATGACTGCTTTTTCTTTTTTCTTATTTCTCATAGAGAAATTATACATATTTTGCAGCTACATAGCCAGAAGACCAGGCCCATTGGAAGTTATATCCTCCAAGAAGTCCTGTAACATCAAGAACTTCACCTATAAAGTAAAGATTCTTTTGCAATCGACTCTCCATTGATTTAGAGCTCACTTGATTAGTATCGACACCACCTCTCGTAACTTCGGCCTTTCGATAACCTTCAGTTCCACTTGGTACAAAGGTCCAATGGTGCATAACTTCGATAAGTTTTTCTTTTTGTGCTCCAGACAATTCAGCACAATTTCTATTTAAAGGAAGCTCATGTTGTGTAAGCCAAAGCTCAACAAAACGAGTTGGGAGATGCTCCTTTAAAGCATTTACGAGATTCTTCTTCTTATGTTCTTTTAAGATCTCATAAAGATCAGATTTTGGAAGGAAATTAATTTTTACTTCATCTTTCTTATTCCAATACAAAGATGCTTTTAGGATTGAAGGACCGCTTAGTCCCTTGTGAGTCCATAGAATATTTTCTAGAAACTTCATATTCCCTACTTTTACTTCCGATTCAATTGCAATACCTGCCAGATTCGTATTAACCTTACCTAGCGTGAACGGTACAAGTGCCGGTGTCGTCTCGATTAACTTATGACCAAACTTTTTGGCCACACGGTAACCGATATCGGTTGCACCAAGCCCAGGAAAAGAAAGGCCACCTGTTGCAAGAACAAGTGTTTCGCTTGTGAAGGTTATTCCATCACTTAAAGAAACCACATACTCTTCTTCATATTCTACATCGACAACACGACTATTTACTCTCAATTCACAGTTACTTGGAATAGACTTTTGTAGGGCCTCTAGGATCCCACGAGACTTTTGATCACAAAAGAGCTGCCCTAGAGTCTTTTCTGTATACGTTAAATTGTGTTCAGAAATAAAAGAAATAAAGTCCCAATTCGTGTACTGGCTTAAGGCCGACTTACAAAAATGAGGATTACTTGAAACATAGAAATTAGGCGTGACATCAAGGTTGGTGAAGTTGCAACGGCCTCCACCTGAGACAAGAATCTTCTTCCCTGGGCCTTTGGCACCTTCAAGAATTAAAACGCTTCTTCCTCTCTTGGCAGCATGAATGCCGCAGAATAAACCTGCGGCACCAGCACCAATGATTATGACATCATATTTTTTCATTTAATTAGATTGAGCTGCGAGAGTTTCCTCTATTACCGTTTGAACGTGTTGAGTTGCGACGGTTACCAAAACCACCACGACCGCCACGATCACCACCGCGTCCACCGCGATCGCCACCACGACCAAAACGTCCACCACGATTACCATCGCGTCCACCATCACGTGAGCGCTCTTTTGTCGCTTCAAACCTTAGTTTCTTATTACCAATGAATACTTGCTCTTCACCGTTAATAAGTAGTTTTCCACTTTCGATAGGAATATCAATGAAAGAGAACTTCTCTTTTAGTTGAACGTTGCGGATCTTTCTTTGGTCAATATTAAGCTCACCAGCAATTGCATCTAGGAAAGACTTAATTTGAGCACCGTCATCACGTCCATAGTTTACGAAACAACGGATATTTCCACGATTGTCAGCTCTAACTTCACCACGAGCACCACGAGCACCACGCTCTCCACGCTCTCCTCTTTGTCTTGGCTCCATATCAATAATTGGATTCATTTCAAAACGCTTTAGATTATCAGAGAATAGTGACATGTACATAGCTCTTAGTACTTGTTCTTTTTCTAGATGATCAAAATTTTCAGCGAAAATACTGAAACTTTCATCAAGGTTGTCATCACTTTCAAGCTCTTCAAAGATTTCATCAAAGTGATTAAGCTTACGACGAACCATAGCACCTTTAAGAGTATCGACAGTTGGAATTCTTTCTCTTTCAATTTTTGCCTTTGTTAGTCTTTCAAGAGCAGAGATCTTTCTAATTTCACTTGGTGAAATAACTGAAAGAGCTAAACCTTTTTGACCAGCACGTCCTGTACGACCAATACGGTGAACATAAGACTCAAGGTCTTGTGGAAGGCCATAGTTGAAAACGTGAGTTAAGTGATCAACATCAATCCCACGAGCAGCAACGTCAGTACATACAAGAAGTTTAACTTTCTTGTTCTTGAACTTCTTCATTGTTACATCACGGTGCTTCTGGTCCATATCTCCGTGAAGAGAATCTGCAAGATAACCTCTTAGATTTAATTCATCACAAAGAGAGCTTGCTTCAAGCTTTGTCTTTGTGAAGATAATCCCGTAGTAGTCTTCAACAGCATCAAGTAGACGACAAACCGCTTCTCTCATATTTTGATCACGAACTAGGTAAAACTTCTGAGTGATATTATCATTTGAAAGAGTCTTCTTTTGAACTCTTACAATTTCTGGTTCATCAAGGTAATTCTTAATTAAATCAAGAATTGCCGGTGGCATAGTTGCTGAGAACATCCACGTCTTCTTATTTTCAGCTTGAGCTAGAATTTCCTTAACATCATCAAGGAATCCCATATCTAGCATTTCATCAGCTTCATCTAAAACAGCATATTTAACTTCTGCAAGTTGAAGTACACGTCTACCGATAAGATCAAGAACACGTCCTGGAGTACCGACAACAATTTGTGGTTTAATCTTCTTTAGGTTTCTAATTTGATTATCAATTGGTGTACCACCATATACTGACATTGTTTTAATATTGTCATGTGTTGATAGTTTCTTAATTTCATCACAAATCTGATTAGCAAGCTCTCTCGTAGGAGAAAGAATGATTGCTTGAATTGATTTACTACTAGTATCTAGAAGATGAAGTAGTGGAAGAGAGAAGGCCGCAGTCTTTCCTGTCCCTGTCTGGGCCTGACCAACAAAGTCAGTGTCCTTTTCAATTAGTAGTGGGATAGCTTGAGACTGGATATCTGTTGCTGTTTCGAAACCTCTATCTTCGAGTGCACGAAGCAGCGATTCCCTAAGTGGAATTTCGTTAAAATTCAATTTTGACTCCTTAAACGCTAGCCTAGAATGCTGGCCACGGATGTTGCTCGATTCAAGAGCGGGATAATGACTAAGTGACCGTCATTGATAAATAGGCGTATTTTCTTAATTTCCGGGACTGTAACACGCTAGACGCTGTGTTTCAAGGGCCATGGAAATAATACAATTGTTCAATTTTTAATTGTCTCAAATTCAGATCGTAAATTTTTGGCCATGTTGCTAAAAAATGTTGAGACCGTTATCGATTTATTAAGTAACCAGTGATCCGTGCTGCAAGTGAATGTATATGTATAGCGAGTTTTACCGCCAGAGGCCGGCATAATATAGTAAACCCCACCAGAGGTTTGCATCACACTGTTATTACTAAGAGGAGAAGCGATATAAGCTTCAGATTGCTTATCATTCATCATCTCCATCGTGATCTTAAAGCCATCCATATAACGATAAACACGAATAAGATCATTATATGTATAAAGACCGCGATTATAGGACCTGCGCTTTACGACAAATCGCTTAATTTCATTCTTATCCAGTTTTTTTACTTTAAGATCTTTGATTATTACTGATTCGATTAAAGAATCACTTGAGAATGGACATAAGATACTTTTAGCAGAAAGCGTACGCTTATCCCTATACTCGTTATTACAACGCTTATCAAAGGCAAGAACAGTCTCTAGAACCTTATCTACTGGCTGCTCAATCGTATCACTTATTGTTCCTTGATAGAAGCGAGTCCCCTTCTTTTTTCCAGAAAGCATTGAGACATCAAATTCTTTTGATTTCTCACGGTAATCAATTTCAAATTTTTTGATATTAATTGCATATGATGAAATCGCCGCAAATACTAAAATAAGAGTCTTCATGCCACCTATTTACCACCTTTTGAAAATTTGGGCAAAACAATAAACCTCAACAGGATGGCCAAATAAAACTATATTATTCTCTATTGTCTTTGTGATCATCGAAGAAACGATCAATGGCATCTTCCCCATCCGCCGCACTAACTTCTAGTAACGTATTCAATGCAGCGAGAATACGATCTTCTTCGTCCGCCGAGTATTCATTATGGGCCATGCGATCCTCAAGGTTTCTTATAACATGTTGTAATGCCGTCTCTTCGGCTAAAATTTGTCTCTTTAAAAGCAGGTTATCAAGCGCCTTTTGTCTTTTTATAATTGTGATATCAAAAGCAGCACTCTGGTGCTCCTGATCATAAATTTCTTCTTTGATTATATTTAGCTTCTCTTGAAGCTCAAGAGCACTAGCAAATGGACTAGCAGAGATCAATAGAGCGAAGAATGCGATTAAAAATGCCTTCATGATAATTTCCTTTAATTTTAGAATTGAACTAAAGCCAGACTATCATCAATAAAGAATATTTCATTTCAATTTGAAAGCATTACAAGTGCTGTATAAAAGGTACACACGAAATTAACGAGGCCCTTTGAATTTTAAAGAGCCTCAAGCACCTGAATTTACTCTAGAAATCGCGGTATACTTCATCTTCAATAAATTCTGAAGTTTCAAAATTCTTAAACCAAAGTTTCGCAGAAATTGTCTTAATGATCTCACCAGTTTTTACATCTTTAATTCCAATATCAAGGTTGGCAATGTCGCCAGCGATCTCATAACACTCTTCCATCGTTGTATTATCAATAATGCGCTTTTTGGCCCATTCATGAAAGACACGAGTCATTTTTATTCTTATTGGTAAGTTATCACCAAAATTTCCTTGTACCATACAAGCAGTACTTAGCGGCACAGGCATTGGTTCAGTTGTTTGATCACTATCTGTCTGATCATTTGCAAATGAATTAAGGCCCGTTATAAGCACAAGTAAACACAGAAATCCCTTTAACATTTTAGGCATAAATCCTCCCTCTCAATAGAATTCACATTTTGATATAGGAAAACCTATCAATATCTAAGTTGCTCGACAAACCAAGTTCATACAAATTGAGAAAGATTAAGAAAGATTAAGAAAACATTAACCCCGTATTATCACCTTTAAAAATTTGTCATTGGTGATATGGGAAAGATGACTTCAGAAATACCAGAATACTGAGAACGACCGCCCCAGAAGTCTATATACTTATAGCGAAAGAAGTAGCGTCCATCGCGAGAGCTTTGCCAACAGAACTCAGACCTATCTGACCAGATCTCCCTAATAATTCTCTTCATTTTGTTATCGCGATAAATTTCAATATAGTACTTCTTTGCGGTCTTATAATCAGGAAGATCGACTCGGTAGCACTTACCTTTTGAATTATACTTCATCACATACTTATTCAACTGCTTCGGCTTGCTATTCTCAGGAGGATTGAGAATAAAATTCTTTTCACCAAATGAAACGAGTTGATCATTTTCAAAATGAGAAATTTTAATTTTATAATGGCCGATTTGATTTTCTTTAAAGTCAAATGAATGTTGATCAACGATCTCTCTATTTATTAATTCACCTTTGCTATTGAAAACTTCAATAATATATTTACCAGATTGAGATAATTGATTAAGAGAAGTCCAACTAAAGGATTGTGTTATTATACCTTTCTTATTTTTAGGTTTTCCTCTTTCAATCACAATCTGCTGAATTTCTACTTTCTTAACAACCTTGACCTCTTCAGTTACTTCAGTAGGTTTTTCTTCAATTGGTATTGCGGGCACTTTACTCTTTTGAACTCTGATGGCTTTTTTAACTTCTACCACAGGGAGTACTGCTTTCTCCTTAGAAGGATTCAAAAAAATTGAAAAAATGACAACTCCGACAACGATCAAAGAAACTAAAATAAACTGATTAGATCTATTTTTTTTCAGAACTGATCTCTCTTCTTTTCGGGTTCGAAAAATCATACTTATTTCTTACAGCACGATATTCCTTTTTAACTGTCGCAAAGTCTTTATAGTATAGAGTAAAACCAGGGAAGATAAGATCATAATCATCAATGATCTCTTTGTTATTATCCCAAATATTAATCCAGAAACGACTATTGCCCTCATATACATCTTGTGAAACTTTACCAAGAGTATCATCCTTCTTAATTAAATACGGCTCACCTTCAGGTCTTACATATTTCAAATCTTTAGGAATCCTTGGAACCTTAATTGTTTGTCCAACATGCATATCAATTGTTCCATTTAACGATCTAATCTCTTTCCACTTACGAATATCTTTGTAGAGATAGAAAGCAATTTTCATGGCCGTATCAAACTTTTGAACAACATATAAATCATAGTCCATACTTGAAGACGCTGGAGCACGATTACCTTTCAAAGAAATCTCTTTTTCAATGATATTTCTTTTTGGGATATCTTCGTAAATGGTATCCGATCGTAAGAGGTCACTCTTCTCACTAACAGTCCCAAGATTGAAAACAAGATCATCTTGAGTTAGAACGAAAGTATCCCCTTCAACTACTGAACCTTCATCTGCAATAAACTTGTAAGCATCAAATGAACAAGATTGAAAAATAAAAGCAATAAATAAAACTGAAATTAAATTATACTTTTTCACATATACCTCAATATATATTGTCGGCATTAGTGAATAAAAGTTTAAGTTTTATAAAATATAGCCAATCCCTAGTCCCACTCGCAGTGTCGTGATGTCAGATGGCCCATTCATCCAATGATACTTAATTAAGCTATGAGCAAAGAAGTTATTCCCGACGTTTTTAAACAAGTATAAGAGAATCTTGCTACCAGTAAAGCTTCGTGTATTTTCGGCGTTAGCTAAACTTATGCTTCGTTGAGATGACAGCGACTGCGAATAACTTAATTTAGTAAAAATCTTATGACCAAGTAGCTCTATTGAGCGAGAGGCACCTAGAGTGAAATAGAGCACTTTATTTGTATCAAAAGTAACAAAGTCGTTCTTCTGTAAGTTTTCAAGGTTGAAAGTATTAAACTTTTCAAAATCAAAACCTGCATAAACTGAAATAGCAGGAGACTTTAAACGGTAAGAAAAATAAATATTTCCACCAATTTCTGGATCTACCTTAACTTCATCACTAGTATAGTTATCGATCTCAGCAGTCGTTAGATAAGAATAGTAAAGACTACCAGAAATATTATATGAACTCTCTTTTGGATAATAAGCAGAACTTAAACCTAGCGAGACTGGTGAGTTTTGTAAAAAGCTAACATCTGCATAAGATGGATTAGCCTGCGAAAACTTTCCATAAGAGGCCATATAAAAAACAGAAGAGCGAAATGACTTTTGGCCTAACTGCTCCTTTATCCTGTTCATACTTTTATGACTTATTTGCTCTGTCTTACTTAGCTGATGTTGATATACAGAGAATTTATTATAATCTAGTAAATCGACTGAAATATAAAGCTGAAGAATCGTATCCTTTTGTAATTTTGAGAAGTCTTTTTGATTGGCCTTCATTGTTCGCTTAACCATTTCGTGGTTAATACTGACGACGGCCTCATCAATAATAAACTTTTTATATATCTCAGACAGTCGTTCGCCATCAAAAGCTATTCGATATGGAAATTTAATGAAGTCGACATTCTTACTTCTTACTACTTCTTTAAAATCGATTGGTTCTGCACGAACAGAGAAGAAACAAAAGAGAGTTATTAGTATTATTTTGATAATTTTCACTTAGATCCAATTTTTAAACCACAAATTGTATTTAATTATAGCAAATGATTGATTTGAAGCAACCGCCTGCGGGAAAAGGTGCCCCAAGGCACGTTTTCGTGCAGAGTGGAACATAGAATCGTGGAAAAGAGTAATACGATTAATTCATCTTACGAAGTTGGAAATTAAAATTGAGTCAACAAGTTTGCATGGGACCCTCTTTCGCTCCCATCGTGGTCGCTCATCAGGGTTGCACGGCTTCAATTAGCCTATTGCTAATTGCCACCTGCAAAAAAGGCAAAAAAAAAGACCGCGAAAGCGATCTACCAAAAAGATGGTGCCCAGAAGAGGACTTGAACCTCCACGCCAAAGGCACTAGATCCTAAGTCTAGCGTGTCTACCAATTTCACCATCTGGGCACAATTAAAAATTTTTCAAAAATTTCATTGGTAAGGCGTGAGAATATTTATAAGGGACTTCACCTAAAATGGCAAGAAAAAAATTAAGCTGCTGATTTATTTTTATTATTAAGCTTTCTCTCTAAGTCTTTAATTTTATTTGAAAGGATTTTATTTTCCTGATTTATTTTATGATTATCTTTTTTGAGAGAGGAAATTTCTGTCTCCATCTTCGATTTAATCTTATTTTGTTTATCCATTAGCTTCTCAAGATGAGCAATTTTCTTATTATTTACACCACCACTTGCAGCGGCCTTCTTTGCTTTTTCTAATGTTTGAATTTGAGACTGAGCAAATTTAAGCCTTTGCTTGTACATCTTAATTTCAATATTAGCATCCTTAAGCTTTGTCTCTAGATCATCACCATAACCAGCACCTCCAGATGCCCCCCCATTAAACTTCGATAATTCTTTCTCTAGGTCTTCTACCTTTAAAATCTCTTCTTTTAGTTTTTGTTGGGCCAGAGAAAGCTCTTGCTTATCTTCTGTGGCAGCTAAATTAGCGGCATCAACTTTTTGGCTCATTACTTCGATTGAATCATTTTTGATCTCAAGCTCTTTTGAAAGTTGCTTAACCTTCTCCTCAAGATCTTCTATTACTCGTTGCTCTCCCATCGCTCCTAAAGGAGACTCACCTTTTCCTTCGTTAACAGGAGCAGCATAATTAGGTGAATGCTTGGCTTGCTCTAACTTGGCCTGCATTTGCTCAAATAAGTGACTCATACGAGCAACCTTTTCTTTCATGGCAAAGTATTCTGACTCTCTTATAAATTGCTCTACAGACTTACCACTCTTATCCAAAAACTCTTCCGCAAGACTTCCTTCAACACCATCTTTGACCGTTTCAAAGTCTTCTCTTGGAACATTATAATTTTCTTCGACATAGCCTTGAACTGAATTGAGGTATTCATTATAGGTTTCAGGCTCTTTTTCACTTAGAATTTTTGATTTAATTTCTTCTTTTAGAGCATCATTATCAATTGGCCAATTTTCGGCCTTAACAAGGTCTTTTAAAGTTTGTCTGTCCACCTTGTTAAAGAAGTTTTCATTAAATTCTTCCCTACTTTGCTCCTCAAAACTATTAGCAACTGTTAGCCTGATCGCTTCTTTCAAGCTTTCCGCTCGCTCTTTATTAAGAACTGACTTTTTAATAAAATCAATGTCATCATCAGCAAGAACTTTTAGCATCTGCTTATCAGGGTAAGCATCTAGGTGATCGAGAAAGTCATCGTTTGTTACATCCCTCTTTGAAAGAAAATCGATCATACGCTTTAATTCTTTAAGGGTTACCTTTTTTACGATTGGGTCATGGTAGTTAGAGTGATCAACAATTTTCTCACTAGTATTCGCTACAACTTCACTATTTAGACTAATTCTAGACGTTCCAACTTCATAATCAAAACGCGCAATATATGACTTCTTCTTTTGAAGAGAGAATCTTAAATCCATCTTTCCTTGCTTACGATTTACTCTTAGGCAAAGGTATGAAAAGTCATTTGAGACAAAACGATAAATTTCATTAATCAATTCATCATCCATAAAGATCGACGAAATATTCATATTAATGAGCAGCTCTTCGTCACTAAATAGCATCTCCATCTCAACAGGAGCACATTGCCTTTTTAAAACAATACCATTTAGAATTCCTTGTAAGCTTAACGAGAGCTTTTCAATATCAAATCCATTCTCATGGGCCTTAAGGTTTGCAAGGTCACAATAATAACCGACACTAAATCGAGAAAGAATTTTATACTGCTTAACCTTTGTAAACTGCGGAAATGTACGATTTTTAGGGGTTTGTAAAACACCGAAGTAATTTTCAATTTCATTTAAAATAAATGAGTTTTCCGTATAGATAGCATCTGGAGTAAGACTGACTTCACCGACTTTGACTTCCTCACTAATATAAACAACTTTCCCCATTGGGTTGGTATTCTTATAGCTGACGTCACCAACAATAATATTTTTCTTATCCAAAAGCTCTGTAATATTTTTGACTTGAATAAAACTTAAGTCTTCACACATTAATTCACCTAGCTTATCAAAAAGCTCTTGTTCAATAAATGTGTAAACCTCAATTCTATTAGTCATCTAAGCACTCCTCCCAATATCTTCTTGAGAGAAAATATCATTGAAGTAGCGATAGTCTTTTACATTTTCTAAAATGGATTTAAAAATGACCTCAATATCATTAGAGTCAAATTCTAACTCTAAGGCAAAGACTTGATCATGAACCTTATGCCACAGGCTACTAACATCATCATCTAAGTTATAATCAAGGTTAAAAAAGTCCTTACTTAAGCTCTTTAAATACTTAACATTGTCATATGACTCTTCTAGGCTTGATAACCGATCAGATACACTTACGCCGCTACGACAGACATATGCAAAGTATGTCATAAGGATCGTATTAAAAACTTCTTTTAAAAAATTGAAGTCGAGATAGCCAGATACCAGTGACAAGTAAACAACAGAAGAAGCAATAACTTGTGCCTTCTTAAAAGTCACAGCACTTGTTTTAATAAATTCTTCTTCAAGGTTTATCTTATCATTGTTGAACTCATAGAAAGTTTCATGACAAATAAAAACGAAGTCCAGTGTTGAAGACTTCTCACCTTCTTTTAAAGCACGATAAAAGTCCACGAGAATAAGATTACGATAACGAAACTTCACTTCCTCTAGTTCGGCTTTTTGAAGATCCATAAAGTGGTCGATAACTTTAGAGACACGCTCTTCATCGATGATTATTTTTTGAAAGAAATGATCGTTTTGCTGAGAAAGTTTTTCTATCAACTCGAGATTTGCAAACTCACCAGCACGGCCTATAAGAAGACGTCTGCCACTTGGACGTGACCAATACAACTCTCCTTTAAGTAGAGGCTTGTTTTGAATTTGCTGGAGGCTTAAGTTTATCTCTCTCATAATCCCATAAGTTTATAATATCAGGGCCTATCTCTAGGCCCTCTTAATAATATTTATCGGAATACTGAGTAAATTAATTAAGCTATTTTTTAATAGTAGAGCATTTTCCTACGCTTTACCTTTAAGTTTTGGATCTAGAGAGTCTCTTAGAGCGTCCCCAAGAAGGTTTAGTGCTAGAACAAGCACAAACATTGCTAGTGTAGCCGCAGAAAGTTGCCACCATACACCACGAGCAAGCTCAAGTTTTGAGTCATCAATCATTGTTCCCCAAGATGGCTGACCTTGTACACCAAGTCCTAAATAAGAAAGGATTACCTCAGACTTAATGGCCTGTTGAAATCTTAGTGAGAATTGAATGATAACAATGTGGAAGATATTTGGAAGAATATGCTTAAACATTCTTCTCATATTACCAGCTCCAAGTGCTGCCGCTGCTTGGACATATTCTCTTTCCTTGTGACGAAGAACTTCACCACGCACAAGACGACATAGACCTACCCAAGAAGTTACCCCAAGAGCTAAGAATAGTGACGACGTACCTTTTCCTAGTACCATTGTTACGGCAAAAAGAAGCATGATATATGGAATCGATGCAAGTGACGTGTAAAACCAAACAATGATTTCATCGACTTTTCCACCAAAGTATCCGGCCATAAGACCAAGAGTCACACCAATTACAGTCGAGATTGTTGCAGTAGAGAAACCAATCCCAATTGCCATCTCCGCACCTTTTAATGTTTTATAAACAACAGAGCGTCCGAAAATGTCTGTTCCAAATAATGCATCGGCACTTGGTGGCATATAAGATGCACCAATTTCTTTTGACCATTCACCTGCAATTACACCAAAGAATGTAAGTGCAGCTAGTAATACATATAATCCAATAACAACCATACTAAAGACTGCGGCTTTATCTTTCTTAAGCTCAGTCCAAGCATGTCCCCATAGTGATTTTGATTCGCTTGATAAATTTGCTGACATGACAACTCCTACTTTAACCTTACTCTTGGATCAACGATTGTATATAGAATATCCGTAATTACTGTGAAGATGATATAGGCCATTGCCGAAAGAATCGTCATTGCCTTAATAACTGGGAAGTCATTATCAAATACAGCTTTTACAGTTAATCCACCTAGCCCTGGAATTGAGAAGAAACTCTCAAGAAGTAGAGCACCTAAAATAAGGAAAGGGATTTGAATAACTACATATGTAATAATTGGGATTAATGAATTTTTTAAAACGTGCTTTAAAAGAACGACTCTTTCACTAAGACCTTTTGCACGAGCAGTACGAACATAGTCTTGGTAAATATCATCTAGAATAACTGTTCTAAAGTAACGAAGGTCTGGACCTAAGTTTAAGACGACCATAATAATAACAGGAAGAATGATGTAAGGAATAAAGTAAGGGAATCCGTGTTCATAACCTGAAATTTCAAACCAACCTAGCTCATATGCAAAAAACTTTTGGAAGAAAAGAATATATGCAAGAGAAGGAATACTCATTAAAGAAACACTTATAATAACTAACGTGCGGTCAATTGCTTTACCTCTAAAGAATGAAACAACAATTGCCAGTAAGATTGAAAGAATAGTCGATATTAAGAAAGCTGGAAGAGTTAAAGTAAGAGATGGTACTGCACCTTCTTTAATCATCTCAATAATACTCTGCTTAGTTGCCCATGAACGACCAAAGTCAAATGTGAAGGCAGACTTTACGATACCAATATATTGTTCAACAAGAGGACGATCTAAACCTAGCTCGTGTCTTACCTCTGCAATTTGTTTAGCACTCGCGTGCTTACCTAATAAAAGTTGGGCAGGATCATAACCAGAAAGGTTAAAGATCGCGAAAATAATTAAACATACCCCAAGAATAATAGGGATCGTATAAAGTAATCTTCTTAAAATATATGACCAAGTATTCACAAAAACAGCTCCTTAGCTCTTACTTAATTAAAGCGTTTCGCTTATTTAAAAAAGCAACCATTTCGATTGCTTCATTAAATAAGCGCCGGAGAAAACTCCAGCGCTATAATCAATTATAATTTTGATTGCATATTCTTTTTAGCTTCAAGATCAATATCTAGGTATTGAGCTTGACCAGCTTCAAAGTCAGTTGTGATGTAGTTCTTTAACCAGCTATGCTTGATTAGGTATGACTGACGGTGAACACCGTAAAGCCATGGTACTTCTTCAGCTGCCATCTTATTAAGCTGCTCATAAATTGCAGTTCTCTCTGGAGAATCTTGCATGATTGAAGCTTTTGCGAAAAGTTCATTGAATTTTGGATTGTCGTAACCTGATCCGTTAGCACCTGGTGAACGATTTGGTCCGTAAAGAAGCTGTAGGAAGTTTTCAGCATCTGGGTAATCCGCACCCCATGCGATTCCGTAAAGCATAACCTGACGAGCAGTGATTTTCTTTTGTAGCTCCGGCCATGAGTTTTGAACAACTTTAATATTTACACCGATTTCGGCCATTTGCTTCTTGAAAAGCTCACCAATCTGTCTTGAAGTTGAAGAACTTGGACAGTCATAAGTAATTTCAGGAAGACCTTTACCTTCAGGGTAACCAGCCTTAGCAAGAAGTGCTTTTGCTTTTTCTAGATCACGGTTACGGTAAGGATTTACATAATCAGGCATATTACCAGCGATACCCGGAGGAACAACCGATTGTGCCGGAAGAGCTGTATCATTATAGAATAACTTATTAAACTCTTTAACATTATAAGCAAGAGCAAGTGCTCTTCTTAAGTCAACATTGTGAAATAGTTTTAAATCGTGATTGAATGCTGTGTAAGTAACATCTAGAGATGGTGAAACTGAAAGCTCAATTCCTTTCTTAGCGAACTCATCTCCTAATCCCTTACCTGGAGTAACAGCTGATTCAAAGTTATCTTTTGGGATACCAATATAATCAACTCTTCCCTTTAGAAAGTTAAGCCATCTTGGTTGATCTTCTTTAATGATATTAATTTCAATTTTTTCGACAAAAGGAACTGGCTTACCAGCATACTTAAGCATGTGCTTAAATTCATCACTTGATTCTGTTGGGAAAAGCTTTTTTCTAAAGTTAGGGTTCTTCTCGTAAATGAATTTCTTCGCTGACTGACGGAACTCCTTTAACATGAATGGACCTGTACCAACTGGATGGTTAAGGAACTCTTTTCCATAGTGATCGACAACTTCTTTGGCCACAACAAAAGTAAAAGGCATTGCTAGAGAGTATAGGAATTGTGGGAACTGCTTCTTTAATTTAAACTGAAGAGTATACTTATCAAGAGTCTTTAGACCTTCAACTACTTCTGAATAATCAACAGTATCTTTCTTAGAGTTTTTCTCACGCCACTCATCAAGACCAACGATTTTGTCTTGAAGTAGCCACCACCCAAGACCCTGAAGCTTTGGATCAGCAAGTCTTTTGATTGAGTATACGAAATCTTCTGCAACTAGCTCACGTCCCTTACCATCTTTAAAAGCAGCATCATCTTGAAACAGAACACCTTGTTTAACTTTGAAAGTATAAGTTAATCCATCTTCAGATACTTCTGGAAGAGACTCTGCCAGATTTGGTACAAGTGTGTATGGTCTTTTTAAGTAGTGGTACTCTAATAGACCTTCGTAAACACGACCAACTTCATTTGAAGAATATCTGTCGTTTGTATAAATTGGATCCATTCCCTTCACTTCTGAAGTAACGGCCAGGTGTAGAACCTTTTCACTAAGATCTACTTTTTTTGTACATGAAACTGTTAATGCTAAAAGTCCCATGATTAAAAATGAAACAAGATTCCTTGATTTCATAAACCATCCTTTGTTCAAAAAATTATTGCATAGAATAATACTAGAGTATTTTATACAAGACATAAGATAAATTTACTAGAATTTTTAGGAACCAGTGCTGCACTGCTAGATGGATTCACAGCTATCGACGATTAAGTCTAAGGCCAAGATTCTCTGCTCTTTTTGTGGATTCTTCGAGTACCGAATTCCTTCGAGTCTGATAAATTTGTATTCGTTGGCCTCGAGCTGACTGAAGCTTGCGTGATACTCATACTTTCCAAGCATCTTTCTTTCGAAGTCTACATTGCCATTGCTGTAATGTGTAAGCTTCCCTTCAAGACAACCATTGTCACAATAATTGCTGTCGATATTTTTTAAGTCACTAAAGAACAGACGATTCTTAAGCAAGAAATCATCTAATATTTTTAAAGAAGTATAACGCCCTGCCTTCACCAGCTCAGTTGAAATTTTCTTATAAAGAGTTCCTTCGACTGGCCTAGTAGCGTCGAGTGGGAGAATAAGAGTTTCTTGACCTTTAAAAGGAACATCAATGGCCAAGCTAAAAGTCTTTTTATTTAAAATAGCATTGTAAGTAAAACGATCTTGATTTTTACCGAGTTTCAAACGGCCACGACCTTTAAACTCTTTACAAAGACCACTACTAAGAAGCTTATGGGCCACAACTTTATCAGTTGAGCCCTTAGCATTTATGTCTTTTTTAATTGGATTTGATGTACAGGATATTAATGAGATGCCGGCAAGCGCACAGAGTCCAGCTTTTCGATATAATTTAGAATTTCTTCGCGTTCTTTTACTTTCGTACAATTTTTAAGTGCCTCGACATAGTATTGACGAGCCTTTTCCGGCTTCTTCAATGAAGTATATATGAGCCCTAAGTGCTTTGCAATGACCACATCATCGCTAACAAGAGCAAAAGCTTTCTTAATTTCACGGTACGCTTTTTGATACTCACCAGTTTTATAGTAATACCAACCTAAAGAGTCACGGATGTAGCCATCTTGAGGATTAAGCTGAACAGCTCTTTTAATATAAGCATAGGCTTTATCCATATGAACACCTTGCTCTAAGTAAGTATAGCCAAGAAAGTTTAGTGCATGAGAGTTATTAGGGTCACGCTTTAGGATATCTAGCATGATCTTCTCAGCCTTTGTGAAAGCCTTATCCTTTTCATATAAAGAGGCTAAATAGTATGCGTGTCCATCAGTATAACTATTGTGCTCAATTTGAGATTCCATTAAAGCAATCGCTCTTCCAAGGTCTTTTCTATTTTCGTAGTAGCCCGCAAGGATTACCTCTAGTTCAAAGCGTAACTCTTTCGAAGCTTTTGAACGCTCTTTAACGAATTCAACAAAACGCTTTTCTTGAGAACGATCTTTCTGAGCATAAGTATTTAAAATATTGGCAATCTGAATATTAGATTCATGAAAGAGAGAGCTATCTTCTTTAATACGTGAGAAGTAAGTTACAGCTAAGTCACCCTCATTAGACTTCTGATACAGACTCGCTAGGTAGTACAGAACTTTATCAGAATCCGGTATTACAGAAAGAATCTCTTTAAAGATACCTTTCGCATCTTCGATTCTATCCGTTTCAGTATAAATAACTCCAAGTCTCACTTTTAAATTTAGGTTCTCAGGATCAAGCGCTAGTAGCTTTTCTAAGTATGGGACAACTTTCTCATACTCTCCATCTGAGAATAATAAATTAACGTACTTTCCAAGAGCTGTATAATTACTCGGATCATACTTTAAGAACTTATGATAAAGAAGTTTCGCAGAGTTGAAGCTTCCTTCTTGTTCATAGATCATACCTAAAAGGATAGTGCTTTGTTGATTTGTTGGATCAAGCTTTAAAGAAGTATTAAAATACTTTTTTGCATTTTTGTAATCAGACTTTTCAAAGTAAATCTTACCCTTATGAAAAGCATAATCACTGCGATTATCACGGTCTTTTTTCGAACAGTAACTTAATGTACCAACAGCTTTGTTAAACTTTTTTACATCAACATATGCCTTCGATAAGTAAATACAAGCTTCACTTAGAATTGGCTTTGTTTTATAGACTAGTTGACGGTATAGCTTAATTGATTTCTTTGAGTTACCAAGGGCCCCGTAAACCCCAGCAAGTAGTAACTTAGCCTTAATCTTAATTTCTTTATCTGCATGTTTAATTAGGTACTCAAGCTCTTTTTTTCCATCTTCTAATTGGCTCGACTTGATTAACTCAACAGCATATTTCTTTCTTAGGTAAATATCCTTGGGCCTTAGTTCAACAACATGCTTCAAGATTAAGGAAGCTGAAACAGAGTCACCACTTAATGAAGCATCTGCTGCTTTTAAAAATAAGTCACTTGCAACAAAGTTTACCGTTGCCTCACCCTTTGTTTTTGCTTCTTCTACAATTTCACTTAAAGACTGATCAACAAACTCTTGTGCACGCTTTGCTTTCTCAAGGTCAGAAATCGTACTTGAGAGCTGTGAATCTTCATTAATCTTAGAGTCAGAATCATCTTTAACACTACTAGTCGTAGCACAACCAACAAGTGTTACTAAAGCTACGATGCAGAGTGAATTTCTAATAAAAATTTTAAACATTTAATATCCTTGGCCTTACTGCCTCAATCACTCATCGTCCTAAACAGATATTTCTTAAAGAAAATTAATCCTTAATTTTGTAGGGGCAACTTAGGTAAGTACTCAAGAATCAACAACTTACATTAGTTCGACCTAATGCATGGTAAACACCTGAAATCATGGCAAATAAATGGATTCTCTTTGAATTTAGATAAAATTAAGAAGCCTATCCCTTGACAGTTACTGTCATAGACTGTTACTTCTCTGATGCAAATTTCAAAACGCTAAGCAATAGACACAGTGGGAAATCAATAAAATATATGAACACCAACCTGTCTTTTGTTATAAGTTGAACTTGTAAGTATTTAATTTTACTTATTTTGTATTAACGGTGAAATTTATACAAAAAGCTTAACTATTAGAAGGCGTCGTGTTAATTATTAACTCGTTTTAGCTCAAGAGAATTCTAAAATTAAACTTGAGATATATTCGTAAACCAATAGGGGTAGTAGAATGAATGATGTAAGAATTATTAAAAGGTACCAAAACAGAAAACTTTATGACACACACCAAAGTTGCTATGTAACACTTGAAGAGATCGCTCAAATCATCAGAGAAGGTCACGAGATTCAAGTAATCGATAACAAGACTAAAAACGACATCACTTACATGACTCAAATCCAACTTCTTTTTGATCAAGAGAAAAAGTCAACTAAGCCAGGTGACGTTGAACTTCTTAAGAGAGTTATCCGTGGTGAAGAAGGTACATTCACTGGATATATTAGAGGTCTAGAAGGTATTGAAGCTCCTGTAGTTGAAGAAGCTCCAGCTCAAACTTTCAACGCTTTCAACAGTGCAGCAAACCTAAACTCTTCTGTTGAAACTACGACTACTTTAAACTAATATAAGGCAGTTATTACTGCATATATATTTAGTTTAGAGGGTGAAATGATTTCTAAAATTTCAAAATCTATATTAAGGCCTGCAGTTATTCTAGCAGGCCTTTTTATTTTTGGTGTTCAAACACAAGCACAAACAGTTAAACAACTGACTTCTTCAAAATCAGCGAAGAAAAACTCTGAGGCAGCTGCCGCTGCAGCACTACTTAGTGGACAAGAACTCCATATTCACTCTATTGGGATCGGTATTGGACAAACTCTACTAATGAGCGATCTTCAAGATAATGGTGAAGATAAGATTACAGCTGAATTATTCTATAATTATAAGGCTTCTTACTCGTTTGACTTCTACGCTAACCTTCACTATTCAAAACATGAATTTGAAAATTCTTATTCAAAGATAGCAGGTCTTCTTTTTGGGGCCAAAGGAAAGCTATTTCACTACGATGCATTCCAGCCTTTCTTTGCAGTTGGACTTGGGTTCTTTAGACCTCAAATCAAAACTGAAACGTATAAGTCGGATGCTAAGACAGTATTTGGTTATCAACTTGGTGCTGGTGCGGACTTTGATTTAAATAGAAAAATCTCTGTTGGTGCTATGGCCTCATTCAATGATCCGTTTGACGTAGATCAAGAGAATCGCTCAGATGTTGAGGGATACTACTTTAAAGTTCTACTAACGGTATTCTACAAATTCTAATGAAGTTTAAAGACTTATATATCGTCACGGGAAAGGGAGGCGTTGGAAAAAGCCTCACTTCCTTGGCGCTGACTAAGTCGATTTCTGAACTTAATCATAATAAGAATGTATATTATTTCTCATTTGAACAAAATGAGGATATTGCACTGATTAAATCTCTTAATATCAATACAGTTGAACTAACTCACTTAAGCTCAGTCCAAGAATATATTGCTCGAAAGCTCAATTCTAAAACAATTGCAAAGTGGATTGTTTCAACTTCTTTCTTTAAGGCCCTCTTTGATATGGTGCCAAGCTTTGGCCAACTCATTTTCCTAGGGCACATTATTGACCTTGCAAAGGATGAAGAGAATATTGTGATAGTTGATGCACCAGCATCTGGTCACCTACTTTCAACGATTCACTCACCTAAGGTCTTTAAAGATATTTTTAAAATTGGACCAATTGCAAACGATATCGATAAGATGCATAACTTCTTAACGAATAAAGAACACACTCAATGTGTTGTTGTTAGTATTCCAACGGAGCTTGCTGTTGAAGAGGGAGTTGAATTAAGAGCTGAACTCACTGACGAATACAATATTTCGACAATTGAAGTTCTCAATTGTGACTTAACTTTGAATAAGTTCCCTGAAGATGATACTCCAGACTTTATTAAGGTAAAGATTGAGAATCAAAAACAATTACAGAAGAAGTTTCAGGTAAAATATGATCTACACTTTCCGCTAATTATTGCTCAAAACCAAGAGCAACAAGTAGAGGCGTTGAGTGATCTAATTATTGAAAAAATGGATATTTTCAAATCCGAATAAAAATAGGCTTACTAGTGAAGGACTTTAAAAAAATTGAAATTTTTTGTGGAACAGGAGGTGTTGGAAAAACAACAATCTCAGCATCCCGTGCCTTCTCATTAGCAGCTGATAATAAGAAAGTTCTCTTAATTACAATTGATCCGGCCAAGCGCCTAAGACAACTGTTGAACTTAAAAGACCAGTCAGAAATAGTTGAATTTAAGAATGATGAGATTTCTTTTGATGTTCTTCTATTAGATTGTAAGTCATCTTTTGAAAAGATTCTCGGCTCTAAAGTTGATAATAAGATTTTAGAAAACCTAACAAGTTCAAGAGGTGGTCTCAACGAAATCCTTGCAGTTCTTGAAATACAAACGCAAATTAATCGAAGTATTTATGATGCAATAGTTGTAGACACAGCACCAGGAAAGAACTTTCTAGATTTTCTAAATTCATCAAAGAAGATCAATCGCTTTTTCAATAAAACTTTTGCAGAAGCTTTTAACTATATAACAAATCAGAATAAGCCGGGGCGTTTTTTCAATCGCATCATTTCAACTGGAATTGAAAAATTTCTAAGTTACCTCGAAAGTGTCACAGGACAGGGCTTTATTAATGACTTTCTTGAAGCCATTTCAATCCTCTATGGAAATCGTGAGAAGTTTATCGATGGTTTAAGTGTAGAAAAGACATTAAATGATCCAGCTCACTCAAGATGGTATCTAGTGACATCAGCCGAACATATGAAAGAAGTTGAAACAAAGCAAATCTTTGACTCAATTCAGGCCCAAATGGACACCGAACGTTACCTCATTATCAATAAATCATGGTATAACAACCTCGCTTCATGGCAGCCAAAAACTGCAGAGATGAAAGAGTTTAAAAAAACAATAATTAAACAAGAAGAAATAAAAACTTCCATTTCGAAAAAGTCTAATATCGAAACTCTAACGTTTCCAGATCTTGTGACTTTTGATCCTATAGAGCAATTAAGGGCCCTACAGAAAAATTGGAAGCAAACGGAGAAAGAAGAATGATGAAAGGTGCTAAGGCAAACGTTGTTGAAGCAATTGGTAATACGCCAATCGTAAAATTAAATAGTATCGGAAAAGATACAAATTGCGAGTTCTACGTAAAATTAGAATATATGAACCCAGGTGGATCAACGAAAGATCGTATTGGTGCTTATATGCTTGATCGTGCTGTTGAAGAAGGTGTTCTTAAGCCAGGTGGAACAATTATTGAGGGTACTTCTGGAAACACAGGTGTTGGTCTTGCGATGTGGGCAGCTGTTCACGGTTATAAATGTATTTTCGTACTAGCTGACAAACAATCAAAAGAAAAAATTGATAACCTTAGAGCATTCGGTGCAAAAGTTGTTGTATGTCCAACCAACGTTGAGCCGGAAGACCCACGCTCTTACTACTCTGTTTCTAAAAAACTTTCAGAAACAATTCCAAATTCATTTTATGTAAATCAATACGATAACCTACATAATAGAAATACTCACTACACTTGGACAGCTCCAGAAATGTATGAGCAGACTCAAGGTGACTTCGATGTGTTTATGGCCGCTGTAGGAACAGGTGGAACAATCAGTGGATGTGGCCGTTATTTCAAAGAAAAAATGGATAAAGTAGAAATCGTTGGTGTTGACTGTGTTGGTTCAATCATCGCGGGTTACCACAAAACAGGAGAAATGGGTCAAGCTCACTCATATGTACTAGAAGGTGTTGGTGAAGACTTTATTCCTGAAAACTACGATTTTGACCTTATTGACGACTTTGAAGTTGTTAATGATAAAGAATCATTTCTTATGACAAGAAAACTTCTTAAAGAAGAAGGTATTTATGCTGGAGGTTCTGCTGGTGCCGTTATTGAAGGTGCACTTAAGTACGCAGCTAAGCAAACTGAGCCAAAGAAGATCCTAATTCTTCTACATGATTCAGGAAACCGTTACGCTTCAAAAATCTATAATGATGATTGGATGAGCGATGGTGGCTACCTTGATTCATCATTTAATGTTCAAATTTCTGAGGTATTAAATACTCTAGGTAAGGACGGAAATATTATTACTGTTCAAGACACGACGACAATCGGTGAGGCCATTACATTAATGGAAGAGAAGAATATCTCTCAAGTACCTGTCCTAAACAAGGATGGTGATGTACTTGGTCTATGTACTGAAAGAAGTCTTATTAAGCCTGTTATTATGGGTGAATTCCAAAAAGATGATAATATTTCACTAGCGATCACAAACAAATACCGTGTTGTTGATTGTAATGAACTACTTGAGACTGTAGCTGATGCTCTTCTTAAGAAGGAAGTTGCAGTAATCACTAAAGGTGGAAAAGTTTCAGATCTACTTTCTGAAATTGACGTTCTTCAATACATGTCTGAAAAAGGCTCAAACTAATGAAGAAGCGCACACTGAAATCGGCAGGTAAGTCATCAGTGTGCGTACATGCTGGTGGTCATCCAGATAAAGAGACAGGGGCAGTAATACCTCCAATTTATCAGACGACCACCTTTGCTCAAACAGGCCCGGGAGTCCATCAAGGCTATGAATACTCTCGTTGCCACAACCCTACTCGTACAAGACTTGAAGAATCACTTGCTGCTCTTGAAAATGCTAAGTATGCACTAGCAACCTCAAGTGGTGTCTCAATTGAAATGCTTATTATGCATGCACTACCAGTAGGTTCAACAATCCTATGTGGTGATGATGTTTACGGGGGAACGTACCGACTTTTTACAACAGTTTTTAATAAAATTCATAATTACATTTTTGTCGACACGACAGATGTTAAGAAAGTTGAAGAAGCCTTAAAAGAGTATAAACCTAAACTTGTTTGGGTTGAAACTCCAACAAATCCACTCTTAAAAATTTCAGATATCGAAAAGATATCAAAGCTAGCAAAAAAGCATAAGGCCATGACTGTTGTTGATAATACATTCATGAGCCCTTACTTCCAAAACCCACTCAATTTAGGTGCCGATATTGTCATGCACTCAATGACAAAATATATCAATGGCCACTCTGATGTTGTTGGTGGCGCCTGTATGTTAAATAACAAAAAACTCTATGAGGAATTATGGACATTACAGAAGTCACTTGGGCCAACTCAATCACCATTTGATTCTTGGCTTGTTCTAAGAGGAATTAAAACTCTTGCGATACGAATGGAGGCCCATGCAAAGAATGCTATGAAAGTGGCAAAGTACTTGGAGTCCCATCCAAAAGTAGAGAAAGTCTCATACCCAGGCCTTAAGTCTCATCCACAGCACAAGCTTGCAAAAAAACAAATGTCAGGCTTTGGCGGGATGATTACCTTTTTCTTGAAAGGTGATATTAAAAAATCAAAAAAGTTTTTACAAAAAGTAGAAATTTTCTCACTTGCTGAAAGTCTTGGCGGAGTTGAAAGTTTAATCGAGCATCCTGCCATTATGACTCATGCTTCTGTACCAAAGAATGTTCGTGAAAGTATCGGACTGACAGATAACCTTATTCGATTATCTGTCGGTATTGAAGATGCCGATGATTTAATCGACGATCTTGAGTCGGCATTTAAATCAATCTAGAAACTACCTGGTCCAGCATTTTCATCGATTTGAAAATCCCCAGAAGATTCTGTAGTCGATTCTACTTGGCCATTTTCTTCTTTTGCTTCAGCTTTCTCATTAGCCGCTTTAAACTCGGCCCTCTTTCTTTTGAGGTCTTCCGGAATTCTTGCAATAGGCTTTTTAATCATTAAGTAATCGTAATTACCATTACGACTAAATACTGTATTAGCATTTAAATACTCTTCAACTAAAAGTTTTGCACAAAACACACGGCCATGGTCATCATTGAGACTATTCTTTGCACCAGAAGCAAAGATTAGGCCATCATCCTCAATAATTTTTTTAATTGTTTTATACTCATCACAAAACTCATTTGAAGTCGCATGACACTCACCTTGTTTGCGATAAACATCAACAGAGTTAGAAGTCGATTTCACGTGGATTGGATCACGACAAATATCGATCAGCCAATTGCGATTCATATACTTGTACTGATTATGGGCTATCTCTATTTCACACTCTTTCTTGCTAATAGTAATTGTCTTATTCAAAAGACCAAATGGCGCAGATTTATGTTTTACAGAAACATCAAATGTAGATTGAAAACACTCTGTTCCAGTAAAGGCCATGGCCCCAGTTGTGACAAGAATAATGATACTAGATTTTAGAAATTGCATTTTTATCTACCTCTACCATTAAGATGGTTTGATCGTTTGGTAAGAATTCATCTTCATTATATCCCTTTTTACTCTGAAATGTTAATTCACTAATTAACTCGACCGGAGACGACCAGTTCTTCTTAATAAAGGAAATATATTCTTCGCCATTTATGATATGGTCATTATTTTTGAAGTATCCAGGAGACAGTAAGAGAACTCCTTTTCCTTTTTCCAATTGAATATTTTCTTTCTTAATTTCATATGAGTCAGGGAAGCTAAATTCATTAGACTTAATAAGAATATCATTATGAGATAGAATTTCATGGCCACCAATATTAACACTCTCAAGTGTCAGGTCCGCCAGAGTTAATTTAGCGACAAGAATAGAAGCCTCTCCAAATTCAGAAAAATCTTCTTGTCGACTTTCTAGATGATTGAGAATTTTATCCATAGAAAGAGTACCTTCAGCTTTCCACCCTTCAATCATTGTTAAGAAATTTCCAATTAACATATAAGAAGAAGCATGTAGAGAGATAATCCACACATCTCCACCTACTTTAAAAAAGTCAAAGAACTCACCTCCGTTAGAAGTTCCAGCACAAAAACGAGATGTTATTCCAACACCACGAATCTTTTCACTTCTAAATGGTGCCATATTCTTATGCATCTCTTTGATGCTTTCAACTTGTCCAACAAGCCCTTCCATAACACTATTCATTTTATAAAGAAGTTTTTTTTGTAGCTCCATGGCCTTTAGGCCTTCAACAGCATTCTTCATATTGAGCAGGTTCTCTTCTACTGTTTTATCAGCAAAGAATACTCCTAAGCACATTTCATTTTCTAGGATAGATTTGTCGATCTGATCTCCATCATTGAATACAATAATGAAATACTCATCGTTTGATACATCAGTCTGTGATTTAGTAAAGGCAACTTGACTTGCGGCCGATTCGTTATTTTCTTCTGAAGTTTCTTTATTAAGATCTGAAAGCTCTAGCAATTCTAGTAGATTATTGAGCTTATCGACGGCAATTTTATCGAGATTCGTCTCGACGATTCTAATACGCATAACTCTTCCTAAGTATTTAAAATTAAATAGCGATGACACGAAATTTTGGCATCTTGAAAATCCATTTTAGCATATTAAGCGACCAATATCATATAAATGAGCCGATTAAATTAAAGATTCCTTAAGAATGACCCGAAGAATTATTAGAATATGGGTATAACCCGACTGTAACACTAGGTCTTATAAATGAAGAAGAGTAAAATCGTAAATTTGGGAGAGAGACGCAAGAAAGCTAGTACGCGCAAAAGTACGTCTGCAAAGAAGACTCACTCCAAAACAATCTCTGGAAAAACCGTAGTTAATGCTAAGGGTGCGACTGATGATCCAACGCAGAGGTTAGAAGCTGAAAATAAAGCACTAAAGCTTGAGCAGAAAAAGATTTGCGAAATGGCCGCCAGAACAATTCTTCATGCGCTAGATTGTAAAGACCATTATACGTACGGACACAGTACACGAGTTGCCTATTTTAGTTTAACTCTTGGGAAAGAAATCGGACTAAACGAAGATGAATTATATGATCTAGAGCTTTCGGCCCTATTCCATGATATTGGAAAAATTGGTGTACCAGACGAAGTATTAAATAAACCATCAAGGCTTACAGAGGATGAATTTCTTCAAATGAAGAGTCATCCTGAAAAATCATTTGAAATCCTTCAGGGGTTTACTCATTTTGAAAAAGTAGCAACATTTGCAAAATATCATCACGAAAGATGGGATGGCCGTGGATACCCAGAGGGACTTAAAGGCGAAGATATTCCATTATTTTCTCGAATTATTCTAATTGCCGATACTTTCGATGCTATGACATCAACTCGAGTTTATCGTAAGGGACTAGATTATGAAGTTGCTTATGCTGAACTAGAAGAGTTCTCTGGATCACAATTTGACCCAGAGTTAGCAAAAGCATTTGTAAGAGCGATGAAAAAAGAAGAAGCCAAACAAGAAAAGACGTTCACGCTTACAATCATCGACGGCCTCTTTAAGAAAGACGCCGCTTAATTACAGTTTGGTGTTTCTGCAACAGTATTAATATAGTACTCCTGTAAAGTTCTACAGTCGTATTCTGATGCTAAAATCTTAGAAGTTGCACATTCGTTAGGTTTACCTTCTTGTTGTGCCCACTTCATATTATCTTCACATTTAACATAGGCATCGCGATCGACACAGGCCCAGTGCTTCCCTTTACAGTTATAAACTAGACCACGTCCAAACTCTGTGTAGTTCGGAGGTGCTACGTAATCTAATTTCTTAATAACTTCTTCTTTTTCTTCCTCTAATTTATCAACAATCTTATCTAGTTGATTATCGAGAGTATCCGCCTTTTCTTCATCTTCAACATCTTGCTCACCAAAGCTGATATTAGAATCAACTGGAGTTGTTGGGATAATGACTGGCTCCGGAGTAGGCTCAGTATTCTTTTCGCCAAGATTCAAACTAGAATCAGGCTTTGTTTCTTCAACCTGAGGCTCACTAGGCACCACTGCAGGTTCTTCGACTTGCTCTTCAGGTTGTTGTTCAGGTTGAACTTCTTTAGTTGGTTCTGGCTTAACTTCAACTTTTTGTTGTGCTGGTTGCTCATCTTGAGGCTCAGCTTGTTCCACGGCCTTTGCAGACTCTTTTGTTTCTGTTACCTTCTTTGGCTTCTTCTTACGTGGCTTTTTCTGTCTTTTGACAGGAGGGACTTCAGGTACCTCATTATCACTTCCATCGTTTAAGACAAATTGATCGATTGCTAAAAGAACAACTGCAACGATAAGAACGATTTTAATTAGCTTACTTTTATCGTTAGTCTTTTTATCGTCATCTTCGTCTTCATCATCGTCATAATCGTCGCTATCTTCGTCATCTTCATCTTCATCTTCATCTTCATCGTCTATTTCTTTAGACGATTTTTTCTTCAAAAGCTTAGCAAGAAAAGGAAGTTGTTTTTCAAGAAATGACTTTTCCTCGTCATCCTCCTCATCTTCATCATCCTCTTCATCATCGATATCAGATTCTAGATCATCATCTTCTACTTCTTCATCAGATGATTTTTTCTTAAATAGCTTTGCTACAGATGGGAAGTATTTTTCAACGAAAGACTCATCTTCACTGTCTTCATCATCTTCATCATCTTCGTCGTCGTACTCTTCATCTTCCTCTTCGTCATCTTCATCCAAGACTTCATCTTGAGATTGTGGAGGAATAAAATCAGCTCCACCAGCTGCATCAAAGTCATCTTCAAGTTCAGTATTTTCTAATTCTTGGGCACTAGGAATTTTAACATCTGTTGATGTTGCATCATCAAAATCAGAATCATCCTCATCAGATTCAAATTCATCTTCTTCAAATTCTTCGAGTAGCTCTTCGTCTTCTTCAGACTTCTTTAGCTTCCCTTTCATCTTGTCAAAAAAACCTTTCTTGGCCACAAGTACTCCTAATCTAAACCAAAGAACTCTTCCATTTTACTGTATAATTGAGAATCCTCGAAGGAATATTATCTATTTAGCATTCTTATCCAACTACTTAACTCGGTTATAGTAGCAAATATTTTTAACGAAAGGTGGTGATAGAATGACAGAATCTTTATTAAGATACTGTTTATCACCAAAATGAAGTGTTCCCTCTCCCAGAGTTTTTGTTACATTGAAAATAACTTCACCCATGGTGCGACGATAATTTAACTCAACAAGTGGGCAAAGTTTTAGCTCTCCACTCTCATCTTCATAGATCATATTATCGAATTGAATTTTTTGTATTGAATTATTTGGTAAGTTCTCTTTGATCAGATTGATAGTCGAGTTGAGGTCGAATTCTAATTCAAGCTCTTCTAGATCGATCAAACGTCCACCCTTAAATTGTCCATTTGGGCCTGTTAGATTTTCAACGACAAAGAAGTCATCAGTTTTAAGATTGTATGTAACCCCAAATGTTTTGGTAACCTTAACATATTTAGAAAGAACGCCTGGAAAGCTCACGCGTTCTAAATCCGCGAGCTTATTAATAACCTTATTACCAATACCCGAAAAAGTTTGATCAGGGCGATAGAAATGTACACCATGGATTTCAATACTTTCACCTTTATTTATAATCAGGTCATCTAAAGGCCTATGCCAGCTGGCCAGCCAACATTTAGAATTTAGAAGCTGGGCATTTTTGAAATCTGTAAGATCACCCCACCAATTTAGATAATTATTGAAGTCAGTTTTTACGGTCCCTGTTATAAAGCCAAAATGAGTTAAGCTATCTAAATACTCTTGTGGATAACTTAATTTTGTACAGAGAGTGTTTTCACTAGAGTCATTAACTAAGAAGAAGATATACTCAAGCTCTGTTAAGTACTTATCAATTTTAATTTTTGGATTGTTAGCAGCAAGTGCAGCATCAAAGTCGAGATTAACACGATACTTCACTTCCACTCCTTACGATTCGTGACGATAAACTCATCTTTAAAGTTCTCAATACGAGATATAAAGTCATCATCCATCCCCGTTCTCACTCGCCCCTCACGATCAAAGATCATTCCCTTTGCACGTGCAGGAGATAGTAGATCAGGTAGCGACTGTACATAGAATTCCCATAGATCACTTTGATTTCGCCACTTATTTAACCAATGTACGCCAAAGCCTACATGTGAGATCTCATCTTCATAAACAACATTTAAAATTGCTGCTGACTTTTTGTCATCAACACCTTGAAAAATGTCGCGATAAAACTTTGCAAAATCTAAGTTGGCAGCCTCAAAAGTTAAGGCCATCACAGCAAAGTACTCTTCAAAGCATGTGATTTTTTGCATCTGTCGCCAAAAGAAATCGTTAACAGGTAGATCTCCAAAATCAATGCCAAAGTCATTCATTCTTTTACGGTAAAGATTAAAATGTTTGATCTCATCATCAATAGTCTGTAACAGACCAGAGGCAATCCTCTTGTATTGGGACTTATCTTCTATTGGGATATACATCAAAGCGGTTGCCATCATTTCAATGGCCAAAAGCTCATGATTTGCGAAGAAGTGTAAGGCCATCGCCTTCTTTTCATCTAAATGAAAACTACCTCTTTTTGGAAATTTTAGTTGTTCACAAGAGAAAATAATCTTCCCCTCTCTTGCGGGACGAAGATCTTTTATGCCATCTTGTGTTTTATGATAATTGAGATCTGTAACAACATCAGATGTTGTTAGCTTGTCTTCAAGAAATGGAGATTCTAGCAATAGCCTTGCGTACTCGAAAGTATTCATTATCTCTAAGGTTTAGAAGTAGTATTTTTTCTCTTACGACTTACATTTCTTTTTCGACTCTGTCCAGGACGGCCTTTACCTTTAAAATTTCTTCCTGTCGATCCCTTAGAGGCTCCACCTTTTCCAGGCTTACCTTTAAATCGACCACTACCAGGTTTACGACGATTGGCCTTACGCTTTTCAAAGCACTCTTCACAAATAGGGAAACGAGAGTCTTCTGGCAGCTTAACACTACATGAAGAACATCTAGCAATAATCTTTTGTGATAGAAGTTCATTTAGCTGATCAATAGCAAGCTGCTTATTATTTAAGAGCTCTACTTCAGAATAAACAAAGTTTTTATTATTAAAGTGTCTTGAGAGCCATTGATATAGCTCAACACATTTAATCGAAGTCTCAAGGTAATCAATATCACTTGAACCATGTTCAATCGGTTCACAAGGAATCCCTTCCATATTAACGTATTTATGTAGGATCCAATTATAGAATTGAACATGATCCATTAAGCCTAGGTTTACTGGAGCACAAGCAAAGCCAAATATTTCAGCATCAGTTAGAATACCATTTGAATCTGCATCCTCAACCATCTCAGCTAGTTCAATCATCTCCTTCATATCAACACAATAGAAAGGAGCCTGAAAAGTCATCGTGTTAAATAGACGTAAAAATTCCGAAAGCTTAAGCTTTGGAAGATTATTATCAATTAATGCCTTATTAACTTGATTGAAGATATCAAGGTCAGGCCCAACCATACACTGATCACTTTGATCAAGAGTTGCATTTAAAGCTTCATTGATTGACTCAATTCCATCTTCGACCTTTCTTAGACACGTCACAGTTCCGCGAGGAAATCTCTGAAAACGCCCAGCACGTCCACCTATCTGCTTTATCTCACTTACTGAGATATCATGCTGATGACCATCATAGAATTTAGAAAGAGTTGAAAAAACAACTCTCTTAATAGGTAAGTTCATTCCCATTGCAATAGCATCAGTTGAAACAATTACATCTGTTTCTCCCTGATCAAATTTACGTGCCTGCTCTCGGCGAACTTCTGGAGAAAGTCGTCCATAAACAATCGAAACTTTATAACCTAAACGTTCTAAGTCTCTTTTATGCCTTAGAGCATTCTTTCTTGAAAACACAATAAGGGCGTCGTTCTTTTGCATATCAGCTAGAACAATTGGATGCCTCTCAACTGAAAGCTCTGTCATACGCGTGTATTCATTAATAATTAGTTCATCGCCACAAAGCTCAACGATTACCTTCACGAGATCAAGAGCAGAAGCATCACCACAAAGATGAACCTCATCGGCCATAATATTAACAAGTGCTCTCGTCCACGCCCACCCACGTGAAGGGTCAGTAATCATTTGAATTTCATCAATTACACAACAGTCAAAAACTTCTTGTAATCGTGCCATTTCAATAGTCGACGAGTAGTGTGTTGCACCTTCTCTTTCAATAACTTCTTCACCTGTCAGTAGAGTTGTGACTGCACCTTTTGAATTCAGTGTATCGTAAAGCTCTGCGGCCAGAAGTCTTAGAGGAGCAAGGTAGCAACCTTTAGGGACAGTCGATAACTTTTCAATTGCATGATAAGTTTTACCTGAGTTTGTAGGTCCCATATGATAGACGATCTTTCTCTTCATCTGTCTTGCTGAAGAGTGAGTCCAGAACTCTCCAAGGTATTCTTGAAGAATTGTCGAAGAAACGTCTTTCTTTTTTAGAATGATAATTGATTTAACAAATTTCTTAAATTCACGCTCTAGATATCTTTCATTTCTCCAGTAATGAGTTGAAAGAGAGCGATAGAATTTGTCGTATTCAGCATCAGTGATAAGATCAGTACTAAGCTCATTTGCTTCTAAGTATTGATCAAACAACATACTTACATTTCTTCGGTGAAGCGAAGCAAGTTCTGACGGATAAGCAAATTCAGATTTAAAATATTGCTTAACCTGATTTTCTAATCTGTTTAGAGAAGATCTTTTAATTGTATTTCTTAATTTGTAGAAATTCTTATCGAGAGTTTTTTGAAGATTAAAAACGATATCTGAAACAACATGAATTCCATTATCAATTTCTTCTTTTATTTGCTCTTTTGTTGTTTCGATAATTTCAACACAGTTTTCATAGACTGAGTCTCTAAGAAGTGCCCTAAAGTCATTCACACACTTAATACACTGACACTTCAGCTCACTGATTTTATGTTTTGTTAAATCAATATCTGAGCGAATAAAGGTTTGAGTCTCATTATGCTGATTTAAAACCTTTTGTCCCCATTCATAAAATGTTTTCTCGTGAAGAGAAAGGATATTTTGAGATAACCCACCATCCTGACCAAAGAAGATTGCTTCCTTTTCTGGGATCATACAATCATCAATAAAAATCAAATCAAGGATATTGTCTTGTTTAATTAGTAAATTAAAATTCGTGAAGTCTTTATTGAAGAAATAAACTAAAGATGGATTCTCATCAAAAACTGCCCACAACTTAGTTAGGGTCGACTCAAGAAAGCCAAGAACGACAAGAGCATCATCACTTGCTCTAACATAACTGTCATCATCGGAAAAATTATTGACCTTAATAATCGTTTTTCTTTCGGTTTCTATATTTTCTCGAATTGCGGAGAAGTCAGGTAGCTTATTTATTTCTTGTGAGCTCATTCTTTAAGAGTACGTTGAGGGAAGAAATTGTGCAAGTAATCTTAGGTGTTAAATACAAAAAAATACATTATAATTAAGCAATAAACATATAAAGAAAAATGGACTGCATATGATGAAAACATGGCTAACAGAAACTTTTAATATCAAATACCCTATTATTATGGCCCCGATGTTCCTTGTAACTAGTATTGATATGCTAGTAGAGGCTTCTAAAGCAGGTATTATGGGTTGTATTCCAGCACTCAATTGGAGAACTCCAGAAGAGTTTGAGGAAGGTCTAAAGGAATTGAAGGAAAGATGTGAAGGTCCATTTGGAATCAATATCATTGTAAACCAGTCAAACATCCACATGCACAAACAAATTGATTTGTGTGCTAAGTATGCACCAGATTTCATTATCACCTCCCTTGGAAATCCAAAGGAAGTTATCGAAAAGTGTCGTCCACAAGGAACTAAGGTTATCTGTGACGTTGTTGATTTAAAATATGCTCAAAAAGTACAAGATCAAGGAGCCGATGCAGTTATCGCTGTAAATTCGGGAGCTGGTGGGCACGCAGGGCCAACACCTGCGAGTATCCTCGTTCCTCTACTTAAGAAAAACTTAGAGATTCCAGTAATCTCGGCAGGTGGAATTGCAACAGGTTCAGGCCTATTTAGTATCTTGGCCCTAGGTTGTGAAGGTGTTTCAATTGGGTCTCCTTTTATTGCCACTAAAGAATCAATTGTTTCTGATGCTTACAAAGAGGCCGTTGTTCATTACGGTGCTAAAGATATTGTGATGTCGAATAAGATTTCTGGTACACCTTGTACCGTTATCAATACTCCTTATGTACAAAAAATTGGAACTGAACAAAATATTGTTGAAAAGGCCATGAGTAAGAATAAGAAACTTAAAAAGTATGCAAAGATGCTCACTGGTTATAAGGGAATGAAGGCCGTTGAGAACGCCGCTTTTGGTGCCACATATAAAACAGTATGGGTTGCCGGTCCTTCTATTGAGTTCATTGAAAAGATTGAAACAGTGGAAGAAATTGTCGATAGAATTGTTTCAGAATTTGATACTTCCGTTGAAGAATTCTTAGCTAAAAGATCCTAATTATGTTTAAGCTGCCTAAGGTTTTACGTTATCAAAATTTTAGAAGGCTCTATATTGCAGGTCTGACATCTGAGCTTGGCTCGTTTGTCTCAGAAACAGCGCTAATGCTCTTAGTATTTGAATTATCAAATCATAATAAGAGCTACCTTGGTGCTGCACGTGCAGTATTTCTATTCTTTCTAACAATTGGAAATTTAATCGGTGGGGTCATCGGCGAAAAATATAATCGTAAGCATGTCCTACTGTTTACTAATTATATTCGTATCCCAATTATTTTTACAATTATCTTTGCCAAAACTCCTGAGGTAGTCATTCTTTGTGATGGCCTAATCGCCCTGTTTACAGGGATGTACAATCCCACCAGACAGGCAATGGTAAATGATATTGTTCCACAAAAAGATATGAGCCGCGCCAATGCACTATTCGGTTCAGCATTTGCTGTTCTACATATGATTGGGCCATTTCTTGGTGCAACAATGTTTACGGCCTTTGGTGGAATCAAAGAAGTAGTCGCTCTTGATTTCCTAACTTATATTGTTGGAATCTACTTCATAATGAGCTTAACTTATAATCCCCCAAAACAAGAGGGCGATAGTGAGAGCTTCTTTTCTGAAATAAAGAACGGAATCAAGTATGCTCGAACACAAAAAGAGCTCTTTGCCGTAATTTCAAATGTCATTATTGAAGGTCTCGTTCTTGGGTTTATGTTCCCCCTCATTCTTCCATATCTTACTGAAACACTAGGGGCCACGAAACAAGACTACGGTATAGGTCTTGCGCTCTTCGGTCTTGGCGGCCTATTTGGTGGTTGGGCCAGTTCAACTATTTTTAAAGATAAGCCTGTTGGAAAATTAATTATTACAACACTCTATTTAGAACCTGTTCTAATGGCAATTTGGCTCTATACAGCTTCTTATTCAGCAACCTTAATGATTTTCTTTGTTTGGGGATTTGTTGTATTCGTTCGTATTACAAATCAACTAAATTATGTTTCCCTCAAAGTAGAAACAAAGTACCTAGCGAGGATATTTGCCCTACTCGATCTTGGCTTTGTTGTCCCAAATATACTAGGTGGAATTATCCTTACATTTATTGGAAATCAATATGCGACAGAAGAGATCCTTATCGTCGTCTGTATTGCATTCTGTGCACTTATTTTCCCGAGAATGCTATTTTCAGATATGAAAGCATTATTTAACTTAAATAACGAAACCGTCGATAGGGATACATCAATACAGGATAAAATTTAATTAAGAGACAAGGTTATTAAGTATGACAACAGTTTGGTTAAGAGATGAAGATAAGGCATTTGAAAAAAGAACTCCTCTAACACCAGAAAATGCAAAAAAATTAATCGATGCAGGCTATAAAGTAGTCGTCGAAAAATCAAATGATCGAATTTTTCCAATTGAAGAATACAGAAGCATAGGATGTGAGATAAAAGAAAGCCATGCTTGGGTTACTGAAGCACCAGTTGGTGACGATACTTATATCTTAGGCCTAAAAGAACTTAAAGAAACGGATGACTTTCCACTAAAACACAATCACATTTACTTTGCCCATATTTACAAGGGTCAAAATGGATCACAAAAAGTTTTTGACCGTTATCGAAAAGGTGAAGGAACCCTATTCGATCTCGAATTCTTACTCAACGAAGACAAAAGACGTGTTGCCGCTTTTGGTTATTGGGCCGGCTATGTTGGTGCAGCACTTAGTATTGAGAACTATTTCTCAAACTCCCCTGCTTCTTTGAGGCACTACTCTTCTAAAGATGAATGGCTCAAGATTATTAACGAGAAAAGAAATGGAAAACAAAACCCTTCGACTTTTATTATTGGTGCCCTGGGACGTTGTGGAAGTGGAGCAAGAGAACTTCTTAATGATCTAGAGCTTGAATCAATTAATTGGGATGTTCAAGAAACCAAAGTTGGTGGCCCATTTAATGAAATTCTTAACGCTGATATTTTCATTAACACAGTTCTTATGACAACTAAGATTCCTCCATTTTTAGACAAGTCTCTTATGGAGAAAAATCAAAAACTATCTTATATCTGTGATGTTAGCTGTGATCCTAATAGTGACCTAAACCCAATACCGGTTTACGATGTCCATACAACTTGGGATAGTCCACTTCATCGAGTTGAAAGTTCAATTGAACATGAATGTAATATTATTGCAATTGATAATCTTCCTTCTGCACTGCCGAAAGAGAGTTCGATTGATTATTCGAATCAGTTGATTCCTCATCTTTTGGAGCTTAAGAATGCCAGAGAGTATTTCACCTGGTCACATGCTAAAGAGATCTTTGAGACGAAGAAGTCTGCTAATAAGTAAGTATGTTGCTTACTTTAGCAAAGCTAAAGTGTCGCTTCTTCTTTGCGATAACTTTCCCATCCTTGGCTCCAGAGGCAACAAAGCCGGGCTTGAACCCGGCTTGTTGAAATAATTTTTTAGCTAAAGACTGGGGAGCTAACACTGCATCATATCTTAGCTTCGCTAAGATGCTGCAGATGTTTACCTGCTCACATGCTAAAGAGATCTTTGAGACGAAGAAGTCTGCTAATAAGTAAGTCTGTTGCTTACTTTAGCAAAGCTAAAGTGTCGCTTCTTCTTTGCGATAACTTTCCCATCCTTGGCTCCAGAGACAACAAAGCCGGGCTTGAACCCGGCTTGTTGAAATAATTTTTTAGCTAAAGACTGGGGAGCTAGCGCCGCAAACAATAGCCCGCCTTTGGGCGGCCAATTTTGCGGAGCGCTTAAATAAGACCACCACGTCTAAGTAGTGCATCAACCTCTGGCTCACGTCCACGGAACTTCTTGTAAAGATTCATTGGGTGCTCTGAACCACCTTTTTCAAGGATATTTTCTCTGAAACGATCTGCAATTGTTGTATTAAAAATCCCTTCTTCTAGGAATAATTCAAATGCATCTGCATCTAGAACTTCGGCCCATTTGTACGAGTAGTAACCAGCTGAATAACCACCAGCGAAGATATGACCAAATGAAGTTGAAACCATTGTTCCAGCAACTTTAGGAAGTAGTTGAACATCTTGAGTTGCAAGATTTTCAAACTCTTCAACATTTGTAATATTTGATGGGTCACCTGAGTGCCATGCCATATCAAGTAGACCTAGGCTTAGTTGACGAATAGTGTGACGTCCTTCACCGAAGTTTGAGCTATCTTTAAGCTTTTGAACCAATTCTGCTGGAATTAACTCTCCAGTTTCATAGTGCTTAGCAAATAGGTCTAAACATTCTTTTTCAAATGCCCAGTTTTCCATAATCTGTGATGGTAGCTCAACAAAGTCCCAAAATACATTTGGACCTGAAAGCATACGATACTGACACTTCGTTAGGATACCGTGAAGCGCGTGACCAAATTCATGGAAGAGAGTTGTCACTTCATTAAAAGTTAGAAGCGATGGCTTCGTTGTTGTTGGCTTAGTAAAATTACACACGTTTGCAATATGTGGACGTACATCTTCACCATTTAGAACATATTGTTCTCTAAATGCTGTCATCCATGCCCCACCACGCTTAGATGAACGTGGGAAGTAATCACCATAGAATAGAGAAATAAAGTTTCCGTCACGATCAGTAATTTCATAAGTCATTACATCTTGGTGATACTTAGGAACATTAGTAACTTCTTTAAAGTTTAGTCCGTATAACTTTGTTGCAACTTCAAAAACACCATTAAGAACATTTTCTAATTTGAAGTATGGCTTTAGCATTTCATCATCAATGCTATATCTTTCTTTCTTTAACTTCTCATAGTAGTACATATAGTCCCATGAAGAGAAGTCCTCAACACCATCTTGCTCTTTTGCATAGGCTTTAACTTCATCCATGTGCTCAATTGCAGCAGGCATTGCTTTTTCTTTTAGGTTATTTAAAAGATCGAAAACATTTTGAGCACTCATGGCCATACGTTCTTCTAAGATATAATCAGCGTGACTCTTGTATCCAAGAATCCCTGCTCTTTCAAAACGAAGCTGTGCAATTCTCTTAACGATTTCTTGGTTATCAAGTTCGTCACCTTTAGCACACTTAGTACCAGATGCGATTGTCATCTGCTTTCTTAGTTCACGGTTTTGCGCGTAAGTAATGAATGGACCAAAGCTTGGATAATCTAGAGTAAAAACCCACTTACCGTCATGACCCTTTTCTGTTGCTGTCATTGCAGCAGCTTCAATAAGTCCTTCAGGAAGACCTGCTAGATCTTCTTTATTATCAAGTACCATTTCAAATTTATTCGTTTCTTTTAGTAGATTATCAGAAAACTCTAGGCCTAACTTAGAAAGCTCTTCATCAATCTTTCTTACTTTGTTCTTATCATCTTCACTTAAAAGAGCACCATTTCTTACGAACCCTTTATAGATCTTTGTAAGAAGAGTCATCTGCTCAGCATTTAAGTCTTCATTTTCTTTGTTATCGAAAACAACTTTAACTTTTGCAAAAAGATCAGCGTCAAGGTTAACGTCGTTACCATGAGCAGTTAATAGAGGTGAGAACTCTTTTGCAATTTCATTCATCTCATCATCTGTATTTGCAGATTTTAGATTAAAGAAGATCATTGAAATATCTTCAATAGCGCCTCCTGAATTTGCATATGGCTCAATGATATTTGCAAATGTAAGTTCACCATCAAAGTTTTTAATCGCTTCGATTTCTTCTTTGTGCATCTTAATTGCTTCACGAATTGCTGGCATATAGTGCTCATTTTTGATTGTATCAAATGGCCTTGCACCATATGGATTTGTGAATTTTTCTAATAATGGATTAGACATATAAACTCCTAAATGAATCTTATTAAAGGCATTACTCTGCGCGAAACTTAATGGCCATAAAAGCCGCTAGAACTAGCCAGAGTAACACTGATATTATTAGCATATTTTGGGTAAAAGCCAAACTCGTAAACACTAATAGTAGAGCTGAAATCCCCATTTTTGACGCACGGTAGACAACCATATCAACAATATACTTGGCCCCATACTTTTGTTCTTTGCTTAAAGGAAAATATAGCATCTCCTTGGCCGCCGAAAAGATCGAATAGTCCAGGCCTTTGAAGCCAACAAATAAAATTGCTGTCCCGAGTAAACCTAAGTATTCCATGCGGTCCAAAATAATTAAGATAAAGAAGACAAATGGAATAAAGATATGGACTGATGAAACTTTAAAATATTTAAAAGCAATTGGAATAATAATAATTTGGACAATTAGTGAAATGGCATTAATCGAAGAATATATATTGCCAAGATAGGCACCCTTCTCATTAGCGTCTTTAAATACTTCAAGTCCTAGATTAAATTTATAATTTGCCAAGTTAATTACCACTTGTGAAAGAATAATTAGGCCACAAATAAAGAAGACATAGAGCTTCTTATCTGCAAGTGAAGATATTGGAGACTTTTCTTTGAGTGCTAAGAATTGCTTTTGGGTAAAACTAAAAATAACAATGACCAGTGCAAGAATGAGTAGGCCGCAAGAAGCAGCATAGTAAACTCCCATCCCCTTCATTAGCTTTGTCGTAAGAAGCCCTCCAAAGATTCCTCCAAGAGAACCCAAGGCTCCAAGTGGCCCATAGACGAGCTTTGCAACCCTAAAATCAATGACAGAGTTTAGATACCCCAATGATAAATGGACAACTAAAATAATATAAACTTCTTTCCAAACAGCAAAGACACCACTTCCGTAAGCGAAGCCATTTCCAAGTGCTACTAGGGCCCCTCCCATAAGGGCCAATGAAATAGCCACAATACCATTAAAAATTATCGTAATAGAAAAGTATTTTTGTAGTTCATTAATGATACTAACGCTGAGACCAAGAAACATTACCGAAGATAACCAAATCCATGGTGTACTCTTTGCTCCAAAATTTTGAATAAAGAGAGCAGTTGAGCTCGAACGAATCATTGGGTATGAAAAGAATGCTAGAAAAAGCGTAAAAGTAACTAAGAGAATATTTCTTCTCTCATCTTGAGATAGCCCAAAAAGACCAGCATTGATCTCCTTAACGGCCGTAATAATATTTTTCATTATTCAATCACCATGAGAGAGTATTCTTTATTTTCAAGTTTTGTCAGTGAAGTTAAGTCGACCCACTTTCCTAAACTAAAAGTTAAGGTCGTTAATTGGTCTTTATTCTTCTTATTTCTTAAATCGAGAAGATAAATACTCCCCTTCTTCTTACAAATTGCATGATAGACTTCACCACCGAAATCCATTTCAAAGTCATTGCCTTGAGAACTAATGATGTCAGAGAGCTGTTCATTAACCTTATCATTAAGCTTTGTGACTTCCTTCATTTTGAATTTACATATCTCTTGAGTGTAGTGAGAGACAGAGCTTTTCTCTAATTCATTTGGAAAGTATTTATTGACTAGCTTTCGAAATAATTCTTGGCGATATGATTTTACTTCAACATTTAAGCAGTTCTTATGAGAATCTATTTTGATCTTTTCACCATCAATAGCGTACTTCAACAAATCCATACGAATAGTATGTATTGGCCGTTTACGATTAAAACAATACTCAGTTGCTGATGCAGTTGATAGCGATATGCCCAGAATTAAAAGAAATAAGAATTTAAACGTCTTTCTCTTCCTGTAAGTACGTATCACCCTTTTGACCTTCCATAAATTCTTCAGCCGACTTGTAGTCACAAAGACTTAAAGTTGTCTGAAAGTTAAAACCTTTAGGAAGTTTACCACTTTTTGCAAGATCGTCACATGAGCAAGAAAGTGTCTTCATGAATTCAAAGAATTTTGTACTAGTTTCCTCACTTAAAAGGTGCTCAATCATACAAGAGTCTTTTTCAGCAACTGCTTCTGAAACACCTACAAAGTCTTTTAGGAAATAATAAAGAAGAGTACGAGAAGTTAAAGTCTTGTGAACTTCATCGTGACCATCATCAGTTAAGAGAAGAAATTTTGTATCATCTTCCTCTTTTACTAAATTACGTTTTTTAAGATTATTAAGAGCTGTTGAAACAGAACCCTTAGTTAAACCTAAATCTTTGGCAATATCTGTAACTCGAGCATAACCCTTGTCTTCTTTTAGTTTATGAATTGCTAAAAGATAGTGAACCATAGAGTGAGATAACTCAGCCTCACGAGGTTTTTTGTCATTAGTATTAGCTTTTGTTGGTGTATTTGCCATGATATTTCTCACAAATTAGGTTATGCCTTTAATCTAGCAATTTCAGGTATTTTTGGCAACTAATGGCCTCTAGTAGATGCCCCAAATTATGTGCATCGCTTTTTTTGATTTCTAAAATATTAACTCATGTAACATATTGAATTTACGTGGTTTTTAATGAGGCATATATTACAGACCTCCCGAGCAACACCACAGCGTGTTAAAATTAAAGAGAATCTAAATAATTGGGGTTAGCTAATGTTGAGGCCAAAATCAAAAATATTCACCACTCTCGTGACGTTATTTTTAGTAACGAGTTCAATGTTGTCCTATGGACAAAATAGCAACTATGAAGCTCCCTCGGACGCCGATGTTGAGTCTGGAAATATTACGGACAGAGATAAATACACAATGGAGAATTATACGCACGCTGGTTATCAGCAGAGAGAAGCTGATGAGAAGTGGGCCCAAGAATGTGGTACTTCTCAAGAGTGTGAAAGTATAAGAAAGGGTGGCGATGCAACTGATGGTGAGAAGTTCATGGGAATGTCACCTTCAATGTTTAAGGCCGTAGGGCAAGCCTACTCTATTATTATGCCGGCCATGTCACAAGCTGGAGGCGGTGGAAAATTCAACCAGATTGATGTTGTGACTAAGAAAGATGTTGCGGCCAAATATAGTGAGAAAGGTATTAGTTTCAATCAAGAAGGTAAGGCCGAGGCAATGGCCGATTCTCAAGTCGAGCAAAAAGACCTTGATGCTGCTCAAAAAGAACATGACAAGGCCAGCGAGAAAGAGGGTACTGATTACTGCCAATATATTCCAATGGGAGCAGAAGTTATTGCACGTGTGACACAACAAAAGAGTGATGAGTTTGCACTTGCAACAGAACCTGATGTTGAAAACGCTCAAAGCCAGGCCCTTTATAAGCAAGCTCGCTCACACCGCGATCGCCAGAAGTCGGTTGATATCCAAAGAAAAGGATGGGGAGCGACAACTGTTTGCTATATTGCCTCGATGGCAACACAAGGTGGATTCACAAGTGGTTGGAGTAACTGGGTAAAGCTAGGGGCCTCAACGCTTATGACGAGCTACTATATGTGGGAGCATAAGATGCACGGTGATGCTGCTGACAAACTAAACAATGTCGCAAATAAACTAAGTGGTAAAGGTAAATGTAATCCTGTTTCAGATCGCGATTGCTACTGTAGTCAGCCTGAAACAATGAACGATGTGAAGTATTGTTATCCGCAAATTAGACAAAGAACTGCTCAGAATAATAACTGGCAAGTTACTTGTGTTGATAATAACGTAAAAGAAGATCTTAACTGTACTTGTCGCCAAACGAACTCATGTCTCGATTCAAGAATCTCATCAAAGATTGGAGGAATGTATATTCCAGGTGGACTTGGAACAAGTCTTGATGACTTCTACAAAATGACAAATGGTATTTCAACTCCTGGTGATAGCTCAAATAGCTTCAAATCAACGTCAGGAAAAATCTTTGCCATGGCCAACGATAAACTAAAAGAAGGCTTAAACAAGATCAACCTACCTGCTAATTATAAGAAGAAAGATGCAAAAATCGCTGAGGGCCTAAGACAGCTAGGGTTTGATGGAGCCGTCGCTAATGCTATTTCGGCCACACCAGAAACTAGTGAAAGTAAGTCAGCAGAAGCAAAGTTAAAATCTCGTGCTTCAGGACTAAGAGGAAAGGTTGGAAAGTATACAGCATCTTATAAGCCAAAAAATAATGGACTCTACTTTAGAGGTGGTAGCGGCTTAGATAATAAAAAGAAGAGTAAGAAAAAGGCCGTAAATCCATACGCACACCTACTAAAGAAGAAAAAGAAAGATAATGCAAATGCCAGTGCAGAAATTTTAGACTTCTCACAAAGAGCACAAAGAAATGCAGGCATAACAAAAGATAAATCTAGTAATATTTTTGAGATCATATCAAGAAGATATCGTTACTCAGCGACTAAGAAATTAGGAGCACAATAAAAATAAAAGGTTGTTTTCATGGAAGAAAATTACAAATTACCAATTCTCATCTTCGATGATGAATGTCCACTTTGTGTTAGATTTAAGGATTCTCTGGCCCGCTTAGAAGAAGCTAAGTCTGTTAACTTTGTAAGTGTTAACGATGAGAAGCTCTATCAAGTATATCCCGAGCTAGCTAAAGAAGAATGCCAAGAAGTCGTTCACTACATCACAAGTGATAAGAAGGTTTTAAAGGGTGACGAAGTTATCACTCACCTTGCTAAGCTCTACCCACTTGTAAATAAGTTTAGCTGGCTTATTGAAAGTAATATGGGTCAGAAGGCCACAAGCTACTTTCATAAGACAACGAGTGCTTACAGAAGAATGCTAAAAAGAAAATGCCCAAGCTGTGTGAAGCACGCCTAACTAGCGCACAAGACTTCGACGAGAAAACATACTACGGTTAAATGGCTCTAATGTTAGGGCCGTTAAAACCCAAGTCAAACAAAACTCTGCAAATTGCACTTTATTATCACTTGGAATAAAAAGTGTGATCACAAGAAGAATCATGAAACTTATAATATGAGTTGCCTTTGGTACAGGCAGTGCAAATTTATCAATGAATAACTTGGCCTTTTCAATTTTAAGATATGAAATAGGAACAGCAAAAAGATAAATAAGTAGAATAACTCTTAGAAAAAGGTTCCAAGACTCATGAGAAACTCCACGAGCAATTAACCAATTTTGAAAGTTTGTTTCAAGTAGAACACTATTTATATCTCTAAACATTTCAGGGGAATTCCAATCAAAGATACGCTGTCCCCAGCTCACCTCTTCCAAGGCACAGATAATATAGAACACACCTTGAACAACTAGCATAAGTAGAAACTTTGAGTCTCTAAATTTTGCCAAAACTCTGCGTCTGTAAAAGTAGCCAAATGAAATGAGGCATAGACCGACAAAAGTAAACCATTCGAGAAGTCCATTTTGTGCGCTAAGTACTTTATCAAAATAAGCTAAATCAGTTCTTGATATATATAGGCTATAGATACCAATAACTAAGATAACAAAGAATGAGATATATTCAGTCCATTTAACTTTAAACATAAGATTAATTTTCACCGAGGTCAGTGAACATGTCAATGCGAGTCTGATGTCTACCGCCTTCAAACTCAGTAGCAAGCCAAACCTTAGTCATGGCCAAAACTTCTTCACTAGTAGAAATGCGGCCACCAAAGCAAATTACATTTGCATTGTTATGCTCACGAGAAAGCCTTGCAAGGTCAACATTATGACAAAGAGCGGCCCTAATGCCTTTAAACTTATTGGCAACCATACATACTCCAATCCCTGAACCACAAAGAAGAATTCCCTTGCCCTCTTTTTGAACCGCTTTAGCTAAAGCAATTGCATATTCCGGGTAGTGGCATGATTCCGAAGAGTGAGTACCGAGATCCTCTACTTCATAACCTTCTTCGATTAAGAATTTCTTTACCGCTTCCTTTTGTTCGAAAGCACCGTGATCTGTTGCTAGGAATATTTTTTTACTCATTATTTGGACCTAAAAGTAAAAAGCCTCCCGAAGGAGGCTTGAGTATTTGTTAAATTAATAACGGTAGTGCTCTGGCTTATATGGACCTTCAACCGGTACGCTGATGTACTCAGCTTGTTGAGGAGAAAGTTCATCAATTTCAACATTGATTCTCTTAAGGTGTAGACGAGCAACTTTTTCGTCAAGGTGCTTAGGTAGCATGTAAACCTTGTTTTCATACTTACCAGCATTGTCCCAAAGTTCCATTTGAGCAATTACCTGGTTACAGAATGAGTTAGACATAACAAATGAAGGGTGCCCTGTTGCACAACCAAGGTTAACTAGACGACCTTGAGCAAGAAGGATGATTCTCTTACCATCTTTACCTGTGTATAGATCAACTTGTGGCTTGATATTATCTTCTTCATAGTTGTTGTGAAGGTGCTTAATATCAATTTCGTTATCGAAGTGACCAATGTTACAAACGATTGCACCATCTCTCATATTATCAAGGTGAGACGCATTGATTACGTGGTAGTTACCAGTAGTTGTAACGAAGATATCACCTTCTAGAGCGGCTTTATCCATTTTCATTACTTCAAAACCTTCCATCGCTGCTTGAAGAGCACAGATTGGATCGATTTCAGTAACGATAACTCTTGCTCCAAGACCTTTAAAAGACTGAGCAGAACCTTTACCAACATCACCGTAACCAACAACAACACAAGTCTTACCAGCGATCATTACGTCAGTTGCACGCTTGATACCGTCTACTAGAGACTCTCTACATCCGTAAAGGTTATCAAATTTAGACTTTGTAACAGAGTCATTGATATTGATTGCTGGCATCTTAAGAGTTCCAGCTTTAACTCTTTCATATAGTCTGTGAACACCAGTAGTTGTTTCTTCAGAAAGACCTTTGATTCCTTCGATTAACTCAGGATATTTGTCGTGAACCATATTTGTAAGGTCACCACCATCATCAAGGATCATATTAAGAGCTGATCCATCGGCCCACTTAAGAGTTTGTTCGATACACCAGTCGAATTCCTCTTCGTTCATACCTTTCCAAGCAAAAACAGGAATTCCAGCAGCAGCGATGGCCGCAGCAGCTTGATCTTGAGTTGAATAAATATTACATGAAGACCATCTTACTTCAGCACCTAGCTCAACTAGAGTTTCGATAAGTACAGCTGTTTGAATAGTCATGTGAAGACAACCAGCGATCTTTGCACCTTTAAGTGGCTTTGACGCTCCAAACTCTTTTCTCAGAGACATTAGTCCCGGCATTTCAGTTTCAGCGATTTTAATTTCTTTTCTTCCCCAGTCAGCTAGAGAGATGTCTGCTACTTTGTAATCTGTAAAGCTCATGTTTCCTCACTTTATGTATGAATAAATCTTAATATATTTTATGTCCGAAACTATAACAGTATATCCGTCAAGTTTGAAGCCTATACAAAGGAATTTAGCCCATTTTATTGAGTAAAATGAACGAATTTTTACCAACTTAAGCCTTTTTCTTTGACACATACCTAAATAAGTCATAAATCGAGTCATGGAAAAATATCAGAAGTCGAACAAAGTCATTAATGACAAGAGTTTTTATTTTGCGTCATGTCCAAGAGGATGTGAACAATATCTAGTAAATGAGCTACGCGCTAACGGAATTGAGGCCAAGGCCGGACGTGGAGGAGCTTCATTCAAGGCCCGTAATAAGGCAACTGTTGAGTATATTTTCAATGCTAGAATTGCTTCTCGTGTTTTTAAGGAAGTTGGCTTCTTCTATATCCGAGACGAAAAACAGATTTATAAAAGAGCGAGTGAGCTTCCATGGGAAGATTATATTACTCCAGAACAAACTTTTAAAATCAACACTCTTCTAGATGGAGAAAGTAAGGAGCTTTTTAGAAGTTCAATTTTCTTATCTCAAACTCTAAAAGATTCTCTTGTTGATTATATGAGAGAAAAATTTAATAAGCGTCCAAATGTTGAGACTAATGAACCAAATATTAGCTTTCTTCAACGTGTTGAGAAAGTTAAAGAAGGTTGTAAAGTAATCGTTTACGCTGACATGGTCGGAACTTCTCTTGATAAACGTGGCTACCGTGAATCAGGTCACCGTGCACCTCTAAGAGAAAATCTAGCTGCTTCTCTTATTGCTGAAACAAAGTGGGATTGCCAAGGTCCTTTCTATGATCCAATGGCAGGGTCTGGAACAATCCTTATTGAAGCAATCTTCTACTACTTAAAATTATCTCCGGCTTTTTTAAGGCTTAAGCAAAATACAACGCCTTACTCATTTACTGGACAACCATGGTTCCATAATTCAAACCTAGTTGATTGGTACTTTGATAAAGTTCACGAAATCATGAAGGACTCTCAAGATAGAATTGAATCAATTCCAAGTGGAAAGTTCTTCTATAATGATGCTGACGTCGAAAACTTCAAACTAGCACGAAAGCACCTTCTCGACTGCTTTGGCCGAGTAGACTTCGTTAATTTCAACTGTGAAGAGTTCACAAAGTCCTCTGTGCCTGCAGGGTTTGAAAGAGGAATTATTCTCTTTAACCCTCCTTATGGAGAGCGTATTCACGCCATTGGTTTTGAAGACATAAATGACTTCTACTATGAAATCGGTGAAACTCTTAAGAATAACTTTGCAGGATCTACTGCATTTATTCTGACAGCTCACGGGCCACTACGAAAAAATATTCGTTTAAAGACAAGTAAGAAGACTGAGTTTTTAAATGGCGACATTGAATGCCGCCTTTTAAAATATGAATTAGTTTAGACTTAACCTTCTAAGAATTCAGTTAGATTCATCGCAAGCTTAGGTAGAGCGTACTTAAGAAGAGCATTCTTATTGACGACTTTATCCTTATGCTTTGTTGATTTAGAAAAGAAGTATGTTCCGATATCAGAATCTTTTAAGAATAGTGTATGCCCTTTTCCTGCAAATTTTCTAAGCACATAATCTGAGTCGAGTAGACAAATATCTCTAATCATAAAATTACGTGCAAGATAAATAATGATAACACTTGCTGAAAGATCACAAAGAGACTTTCTAACCTTCACACCTTTTGGTGAAGTTTGATCTCCCCAGTGAACGACAACTTCAATTCTTTTTTCACCAACATAAAAGTCGAAACCACGCTGGGAAGTCGACTTCTTCTGCATTAATCCGAATATACACTTGGCGTACCATTCTCCTAGCTGTACCGGAAGTTTCTTACCATTGAAGATAATACGTTCATCGCGAAGGATGTCATAAACCTTATTAACTGTTTCAATGGCATCAAAGATTCTTTTATTATCTGGTAAGTGAATAATTAGAACTTGCTTAGCATGAGCTCTCTTCATCTTGCGAGAAAATTGCTTTTCATACCATCCTAAAAATTCTTTATCACCTACGAGCTCTAAAGAGTCATAGATAAAACCACGGCTTAATAAGCTTTCCTCATCAAAGCCTTCAACTTTCTTCTTCATGAAGCTTAAGGGAGCATACTCTCCTTTTGTCTTCATAATATAAACATTGTCTTTGTAGTAGTCTGTACTACCACGAGTCGCCTCATTAAATAGGTCGACACCTTTTTCCATTACTTCCATCTCTCACATACCTTTGTGCTTAATCTTTAATTAAACATTAATCGAAGTTAAATCTTCCTCGAAGTTTAAAACACTATGTGCGAGCCCAATATTTCTCGTTAATTGGTACTGACAGAAAACTTTAAAATCATCGATTTTAGACTGATAATATTTCTTCTCTTCTTCACCTGTTGCTGTCTTCAATTCGTTTTGAGCAATACAAGCGTGTTCAAGAAGTAACCATGAAACAACAAGGTTTCCACAATAGCTTAAGAAATCAGTTGCATGCGCAAGTACCGCACTCTGATTTTTTGCTGCCATAAAAGAACCAAATTTTTTCACAACTTCCTCACTCATTTCCATTGATTTTCCAATCATTGAAACTTCGTGTGGATAGGCTTTCGCTTCCTCTCTATTCATTGTTGCGTGAATCTTCTTACCAACATTAAAGAATGTTTCACCCTTATCCATAAGAATTTTTCTCATGACAAAGTCAATCGCCTGAATACCATTTGTTCCTTCATAGATTGTAGCGATTTTTGTATCTCGCATAAATTGTTCAATTCCATACTCAGTACAATATCCATAACCACCATGAACCTGGACACCTTCGCTGGCGATATTCACGCCCTCATCTGTACAGAATCCCTTACAGATTGGAGTGAAAAGAGCGATTTCTTTATCCGCTTCTTCATCACCCTTTTCGGCCTTATCAAATAGATTTGCCGTATAAAGAGACAGGGCCCTAAGGCCTCTAGCTGTTGATCTCATCTTTAGAAGCATTCTCTTAACATCTGGCATATTAATAATTTCAGTGCCAAATTGAGAGCGCTCTTTCGCATATTGCTCAGTTAATTCAAAACAAAGATTAGACTGCGCTTCACCTTGAAGTCCGCAAAGAAGTCTTGCTTCATTCATCATAATGAACATATTCTTCATTCCATCAAATTCTTTCCCAATCAACTCACCAACACACTCACCGTCTTGCCCAAATGTAAGCTCACATGTTGCTTGTGCATGGATTCCCATTTTGTGCTCAAGCTTCGTACACTTAACATTATTTGATTCACCAGTTTCGACGTTAAAGCGTGGAACGATAAATAGAGAAAGTCCTTTCGTTCCTTCTGGTGCCCCAGGAGTTCTTGCAAGAACGAGGTGAATATTATTCTCATAAAGATCACTTTCTCCAGAAGAGATAAAGATCTTCACACCATTAATTGCGTATTTCCCATTATCAAGAGGCTTTGCCGTTGTATTTGCATTTCCAACATCAGATCCAGCACCAGGCTCAGTAAGACACATCGTGCCTCCCCATTCACCAGTCATCATTTTGGTAACGAAAAGATCTTTTTGCTCTTGAGAGCCAACCTTAAGAATTACATTCATAGCACCTTGAGATAGTCCGTAGTACATCGACCACGCAACATTTGAACCAATTGCCATTGAAGTACATGCAACTTTCATTGCGTGAGGTGCAGGCATTCCACCAACCTCTTCAGGATAACCAAGTGCATACCAACCATTCTCATAGAAGGCCTTATTTACTTGGTGAAAAACTTCTGGAACAATAACTTTTCCGTCAACGTGCTTTACGCCAATTTCATCAGAAATCTGACGAGTGGGATAAATTTCATTTTCAACGAACTTATCGAATTGAGTTAGGATATCTTTTAAATCAGCTTCACCATACCCAAGCTCGCTCGCTTCGTCTTGAATTTTGCACGCTTTAAATAGATTGAAATTCACATCCATTAAATCTGTACGATACTTTGCCATATAATAGTCCTTTTTTAATACTAAAACAGTTCTATTATAATGGATGTTCAGATTTCATGCACGTGTAGACACAAAATAGCCGGAGTAAATTAGGTTAAATTTAATAAAAAAGCGCGAACATCGCCGCGCTTTTTTGTCAGGTATATATTTAAAGTCGTTTTTTATTTATTAGTAAGCTGAAACTCCAACAGTTGTTGCTCTTAAAACCGGCTGTTGTACAAGTGGTGCATTCATATTAATCATCATTCTTTTTCCATTAATTGTCACAATCCATTCTACTGCATATGCTTGTGCGACTTGTGTACAAAATTGAATATTTCCACCGTAGTAGCTACTAACCCAATTATAGTCATTACACATTCCATCTTTATATGGAGCATATCCATTACCATAACGCTTAAAAAGGGTACCATTTGTATCTGACTCTTGAACTTTAGTGGCCAAGAAACTTGCTAACTGTGAAATAGTAGATCCAAATGCTCCATCTAAGGACTCATTGCTACGAGCTAACCTTCCATCACTGTATAGTCCACGATATCCGCCAACAGAATAATTCAATGACGAAGAAGATGATGAAGAAGTACATATAGTACCTAAGCTCATTCCAAATATTTCAAAGTCATCACAATCACCTGAATTACTCGATCCAGATAAGCTATCAAAGCTAGAAATTGTGTAAATAGGATATTGATTATTGCCAATACTTCTACTTGCAAAGTTATTATTTACAATCGCTTGAGATAAATCATCGGCCGTACTTAAGCTATTAGGAAGACCTCTAGCAGTATCAACGTATTCACTTGCTGAGCCAGCAGGGAAATTTCCATAGTTGAGGTTACCTCCAGCGCCACCTCCTCCATCAGAACCGCATCCGACAAGCGAAGCTAGAACAATAACTGAAAGTAATGTGTTCTTAAGGTTAAGTTTCATAGTAATCTCCAATATTCTCTGTGTTTGTGTGTGTTTAAAGTATTTGCCTATATATATACAAGTTGTGTGCCAAGTTTTAAGATGAGATTACAGTCCTTTAGAAAGTCGTGGTGTTTAAAAAGTGAACACGATAGAGTATTTTGTCTAATCTTTGGGTAGTATTAGAATAAGGACTGAACAAGCTTTTAACGGGAAAATATTTATGTCGATCAAAAATATTAGTGAAAAGGCCCTTCTAATCATCTTAGATGGCTTTGGAATCAGTGAAAACACAGAAAAGAACGCGATTCGAGACGCGAAAACTCCTATTTTAGACGGACTGTTTAAAGATTATCCATATACAACAATCCAAGCAGGTGGGGTTTTAGTTGGCCTTCCTAAAGGAGTTGTCGGAAACTCTGAAGTTGGCCATATGAATCTTGGGGCCGGTCGAGCAATTCGCCAGGACCTTGTCCGTATTAATGAGTCAATTAAGAATCATACTTTTGGTGAACTACCTAAACTAAAGGAGCTCATCGAAGTTGCAAAGAAGAATAACAATCGCATCCACCTAATGGGACTCTTATCTGATGGTGGGATTCACTCACATATTGAACATACAAAAGAAATCATTAAGTGCCTTAGGAAAGAAGGCATTGAAGTTTTCTTACATGCTTTTATGGATGGACGAGATACACCACCGGCATGTGGTGATATGTACCTAAAAGAAATCGTAGGTTTTGAAGGATCACACTTTGCTTCAATGCAAGGGCGCTCAATTGGAATGGACCGCGATCGCCGTTGGGAAAAAATCAAGAAAGCATACGACATGTTCCTAGGCCATGGTGATGTAACAGACTTATCACCTCTTGATTATCTTAATAGTGAATATGAAGCTGGCCGCACAGATGAGTTTATAGCACCGGCACTCTTTAATAAAGACTATGCGATTAAGGAAGGTGACTGCGTCTTCTTTACAAACTTTAGGCCAGATCGTGCTATTCAGTTAACAATGGCATTTAACTATCCAGAGTTTACTGAATTTGAAAGGCCATTCTTTCCGGCCATGTTCTTATGTATGACACCATATATTCCAGATGAGATGGAGCTTCCAATTTTATTTGATAAAGAGAAGTTACAAGGAACAATGACTGAGTACTTAAGCAGTATTGGAAAGAAACAATTAAAGATTGCTGAAACTGAGAAGTATGCACACGTCACATTCTTTTTTAATGGTGGAGAAAAGAAGCCATTTCCAAATGAAGAGCACTTTCTTATTCCATCACCTAAAGAAGTTTCGACATATGATGAAAAGCCTCAAATGAGTGCGCCTGAAGTGACAGAGCAATTAATTGCAAAATTAAGTGACTTTGACTTTAGTGTTGTCAACTTTGCGAACTCAGATATGGTTGGTCATACAGGAAAGTACGAAGCGGCAGTCAAAGCAATTGAAACACTTGATGAGTGTGTCGGAAAAATAGTTAAGAAATGTCTTGATGAGAATATTACAGTGGTTATCACTGCAGATCACGGTAACAGTGATCAAATGACACATAAAGATGGAACACCACATACTGCTCACACCGGAGCACCGGTACCATTTTGTGTGATTAACAGTGCACTAAAAGATAAAGCTTTTACAATTGCACCGGGAGATCATTCACTAATGGATGTTTCTCCAACATGTCTTTATATTATGGGGATTGATCGTCCAGCGAGTTTTACTGGCCATCATATTTTTGAATAGGAATATTTATGAGCGAAGTTGAAAAAGATGTTAAGTCGATTAAAACAATTGCTGTCCTTTGCAGCGGAGGAGACAGCCCGGGAATGAACTGTGCCATTAGGGCCGTTGTTCGTACTTGCATTGCAAATGATATTGAAATCTATGGAATTCGTCGTGGATTCACAGGTCTTCTTGAAGGTTCTCAACACAAAATGGATGCTGCAAGTGTGGGAAACATTCTTCAAAAAGGTGGAACAATTCTACAAACTTCTCGTTGCCCTGAATTTATGCAACCAGAAATTAGAAGAGAAGCAGCTCATATTCTAAAAAGAAAGAATATCGATGCATTAGTCGTTATTGGTGGGAATGGATCATTTAATGGTGCATGGGAACTTCATAAGGAACATGGTGTTCCTGTAGTTGGAATCCCTGGAACAATAGATAATGACATCGAAGGTACTGACTACTCGATTGGGTTTGATACGGCAGTACAAACAGCTATTGAAGCGGTAGATAAGATTCGCGATACGGCCCACTCACACGATCGTACATTCATCGTTGAAGTCATGGGACGAAAGTCACCGGCCATTGCACTTCATGTAGGCCTATGCACAGGTGCTGAAAATATTATTTTTCCTGTTCAAGACGAAAGTAATGTTGATGTGGATACAATTGCAGCAGATATCAAGCGTGGGCTTAAACGTGGAAAAGGTTCTTCAATTATTATCGCTGCTGAAGGTGAAACAGAAGGTCTATCACACTATGTTCACAATAAGCTTCTAGAAGATCATAAAATTGATTCTCGTGTTTGCATTCTGGGGCATATCCAACGAGGTGGTAACCCAACAGGGCGTGACCGCTTTATTGCAACTCAAATGGGACATCTTGCAGTTAAGTCACTACTTGAAGGAAAGACTGCTATTGTGACTGCAGAACAAAATGGTCAAATTGTTATCGAGAATTTAGAAAAATGTCTTGGTAAGAAATTTGAAGTGGAAGAGAAATATGTGGATATGGTTAAGACCCTATCAAAATAGAAAAGCTAAAAATTATGACAAATATTTCAAATAAAAAATTATTTATTATTTTTACATTCCTTTTTTCAATTCTCTATTTTTGGGATATTGGAAATATTAGTGCTCCAAGACAAGGGACAGAGTCGTTATATGTGCAAATATCGCAAGATATGTATGACACAAATAATATAATGACTCCACACTATCGTGGAGATAGACATTGGTCTAAACCACCAGTTCACTTCTGGCTTCCGTTCCCTATCTATGTACTAATGGGAGAATCTTCATTAACAGGCGCACGTGCTTCCATGGCCTTTCTGACAATTGCCCTAGGAATACTAGCGGCAGTTTGGTTAAAGAGAAGATTTAGTGTTGAACCACTATTGTCACTGGCCTTCTTCTTAGGAAGTTATGGAGCAATAAAGTTTGGCCGAACGTTTATGATGGAGACATCACTCTCACTTCTTCCATTCATTAGTTCACTCTTTCTTTTTGATTACTTAAAAACAAAAGCAAAGAAGTACTTTATTTGGGCGGTTCTTTTTGGAGCAGCTGGTGCGCTAATTAAAGGACCTGTTACAATTGTCATGAGCTTTCTTGCCATGTCACTCTATCAAGTCTTCTTATTCAAGAAAGAGAAGCGCTTTATTATAAAAGAATGCTTTTTCTACTTTCTTTCAATAACAGTCCTCAGTTGTCTTTGGTACTTCATCAGTTATCTCAACTATGGAGAAGAGTTCTTTAATTACTTCTTTGTTAGAGAAAATGTTGGAAAGTTTGATCAAAAGCCAATGCCAATGATTAAGGTATTCCAAGGTCTCATCCTCTATGCACTACCATGGTTACTTGTTCTTCCATTTGCTTGGAAGAAAGTTAGAGAGAATTTTAGAAGTTTAAATGATGAAACATATTTCTTCTTTGTCCATTTTCTATGTTTCTTTATCACTTGGTTAATTCCATCGCAGAGATCGCATCACTATGCAATCCCATCGATCCCATTTCTAATGGCATATATGCTATTACAAATTAACCTAGAGACACTTAGAGAAAAGGCAAAAGGTATTCTTTTAATCTTCTTACCAATCAACCTACTCTTCTTGGCCGTTGGTTTTCTACTTTTATATTTTTCAGATGGTGTAACGATCGTTGCAAACTTACTATTTGTTACTCTTATTATTGTGACAAATATTTTTATTTTCAAAAAGAAAATGCTTATTGCTTTCAATACCATGGGGCTCTATTTAATTTTTCTTTGGTCAGTTGTTGCTTCACAGTTCTATATTTTACCAGTTCCACAAGCAGCTCATGGCCTTTTCAAGGATAAGACAGTTGCCCTTGTTGATCGTCGCTCTTATTTTTATGAGCAAACATTAGAAATGAATGTTGAGCCGATTAAATATAGTCAAATTGCAACTTTCTTAGAAAAGAAGAATGCCGTTGTGATAACAGCAGAATCAAAGACCCCACTTGAATATCGCAAGGACCTTAGACTTGTTGCCAAATGGCAAAAGTGGAAAAGAAGAGTAAAGTGGCCTCATATTAAGGCGGCCCTAAAAGCACGCTCTTATGAACCATTAAAAGAGGAAGTTTACTTACTATCAAAGTAATGTTCTTCAATCTTTTTTATAATCCATTCTGGATCATCTATAGGTAAATCGTGTCCCGCTTGTTCGTGTAGTTCAAGCGTGGCACCAAGCCTTTTAGAAATTTCAACACTACATTTATAATTGGCCAACTTATCTTGCTTTCCTGCAAGTAATAAGACATCGGCCTTTACTTTCTTTGGGAGACGATAGTGAGATGCCGCAATTAATTGTCTGACAAAGTTAACTCGATTAAGTGGCCTCTCTTCAAAGTAAGCTGCATAAGCATCAAGAAGATCGTCTGATAGATCTTTCATCTTAACAGTAAGTGAAAGTGCTTTTCTTTCACGTTCGCGGTGATTTTTATTGAAAATAAGTTTTGAAAAAGTCCCCATCGCCTCAAGAGACATACGGTGATAGATCTTTCCTGAATCACTTGTTGAAGTGTTTAGAAGAACAGCATGTTCAAAGTCATCGGCATGGCGTTCACACCAATCAAGGGCCATCATCCCCCCCATTGAAATACCAATGACACTCCATGGCCCCTCATTTTCTTCTTTAAGTTTTAGCCACTCATCTCTCATATCTTCTACATAATCTGAAATCTTTAGAGGCGATTTTTCGTCGTTCTTACTACCAACTCCTAGGTAATCAATGGCAAAGACTTTTTGTGTCCCCTTCATTTTTTCCACATATTCTGGAAATTCATACCAATGACGGCTATCTCTTGCTAAGCCTCTAAGAAGTAACCAATTCATAACTTACCTTTTCACCCATGCTTTTGAACTTCCAACAGCTCGAAAGAGAAATTTGATTAACATAATATGTCTTCTCATCGTTCGATCATAACGGTGAGACTTAAGAGGATTAAATAGCCCTCCTCTTCTAAAGATTTGTAATGGATTTTTTTTCACCCAAATCCAGCTTCCCATTTCAAGTGTTAATGGCAAATAGACTCCATCAGGATTCTTCACAAGATACTCATCGTATAAGTAATCCCAAGCATCTCCTTGAATTGTATAACTCTCGGAAGTTGGCTCGACTCGGTAAATGTGATGAGGGTGAGTTTCATTTAATAAGTGCTCAAGGTTTTCCATTTCCGTTATATGCTTAAATGGAGTAAGCGTTCGAGCATATGGATACCAAAGGCGATCTCTTAGTCCAAAACCAGAGTGAAAGTCCACGGAGATGGCACGCTGAGAAGCAAAGATATGTTCTCTTACATAATCCACAAGAGTTTGAAGCTCATGCTCCATTTCATCGCTATTTCCCTGATACCAAGGAAGCTTATCAGAGAGCTTATGACCAGAGAGAAGAAACTTTGTTTTCTCATGAGTTCGCGATGGTGAATTTCTCATGAGATCAACATTATTAGGATTTGAGCGACGGTGATGATACATCCCCCATGGGTTAATAAGGGGAATGGATACAATTCTAAATTTCTCGAGGCTTCGTCTTAACTCTTCATCCCAAGATAATTGCTTAAATAATGATGAAAGATATGTCACAACAACTTGAGTCCCGACTTTTTCAAGTCCGTGAATGCCACCAAATAAACCAAGAACAGGAGCACTTACATCAGTGCTACCAATTTCAAAGCTGTGAATTGGATAGCTATCTCCTTCGTGACTTATACGGGTAATTTCTCGACAACGAATTAAAGGATCTTCGATATTAGTTAACTCGCTTATGGCATTTAACTCATCGAAGTCCTTCATCTTATGACCTCTGGAAAGTCTTGTCGTTATAAGGGAATAAGAAAATCACGAAGAACATTGCACATCCTACAAGCTCTCCAACCTCTCCTTTTTTACCATGGTCAATAAGGCTTACTAAAACAAACATTAGTAAGTAAAAAAGTGAGTGCATTAGTTTTGGAACTGGAACAGCAAAGTCGTCAACGAGGTATTGAATGAATCCAATTGCTCTATAAAGGAATGGAAGAAATAAAACATAGACTCCAACGATAATTCCGATGATAAGACCAAAGATAATTTTGTTAACTTTGAAATCACCAAACTTTAAATTGTGAAGTGTAATATCGTTTTGAGTATTGTATTGCTGAAAGAATTCAGGTGCAGCAACATTAAAAATTCTCTGTCCCCAAGCAATCTCTTCTCCAAACCCAAAGAAGAAAAGCGCAGCAAATCCAAGAAGTGCAAAAGAGAATAACTTTGGCTTTGTCCCTTTTAACTTAAAGTAGCGCCACAGACAGACAAATGAAACGAGTAATAAGTAGATGGCCTGTTGTACTTCTAAAAATCCATCTTCAACTGTATAGACACCCGAAAACCATTCAGGGTTTGCACTTGCAAAATACATCCCAAAAATTACCATATGGGCGATTGATGTTAATACTACTGCTTCAAATATATTAATTTTATCTTTAAATATGCTCATCTCGCCATTATAGTCACCTCTTCGACCAAAGGCAATAATAGTCACAACTGACGCTGCGCACTCTTTTCAAAAACACCTATGAGCATTTTGGTAGCTGACCCCAACCTGTCACATATCTTTGCGAAACCATTTCTCGCCTCATCTTCCAAGCTTGATTGTCAACTCCACATGCCATGGACCTAACCATGCCACTGCCTTCGCGCCGGTTTATCTTATCAATAACTTCCATAAGCTTCACGCTTCGTGGATCATCCAATTCCTCAAAGAGGCTTTGTTGAACAATCTCTGAGTCAGAGAACTCTCCCAACTTAACCCCCGCCTTTTTAAAACAGACCCCCATACGAAAGAGATCATCAAGGGCCGCCCATGCGTATTTAATAATTTTCCTTGTGTCACTCGTTGGACCAAGAAGTTTCACTTTATCTCTTCCGTAGTATGGAGTTTGGTCAACTTTATGTGGATCACTTAAGCAAAATACTTCAATTGTTGAGCATAGACTTTGCTGGTTACGCATCTTCTCACTAGCATTTGTGACATAATTGGCCACAGACTCTCGCAAACTTCTTAAGTCCACAACACTTGAGCTAAAGCTTCGAGAGCAAAGAATTTCTTTTTTCTTAGGCTGGGTCTCTTCTAGCTCAAAGCAAGCTATTCCTCGTAATTCATCTTGTGTCATGCGCCCTAACTTTGTTAGAAGCTTTTGAATGACATGAGTATTTTTAAACTTCTTAAAATCGTATGCTGTTTTCACACCTATACTTTTAAGCTTAACACTATTCTTTCTCCCGACTCCCCAAACGTCTTCAATCGGTGTGCGCTGAAGAGCAATATCCTGTAACCTCTCATTTAAAATACAAACGACACCTTGGGCCTTCAGTGACTTCTTCCCAATATGATTGGCCACCTTTGCTAGAGTCTTAGTTGGGGCAACACCAATACTGACCGGAATACCAGTCCACTGAAAGACTGTTTGGCGAATACGCTGACAGTATTCATTCAGATCACCGCTTACGCCAGTTAGGTCAATAAAGGCTTCATCGACAGAATAAATCTCAATTGATGGAGCAAAGGTTGCAAGAACGTGCATTACCCGATCACTGATATTTGTATACAGAGAAAAATTAGAAGAAAAAACATGAACATTGTGTGACTCACAAAGCCTCCTTACTTTAAAGTACGGGTCCCCCATTTTTACTCCCAACGCCTTAAGTTCAGGAGTACGAGAGACGAAGCACCCATCATTATTTGATAAGACACCAACAGGTTTATTTCTTAATCCAGGTCGAAATAATCTTTCACAAGAACAAAAGAAGGAATTACAGTCCACCAGCGCATACACTTTTTCCATAAGGCCCTCATAACTCTTTCATGTCACGGGCCACGGCCACAATTGGCCCCCACACCAAGAAGTCCATCTCCTCAGAGATGGTAATGTCTCGATGCAGAGGATTGTGTGAGCGCAAAATGGTTTCCCCATCTTGTCTAATGAATCTCTTGCACAAGAACTCTCCGTCCAGATAAACCACGGCAACTCGACCACTCCTTACTTCTAAAGATCGATCGATAACCAGGACGTCACCGGGCATAATCAATGGCTCCATCGAGTCACCTTGTGCTTCAAAGAAAAATGTCGCAGAACGATTCTGTACAAAACGATCATCTAAAGATTGATAATTTTGTATGTGATCCTCACTGATTCCAAAGAGTCCACAATTTGCAATCGGTAGTTTTGCTCTAATTTTCTTTTCCATGAAAGTTAGTATAACTTACGCATAACTTACGCACAAGAAAAAGAATTACTTTCCTACATAGCAAATAATTACAGTAGCTTATGAAGCATCTGGAAACTTTATGATCTCATCAAGAGGAATAAAGTACGTAAGTCCTCGAAGATCCTGAGTGTAGCTTGCAATTACTTTTAAACTCATGGCATCTAATCTTTCTAAGAAGGCCTGTGAAGTTTCATCAAATCGAAATGGCTCGATTTTTCCTCGTGTCGAGATTCTTCCTGCACAAAGACAGTCATTTAAATTTTGTATAGGAAGGACCCCGGCCATCGACCAGTAAAGAATTAAAAGTGGCAACTCAAGCCATCGATAGAGTTCTTCTTTAGAACTTAAAGAGCCTAAAACCATATTATCATCAATGCAAAGAACATAGCGCTTCGGTGAGATCTTTAAGTTGTACTTCTTCGAGAGAAAAATAAATTTTTCTTTAATAGACTTCCCTTTTGGCCCAAGACCTACGATCTCAAGACCAGGTACTCCCTTTGAAGCATAACCATAAAGTTCTGTTAAGTGTCCCTTACCTCCAAGAGGTAGAAGACCTAGCATTTGCTTGTGCATAATCCCTCCTATCACTAGGAGTGCAAGAAGTGTGAAAGAATCAGAAATTATAAATTACTAGAATTAGGGATCTTTGCTTTTGACTGATAAAAACATTTTAAATGAGGAGGATAAATTTCTAGAATCATCGCTGAAGAAACTTCTAGAGAGTGAGCAAAGTCTTTCTTTAAGTTCTCACAAGATCCTTTAGCATCCTTACAAAATTTCTCATACTTATCCTTGCAAACCAATTCAAGGATAACAGTATCAGAAAAATGACAAGATACTTTCCCATCAACAAGATCAAAGCGAGCTTTTGTATAGTTTAACTTTTTTGAAAACTTGGACTCGCAGAATTTTGCAATTTCAAATTCTTTGCCCATGCAATCGATCTTAGTTGAGGAAGATTTATTCATTAACATTGCATCTTTTACACCAAAGAATTCGCACACCTTTGCGTAGCTGAAAATTTTACGATCAGCGCCCGTAACAAGCTCACTAGTGACACTAGCAAGACAACAGAATGTAAAAAGAAGTGTTGCAATATATTTCATAATAAAAAAAAAGCGCGCCCTAAAAGGACGCGCCTATAATTGTCGTATAAATATTAACCTGGGAAAAGACCTCTAAGTCTCATTGCTCTCTCTAGTCTTCTTAGAGCAGCAACGAAAGCGGCCTTCTTCATATCAATTTCATATTTCTGGTGAGCTTCGTAAACATTCTCGAAAGCATCTTTTAAGATGTCGTGAAGTTTCTTGTTGATCTCAGAAAGATCCCAGAAGAAGTTCTGTAGACCTTGTACCCACTCAAAGTAAGAAACGATAACACCACCAGCGTTACAAAGAATATCAGGAACTAGGAATGAACCATTCTTAGTAACAATATCAATTGCAGCTTTATTAAGTGGACCGTTTGCACCTTCTGCAATGATCTTAGCTTTTACATTGTGAGCATTCTTTTCAGTGATAACACCATCGATTGCAGCTGGAATTAGAATATCAACATCAAGAGCAAAAAGTTCTTCGTTAGAAATCTTTTCAACACCTTCCATATCAGCAAGAAGCCCACCGTTTTTGGCCCAATCAACTGCTTTTTCAATATCTAAACCATTTGGATCATAGATTGCACCTGAAACATCAGATACAGAAACGATCTTTGCACCTTGAGCGCTTAGGTCTTGTGCTGCAGGAACAGCAACTTTACCCCAACCGTGAATTGCAACAGTTGTATTCGTATCGATATTCATTCCAAGTTTCTTTGCAGCAAAGTTTACACAGAATGCAACACCTTTCCCCGTAGCTTCACTACGTCCAAGAGAGCCACCAACTGTAATTGGCTTACCAGTAACAACACCTGGTACAGTATAACCTTTAAGTTGAGAATATGTATCAAGCATCCAGGCCATTGTTTGTCCGTCAGTTCCAATATCTGGAGCTGGGATATCAATCGTTGGACCAATAATCATATTAATTTCAGTTGTGTATCTTCTCGTTAAACCTTGAAGTTCTTGACGAGAAAGTTTTGTTGGATCAACACAGATCCCACCTTTTGCTCCACCAAGAGGCAGACCAACAAGGGCACATTTAAAAGTCATAAGCATCGCAAGAGCTGCTGTTTCAGCAAGGTCTACACCTGGGTGAAAACGTACCCCACCTTTTCCAGGTCCAAGAGTCATATTGTGCTGAACTCTGAATCCTTGAAAAGTCTTAACAGTACCGTCATCTAGACGAATAGGAACTGCAACTTGAAGTGCTCTTTTTGGGTGTTTAAGTCTGTCAGCAACGTTTGGGTCTAGTCCCATGATCGCTGAAGATTCTTCTAATTGCGCAATGGCATCCTGGTATAGTGGATTGTCTAGAAGATTGCTCATTTTTTAATAACTCCGTTAAGCGTGTAAAATAATGTCTAATTTACTTCAAATATAACGGATGAGCCAGCTTTTGGTTGAAGCAAAAGCTGACTTTTTTTGGCGAATTCGGTTAATTAGAAATTGAATGGTGCATGATAATTGACGCGAAACACATGATCAGCATTACTGCCACCAACCATATCGATTGAAGACGCTCTGGCCCTTAAGTTACTTGTAATGGCCTGTTCAACATATAACTCTACCGTTGTCCCGGCAGGGTTATAATCAATCGAAGCAATCGTACGATTATCATTGAATTTTTTCTGTAATTGCATTGTCACACCATCTGATAGAGAAAGGTGTGTGTTTGCATCAAGGTATGGATTTACAAATTTAATCGTTGCAAGGCCTTTTAAAACCTTTGCTCTAAACTTAACTTTAAAATTTGGAAGTAACTCAGCTTCTGAACTTGGAGAGAGTGTATCTTTCATATTTCCAACAGCGGCCATTGTAGAGCCTTTCTTTGCGGCCTTGATCGAACCAGAAATTCTCTTGTCGATATACCTTAAAAACTGCTTATTGAAGTAGCGTTTTCTCTCATCCATTGTTGAAAGACGATACATCGTTGTTGTTGAAAGATCCCAATTCTTTACGTATTCATCGCGCGCTTGAAGCTGCTGGTAGTGATTAGACATACGTTGAAGAACACCTGCTCTATCGTAAACAAAGACATAATCAAGAAATGTTTTATACTCTTCAGGCTTTGGTGTGTAGTCCACATCTGCATAAAAGCTCTGCGGTGTACGGGCCTTGGCCTGGGCGACCTTAACTCTTGGATTGAATGACTTAAAAAGCGAAATATCATTTGCAGCTGTCTGAATTGTGAACACCAACAAACCAAATTGGATAATTTTTGAACAGTGTGTGTAGATTTTAGCCTTGTTTACCATCATAAGTCCCTTAAATTACGTTGAGTAATGTCTCTTCTGTATTATAACTTGCAATGGTGATGCCAAGAGTCAAACTTAGGCTAAGAAAATATAAAAGAAGAGCGAGGACTAGGCCTCGCTCTCTTAACTTTATTTAATTTAAAATCTGCTTACTACATATCGACGATATTTTGAGTTTCTTTTAGAAGTTGATTTAGAAGTGCTTGTGTTTCTTTATCAAGCTTTTTCGTTTTTGCTTGTGACTTAAGTGTTTTGATAAAAGCATTTGCCGTTAGTCCCTTAGGAACTTTAGGTGCCTTTTTAACTTTACCAGCTTTTAGAACACCACCATCTTTAATGGCCTTCTTAAGCTCAGCTCTCTTAGTTAGTTCACCTTTATAAAGCATCTTAGTCAGTTTAGTTTTTAGCGCACCTTTTTCAAGAGCATCAAGCTCAAGAAGAACGTACTTTTCAATATTAAATGCTTTTGCCGCTTCCTTAATTTTCTTGCCCATTTTAGCAATCATTAGAGAACGGTGTACTTCTGATTTTGAAATACCAAGTGCAGCTTGGATCTTTCTTTCACTTGCTTTCGTTGCCTTTTGGTAATTTAAAATACCATCGGCCTTATCAATATAATGAAGAGCTTCCCTTGAAGAATTTTCAGAGAATTGAATTGCCATTAATTCTTGTTCAGACTTCTTATCAAGAATGAAACAAGGACACTTCTCTTTATTAATAAGTGTCATGGCACGATAGCGTCTCTCACCACAAATAAGAACAAGTCTACCAAGTTTATCTTTGTGAAGAACAAGCGGTTGAATTAGACCGTTTTGTTTAATGTTTTCCGAAAGCTCTTTTAAAGAACTATCATTAAACTTAGTTCTTACCTGTTCTTTTACAACGATTTCTTTTAGAAAAACCTCATCAAGTTTCGCCCCCTGTAAAAGGCGGTCACCTGATAGTCTTTCAACTACTTTACTATCGAGACCTTCAGTTAGATCGATTGTCTTTCTTTTTCTTTTAGAAACTCTTGGAGCAAAGTCTTTTGCCATAAATTCCTCTTCCCTATGTTGAGACTGTTTTCCTTTAAAGAGGGCCAGTCACACACACATGGCCCCTTTAAAAGCGAAACACATCCGTGTGTCTCAAAAATTATAGATTATAGATTTAATGATTCCCAAAGTGCTGTGTAATCACCGCGACCACGAGACTTTTTCCCCATCTTACAGATAGGTCTTCTTAATGAAATTGATTCTTGCATTTGAACAAGATTTCTAATTGGTGGCGTAATATTGAAAGACTGAGCAAGTTCTTCAAGTCTTTGTCTTTCAATCTTTCTTCTTGTATTTACCATTGATGGAATAATCGAGAATTCAAGAGCTGGGTTCTCTGTTTCTTTGATAATTTCAAAAGTATCCATTAACTCTTCTAGACCATCAATTGAGTAGTCTTGAGCCTGAGTAGGAATAAGAATCTTATTAGAAGCAACTAGTGCCATAATAAGTTCATCACCAAGCATTGGAGGAGTATCAATTACAACGTAATCAAACATTCCTTGCGCTTGCTCAAGTCTAAGTCTCATTAGCCTTTCCTTACGACCAGCTTCTTTTCTAATTTCACCCTCTGAAAGGATTAGCAGTTTAGAAAGGTTGGCCATATGACGACTTGATGGAATTACAGTGATATTCTTATGTAATTTTCCCTTACCTTCTGACGGAACCATAACGTCTTCAATTGTAACGTCACCGATTAACCACTCAGGAATAAGAGTTCTGTGAATTTGTAGATTAAAAGTTGAACTTAGATTGGCCTGTGAATCTAGGTCAATAACAAGCACTTTGTTCCCTTTATTAGCTAAGTGTGTCGCTAATTGGTAGCACTGCATTGTTTTTCCAACACCACCCTTGTTATTTGCAACCGTAATAACTTCCATGTAAGCTCCCTCGGTCATCCCTTTGACCGTAATAAAAGACTATCTATATAAAATGTTAAGAAAACTATCACGCAACGTCAAATACCTGATAAAACATTTTTTTTAACTTAGCGCAACACGAACTGGAATCAATTTTAAGGATGTTCAGGTGACAGGTTGGCCAGAATGTTTTAAATTCCAAAACGTCAATTATATAAGGAGATGACACGATGATTAACTTTATGGAAGTTGGTGAATTAAAAGATTTAATGGACAAGAATACAGACCTAATCCTAGTAGATTGTCGCGAACAAGATGAGTGGGATGCTGGCCATATTGATGGTGCCATCTTTATTCCTCTATCTGATTTCGCAAATCAATTTGGAAGTCACCTACCAGATAAGTCAAAAAAGATCGTTGTTCAGTGCCGCAGTGGAAAGAGAAGCTTAACAGCATGTCAATTTCTACTAGAAGAAGGTTTTGAAGACCTATACAACCTTGAAGGCGGAATTCTTGCTTGGGGCGATAGCGGTTACCCAATCAAATAATTAATTTAAAATCGAGAAGGAAGAAATATGTTAGATCTATTCGGAAAAGAAGAAGTTCACCGTCCGTTAATTTCTCAAGAGGAATTATCAGATGAAGAAGTGCTAGTTGAGTTAAGAAAGATCAAAGAAGAACTTAAGGATCAAGTTGTGGTTCTTGGTCACCACTATCAACAAGATGATGTTATTGAGTTTGCAGACTATAAAGGAGACTCGCTTAAGCTTGCCCAAGATGCTGCCAAACTTGATAAAGACTATATCATTTTCTGTGGCGTCCACTTTATGGCCGAAACTGCTGATATGCTAACTTCTGAAGATCAACATGTAATCCTTCCTGATATGCAAGCGGGATGTTCAATGGCCGACATGGCAAATCGTGAAGAGATTGATAAGGCATGGGCCTTCATGCAACGATCAACTAACGATAAGATCATCCCAATCACCTATATCAACTGTGCGGCAACCTTAAAGTCATTTGTTGGTGAAAACGATGGAACAATTTGTACTTCTTCGAATGCTCATAACATTATTAAGTGGGCCTTTGATCAAGGACAAAAACTTCTTTTCTTTCCAGATCAACATCTAGGTCGCAACACTTGTTTTGACCTTGGTATCCCACTAGAAGATATGGTTGTGTACAACCCAAATATGCTCAATGGTGGACTTACAGCCGAGCAAATCGATAAAGCAAAAGTAATTCTTTGGTACGGATTCTGTTCTGTTCACCAAGGCTTTACAGCAACTCAAGTTGAACAAATTAAAAAAGATAAACCTGATACAACTGTTATCGTTCACCCAGAGTGTAACTTTGATGTTGTTCAGGCGGCTCACGATAACGGATCGACTGCCTACATCATTAATAAAATTAAAGATGCGCCAGCTGGTTCTAAATTTGCCGTTGGTACTGAAATCAACCTTGTAAACAGATTAGCGAACGATTTCCCTGATAAAGAAATTACTTCACTGTCACCTTACCAGTGTTTGTGTACAACAATGTATCGAGTAAGACCTCGTTGGCTACTTGCCAGCTTTAGAGCAATTAAGGAAAATAAACCTATAAACATAATTAAAGTAGACGAAAAAACAAAAGAGTACTCATTAAAAGCACTTAACAAGATGCTTGAGCTGAGTAAGTAATAGGTTTAATACACAAGAAAAGAAGAGGGACAACATGCAAGAGATTTACGCTGATTACAATGGAAGTGCTCCAATTTGTAATGAAGTTAAAGAGTATATTATCAACCGACTTAATAAGGGACCATTTGCTAATCCAAATGCAACTCATCACGTCGGGACTCGCGTAAAAGTTGCTATGGAGAATGCCCGCTCAGTTTGTGCCAAGCTTTTAGGAGCACATATGAGTCAGCTAGTTTTTAACTCTGGCTCTACCGAAGGGATCTCATCTGTTTTTCAATCTGTTCTTTTAAATAATCCAAAAAAGAAAATTATCATCTCAGGAATTGAGCATTCAGCGGTAAGCAACAATGCTCAGTTCTATGCAGAGAATTTTGGTTGCGAAGTATATACACTTCAAACAAAACCTAATGGTATCGTTGATATTGAAGATCTTATCAACCATATCGACGATAACACGGCCCTTGTCGCTGTTATGGCAGCAAATAATGAAACTGGTGTTATCCAACCATATAACGACATTGCAAAAATCTGCCAGGAACAAGGTGTCCCTTACCTTTGTGACACGACTCAATTTGTAGGAAAGACTTGCTTCAATTTTGAAGAGTCAGGTATTGATTATGCAGTCGTAGCTGGTCACAAAATTGGTGGTATGACTGGTTCAGGTATTCTAATTGCTAAAGACCCTACAACTTTAAAGCCACTTATCATTGGTGGTGGTCAAGAAAAAGGTCTACGTGGTGGAACGCAAAACTACTTAGGAAATGAAACTCTTGCAGTAGCACTTACTTGTTCAATGAATAACCTACAAAAGCACGATGCTATTAATAGTAAACGTGAAGAGTTTGAAAAAAATATAAAAGCTAAATTTCCACAAGTTGTTATCATTGGAGAAGAAGCGCCAAGACTTTCTTCGACAACTTATCTTTCATACCCAGGAATCCACGGGCAGGCCGTTCAGATGGAGCTTGAGTCAGAAGGAATCTATGTAACAACTTCATCAGCATGTTCTGACAATAACCCTCAGACATCAAAAGTTCTTAAGGCCATGGGAGTAGCTGACGATATTGGTCGTGGCGTAGTGAGAATTTCTTTAGGGCTATGTAACGATCCGGCCCTCTATGATAGAATTGAAAATGCACTTACAATTGCATATGAAAAACTATCAAAAATTAAAAGCTACTAAGGCTTGAGAAGTTACTAGAACTTGAAAAAAAACAAACTACTAATATCTATATTGATACTTATCGGCGCTATCACTTCATGTAGTGATAGCTCTCGAAAGTATAGCTATATGAAAGCCGACAAAAGCTTTCTATCGAAGAACGACTCTGACACAATTTACTTTGCTTACACATCTAGTTTGAATTCAAAAGTAGAGTCTCATAATGATGAGCTAATTGTTTCATCTAAAATTCAATTTGGTGGAGATGCTCTTCTTTACAAGTTTATCTCGGCCCTAAGAGAAAAACTTAATAATCTAGTGTTAATTGACGGCGGGCAGGTATTAGAAAAGGAATATGACCTCGCCGGTGAGTTAATTCTCAATCAGATGACCAACTTTAATTACGATGCCATCCTCTTATCTGATCATGAGCTTATCAATTTCAAAAGTAACCTACTTCCACAAGAGCTTCCATTTGTGAACTCTAATCTTATCTCTCTCGATACAAATTCAGCATTTACTCAATATGGAAACCAAGAATATATCATTAAGGAGATTGGAGGTATTAAAGTTGGAATTATAGGGCTGACACCTTATAAGCCTAAACTTAAAAAAGAAGATGGCCTTGAAGGGATACTATTTGACGATATCGTCGCTAGGGTGATTGAAATCAAAAAACAACTTCGAGGAAAAACTGATCTAAATATTGCTCTCCTACACTCTCACACTGCATGCAGCGATAAGATTGATTATAAGTTTAAGAATTGCTCTCTTGATAAAGAAGCGACAAAGGAGATTCTTAAACGCCTTCCACCAGATACTTTTGATTTGATTTTTACAGGAAATAGTTTTGAGCCTCATATGCAAGTGGCGGGCTACCCAATAATCTCAAACCTTGGGCATGGTGAATTTATCACTCTCGTTAAATTTAATAAGAAAACAAAGGAAGTAAAAGCAGAACAGATTAGAGTTTGTTCTCACTTCTATCAGGCAGTTGATAGTTGCTATATTGATCCCGAAGATATTGATGCAATTAAGAAAGTAAGAAAATCTCGTCTAAAACTTAAGCCTGCTACTGTCTTTGGCAAAGAAATCTTATAAGCAAATTAGAATTCCCTCATCATTACAGAATGTACTAAGTCCTGGAGAGCAAAAGCCTGCTGGAGACCCATTGAAACAAAGAGATGGGAGCTTTGTATCAAGAACCTTATAGCCACGTGGACAGGCCGGTTGATTCTTTGTTCCACACTTATCCTTACCACAATACTTACTTCCACCTTGTGCACAATTGAAGTCGACTACTTCAAAACTGCCATCCTCACAAAGATCACACTTATACTTCACCACATCCTTGCACTCAATATTAACACCATGGCAAAGGGTTCCACTTTTTAATATTTTAGTTTTTAAATGCTCCAAACCACCATTAACGTAGACATTATCGAAGAAAGATTTCTTTAATTGATTATTAAAAGGCGTAAACTTCTTTGGGACTGAATGATTAAGTAGAGGATAATTAAAACTCTCTCCGTCAATGATAAGACTAAGCTTTATCTTTTCTTGTACATGAAGATTCATTTTAAAATCTTTAATTCCTGCTTTGGAAAAAATGGCATCCCCACTAAAACTACACTTTCCTGCTTCTCTTTTTGTAATTCGAGACTCTCCAAGAGATTTATTAAATGGCGTTTTATAGAAGTAACAGTACTTGTTAAACGTAAAAAGAAGAAGCCACGTATTCTTAGGCTCATAAACTCCCTTACTGCCTTGATAGAGTTCATTCATTTCAAAATTCGTTGTAAAGGCCAACTCATTTGCAAAGTCAAACTTCTCTTGCTGACACGAAACAAGGCTCAGTAGAATAAATAAACTTAGAATAAGCTTCATTACAATGTCCTCATGCAACGGAAGGCAATCTTATACTCAGGGCCAATCTCTTTAGAAATAAAGGGATCAAATGCAATATTATTAAGACCAAAACCTTCTCCATCCCAATAGCCTCGCATCCCCGTTTGATGTGCTTTTTGATGCCAACTAAAATAGAATGAAGCTAATTTAATATTCTCACTTGGATGAATAATATTTCTTAAATACTCAAGTGGGCCACCAAAGACCTCATAAACTCCGGCCCAAGAAACATTTCTGCTATCTTTTTGAATATAATTTAGATCAAGGCATTCACTTGAATAATCTTTTTCACAAAGCTTCAACCTTTCTTCATTTGTGATCTCATCGATATGAAAATCTTTCATGCGTTGAATTTCATTTAAGAGTGTTTTTGTATTCTTTCTCTCCCATGGATAAAAAGGAGCTCTTAAGTATTTTGTTGTCGTATCATTAAGATCTTCAGGATGAATTGAAATAGCATCAAAGACGCGTGCACTTAAAATTGATTTTCCTTGAAATGAACAATAAGCTTCCATCTCATCAATTGATAAACCGTAGGCATAAGTGTACTTATTCCTCTCTTTTATTTTATTGGCCGCTTGCTGGGCCAACTTGTGTTTAGAAGCTTTTGCCCAATTTAGAACTTCCCAATTTTGAACATGGTATTTATCAACAAAGATATTACGATTGAAGTTATCCCATGAAATTGTCACATCTCTCTTATTTGCTAAGAATGGATAGTATCTTTGTGGAACGTAAACTTCCTGACAACTATCGACAAAACTAAGCTTGAGTTCTTCGTTAAACCCCTCGGCCTTTACTGTAAAGTCGTAGTAGCGGTAGCTAGGCATCTGATGATAGCGATAGCTTCCCTTCATGGTAATTGGTACTAATTTCTTATTAATATGGACATTAACGAGCTTCTTTTCGAGTAAGCAGGCCATATACTCCGGAAAACATTGGTAGTACTGGTCATCGACGTAGCTGAGTTTCTTACACATCCCCTCTTTATCAAGGTGTGCATTCTCCCATTCAAACTTCAATGTTTTAACAATTTCGATAATTTCTTCGTTTGAAAGCTTAGGCCCTGACTTCTCATTCGTAAAAAGCCAATACCCGAGTCCAATGCTCAGAATAAGAATGGAAGTAAAGATTATTTTTTTAAACATTTCTCACTTATATGTAACACCCAATCAATGGTAAAATTATAACTAGAAATCCCTTATGTTAAAAGGATTCAAAGGAAGATTATGGATTGGTTAGATAGTTTAAATGATTTAGAAGTTAACGGAAATGAAACAATGTCATTTTTTGACTACTACGAACTCTTCAAGAAGTTTCCAGACAGAGAACTTAGACCAACATCGGCATATCTTCAAGATATGGTGGACTACTTTGGGCGTGATGAACAAGGACATCTCAATGTTTTTCAAAAGGATGATCAAGATGCACCAGCAGTTTTTGGCCAATATAAAATCGAAGAAAAAATAATTGAACAACTGAGAAACTTCGCTGAAGAAGGTTTTAATAATAAATTTCTTTTACTTGTTGGACCAAATGGTTCTTCAAAAAGCTCGCTTGTTAAACGTCTAATGAAAGGCGCAGAAGACTATTCTAAAACAGATGAAGGTGCTCTTTATACTTTTAGTTGGATCTTCCCTATTAATACTGTGGTAAAAGGAAATCTTGGGCTCAACCAAACTCACTCTTCTGTTAACTTAAGCTCATATGCTTTATTAGAAGATAAAGATATCTCGGCCATCTTGGCATCTGAGTTAAAAGATCACCCACTTCTTCTTATTCCAAAAGAAGTAAGAAAAGATCTCATTCACTCTGCATTTAATGATCAGCCAGAGAAATTAGAAGAAATTGAAAAATCATATCTTGTACGTGGTGACCTTTCAAAAAGAAATCGTATGATCTACGATGCACTTTTAAAGAACTACAAAGGGAAGCATGAAGAAGTTTTAAAGCATATTCGTGTTGAGCGCTATACAGTTTCTCGTCGCTACTCACGTAGTGCCGTGACTATTGAGCCACAACTTCATGTCGATGCGAAGATGCAACAGATCACAATGGATCAAAGACTTGCCTCTCTTCCTCCTTCACTACAGTCACTGAATCTATTTCAAATGTCTGGTGAAACGATTCACGCAAACCGCGGAATCTTAGAATACTCAGACCTACTAAAGAGACCTCTTGATACTTTTAAATACCTTCTTATGACGATGGAATCTGGATCAATCAATTTAGGTGGGATTTTAACAGAGCTTGATATTTTCTTTATTGGAACATCAAATGAAGTTCACTTAACAGCATTTAAACAACACCCTGACTTTAATTCATTTAAAGGACGATTTACATTTATTCGCGTTCCTTACCTACTCGACTATAAGTGCGAGATGGATATCTATAAGAAGCAAATCGATAGTATTAAAGATCGTACTCGCTTTGAGCCAGGTTCACTTTCGGCCATTGCTAAATTTTCAGTAATGACACGCATTCGCTCATGTATGAGTAAGCACTATGAAGACAATAAAAAGCTTTCAGCAATTGTGACAACTCTTAATCCTCTTGAGAAATGTGCACTTTACTCAAGTGATCGCCAGCTTCCTTCTCACCTGAATGTTGAAGAAGCACAACTTCTAAAACACAATATCTCAAAAGTTGAATCTGAGTTTGAATTCGATAATCTTTATGAAGGTAAATTTGGTATTTCACCTCGTGATATTAAGAATATGATTTATCGCCTTGCGGATTTAAATAAAGATATTACATTCATTGAGGTTCTTGATTACTTCAAAAGAATTATAAATAAGAAGTCTGAGTATGATTTCTTAAACATGTCTGCTCACGGTGATTACCATAACCCTCAAAAATTTATCGAACTAATTAATGAAGATTGCCTCGATCAATTTGATCGTCAGCTAAGAGGATGTCTAGGTCTTGTTGATGATCGTTCGTATGAAGACTACCTCAAAAAGTATATACAAAATATCAACGCTCAGATTAAGAATGAAAAAATTAAAAATGAAGTCACTGGAAAATATGAAGAAGGTGACACTTATTTTATTAAAGAATTTGAAAATAATATTTCTTTAAAGGAAGACCCAGCAACATTCCGTTCACATCTTATCTCAAAACTAGGTGCTTGGTACTTAGATAATCCTGGCCAACAAGTTGATTATATTAAAATTTTCCCTGACGTCGTGGATCGTCTAAAAGAATCATTTAGACAAGAACAAGAGAAGGTTATTAAGAATATTTCTAAGAACTTAGTCTACTTTGAAGCGGAAAAAAGTGGAAAGGATGTTCAAGGCCACATTCCTTTAAAAGAAGATATTAAGAAAGAGATTCAACACATTCTTGATAACCTTCAAAAAACTTATGGTTATTCACAGAACGGATCATTTGCGCTAATAAAGTATCTAATTAAAGAAAGATATTAATACTTTATTAGATTATGGCCATTCTCAATAAGAAATTTACAACGCAAGTATATGAAGTCACATACTATGTTGAGGAAACTCAGCATGGTATGAGACTGGATCAATATTTGCAAATCTATCTCGAGACTTGGTCGCGCCAAGAAGTAAAGAAGCGTATCAAGGCCGGCGATGTGCAAATCATTGGCCGCCCAGGAAAGCACCGCCCTTCTACAACTCTCCACTACAAAGAAAGAATCTTCTTTAAGATAGAAAGAACAACGCAAGAAGATGAATACTGGCGTGGTGAACTTATTGAGTTAGACGAAAAACCAGAGATTATCTTTGAAGACAAAGAGCTTATTGTTATGAATAAGCCTCCTTATATGGCATGCCACCCTACTGGGCGCCACCTCTTCTACTGTGCAACAGTTATGTTTGAAGAGAAGTATGAAAAAACCATTCACTCAATTCACAGACTTGATCGCGAGACCTCAGGTGTCATGATGCTTGGAAAAGAGCCTCAGATTGCAAACCTAATGGGTGAAGAATTTATCCATGATCGCGTGAAAAAGTGTTACTTCTTCATTGCCAAAGCAAATGAAGATTATAATGGAGAAATCGAATTCTATTCTGATGAGCGTCTTGGTGCCTCAGAAGAAGGACTAAAGAGAGTCTACATCGACTCTTACCCTGAAGACTCTCATGAAGGTAAACACGCCTACACAGACTTTAAGGTTCTTTATAAAGAAGACGACTATGTCATTGGCCTGGCCTTTCCACAAACGGGACGCCAGCACCAAATTAGAGTCCACGCAATGCTAAGAGGACTCCCCCTCGTTGGAGATAAACTCTATCTAGGTTCTTTTGAAATGTTTCAACGCTTTAAAGATAACCTAGCAAGCCCTGAAGAATATGATCTAATGGAACATAATCGTCACTGCCTTCATGCAATTGGATTAAAGCTCCACTATAAGGGTGAGGATCGCATGTATATCTCTTCACTACCAAAAGATTTCATTCCTTTAATCAAAGAGAGATTTACAACTCCTGTGGACGAGATTGAATCGACTGTAAAAGGTGCCGCTAAAGATTATTTTTCAGGTAGCTTAAAACCCCGCTAGGCCCAGCATTCTCATCTCCACTAAGAATCACATGAGGCTTAACTGCAAGCTTATCAAGAACTGATTTGATATTTGAAACACCAATTGATGTCTTCACTTTATCAAACATTGATTGATCATTTAGACTATCGCCAAAGTAAATTGCATCTTCGGCCATGTTTAAACTTGGAAAAAATTTATTAAAAAGAACTTTCGTTGCATTTGCTTTTGAAAGGTTTCCACACCAAAAATTTAGGTGCACATTTGATGTTGAGTAATTGATTCCCTCTTCATCCATAAGATGACAAATTTCATTTTTAAATTTTTCATCTTGAAGATCACAAAGTTCAATCGCTCGATCTGCAACCCTTCCTAACGAATCACTTGTTAAATAAAGATCTGGATACTTTTCTTTAAGCTTTATACAAAAGGCTTCAAGCTTGGCCAACTCACTTTCAGGAACAAGAAATTCATTTTGAATAAGACCCGCTTCATCACGCCAACTTATTGCTCCCCCACCTTCTGAGATAACAATAGGTAGTGCAGTAAAGTGAGTGATAAGAAAGTGTGCCCAAGAAATAGAGCGGCCTGTAACAATGACAAAAGGGATCTTCTTCTCGTCAGCTATTTTTAAAATATCAAAAAGTTCACTACTCATTTCTGTGTGGTGAGTAAGTGTTCCATCAAAGTCTGAGAGTATAATTTTTGTCATTGGATTGCCCTGTTAATTAAAAAGGCGACTCTTAGGCCGCCTTCTTAGTTATATATAATTTCTGAAAGATATTATAGTGGAAACGAAACACCAGCAAGGAATGCTGTGAATGAGTCCTTAAGTCCAACTTGAACTTCCATTGTTCCGTTTAGGTGTTTGAAACCTTCAATTGGAAGCTGTCCGTTGATACCAGTATTAAGACTGATCGTTGTATCATAAGTCTTAGTGTCACCATTTAGAGAAAGTCCTACAGGTAGTGAAGCATATGGATAAGCTTCTTTACCCCAGAAAGAGAATCCCTTAGTGATAGTTGGTGCCATTGAGATTTTTGTAACCCCTTGGTCAAACTCAGTTGAACGCTCAAGAATCCCTTTCACAGAAACTCTTGGTTGTTGCATGTAATCTGGATAGATTTCATAGTCAGCACCAACAAATAGTCTTTGTGAACGCTCACCACCTGAGATACCAATCCCACCGTCTACGATTAATTTTTCATCTAGTTTTTGAGTGTAGCGAACTTGCATCCCCATTCCGCCCTTATCAGACGTAATTCCAGTAAGTTCTGTTGCAATTTGCTTACTTCCACTAAGCATTGGCATTGTTGATTGACCAATCCCGTACGCGAAAATTGAAGCCTGTGAAAGCATCATTAGTGATAGAAATACCTTTTTCATATATCCTTCCTAGTTTTTTGGTAACTTCACTAATCATTTTAATGCCTTGGGGCATTTATATGCAAGATATTCCTAGGACGCTTCGCATAAACCTTACACATTATGCAATTAACTGTTGACTCATAAGGCCCAAGCATTTATAAATAATTCCACATTCTTATGGTGACCGTAGTTCAGTTGGTAGAGCGCCAGATTGTGATTCTGGTTGTCGTGGGTTCGAGCCCCATCGGTCACCCCATTAAAAAAAGCCCCCGTATTCATACGGGGGCTTTTTTTATTTGTGGAGAATGATTGGGTTTTGTAGCTACGGCAAAGTCGTGGGTGGCCCTCACGATGAGGGTCCCCCGCGAGGCCACGATGGCCGCAAAGCGGGGTCACCAACTCTGCACACCACAATTACTCCAGAGCGAAATAACAAACTTTGAGCAACACAATTAAAAACCGAATGGGGCGAGAAGCGAACGAGCGCGCGACAGCGAAGAGCTGGCCCAGACGGCCAGCGGAAGCGAGTGAGTCGGCGACGATTGCTTGAGCGTGATGCGAAAGCATGAGGAGGAGCCCCTGCACCTCTACCATACTCGTCTCAAGCCACTACTCGGGCTTTTTTTTTATATGTGGAGAATGATTGGGTTTTGTAGCAACGGCAAAGTCGTGGGTGGCCCTCACGATGAGGGTCCCCCGCGAGGCCACGATGGCTGCAAAGCGGGGTCACTAACTCCAGCTCTCCGCCCTTCATTGTCTAACTTTTACACAGTCGTCAAATTCACAACGCTTTATACAGCAAACTATCCATAACTCGTTAATACTTCACTTATCAAGGAAGTGGTTTTTTTCAAAAGCTCGCCCAGAACTTGCTTTTAAATTACAAAATAAAACCATACCTTCAAAAGGATATTACAATCAAAAACTTGCTCGCTTTATTTACAGTTTTTTCTTTGCAGATATTTGTTATTAATTTAGCAAACGCAGCTGTAGATATGTCCTTAGTGCCGAATACTGTGGACTTAAGTAATATTCAGTCTTCAGTCAAGAATCAAGGAAATCGAGGTGCATGTACATTTTTTAGCGCTACATCCCTATTGGAAAGTGAAATAATAAAACAACATAATATTGAGATTAATATCTCAGAGCAGTTTATGATTTTTGCTGTAAAAAACTATGACAGATATGGAGTATTAGAAGAAGGCTCTAGTGTCGTTAAAAATCTTCAAGCTGCCAAAAAGTATGGAATCACATACGAATCTGATTCGCCTTATCAACAAAGCTGGCTTTAACCTCGTATGCCTTGCTCACAAGACTCATATAGTGCATCATCTAATTACGAATGCTACCACCATAATAGTGGTGTCGATGCCGATAGAATTATTTCATTAAGTGATAATATTGAAATCTATGATATAGACGACTATAGTACGAAAAGATCAGACTTAATTACTTCATATCTAGCTAAAAACAAGCGTCCTGTTTCAGTTAATATTGTGATTAATGATGAGATCATGCTCAACTCTGTGAAGGGCAAGATTGAATACAATAAAAGTCTAAGTAATGAGTGCAATGTTGTTAATCAGTGTTTTGCTCACTCCATTGTGATTACGGGTTATAACCTTAAGGATCAAACTTTCAAATTTAAAAATAGCTATGGAAAAAACTGGGGTAACAATGGTTATGGAACAATTGCCTTTGAATATATCAACAAACTCTATGGTGCGCCTCAAATAACAGCGGTAAAGCTAAAGGAGAAAGTGAAGCTTATTAAGCAGATAAAATCAGAAGATATATCTCCTAAAGCATCATTAACAACAGATATAAACTTTGATGGTAATGATATAAATATACAAATTGATGGAAAGGTAGAGTATTTACCAAAATCACAATTTAAAATTCAGGTTGCAATTGCAAGACTCAACGACAACAGTGCACCAACAATCGTTAAGCACAATAATAAGTTTATTAATTCATTTCAATATGCAACAACTGATAATAATGGAAGCCTTGATTTAGACGAAGTCAAAATGATCAGCTTTAAAAATGTAAGAAAGGAGCTTACTAATTTAAATGAAAAACTCTATCTATTCACTATGATTAACAAAGTTGATGATATTGAAGATATTAATATTGAATACACTTCCAGTGAACTTACTTTCCCTACTTATATAGAAAGATTTAAGGACTGTTCTGAGGCATCTAAAAAAGGATATAATCCGGACAAACAATTATGTCTAGATCGATTTAAGGGAAACTATACATTTGAAGAATGCCTAAATCATGCAACTCTTTTTGAAGTTATATATATGAGTAAGGTCGCCAATTGTTTTAAAGAATTCAAGGATCAATCTAATTTTAAACAATGTAGTAGTATCATTAGTTCGGTTCCCAAAGGCCTAGATCAAGTCACTCAACTGGATAATTGCAAAAGTATTTATAAGGGAGAATACAGCTCGTATGAGTGTTCAAGAGCAGCGAGTCTAATATATAACGACTACGATAGAAACCAACAAAAAAGAATATGTAATCTCTAACTTTTAGATTTCGTGCTTATATGTATCAAATAGCCAAAGTGGAATGGAGTACTTGTATTTAAAGAAACCACTTAAACTATTTTTTTATCATTTGAACTTATATTAATTGTATTTGAGATGATAAATCTTAAATACCCCCAAAAAGTAAGCGATTAAATTTCAAGCACTTGCAAACTCAATCTAAATTCACCAGAAAGACCAAAGCCACCAAACTCCCTTACTACAGGACGTCTAGACATTTTTACCCACTAACCACTTACATATTTATCCATATACTAAAAACTGAACACTATTTATTTTCGGAGATTAGATGAAAGAGATATTTTCGCAAAACCCTGTTTATGCGGTAATGGCCTTTGCAGGAACACTTTTATTTGTATTAAAGATGCTTCTTCTATTTGTAACGGGTGATGGAGACGCAGACTTCGATGGTGATATGGACATTGAGCATACAGATGGTGGAGATGCATTCACTCTTGTCTCAACACAATCGATTCTAGCATTCTTTATGGGTGCTGGCTGGATTGGGCTAGCAGCAAAACAAGAATGGGAATTATCTGATGTGAATGGAGTGCTTGCGGCCGGTGTCTTTGGTTTTGTCATGATGTTATTTAGTTCGTTCATCACTTTCCAAATTAAAAAATTTAATAATATTCCAAAAGTAAATATCAAAGAGGCCATTGGAAGAACTGGACGAGCTTACACAAATATTCCAGCTAAGGGTGAAGGTATTGGCCAAGTAGAGATTACAATTGGAAATAAGCAGCAGATTCTACAAGCAAGTAGCAAGGGTGAAGCGATTAATGCATTTGAAAGCATCAAAGTTCACTATGTTGATGACTCAGGAAATTTAATCGTTAAGAAAGCATAATATTTAAGGGAGATTACTCATGCTATTTAGTACTTTTGGAATTATGGGAATCATTGTTGTTCCTGTTTTAATTCTACTTTTTGCAGCAATATTTTTATCAAAGCAATACAAGAGATGTCCTTCTAATCAGATCTTAGTAATTTACGGAAGCGTTGGTACTGGTCAATCTGCAAAGTGTATTCACGGAGGTGGGTCATTTGTAATTCCTCTTTTACAAGATTATACATACCTTTCACTAGAGCCACTGACGATTGAGATTGATTTAAGAAGTGCACTTTCAAAGAAGAATATTCGTGTAAATGTTCCTTCAACGTTCACAGTAGGTATTTCGACTACAGCTAATATTATGACAAACGCAGCTGAGCGTCTACTTGGGCTATCAACAGCTGAAGTCTCTAATCAGGCCCAAGATATTATCCTAGGTCAAATGCGTCTCGTTATTGCAACTCTAGCAATTGAAGAGATTAATCAGGATAGAGAGAAATTCTTAGACCTAGTTAATAAGAACGTAAACCTTGAGCTTAACAAAATTGGTCTTGATGTTATTAACGTTAACATTCGAGATATCACAGATGAGTCAGGATATATTGAAGCTATTGGAAAGAAAGCTGCAGCAGAAGCGATTAACAAAGCGAAAGTAGAAGTTGCTGAACAAGATAAAGATGGTGCCATTGGTGAAGCAAATGCAAATAAGGAAAAAGAAGTCCAGGTTGCTAATCAAGTTGCCGAGTCAGAAGCGGGTCAAAAAGAGGCCGAGAGAAATAAAAGGATTCGTATTGCCAAATATGAAGCAGAAGGGATTACTGGAGAAGCCGCTGCTTTAAGAGAGCAGGAAGTTGCCCAAGCAAAGCAGAGAGCAATTACTGAGCAAGGTAAGAAAGAAGCTTTAAAAGAGCAGAGAGTCTTCGTTGCCATTCAAGAAGCGGAGTCTGTAAAAGGTGAAAATGAATCGAAGGCAAGTATTGCTGAATATGATGCTACTTTAAAAGAGAAGCAGGCCGATGCTGCGAAACGAGGAGAAGTTGCCTTAGCTCAAGCACAAAAAGCAGTTCTAGAGGCACAAAAGCTAGAAGAGATTGCAAGACTTGAAAAGACAGAACTTGCTCAAGAAGAAATTAATAAAAGAAAAGTTGAAATTACAGCGGAAGCAGAAGCAGAGAGACAAAGAAGAATTGCTAGGGGTGAGGCCGATGCAATTTTAGCGAAATATGAAGCAGAAGCTCAAGGTATTCAAAAAGTACTTGAGGCGAAAGCACAAGGTTATCATAAGCTTGTTGAAATTGTTGGTGATGATAAGAGGCTTGTTCCTACCCTACTTATGGTTGAACAACTTCCTGAAATTATCGCTCAGCAAGTTAAGGCCGTCCAAGACCTTAAGATTGATAAGGTTACTGTTTGGGACGGTGGCGGAAATGGTCACAACGGAAAGAGTGCGACATCAAACTTTCTAAGCGGGCTAATTAATTCACTTCCAGCAGTACACGATCTTGCCAAGCAAGCTGGCGTTGAGCTTCCTGAATTCCTTGGGCAGCTAACACCACCAGAAAACAATGCCATTGATAGTGTCCCTCCAACAAGTCACAATCAATAAAATAATGGCCTTCTTGGTAGGAACTACTGAGAAGGCCGTTTTATAAGAGCTTATATTTGAGTGATCAATTGTTCCCCATCGAAGAAAACAAGTAGTTAAATATATTTATTTATAGGCCAAAAGAGCTAATAGCGGCCGCTGAAAGATGGGTTTTTCCTTGAGAATCTATCACGAAACCAATAAATTTTCGTAAATCCAAGTAGCTTATTGCTTGCGAAATATCCAAATTCATCAAAATAGTTGCTGTTGTATCAGCGCTAACAGTATTGTCAGCAATAACTGTTGTCGCAAGAATGTCGTCTCTACTCAGGCCACTCTTAGGGTTTACAATATGGTGGTCGCTAAATCCTTCAGAATTGGGATTGAATTGAATATAGCCCCCAGAAGAAGCAACACTACCGGTAGCAAGTTGAATCACTCCAATCGACTTAGAACTGTCTTTAGATAATGGATTTCTAATACCGATCCGCCAGGCCCTAGGAGCATTAGGTAGAGAGTGCACACGAATATCACCCGAACCATTTATATAGAAATTATGAAGGCCTTCTTTAAGAAGTAACTCATAAACTTTATCAACGGCGTAACCTTTTCCAATCCCACCTAGTCCTATACGCATTTGTTCAAAAGGAAGATAAACACTCTTTGTAAATCGGTTGAATTTTATTTTACGGTAATCTATATAACTTTGAACTTGAGAACGTTCTAGAAAACTAAGGGTTCGACCTTCATTTTTTGCTTTTCGCCATAAGTGTCCAATCGTGGCAAATGAAATATCAAAAACGCCATTAGATTCTTTTGAGATTTTATTTGCTCTTTGAATAATATCCCAAATTTCTCCATCGACTTTAACAGGTCTTATTCCAGCATACTTATTAATTTCATTAAATGGACTATCTTCAAAATCTGTAAATTTATTTTGAATACGATTAACCTCTTCTTCTGCTTTTACAAAAATTTTATACACGTCTTCCCTCGAAAGAAAGCTTTGTGGGAAACACATAATTTGAAATTCTCCACCCATTGCACAGAATTTATACTCACATGTAATGTCATTTCCTTTCTCAAACAACTTATAATTCCTTTGGAGGTTTATCAGAGCTGTAAAGAATACTGCCTTTTTTATCAATAACAATAGAGCGAGGAAGTTCAGTCACCCCAATCTTTTTTGAGATCTTACGATCACTATCTTCAAGTATTAAGTAGCTAAAATTTCGCTTCTTTAAAAATCGTTTAATCTTCTTTTTCTTCTCTCCTGCATTTATTGCAACAAAAAGTATATTCTTACTTGAGTATTTTTTCTTCAAATCTTCTAGTTCATCCATTTCTTGAATACAAGCGGTACACCAAGAAGCCCAGAAATTAAGAAAAACCTTATCGTATTTAATAAGACTTTCACTTAATATAAAGTTTTGCGATTTACCATAAATTGGTATCGTAAAATCTTCTATTTTTTGTGAATAAGAATTGAAGGAGAAGAACAAAATTAAAGTTACAAATAATATTCTCACCAAACACTCCTAAAACTGAAAACCAACTGAAGATTGAATATATGCATACACAAGTCCATTTGTACGTTTAGCGAAAGTCACACCATTATTCCAGACGAAGTCTTCAAATTCGATACCATATATATTCTTTGAATCATAATTACTAGAAAGAAGCGCACTCAACTCATATGAAGAGAAGTCTGCTAAATCAGAGTCACTAGTCATATAATCTTTGGCCGTAGCAAAGGAATCCTGGTAATACTTAACACTTGATTGATTATGATAACGAAGAGCAATCTCAACATAATCTTCATCATCATTAATCTCTTTCAAAAAAGCTAGTCTTAACGTATGAGCATCCAAGTCCCACTGATCAAAATAATATCGGTATGATAAATTCATGGCCACTTCATCGCTAAAACCATGAACCCACTTAGAAGAGATAGCATAGCGACTTCGTGTATCAGGTAATACTTCAGGCTGCCTTACACCACCAACAGAAACACTACTAGCAGTCGATTCCAAGTTCTTACTAGCTTCTACGAATGTTAAATCAAATTGAATAATATCTTGTCTTGTCAAAATTTGAGACGCAGTTAGGCTAACTGCAAATATATCTCGGGGAAGGAAGTCAGAGATTTTAGCAGTTGGAGGATTGCTCAAATCCTCGAACAGCTTCACTTTATCCTTGTAGTATTGAATATTGAGCCCGAGTGTAAAGTTATCTTTTGCCATCGAACGTTGAACACCAAGACTTCCATTGAATGAGCGATAATCATATTCTGAAGAGAAACCAACTGATGCACTTGTTTCCCAATCGCCCATTTCTTTTCGAACGCCAATATTCCCAGACAGGCGGGACTGTCCCTTTCTACCTGGTCCACTTGCACCTGTTGCACCATCTAACTTTGTATCAGATGCCGCTGTCCAAAAATCGAAAACAAAATGTGCATTAATGGCGGAATCTTCAGTTATTTGATGTTCCACAAAGAGCATTGGTTCAACAACATTAGCTTCTTCTTTTCCTGAATTATCATAGACTTGATTACCATCGTCACTATTTTGATGGTAGAGATTAAACAGAAGTTTGAATTTTGTTTTTCCGTCGGCCATCATTTCGGCGAATGTATTTTTAGTAGAAACAAGAATCAGAAGAAAACTGAAAAGTAATCTTTTATACTTAGTTACAACCACATCCACCTCCAACAGCATTTGTGCCTCCAACAGCACCTTCTCTGAATGCACGTACTTCATTTTGAAACATACTTTCTTCAGGGTGAGGATCGAGTTGCATGATTTTTTTTGATAATAGGCCACGGTCAATTTGATCAACATTGGCGCAAGAAACGAATAGTGATAGGAACAAAAAGAGAAGTAAGTAAATTTTCATGTGATATCCTTTTGTAAAATTTTATCACATTACTTACTTTGGTGTCAGTGGACAAAGAGCATCTAAAATCAAAGTTGGTGACTTAGTAAACTCATCAAACCATTTACACTCAACTAACTCGCGATAATGATTCAAAAGAAAAGTTTGTCCATTCAATCTTTTGTTACAAAGTAAAACAGAGTTTTCTTCTCCATTTTGTAAATTATCAAACTTATCTTGTAAGTTCTTTAGTGCTTCTTCGGATAAGATTTGATAGATCGTAGCGAGAGCGATTCCTGCTCCGTCGGTATCAAGGTGATTAACGAATAACTTCTTTTCATTACCTCTTAATGGCCAATCGCTTAACATTTGATTACGACAAACTTCAAATCGACCAATGATATCTGATTCATAAGCTATAGCATCACTCATTAGTCTTGCTAATTCCATATTCTGATAAAAATTAAACCATTGAGATCTACTTGGTTCAGTAGGAATTGGTTGTTTACTGTTTCGTGTGAGAAAATCATAAAATGCTTTTTGAAATTCATCATTATAACCCCAAGGGGTATACTCTAACGCCATATAAAGGCCAGCATCAGATGCAAGCATTGCAGACTTTATTCTTGTAATTAAAGATCTAAACTCTGCTATATCTCTTAAATTTTGAATAGGAACCGTTAAAGGATTTATTCCTCTAAACTCGGCGTAAAGAACAACAGCACGATTAGCGAGTTCTCTATTTAATTGTGCTCTTAACTTTGGTTCTGCAGTTGAATCAAATAAACGAATATAAGCTTCAAGGAGGTTTGTGAAAACAGTATCATCACTATCTGCACTTCGATTGAAAACAATAGTAAACCATGCTCCAGCGTATTTATTGAAAGAATTCACATAACCACTTCCACATAGTTCACTAAATTTAAATAAGTCACCGTTTGAGATTAGCTGGTTATAACGTGAATTAATATCAACATACTCAGTATCTCGCTCCCGTGCGTAAGTCGTTTTATGTATTGCAATCTGTATCGTATTTGTGATCTTTTGATCTTGCGCTTTGAGAATTTTATCAACATGACTACTGTAGACATTATTATAGTACTTACTAAAGAAAGGGTTATAGAGATTTGTCCCAATAACCTTCTGATGAAAATCTAACTGAATATTAGATTGTTGTGTTCCTTTGAAGTTTTGTAAATCAAAGCACGTATTAGATTGTTTAAACAATTTCCTTGAAAAACCATCTAATAATTTTAGATGTCCATTTAATTGTGTTACACGTGGATCATCAATATACAACGTAGAATGGAAATTCTCTTCATTTATTGTATTTTGTAGAGGCAGGGCCACTACTTTGGCCCCACCTAGGAAAATTAATAAAAGTATATAAGTTATATTTTTCATAAATTAAGCATCATCAGGAATAATGACTCTTGCCAATTCTGGCATACAATAATTATCTAAAAGAGGAGATACTGGCACCCCTGTTAACCTAGCATCAACACACGCAGGAATATTCCTAAAATGTACCTGATCAATTCCTTGCTCATGAATGGCCTTTATACAGGCTAATGCCCCTGTTTCAGGCTCAGGAGTTGGTTCAGGTTGTCCGTAGTTAAATATATAATTTGCGATCAAATATTCTTCGACCTTATCTGTTGAAAGTACTGCATCAAAGGCCTCAAGTGAAATTTCAGAACTCTGACTATTTGGCTGAGATAAATTAGAGAAGAATGTATTCTCTGGTTCATATCCTCCACCGAAGTCATCATCAATATTTAAATATTCATCTTCAAGAATACGACGACAATTACTTGCCTTAAAATATTGATCAACCTGTGCTCTATCAATTCGATCGAGTTCGCTGATAATTTCAGCGTTAGCCTCAAGGTTCTTTTTCTTTTCAAAAAGTAATTTACCTTCTTCATCTTCTAACTCTAAAAGGTCTTGAAATTGAGTATTTTCAATCCAAGGCGCTACTTCCATTGTTGTAATTCGACCAGCATTTGGATCCTGCATTGTCTTTACGACATCACGTACAGAATCTTTGAAGCTATCAATATCAGTTGGAATAATATCTGCAAGTTCACCTTTACCAAGTCCATAGGCCCAAATATTAATTTCAAGTCTCTTAGTTTGCGTTTCAGTTCTAAACTCAGTTGATATTGTCGTATCAGTTGATCCCCCTGAGAAGAAGCCACGCATCTTTGACTTAAGCTCAAGTTCAAAATTAACATCTCGTTCGACAGATGTTGTACGATATCGAAGTAGACCGAGGAAACTTGAGTGACGACCGATTGAACGTACATAATAAGGTCCACAAGAGTCAAAGAAGCCAACAACATCTCCTTTTCGAAGAAGATTTGCAGCACTCTCACTTAAATCGCTATTACCTTCTGAGAGAGAATGGTAATAGCTATCAACATCAATATCTGCAAAGATATAATGATAGTGATATGTTGTATTGCCTTCGACTTCCGAAAAGACATTTACATTATTCTTTAAGAATAGAAATTTAAATGTATTCTTTGTTTCAAAAGAGCGCCTATACTGTGTCTCCCAATCTTGTTCAATTTCAATATATCGATATTTTAAATCATATGAGGGCTGAGTCGTTTCAATTTTCCCCAAGCATGTACTTTGATAAGTATTAGTCGCTATGGAGTAGCCGCGCCCTAAGACAGGTGAAATGCCTAAATCTTTTAAACGGTTGTCACGAATTACTCTCGATGAAGCAGAAACAGACGTTGCAACCGTAGAAAGTACGGCCAGGGCAACTGCCATTTTTGTTAACTTTTTCACATATCCTCCTATGATATTGTTCAGTACCGAAAAAAAATGTATCTTTAATAAATGCCAGAGGACAAATCATGTCAATTTAAGCTGTGGTTAAAACAGGACAACAAAAACTAAACCTAAGAATTAGGAGTCACTATGACTGTAAGCGCGATTGGAATTGCTTGTAAGAATATTGAAAAATCAATTCAATTCTACAACTTATTAAACTTAGACTTTAAAGAATATGGAAAAGGTCATTATGAGGCGACACAAGAAAATGGTTTACGAATCATGTTGGATTCATTTGATTTGCTTAAAGAGATTAATAAAGATTGGAAAGAGCCTATAAATTCTGGAATAACTCTGTGTTTTCAACAAACTTCTCCTAATGAAGTTGATAAGCTATTTCATCGAATCGTCGACGCTGGTTTTGAAATTGAAAAATCACCATGGGATGCTTTCTGGGGACAAAGGTACGCTTCGGTTAGAGACCCAAACGGTAATCAAATTGATCTCTTTGCTCAGATATAATACCTTACAAAAAAAAAGGCCCTCGCATAATGCGAGGACCTCTTTTCTTGCCCACAGACAGTAGCTGCGAGCTGAGCAGTCCTCCCGAAGGATTCCTACCATCTTCATAATAGCATCAAAACAGGTTCATACATTTAATTTCATCTTAATTTTTCAAATTGCTAACTACGTAAAATCTAAACTATTGTTAAGTGGATCGTGTTCTAATAAAATGGATTTAGCTTAACTTGAGACTGGAGAAATAGATGTTAAAGATTATCGTACTTTTAAGTACCCTACTAATTACTTCATGTGCAACAAAAGTACATGGCCTTAGAAAGACGGCCGACTTCACATATACAAATGTTCAAGCAGGACGATTAACAATTGCAGGGATTGTCCATACTGGCGAAAACTGGGATTATAAGAAGCAAATCAGTACTGCAAATCAATTTCGTGTCGAGTTACAAGAAAAGAGAAGAGATTTAATGGTTGATAATGCATCACCGTTGATCAAAAAAATTGGTAGAGGACTCTATCGTGAGATACTACGTGAAATTGAAGAAGATGGAATACTCAGTGAGAAGTCGCTTACAATATTAGGGCAAAATATAACAAAACGTCGCTACCTCGTCTTTGCTAGAATTGAAAGTGACATTGTTGAAAATGATAGAACAGAATCAGCTGTCACAAATGCAGAAGGAAATGAAACAGGGGATCGAAGTTTAACCACGACAACAAAAAGAAGTATGGATATTAACTTCTCGATCTATGATATCAGAAATAAGTACCTCGCTTGGAATGGAATAATAAAAAAATCAGATCGAAATGACTTAGAATACACAATTAGAAAAAGGGACGGTGTGGATAAGATCATTGATTTAGTCTCGGCCTTTTCATCTAAGAAGAATAGCGAAAGCATGAATAAGAGGTACCCATTCCCTAAAACACCGAGTGATCGTGATATCTTAGCCTACGCATTTAGAGGTTTTGCAGAAAACTTACCAAGTAAGGACTAATGGAGATTAAATGACTATAGACTTAATGACATCTTTCTTAGGTTATTGTGCAGTTATCAATATGGGATTTTTACTACTTTCGACAGTAATGATTCTCATATTTAAAAAACAAGTAATTGAAATTCACTCTAGTATGTTTGGTATTAAAGAGAAGAAGTTCCCTAAAATGTATTTTAAATACCTAGCGAACTTCAAACTACTTGTGATTGTATTTAATCTTACACCTTACCTAGTTTTAAAATTTATTCTCTAATACGACTATTGAAAAACTAATTCAATCTCACTTAAAGGTATTTGAACGATTTCTTTACTATCGTGTACACTTGTTAATTCAGCAAAGTTCCTATCCGTTGAGAGTGCAATAACCCCATCTTCAATTTCGCCATTTGTGAGACGTACAGAAACAAATTCCCCAGCGAAAGTTTCGACTCCCTTTCTGGCAGCAGTATTTGGATCAAATGAAGAAAAGTGATAGACCTCTTCAAGAGGGATATTATACTTTACACCTTGTAAGTCTTGAAAGCTTAAAGACTCACCATCTGTTGTAAAATTCCGTCCTTTAATATCTTCAAACTCTAAGTTATTTAATATTCTAACTTGGATTTGATCTGACTTAGTTTTATTAATTTCAGAAGACAAGAGTAAGCGATAGATCTCGACTTCATTCAGTTCTTTACCGTTAATAGTCGCAATTTCACTATAAGATATTAACTGATGACTTCCATAACCTCTAATCTCAAAACCGCCACGAGCGTAAGCAACGATCTTTCCATTAACTTTTCGCTCATTCTCATTTAGTACGAGATTTACTTTTGCAAAAGGTTCGATTTTCTTTGGACCTAAGAATGATCTAACAGCATCAAGGCAGTTACTAACAAGACCTTCACTAGCGATGGTTCGTTGGGCCTGCCCAGAGTCTGCAATATAGTTTTCAGTAAAGTAAAAAGTAGTCGCACCAATTGCGAGTACGGCAACACCGTACTTTAGGTCTTTTATATTCATGGATTTCTTATCGACAACTTGAGCAATTTACTTAAGTAATATTTTTACCAAGCTTTAACTGTGACTGTAATGACATCCTCATAATCACCAGTCGATGCATTTGTTGGAACATTTCCTAATTTCACATAGATAGGATAGCTCTCAGCATTGATAGAAGTGGCATTATTGCGCTGAAACATATATGTTTCTTGTCCAGCATTTGAAAGTGACGTGTAGTTATTTGGGCCCACCTTAATTTGATAAGGAACACTGCTTGCAGCATTCTTTAAAACTGATCCATTCTGTGAAGTCATATAAACACCGAAGCCTACATTTCCCTTCACATTTAGAGTTGCACTCTTTACATCCTGACTCGTTAGATTTCCAAAATTCATAATATATTGGGTAGAGTTAGGGTCATGAGGAGAACCTAAAGGAACTAAGCTTAGCTCAGCATATCTTGGAACAACTAACTGCAGATAAAAATAAGCAGTCGTTTCATATTCAAGCTGACCGTTGTTTTTAACACTATAGAAACTAATTTGAATATTATCACCAAAATAACCTGAGCCACTTGAAAAGACCGTATCTAGATCAACCTGCTTGATATAAAAGTTTGACTGATAAGAGTTGTATCTTACAGGTAAGTTAATCACACTGTATTCACCTGCTTGAGTTGCATCCGATACATCTTTAAGAACAGTAACCATATTACTATCACTATATAAGTTATAAGGAATCGAATTATTAGAAGTCGAAGCCATACGATTATAGTTTCCAGCTCCCCCTGTACTAAAAAAGGCCCTGATTATTTTACATTGAGTTGCATTTTTAGATCGAGAAATTGTAATTGGATGGGCTACAGCTTGTACGCTCGAATTTATTGTCCCTACAAAATTATTAACGCTAATATTCAAGTCACATTTTGCCGCTAAAACAGATGAGACACAGAATATAGCTACTAAAGCTTTAAATAATGTCATATTACTTCCCCTCTATCTCAATCGTACCAATATCAATGATCCCACGGGATTCTTGATTTATCGAAATATTCTTAACTTCCTTACCACTAATTTTTAGTAAACTTTTTTCATTATCAACTCCATCCACAAAGAAGAAACCCTCTCGATCAGTAAAGAAAACCTTATCTCCTAGCTGACAAATTTCAAGAGAAACTGGTTTTCCCTTACGTGTAATTTTACCCTTAAGACTTAATAGACCATTATCTCGGATATTAATGAGATGTCCTGATTGATATGTCGGATAGAGAACAAACTTTTCCTTTTCAAGTGTTGTTCCGTAATCGAGAGCAGTTGGATCTAATTGTACTTCACGGTATTGATATGGAACCATATCAGTTATTGCAAGCTCCCCAAAGAGTGGAGTTTGAGTATCTGCATGAACTGAAGTTGATTTAATAATAAGCTTTTGATCTTTTAAAGCTTCTTTAGTTTTAAAGAGTGCGAAACTATTCGTATTAGAACGAGATTGAGCGTAAGCAAGGCCATCATCGTATGCGAATAAAGAAGTCGTCGATAACCCGAATCCTATCTGTCTATAATCATCACCACTTTTCTCATGAGCATAAGACGCCTTAAAAAAGTAATCGGCCATTGGCGTCGGCATGCTAGCACTTAAATTTAAGCGGCCATTAACTTCATCGTCGTCTGCGGAAACTGTATATCTTGGCTTATATAACTCATTACTATTATCTTTCGTGTAAGATATTCGACTTGATTTATCTTCAAAGTCTCTAAACATCGACACATAGCTATTTTGAGAAGGAAAAGACCATGTTAAAAAAGCAGAGACAGAGTGATCAGTCGGATTATTTAAATCTTTTGTTCGAGCAGCATAAAGATTTACATTAAGGTTATTTATGGGATTAATATTCAATGAGGTACGAATAAAATTTCGAGAACCATTTCCAGAGTCACGATATTCTTCATGTCCGGCCCCTAGATTTATCGAACTTCGAGAAAAAATAGGAAATGATAAATTGAGCTGATAGTTATTTTTAATCGAAGGCCCATTATAATCGGCAGTGGCCCTAAAGTCTCCACCGAAAACTTCATAGCGTGCTGAAAAAGATAGATTTTCAAGCAAGTAACCAGCGATATCTTGAAATTGCCAAGTCAAAGAAGCTGCATAGCCACTCACATTAAAGTTCTTATAATCAGAATAAGCATTCTCAAGAAAGAAATTCCCATACTCTGTTGCAATACCATTATAGAGGCCACTTAGTTGAAATTTGTCATCTTTTTGATAATAGGCACCTGTTGAAAATAGGTCTGTAAATCCATATTGAATAAGGCCACTATAAAACTCATTATTATCAACATAGCTCCTTGTTCTTCCCGAATCATCTGACTTTCTTCCCGCACTTAATGAATAATCAAATTCACCTCTTTTTAAAATCGATAATGATGTTGGGATATTAAATTCTAATAACTGCTTAACACCACTTCCATCATCAATCTCTACACGTACATTATTAATTCCATTAACAAGTGGAAGATTTGATAAACGATAATTACCAGCAGGTAGGATTTCTTTTTTTACAAGAGTCCCGTTAACATAAGTACTAACATTTGATCGTCTAACAATTTGAAACTCTTTCTCTCCTTGCGTATAAGGTGTCTCATAAGGATTAATAGAGAATTGTTTTCTAATGTTAAATCCACCTATTGCTTTTGATTGCATAAAGCCTAAGCGGCCAGTTGTTGTATCCCCTAGCCTCGTTCGAAGGCGTGAGGATTCAAAATCCTTTGTTAAACTAAAGTCTCTTCGCGTCCAATAAGGGTCGTTTTTATCTTCATCATCAACATAGAATCCATTCAACTGCAGAACATAAGTGTTTATATTCAAGAAAGAGTTAATATTCAAAGTTAAAGAATCGCCACCAAGATACGAATCACCGAAGTTCTTATCAAGAAGATAATTAATAGAACCTGCAAATGGAGCCGCTTCAATTGTTTGACCAGCGTATTTAATTTTTGGATTTTCTTCTAATGAGTAGAAAACAGATTTAAGACTCTCTATAGGTATATCTAATATTACCTGTAGTGCTTTAGGATCATAGCTTAGAGTATAAGGAATTGTTGAAGTAGCCACCCATTTCTTAGAAGTATCGATTAACTTATAATTTTCATTCTTAACAAGACTTCTTATCTTCTCATTTAGAATGACACTATCAATATACTTTAACTGGCTTCCTTGAAGCTTTACTGGAATATCCCCAAGAGATTTTCCATGAAGAATAAGTTCTAACCGTGCTTCATAATTAACTTCACCAAAGACACTACGAAATAGCTCGGTTTCAGACTGAGCATAAGCAGTTAGAGGACTCAATTGAGACAGGAGTGCAACAAATAGAATTGGTCTATAATTACTTATCAAAAGACGCTCTTAACTCATATCCATTTTTAAGATTAATTGTATTATTAAATTCAAAGAATCGTGTTGTATTAGCTAAAATATTTTGTCCATTAAGTTTAGTCAGCTCTTTGCTAGGGAATGATAACCTCTTATCACCTTTTACAAATTCAAACCTTACATTCTTTAGGTACTGATGAGAACTTCCCTTATTAGAAATATAAATTCTAATCTTCTTTCCAACTTCATAACGTCTGGCTTCAAGTTTAGGCTTAAACTCCTTCTTAGTTACATATAAGACATTCATATACTTAAGTAGCATCTTAATACCACCTCGATTCTTACTATTAGTACTTCCACGTTTTAAAGGGACTTGCTCAGCAACTATACGATAAACTTTTTCAGAAGAAATATTCGCATCTCCTTTCCAATCCACACGAATTGTTTTTCGATCCCCAGGAGAGATAATAAGTTGAGGAGGAAAAACACTCACATCATTTGTCTTAGGAAGAGATTCACTTCCATCTTCTTTTTGTATTCGTTCAAAAACATTTACCGTCACTGGAATCATATCTGACGATGTATTTTCTATTTGAAATTGAGTGGCCTTTTGTCCATCACTTAGATCAATTGTTTGAGTAGTTGGCCTAAAAGTAAAAGACATTAAAAGTGGGAAAAGTGCTAATAAAATAAGTAATTTCAAGCTTCCTCCATGACAGCTTAGATCCTATTTATTATACACAAATTTTAATTGAAGATGAATTAGTGAAATGAGATTTCAATCATTGGATGGCCATTCTTTTCAGACTTTTTAACATCATAAGAATTCTTATTAAGATTTGACTTAATAGCATCATTTGAGTCTTTAGGATCTAACTCATCATTGACAATAACGGATGCTGGAACTCTTCCTCTCAAGTGTAATTCTTTGGCTTCACTCGCGTAAACACTGAGTGAAAGAAGGGAGGTGACAAATAAAAAAGGCAGAGTAAAGCATTTCATTACTCTGCCTATCGGATGTCTGACTAAAAAACTTAAGTATTAATTAGCTGCAATCGTTAAAGTAACCGTATCAGCGTACTCACCTTGAATAAGGTTTTGGTGATCGACACCAGTATAAGAAATTGCTAAATCCTTATCGACATTCACACTTGCCGCAGACGGGAATGTGAATACATCAGTAGTTGATAAATCAACAGCATTTCCATCATAGCTTAATGCATAGTCGATTGACGATGATGCAACTGAATTGTGAACTAGCTTTCCTTGGTTTGCTGAACTAAAAGAAACAGTATAACCACTATTTGAGTTTGAAACCTCGTTTACAGTAGCAACTTTAGAGTCCACTTGAGTAGTGTCTAGAGGAAGAGCAGATGCAACGGCCTCTGGTGTAACACTAATTGACAATAGTGCAGGAACTTGCCCTTTTAAAACAAGAGTTCCAGTTGTTGCCGCGTAAGCAGTTGAAACCATAACGAGTGAAGAGATGAATAAACCTTTAACAATTTTCATAATTTGCTCCTATATATTAATTAGAGATTAACTCTTAAACATACTGAAATTACTGCAACAATCATGCCACCAGTAGTCACAAGATTTCGATTAGATACATCTCCATTATCTGTCTATAAATTAATCAAGTGTCATTTTTTGATCAATTTTAGGTACAAAAGTGTAAAGATCTTTGTCTAATTACAAAGATGTTCACATTATAATTTTACCTTTGATTTTGCTGATTAGGAAACTAAGAAAATTACTCTCTTTCTTTTTGAGTGCGAAGTATCTTTAAACAAGATAGAAACAGAATCACGGCCCCTGCTTCATCGAGATTGCCAATATAGGGAATATTATCTGGAATTAATTCGATAATTCCAGCGGTCGGATTTAGAAGATAGATCCCAGAGACAACAAGGCCTATGAGAGGAAATATTTTAGTTGAAAGTAACTTCATTTATTTTCTCATCAAGATTAGTTTTGCTTAGATAAATTGTAACAAATTTCGTTTCAAACTTACAAAATTGTTAGCAAAACGAGCCTAAAAACTGATTAACATCACTAACAAATACATTTCTTTTACCGAAGTTATAGCAAGAATCTTTAGAAATTGTATAGAAACTCAGGAGAATTATGAAAGCGTTAGTGAAAAGTCTAAGTTTAAACACGAAGATAATTCTGATGGCCCTCATACCATTTGTTATCTTCACTTCAATCTTTATTGCCTACTCTTATAGCTCAACAAAGTCTGCGCTATTACAGGAAAAGAAAAATCAAATTGAGGATGTGACTAAGACTGCTTATCACTTTCTTGAGTCGATGAACGAAAAAGTTGAAGCTGGTGAATATACATTAAAGGAAGCCAAAGAGATCACAAAACATTACATTGCAAGTATTCGCTATGGACGTAATATGGATGACTATGTTTGGATCAATGACCTTGAGCCAAGAATGATCGTTCATCCTAGTGAAAGCTTAAGAGGAAAAAGTGTTAAGACTTTTGTCGACAAGGCAGGTAAACCACTCTTTAATGACGTTGTTGCACTCGTAAAAAAACAAGACAAAGGTTTTGTGAACTATATCTGGAATAGCAAGCATGACAGTAATAAGTTTGTTGAAAAGTACTCTTATGTTGAATTATATAAACCATGGGGATGGGTACTTGGTACAGGTATCTATGTTGACGACGTTAATGATTATATTTTTAGCGTCTTTCTAAACCAAGCAATGTTCGGTTTTATCGGCCTTATTGTTATTGGTGCATTATTTGCTTTCGTTTTAAAAACAAGTGTATCAAATCCTCTTCTAACAATGGCAAATCAACTTAAAGAAACTTCACTACAAGTCGCTAACGGTTCCAAGGTAACATATAACACATCAACTCAATTATCTGCTGCAACTAATGAGCAGGCTGCGTCTCTTCAAGAAACAGTTGCTTCAGTTGATGAAATATCTTCAATGATACGAAGAAATACTGAGTTCGCTGAGGACTCTAAAAAGTCAGGTGAGCAGTCTGAGTACGAAGTACAAAATGGAAAACGCACTATCGATGAAATGCTTTACGCTATTGAGAATATTTCAAATAGCAACACAGATGCAATGAAGAAAATGGAAAGTAGTAATAACCAAGTTCAAGAGATCTTAAATATCATTAAAGAAATTGAAGATAAGACTAAAGTTATTAATGACATTGTTTTTCAAACTAAGCTTCTTTCTTTCAATGCTTCTGTTGAAGCTGCTAGATCGGGTGAAAGCGGTAAAGGTTTTGCTGTTGTCGCTGAGGAGATTGGATCACTCGCTTCAATGTCAGGAGCCGCATCTGATGAAATCAAAGTACTCATTGATGAATCAATCAAGAATGTCGAAGCAATTGTTTCAGGAACAACTGCAATGGTAAATGAAGTTATTCAAAGCAGTTCAAAAACTGTTGAAGCTGGAAGGCAGAAGGCCGGACAGTGTAAGGAAGTACTTGATAAAATTGTATACAATGTACAAAACGTAAATGGAAAAATTACTGAGATTGCAAGTGCATGTAACGAACAAACCCAAGGTGTAAATGAAATTACAAATGCAATCAGGCTCATTGATGAAACAACAATTCAAAATAATAATTCTGCACAAGAGGCATCTCGCTCGGCCGCAAACCTCAAAGGCCAGGCAGACAATCTCGACGATATCGTCAAATTAGTTATCGACCTCGTCGGTGGTGATAAAGCTGCCTAACCATAAATAACCTTAGTGAGTAGGGCCTATGCCCTACTCATTCTCACCCAACTGTTTCACTATTCAAACTTTTATTTGACAATAGATACAAATTTAGTATTATAGTTACAGATTTAGGATTTATATCGGTTAGGTGATGTGTTTCAGTATTCTTATATTCACTTCTTCTTTCTTTTTTATAGCAATTCATTCTTATACTTCTTTTTGAACATTCCCAAATACTTCATCTGACCGTATAAATTTCCTAGTCTGATTCTTAACCATATATCCCCGTCAATTTCTTTACTCTTCGTCTTTAAGCAAAGTAAAATACTTTTATGGAAAAAAAATTTGAAACATTATTTTATTTTATGAATGAGAATGTATCTGTTATTGAAGTTAAAAGGCTAGGGTTGCCTGACGATACGGAAAAGGCAAAAATTTATCACTGGTTCTTTATCTTGAATGAAGAGTTGTCTTTAGAGAAACTTAAGTTTGAGTCATCATTCGTTGATCACGTCAATGGTAATGAAATTAATGTGCGTACTTTTGAAAACGCAGAATTTCGTTTTGATGATAGCTTTGGTAAATTTCAAAACAAAGAAGGTGGTCATATTATCATGAAAGTTCCTAACAATATTCTTCCCAAACCACTCTCAGATCTTATTTTGAACAACATATAAGTTTTTTTTTCGATTTTAATTTTAAAACAATAGTAATGGGATTACGTTATAATTTTTCGGAATAAACCTTTTTCCAAATTTCGAGTAGCTTAATTGGGATCGGTTCTTTTAATAGAGAAACTTTATATTGATCATATAAATATTTGTCTGCGAGATCTTCTGTTTTTTCAAATTGAAGATTTCGCTTTTCTTGAATATCTAAATCACTTTGACAATTTCCACCATCTTCTTGATTCGCCTCACATGGATTAAAGGCAATACAACCATAAGGTTTATGATCGACACCAAGTCCACAACCAAAACTTGGATAGAAATAAAAAGGACATGTGTAGGACTTTCTAAAATACTCACCTGGCCCGATTTGAATATACTTATCAAGACGAAATTCAGAAATACAATCTTCTAACCTTTTCTTCGTTTCATCATTTAAAAGATTCTTTTCTTCAAGGACGGCCATTGCTTCCAATGCTTCAATTGATGTCATCTGCATTGAGTTTGCTTCATATGTACAGCAACGTCCGGTACAACTTAGACAATCAAGGCCAGAAGCTTCATTAGCAAACATTTGCTCGACAAGAAGCTCTCTTCGCTTCTTAGCATGGGCCAGGCCCGTATTCGAATATACTTGCTCTAAGGCATCTTTATAGCTCAAAGAATTCCTCTTCTAGTATTAGCTTACTTCCACCTTCACTTCTTTTTACTTCTTCAAAGGAGAGGTGTTCTTTTTGAAAGGCCAACATTTCTTCTTCACTTATGGCCTTGGTCACTTTCATTTTTCTTAATATGGAGTTCACTGTAGCTGACGCATACTCTGTTAACTTCTTATCTCGAAATGATTGTGAGTAAACCTTGGGATTAGGAAGTAACATGGCCAGGAAAGCAGATTCCTTTGGATTTAGGTCAGCAGGACGCTTCTTAAAGTAGAACCAGCTAGCATTCTTAATACCATAGAGGCCTTTGCCAAATTCAATTATATTTAAATAAGTTTCAAGGATTCGATCCTTTGTTAACTTCTCTTCTAAGTACATTGTTGTAAAGAGCTCAAAAACTTTACGCTCCAGACTTCTTTCACTTTTAGTGTAGAGATTCTTTGCTAGTTGTTGAGAGATGGTACTCGCCCCTCTAAGTTTCTCTCCGTTTAAATGATCTTTTATTGCATGATAAATCTGTCTAAAATCAACGCCTTGATGTTCATAGAATGACCAGTCTTCACTAACAATAAAGGCATAGTAAACATGCTTGGGCATTCCACTTAGATAGGCCCAATTACGTGGCCTCTTAGTTGTAACCAAATACGAAACACTTTTATCTTTTATAGAAGTCTTCACATAGCCTTCGGCCAGTTTATTAATATTAAGAACAGGCACACGCGATAGCACATAACCTGCTATGACAAAGAGTGAGATGATAAATAGTAACGTAATTTTCTTGAACATTTAGCGCACTTTAACACAAAAAGCCGACTCTTGAATAGTCTATCAAACTCAACAGGTATTACGTTCACCAACCTAGATTCAAATACTTACAACTCACTAAAGCGGCATTATTTACCATTTTTTATCAGATCAGCACAAAACCTACGTAAAGAGCGACTTTAACCCGATTTTGTTTGTAACCACACACAATCAAACGGAGTTGTTTATGTTGAAGAAGTCATGTCAAATGATTGCGGCATCGTATTGCCTAATGTTCGCCAATATTTCCACGGCCCACGCCAATGAGCTTAACGAAAAACCGGCATTTCCAATTGGGAAAATTGGCCAGTTAAATGCTAATTATACAAGTCCTAAAGGGACAGGAACTAGTAAAGAAATTTCAATTGAAGGTTTTGGAGAATTTATCAATCCAAATCTCGAAGTAGAAAATTACGGTGGGACGCTTATCTTTTCAGTAGATAATGAGTCGTTCGAACTCGATCTTTCAACTCTCCAGATTAATGATGCTGATAAAATTGGAATATCAAATATTAATTATAATAATGACAACTCAAACATCGCACTTAGTTTAAATCAAGTCCAAGCAAGTGGTGAAGGTTTTTCTACTCGACTATCAGGAACTCGTCTTGAGTGTCAAAAGCAAAGTCGTGAAGGAAATGAGTATGAGCAGCTCCTTCAAAACTGTTTTAACTTTCTAAGTCTAAATGTAGGAAGTGCCTATTTTCAAAGTAGCGAGAGAAGTTTCTATAACTTAACAAATGAATATGAAACACTTGGTAGTGCTGTTGAAGTTGATGATCTAAAACTTAATATTCGTGGTGGAAAGTTTAGCGGTCACCTAAAAGGAAATGTTTCAAAGGGAATTAAGGTTAAGTTCGAAGGACGCTCTTCTTATGACCTCGCTAACAAGATTATCAATATTAGAATTGATAAGGCAAAGGCAGGCCTATTTAATGTTCGTCGTACCATTTTCAAAGAGCTTGAAAGATTTGAAAATGATAAAATTGAAATCGACGAACCAAATATTTATATTATTCTACAAGAATAAAATATATGAGAGGATCTTAATTGATCCTCTCCATTAACTCTTCATTTGAATTTAAGATCGTAATCAATTCGAAGTGCTCTTTCGAGATAAATCCCTCAGCAACTGAATTTTCAATATGCTTAATTAAGTGGTCAAAGTAGCCGTTTACATTAACTAAATAGATTGGCTTCTTATGGTATTGAAGTTGCGCCCACGTCGTAATTTCAAATAACTCATCAAGAGTTCCAAAGCCACCTGGATAAGTAACAAAAACATCTGAGAGTTCATACATTCTCTCTTTGCGAGTATGCATTGTATCGACTTCGATGAACTCAGTCAGACCTTGATGCCCGACTTCCCAATCAATTAGTGACTTTGGCATAACACCGATAACATGCCCATCTTTAGCAAGCATCGTATCTGCAATCATCCCCATGACACCAATTGAAGCACCACCATAGACAAGGTAGTGGCCATTTCCCACAAGTTTCTCACCTAGATCTTTTGCGTAGTTTAAATATGTTTCGCCCCTTCCACTTGATGACCCACAAAATACACATACTCTCATATTACTCTCCAACTTCAATATTCAAATCTTCTAATGAAAGAAGAGATTTAGCGTTCTTCTTTAAATATAAAAAGTATTCTTGATTTCCACTCTTGCGACCTTTAATTACACAAGGCTTAAAACCAAGAATTCCAAGTCCCATGGCCTCACATTGAATCTTCATTTCTTCAACGGCCCTTAGAACATAACTTCTATCTTTTACAATTCCCTTCTTACCAATACCATCTCTTCCAACTTCAAACTGAGGCTTGAAAAGAACGATCATTTCAGCATCGTCTCTACTAATATCAATAAGGTTCTTCCAAATTAAATTTAACGAAATAAATGAAAGATCCACAACGCACAGATCAACTGCTTCATCTAATTTGTGCAGCTCCCGTACATTTGTCCCTTCAAGATTTACGACTCTTACATCACTAACTAGGCTTGATGCCAATTGCCCGTGACCAACATCAATGGCAAAAACTTTTGAGGCACCATGGTTTAGACAAAATTGAGTAAAACCACCTGTACTGGCACCAACATCTGCAACCAATTTATCTGCAATGACAACATCAAACGCCTCAAGTGCTCCAGCGATCTTATGGAAGCCTCGGCCAACTTCTTCACTACTCTCATTTAGTTGAATGTCATCACTGCTTGAAACTTTATATGAGGTTTTTGTGATTACTTTACCTGCGACAGTAACTTTACCATCTCCAATTACTTGCTGGGCACGACTACGAGTCGTAACGAGGCCAAGCTCGACGAGTTTCTTATCTAATCTTTCAAAATTTTCTTCAGACATTAATGAACTACTGGTTTGATTTTAATTTTTGTTTTCTGTCCTAGCTCCGGTTCACTGAAGACAACATCCCCTTCAGTTCCGAGCTTTAGGTTTAGTTCAAAGCTTTTTGAGAGGGTTTTTGAAAGAACTCTCCCCTCAATTTTCACCATGGCACCTGGGCCATAGATCTCTTGGCTATCAACAAATTGACCACTTAAAAGTAGATCAATTTTACTCTTCATAACAAAGCGACTCATCTTCTCTGGTTGAATATTTTCAATAAAGTGGAGTTCACTCATAAGAATTGTTTGACCCTCGAAGTCCTTTTCATGTGTCATCACAACTTCCACAAAGATTGTGGCATATGTATTTAGACCTAAAAGGAAAAGTAATAAAAACTTTTTAATCATTAAATTCACCAGTATAGACAAGTTTTGTCTGGCCACCAAGATAGATGAAGCCATCGACTCTTTTGACAAATAGTATACCACCATTTGTTAGAAATTCTATTTCGTCTCTATGTTCGTATTCTTTATCCCAGAGCATGCAGGCTGCGGCGACATTTCCCGTTCCACAAGCAAAGGTCTCGGCCTCAACTCCACGTTCATATGTTCGAATACGCCACTCACCTTCATCAATTTGATTGATAAAGTTAGCGTTCGAGCCACGAGGAAAGTCTTCGTCAAAACGAACACGTCTTCCTACTGTATCGACATCTACCTCTTGAGCGTCATAGACCATAAACACACTGTGTTCAACACCAGTATTAATATAGTACGAATCCTGAGCGTCTTCATACTTATTAGTGAGATCGTATAGATCAGCATCTTTAATGACGGTCATATGAACCCAAATGACATCACCTTCAATTCCAGAAGAGTAGAGCCCACTTCCCGTAGTAAATTTAAAGTCTGTATTCTTTGTCCCAGTTGTACGGCGATAGAAGTCAGTGATAGCACGAGTCGCGTTTCCACACATACTCTCTTCATTGCCATCAGCATTTAGGTAGCGCATATGAAAGTCATACTTGTCACTACTTTCTAAGAAAACAACTCCGTCGGCTCCAATTCCAAAGCAGCGTTGACACAATTGCTGCCACTTCTCAGTGTTACTAACTTCCTGCTTCCCATCACGATTATCAATAAGAATGAAGTCATTTCCATTTGAGCTATACTTACTAAACTTTGTCATGGGTCTATCATTTCATTGTTTTGCGAATTTGACTACTGTCGCCAATTACACATCGCACCACTGCCACATAGCAAAATTTTGTAGCCAGATTACCAAATCTTAGTTAAATTTATATTTCAAATTACCAACTTATGGGACATTAGCTCAGTTGGTTAGAGCCCCCGGCTCATAACCGGGTGGTCACAAGTTCAAGTCTTGTATGTCCCACCATAATAAAAAAGGTCGACCTCGCGTCGGCCTTTTTTGTTATTGAGGGTTATATAAGTCCATTGAAAATTGTGTTTCACAAGTTTGCCTACAGGATGTAGGTATGTCGCGGAGGCCAAGGATGGCCGAGAGCGACCAAGTCGAGCACAATACAATTTTCTATTTATCTATTTCTTGAACGCAGGGACCACCCGAAGGGTTGTCACACTAAAGAGAAAAAGTGAATCTAAAGCTATTTCAACTCTATTAAATAATGCTCAGATCCCCACCACTTTCCATCAACAAATGTAAGATTCTCTCTTCTTCCGATAAGTTTAAATCCCATTTTTATAAGGTTTGCTCTTATGGCCTCATTAAAATCAAAGATACCAGCTTCAACATGAGTGCATCCTTCACGAATTGCTAGTTTTCTGATTTCGGAAAAAATATGTTTCGATAATCCTTTTCCGCGATGAGATGATTTTCCTATGGCCAGACTTGGCCAACAAACGCGACCTTCTTTATACATTCCAGCAGGGTGATTTATAAAAAACGATCCGTATCCAAAGTAGTCAAAATCATCCTTAATTATAAATGCTACTTTATCCTCTTTAGAAAATGCTTTTTTAAAGTCATTTATAGAAAAAGAGACGGTGAAATCTTCATCGTCGTTTTGAAGGAACCAGTTATTGACAACTAGTTCATCTGCAAGCCATGAGCAATAAGCTTCTGCCTGTAGTTCATTATTTGGATCAATTTTTTCAATCGTAATATTCATAATTTGTTTCTCCACTCTATTTAAGCTAATCAAATCATACACATAGATACGACTGAGAACATCTTCCACTTGCATACAAAAAAGCCCCTGATAAACAGAGGCTTCTTTATTGTACGTAGAGCCTTCATCGGGAAGGATCTAAAGAAATTATAACATACGATAGCTGTCAATAAAAAGTCCTTTCTTCCGCTCAATGATGAGCACTCATAGGGAGAAATCATGGAGGTTTTTTATTGTACGTAGAGTTAGTGATTTGCTTGGTTAATATATTGATTATACTGAGCAAGTTATAACTCGGGAAGGGCGAGATATCGCCCTTCTTTTTTATGGAAGCTACAGTTTCAACTGAGGTTTTAATTGATATTTAAATATATTTAATAACATATGAGTTATGGACACATAGTTCATAAAGTGAAATTAATGTCCCACCACAGATTGTTTGGCAAAAACTATTTCCACTAAGCTATGAAAAAGCTTTTGTTACTCTTCAAATATTTTTTTAATAAAAGCTATTTTCTAGTCTTTATTCATAGGTACATAACTAATTGAATCACGAAAGCTGTAGCATACGACATTATTCTACTTATCAATAATTTGATAGGCCCACGAACGACTATCTGAGCTTTCATGCGCTTTCGCCTTAACTAAAGTTGCACCATTAGGGAAGATTTGATCATAACAAGGACCTACCCGAGGATCACACGTTTTAGAGAATATGTTCGATGGTGTTCGCTTAGTAAACGGTACGCGCCACCTTTTCGAGATTTTAGATATTTAAACACCCTAAGATACTTATACATACCAAGAAGAATTGAAATTCTAAGTCAATATAAATAAAGCTAATAAATTAACACATGCTTAATTAGGAGTAACTAATACAAAATCTATTATTCTCAATCCTAAAAAGAATTATTTCTCTAACTTATTTAATTCACGAAAAGGTGGCGCGTACCCCATAACTAAATTCTTTTTAACAAATTACGATAAGTGCTTAAGAAGTTAAGGCTTTGTTATCTTTGAGGATATTTGGGGAAATATGAAAAGCTTGCTAAGGATTCTAGTAATCCTTTCGTTTACATTTATGACTTATGCTGAAGAGTGCGAATACAATAATAGTGCCTCACCAGACTTAGATAAGATCCTTAAGCTTGCAGGCCAAGTTGAAGATATTGTCAGATATATCCACGACACTCCTCACGTAGGCGATGATCGAAAAGAAAGAACAGCAAGCTCACCTAAATGGCTAGCGGCAGTTGGAAAACTTAATAATCACTGCTCAGCAAATCTCATTGGAAATGATCTCGACGAAAATTCAAGAGTAGCCTCGACGGCCTTTCACTGTATTGATGAATATATTGAAAGTGGAAAACCGATTTATATTACCTTCACAACCAATGATGGCAGAAAAATCAAAAGAGAAGCAAAGATTCATAAGAGTGGCGATCTCTACGAAGATAGAGCGATTCTCATTTTAGATGAACTAATTTCATATAAAGATATTCCGCCACTAATTATTGGAGATGCTGATTTTGCCAAGGAAGATGGTATTCTTATTACATTTGCCGGGCATTCGAGCGACACGGGCCTAGGAGCAAAAGGAAAGAAGTTAACATACGATGAAGACTGTAAGTATAGAGAATATAGGGATGAAAGTTCTGAAAACTATATTTACTTCGAAGATTGCTCTGCTTACGGTGGGGCCTCTGGAGGAGCAGCTGTAATCGTTGAGGAAATGGACGGAGATGAGATACCATTCCTTGTTAGTCATATTATTAAAAGTACAAAAAAAGGTGTCGCCGTCGCATACGGTCATTATGACACCTATTATTCAGAAGATAATTTTTTAAATGAATTATATGATGCAGTTGATGAGTTTAATACCTACGACGACTAGCTACATGTAGGATCGATATCCACGTCACAGATTCCACACATCTCTTTCTTATCAGCATACTGTGTGTTTTCACAGTAGCCAGCATAGTCTCCGTGATCTAAGTGGTCTTGGACAGAGTTCTTATTGATTGTAATTTCCTTGGCCTTATCTGGGTTTCCTGGAGGCACGTGACAAATAATAACCTTGTTCCCCTGCTTAGGGCATCTAAGAAGTGGTCTTCCCTTGGCAAAGACAGAAGACGTCGTCATGGCCAGTACTAAGAATGTGATTGTTGCTTTCATAAATCCTCCAAAATCTTCTCTATTATACCACCTTACTAGGCCCTCACGACATTTACTAAGCCCTTAATAAAACAAGGATTTTCAAGATAACTCTAATCAATAATTAACATTCAACTACTCAACATATTGAAATCCTTATGTATAATTGTGAGTATTCAAAAGATTTGAGGGATATATGCCAAATACAAAAATCAAGGAAAGTTACGATTATATTATTATTGGATCAGGTTTTGGCGGTTCGGTTTCAGCACTTAGACTTGCTGAAAAAGGATATAGCGTCCTAGTCGTTGAAAAAGGGAAAGACTTCTCTGATACAACAAAATTTCCAAAAACTAATTGGAATCTTCCAAGGTGGATGTGGCTTCCTCAGTTGAAGTTCTTCGGTATCCAACAACTAACTTTCTTTAAGCATATTTCAGTTTTAAGTGGCGTTGGTGTTGGTGGCGGCTCTCTTGTCTACGCAAATACACTTCCAAAACCGAAGTCACAATTTTTTAATCATGGACCATGGAAGGACTTAAATAATTGGGAAGAAGAACTTTCTCCATATTATGATCTAGCTTGGAAAATGCTTGGTGCAGAGAAAACAAGACACCATGGCGATGCAGATCACACAATGCTTGAACTTGCGAAAAATATTGGCCGTGAAAAATATTACGACTCAACGAAAGTTTCTGTCTACTTTGGAGAAGAAGGCAAAGAAGGTGTTGAAGTTGCTGATCCTTACTTCGACGGTAAAGGGCCTACTCGCTCAGGTTGTATTTCATGTGGAGCCTGTATGACGGGATGCCGTTATAATGCAAAGAATACTCTCGACAAGAATTATCTCTACCTCGCTAGACAGCTTGGTGTCGATATACTTCCAGAAAATAAAGTAACACATGTTTCCCCAATAGATGGAGCTAACGGAAAAACTGGTTACGAAGTAACTTTAAAAGAATCGACAAAGTATTTTGGAAAGACAAGAACGCTAAAGGCCAATGGTGTTATCTTTAGTGCCGGTGTTCTAGGAACGATTAACTTACTACTTGATTTAAAGAAAACAACACTTCCTAAATTATCACCAGCTCTAGGTGATACAATACGCACAAATAACGAAGCACTTATTTTAAATACAACATATAAGAAAGATATTGATATGACCAAAGGCGTGGCCATTGGTTCAATCATTGACATTGATGAACACTCGCACCTTGAACCAACACGCTATGGTAAGGGCTCAGGCTTCTGGCGAGTTCTTATGGTTCCGATGATATCGGAGCCAAACTTCTTTTTAAGAATGATTAAACTTGCAATAGAACCTTTCAAAGATCCAATTAAGTGGTTTAAAGTTTTGACCGTAAAAGACTTCGCAAAACAAACGAATATCCATCTCTTTATGCAGCACCTTGATAGTACGTTAAAATTTACGAAGGGTATTTTTGGAATGAAGTCAGTTCTTTCAAAAGGTGAAGCCCCAACTGCATTTATACAAACAGCTCATCAAATGGCAAAAAAATATTGTGAGATCATTGATGGGAAACCAATGGTTATGTTTACTGAAACATTAACGGGTATTCCTTCGACGGCGCATATTCTTGGGGGAGCCTGCATGGGAGAGACAGAGAATGAAGGCGTCATTGATAAAAATAATAAAATTTTTAATTACGAAAATATGTATGTCTTTGATGGATCAATGATTTCTGCCAATCCAGGGGTAAATCCATCTCTTTCAATTACAGCAATTACAGAATACGGAATGAGTAAAATTCCTGCCAAAAATAATTAAGACTTAGGTGGCCAAAAGGGCCACCTACTTTCCATGCCAAACGACCGAATATAAATCATGTCTACGATCTTTTAAGTTCTTAACAGCACCATTTTGTCTAGCTTCTAAGAGTGTATCTATTCTAAGGTCTGCAATAGCAACCATTTCCACATTTGGAGTAGTATCAGCTGCAATTCCATCTTTCGCAAATGGAAAATCACAAGGAGTTAAAATACAACTTTGAGCATATTGAATATCGACATTATTTACTCTTGGTAAGTTTCCAACATTTCCTGCCATGGCCACATAGATTTGATTTTCAATTGCACGGGCCTGACAACAATATTTCACGCGACAATAAGCTTGTCGGTTATCAGTTAAGAAAGGAACGAAAAGAATATTAATACCTTGATTTGCAAGGTGTCTTGTAAGTTCAGGGAACTCACTATCGTAACAGATCAAGACACCAATTGGGCCACAGTCAGTATCGATAACCTTAACCTCATCACCACCTTCAATATTCCACCAGTATTGTTCATCAGGAGTTGGGTGAATTTTTGCTTGTTCGTGGATTTGCCCATCTCGGAGACAAATATAGCTGATATTATGGACACGCTCTCCTACTTTCGTAGGGTGCGATCCAGCAATAATATTTACATTATATTTTACAGCAAGACGTTGAAAGAGGGCCTTAACATCCTCAGTGTATGCAGTCATATGTTCAATTGCAACGTTAGCTTCAACTTCTTCGTTTTTAATTGATAATAGCTGCATCGTAAATAACTCAGGAAATAGAACGAAGTCAGCACGATAGTCTGCCGTTACATCAACATAGTATTCAACAAGGTCTTCAAACTCTTTAAAACTAGAAATTCCACGTTGTTGATATTGTACACTAACAACTCGGACTGAGTTCTGTTGAACAGGACGATCTTTTTTACTTTCTTGAGCTTGGTACTCTGTATTTTTCCATATCAAATGGACACCATAGCCCATCGACTCTTTATCAGTAGGAAGATATTTTTCAAGAACACCTAAAACTTCAAAACCATTTCGGAGCTGAAAACCAAGAGTCGTATCTCTTATCTTCTTTTCTTTTACTTTTTCAATATAATCTTCGACACTATCAACTTGTTTGATACGGCGGTGCAAACTTGGAATTCGGCCAACAAAGACAATCCCTTTTAAGCGTTCGTACTTAACAAGTCTTTTTCTGGCATTATATAGACGTTGACCGATACGATGTCCTCGAATAGAGGGGTCAACACAAGTCTCATATCCATAGAGGTAGTCACCATCCTCGTCATGAGTGGAACCATAACCTCGTCCTGTGATACTTGCCCATGTATGCTTTTTAAAAACTGTTTTTTCAGGAAGTAGAATACTTGCAGAATAGCCCACTATCTTTCCATTAAGTGTGGCAACAAAATTTCCTTCAGGATAATTTGTAATCTGCCCGCGAATCATCCCTTTGGTGTAGTCATCAGGAAAGCCAGTATAAGACCGAGCAACTAATGCATGAATCCCATCTATATCTTTTAGGTTTGAAAGCCTTACCTCAAGCTTCACTTCTTTTGCTTTTTTCGTCATTTAGTCATCCTTGATATATCTATTTTAGCAGTAATATTGCCGCTTACAAGACTCTATTAAGTAGCTAAAATCTTTAGATAAAATAAAGCTTTTTCACAATTTTGGACCATGTTATAATTAGAGCATGACGGCAAAGCGTGATGAATTCACTATCATTACTACATACAACTGTAACTGGGATTGTTCTTACTGTATTATTGATACACATAAGCGTAATAAAACTTCTCCTATTAGCAAAGAGATGCTCTTAGGTAAGATCTATTCTGTAACAGAAGGGGCACAAGTTAGCCTAAGTGGTGGTGAACCAGGCCTTATCGACCCCGTAACGATGGAAAAGGTTTTTCAACATCTCGTAAAGCTAAATTGTACTATTGATGTATTTACAAATGGATTGTTTATTAAAAGGTATGGCGATAAGTACCTAAAATATGTTGATGAAGTATTATATCACTGTGTAGAGAACCTTGATCAAGAAATCGAATATCCAAATATGGATGAAGAACAGTTTACTTATGTAATTATCGTGACAAACGATAATCATCATATGGTAGATGATTTTCTAGACAAGTATTCACACCTTTCATTTAAGCTTTCATGTAACTCAAAACATGGTCAAACTCTAAACCGTGGTGACGCCTTTAAACTTTTTATGAGAAACAAGCACAGAATTAGTGAAGATAGCTTTGAAACGCTGTTTCGCTATCACTGTGATTGTAATCTAATTTAGTAATAAATTTTAAATTGTTCTTCCAAGACATCAGAGACAACTTGTGCAAAGTCAAAAATTGCTCCACTTGGTTTAAGGATTATACACCATTCTTTTTCTAAATATGTAAATTCCTCGTGTGCAACTAAAGTAACCACTAAGTCGTAATCTCTATAGTCTGATATATTCTTAGCTTTATCAATATATGGATCAAAAGAGTCGATAACTCGATCAAGACGAACCTTTAGCTTTTCATATAACTCTAGTGCTCTTGAATCACGTGTATCATTACAATTTTTCTTATAAGTTTTCCCAAGCAATAAAACCCTGTCATCATTTTTACTCATCGCTAGTATCCTCTCCTCTAAAGAGTTAACCATTGAATCATTTATTTGACGTGCTTTAAGGATAATTGAATCATTATCAGACTCAAGATAGGTCGACAAATAACGAGGGTCTATACTAATGCAATGCCCCCCAACAAGACCTTTACTCACATTTGGAAAATTCCACTTAGTCCTTGCAAGTCTAACTGCTTCATTGAAATCGATTCCCTTCTTCAGAGCACCTTGATAGAACTCATTCATCATTGCAATATTTATGTCTCGAGAAGTATTTTCAATAAGCTTTGCAAACTCACTGGCCTCAATGTCACGGCTTAATTCGACTCTTTTAAATATCTTATTATAGATAAATTCTAAATCTCTTAACTTATTCAGCGACTCACATGAGACAACCTTAACAATCTCTTCAAATTTCATAAATTTGTCATTAGGACTAACACGTTCTGGAGAAAAGGCAAAATATATGTCATCTCTACCAATTAGCTTTCTAATTGATTTTGTTGTTTCAGGCATGACAGTAGATTCAATAATAATAGTGTCTCCTGAACACAGGTAATTTCTTAGGCTTTCTACAGCTTCAAGAACACGACTTTGATCTGGTTTATTATAAGTATCTAATGGCGTAGGAACGGTTATAAGGTAGTAATTTACATCCGCTAACATCTCTATATCCGAAGTGAATAAACACCCACAATCTATGATCTCTTTGGTCGAGAATTGTTCAGATAAATCGACTCCATTCTTCAAGGAATCAATCTTTTCTTTATCAATGTCAAAGGCCAATGTTTTAAAGAATTGTGGGAACCTAACAGCTAAGTTGATTCCCACATATCCGACGCCAATAATGGCAAGAGTTGTATTTTTCATTTCATTATTCTAAAGGTGCTACAGGAATTGAGCAAACCTCTTCATACTTATAAGCATCCTCTCCATTACAAAGAGCTTTCATAAGAAGATTAACTCTAAACTTCAGCTCATCATTCTCACGCTTAAGCTCCTTAATAGCCGCTGTATTTACTGCAGGCATTTTTGTGTACTGCACACTCTTCATACCATTTTCATCTGTCGATACAACTTCCGGAAATACCTTTTCAATTTCTTGAGCGATATAACCAATATCTCTTCTATTATTTGCATTCCAAACGAATTCAACACCTCTAATTTCGCTAAATTTTTCAAGTACATTTTCAAGCTCTACGATATCGTGCTTATATCTTCTATCTGAAGCAAAATTCATATAAGAAGTTCCTTGGAAGTTTATATATGAAGTTCCATTCATCCTAATATTTGCACCTGTATCAACAGTAAGTGTCTTGTTAGCACTTAGAGTCGCCCCTTGCCTGAAGTACGTTCTATTACTATTAAAATTCACATCATAAGATGTACCATTATTAAAAGCGACATTTCTTCTGAATACACCGTCTCCATAAACGTCTAAAGATGCAGAACCAGCAGCAAGGATTGGAGATGTACCAACCGTTATAGTACCACCATATGGATTTAACATAATAATGTTCGCTCCACCATTTCTCGTCCCCTGTATCGATCTTGTATCAAAAGATATTGAACTTCTACCGTATGACGAAGTGTAATCCTGGAGCTTTAAGAGAGGACTGCCTGGATTAGCACTTGATGTCCAACCTGCATTAGAGTTTTCAGGAGCAGACGGATTGTCTTGACCAATTTCAACTCGTCCCCATGGGTTAAGATTTAGAGGTTTCCCTTTTGTTTGAATTGTATCTTCATCGATCGACAGATATTCGGCCCCCCCCAGAGTCACTTTTAATGGTGCATTTTGTCCATTATCATTTGTTATTTGAGCTGAGTAAGTATCTCCAATAGTAGCTGCATTCGTAGTATTAGTGGCCGGTGTTGTTTGGATCGTTCTAATTTTCAAATCCTTACAGTCACCATCAACATCAATCGTTCCCCCTAGGGCCTCACAGGCATTATTTAGGAATTGGTCAGCATCCCCAAAACATGAGAAGATTCGTCCTTCATTAGCTCCACTTCGATGGACAACAACTTGAAGTGGTACTGTTGCACGACTTACTGCTGCTCCGATTGTGTTTTGTTTAACGGCAGCAGCTGATGTAGCTGCTCGACCTTTTTTAAAATATGCCTCTAATGTTACTTCAATTTTTGTGTACTCTTCTGTCCCGACGCTATATTCAACTAAATTACCTGTAGGATTGTTACTTGCATCACGAGGCCTTCTTATTCTTACATTATCAACAGTAATCGTATCAGCACCTTGTCCGATTTCATCACCGATTGAATAAATCGTATTATCATCAGAATTTTTAATATTATTAACAGTAACAACTGACCAAAACTGCTTAGGTGCACTTGAGTTTGAACCAAGATCTAAATTACCTAGAGTATTCATACATGCCTCAGGGTCAGAAAGAAGTCTTGCCAGCCTTTGTCTTTCTTGTTGAATGTTAAAAATCTGAGTTGCTCTTTTTGAAGTCTTATTAATATTTCCAATAATATTAACAACGGCAACAGACAGAACACCAAGAAGGCCTGCTGCAACCATAATCTCCACTAGTGTGAAACCAAATTGATTAAAATTCTTTTTATTTCTCATTGAGACATCCCATTTAAATGTACTATGTTATAATTATAAACATATTTAGCGTCTAATGCATTATTAATAACTAAATAATTTTACCAACAGATTGTAAGAGTACAAATGGTTGAAAATATGACGACAGAGAAAATCATCATAACTGGTGGTCTTGGCTTCCTAGGGAGCACAATTGCCAAGAAATTCTTTCACAAATTTAAAATTGTCATTATCGACAAAGTTGATATTGATAAACAAAAAATAAACAGAATATCAAAAATAAGTGGCCAAATAATATACAAAAAAATCGACCTTTCAGCGATGACAAAAGAAGAAATGAAATGGCTTTCAAATGAGCTTACAGATACAGCATACTTCTTTCATTTTGCTGCTTCAGTTGGAGTGAAAAGTATCGATAAAAATCCACAAAAAAGTATAATACAGGAATATAAAGTCAACATGACACTTTTACCAATGCTTGCAAAGAACAAGACGAGGACCTTCTTTGCATCTTCTTCAGAAGTTTACGGAAATCAAGATGACTGTAAAGAAACTCAAGAGCTCATTATTGGCCCTCCCAATATTCTTAGATGGGGTTATGCCTGTAATAAACTTATGACTGAATTTCTCATTAGAAGTTACAATATTCCTCATACGATATTGAGACTTTTTAACGTAACTGGAAAATCTCAATCTGCAGAGCAAGGAATGGTCATTCCAAAGATGGTGAAGGATGCAAGTGAAAAAGGCACGATTTTCGTTTATGGCGAAGGAACGCAAACCAGAGCATTTTGTCATGTCATTGACTTTTCTAATGCCATAGAAAGAATAATAGATGATAACTTATTTGAGAATGAAATCGTAAATATAGGTAATGATCAGAACAAATTATCAATCTATGAACTTGCTAAAAAAGTAAAAGAACATATTCGTCCTGATGCGAAAATTGTTTTTAAGAAATATGACGAGGAGTATTCAAAAGAATCCAAAGACATCTACAGAAGGTCTCCAGATATAACAAAACTAAAAACAGCATACAGTCCTAAGCTTACTGTTGATGACATCATTTTAAGCTTTAAAAGTGAAACATGAGCATTAGAACGAGAAGTAAACCAATTGTAATGATTCATGAAGTCCATGACTGGATGTTAAGCCTAGACTTATCTCAATTTATAATTACATTTGATGATGGACTATATACACAATACAAACATCTAAAACATTTTCTAAATTTTAAAACGGAAAAATACTTCTTTGTATCAACTAATATAGTAAATCCTATATTCATGGAGCAAGAAAATAAAGTCATCGCCTGTAGTATTGCCCACAAGAACTTCTTCACTACAGGTAACACTACAGCATACATGAACTGGGATCAGATAAGGGAGATAGCCCAAAGTCCAAATTGTTTCATAGGTGGTCATTCTCATGAACATAAAGATTTAAGGGAAAGTAAAGATCTTAGAATGGTCTACGAGCACCTAAAGAATGACACAAATAAAATGTTAGAAACATTCCAACGTGAAGGCATAAGAGTTGATAGCTTTTGTTTCCCTTATAACTACGAAGCTCCCCTATATAAAGAAATATTAAAAAAGGAAGGTATAAGAAATTTCTTTGGAAAAGAACGTATCGCAATTGAAGAACTGAGAAAACGATGAAATATAAAACTGAAGAAGTCTTTAGGATTGGTAAAGATAACACCTGTATCAATATAAACTGGGAAATGGTCTCACATTGCCAGTATGATTGCTCATACTGTTATTACAAACCTTTTCAGAGTGATACGAATTATACAACCTTAGGGAAGATTGTTTTAAAAAAACTACAACAAATTGAAGAAGAATTTATAATCAACCTTATTGGTGGAGAGCCAACTTTACATCCGGACTTCATTGAAATATTAAACAAATTAATTGAAATCGATAAACTAAAAGAAATTAGAATTGTAACAAATCTTGTAAAACCGTTAAACTTCTGGGTAAAGATAACGCCTTCACCAAAAGTTAAAATCACCGCAAGCTACCATCCTGAATATCCAAATAAATCATTCATTGAAAAACTCGAAAGTCTTGCAAAAGTTTATCGTACAGACACGGCATTTCTAATCACCAACGAAATCGACCATCTTAATAAGTCTAAAGAAGTATTTAAGAATCTTTTTGCACTCTCTCAAGCGAGTACACACACCCTTAATCCCATTCGATTACACAAGAAGGAAGATAGCGTGACACGCTACATCGCCTATCAAGAAGAAATAAATGAATTTATTATTCATTGTGAGCAAAAAATAAAAGAACTTAAAAATAAAGAGACGGTAAGCATCGAGACTATATCAGGAGAAAAAATACTGACTAAGCCAGAATTTCTTAATAATGAATTACATGCACTAAAAGGATGGCGGTGTGCAATCAACGCTTTTATTATTCATTATGACGCAATGGTTTCATATGCATGTAAAGGTATAAAAAAACATATTTTGACTTGTGACTTTAAAACGAATGCAATCAACTGCCCTTTTAATTATTGTGAATGTGATGACTACTGGGAATTTAAAAAGGATAAGGTATGAGAAAAAACATATTAGTTGTGGTGGCACATGCTGACGATGAAGTTCTAGGTTGTGGTGCAACTATAGCAAAACACAAAAGAGACAAGGACTTAGTGCACTTGATTGTTCTCACAGAAAGTACATCCTCACAAGATGGTAAGTCGATAAAAAAAAGAAGAGAAGAACTCGATAAATCCTCAAAAATACTGAATATTGATTCAGTTACCATGCTGACTTTTAAAGATAATCAACTCGATAGATATCCCCTTTTAGAAATCATAAAAAAATCACAAGAAGTAATTGGCAAAAATCAATATGATATTGTGTATACACATTCAAGTAATGATTTGAATGTTGACCACAGAATAGTAAACCAGCTAGTTCTTACATTATTTCGTCCTCTGCCAAATTTACGCACACCTAATATATTTTCCTTTGATATACCCTCAAGTGTCGAATATCAATCTTCACTAATACAAAGATCTTCAAAAAATTATTTCAATACAATATCTGATGAAGACCTAAATATAAAAAAAAATGCCTTAAGTGCTTACGCTAGTGAAATCAAAAGCTTTCCACATCCGAGATCAACTGAATGTATCGAACTACATGCAAAGCTAGAAGGGAGTAAGTGTGGATTACAAATAGCAGAAAGTTTTTATATTGAAAGAATTATCAATTAGAATAAAAACTTTTAATAAGATCAGAAATATATCTAATTTCATCTCTAGTTAGGCTTTCGTAAAAGGGCAGACTTAGTGTTGTGCTATAATACCTTTCAGCACCATAATAGTTTCTATCATTATTCCAATATGTGTGCATATGAAGTGGTTTGAAATGAATTGATGATTGAACACCATGTTCACTCAAGTACCTTTGTAAATTATTGCGCTCATTTACGTGAATAATAAATAATGAAGGTATCATTTCATGTGATAACACTCTACATTTAACAAAGTCATTATCTAACAAATCTAAATAGCACTGATGTACTTTTTTTCTATTTTGTATTTTTGAATTTAGTAAATTAACCTGGTCGTTTAGAATTGTAGCAACAATATTAGTCATATTGGCCTTTCTTCCCAAATGGCCCACATCATAACTATCATTCGTTTTTTCAATACCATGCAAGCGATATTTTTTTGCTTTTTCAACATGCCTTGAGTCAGAGAAAACGATTCCTCCTCCATCTGGAGTCGAAAGAATTTTATTTGGATAAAAGCTAAAAAAAGATGCATCAATTCGACTATCGTAACAAGACCGATAAATGAGCTGTGCAAAATCTTCTATAATTTTAAATCCAAATTTTTCTTTTAGATCAACTAGTTTTTCTCTCTCATATAAGAAGCCACCAATTGAAACAGGAATAACGGCATCAACGGTATGAGCTTGTAATATATCTTTAAGACTATCAATACTAATCATACCTGTTAGCTCGTCTACATCACAAAATATTACATTATGCCCCAACCGCCTCGGAACTTCAGCAGTTGTCACGAAAGTATTAACTGGTACAACAATACTTGATGGTGATTTTTCGAGAAGAACATCAAGAATAACCTCAAACGCCGATGTCCCGCTACTTGTACATAAGAAGTTTGGAAAGTTAAATTTAGATTTTATCTTAAGCTCTACATCTTCAACGACCTGACCACCTGTCCACATACCAGAATCTAGAACTTCTTCTAATTTATATTTGAGATCTAAACCAATCGATGGTTTAAAAAACGGTACTTTCTTCAATATAAATGCTCCTCAATTGCTTCATCAACAGGGTATTCGCGACTCAATACATCTTTAACGTTAAAAAATGGATTGTAATTTTTTTCTAAGTAATAAAGATTATTCAAGTTATAGTCTCTTATATAAATAAAGATAGGTCTTCGTTTTTGAATTTCGACATATTTCAAATCAACGATTTTAATTTCGCCCGTAACAACGTGTTTATATATTTTTGAATAAAGTTGATTATAGAAAGGAAATAGAACTCTTTTACTCTTCCCCCACATATTCTTCGTAAGTTCAACAATAACGGTAGCATCTTTTTTCTTTATGTCATCCATCTTAAACCAACCATCTTCTTCACGGTAATACTCAAAAACTAGAAAATTTTCCGATTCTTCAAAAAGTGTTGGTAAAATTGTTTTCCTCCCTATTAAGTCGCGATATTTTTGTAACAGCTCTTCAAACGTAAAATCTAATTTACGGTCAATATCCGGAGAACCTGTAACTAAATACTCAAGAGCTGGCTTGTAGACATATTTACGATTACCAATAGGGACTGCATAAAAAATCTTACTTTTACTAAATCCAGTTCCTAACTTCACATCGATATTAAAGTCATCTTTAAGCTTTCCATGGACTTCATGAAGGAATTGAATTTTTTTTTCACGTAAGATTTTTTCAATATCCATCCTAGTTACGTCCCTTCATTCTTTTAAAATAAGCAATTTTCTCTCGAACCTTGTCATATTTAGAACTTGGATATAAATGTTCATGCCAAAAATAAATATTATCAAGTTTATCATCAGGAAAAGTATCAATAGAAGCATATCCTTCACCTACCTGATAATACTCAATAGTTTTAATCGGTTGAGTTTTCTCATTATAAGCACGATCAATAACATACTCTTCTAAAAAATACTCTCTAACATTTTGGCAATATTTCTTCCAACGCTTATCTCCATTCGTTTCGTGTAACTTCATTAATTCTTCATAGAAGTACTTATAAAATCTAGAGTCGCGTCGAGATATAATAAACCCAGTATCAAGAGGATTTCCCCAATCCTCGCCTAAGAAACGTTGATCCAGTTTTGAAATATCATCATATTGACCAACAAGAATATGACCATCTTTATAAACATCATTAATAAGTTCATCATTAATTGGTTTAATTAAATTCATGTCTAGATCAATATGGATAAAGATATCTTCTTCTAACTCCTCTTCTAATAACATCCCACAAAAAGGTACATTGATAAAACCGGAAGAAAAGCTCTGTGTCACTTCATGATATTTTTCAATATAAGTTACATTTAATTCTTCTAGTTTGTTTTTAGTTTCATTACTTATAATATTTTGAGTTGGACAATATGTATAAATAGGAATGTCTTTTAGGCTACCTCCATTTTTGCGCCAATTTTCAAAACACAAGATTGCCTCATCTTCATAATGACGTTGAAATTCGAAATCAATCCCCATATCATCATTGGTACATTTATTATTACTTTCAATCATTGTTATTAATGCAATTTTCATTTAAGTCCTATTTTGTGTAATCAATATATTCATCTTCTCTAAGAATATCTAATGTCGAGCAGTGAATCCCCCCACCGAAGATTTCACAATTTTCAAGTGCTACGGTATGAACATTAAAACCACGATTATTCAATAACTCGATTACGTTGTAAGCTTTCTCATTAACTAAAACATTCTCTTCATCAAGGCTTATAATATTAATATCCATCCCACGAGTACTTGCTAACTGAATATCAATATCTGTCATCCCTTTTTCAATAATTGGTTCTACCTGATAATCGTCAGGGAACAAGCAATCCCAAGCTTTGAATTTTTCAGGTAATAATTCTTTTATATTTCTATATTTAGGATTTACAAGAAAAGTCCCAGGTCTTAAACATATTAACACACCGTCAATATGATTATCTGCGACATTTACGATATGAAAATGACTGTCTGGGAATAACGATTTTATCCACTCAAGGCCAAGATAATGATTATATGAATTGATATTAACAATAACATCTTTACCTATTCGCAAGAACTGTGCGCCATCGATGGCCATCGTATATTTATCACGATCAAAGTTATTATAATCTCTCTTTGTATTCCATGGTGTTAAATCCATCGTCTCTTCAACAAGTCGATTATGTGGAGATTTTATCCATTTCCCACCTCGTCCTCCGTCAAATAGTTCATTGTATACTTTATAAAGTAAAGTATTCTCAAAGTATCTATTTCTTACATAAGTAGGAGTTTCAATTATACAATCACGATAAATTAGCGACACATCTCTAACATTGCTTGCAGCAGATAGCTCTGTTTTATAATCTGGAGTTTTAATTGGAACGACTTGTGACAAGTGATCGGGGCGATAGATCTTAACACCTAATTCTTCTAATTTTGTTGAAAGCCCATCCAATTGTTCATTTCGCTTTACAAGCAAATCGTGATTTACATAGTATTCTTCACCATCGTGCTTAAGTCTATCGTATACTGCGTGTGTTAAATTTTCACCGTAGAAATGCTGAAAGGTAAAATCTGCAACTCTTTTACTTATTTCTAATTCTCGTCCAACAATCATGGACTTCAATTTTCCAAATGAAGTATTACTACTGATCATGACAACTTCCTTATTGATTCGATGCTATCATAACTAAACTCACTCATATAGAAGTCACAATTAAGTTTACATTGAGTAGTATTTCCTAAGGCCTGATAACAATCACAAAAACTTTTAGAGAATTTTATAAACTCACTATAAAAATCAAAACTGCGCACATATTTATAAATTGAAACCGGAGCGACTTGTGTTTTCGCATAAATAAATGAAACACATGGATAACAATTACCATCTGAGTTTATATATATTCTCTTAAACCAAGGTTTTATTTTTTTATTATAGCTCTTTTCATAGAGAAAAGTCATATTCCCTAATTCACTCTTGATCTTTGGCGGTCTAATCTTCTTGGTAACTATTGTAGTGTCTCTAAAAATTAATTCGAGACCAAGACGATCACGTACCATTTTATAGGTTTCATACTCAAAGCCTTCATTATTAAAGTGGCGTGAATAAATAGGCTCAACATTAATCCCAAAACTGATGGCGTATTCAATGTTCTTTAAAACATTTTCAAGATTTCCACCGACTCGTGTTTGCTCGTGAATACTTTGCTTATGGCCATCAATGGCCACCTGAAAAACAATATTCTTATACTTTGATAAAGTACTAAGATCTAACTTCTCTAAATTCTCACCATTTGTTGCAATGAGAATATCATTATCAGTATAGCGCTGACCAAGAGTCTGTAAAATTAAGTCAATTCGAGAATGTTCTAATGGCTCACCATCGTTACCACATATAAAGATCTCCTTTGGATTGAAATCTTTAATGATTGGAAAGACTTTATCAAAATCTAATTCTCTAGAATTTGGATGATTATATGGTAGGCTCGGACACCCCTGACACTGAAGATGACAGTAATTGTTTAAACTAAGTTCAATAAACTCAACAAATTTGTTATAAAGCATTATAGAATCTCGAGGTCCCACATATCCATAAGTTTTTTGCAATTTTTCTCACAGATCTGACAACATTCGTATTCAAAATTCTTTATTTTCTTATAATCTAAGTCCCACTCTTCTTTGCGACTTTCTTCAAGCCATACATAACATGGGTAGACTCTTCCAAATTGATCGATATGAATACTTCGGTTATGAAATGATCGACAATCAATATCATAATCATGTTTACCATCAACTTTGTCCTGCCATTTCTTTTTCGCTGACTCAATGATGACATCATACTTTCTCTTAAGATCTGGAGTAATAAGCATTTTATCAAGATTAAATGGATTCTTATACACACTTAAATCGCGTCGATAAAGAGTTTGGGTTAGATTAATATTACTGAATTCTTCTAATAATTCATCCATTCCACCAGATTCAAGGTCGTGGGCATTATAATCAAATAGAATATGCTGGATATAATCAACCTTGTGAATATTGGCTTCGCGAAATGCCTTTGCATTTGCTCTAATATTTGCAAGGCTAGTTCCCACACGATAGATTTCATGAAGTTCTTGAGTCGAGCCACAAATAGTAAAATACACGCTATCTTTTTCTGTTAGAATCTTACCTAGTTCGGCCCACCATTCGGGATTGTGAGTGTCACCATTAGTACAAATTTCAATAGCTATATTACGCTTTATTAGATATCGACATAGGTCATAAATATTTCGATAAAGAGTAGGCTCTGTAAATGCACCAACCAAATGAACATACTTAGCGTTTGGGAATTTATCTAGCTGATCAGTAATTTCATTAAGGTGACGTTCATTATATTTCACATCAATATGCTTATAATTACGAGCACAAAGAGGACATCTGGCATTACAAGTCCCAGTGAGATCAAGCTCAATCCGTATACTTCTTGAAAGTGCATCGTAGTTAACAGACAAAGTCTAACTCCATTACATCAATAATTTTTTGAATTCTTTTTTCACATTTAAAGCAGTCTTTGAACTTAAAGCTTAAAACTTCACTGTAATCAAATACGTCACCAGAGAAATGTCCTGGACCTTCATATTCAGCATGGCCATAACATGGAGAGATACGACCAAATTGGTCAATATAAACCTTTCGATCTCTAAGGCTCATACACTTAATTTCAACTTCTTTCTTTTGGCCTGGTTTCGGACGAATATTAAAAAGAGCATCAATCGCCCTTTTCCTTTCGTTTTCAGGCCTAATTAGATCATTATCAAATTTTTTAATATACTCGTTTAATGTTCTTTGCCCTTCAGTATCCACAAACTTCGTTGCACTGAAAAGACTAATAATATCCTTCATTTGTTTACTTTCAAAATCTTCTCGATTGTATTTGAACATAATATGTTGGATATGATCAATCTTGTCTTTATTTGTCGATACAAAGCCTTGGTGATTATCTAAGATCTGTTGCAGTTTACTTCCAACACGATACTTTTCATGAAGCTCTTGAGTTGAGCCACAAATAGTAAAGTAAACGCGATCATTAGAAGTTAATATCTCACCGAGTTCGGCCCACCACTGAGGAGTGTGAGTGTTACCATTGGTAAATAATTCGACGGCTACACCTCTATTAACGAGATATCGGCAAAGATCTAAAACATCTGGATACAATGTCGGCTCAGATACGGCACCGGCCATATAAAATACTTCGAGGTTTTTGAATGAATCAAGTTGTGCAATAATCTCTTCCAGAGAGCGTATATTTCTTTTTAATAAATGATCAGCATGGGCGTAGTTTCTAGTACATAGTGGACACTTGAGATTACATGTACCTGAAAGATCCATTTCAACTTCCCAAATCTCATCGCGATGTAGTGTTGTTTTCTTACATCCCATAACTATCCCATTCTTTCCAATCCATTATCTTCAAGTAATTTAGTTGTCATGGACTCACATTCATAGCAAAAATCATACTTAAATTTATTAATTTCTGTGTAATCTAAATTGAACTTTTCTCCAACGTTATAAATACGATACAAGAAACAAGGAAAAATTTCACCCCATTGATCAATTGCAACGAATCGCTCTTCAAGGCTCTTGCATCTCATGCGACAGCTTATTTCACCTACTTTATTTCTCTGGTAGCGACGTTTTGCATGTTTAGAAATTAGATCATAGGTTTTTGCAAGTTCCGCAGTCATCTTAATGTCATTATCTTTATCTTTAATGAAACCAAATCTTTCATTATATGGAAGAGTGTCAATATTGTACACTCTTGAAAATCGAGCGATGATCTCTTTCATAGCTGGACTTTCGTAGTCCTCAGCGTTGTAATCAAATCTTATATGTTGGATATAATCGATATCGTACTTACAACCTTCTTTAAATGCCTGATGATTATCTAGTATTTGCTGGAGATTAGATCTTACACGGTACTTCTCATGTAGTTCTTGGGTTGAACCACAAATCGTAAAATAAACATGATCGCGTTCACTCATAATACCACCAAGTTTACGCCACCAATCAGTCGTATGAAGAGAAGCATTTGAATACAATTCAACTTCTATCTCTCTTCCTACTAAGTATTCCATAATCGTAAAAAATTCTTTATGTAAAGTAGGCTCAGAAATAATACCGGCCATACAACACATCTTTATATTTGGATATTCATCTAATTGCGCAATTATTTCAGATGCTGGCCTTTCATTATACTTAAGCAAGTGTTTAGCATTCACGTAACTTCTTGTGCAGAGAGGACAATCAAGATTACATGTACCTGTAAGTTCTAGTTCGACCTCTAAAATATCTTCTTTTGAAAGTGTATTTGGTAATTCTTCCATATCTACCTACTTGTATTCACATTCAGGATATTTTCCTCGACGAAAATAAAGAATATCATCAATTTTCTCACCTTCTACAGGATAAATCTCTTGAACTTGGCTTATCTTTTTTTCTACCCCATCGCAGATGAAGAAGTATTTACAACCAAAGCACTTTTTGTCCTTTGTGTATGTATGTTTTCTTTTTTCTTTTGCTACTTCAAAATAATCTTCCGTTGTAACCTCTTTAGCTTCAATCTTGTCGATATCATAAGTATAAATATTCCAATCGTCTCGGTCATAGATGTGTTGATAAATCCCTACGACATATTCTTCATACCCCTCCATAAAACAATAAGGAATATAGCGAACATTAATTTGAATATTTCTATCGAGAGTATCAATTGCTTTTTTGATATATAAGCTTAGATGTTCATAGCTTTGAGATTTAAGACGATTAGCATCTTCCCAATAATTCAAAGGTAAGAAGTTAAGCTGGTAAGGCATTATCTTATTAATTAATTCAACATACTCATGTAGTAAAGACGCATTTTTATCAGTTACAGTACAATTTATACGAACCTTGATACCAATTTCCTGACAATTTGAAATGGCCTTAAGCATGCGACGAAAACCACCTTTACGGCCAACCATCGAATCATGGTTTTCTTCATTAACCCCGTGAAGACTGAATAACAACTCAGTTAGTCCATGTTCTTTTGATTTCTTACAAAATTCAATATTTGCAAATTTTGCACCATTGGTAAGGGCGGAAATATTTGTGAAACCTAACTCACGACAATAGTCTAAGATTTTAAACCAATCACGGTGAACAGAGCTTTCACCTCCACTTAGGTCTACTTCACGCATACCACACTGGTATAGCTTTTTTGCTCTTTCCTTAATTATTTCAACGGGAGTCACTTTATCGAGATCATCGATATAATAGCAGAAGAAACATTCATAATTACAGAATGTACCAGTATCGAGCTTTGCTCTCTTATTGAATTTGTCATTTAATAGCCTAAGTCCAGAGTGGCTAAAAATATTATAATCCAATATGTTCTCCCAAGATTTCTAGTATGGGATCGCCCTCTTTTAAGAATATTGATTCGAAATCATTATCAATATCCCACTTTCTCCAATAGAGGCCTTTATCTTCATCCCAGTAGTCTATATTATAATACACAACCTCTTTTTCAAAAAACTTGCATTCCGCGATCATACGGGGGCTACAATCAAACTTGCGCGGTACCGGTGTATAAATATATCTATCAAATTTTTCGAAAAGATCAGTTATTGGCATCTCTGGAAAATCAAAGCGTTCAGAGAGCCCCTCTAGGCGTCCAGCAGGTCGATTTTCTTTATTGGTCAGACACATAAACTTCCCATCGTACTTACTAAGGAGGTCTAGATACATCTGATCAGGGATATTTCGACAATTTTTTGTGCCATAGAGAAGATTGCAACGAGCTGACTTTGTCGGCTTTTTTAAACGATCAAAGTTAATTCGCTTTTTGTAGTCAATTGCATTTTTACAATCGCGGTAGATTCGAGCATCCTGGAGAATAAAGACGTTGTCTTTATCATTGTCCTGTAATTCTTTATCACCACAAGCAAAATGAAAGATCTTTTGTGCCAAGATATGTTTGCCCATAAGTGACTTAGCACCCCCATCCGTAAAGAGAATATTATTTGCATGGACTAAGTTAGGACGGTTTACAAAAAGAGTATCTTTTTTTAACTGAGCTAACTCATCATCAGAAATGATATATTTTCCAACCACAGAATCACGAAATGTAGGCCAATCAATATCTTCACAAAGAAGAATTCCTACACGCATATGCTCTTTTAAAAAAAGATAGTAATCAATAACCTCATATGTATGTCCACAAAGGCCATGGTTATTTGCACTCCAGCTATAGCTAAGCCAAAGATCATAATTTTCTTTATCTAAACGTAAAATCATACTATTCCAAGAAAGCTGAGATTATTCTATCGTCATCTGTTAATTGATATGTTTTTAATCCATTTTCTAGAATATCATTATACCTTAGAATAACGGAGTCTTGAATCCCATTAGGGATTATCTCAATTTCTTTCTTATAGTAAAAGGACTCTGGTATTAAACGATTATTTGTATCAGGACGATTCCCCTGAAAGTACAGTAATGTATCAAAATGCTCATGTAATCGATCAAAGTGTCTGTTAGCTTCTTTATAAAACTTTTTTCTGCCATCATACTTCTTAGGAATTTCAATATTTTTGTAATCAAAAAAAGGAGAAACTATAAAGATATTATTATCAATCACATCTAGTTTTTTGTAGTGTTCAAAAGAAAACTTTAAAAGTTCCTTATCATCATAATTTTGATACTCATAATAACCAAAATAACGGCACGACTTTTTTTGAAACCTCTTAAGAAGATTGGCCACATTAGAATACACAAGTAAATCACATGGAATGACTTCTCCAAGATTCTCTAAAGTATGAATATCTAAAATTAAACATCGAGAAGGCTTAAGTTTATAAATATCATAAACTTTTTGGGTAACTATAAAAGATTTATTATATTCTTGTGGATAATCATATTTCTCATTGAAGATTTGTAAATACTTGAGGCGTTCTTGTTCAGAACAATTATGTAGTATAAATTTCACATCACTGCTTCGAGCTCTTGAAAAGAGGAAGTACTCGAAGCAGTAAAACAATGTTCCATTTATCTTACGATGATCTTTTTGTGAATAGAGAATAATTCTAGAAGAATGTTGAATAATAATCCTCTAAGAACTTATTTGTAAGCTCGTCGATTTTATCAGTACACTCTTCTTCATTAATGATCTTTCTAAAGTGATCAAACTTTTTATTCAGAGCACTAACTCTTTCGATTTGATCGCGCATATTCAGATAATCTTCTAGCTTTTGGATAAGATCCTCATTACCTGTTTCTAAAATTTCTAGATATTTTGACTCACGATTTTCAGACGTAATAAAATACCCTTTATCACAAAGCTCATTATTTAAGCACATGTAGCCATAGAAGGTATAACCGCTAATTGAGGCAAGGTCTTGCGTAACAACCATACGGGCCTTTTTAATAGCCGATTCTCTCGCAAAATTATAATCACTTGAGTCACCACTAATAAGTTTAATCTCGTGTGGCATGACTTCGTTATATTCAATTGGTTTAACAATTCTAACTTCGATACCTTCTGTTAGAGCATGCTTAATAATTGACGCAGACACAGCGGAAAGATTTAAAAGCTTTTCCTGTCTTTCAATTGGATCTAGTGTATGAGGAAAAACATTTGTCACATACCAATGTGACCCGCGATCCTCAACTGAAGCAACATCATATAATAACATAATTAAATCCTTTTAATATTTAATAGTGACAACCACAATTGTTATGGCAAGAACAAACTGCATTACAGTTACAGTCAGAGTTACAAATACAGTCAGCTCTAATTGTATTATAGTAATTTAAAACTTCTTGTAAGTGAGTTCTTGTAAAATGCTGCCCTCGTTTATTCCATCCTCTCGACATTGATGAACCTCCAGCTGATGGATCATCTGCCGTACGTGGTCTATTATCCGCAGGAGATACACCACTTGGAGCAGGCGTGTAGCCCCATGTTATATCATTAGCAGGTGTAAGCTGATTAATTCTTCCTGTCATATTAGCGGCAACATTATTAGATATAGTTGCTCCCCTAGCATAAGAGTCAGTAGGGTTCCCAGGGTTGTACATTGCATGACTTCGGTAACGAGCTAATTCTGCTGCAATAACATTACGTAAGGCCCTAACATGGCTACCGTAAACAATACCACCACTAACAATACCAGAGCTTAATCCATAGGTTCTATTTGCAGAACAAACACCACGGTGTCCAGAACAAGTTGCTGTCCCTGTATTGTGATAAGTACAGTGTCCACCACTACATGCCATTTGTTACCTCCTTGTCCATATACTCTTCTCTAGTCATCGCATTTGCAGAGAATATATGTTTTTGAACGGCCCTGTCGATTTCACCAAATGTTTTAAAGAAACCACAAAGCTCGTTAACCCAATTATCTGTCCACTTTTCAAAGAAGTCTGTCTTTTCACTTTTCTCATGACTTGCCACAGGACAAATCATACAAGTTGTAGCGACACAGTCCTGACAGTCTTTGTGAATTTTCTTAAGAGGTTCTTCAAATTTTTGAGTATAAGCACTAATCTTTTCAACGAACGCATCATCGTTGATATCACTATAAGCCAACTCTTCTTTATGTTTCGAATAAATGGCCCCGTGACAAGCATAGAGATTTCCACGTTGATCAATAGCGGCCATATTATAACCAGCAGAACAGTGTTTACGATTATCTTCGCCACCAAACCATGAACAAAGGTAGCGTCCATTTTCATTATAGAATTCAATTTCTCTCTTAGCGATTTTTAAAAACTCTGCTCTAAAGATCTTTATCGCATCCTTTTTCTCATCTAGAGAAAATTTCGTAATATAATCAATTGTTGGTGAGTAGCTAATATTGATATCCTTAGAAACTTTCCAAAGAAGCTTTTGAATATCGTAATAATCTTCCCAACAAGAATAAAGACTTTCCATGCTATCAATTGGAAGAGTCGCCTTCATACTTACATTGATCCCAAGACCAGCAAGTTCGTAAAGATTATTAATGACATGATTACTTGAAGGCTTTTTATTCTTCATCAATCTGTAACTATCATTAACCGCGCGTCCATCGTACGACACCTGAACATGCAATTTACTCGTATCAACATTCTCAATAATCTTCCTCATATTGTGAATATTGAAAGCGTTAGTATATAAGTGAAAGTCAACATTCTCATGATCACGATACTTATTCATTAACTCGATAATGAAATTTGGATTGAGAGTAGGCTCTCCTCCCCAAAGGGAAATATTTAAACCATCATACTTACTTTGAAACCAATTCTTATCTGCAAGAATACTATCGATTCTTTTAAAAATGACTGGTAGCTCATTATCAAGTCGGGCCTTATCGACCTTCTCGCCTTCAAAGCAGTAAGTACAATTTAAATCACATAACGCTGAGGTTGTGATTTCAAGGGTAAAGTATTTCTTTGCGACACGTTTTTGAGACGCTTTTGCAGGATTTTCAAAATTGTAGGCGACCATTATTCTATCTCCACGTTGAGAATCTCATCTAAAATATTATCCAATTTTTCGTCTGAAACTTTTTCTTCTTCAGGCTTAATCATTGATAATATTTCATCTGCTTCGAGCATAAGTTTTTCACCATACTCTGGAGCAATTGGCATCATATGCTTACCTGCTTCAAATAAATGTTCAGCAGCTAAGTACATACTTCGATTTAATGCTTTAAGATTCATAAACTTCTCTTTTCAAGATTCTAGTAAAATATTTATTTGACCTTATTTCAGAAATCATGCGTTGTACTTCCTTATAAAAATGGCGATACATTATGCAAATATTCTCAATAGGCCCTTCGTTCTTAATGTTCTCATATAAACAACCTTTTCTACAGAATTTTTTTACACTGCAACTCTCACATGCGGCCATCTTCTTATATTCTGGAATTTTTAGATATAAGTCGTCATCTTTGAAGCGATTACAGGCAATTAGCTTATCTTCGGAAAAAGATAAGTGAGTATCTCCTGCTCCGCAATAATCAATTGTTATATCTTTTGCTGTGTAACGTAGAATATGTCTTAGGTAAGTGAGAATTATTTGTGGCATCTCAACTTCGTCGACATTTTCAATATACCAGTCAACTAATTCACTGAAGCCTTCGTTAACAGCATTCGCACTTTCTTCTGTCCAAACATCAACATCTCTAATTAATGTGAGATCTGGATTTAAGTTTAGTACTTTTTTGATATAGAGATGATTTTCAAGAAGATTACTATTGCCAGCATAAATCATAGAGTGGCAAGTGAGATCATTAAGCTGCTTTATAATTGGAAGTTTCTTTTCATATAAGTAATTTGTGCCACGACTATCGTGCTGTTTACGATTAATATCCTGCCACAGGCCATCGTAGGACAAAGAGACACGAATCTTATTCTTATTTAAGAAATCGACCTTCGCCTGGTCGAGTAGTAAACCATTTGTTGGCATATAGAATTGAACATTCTCTTCGTCTTTTAATTCATTTGTAACAAAGACAATCTTATCCCAATGAAGAAGAGGTTCTCCGCCATAGAAATCCACTTGAATCATCTCGTCAGGTTTTTCTTTACGAACCTTTTTATATGACTCAAGAAATAGATCTGTATTTATCGATTTCTTCGAAAGCTTATCAACATTGCAATAGCTACAATCTAGATTACAAGCTTCCGAGAAAGCTATTGATAAGACTATCATAGTAGACCTTTTATTACTTTACTTTCACCCAGTGGCGGCCATCGACAACGATTTGATGATTCTTATCGCCAAATGAATCCTTAAGCTCAGGCTTCTTATAAATCGCAACAAGTCTTTCTGGATAGTCACGTTTTTCTTCTAATGTCATCTCAGTCAAGTTTCCGTGCTCATCATTTGTCAGAGGAGTTCCAGGATCATAGTCTTTGTCGACATAGGCAAGTACCCAACCACCAATTGCGATTGGCACTTCAAGACCAGCATTACCTTGTCCAACACCAAAACCAAAAGTATCTGAAGCAATCCCAATAACACTTTTCTGGCATCTTTCTGTACAAATTCTTGCACCTTCAATTGTGTCGAAATAACATTTACCAGGTTTTAATTCATCATTTAAAAGCTGGAAGTCTGCAATATCATTCCAGACAGAATTCCAAACTTTAGAAGCCTTAAATTGATTTGAGAAATATAAATCAGCACCTGTATTTACAGAATGCGCTCCAGTACTTGAGTTTATTGATGCTCTTCTTAGAGTTGACATAGATATTCCTCCATTTTTTATTTCTTCAAATATATGGATATAGTATATAATAAGTTTATGAAACGAAGAAATTTTATTTTCACAACCATATTCTCTTTATTTACGTATAAAGCGTTTGCACATAGCTTTTTTAGAGTGAAAAGAAAATCTGGCAATAACTTTCTTATTTCAAGTGCTGATAATACTTGTGTAACGCTTAAAAGCGGTATGACGTATAAACTTCCAGAAAACCCTACTGATATAGACTCTATTATCAATTTTCGTGTTCAAAAATCAAAATGGAGTAAGTCTCCAGTAATCGACCCTACCAATCGTCGAATTGCCTCAAAAAATGGTCTTTTTGATGTTGAAAAGAACGTCAACCTAGATGAATCTCGTAATTTCACACTTCAGTATGTGTGTGAGGATATGGGCTGGATTGTTCTTTCTTAGTGACCAGTAAGTCAGCAAATACCAAACTAATAAGCACAACATTTCCAACAAACTCGATCTTCATGAAGACAACTGTCAACATGTGAAAAACAATCATCACTTGTGCCCAGTACTTAAGATAGTACTTATTTTGAAAATAGAGAACTAAACCAGATAACTCAATTAATAGAACTAAAATACCTGCAATAAAAAACATGCTTGAAGGAATAACACTAATCCAATCCGCAGGATTACTTTTAAGGACAATAGACTTTAGACCAGAAAAGTTCAGGTAAGAATTAAGATCATCAGAGAATATCCCTATTACTCCATAGTACAACTTCCAAAAACCAGACATAAAATAAGCAAGTGTGATCAAAAGCTTTGAAGTATTCAAAATCTTTTTATCTGGAATAAGTGCAATAACAACGGAAATGTAAAACCAGAGAAATAGATCATGATCAAAGTCTGCTCCATTCATTAATGCAATTAACACCATAAGAACAAGACTATAGGCAATTCTAAAATGCTTAGTTTTAAAGTCATTTATACAACCTATGGTTATAGGTATTAAGACAAGTGATGGAATCAGTATCGTTTTGAATGGATAGACCCAAAGAATTAAAGATTTGAACCAATTTTCATTTGAGTCAATGGGTGTTAAATCAAAAAGAAAATAACTAATGAATGAAAAAGTAAGTGAATAAAATACTTTAACAATTAATTGCTGACTCACTTAACTCTCACATAGCTAAAAAGTTGCCAACTAAAGAATGGATAGATATTTCCACGATAACCAAAGATCTCGCAGAAGATTGAAATCGTAATAAATAATGAAACTACTATGACTTCAACCTTCTTCACTAAGCAATGACCTCAAAGAAGTTAGGAAATGATTTTTCGACACAGTCCTTATTCTCTAGATTACCTCCACCATTAACTAACTGGTAAAGATAAGAAACCATTACCATTCGGTGATCTCGAGGAGGAACGATATCAACAGATCGTCCATCAGGCTTTCTGCCAATAATTTCGAGATAATCTTCCTCTACATGATAGTGATGTTCAATATCATAGAGCTTCATTAAGTCCATGACAGCATTTAAGCGATCTGACTCTTTATGAATAAGAACTTCAACACTTCTAATGATTGTTGCACCAGCTGCGTATGAAGCGAGAAAGCATAGTGTTGGTATAAGATCTGGACAATCACGACAATCCATTTCAAATCCGTTTAAGTTATCCATGCCGTTGAATAAGAGACCGTTGGCGGTAAAGTCAAACTGACCCCCTAATTCCTCGAGAAGTCCTATAAACTTACTATCAGCTTGAAAGCGATCGATCCCTTTACAATTCTCAACTAGTACTGGGCCAGTTAAACAGGCATAGGCCAATGGATATCCTAACGAACTAAAGTCGACTGGAACTTCAAAAACTTGTTCCCCATTCTTAAAACGCTCGATGAGGTTTAATGTCATGTCCCAGTATGGACGACTCGTTGTTAAATTAATAGGCTCCACATCAATATCACGTGGCGATAGTGCCATTGCAAGACCTGTTGCAAATTGCGTTGAGCGACTACAATCAACTTCATACACCCCTCTAGTGATGCTCATAGGCCCTTGAACTTGAAACCATGTATTTTCATCTCTAGTCACAACGACATCAAGATCATCAAGTACATTTGCAAGCTCATCCATAGGTCTTTCAAACATTTTCTCACTTGGTATCAAGCTATATTTATTTGCTCCTCGAGCGAGTAACGGTATGATAAATCGATTTGTGGTTCCACCATCGCCTGAATAAAGTTCTATAACATCATCTGTTGCAATCTCACACTCAGGAAAAGAGCCACGAATGATAATGCCATCTTCAGCTTTTTCAATTGTAAGACCAATACTGTCCAGACAACTTAGCATATTAACAACATCAGTTGATTCCGGCATATTCATAAGCTGTACGTCTTGTGGGTAGATTGCAGCGAGGATAAGCGCACGATTGGCAAATGACTTAGATGAAGGGACTTTTATTTTCTTAATGAAATCTTTAGTTGCTCCCTTACCATTAGCGTAATCAAGTAAATACTGTCTAATATCATCAAGAGAAACTGTCTGGATCGTAGGTGCTCCAATTCCATTTGGCAGAATCACTTCAATTGCATTACGACTGACAACTTTCTTATCCTTTGCGATATAATCCATCATCTCATCAACCGGTAGAGAATCTTCCCAAGGACACATTAGAGCGTCTAAACCGAAGATACCTGAAAATTGATTTAGGAATTCATTTTCTTCATCACGGTGGAAAATATTAAAGATTAGCTTCAGTCCCCAATAGACAGCAACACCGTGTGGAAGCTCATATACTTTTTCAATTGCATGACCTAAAGTGTGTCCAAGGTTAAGAACCTTTCTAATTCCACCCTCTTTAAAGTCTTGCTCAACAATTTCTTGCTTATACTTAGCACAACGAAGAGTAATCTCTTCAAAACTTGCTTCATTATTAATTAGGTTAAATACTTGCTCATCAAGGAAGTAGTATTTCGCTAACTCACCTAGACCAGAGATAAAGTCTTCTTCTGCTAGCGTCTCTAAAAACTTTGCACAAATATAAATATTCTCAGGGAGGTGAAACGCACCTATTAAGTTCTTTCCAAACTTTGAGTTAACTGCAACTTTGCCACCTATACTTGCATCGATCATTGAAAGAAGTGTTGTAGGAATAACACTCCATTTAATTCCTCTTAACAACAAAGAGGCTACAAGACCTGCAAAGTCTGAACATGCCCCTCCACCGATAGCGACAAGGTGTGCGCCACGGTGAACTCCTTTTTCAATAAAGAACTCACACGCTCTTTCAACTTCAGAGATATTTTTACAATCTTCACCAGCAGGGGCGATATAGATCTCAATCCCTTCTCTTACATCAATAAGGTCGAGATAGAGACTATTAATATTAGAGTCTAGAACAACGAGAATTCGGTCAGAATCAATCTCATTCAATATTTTGTTTACGTCATTAATTTCTTCAAATAGCTTAATTTCAGACAAATTATACCTCGTATGCCTTCTGTCTTAGAAAGTGATCCGCCAATACTACCCTAACCATTGACTCTACGACAACAACGGCCCTAGGTAAGATACATGGATCATGACGGCCTTCTTTTGCATTGGCTCCAACTGTTGAAGTTGGTTTGAAAGTTAGATCAAGATTAATCATCTCACCATTGCTGATACCGCCTTCGATGCCACCAAAGTTAGCACTATCTGCACTTACCTCTTGTCCACTCATATCGGCCATCTTTGAACCTGCACCAAAAGAAAATGCAACACATGCCCCAATAGATAAAACGGCCTTTGCGAGATCTGCTTTTAATTTATCAAAGGCAGGCTCACCTAAACCAACCGGACAGTTTTCTATATTAACAGAAATTCTCCCACCAACTGAGTCACCTTTGGCCTTAAGATCAATGAGATATTTTTCAATTTCACTATCTTTCGATGGATCACCAAAGTTATATATTCCAAGGTTTTGTGGAAAACTCTTAATTATATTTTCACATTCAAACGGCCCAAGCTTAGAAATAAAAGCATTAACTTTTACTTTAGGAAGAACCAAACTCGCAAAGTAGCCGGCAACAACTCGCGAAACCGTTTCACGTCCACTACTGCGTCCTCCACCACGATGATCTCGAATACCGTACTTTAGGTCATAAGTTCGATCAGCGTGTCCAGGGCGATAATTATCTTTTAATTTATCGTAATCTTTACTTCGTTGATTAGTATTGCGAATAATAACTGCGATAGGAGTTCCCAATGTTTTACCTTCAAAAACGCCAGAAAGAACTTCGGCTTGATCAGGCTCTTTTCTTGCTGTTACTCCCTTAGAACGTCCAGGGGCCCTCTTATCCAGCATTGCCTGTAGGTCATCTAAATTAAAATCAAGTCCACTAGGGACACCATCTAAAACAACCCCAAGGGCAGGGCCATGTGACTCACCAAAGGTAGTCATTGAAAACATTTTTCCGTATATACTTCCGCGCATTATAACTCCTATCTACCTATTATCACCTTAAATAAACAAATATTCCAATCGCGACTGCTAGGTAAATATGTTATTAATTACAAATGGAAAACTTAAAATATCTAAAAGATGTCATGGATTTAGAAAAGGTCATTGAGGGCCTAGAGAACGCAACAGACGAAGAATTGAAGCGAATCGATTTTCTAAACAAACAACTTAGCAACAAGACTGAGTTAATCGATCAACTTAATCTACAACTAACTGAAACTAAAGCGAATTTAAGTTCTCTTGAGAAAGAACTCTTCGACACGGATAAAAAGCTCGAACAAGCTAAGCAGAATTTGAATTCTGTTACGAGCGGCCAACAAGAAGAGGCCATTCAAAAAACGATTTCCTCACTTGAAGAAGAGTCCAACAATAAACAAGATATAATTTTAGAACTTCTTGAAAAAGCAGAGGAGACAGAGACGACGATTTCTGAAGCTAAAGAATTTGTTAAGGGAGTCAATGAGACAATCTCTGAAATCAATGAAGAGGTTGCAGGGATTAAATTAGCCAATGATTCAAAAATTAGTGATATCGAAAATCAAATTGCCGGTCTTCTAGACGAAGTAGGTCTTCAGGCCAAGGAGCTTTATCTAAAGGCAAAGGTTAAGCACAACCACACTGCCGCTACATTTCTCCAAGGAAATAGCTGTGGAAGTTGTCGTCTAACATATTCTGCTGGTGAATGTAGTGAATTCAACAAAGGGAATGATTTAATTCTATGCCGAGGGTGTGGAAGATTAATTCTCCCAAGCACCCTACGAACACTTTAATTTTTTATTGAAAGTGGTTACCAAGCTTTCCGTAAATATCAAGTAAGCTGAAGTATAGTTTTTGTCTGCGACTAATGTACTCAACAAACTTATTCTCTGTACTAATAAGTCTTTCTTCTGCTGAAATCACATTATCAAAGTCGGCACGGCCACGAGAGTATAATTTGTTATACTCCGCAACTGAAAGAGTCGCTAACTTATGTCTTTTAAGAACAAGATCAATTGTCTTATCAATTAGACGAATTGTATTTTTAAGAGCATCTAATTGATTCTTAGTTCTTATCTTTGCTAGGCGATGCTGATATTCAGTATTAAGCTTATTAATTCTTGCTTCTTTTAAATTATTCTTTTCAACTGTCATACCAAGTGGGATTACAATCTGTAGGCCAACTTCAGTCGCATCATTATCAGAACCGAATGTTCCATCACTAAAGACATTTCCACTTCCCGCAACTGTATAACTATTTGTCTTGTAAGCACCACTCAATTCAATCGTTGGAAATACTGAGTTGTCATACTTTTCGATAGCTGTATTTAACGCCTCAAGTTTCTTACTTAATGCCTGAATAGTAAGATTGGAGTCGATTTCTCCATCGGTGATTGTTTCCATTTTAATTTTTTCAATTTTATATAAATCGATATCATTAAATGAGTGAGATCTTTCTAGCTTACTCTCTAAAGATTTCTTGTAAGTTTCAAGCTGAGACTCTAGTTCTGCATGCTCTTCACCAACAGAGTTAACAGACGCTTGAGCAGAGTAGAGATCAACTCTTTCCTTAAGGCCATCTCTTACTTGCTTTTGAACAAACTTAAGTCTTTTTTCAGCTCGCTTCATCGCTTCATCTTTTAGCTGAATAAGGGTCTTTGTTTTTTTGTAGTTATAATATGTTTCGATAAACTCAAGAACATTTTGAGAAACTTCAGCATCAAAAGCATACTTAGATGAATAGACATTCTTTTCAGCAATCTCAATGTCAGCATCGTCATTGCGACCAAAGAAGTTCTTTCCTAGATCCTGAGTATATGAAACCTCTTGGTTATATCCCTCGTATTCAGTTCCACCACTAAAATCAATATAAGATCCTGTGATCGAAAACTTACCACCCCAGACATTTTCCTTAGATAATTCCACACCAGAGTTGAATGCCTTGTATGTATTTACTAAGTTTGGATTATTTGGATTTGAAATAAGGCCAACATCATCATGTTGAGCAAGAATACCTAATGTCCAAGGCCTCTTATCTCCAGATTCAAGTTCAAGAGTTAGTTTAGAAAGCTCAAAATTGTAACTCGCTTCTTTTACTTCTGTTGAATCTTTTAAATATTCACGAACATAATTCTTTAGATTTGCACTTGCTGAAAATGACACAAGGGCCAATAATATATATTTCATCAATTCTCCATGGCGATTGGCTATGTAACTTATACGAATATAATTAAAAAAAGTTTTAGCATACTCAAATAAAGCATGACTAGCTAGTGTGTAAACCTTTGACATTCAGCGTGACATAGGGCATAAATCTGCAAAGAGTTAAGGAGACTATCGCTGGTTTATTATGCTTCGGTGTAATAGACGGGAGGAAAGTCCGGGCACCATATGGCAGCTTAGCGGGTAACGCCCGTCGGTCGTGAGACTAGGACAAGTGCAACAGAAAGGAAGTACAGGGGTTTGAATTCGATTGGGGTAGCTTCGGCCGGCCAATCAGTGAGAGATTCGTCTCACCTGCTGTAGTGAAAACAGGTAAACTCTAGGCGGTGCAAGCTTGAATAGGTCGACTCATGGGGTAGCCAGCCCTTGTTGACGGGTTAAGCGCTCGAGCCAGTGGGTAACTGCTGGCCTAGACGAATGATAGTCCAATACAGGACCCGGCTTATACCTTAACTCTTCTTTTTACATGTGCCGCTCTCGCGGCACATTATTCATTCAATTCAGGAGGACAAGATGAAATACCCTCAGCCAAAGAAAATCCCACACGAGACAAAAATTCATGACCAAGTTTTAACTGATGACTATTTCTGGATGAGAAATCGTGAAGAAGATAACGACGTGATGAAATTTCTCAATGAAGAAAATGAGCTCTTTAAAAGCTATCTAAGTGATTCTGAAGAACTTAAGAATACAATTTATGAAGAATTAAAATCTCGAGAGCTTCAAACTTATGAAACATGTCCATACCCTCATGATGAGTATGAGTATTTTGAAAGGTATGAAGAAGGTAAAGACTATCCAATCCACTTTCGTCGCCACGTTGGTTCAGATGAAAGACAAGTCTGCCTTGATGAGAATGAGTTAGCAAAAGGACGCGACTTTCTTGATGTTGGTGCATTTGAAATTTCGCCATGTCATCGCTATTTAATCTATACAATCGATGATAACGGCGATGAGCTTTATGATCTATATATTAAAGACTTATCAACAAATGAAATCATCCTAGAGGGACCAAAGAAAATTAACAGTGGCCCAGTTTGGTTTAATGATTCGAAACACTATGCCTATATTGAAATGGATGAAAATATGCGTCCATTCAAAGTTCACGTCACTGATATGACAAACTCATTTGATAAAGTTATTTATACTGAAGAGTCTGGCGAGTATTTTCTAACTGTCGAAGAAACAATGGACCACAGGTACTTACTTATTAATGCTGGTGGATCAGCAAATAATTCAATTTCATATATTAAAGCTGATGCTAGTGATTTGAATCCAATTGAAATCTTCCCAAAAGAAGATAAGATTGAGTACACAGTAGAATCAGATGGTGATGATTTCCTAGTTCTAACAAATAAATTTAGTGAAAACTTCTCTATCCTCAGAACTCCTATTGCAAAACCTGATTATGCTTCAGCGACGGTTGAGGTTGAAGGTAGCAGTGAAAGATACCTTACAAACTTAAATGTATTTAAAGATTTTAAAGTTGTAAGCTTCCGCGAAAAAGGGCTTAATCACTTTCTCGTAATTAAAAGCGATGAAAGAAAAGAAATTACATTTCCTGAAGACGCCTATCATGTAGGTGGAGGAAATAATGCAAATTTTGATACAAAGATCTATCGTTATAACTATAGTTCTCCTACTACGCCAAGTACGACATTTGACTACAATGTAGAAACAGGAGAATCAAAGCAAGTTCACCAAGTAGAAGTTCCTGGCTTTGATCAACATAAATATGTCGTTGAAAGAAAATTTATTCCATCTCATGATGGAGTGCTCGTTCCAATGACAATCATTAGAGCAAAGACAACAAAAGTTGGAGATCCAAATAAGTGTCTTCTTTATGGTTATGGATCTTATTCGATTTCAATTCACCCATGGTTTAACCGTAATAATATCTCACTTCTTGATCGTGGCTTTGTCTATGCTATTGGTCACATCCGTGGAAGTTCGACAATGGGACGTTCATGGTATGAGAACGGAAAATTTTTAAAGAAGCAAAATACATTTAAAGACTTCTATGCTTGTGTCAAATACCTTATCAAAGAAGGCTATACTGCTAAAGGTAAGATTGGAATTATGGGTGGAAGTGCCGGTGGTATGCTTGTTGGTGCAACAATCAACCTCGATACGGAAAATCTAATTGGAGCCGCTTGTGCAGATGTTCCATTCGTTGATGTTCTAAACACAATGCTTGATGACGGCCTTCCTCTAACTCAACTTGAGTATGAAGAATGGGGGAACCCTAACGATAAAGAATATTTTGAATACATTAAATCATATTGCCCGTATTCAAATATACAAGAGAGAGAATACCCAGCAGTTCTTGCCATTGCAGGTCTAAATGATCCTCGTGTTACTTATTGGGAACCAATGAAGTGGACTTATAAACTTCGTGACTATGCAACAGATTCTCGAGTTAAACTTCTTTGGACAAATATGGATGCGGGACATGCTGGTGCTTCAGGACGCTTTGAAGCATTCAAAGAGTATGCTGATATCTACACTTTCTTTATTAAAGAATTAGAATAATATTTTTAAGTCTTGGGGAGAAATCCCCAGGATTTTTGTCATCTTGGTTTTCTTAATCTCCTTAGACCAAATAAAACCTAAAATTTCATCACCATCTAAAATCAACTTCATCTCACCCTCTCCTTGTCCAGGGCGAACACAACTCTCATTTGAGTGAGGTTGCTTAGAATAATCATAAACACGTATCCAACCATCAGTTAGAATTTCACGTATGATAGCAATATGACCAGTATCTCCACTATTAGGAATAGTGTTTTTACGCCATAGTATTAAGTCACCAACTAATAACTCACTTAGGCGATGCTTAACAGGAGATGTATTTTCTATTGCATCAAAGAGCTCATAAACACGATCATAAGGAAGGCCAATCCCATCATTTAGAAGAATATCTTTAATGGCCGTGAAACAATTTACTTTCATTAGATCTTAGCAAGTGCCTTACTTGTTGCCGTTGAGATATTCAATTTTTCATTGAGCTTATACTTTCTAAAGCTACCAGTGTAACTCTTTTTAAATTCAGCATGTGAAATCTCAAGAATATAATTTGTGATCTTATACTTTGTGATAGCTGTTTTGTATTTTTTCAACTTCTTATAAGATAGCTTTGAGTCAAGCTCAGGATATTGCTTAAGCTTCTTATCTTCACTACTTAAGATGAAAGTCGGGCATTCAATTTGACCAGATAGCCACTCATCATCAGCTTTTCGATAACCAAGTATAGAGTCCTCTTCTTTAACGATAACTCTAAGCAGATCGAGTTCATAGGTTTTAGCTATTTTCTTAACAGGAATCTCCGGATACTCAAGAGCATCTTTTGAATTTCCTGCAACACAGTCTTTATAAACAGGGCATCCCACGCAATTTGCACTACGTGCCTGACAATAAATACGACCAAGATCCATTAGGGCCTCATTAATATCGCGCCCCTTGCACTTTGCAATTTCAGGAAACTCTCCTTCTTCAAATTTTTTCTTTATTAACTTTTGAAGCTTAGGTCCTTTGGCACCCTTAAGGCCATAAATACGGCTAACGACTCTTTCAATATTAGCATCAATTGAAAGAGCGCTCTTATTTTGTCCAATACTTATAATAGCATTGGCCGTGTACTCTCCAATTCCTGTAATTGAAATTAGATCTTCATACTTCGTCGGAATCTTACCGTTGAAGTTTTCGACAATATCAATTGCTGCCTTTCTAAGATTTCGAGCACGTCGATAGTAGCCAAGACCTTTCCATGCAACACAAATCTCTTCTTCAGTTGAAGAGGCCAATGTCTCAATATTTGGATAGATTGAAAGAAATCTTTCGAAGTGATTTTGAACTGTACCTACAGTTGTTTGTTGCAACATAATTTCTGAAACAAGTGTCTTGTAGACAGTTCTATTTCTTCGCCAAGGAAGCTCTGTATAAGTGTCTTTCGACCATTTTAGAAGTTTTTTAAACATGATTATTTGTAGCGATTTCTACTATTTTTGACAAGATGCTTTTAGCGTATCTGCTAATTTCAATAGATCTTCTGGATAAAATCCCTTACTTCCGACGCCATGTACCTTAGCACCGATATTACTCAGGAAATCCATTAGCTCACCCTTGGCCTCATCAATATCTGTGAGGACAAATAAATGCTTCGCATCTGAGTTTTTCAGCCAACGAATGATCTTCTTCGTGTTATTTCCACCCTTTGTTTGGCACAGATAGAGGTCATTCTTTATTTCTCTGATAGAAGAGTCAAAGGCTTTGATTGTGACAGGACAGCCGTAAGATAAGCGACTGACAAAACTTCTGCGATAACAAGTCTCACCACTTTTTGACCAGTCAGAATTTCGAAGAGATGCACTTGTATCAATCCAGATTTCATACTTAGGTGCTTTTTTCTTTTCAACCTTCTTGGCCTTGCCACAGAAAATATCAAAGTATGCACCAGTACAGCGAATCATATTTGAATCAATTGTATTCTCGACGGCAACTTCTTTATCGGGAGTTCCATATTCTTGATCGACGTAGTCTTTTCCAGACTTACCAATCATATAACCTGTTTGTGGATCAAAGCATCCATCACCCATCTCCACACAGTGATCATCGTTTTGTGCAATTTTACGAGAAATATTTTTATAAAGAATTTGTTCCAAAAGAGTTTGCTTAGGTGCTGCAGATAAAAAGACAAATTCCACCGTTTGCGGGAGTGCAACTACCGCAGATGAAATTAAGAATGCAAGGAGTGCCTTTTTAAAGTGCATTAAGCAATCATTCCCCTTTGTCTAAAATATCTAAATAAGTCATTTCCAAGATCGACGATTAAATCTCTAGCGTCGATATCAAGACTTAAAAAGTCAGCAACGTAAGCCTTTTGTCTTGGTGTAAGTTGGGCCATACGCTCTTTTAAAACATCTTCGTTACTAGTATCAGTAACAAATGGCATTGTTCGTGTCTTTCCACCAATCTTCATAGTTGGATTAGCATTAACTTGAGCATTTCCAGTTGTGCCACTTTTAATCGTGTCAACAAGAGCATCCTCAAATCCACCTGCTGTGGAAGTTTGTTGTTGTGGCCGCGTCTGCTGTGCTGGCTGCTCTTTCTTTTCATCACCTTTATAGAATTTAACAAGTCTTATAAAGTGATCAGTAAAGTGCTCTTCGACAAAATCGATCATTTCATGAAGTGGAATATCCAATTCAGCAGTAATTTTAGCAACTACCTGAGGGTTAATCTCAGTTGTCTTCATCGAAAGAAAGCGAGAGACCGTCGAAACCCCAAGTCCTGTTGACTCAGCAAGGTCTTTTTGTGTCATCGGCCCTCTCACCTGCATGTACTTTCTAATAATTCCTAAATAATCGTCTAATTTCTCTTTGTTAAATTCAGACATATACTTCTCCTTGCAAATTGAAATACCTATAACTTATTGATATTTCATAAAGGTGCAATTGCGGCCTGAAATTTTATGCCCCAAAAGTCCCTAATATCATTATCGGTTTTAATTTTTATTTCTTGATGCAATTTTATTGCTTGACGCAACCAGTCAAGAATGGTTATGATTCAAGTGTGGATGAACTAATCCACAAATTAAGCAAGGCTTGGAGGGATCACATGGCCACTTTAACAAACTTCATTATGACTGAGACATTATCTGACTTCAAAAATGGACAGTATGAAGTAATTGAAAAAGAGCTAGTAAAATCAAGTGATTTAAGTAACTTAACCATATCTGGTTCTCTCTTCTCTCAAACCACTTTTATCGCTGTTAACTTCAAGTCTTGCATTTTTTTTGGATCAAAAATGAGAGAGTGTAAATTTATCAACTGTACGTTTGAAAATTGCAACTTCGAATTTTCACATATTGAAGGATGCAATTTTGATGGATGCAAGATCATTGGGAATACATGGAAGTATTCCACTTTAAAGAATTCAATCATTGAAGATTGTGAACTGGATCTTGAAGTCTATAAGGTTATCAAAGATGGTGACCAGAATAAATTTGATATCTTTGAAGAAACTCAAGATATCGAAGAAATTAAGGAAGAAGTTGAAGAAGTTCTAAGTTTTGAAGCCGCTCTTATTGCTTCACCCAACCAATGGGGAACGAGCTTACTCAACTTTATTAAATCTGCTGCTTAAATTGAAATTTTAAAGACGCCTGGCAATCGTGTTTACGTCACTAGTCTCAAGGATAATACGGCCAGATACAAATCTTTTATAGAGACGATATATCATACCTAGTCTTGTTCTACTGGATGTAGATAAGCAGGAAATCTCGCAACTGATACTTGCTCTCGGGCCAACTCTCTCTCAAAGGTGTTGGCCTTCTTTTTTACATTTTACTATAAAAGCAACCAATGGATTCTTTATTTCTCATCGATGACTTAACGATCATTGTTGAAACTTCAATGGCATTTCTTAAACCAATTAAGCTGTCATCAAGTTTGCAACTGCGATAGAAACGAGAAACCTCGTCATTGATTTCATTAAACATTGCAAGCGCTCGCTTAAGTCGATTTGTCGTTCTTGAAAGACCAACATAATTCCACATTGTAAGCTTTAAAGTCATCCAATCCTGTTGAACAAGGGCCTTATCAATTGAAGCGTACTCTTCTTGCCAATTCTTAATTTGCAGATGAGAGTAAAGATTTTCCTCTCCTACAGTCTTAGAAATATCAATGGCCGCAAGATAGCCCCAAGTTAAGCCTTCAAGCAGCGAAGTTGAAGCAAGTCGGTTTGCTCCATGAAGTCCAGAACAAGAAACCTCACCGACAGCGTAGAGATTCTTGATTGAAGTTTGCCCCTTCATATCAATCTTAACTCCACCACAAGTATAATGAGCGGCAGGTACAACAGGAATTGGTTCCTTAGTCATATCCACACCGTGCTCTAGACAGTGCTTATAGATCGTTGGAAAGCGCTCTTTAATCCACTCTCCATCTTTATGTGAAATATCGAGATAAACACACTCGTGTCTTGTCTCAATAGTTTCTTCCATTATTGAGCGGGCCACTACATCACGAGGAGCTAGCTCCATCTCTGGATGGTACTTGCTCATAAATCTCTCGCCATTACAGTTAACGAGAATTCCCCCTTCACCTCTAACTGCTTCAGATACTAGAAAACGTCCATGTGAAGATGAATCATAGAAAGTCGTTGGGTGAAATTGAATAAATTCCATATCAATGATGTCGGCACCTGCTCTCTTTGCCATGGCAATACCATCACCACGACTTGCTCCAGAGTTTGAATGGTGAAGATAAAGTGCACCGACTCCACCAGTGGCCAGTACTGTCTTCTTGGCCATCGCCTTAACAACATTGCCCTTTTCTTGATTTAAAAGATAAGCTCCAAGGATTTTTCTTTCTTCGTAACGCTGAGAAATTGAAATTCCATGGTGAGAAGCTGTGATTAAATCAATGGCCGTATGTGCTTCAAGGAAGTGAACTGTTGGATAGCGCTTTTGGTCCTTAAGTAAATTTAAAAGACTGATTTGAATTTCCTTACCTGTGTAATCACCACGGTAGAGAATTCGCTCAATTGAGTGAGCCGCTTCCTTTGTATATTTTAATGAGTTATTCTCATCTCTTTCAAAATTAGCATTCGCTTTCTCCAATAAGAGCTCATCAATTGCTATTTTTCCAAAGTTTTTTAGTGTTTCAATCGCTTGAGGATTAGAAGTATTTGAAGAAGCAACTTGAATATCCTTTCCGAGAGCATCATCACTTGCATTTGGATAGATAATCCCACCTTGGGCCCAATATGTATTTGAAACCTGAGGATCTTTCGCTCTTGTAACAATCCCTACTTTTAAATTACTCTCTGCAAGTTTTGCTGCAGTGGCAAGCCCAGCAATTCCACAACCTAAAATAAGAACATCAAAGTCGTAACTATTCAACTGTTTACCCTCTTGCGTACTTTAGTGATAAGTCCACTGCTGGAGCATCATAAGTAAGGGCCCCAATGCTAATGGCATCGACACCTTCTATTAAGTAGCTCTCTAATGTATTTAAACGAACTCCGCCTGAAACTTCAAAAGTAACACCTTTTGGCTTCTGTTTTACCGCTTCCTTAATTTCCTCTGGAGAAAAGTTATCAAGCATAATATGTCTTACACCTTCACCAAGTGCAATTTGTAATTCATTAAGATCGTGAATTTCAACCTCAATTGGCGTGTAGAAAGAGTTCTTTGACTTAAAGAAATCAATTGCTTCTTTTACACCACCAAAAAATGACTTGTGATTATCTTTAACCATCCACATATCACTTTGGCCGAAGCGGTGGTTATTTCCTCCACCTGTGACAACAGCATATTTTTCAAGAGCACGATAACCTGGAAGAGTCTTTCTTGTATCAAGAATTTTGACTCCGCTATCCAGAGCAAGTGTTGCAAATTTATTAGTATATGTTGCAATTGATGATGCTCTTTGAATTAAGTTAAGAGCAATACGCTCACCTGTAAGCGCAATTGAAAAAGGAAGTTTAAATTCAATTTCGGCCATTTCATCTTTAGTGTATTTTTGGCCTTCATATTTCTTAAAATCTTCGTAATTTAAGTTCGCACCTAGGTAATTAAAAGATTCAATAAAGTATGGCAGGCCACACAGAATCATGTCATCTTTAATCTTTAACTTACAGTGAACCTCATCATTTGGAAGAGACTGAATATAGTTCAGGTTACGACTTAGATCATCTTCTTTAAAATAAGTTTCAATCGAATCCTGTAGTGCTTTATTTACCAATAAATTCATTTCGCAATTACTCCGTTTAGATGCTTTTTCTACCATTTTCAAATGAGAAAAAAAACTCCCGAAACCTTCAAAAATCCTGTTAATTACTCAAATTTGACTTATAAAGCTGCAATGCGTTTCAATATTATCTTTCTTCTAGCGTTTTTACTCATTAATCCCCTTTTTCAAGGGAATGACAATAGGCAGTATTCACGTCCACCAAAGCTAAAGCTACCTGTAAAAACCAAGACAAGCTTTGTTAAAAAACATGAATTCTATTTCTATCGTTCAGTTTTAACCGGACAAAAATGGGGACTTGATAAAGGGCTTAAAAGAAAACTTGCTCACTTAAACCTTCTTCACCTAATGACTCCATCTGGACTACATTTAAGCTCACTCTTTCTTATTTTCTATTTCTTAAGAAGAAGATATCCTAGATTTTCCAACCTAGTTGAGCTCACTCTATGCTTAGGCTTTTACTTCTTTCTCCCAGGTTATTATTCATTTAGACGAGTGGCCCTCATTCGAAGTTTTTTTATTTTAAACAAAGTAAGAGAGACTAATTACTCTAAGATGCAAGTATTTCTCTTCTTTCTAATTACAGATTTCTTCTTTGGTACTTATCGCTACTCACCCCTATCATTTTATTTGAGCACTCTATTTCTTGGCCTAATTTTTTCAATTAAAGAATATCGAATCTATAAGATGTATCTTCTCTTCTTTGTTGCTCAGCTTTTTATTGCACACAAATTTACGGGGATCATTTATCCAGCAACGATTATTCTCTCGCCACTACTGACAAGTTTCTTCACTCTCATCTATCCCATCCTATTCTTCAATCTCTTCTTTATTGAATACTTTAACTACGCTCAATGGTTTATTTCAGCTTATACAGCTTTAATAGAATTAAGCTATGATATCGCGCAAGCGCTAGGCTTTATTCATGTGAATTTTCTCATTTTAATTGGTGTGATTATTTACTCACAAAAAACAAGGAAACATGCCTTAGCACTAATAACAGTTGGTCTAGTTAGTGATCTGCCAAGAGATAGCTTCACGATTATGCTCAGTGAGATAGGCATTCGCTTGTGAAAAAGGTTTTGAACCAAAGAAGCCACGATACGACGAAAGTGGAGAAGGGTGAGGAGACTTAATCACTAAGTGTTTTGACTCATCAATATTTTTTCCCTTCTTTTGAGCAGGGCCACCCCAAAGAATAAAGACAACATTTTCACAGTGCTCATTGATGATATCAATAATCTTTGCCGTAAACTTCTCCCATCCCTTTTTGTGATGAGAGCCGGCCTGTGCCTTACGAACAGTTAGACAATTATTTAAGAGAAGAACCCCTTGCTTTGCCCATTCTTCTAAATATCCATGTTCAGGAATATCTAGCCCAAGGTCTTCATTTAGCTCTTTATAGATATTTCTAAGAGAAGGTGGAATTTTTACACCTTTTTTCACAGAAAAACTTAGACCGTGGGCCTGCCCTTCTCCGTGATAAGGGTCCTGTCCAAGAATAACAACCTTCACATTCTCTAGTGAAGTAAGATTCAAGGCTGCAAAGAACTCTTCAGGCCTTGGATAGATGACTTCCTCTTCTGAATCAAGAAACTCAGATAGAGAAATCATATAATCTTTTTGGAATTCAGCTTTTAGATATTTAAGCCAGCCCTTATCATTTAGGTATTCAATCATAAGAGCTGGCCTTGGTATTAGTAATTTAAAAGTTTGTTAAGTTGTTCGTATACGTCTGAAACTTGTGGAAGAATATAATCTTCTGAAGTTGGACAGTAAGCAACGTGTGAATCTTTTGCAGCTACACGAAGGATTGGAGCATCAAGTGCCTCAAAGCATTCTTCGTTAACACATGCAGCGATCTCACCAGCAAAACCTGAAGTCTTAGTTTCTTCATGACAAATAAGAAGACGATTTGTTTTCTCAAGTGACTTCTTAATTGCGTCCATATCAAATGGTGCAAGAGTACGAAGATCGATTACTTCAACAGTCTTACCTGTTTCTGCTTCAATTTTCTTAGCAGCATCAATTGATTTTTGAACAAGTGCTCCCCAAGCAACAACAGTAGCATCAGCACCTTGTTTTGCAATACGAGCTTTACCAAATGGAATCATATATTCTTCACCTGGATCTGCTGTACGGTTATAACCTTGGTAGTAAAGGTGCTTGTGTTCTAGGAACATAACTGGATCGTCTGATCTGATTGCTGTTCTTAGAAGACCAGCGGCGTCTGCCGCATTTGATGGGAAGACAACTCTGATACCTGGAACGTGAGTAAATAGAGACTCTCCACATTGTGAGTGATAAATCGATCCACCTCTTAGGTATCCACCGATTGGAACACGAACAACCATTGGACACTTGAAGTCTCCACCAGAACGGTAGCGAGTCGTCGCCATCTCATTCTTAAGTTGCATATATGCAGTCCAGATATAGTCAAAGAATTGGATCTCAACAACTGGCTTAAGCCCTCTCATTGCCATACCGATTGCACGACCGATGATATTAGCTTCAGCTAGTGGTGAGTTAAATACTTGTCCTTCTAGAGATGCTCTTTGAACACCTGAAGAAACCTTGAATACACCACCCTTTCCTTTTAGATCTGGGTTATTAAGTCTTTCAAGATCAGAGAAGTCTGCAACGTCTTCACCAAACATTCTAAGAAGTGGGTTCTTAGAGAACTCAGAACGAAGAACAGCGTTGATTGCTGATGCCATTGGTACATCGTCTTTACCTTCGAAAGTCCCTTGAGTTTCAAAGTCTGAAGAAGTTGGATCAACATCATGTGAGTATAGGTGATCTAGTGCTGTTTCAGGAGCAGGCCATTCAGTATCAACTGCTTCCTTCATTGCACGTCTTACTTCAATTGAAACCTCTTCAAGAAGATCGTTAACTTCTTTCTCAGTCATCACACCTAGTGCAATAAGAGTTTTTGGGTAAGAGTTAAATACATCAACTTGTTTTTCCTGCGCTAACTCATCTTTCGTACGATACATTGATTGATCATCAGAAAGAGAGTGAGAGTATGGACGAGTTACATGAGAGTGAAGAAGAACTGGCCCCTTACCTTCTCTAATATGCTTCGCTGCTTTTTCAGCTGCTTTATATGATTCAATTGGGCAATTACCATCACATTCAATAATTTTTAGACCTGGGAATTCATCTAGTGCTTTTGAAATTGAACCACCAGGAGTTTGCATTGAAGTAATTGTAGAAATAGCATAACCATTATCTTCAACGTGAAATAGAACTGGAAGCTTATTTGCACAAGCAGTTGTAAGTCCTTCCCAGAACTCACCTTGGGCAATTGTTCCATCACCACATGAAGTATAAACAACTTCTGCGTCTTCAACTAAGAATTTAGAAGTATCAAACTTATGTTTTTCTTTAAGTTCTTTTAGAGCAAGGCCTGCTTCAGCGACACCACATGCTTGAAGGAATTGAGTTCCTGTACATGATGATTTCTGAACGATATTTAGTTTTACGTTACCCCAGTGAGCTGGCATCTGACGTCCGTGAGTTGCAGTATCTCCGATATTACCATTTGCTTGGCAAAGCATTTCATATGGAGTTACACCAAGACCAGTACATAGTGCTCTGTCACGGTAGTATGGAATAAACCAATCGTGAGCTGGCTTAAGAACTTTTGCAAGAGCAGATAAAACACCTTCGTGTCCTGCACCAGAAATTTGGAAGAATGCAGTTGATTGCTTCTTCATTGTGATCTCAGCATCATCAAGTTTTCTTGAAACGAAAACGTTACGAAGCATCCAAACAAGATCCTCTTTTGAAAGATTATATTTTTTAATGATCTCTTTTTTCTTATCTAAGTTGGTAGAACCCACATTTGATCCTTTTGCAGTTTTATCAAGCATTTAACGCCCCTTTTTAAGTGGAGCTAGCTTACCAATTTTAGTGCAAAAGGTGCACATGCTGTGCGTTAAATTTTAAAATAATATTTGACGGATTTCAGGTATTTAGAAGGGTTTGGCTAGAAGCCACTGGAAATTCCTAGAACATAGCGACGATCTTCTTCACCTCTAAAGTCAGAATCTGTTGTATCAACAGCGTAAGTTGAGAGATCAAATTCCATTTTACGAGTACGAATCCCAATTCCCCCAGAACCAAAGCCATCTCCATAGCCCAGCCTAAAGAAGAATATTCGACGTAGATCAAACTCGAGACCAAGTCCAAGCTTTCGTTTGAAGTCCACATCCGTATGGGCATTTAAGAAGTCTTTGTAATCTAATTCCAGGTGAACGCGTACCGTTCGACCAAGTTGAGGCGTAATTGAGAGTCCTAGATCGTAGCTTTGCTTAATTTTCTCAGGAGCACCTGCACCGGCCAACTTCTTAAAGCTACCACCAGTTGAATTATGACTTACAATTGCAAGAGTTGGAATAAAAGCATAAGGAAGTGTAATTCTCATTCCAGAAGTTACATATAACATCCTTCCACGATTATAATCCTCATCAGCAAGTGCTAAGGCCGTGCTTGGATCAGCTTCACCGATCGCTTCCTTACGAAATAAATATGTTGCTGAAACACCAAATTTAAAGATTCCTCCAAAGAGAGAAAGATTAAAGGCAGCATATGGGCCAGTATCAGTTCTTTGAGCGTATTCAAATTGATCACCTACCTGGTCACCAATGAAAGCTCTTTGTTGTACTGAGTACATATAGCCAATTGTGAAATATCTCGTTGCAAAATTTGGCATCATTTGAAAACGGCTATGGGCAACTGTTCCCTTATTTTGATCAAGTAGTTTTCTAGCACCCTCAAGAGAGAGTGCCTCAAATAAGTCACCTGCATTACCAGTGACATCACCTCCAAAGAGAGTTTCCATCCACCCCTTATTGGTTTCGAAATGAAAATTTGAAAGATGAAAGTGGCGACCACGATAAGTACCAAGTCCGGCCGGATTATAGAATGCCGCCGAAGCATCATCTACTTTACCAATAAAGGCATTTCCCATGGCCAAGGCACGTGAAGACGTGATGAGTTCTGGAAAAACTGCATCCTCAAATTGTATCGCAAAAATACTTGAGTGAATTAATAGGCAAAATAAAATCAACTTCTTCACAAGCTAATTTTACCTTAAGAAGCTACTGAATTTAACTCATGGCACAAAGTGCCTCCAGGTACAAAAAAGGCCCGTAATAACGGGCCCTTATCTATCAAAAATGTCTGATTTTAGACTATCTTTTTTTACGTCCAGGAAAACGGTGACCAACATGTCCTAGGAATTTCCCTTGGATATTCTTGATTGATTCAATTCTAGATTCAGCAAGGATATCTGTTGCTTGGTAGACAGGAATATCTTGTTCTTCAGAAATATTGAAAACTTCTAGAGTTGTATCATAGATTGAATCAACCATTCTAATTGCTTTATCTTCTGACCAACCTTCGAATTCGATCGAAACGTTCATAACACCACCAGCATTGATTAGGTAATCTGGAGCGTATAGAACACCTCTTTCCTTAAGAATTTTACCGTGACGGTTTTCTGCAAGTTGGTTATTTGCAGCACCAGCTACGATTTTACACTGTAGACGATCAATTGTGTCATCATTGATTGTTGCACCAAGTGCACATGGAGCATAGATGTCCATCTTAACGTCGTAGATTTCGTCAATCCCAACAACTTTTGCATTTGGTACTTTTTCCTTGAATAGCTCAAGGTTCTTTTCATTGATATCACATACGTAAACTTCTGCACCTTCATTGTATAGGTACTCACCTAGATAGCGTCCAACTGAACCAGCACCTTGAAGTGCTACTACTTTACCTTTTGGTGAACGGTTTCCATAAACCTTCATACATGCTGCTTCGATACCTCTGAAAACACCACGTGCTGTCCATGGAGATGGGTTACCTGAACCACCGTGGATCTCAGCAACACCTGCTACGTTATTAGTTTCAGTAAATACGTGCTCAATATCATCAACACTAATATTTACGTCTTCTGCAGTAATGTAGCGACCATTTAGAGACTCCATGAAACGTCCATATGAACGGAAAAGAGCTTCTGACTTATCTTTTTCTGGATCACCGATGATAACAGCTTTACCACCACCAAGGTTTAGTCCAGCAACAGCATTCTTATATGTCATACCTCTCGAAAGTCTAAGTACATCGTTAAGTGCTTCTTCTTCTGATTCATATGGCCACATTCTCGTTCCACCTAAAGCTGGACCAAGTACTGTGTTGTGAATCGCTACGATTGCCTTAAGGTTACAACTTGGATCACTAAAAAAGATAACTTCTTCGTGTCCGTCTTTGTATAATCTCTCAAAACTAGGCATTGTTTTTTCTCCTTAGAAAGTTTGCAATAATTACCTGAATTTACGCAGGAATTAATGATGCTAAAATAGTGCTATTAGAGCTGAAAAGAACAATAAACTTTCAAGGATGAAAACTGTATGCACAGAGTGTCACTAATTGGAAATGATGAGCAAGTAACTGAATTTACAATAGAAGAAGGTCAGACAATTTTTGACGCGATCCAAGATCAAGGACTAACTCTTCCCCACGGATGCCTAAGTGGGTCATGTGGCTCATGTCGTATACAAATAATTGAAGGCGCCGAAAACTTACAAAAGCCAGGAATTATCGAAGAAAATACCATTGAGGCCATTGCTCCAGAGCACAAAGAAGTCTCAGAAGGAAATATCCGTCTGGCCTGTCGTGCAAAAGTCACAGGTGATATTAAATTTTCGATTCTAAAATAAGTTGAATAATTGCGCGAAAGTGTTGCTTGCGATCAAAATTCCAAGACTCATTTTCACCTTTTAAAAAATCCATATTCTTCTGATCAAGAACAGTTGTTAGGTGATCCACATCGTTGATGACGACGTGACGATATGGTTTTAGTAGAGAAGACTGAAGATCTACCATCCCATCATTTCTACCGACTCTCTTATAAATATAATTTCGGCTAATCTCTAGCGATGTTTCTCGGCCCTGTTGCTCATTAATGAATGTAATAAATTGAAGTAGATTAATATTTTCTAGTGCCGCTTCAATCTTAGTAGCGTTTGTCTGCATATAGTCGGATCGCATTTGAGTTCCAACCGATTCCATACCTGTCACATCACCACCAAGTACGCTAAAGATCCATCCCATGACAGTTTTCTTAATTGAGCCTTGAATAAAGTAATCGGCCAAAACAGAGCCGTGATAAGGAGACTGCATTGAAACCCAGCCCACAACTCTCTTCGACACCTGCGGATTATTAATCAGTACATCTAAGAACTCGAGTCCACCTTTAGAGTGACTAATAATTAATAACGGCCCCTTGATCTTATCAAGCTCACTTTTAATATATTTTGAATTCTTACTAACAGGATCTTCTGATTCGACGATAATTCTTTCGAATTTTATATTATGGTCTTCGAGAAGTTCCATATAGTCACGAAAGTAATCCCCAGTAAAATACGAGAGATTCACAAGCTGACCAGATCCTTCGATTGCAGACTGAGATAAAATTCCAGGAAGAAAAACAACAGTTAAATTCGAAAGGTCCTTAACTTCAGTTTGAGTTAAGCCCTGCTTAGATTGATAAAGACTACGATATTGAGTGGTCTTATTTTGTGCCCAGACTACACTCGTAGCCAGGGCAATTAATAATATTAAGCTAAACCTAGTGAAGTTAATAATGCCGCCCTTTTCTTTCTTCTAATTTTGGCATTGATATCATCAAGGGAATCAACTGCCATATCCCAGGCCGTATAAATCTGCTTCTTCTTATTGGCCCTTAAGTCACCTGCTACATAAAAGTTTTCAATATTCGTTTCACCCTTTTCATTAGCAAGAACATAGCCTCTACCATCAATTTCTGCTCCAATGGCCTTGGCAAGTTCATTATAAACGATAGTTCCAAGCGAAACAAAAGAAAATGCTGATTCTAGCGTTCTACCACTGGCAAATTTGTAACCCTTGATTATCCCATCCTTACGCTCTCCAAGAACATCGACGATGGCCTCAGTAAACACTTCTATTTTGTAGGCTTTGATTAATTTTTGAGTCTCTTCATCAAATTGTGGAGTTTCACCATTTGTCAGAATTGACATCGAAGGCGTGTTGTATCGCTCCTTAAGCATTACAGCAACCCAAACGGCACCTGAAGTATGACCAATAATTGAAGTATGCTTGTCATAAACATGGTGACCATCACATCTTAAACAGTAATCAACTGTTTGAGCGTTAGCAAAAGGGAGAATTGGTTTAATGCTATCATTAAAGTGTGGCTGAACATCCATAATACCTGTACAGAGAACAACGAATTCTGCTTGGTACTTTTCACCATCACTATCAATTAATTCAAAACTTCCATCACTTTGTTTTGTGACTTCGGTAACACCCTTCCCCTTAACGAAAGTTAGATTATCTTTAAACTCTGATTCTTGAATCCACTCAAGAGTCTCTTTATTTGGCTCTTCAATTCCTTTCTTGTACTTATGAGTCCCAGGCATATTCTCAACTTTATAAACCCACTTCTCACGAGAGCGCTTCTTGTCTCTTGGTGTACCAGGAAAAAGAACAACTGTATCATTATTTAAAACACCACGTAGTGTGGCCATCATACCGGCCGCGCCACCACCAATTACTGCAATTTGAAATTTATTAGACATAACTACTCCATGACTAGTTCATATTTAGTATAGTCTATCAGAAAGAGGGAATCTAATAGATTCCCTCTATGTGAGCTTTAGCTAAATTTATTTAAATTTGATTATTTAACAGGAACTTCTAACAGATCATCAGAAGTTTCAGTGGCCTCTTTGGCCTCTTTCTTTGAGAAGAAGTGCTTTTCCCCATCAACATCTTTAATCTTAACTTGCTTAATTTCGTAGTCAAAGACCTCTGTAAGCTCAAAGCTATAGCCTTCCCAAATAATGATCTGACCAGCTTCAGGAAAGTTATTTCCAAGCATATCAAGTAAGAAACCTGCGAGAGTCGAGTAATTATCGTTAAGAGGAATCTTAATATCATAATCGTGATCAAGGTCTCTTAAATTCGTCGCACCATCAATATCCGCACCTTCAATTAAGTCACTTTCATGATAGTCCTTAGTGATCTCATCAATATCATCATCGTGCTCATCTTGAATCTCACCAAGAATTTCTTCAATAATATCTTCAAGAGTAATAATACCAACGATTAAACCATTCTCATCTTTTACAAGGGCCATGTGAACTTTCTTACGATTCATATGATCGAATACCGCTTGGATCTTCATATGCTCATAAACAAAGAATGGATCTCTTAAGTGATTTACCATCGTGAAGTTATCACGTTCGGCCCTCTTTAAGAATGCAAGTTCCTTAACGTGAAGAAAGCCCTCGATATTATCAATTTCACCATCAACAACTGGGTAACGAGAGTGAATTGATTCTTCAATCTCACTAATAACTTCTTTATATGTGCTACCAACTTGAATACTTTTAATTTCTTTTCGAGGAATCATAATGTCTTTAACTTTAATCTTAGGAAATTCTAGAATCGAGTTAAAGAGATCAATTTGTTTGTGATCGATTGTATTTTCTTTCTCTGCTTTTTGAATCATAAACTCAAGGTCATCCTTCGTTACAATTCTTCCCGTCAGTTGAGCATTCTCACCAAGAACTGTGTGAATAAGCCAAACCATAATTTTAATAACAGGGTAAAGAAGATAGTAGAAAATTTGTAGAACACGAATAACAAAAAGAGATAAGCTTTCTGCATGAGTTCGCGCAAATGTCTTAGGGATAATCTCACCAAAGATTAGAATAACAAACGTTGTCGCCCCAACAGCAATCCCAATTGCATCATCCGCAAACAAGCGTGTTGCAAGAACTGTCGTTAAAGATGAAGCGAAAATATTGACGACGTTATTCCCAACTAGAATAGTTGTTAAAATCTCACTTGGGCGATCAATCATAAAAGCAATTGCTCTTCCCTTTGCACCACCTTCCTGAATTAGTTGGCTAGCACGATCGTGAGGAATCGAAAGTAGGACAGCTTCTGAACCTGAGAAAAATCCCGAGCCGATAAAGCAAATTAACAATAGGACAATCTCAAGGCTGCTTACATCAGTCATTGCCTTGTCCTTGTTTATTAAATTTTGTTGAGAGGTTTATAAAGAAGTAACAACAATAAAGCGGAGGTTCTATAAGGAGTTTCCTTGTTACGGGTAAGACTCTCTATTGAGTTACCCCTTCGTTTTGATATAAATATTTTATCAGTATTTCTGATATGATTCAATACATCATAAACCAACAAATTTCAAGGATTTGAAAGACAAACCCTAGTGATGATCGAGTTGTTCGCCTTTAAAGTCATGATCTGAGTAAACAATACGATCATTCATTTCATGGTTGAAATCATATATCTCATTGATATTACTAACCTTTCTAAAGATTGTATGACACTTATAACAAATGACTACCGGAGGAAGCCTCTTGAATAACGCAAAATCAAATACATACAAAATAATAAAAGGAGCAACAGAATAAGGAGCATATTGAGTTGTTGCCATATAAAGAGTCGCCAAGGCAGCAACAACAAAAAGCATAACACCGATCTTTCGGTTAAAGTCTTTTTGTTTGTAAAAATCTTTTCTTTCACAACACGGGCAATCGCGAAGGATACCCTTCTCGTGCTCTTCATTCATTTTCACAGGAGCTTTGGTATGACAAATTTGACACTCAACTTCACTCACCTCTTTATTAGGGTGAAAAGAAACAGCTGAACCACATTCTTCACAAGTTAAAGTAATTTCCATCATAGTAGTAACCCATATGTATAAAATAAATAAATCGCAATCATTTCACCAATAAAGACAAAAATTGTCATGGCATAGAAGATCCCAGTTGCACTTTGAATACTTCTCATACTAACAAGCTTCCATCCAAAGATACTCATTCCAAGAATAACAAGGTATCCCCAAATATCTCGCATAATAACCATTAACCAATTAAAAGCGTACCCGCCACCAAGCTCAGTTCCTGCGGCCAGATACGGCCCAAGCTTCATGTGCTCAAAGCTAGACCAAATAAGCTTAACGACAAGTAATGCCCACGTAACAAGAGTGGCCTTTTTTAATGGAACCTCTGATAATTTTGGCGTCACTAAGTACCAGTGACCAAGAATCATTGCATACGTAATTGCACCTAAGTAATAAACGGATGAACCAATATATAAGTAATTAGTTAAGTTCTTATCTTGAAAAAGATAAAGCGCATAAAATCCAATAAGGGTTGGAATCGCATATAGAATCCAAAGCGCTGTATTCTTTTCGTCATAGTGATTGTGAAGTTGATGATGGAAAAGAATACAAATCGTACTGATATAGAGAAGGATCGCTTCAAGGTCAGTGGCACTATTTCCAGTTACAATATGAGCGATGGCGGCCATGAATAAACTCACAAGACAAGTTGTTGATAGAAGCTTTTGAAAACCTCCTCCTGTCATTTTTGAATTTGCCACTGGTGCGAAAGTAAAAACTCCAAACCCCAGGGCCAGGAAGAAGTACTTTGCCATTTCAAACGTATTACTCATTCAAATTACTCTCTCGTAAAAAATGCTCAACTAAGCGCATGATAATGATTTTATTTGCTGCTGGAATATTAAGGTTTTCTACATCATTTTGAGCGTTTTCAAAAGGTATCTTTTGACTGATCAGACTCATTTCTTTTGTATATTCAGTAACATAGACATATAAAAAGACGCTTCGATCTGAATAGTCGTGCTTAAGCTGAGTAAAGAGACTAATTTTATTTAATTCATGGCCTACTTCTTCTTTAAACTCACGACGTGCTGCCTGCTCAACGCCTTCACCTGATTCAATCTTCCCACCAGGGAATTCGATCATACCATCAAGAGGGCCATCTTCCTTTCTCACTTGTCCCCATAGAACAAGTCCATCACTCTCAAGTGAATACGGGATTACAATTGCGATTTCCATAAATAAACTTTTACCCTAAAAATTTTGAAATGTTAAAAAAGCAGCGTAGCTTTTTGCGCCTTTATTGTTTATAAACCAATTGTGAGTACATTACCTTTTAAACAAAATTCAATCATATTTGCACCGATGGAAGGCGTGACGGAGGGCCCGTATCGCGAGGTCATTCAAAGAATTTTTGGAGACTGGGATTATTACTATACAGACTTTTACCGAATCCCATCCGTTGGTAACGTAAATGCAAAGACATTAATCAAACACTTTGGTGAAACATACCTACAAAAGAAGGCCCATACAGAACAGACTGCCTATCAATTCCTAACTTCAGAAATTGCTCAAACTCAACAGGCCATCTCACTTATTAGTGATATAAATTATCATCATATCGATCTAAACCTTGGCTGTCCTTCAAAGAAGGTTAATTCAAATAAAGGTGGCGCCTACCTTTTATCAGACTTAAAAGCACTCGAGAAAATTATTAAACAAATTCGAGAAGGTTTTAAAAATACTTTTACTGTAAAGATTAGAATTGGTTATCGCGATGACAGCCTTTATCTTGATCTCTTAAAGCTCTTTGAAGATTGTGGTGTCGATGGAATTACAATTCATGCTCGAACACGTGACCAACTCTACAAAGGTGTCGCAGATTGGAGCTACATCGAAAAGGCCGTCAAAGTTTCAAATCTTCCAATCATTGCAAACGGAGATATCTGGACTATTGAAGATATCAATCAAATCTTTGATCGATGTAATCCATATGCGGTTATGTGTGGACGAAGTGCCCTCAAAACCCCATGGCTGGCCTCAATTTATAAAGAGTATCAAGGAAACTTGGACTTTATCAGTGATGAATTTCTTCTGAAAGTACGTGCGCAAAACTTAGATCTCTATTTCTATGAGCTTAATAAAGAGTATAGAAAGAATGGCCTTGTTGACTCAACTATACTTAAAAGATTTAAAGCATTTTGCCGTTATCTATTTGATGACTATGAAAACCATGAAGTTATTCGTGGCCGTTTTCTTCGTGCCCAGAACATTCATGAGTTTCGTGCTCATCTAGATCAATTTGTGGCGAGTTATTCTTAATAAAGAAATAGAAAGTAATTTCAAAAAGAAGAACTCCAACAATATAGACAATACGCGCTTGTGTCGAAATCCCAACAAGTCCCACTAATAAGAAAAAGAGAAAACCTGGAAGGTGTCTTAAAACAACATTTCCCCAAGTATTATCAGGAATACGATCTTCTAAAATTGTATAGAAATTCATAACTGCATTCGCAAAATTGAATCGGCTTGTACGCCCTTCAAAATACTCATCACGATTTGGGTGACAATAGAGTCCTGCAAATGAGATTGCCGTAAAGAAGCAAATATATTCTTCAGTTGAAAAGTTAAGAAGTGCCGAAGCAATGAAAAGGATCACTAACGATGGAAGAAAATATAAATAGTAGCGAATTCCAATCTTCATGCTGCCTCCAAAAAGCCCAAAAAAGAAAGGCACCCAAAAGGTGCCTTTCTCATATTATAAATAGAAGTTATTTTACTTAGCAACTCCAACTGCTTTTGTCTCACGAACAACTGTAATTTTAATTGTTCCAGGGTAAGACATTTGCTCCTCGATTTGCTTAGCAATATTACGAGATAGCATAACAGTTTCTTCATCCGTAACCTTGTCGTTTTCAACAAAGACACGAACTTCACGTCCACCTGAGATTGCGTAAGATTTGCTAACACCTTCGAATGAGTTAACAATTTCTTCAATATCAGTAAGACGAGAAACATAAGACTCAGTAAGTGCCTTACGAGCACCTGGTCTTGCACCTGAGATCGCATCCGCTGCAGCAACAATGTGAGCAAGGATTGACTCTGGTTTTTCGTCATCGTGGTGAGCACGGATTGCGTGAACAACGTCCGCAGACTCTCCATACTTTCTAGCAAAGTCAGCACCAATAACAGCGTGAGAACCTTCAGCAGATGCATCAAGAACTTTACCGATATCGTGTAATAGACCTGCACGACGAGCTTGCTTAATATTCAGTCCCATCTCAGCGGCCATCGAACCACAAATAAATGCTGCTTCAATTGCGTGCTGGTATTGGTTTTGAGTATATGAAGTTCTAAAGTTTAGAGCACCAACTAGCTTTAGGATTTCAGGGTGGATACCGTGAACACCTATTTCCATTTGCGCTTTTTCACCTAGAGACAGAAGCTTCTTCTCAAATTCAGCTTTTGATTTATCGTGGAATTCTTCAATTTTCGCTGGGTGAATACGACCGTCAGCAATTAGCTTTTCAATTGTATCTTTAGCAATCTCACGTCTTACAACGTTGAATGAAGAAATAACAACAATCTCCGGAGTATCATCGATAATTAGATCAACACCACAAATCTGTTCGAAAGCACGAATGTTACGACCTTCACGACCGATAAGACGACCTTTAACATCATCAGATGGAAGATCTACAGTTGAGATCGTCTTTTCACCAACGTGCTCTCCTGCGTATCTTTGAATTGCAATTCCAACAATTCTCTTCGCACGGTTTTCAGCTTCTTCCTTAGCTTCCTCTTCCATACGAGTAATCATCTTAGAAAAATCAACTTGAGCCTCTTCTTTCATTGTATCAAGTAGCTCTTCTTTTGCTTGTTCCTTTGTCATAGCAGCAACTTCAGATAACTTCGATGCATACTCTTCTTGGCGAACAACAAATTTTTCTTTTTCTTTAAGAGCATCTAACTCTTTTTCTTTTACGTCTTCTTCGCGTTTTTCGACTTTCTTAGTCTTGTCATCAAGTTCATCCATTTTCGATTCAAGCTTTGCTTGTCTCTTATTAAGATCTTTTTCCTGATCGTTTAGTTCGCGTTTCACACGTTCGGCATACTTGTCAGCTTCCTTCTTTTCTTCTTGAGCTGCCTCTTTCGCCTCTTTTCTCGCTTTATAGCTAATGTCTTTTGCCTGTGCTTTGGCCTTTTCAATAATTTCGTCACCCTTAGCTTCTCTTTCAAGCACTTCTTTCTTTGCTTGAAGATTGCGGATAACAAAACCTACTGCTAGTCCAACAACAAGGAAAAGAAGTGAAGCTAAGATTAAATCCATACTCATTTCTCTCTCCTATTAATTAACTTTAATCACTTCCCTATCAGTTACGATATAATCCATTGCTTGATCATGTTCTTCAAAGGCAACTTCACTAACCAACTGTTGATTAAAGCAAATTCCAATTTTTATAACTTTCTTCTTATCAATATTAATCAATTTATCGAGGTAAATATCGTAATAACCTTTACCTCTTCCCAAGCGATGTCCCTTCTTATCAAAGGCAACCCCTGGCACTAAAATAACTTCAGGAAAAATAATTGGGTCACTTATTTTAGGAACCTTAAACTCTTTTCCAAAAGCCTGAACTTTTTCAAGTTCATTTATCGGCGTACTTCGAAAGCACATCTGCATTGAATCTTCGCCAAACGAAGGAAAACTAAAATTAGTTTTCATCTTCAAATTTAAACAATTAACTTCACCTGGAATTGGAAAGAAAACCCCTAGGTGCTTAGGATTTAAGTTTTCGGACTTTAAAAGAGAATCGATATTTGAACAGATTTTCTCAGACAGCTGTCTTTGATCATCTAAGCTTAAATTAGCTAATCCTTCTAATATCTTTTTTCGAAGCTCTTTCTTTTCAAGGCTCATCTTAGTGAGTTTTTGGAAGTGCTTCTTCAATCAATTTTAGTGCATTATCAGAAAGAGACTTAACTTCGTTAATCTCACTTCTGTATTCCCTTTCTAAAGATAGCTTTTCTTTTGCTAACTCAAGAGCAACTAAAGCCGCTAACTGTGAGTCAGAAATTGAAGGTGCCTTCTGGCGAATATTACTTGCGATTAATTCAACATACTCAACAATTTCAGTTGCTGAAACAACCTCATCTTCATTAGACTCTTTGAGTCTAAAGTTATGACCTAAAATTTGATATTCTTTTACTTCCGTACTTATATCCATAGTTATTTAATTGTAGTCCCACAAAGGATTTCAGTCAATCAATCAATTACCTACCAGTGCGTCAAGATATTCATCTAAATTAAACACACTCAGGTCTTCGACATTTTCCCCAACACCAATATAAGTGATTGGTATCTGCAGACTATCAACTATGGAAATTGCACTACCGGCCTTCGATGAACCATCACATTTTGTAAATACAAGACCAGTAAGTTCTAGGGCCTTATGAAATTCCTCAGCTTGGCGAATTGCATTTTGACCAGTAATAGCATCAATTACTAATAATGTATGATGAGGCGCATCCTCCATCAACTTCTTTAGTACGGCCTTACTCTTGGATAGCTCTTCCATCAGGTTACCAGCAGTATGCAGGCGTCCGGCCGTATCAAGAATACAATAGTCGGCCTTCTCATTAATGGCAGTTTGCAGAGCGTCGTAACCTACACCACTTGGGTTGGCCCCTTCTTTTGCGCGGATCATTGTTGCGCCTGCTCTCTCACACCAAACTTGAAGTTGGTCAACGGCTGCGGCCCTAAAAGTATCACAAGCCCCAACAACGACTTTTGCGCCCTGCTGCGTAAGCTTTGTTGCTAGTTTTCCAATTGTTGTCGTCTTGCCTGCACCATTAACACCCACAATCATGATAACCTTTGGCATACCAGTGTTGTTACCAGAGAACTCAAACAGATCCCCTTCGTTTCTTGATTGAACGTCGGCCATTTTATTTTTTAAGAATTCTTTGATGTAAATTTTAAATTGTGCTTCATTAAAATCTGCACTCTTTGCTTTTTCTTCGAGAGATTCTATTAGTTCACTTGTTGCTTTTGGTCCAAGATCTGCACCGTAAAGTAACTCTTCAACCTCTTCAAGAGCATCTTCATCAAGACCTCCATTTCCAAATAAGCTCCCAATCCTACCCCAAACACTATTGCGTGAGCTACTTAACCCTTTAGTTAGCCTTTCTTTCCAAGACTTTTCAGGAGCTGGAGCTGGTGTAGGTTCAGGCTTTGGTGCTTCTTGAACAACTTCGACTTCTTTAACTTCAACTTCTGTAACAATCTCTTTCTTAGCTTCAGAGACTTCAGGAAGTTTTGGTTGGGCCTTAGGTTTTAAGAGATAGAAAACACCTGTAAATCCGCTAATTCCAAGTGCTGAGCATAGCGCGATAAATGCATATGCCATTTCGACAGTGATTGTCATATTTAGCTGGGCCTGATCTGCCCAAGACTGTAAAAGAGCAACGAGTTGCAACATAATATATTCTCCATTTTGTGTGTTTAAGAGATATGATATGTAGGCATAAAAATCAATATTTAAGGCAAAAATTGGCGTGAAAATGACAAATAAGATCGAACTATTTCATCTACAACAAGCAATTCGAAACTTTTTCATTAAAGATGGCTTTATGGATGTGCTGACACCGCCAATTGTCGAAAATCCAGGAATGGAAGTTCATATTCATCCCTTTGCGATTCACTCCGTGCATCAAAATAAAACTCATGACCTTTATCTTCATACATCACCTGAATTCCATATGAAGGAGTTACTCCAAGAGGGGTTCGAAAAAATATTTACCATGAGCTATTGTTTTCGCGACGAGCCAAATAGCTCAACTCATAGAAAGCAATTTATCATGCTTGAATGGTACCGAGCTAAAGAAAATTATAGAAAGATCATGGACGATACAATCAACCTCTATCAATTCTGCCATGCCTACTTAAAATCAAAAGGAATCAGAGTACGTGACCTTGATGATAAGATAAAGAAAGTAACTGTTCAGGAGGTTTTTTTAGAAATTCTCAACATCGATATTCTTAAACTCATGGATCGCGACGAGCTCTATGATTTAATTGATCAAAAATTTTTAAGAATTAATCTTTCAGGAAATAAAGATGATTATGCGTGGGACGATCTCTTCTTTCTTCTTATGTATAATTATATCGAGCCAGAAATGGAGAATTACCCTTTTCTTCTTCTCTATGAATTTCCAGCGCCCCTTCGCGCACTTTCAACGATTAAGAAAGAAGACCCTAGGGTGTGTGAGCGCTTTGAGGTTTATTGCCGAGGAATTGAAATTTGTAATTGCTTCAATGAACTTACTGACTCAAGCGAACAAGTTTTACGTTTTAAGAAGGATGCAGAATTAAAAGATGAGCTTTACGGATACAGTCTTCCTTGGCCAAACAGGTTTCTAAATCAATTAGAAAAAGGATTACCGACGAGTGCGGGGATTGCACTAGGAGTCGAGCGCCTTCTTATGTCCTTAACGGGCATGGAAGAAGACGCCTTCTATGATTAATTACTGTTTCTTTTGAAGTCGATTAAATAATAAGTGAGTCTTCAAGATAAATTCTGATTTTACAATATCAGGAGTCATCTTCATGGCCCAACGATAGTGCACACCACTCTCTTTTGCAGAACGTAGTTTGCTATTCCAAATTGGAAATGCATTCGCTAACTCCGCTGAGTAAACTGCATACCAACGAGCAAACTCATCTTGAGACTTTGCCAAAAGGGCATCTTGAACATCGACTGCGTTCTCTACTAAAATTCTTTTCACAGAATAGATATTTAAAGCATCAAGTTTCTTGATATCCAAATCTTTATTAAGGTACCTTTTAAAAATCGTAACAGTAACTTCTTTAGCAGCTTTTGATGTTTGTTGATTATAATTTTCTAAGCGCTGGTAATATTGAGAAAGTACTAGTGAACGATAAACACCTTCACGTGTCCCTCCCTGCTCAAGAGTTGCATACCATTTTGATAACTCATCACGATTGGCATCTAGTTCACGCGTGGCCTTAATTAGCTCATTGATAAATGATAGATTGTACTGAGACATCTGCTCTTTAGTAAAAGGTGACTTATATTCTTTCTTTGAATAAACACTTAAGTCTTTTGCATCTTTCTTAACGATAGGAATTTCAGGAAGCTCCACTTCATCTTTTTCTCCCCAAATCTTATCGGCCAACGATGTCGATATATTTTTTTCCACAAAAGGTCTTAGCTCTTGTAGAAATGTTATTTGTGCAAATGCAGAAGTTGAAATCAAACAAATTAAGACGAATCTCTTCACAACTCTCTCCCGAATAATCAAGTATTTATCAATATAAACACTATTATAATGGGGCTTCGAATTTTTAGGAAGTTAGCAAATTTTAGCCAACAAAATTTGTCAATTTTGTGTCTACCTTCTAGGCAATTAATACCCCTAACTATCGATTAATACTGGCCTAATGAATTTAGGTAAAGATTGTTTAAGAATCATTCGATAATGAACTTATGAAAACGTTAAAAGGTAAACCGTCTCTACATTTAATATTAATCCTTCTGCTCATCGCAACTTCATGTGTGCCTGATAGCTTAACGAAGTTTAAAGAAGATGGCGCAAGCAGTGATGATGCATCAAGCTCAGTTGGTGAAGTAATCGATCCTCCGAGTGACTTTATCGATGAAAATGGAAATGAGATTGATGGAGATAAAATTACAGACCCTACTTCTGTTTTCTATGACAATGCAAACCCTTACATCTTTATTACTGGTGATCTAAATTTAGCAAATGCGACGCTTGGAAAAAATATAGTTTCACATATTGCACCATCTGGTGAGTTTGGTGACTATCTTATCAAGGGTGATGAAGAAAATTCTTTCTCACTATCAAGTGCCTCTAAAAATAATTTTTTAGATCCTATTTCGAATCCAGGGTTTAACTTTGGCTCAGATATCACAACAACATATGCTGCTCATTTTACGACTAATAATCAAACCGGAGTAATAAAGATATCAAATAGCGCTGTATCACCAGTTAGGAGTTTTACTCTTGCAGCGATTAATTTTAATTTTTACAGTCCATCAGGTGCAACGGCACAAACTCTTACAACAACATCACAGCCTAGGATAACTATTCAAGCACCTATTCCAGAAAGAATAACTTTTGAGACAGAACAGTCATTCAATTGTACAGGAACGGGGATTGGGACAGCTCCACCGGCAACACCTACAATTGGGGATGTCTACCTCAGCGCAGGTACATGTTATTATAACTACGATGGAACAAATACTAATACTGTTGCGTTTCCATTTACAGGACCAGTTTATGTAGGATTTCAATTAGATGATAATAGTGGATTCTTAAAAAATGGGCTAACTAATGAATCATTTACAACAGAGCGTGGAGCAACTGGTGTAATCACATACAAAGATAATAATAATAGTATTTACGGAACACTTTCATCAGGATCGCTTTACCCTGGAGAACTAATTGACAATGCGTTTCCATTCTCAAATAGTGAAGCGAGTATAGAAAAGATCAAATACTTTTTTCAACCTGGATCAAATATTAACTTAAGGTTAATTAATGATACATCTGAAACAACAGCTGAACATATCAGTTATAACAATAGTACAGATATTTCTATCACACCTGATCTACCTTCAACATTAAGACTTGTTAAGAATGTTGATAGTCCGTTATTTGGTTATATTATTGATACATCAGGGGCCACAGATCACTCTTATCAGTCTCCTATTGAATATACTGTTACTGTTAAGAATGATATTTCAACGAGATCATTTAAGTTTGATATTGGTATTATTAATCCACCTGATGACTTATCGTACTCTCAGCTTGTAGCCTTCAAAGTAAAAAATTTAGTACAATCTGTTTCTAACTTTACAGTTGGTCAAGAGATTGCTGCATCTGCATTTGTTCCTCTATCAGACGGAGCAACTGGAATTATCAAAAAGATTCTTGATATTGATGGTAATGAAAAATACTTAATTGTTCAGGTAATTAATGGTGAATTCGTAAAAGATGCTTCACTTGATAACTATAACGAATTTCTTGATGAAGAAGCGGTCATTCAAACTGATCCGATTGCACTTACTCATGTTATTCAAATAAACAATACTGCAGCATATACAGATCTGTATATTGCTCAAAGACCAGCTCTATGCATGAGATTTCCTTCTGCGCCTTCTGATAAATTTGCCAAAGCTATTGTAACAGGCAACCCAACAGAAGCTGGTTTAGCAAATTATCTATTTATTAATCAAACAAGAAATATTAATGATTCTAACTCAAGCGAGAACTTTATCGGTTCAATTTCTGCCCTCGAAGACTGTGACACAGCAGCTGCATATACATTAAATGAACTCTGGTCTCCTGTTATAATTGGTGAATTTTCAAATGTTGCTTCTTTAATCAGTGGAATGGATATCTTAACAAATACTGGCCGTTCAAATTGGCTAATTTCGAATATAGATGGTACTACAAACACTGGAATGCTCCAGAGTACCAATGGAACACCGATTACAATGACTCTACCTGGTGAAGCATTCTCGTCAATTAGGCCATACTCAGCTAACGCCGCTACGATTTCAGACTTTGAGACAACTCCAACATTTGAGCTTCAAAGAGGTGTTGATTCAATTATAAAAGCGACTCTACCAGAAGGAGAAGAGATCACCTATACGATAACTCCAGATCTACCTCCTGGACTTTCAATTGATCAATCTACTGGTGATATTACAGGGGCACCTACCGTTGCTGCTGCATCAAAAAGTTATACAATCACAGCAACAAATATTTTAGGAACATCTTCTTCTTCATTTAATATGCTAGTTGAAGACTACTTCGAAGTTGATGTTAAAATTGAAAATACACCGAAGTATTATGTACATAAGGATGGAGAAGATAATATCTTCAACAAATGTCGAATAAAGAAACGTGATATCGTATCAAACCCTAGAGGTTCTGTCTCGGATATCGAAGATATTGTTGATATCGATTGCTTTGCTGAAATTGGTGAAAACAATTTATACTTCAGAGACATTAAGCTTAATGCAAATGTTGGCCCTGGTATTTGTCACAGTGTTCGCTATAAACCATTCTCTTTCTTTAAAAGAAGGCCGGTTAGAACAACAAGTAGTAATATCGATTATAGTGCTGGAGCAAATTATATCATTCACCAAGTGACTGGTGCATCGACAGATTGTGCAGGTGCAACAGATGATAATACAACTGATGGACTTGGTGGTGCCACAGGGATTGCAATTAAAAATTTTTCTCAAGATGGTCTCTACGTAAACGGTGTCTATTTCGATGGTGAACTAAGTGACCTATGTAGTGGTAAGTATGATGATATTAACTGTGATACAGGGTCGTTTAGATATGGATTAATAGAGTTCACATTTACTGATGCTGATGCTGATGCAGGTACAAATTCTTCATGTGCTAACTCTGTAGTTGTGGAAACGCAAGAATGTGGTGGTAACGCTTATGCTTGTCTTAATGGTCCAATTAGAGATGCATTAGGCACAGAAGTAAACAATGGCCTTGCGAGTATCGTTACTGAATCTTATACATCTCTTAATTACGAAGCCACTCTTAGTTCTCCTGCAGAACTCGGCGCTGGATCTAACCGCTATATTGCAAATTATCATTCGAATAATTCTTGTACAGATGGTTCTACTGAGTACTACGCGGAAGGGGGAATTCTTCACTCGCTAACAGCATCAGTAAGCTCGAATGTAAATGCAATTCTAGATCCATTTCAAGGTGCACAACCAGTGTATGGGTTTGAGTGTTTAAATGAATTTTCACAGGTTATTGGACGAATCAATCTGCATATCAGAGACTGGGATACTGACTATACATTAAATGAAATTGACCTTACAGATCCAACAGGAATGGATGTTGCTCTAAATGATGCCTTCGGAACACCATACAACTACTATAGCGATTGGGATAATTTCACCTTGCCAGCAAGTTATAGTGGCTGTAATGATTCGACTGCTCCAACAGTAACAGGTGCATACGTATTACTTACGACTGCTACAGGTTCAATTGGAGAAACTGAGATCACTGTAGGAAGTACTACTGATCTATATCCAGGTATGGACATTAGAATTAATGGAGATGATTACATAATTAAAGAAGTTATTGATTCAGTATCAATAGTTCTATCGTTGCCACTTCTTAATAACGCAGGAGCTAGCAACCTAACAGGTATACGAAGAACCCCTTTTCCTGCTTATGACTGGGAATAAAAAAGTCTATTAATATACACGACCAACTAAATCAAAGTCTAATACATCGGTGATCTCAACTTTAACGAGGTCACCGATTTTTAAATCTCTCTCATTTAAGTCATTGATAATTACCTTACCGTCGATATCAGGTGCCTGACCAAAGTGGCGTCCAACGATCAGAAGATCTGTATCCTCGTGTGTTCCTTCAACAAGAACTTCTACCGTCTGCCCTAAGAATTCTTGATTAAGCTCTCTAGCGATTTCTTTTTGAACTTCATAAAGACGATCAAAGCGCTCGTCGATTACTTCTTGTGAATTCTTATCTTTTAGACGGTAAGCAGGTGTTCCTTCTTCATCTGAGTATCTAAAGATACCAAGATGGTTGAAACGAGCTTGCTTAATGCCTTCAAGGAGTTTTTCAAAATCCTCTTCAGACTCACCAGGGAATCCAACGATGATTGAAGTTCTAAGAACGATTCCAGGGATTCTTTCACGAAGTTTTGTGATACGTTCCATGATTTTTTCACCAGTAATCCTTCTGTTCATACGTTTTAGAACATAGTCAGAAAAGTGCTGAACTGGCATATCAAGATACTTACAAACTTTTGAAGAAGTCGCCATTTTTTCAATAACTTCATCAGTAAGTTCATCTGGGTAGAAATAAAACAGACGTACCCAATCAACTCCATCAACAGTTTCTAGACCAGATAGGAGTTCAAATAAGTTATTTTCATCACTCAGATCCACTCCATAATCAGATAGATCTTGTGAAATAAGATTTAACTCTCTAACACCTGTCGAAGACAGCTTCTTCGCTTCTTCAACAAGAGATTCAACGGTACGTGATCGGAGTCGTCCACGAAGAGTAGGAATAATACAGAAAGTACAATTTCTATTACACCCCTCAGAGATCTTTAGCCATGCCGTATAGAATGGAGAAGTATTAAGTCTTGGATCAAATTCTGTGTGAATAAATCTTGGAACCTCAACAAATGACTTTTTCTCTAGCTTATTATTTTCAAGTGCAGTTAAGAGTGGAACAATTTTGTTATACTCACCTGTACCAATAAACATATCAACTTCTGGTAGACTCTTTTCAAGCTCATCTGAATATCTCTGGGCCATACATCCAGAAACAACAAGGGCCTTACAATTACCTACCTCTTCGTCTTTATAATCTGCAAGATCAAGAATCATCTCAATAGACTCCTGCTTAGCAGCCTCAATAAATGAGCAAGTATTAACAACAATTACCTCGGAGTCTTGAGGTTCCGTTACAACTTTAAAACCATTTAGTCCCATATGCCCGAGCATAACCTGTGCATCTACGAGGTTCTTTGAACACCCTAGTGAAGTAAAATAAACCGTACGGTCATTAAATTTTTGGTTAACTTGAGATGAAATCTCAGACATATAATTCTCCATGTATAGCTAAAGTAGGTACTTATAGTGTTAAACCGACGTTTTTTCAATGCCTTATGTAATTTTTTTAGGAATAGAAATTCCTATTTTCAGATACTTGAAGGAAGTTACTTAAAGGCCTATCCTAGTAGTTAATGAGATTTACCTTACTAACTACATTTATTTTGGCCCTGTCTTGTACAAATTTAACAAGACCTCCTAAAACCAAGCCACAAGATGGTGCTCTAACAAATTTGCTATCTAAAATTAGTAAAAACAATTCAGTTAGCTGTGATGAGTATCGAAAGTTCTTACATACAGAATTTCCTTTACGCCCTTGGCTCCACGCTAATTACCACAAGAATTGTACAAAGAGCATTCAGGATTTAAGTGAAGAGTATAAAAATACTGAAGCTTATCCTTACTGGGCCAGAGAAGAGCTTATCGATGCGATTATTTCAAAGACATATTATACTGAGGTCTATGCCAGTGCGGTTTTAAATAAGGTCGATTACCTTAATACCAAAGGTGAAGTTGAAAGACTCTTAATTGATGCTATGAAAAAGTTCGAAGATGGTAGCCAGCTACAAGAACGAATCTATGAAAAACTCATTGATGTCTCACCTCGCTATATGAAAGAGCCACAACGTGAAAACTACTTAGATGTGGCCAAAAGTTTTGAACAAGATCGCCAATTCGTTAAGGCCCGTACATATTACCGAAAAATCATTCGCGATAAAGATACTCTTAAAGAAGATAAAGTCGAGGCATGGTTTAGGCTTGCTCACTCATATAAGAGAGAAAGAAAGAACGATAGCTTTAGAGATAATATCAGAAGCCTCGTACTGTACCTACAAAAGAATCGAGAGAGCCAAGAGCTTAAAGAGAAACACGCCGAGTACACAATTCGTCTCGCTCGAATTTACTGGACACAAGACAATCTTCAAAGGGCCGTAAGAGTCCTAAGAAACCTCCTATTATTTAAAGAGGTTCCAACAGAGTATGTCGTCACAACTTATTATACGATAGGTGGAATTTTTGAAGATCTAAGAAAATATGATCGCTCAATTAAGTTCTACAAGAAAGCCTATGCAGCAGTAGAAGAAAAGCATGAGCATCTTGAAAGCATTGTATGGAATGTAGCTTGGACAAATTACAAAGCTGGTAATTATGAAGAGATGATTCAATGGTTTGATCGCTATGAAGAAAAGAATAGCGATGAACCCAACTATCGTTTTCTCTACTGGAAATTTGTGGGGTTAAAAAAGCTTAATCGTTTTGATGAAGCCCAAAAATTACTTCTCAGAATTCAAAAAGAAGATCAGTTTGGTTACTATGGTCAGATCGCTCATATGAATCATACGAAGCTCAAGCATATCGATTACCGCGAGAAATTTGATATCTCAATTGATGAGCTGGCATGGGCGGTTTATCTTGGGAACACTGATCTTGCTAAGAAAATTATTGATAGTAATGATAAAGTCAGCTTTAGTGATCTATATGCTGCCAAGTACTACAATATTATGATTTTCAAGTTCTTTAGAGAGGACTCTAAAACACAAGAGAAGATCTTAAAGGAAGATCCGCAATTTGCCTTTCCTTTGGCATTTAAAAAAGAGTTCTTAGAAAACAATCGCTCAAAAACGGTAACAACACCACTGCTGATGAGTATTGCACGTCAAGAGTCAGCATTTAATCAATATGCAAGATCACCTGCAGATGCATTCGGGCTGCTTCAATTAATTCCAGAACAAGGAAAGAGGCTTTCTCGTCGCTACAAAATTCCGTACGAAGGATACGAGGATTTATATAATCCAAATATCAACATTACTTTTTCTAGCCTTTTATTAAATGAGCTTATGAAGAGAAGAAACAATAATTTTATTGATTTTGTTGCAAGCTACAATGCAGGGGGAACACCAATTCGCCGTTGGCGAAGCCGTATTATCCTTCCAGACTTAGAGTTTATTGAAGAGATCCCTTATAAAGAAACGAGAAAGTATGTAAAATTGGTCGCTAGAAACTATCTTATTTACTCTCGTCTTCTAAGTAATGAGCCGTTAACGTTGAAAGAAAATTTCTTCCGTAGTGGTTTTATTGATATGACACATTAGCATTCTTTGGAACGTTAAGGATGAAGTGCTTTGTCTTAAAGCTTTCGTTCTTAACGTTACTAAGCTCAAGCTTAACAACCTTTCCATCAGCGTAATTAATATCAATTGAAGCAATATTAGAAAATTCTTTCTTGCCCTTAAAAGTTAGCTTTGTTTCAACAACACCAGTTGATTTTACAGAAGCCTCTGTAAAAATGAGAACACTATAACTTGCCCCATCTTTAACTTTGTAATTCTTATTGGATTTTAGGCCACTCTTTAAAAGATCAAAAAAGTTAGATAGGCCTTTGTCGCTACCCTTATGAATAATTACTTCAGCTGGATCACCTGGCATAAAGCCGTCTCTTTTAATCCAAGTTGTTTTCTCATTTGTTACATAAACAAGTGCATCAGATCCCTTTTGTTCAAGCCTAAGCTTACCAGGGTACTCGTAATCAAATTGTCCAGTCGACTCTTTTGGAGTTCCCGTCAGTTGATTTTTTACAATTTGCTTATATTGAGTCGAAAAAGACCTTGGGACAAATCCCAAGGCCATATTAGAAATAATTAAAAGTGGTAGTAGCTTTTTCATTACTGTAATTGTACCGAAACTGCCTTCGAAACACCAGGCTCCTGCATTGTTACACCATAAAGTGTATCATTTAGCTCCATTGTTTTCTTATTGTGTGTAATAAGAATGAACTGTGACTCAGCACTCATTTCACGAAGAAGTTCATTAAAACGTCCAACGTTAGCGTCATCAAGTGGAGCATCGACCTCATCCAGTAGACAGAATGGTGAAGGTTTAACTAGGAAGATCGAGAAGATTAGAGAAACCGCAGTCATGGCCTTTTCACCACCAGACATTAGGTTAATATTCTGCATTTTCTTCCCAGGTGGTTTAGCGATAATATCAACACCACATTCAGCATCATCAATATCACCAACGATCTCAAGGCGAGCTTCCCCTCCACCAAAGATGATTGGGAAAACTTTTCTAAACCTCATATCAACTTCTTCAAAAGCAACCTTAAATCTTTCTTTTGATTTCTCATCGATATGATCGATTGCATTTTGCAGATCTTCTAGAGACTTTCTTAGTTCAACTTCTTGAACCTTTAGGAAGTCGTAACGAAGTTTTTGTCTATCGTAGTCCTCAATTGCTTGCCAATTAATTTCCCCTAGGCGACCAAATTCAGACTTATAGTTCTTAAGCTTAAATCCTTGATCCTTAAGGTCTTGACCGTACTTACGAACAAATTCATATGTTTCTTTTTCAATTTCTTTTGGACCATTTTCAGTTTCCATAAAGTACATTGTTGAAACATCATTAAGTTTTTCAAAGTCAGATTCATTATACTCTAGGTAGCGTCCAAGGGACTCACGAAGGTCTACGCGATACTTTTCAAAGATATTGCGAACGTTTTCTTCTTCTTCGTTAAGGCATCTCTCAAGACGAACTTCTTTTTCAGCAACTTCTTTATCTGCCTTATTTATATTTTTCGATAGTTCCTTAACCTGATCTTCTCTTTCTTGCATCGCAAGTAGAAGTTCAGAGAATTCATCCTTCATAATACTTAGGACTTCATCTTTACTTGCAAGGATATCTGCTTTTTCATTGTTAGAAATTTCAAGCTCTTCGATCTCAACTTGCATATTTTCAAGTTCACCTTCTAGCTTAGTGATAAGCTCAGTATTTGATTCCTTACGAAGGTTTTGTTTTTCAATTTGCTTTTCAATATCTTCAGACTGAGAACGTAGTGAGTTTACACGTTGCTCAAATGTCTTGGCCTCAACTTGTTTTGAAACGTATACCTCACGATCAGCTTCATAAACTTCATTCATTTCATTATAGCTATCACGAAGATCTTGAACTCTTTCACTAATATCTGCGATGGCCTCTTCAACTTCCGATTTATCCTTGTTGAATGACTCTTCTTTTTCAAGAATTGCAAGTCTTAGCTTAGAGGTTTCATCTTTACGATTCTTTAAGATATCAAGTCTTGTATTCCCCGACTCCATTGAAGCAAGCTTAGACTCAAGAGCAGAGTTCTTAGCTGCATAATCAGCACGAGCTTCACTTAGAGAAAGACGAGAGTCTTCAAGTTCATCAACTTTACTTCTTAGTAATTCATTTGAAGCTGTCACCTCTTCTTCAAGATTAGCTACTTTTTCATTAAGACTTACTAATTCATTTTCAAGGGCCTCAATTGTATTATTTCTCTCAATAGCACTTTGTCCCTGCTCACTAGACCCCTTAACATGAAGAACTGTTGCATTTTGACGATTACGTACTTGGATATTACCGCTGATGTCTGAAATTCCGCCAAATGAGATTGAACTCTCTAGTGAAACAACCTTATCAACATCAAGAGTTTCAACAATAAATAGACTTGATAAATATGGAGTAAGCTTTGCTTTATATTCTTCAGGAAGCTCAATGATATCACTTAGAGTCGTTAACTCTGCTCCAAGCTTAACTTGAATTCTTTCACGAGCTTCAGCAGAGATAATATCTGCAGACTTATCAGCTAGTAAGATTTCAAGAGCATTTTCATCATTCTCAGTAACCCAATTTTTAAGAAGAGATAAGTCACTCTCTGAAGTAACAAGAGACTCTAGAAACTCTCCTAAAAGAGCTGTTACAGCTTTTGTATACTTATCATCACACTTAATAATATTACCAAGAACATTGTACTTATCAGAGTCCACTTCACTTAGGAATTTAGAAACACCTTCTTTTGCACCTTCAAGTGAAGAGCGAATTTCCTTTAGTGAAGAAAGTCTTGATTGCTTTGTAATTTGTTCTTTCGTTAAATTCTTAAGCTCAGATTCAAGTTCACGATCTTTTTGTGTAAGTTCGTTTACCGTTTCCTTCAGAGTTAATTCAGACTCTGTTAATTCTTCCACTAAATTCTTAGCGGCCATAACATCATCTCTTTCCTTTGCTAGTTCACTTGAAACACCTGAGTACTGTTTCTCAATTGCTTCAATTTCTGTTGCAAGGTCTTGAAGAGTTGCAGCGTATTCTTCAAGTTTTGAGTTATTTTGGAAAGCTTGTTGATCCATTTTAACAAGCTCTTCTTTCTTAATTGATAGTTCTTCTTCAAGCTCGCTAATTTGCGCTTGTCTATCTTCTAACTCAGACTTAAGCGTCTCAAGCTTTTCACTTGCCGCTTCATAGTCATAATCTTCTTTTGAAGAAGTAATGACATCGTTGATCTCAGTTTCAATCTCTTCTTTCTTAAGAAGTCTCTCTTCGATCTCTTGAGCTAGTTCATCAATTTCTTTTTGTCTTTGCTCTAGTTGCTCTTCCTTATCAGTTAAAGACTTACAAAGAGCATTTAGTCTTTCTTCTGCAGCAGCTAGTTTATTTGATACTTCATTTCTTTCTTTTTGAGACTCATCGATTCTTGCAGTCTTCTCTTCTCTTTCAAAACGCTCTTCCTCAAGAGAAATTTCAAGAGAATCCTTCTTCATACTCCACTCTTCAAGATTGGCCTTCTTTTCAAGAAGTTCAGCACTACCGTCGCGAAGCTCACGAAGATCTTCGAATACTTTATGTGCAACAACAGAGATTTCAGTGCGTTTGATTCTATCTTTAAGCGTACGAGCTCTTTCAGCTTTCTCAGCTTGTTTTTGTAGAGACTTTAAATTCTTTTCAATTTCAATTGTGAGGTCATTTAGACGATTAAGGTTTTGTTCAGTAGCCTCAATCTTTCTCATTGATTCTTTCTTACGAACTTTAAACTTCGTAATACCAGCAACCTCTTCAATCATTGTACGACGCTCAACTGGCTTTGCTTGAACAAGTCTGTTGATCTCACCCTGTGCGATAATCGAATATGATTTTGCACCAGCACCTGTATCCATAAATACTTCTTGGATATCTTTTAGACGAGCTGGCTCTCCGTTGATACGGTACTCTGTATCACCGTTTCTATAAAGCTTTCTTGTTAGTTGAATCTCAGAAGGGTTTGCAACTTTTCCACCAATGTGAATATGCTTTCCATGCGTGTTTTCTAAAACGAGAGTTGCTTCAGCCCATGCAGCAGGGTTATATTTTGAAGAACCTGCAAAGATAAGGTCCTTCATCGAATTCCCTCTTAGGTGTTTAGCTGATTGCTCACCCATAATCCAAAATAAGGCATCAACAATATTCGATTTACCGCATCCATTTGGCCCAACGATCCCAGTAATACCATCGTCAAAGTTAATAATTGTACGATCTTTAAAGGATTTAAAGCCCTGGATAATTAGTCTTTTCAGTTGCACTTTGATTCACTCCGTCAATTTATCTCTATAATGTGTGTTGTGTAGGCCTTAATGTACCATTTTAAGCACCTAATCGTACACTTTTAAAATTTCAGTTACGCTAAATAAGAAATGTGTTTTCAGGCACTTAGCATGCTCAAATCCTAACAAGAACTAACACAATATATTTACTTGTACGTATTTCGTACTAGCACTTTACCTGAACACCAATTATGCCGATAAAAGTGCAATGGATAGCAACTCAAAAACAGTTTATTTTACGATCGACTTTCACCTCGTAGTACGAGAAAAGCCGCTTCTATACAATATCTACATCAACTCTTCGACGGTCAAAGGAAAGGATCACTACGTAAAAATAGTGCGCCCCGGTGAAGTACTTAATGATGAGGATATTGAAGGTTTTAGAAAATATCAGAGAATCCATGTTCTTGAATCAGAACGAGGACTTTATCTAAAGTCACTGGCCGAAGATGAAAACATAGAATCTATTGATAAGGTTTCTGTTATCAAAGACTCCGCAGTAAAACACCTAGATGATATCTTTAACCCTGGAAAAGAATTCAATACTGAGATTCTTGGGGAAGCACTCGATGGTTGTCATGACTCAATGAAGGCCATGGTAGATGTTATCAAAGACTACGATATCAATAGTCTAAAAAAACTTATTGGAGATTTATCTTTTCATGACTTCTACACATATGACCACTCTATCAATGTAAGCATGTACAGTGTTCTTATTTATAAACAACTTAAACCTAAAGCAAGTGAAGCAGACCTGGTAGCGATTGGACTTGGTGGTCTTCTTCATGACCTAGGTAAAACAAAAATTTCTACAGAAATATTAAATAAGACAGGAAATCTTACAGATGAAGAGTTTGCAGAAATAAAAAAACATCCAGAGCTCGGTGTTGAATTATTTCGAGAAGCAAACCCTGAATTTCCAGGTCTTAAGAAAGAGTCGATTGAAAAAGTCATCGTTGAACATCATGAAAATATTGATGGCTCAGGTTATCCAAAAGGAATCAAAGGCGAAGATCATCATATCTTTTCTAAAGTCGTTTCTATTGCCGATTTCTTCGATGCCATAACAACAAAACGATCATATTCACAGGCCCTTCCGATTGAGGATGCACTAGAGATTATGAAAAGAACTGTTGGTAAGAAGATTGATTCTGAGATTTTTGACTTCTTTGTAAAGAAAGTTTCAAAGGTTCTACTCACAGGTAAGACAATGATTGAACTTCCAGAAGACTTCAACACAGAGATTGCTCATGCTGAACTTCCGATTCAAAAAGTACAACCTAAAAAGCTTGGTGAGAACTTTACCAAAGCTTCTGATAATCCAAATAAAATTACAAAATAACGAGTAGAGGAATTTCTTCCTCTACTCGTTATTTTACTTCAAAACTAAAACGGGAAATAGAGAACCGAATAAAAGTACGGCCAAGACAATGTTAAAGATGGCCAAACGATATCCTTTCTCAAGAAAGGACTTAAGTCTCAGTCCAGCAAATACCCAAACAGAAATCGCAGGAATATCAACAAGACTATAAGCAAGAATCACAGCAACAACACCTAGTGTATTTCCATTTGTATAAATGGCCACTGCTGAAAGGGCCATCGTCCATGCCTTAGGATTAATCCATTGAAACATTGCCGCTTCAATGAATGACATAGGTTTTTTTATTTGAGCTTCTTCTTTTGCAAAAGTACTGAATGCAATTTTAAAAGCAAGAAGGGCCAAGTAAGTTCCACATGCCATTTGCATAATTTTTTGGATACCTGGATAGGTCTCAAAAATATCAGCGACACCAAAACCAATGACCGCGATCATAAAGATAAAACCAAAATAAACCCCAAGCATATGAGGTATGGTTTTTCTAAAACCGTGATTGGCCCCAGAAGACATCAAGAGAATATTATTTGGTCCCGGCGTAATAGCGGAAACAAAGGCAAAAGCTAAAAGAGGGTATAGATTTGTCGTGCTCATAGGGCACAGTTTACTCCATTTTAAGAATAAATTTATTGCAAAGAACTATACAATTAAGGGATAATTTGCAACATATGAAGAAAATTGACACCATTGACGAAAGAATATTGCAAGAATTAGAAAATGACGGAAGAATCAGTAATTCTGATTTAGCGGAAATTGTTGGCCTCTCACCTTCGGCCTGCCTTAGACGAGTTCAAGAACTTGAGAAGTCAAAGATCATCACAGGTTATCGTGCAAGAATCAATCGCGCCAAGCTTGGAACAAGTTTTACGGCCTATATAACTGTTGGTCTTTCTGTTCACACAAAGAAGTCACAAAAAGATTTTGAGATGGCCATTGCTGAGTCACCTGAAGTCATCGAGTGTCACAATGTTACAGGAAGCTTTGAGTATATTTTAAGAATTGAGACGACTGACCTTGTTTCTTATAAGACGTTTCACACAGATGTTCTTGGAACACTTCCACAAGTAAATTCAATATCAACATACGTTGTACTTGAGTCACCGAAAGATAAAAGAAAATAGAAAGGGATTTTAAAATGGTCGGAGTAGCAGGATTTGAACCTGCGACCCCTTGCTCCCAAAGCAAGTGCGCTACCAAACTGCGCTATACTCCGACATTGAAATTTTGGGTAGGCTATTTATAAGTGATCTTAACCTTTTTGGCAACCCAGAAATTAAACCTTTTTAAAGTTCTTGAAAAAACTTTATAGCAGCTGATACGGCCTTGGCCCTGTGAGAATTTTCATTCTTCCACTCTTCTAATTGCGCTACAGTTTGATCAGGAAAGGCTTTAGGGCAAAATACAGGGTCATAACCGAAGCCCCCATCACCTATGTAACTATCTGAAATCTCGCCTTCCATTCTTCCCTCAAAAAAATATATTTCCTCTGGAGATAAATAAAAACATAGGACACAGGTAAAGTAAGCATTTCGGTTTTGTTCACCTTTTAGCTTCTCTAAAAGTAACTCGGCCCTTTGACGATCAGCTAAACCTTCCCCGCCAAAACGCGCAGAGTAGATTCCTAACTCCTGAGGAAGAGCTTCAACTGTGATCCCTGAATCGTCTGCGACGACAGGTATCTTAAATTCCTCATAGTAAGCTTGTGCTTTTTTAAGAGCATTCTCTTGAAAAGTATTTCCATCTTCCACAACATCAAGTTTTGCGGCTGCTGCATTAATTGTAATATTAGTTTCTTTAAATAAAACAGCAAACTCTTCTGCCTTATGGGCATTTCCAGTCGCTAAGATAAATTCTTTCATTATTTCCCTAGTGCTTCTTTTTGTTTTTCAAAAACAACTTTTAAAGACTCGGCCGCACAATCCATTAGTGCATCCATTTGATCTCTAGAAAAAGCTTCTCCCTCTGCCGTTCCTTGTACTTCAATAAACTTTCCAGACTCAGTCATGACAATATTCATATCTGTATGACAGCTTGAATCTTCTTCGTAATTTAAGTCAGCAATGATCTTACCCTCACCATTAATTCCACAACTAATTGCCGCTAGTGGCTCAATAATTGGGCTTTCAGTAAGTTCACCTCTTGCAATTAAACTTTGGATTGCAAGTTCAAGAGCTATGAAACTTCCAGAGATTGAAGTTGTTCTCGTTCCACCATCGGCAACCATAACATCACAATCAAGAGTGATCATGCGCTCACCAAGTTTTTCAAGATCAACGATTGCTCTTAAGCTTCTTCCGATTAGGCGTTGAATTTCTTGTGTACGGCCACCAATTTTAGAGCGCTCTCTTCTTGATCTTGTATGAGTAGAACTTGGTAACATTGAGTATTCGGCCGTTACCCATCCTTTCCCACTTCCTTTCATCCATCTTGGGACACTTTCTTCAATTGAAGCTGTGACATGAACCTTAGTATTACCAAATTCTGCAAGAACTGAACCTGCTGCATATGGATTGATATTAATTGAAAAATTAACTTCTCTTGGGGTAGAACGTTCGATAAGTGACATATTGAATACCTCTGAATTTATTAGTATTGTTCGATAATAACATAATGAGAAAATCTATGAAACACCTACATTTTGAAGAAATTCCATCGACCCAAACAATTGCCATTGAAGAAGCGCACCATTATGACCAATTACTTGTCAGTGCCAAGCTTCAAACTTCCGCAAGAGGACGTCGACTTAATAAATGGGAAGACCTACAAGATAGTCTTTGTTTCTCTTGTAAATTGGAGGCCCAAGAGAAGCCAACTCTGCTGGCCCTTGAAGTTGCTGTAATGCTTAGTAACTATTTTAATGAGCACAAGCTGCTTCTCAAATGGCCAAATGATATTTTCAATGTAGATAGTCAAAAAATTATGGGGATCTTAGTTAATAAAGATGATGATAACTATATCGTTGGGATTGGTATTAACTATGGAGGACTTCCTCATGAAACATATGGGGTGTTAAAACCTGGAAATAAGTTAAGAGATATCGATTATAAAGAATTACCACTTAAAATCTATGATTACTTTTTAAATAACAGACTTACGGAAGAAGAGACTATCAATCAATGGAATGAAAGATGCTATCATCTTAACAAAGAAGTTAAAATTGTTGACGAAGACTCTGTTATAGAAGGTATTTTTAAAGGAATTGGGAGCTTTGGAGAAGCGCTCATTGAAGTGCAAGGAAAAATAGAGAAAGCCTATACAGGCTCTCTCATTATTAAATAACTATTCTGAAATTGAAGTTAAAACTTGCTTACTAATATTTTTAAGTTCTTTCTTAATAAGATTTTCTGCAAGATCAGGAACGATTTCCCAAATAATTTTTTCAATATTTTGTTCACAATATTCACGAGCATATTTTTCAATAATTGGTGCAACTTCATTTCTAAGCTCAGCTTTAAGCTCTTCAACGTCTACGGATGGTGCTGCAGTCGCAGGAGCTGCTGAAGTTGAAGTATTGATTGATGCAGTCGTCGATGTACCAAATGAGAAATCATCATTCATTTGTGTTACTGATGAAAGATTGATTTCATGCTCATCTTCTTCAGGAGATGAGAACATCTCAGAAGACTCTTCATCTGCATCCCATAGGTTCTCATCAGAAATTTCTTCAAAGTCTTGGTCATCATCAGTCGAAGCTTCAAAAAACTTATCGTCTTCAACTTCTTCAATATTCTCTGGGGCCTCAAAAGCTATTTCTTCAGACTCCTCTTCTTCAGGTTCTGGAAGATCAAAGTCATCTCCCAGCTCGTCATCCAAGTTTCCAAAATAATTGCTTACATCCAGCACAGAAGAAGATGCATCTTCTTGTTTGGCTTCAGGAAGACCTTCAATAACAGGTGGAAGTGTATCAAATTCTTTTGTTACATCACTACCCTTTAAGTTTGTAGGATCAAAACCCCAACCATCTAATTCAGACTGTAAGTTATTATCTATGTCTTCAGAGTCACCATCAAATGTATTATTAGCTGTAAGATCAAACTCTTGAGTCTTATCTTCTTCAGATTGAGCAATTGAGCTATCAACGTCCCAACCAGAAAAATTATCTTCTTCTTGGTCATTGCTCTCAAAACTTTCTTGAGTATCTTCTTGATCATCTTCAAAAGCATCATTTAATGTATCCATCTCAGATACACCACTTTCGATTAACTCATTACAAAGAGAAATAAATTTTTCCGTCTCAAATGGTTTAACAACCTTATCTGAATAACCACTAGAGCGTAATTTATTCTCGTCAACGATATCAAATGTACCAAGCATTGCTAATACAGGCGTTGTAGGAAATTTCTTACGAGTCTCTTCTCCTAACTTATAGCCATCATCAGAAAGGCCGAAATCGAGAAGGATAAGATCGAAATCATCACTTTTTGAAAATAATTCTGACTCATCAAGAGCTGAAACAATTTCAAAATCTTGATTTGCGAATGTAATATTTATTACTTTTTGGATTGTCTGACTGTCGTCAGCAACTAATACCTTTTTACTCATATAAAACCTCAATATATTGTTACGCAAAAAATCCAGCTAAGCAAGAGACAGTTTTAATGATTACGGTATGTTTCTAAATGATTGAATAGATAATAGCTGACTGATTATCTAGATTACCTCGACGATTGGCCCCATCAAAAAGATTATTAATCTGAATAACTTCATCTTGAGAAGATTCTTGAATGATTCTCTTAATATCGTGAAGACTTAGGCTTCCATAGACACCATCGCTCAAGACTATAATGCGATCATTTGGTTCGACATTTAACTCCCAAATTTTAGGAGCAATATCCTCATATAAACCCAGAGCAACTAAAGGGAATGTACTTTTTTGATGTGAATTATCTGAAATTGAAATTTGTGTAACACAGTCAGGAGTATTAACTAGTGACAGATCCCCATCACGATACATGAGAACTAAACAATTACCACATGAAACGATTGATAGAATATTCTCAGACAACATAGTTAAAGCAGCGGAAACTCCCCCCTTATCATTAAGGGGCTTACTCTTATTGATATCAAGAAGATTCTTATGTGCAATAAACATTGCATTCACTAAGGCATTAGTTTCTAATACATACTGCGGTGAATAGAAGTACGGCATTGTCGCGTTCGGATCACCTGATAGTTTTGAGAAGTATGAGTCAATTGACCTTTTAGCACTTTCTAAATTTCTATCTGATATACCAGAGCCACCAAAGCCATCAAAAATTCCAAAAATCTTTTGTTTAAGATTAATGAAAGTATTGTCCTCATTTAGATTTAAATAAGGGCCCTGATGTGTTCTAGCAAAGAAGCTTTGGATTTCTCTCATAGATTTTTCAGCCTTTCACTGGCCTTAAGGTAGTATTCGTTATCAATAGGTGAAATTTGTTGCACCTCTTGAAACTTCTCACGAGCATCTTCAAAAGAGCCAAGAGACTCTGAGATTAAGCCCTGTCGATATACCTTTCTTGCCCTTCTCGTTAATGTATCATTAATATCATCCAGTTCACTTTGGGCATCCAGTTCACTAGGATTATAACGTAAGACTTCTTTAAAAACTTCATAAGAAGCCTTAAGATCTTCGGCCTCTTTTAATGAACGGGCCTTTCCTAGTAATGGGCCAGTAATATTCTTAAGATTCTGACGAGACTTCTTAAGCATATCCACTGCTTTCTTCATGAGGTCTTCATCCATCGACTTTTCACTTATGAATAACTCCAAAGCACCAATGGCCTTAAACCACTCTTCTTGAAGAAAGAGTGTTTCTCCTGGTTTTAGTGCATCAACCATACGTTGTCTTTCCGCTTTCTTCTGAGCTTCTTCAAGTTCTTTTCGATTCTTTTCTTTGATATAAGAATCTAGCTCTAATTCAAGGTTAGCAACATCATAATTATTTGGATCCAGCTCTTTTATTTGTTGGAACAACCCACGAGATAAAGTGACATTTCGCTCTTTTACCGCATCTGCTGCTTTATCGAGTAGATTCTTCACCTTAGCTTGAATGAGCTTTCTCTTTTCTTCAGCACGTCTTTCAAGCTCTGCCTTTTCAAGCTCTGCATACTTATCTTTGGCGAGCTGATAAAAAGTTTGGGCCTGTTTATAATCTTTAGTAATCAGAAATAGCCTTTCAAACTCTGTGATTGCTTCTGCAACATTTCCTTCATTAGCATAACGAGTTGCTAACTGATAGAGGGCCTCTGCTTTTTCCTGCTGTTCTTTTGTAAGCTTCTTATCGATAGAAGTTACAACCTGTTTCTTCTTTTGCTCTTTTGCCTGTTTATCTTTTGCTGTCGCTTTTGGCTTCTCTCCACTATCAGGGAATAAGAACATATAGACACCAAGTAGTACGACAGTATAAATTAGAACTTTCTTACGCTTTTCTGGGTCGTTTAGAATTCGCTTTATAATAGATTTTTCTTCACTGGCCGCTGGATTATCAGATAACTCGAGATCATCAAAGCCTTCATCGTCTTCTGATACTTCAACAACTTCTTCGACTTCAATAACTTGGTTATCTTCAACAGGCATCAGCATATCTTGCTGACTTTTAATAAAGTCACTTGCAATTTTAACTGTAAAAGTCGTCGAACCTATAATGAATTCATCACCATTTGTGATTTCTTTTTGGTTAATTCTCTTACCGTTTAGAATAGTCCCATTGGCCGACTGTAAATCTTCTAAAACACACGTGATCTTATTTTTTCTGAGAACTGCATGAACAGAAGAGACCTCAGGGTCTGATAAAACAATCTGACATTTACTTGGATCTCGTCCTATATAAGTCTCAGGTAACTCAAGGTTAAAATGATCGTAAGGAACATCTTCACCAAATAGCTCAAGAACAAAGTTAGCAAAGCCTGAGAAAACTTGAGTTTTATCTCCTACATCATCATCTAATGTATCAATATCGTATGATTCATCACCATAATTATCGTCATAGTCACCGTCATAGTTTTCGTCGTAGTTTTCATCAAAGCCTTCAGAAAAGCCATCTTCTTGCTGACCAAACTCATCAAAACCAGCATCTTGGGTTTCTATATTTTCAGAAGCACTGAATTCATCTTGAACTTCATCGTTAGAGTCTTGCGTCGGAGCATCAAAAGCCTGAGTCTCTTCTTCAAAATCGGATGAGTTATCGATCGGGTCATCAATAATGACAGTCTCTTCCTCTTCAACAGAATCTTCTGGCTCCACTTCTCCAAAATCATCTTCTGGTAATTGTGGTTCCACGCTTTCTTGAACTACCTGTTCTTCGACTTCAAGGCTTTCAAATAAAACCTTATAATCATTACAAACAAGATAGTAACCACTTGAGACAGGAATCTCTTCAAGAAACATAGGTGCATTATTCACTAAAACAGTATCGTAAGTTGATAGTTTATTGAGTGTCCAACTTACACCGTTAAAATTTAGGCTTGCGAGTCTTCTTGAAATTTGAGGATCATCTAAATGAACGAGGGCCTCTTCAGAACGACCAATTAGGAAACTAGAGCTCTGCCCCATGATCACTTGATCATTAATCTCAATACGATTAAGAATTGTTCCATGTTTAGAAACAGTAATTATCACTCTTTTTCATCCCTAATTTTTCGGCCATATCTTCAACATTTTTCTTAGCTTCGATAAAGCGTTCATCTGTCTTATATTCAATTAAAAGCTTATAGATTGCACAGTACGTTCCCAATGCTCTATTATACTTCAAAGAATCTTTATTCTTAGTTGCTTGATCAAACATATCTTTAATTTTTTCATCAAGCCTTTGTTTTGCAATATTTAAGTGATAGGCAGCATTCCCATCATTTGGATCGAGAGTTAACGCTAAGTTGAACTCTTGCATGGCCCTAAAGTAATTACCTTCTCGTGCCTCACGTCTACCACGATGAATATAGGCTTCAACTTTTTCTCGTGTTTCGAAGTCCTCAACATACTTGCGACCGGTATTACTATTTGAAGAGTCAATAATTGTACTACCTTCTTTTTTAACACTGGCCTTTTTTGTCTTAGTATCGTCCCCGTCCATAAAAAAGAGTAACCCCATGACAGCAACTGCTATATAGATCAACTTCTTTCGTTTCTCTTCAGGAGTAGCAGGGCCCTTTTTTTTCTTAGGCTTAGCCTTCTTTTTTACTTCTTCCTCTTCTTCCTCGTCTTCATCCTCATCATCTTCAGGGTCTTCATATTCAACGAGGGCCTTCTCTTCTTTCACTTCAATAAAAGAGTATTTGAAAACAGTCGAGCCAACGATTATTTTATCGCCAGATTTAAGCTTGTGTTGAGTAACCTTTAGATCATTTACCATCACACCATTTTGTGACTTAAGATCAGTTAACGTGTATTCATTATTTACACGTGTTAATTCAATATGCTCACGAGAAGCTTGAGTATCAAGAATTTGAATGTCGTTTGAACTTAAACGACCAAGAACGATTCGATTACCATTTAAGTAATAACAAATACCTTTATTCTTCCCAGTCATACAGATAATACGATGGTACTGCCCAGAAGACTCTGGGGAAGATAAATTCTTTGTCATTCTAATTGCGGCAACCATTTATATTTAGTCCTCTTTAATTAGTGTAACATAGAACGCTTTAGCAAAATTATCTCGCCCTATTAAACTCGTAACAAAAATATTATAAAAGTGCCCAGAAAGTTCATATTCACCCTTCTGAGATGTACCTCCATTGTCAGCAGAGGCATCACATAATTCAATTATAGTAGCTGCAAATCCTTTTTCACGTGCCACATCTAAGAGGCTCATTCCCTCAGAAGAGCTCCCCCTAATTGCCGTGATATCTTCAGCTAGTGTATTGATATGAGACAGATTCTTTTGTGAATCTAAAACAAGGACTGCCCCTTGGGCTCCTTGCATGAACTCGTATAAGCTCGAAACATAGGATTCATCACTTTCCATTTCATCGAAGCTCATTTCATCATCAGTTTTTTGAAGCTCTCTAATTCTTTGAATCATGGAGTTGATCGATGACCTCAGTGGATCAATTTCCGACCAAAGGTATTCACTATCAACGCTTTTACGATTTCCTCTTAGTGCCTCTTCAATTTGAAACTTCATTTCATCTAGATGCCTAATTGTCATATAGTAAACAATAGCGAAGAAGACGATAGAAGCAATAAATGAAGTAATAAGCGCCTCTAAGTAAGCAACACGACTTTTCGAGGCTTCATCAGCAATTGAAGAAGGCTTAAACCTAATCGCAATTACACCTACTACATCAAGCTGACCTGTTTTAACATTAGTTGCTTTAATCTTTTGTCCAATTCCAATTTCACCATTTGATAAACGACTTACCATTGGACGATCATCAGAATTTTTCATAGTCCTTTCGGCCCACTCTCTTACTTGGACAGAAAAAGGATCATCAATATACATATTAAGCTTTGTAAGAGGTCTTACAATTCGTCCATCGATATCAAATAGATCATAAGAAACAACCCCGTTATTTCCTTGTTCCATAAACTTCGTGTCGACTCGATCAAGATCTTTTCTGGCCAAAGCACCTCTATTTTGTCTTTTAATCTCATCAGCATAGTGAGCACCACGCTTAGCGACTTCTAGTAGAAGTAAACTTTGCGAAGTCTTCATAACTGGAAATATTGTAAGCGTTACGGTAACAACAACAAAAATTGCCAGTAAGATACCAGTTAACACACGCCACTCATACTCTTCATTGATCCCATGAACAAGTGGCATTAAACGATATTTAAAAAGCCAGATAATCTTACCAAAGATATTCTCTGGCATTTCACCACCAGTAATATATGTTGGCTCATCATCTTCTTCTACGGTCTCGATCCTTTTCTTAATAATCTTCTTTTTCTCTTTAACGAAGACCACTTGAAGAATTGAATCTGGAAGCGCTATTTTATCACCATTTTTAACAGTGGCCCTCTTAACAGCTTTACCATTAACAAAAGTTCCATTTGAACTTCCAAGATCTTTAACAAACGCAACATCTTGAGTAACTGTAACTGATAAATGCTTTTTAGAAACACCATTTACAGGAAAGTGAACACTACATTCCTCAGAGCGTCCTAGGGTATTTTCCCCTTCTTCTAAAATATACTCTTGTCCACGTAGCTTACCAGCTACAACAACTAACTTATACATAACTCTAGAGTATCCCCTTCCTTAATCTCTTGAGGCAACTGTCCATCAGCCAACTCTAGTACACGACTAGCACTGAAAACAATTTGCGTATGTCTCCATGGTTTTAGTCCACGGTATATTTTCTTTATTTCGTTCTTACTATTAAAGAACACAACATCGATTTTATAATTCATAAAACATGTATGAATCGCATTTGTTCCATAGAAAATCATGCCATCAAATCCGTCCATGCTTTCCGAAAACATTAGTCCTTTTAGCTTCTTATAAAAAGAGTCTGCTACTATCGCTCGCTTGCAAATTTCAATTCCATTACAAGAAATCTTCATTACTTTCCTCCTACAAGCTCAACAACAAGAGGAGCAAAGATCATCAACAGAACAGATGGAACAATAAATGCCATCATCGGAAATAAAATTTTAGTGGCAGCAGTGGCACCTTCTTTTTCAATTTGAGCTGATTTCTTTTGTCTGATCTCAATTGATAATGCTTTTAGTATTGGTCCGATTGAAGCACCGACAGAGTCAGCAGCAATAAGAGTTGCACAAAATGAAGATATTTGAATTAAGTCCACTCGCCAGGCCATATTTCTTAATGCCTCAGCACGACTTGCCCCAATCTTAATTTCTTTAAGAAGGATTTCGAATTCTTGAGTTAGCGGACCTGGCTTCGCTTTATCCACAACTTTTGTCATTGCAGCAATAAAATCTAGACCAGCTTCAACAGAAAGAGCTAGCATATCAACAGAAAATGGCATTCCATTAATAATATCTTTTTGGCGTTGTTCAATTTTTCCTTTAATCCAAATATCAGGATACAAGAATCCAACAAGGGCCATAACAGGTATTAACGATAGCTTCCAATCAGCTTCAGTAAATTCTCTTACAGCTAAGAACATAATTGGAAAACCAATGATGAGAAATAACTTAAAGGCAAAGAAGTCTTCAGGTGTCATGTCCTCTGTTAATCCAGCACTTGCTAACTTTCTTTTATACTTCTCTTTAATTTTCTTCTTGCTCTTCATCGAAGAAACAATTGGCGAGATATAGCGCTTAAAGAAAGGCCTAGAGTATTGGAGAACAAAACCGTGCTTCTTAACATTATCAGCTTTCTTAGAGCCGCCTTCCTCTAATTTTTGTGCCGCTTGAAATGATTCGTTATCTTGAAACATCATTTGCGTCACAATATAGACGGCAATCCCAATAAGAATAATTCCGGCCCACATAAGGAGCTGTGAACTTTCAAATAACTCAGCTCCCTTTCTATAATCACAAGCATTCTGCTCACCATTATCACAGGCACTAATAATTAACTTCTTCCCTTCGGCAGCGTAGTTAATACCATCTTGTTTAAAGCTCTTATCAGTAAATGTTTGATAAAGAAGACCTTGCTCAAAACAGCTTGATTGATTTCCTTTTTTACAAGATTCATCAAGTAAGTTTGCATGGTCACGTTTTGAATAATTGGCATAGCTCTGCGCATTTGCATCGAATGTTACGAGCAACGTAAACATGTAAAACAATAAAGAAGTTATGAGACCTTTAGTCATAACATAAGAATATCAAAAATAATTGATTTCAAGCAGTTAGAGGCAATATTGGCCCTATGTGCTAACCTTGATTAACCTGCTCAACAATAGATAAGTTCTCTTTGGTTCCCACCTTACCTGCGACGTCAGGAATATAAGTAGGTGAGTAATTTGATAGGTATTTTTTCTTAAGCTCTAAAACTCGTTCATATTTTTGTGAGATATCCACTTTATCAATATCTCCGGCCTCAAATGCCTGTTTCACATAATCATATGCTTCACGACAAGCTTCAAATGAACGATATTCAATAACATCTGCACCGGCACTAAGAGCTTTTAGAGCTGCTTCACCAATTGTAATTTCGTCAGAGATGGCCTTCATTTCCATATCATCAGATATAATTACTTTCTTAAAGCGCAGCTCTTCACGAATTAATTCATAAGCCTTTTTAGAGAATGTACAAATATTTTCTGGATCGATTGCATCCACTTTTAAATGTGCCATCATAACAAAATCAACTCTTGCTTTAACAGCTTTTACAAATGGAATAAATTCATTTTCTCTAAGTTCTTCAAGAGACTTATTAACTACTGGAAGTTTAAAGTGTGAATCTTCTAATGTGTCACCATGTCCAGGAAAGTGTTTTGCACATGACATAATTCCACTAGTTTGTTGTCCACGAATAATAGCTGAAACAAATTTCGTTACATCATCAGCATTATCACCGAATGCGCGGTCACCAATAACAGTATTTTTTGGATTTGTGAAAATATCACAAACAGGCCCAAGATTTAAATTTACTCCACAACTTAAAAGCTCATTAGACATCAATTGCGAAATTTCAAAGCATAGCTTTGGAGAAGCAGTTTTTGCAACGTCTAACATCGGTGGAATTATAGTAAAGCCTTCACGAAATCTTTGCACTCGTCCACCTTCATGATCTGTTGCTATGAAAAGTGGATAGTTATCACGTAGTGATTGAATATTGTTAATTAGCTCTGCTAACTGAGCTGGAGACTCATAGTTTTGTTTAAAAAGAATAACTCCACCAATATTTTCTTTTTGAATAAAGCTTTCTTCTTCTGTCGTTAATTGTGTACCACTGATACCAGTAATAAATAATTGACCTAATATATTATTCATCTATTTGCCTTTACCTTTAAGTTTTGGATCTAAGTAATCTCTTAGGCCATCACCAAAGAGATTTAAAGAGATAATTAAACCTGTCATTAGTAAGCTAGTCACGATTACAACATGAGGTGCCTCTAAAAGAACTAGCTTTGCCATCGCAAGGATTGCTCCCCATGAGTATTCACTTGCTCCCAATCCAAGGAATCCTAAACTAGCCTCACTAATTATAACTCCACTTATTCCAAGAACAAAGTGAATGGAAATAACTGGTACAATACTTGGTAAAATTGACTTATAGAATAAACGAAATTCACTTACTCCTATTGCTCTTGCACTTTCAACATATCCTAAATTTAAGACACGCATTGTCTCGCCTCGAGCAATACGAGCATAACCAGGCCATGATGTGAAAATTAGACAGAGTACTAATCCAGTAAAAGATTGTCCCGAAAAAGACATAACTAAAATGGCGAGTAAAATACTAGGAAAAATAAAAATTAAGTTAGTAAACATATCCATTATTTCAGAAACAAACTTAATTTTTATTGCAGATAGATAACCTATAACAATACCAATAACACAAGCACTAGAACTTATTAAAAGAGAAATCCCTACTGTGTAAATAAGCCCAACGCTAAGAACCTTAAATAAGCTCCTTCCATTGATGTCTGTGCCTAAAAAATAATCTTGTGAGAAAGGTGCAAACAATTCATGAGATATAATACTTGAAGGAGTATAGTTAAAACCATTCATAAATAACCAAAGTAAGGCCCATACAATATATATTGAAAGGATGACGCCACCGAAGATCATTTCATTGTTTATTTTCTTCTTTCTCACTAACCTATCCTTGGATCAATTTTTTCATTTAAATAATCAACTAATACATAAACAAGCATATAGATAACTGTTGAGTAGGCGATAATCCCCTGTACCAGAGGATAATCACGATTATTAATGGCCTCAAACAATAGAGAGCCAAGACCAGGAATATCAAAAATAGTTTCAGTAATAACAGTACCGGCCAGTACTACAGAAAGTTGAATTGCAACAACATTTAAAATCGTCGGCATACAAATTTTAACTAGGCGATATACGATCGCAGAGTTTGAAAGTCCCTTAGCATTTAAAACCAAAACCCATAACTGAGATTCTTCTTCAAGATACTTATTTCTCATTACTCTTACGATTACAGATGATAGAGGAAGAACTAATGTCGTCACAGGAATTACCATATGCATGACAGATTCCCACTGAGAAACTGGAAAAATCCCGAGCTTAATTGAAAAAACTAAAACAAGTAATGGAGCCAAAGAGAAGATAGGAAATGACAACAGAGTTAAAGTAATTACACGTATGGCCGTATCTGGTAATTGTGATTTCTTAATTGCAGAAATAACACCAATAGCAATTCCAATTGGTGTTGATATTAAAATTGAAATTAATGCCAACACAAGAGTTGGTGGAAAGTTTTGTTTTATTAGAGTAACAACTGACTCTTTCTTAAAAAATGACTTTCCTAGATCAAGAGTGATGATTCCTTTTGCAAAATCAACATATTGCTCAACAAGTCCTTTATCAAGTCCTAGTTCAGCACGATACTTTTGGATTTCTTCAACCTTAGCTTCGGGCCCAAGTAATCTTTCCACAGGATCACCAGGAGTTAATCTCAAGGCAAAAAATATCGTAGTAATTGCAAAAAATAATGTAAAAAATGATTTTAAGAATAACTTCATTTAACCAACTCTTTTGATAGGCCTTGGGATGCCCAGTAGTGACCAACAACATCTAGGTTCTTATTTAATATATAAACTTGCTCCTGGCCGCCAGCGGCTAAGAGAAAGCGATAATTTCCTTTTTTATCAAATTCATCAAAACTTAATCTTGCTTCAGAAAGGATTTCTTTAGGAATATTTAAATATTGTTCTTGGAAGTATGGAAAGCTTTCCCAAAGAATATGAAAATTCATGTCACCATTTTTTTTCTCTATGGCCTTCTTGATAAACCCTGATACCTTTGCACAATCAATAATCGATGAATAAAAACAAATTGCTTTTACTCCACGAGGAACATCAAACTCACGTTGTCCCAACCATTTATACTCTGGTGAATTTAGATTATAGAGGATCTTTCTTCTTTTTAAGTCAATCTGTCCACTTACTGTGTAAACATCATTATTTAAATAAAATGTTGATTCGTACTTAATTGGTACTAAGAAGAATACTTCCTTAGCAATTTTCTTTCTCTTTGAGATAACTATAGTCTTCTCATAGACTTTAGATTTGTTAACTGGAGAAACAATCTGTGTTTTTCGTACGTATTCACGATCCTTGTTAAAGCCAGACATCGTTTCAACAAGATACTCGCCACTTACTTCTAGTTGCTTATATTGATTAGTAGCCGCCGTCAGCTGATCATTAATATCGTCGTTCAGCACACTACATGAAGCAATTAAGAATAGAAAAAGCACACCAAGAGGTCGCAACATAAACTACTCCTCTATTTTTTGATTAATATACTTATTAAATTCCTCATCAAGTGAAGTTAAAATTATTGATTTATCATCAAGCTCTTGCAGATATGATTCTAGCTCGCCATTACTCTCGAATTTAATACCAATTTTTTTCATTGGAATATTATCGAGTCTAAAATTTACATAATCGATATCGTAAACTTTTTGGATATTTGAGATGTCATATGAATTTTTTTCTAAAACTAAAGTTCCCATTGAGAACTTCTTATTTGAGAAGTTTTTGAAGTCCTGAAGAGACATAACAAAGGAAGCACCATTACTTGAAATATCAATTAACTTAGCACCTCTTAATTCAGGAAAGTCACTCATTGAGCTAGAGAAATCTTTAATGAATGAATCTTCTTTATTTTTTGATTTATTAAAGTGAAGAACATTATCTGCAGAAGGCAGATCTTCTTCAACGGCATCAAAGTAGAGATATGAAGACGTCATATATGAAACATTGAATCTCATATCTGCTCTTCTTTCACTTCGATAAACTTTACCATCGATTTTTAACTTACCACCATCAACAATGCCCTTAAAAAAGTAGCTCATATAGCGAAGACTAAAATTCGCCATAACAACACCATTAAGTGAGTGATTATCATCAATAATTAGAGTATCCTCTTCAATTGCAAAAATCTCAACAGAAGCAACTTGCTGTGAGTTCGACCAAATTTTTAATTTACTCTTTGTGGCAATAAGCTCCCTGATTTTTAGTTTTATATCAGAGAGCTCTAATTCGATAAAAAGATTTTTAGAATTCAATTGTAAACCTATCTTCGACTTATGATAGAGTCGCTACTTGTTTTAAAAGATCGATTGACTCTAGTGCCTTACCACATCCACGAACAACACAAGTAAGTGGATCTTCAGCAAGAGCTACCGGAAGACCAGTTCTTTCTTTAATTAAAACATCTAGGTTTGCTAGAAGTGAACCACCACCAGCTAGAATAATTCCGTTATCAACGATATCGGCTGCTAGCTCAGGAGGTGTTTTTTCTAATGAAGTTTTGATTGCTTCAACAACTTCTGCAATTGGATCAGAAAGTGCATCTCTGATTTCGTCAGAAGTAACTTCGATAATCTTTGGAGCACCCGCTACAAGGTCGCGTCCCTTAACTTCGTATGTTCTTACTTCATCATCAAATGGATATGCATTACCAATCGACATTTTGATTTGTTCTGCAGTTCTCTCACCGATTAGAAGTGAATACTTTTTCTTAATATATGAAGCAATTGCTTCATCAAATTTATCACCTGCAACTCTTTCAGATTGAGAGTAAACAATACCACCAAGTGAAATGACTGCAACTTCAGTAGTACCACCACCAATATCAACAATCATATTCCCTGAAGGCTCAGTAATAGGAAGTCCAGCACCAATAGCTGCGGCCATTGGTTCTTCAATTAAATAAACTTCACGAGCACCTGCTTGCTCAGCAGATTCTTTTACCGCACGCTTTTCAACCTGAGTAATTCCAAAAGGAATACATATGATAATTCTAGGCTTAACAAGCTTTGAACCTGATAGTGATTTTTGGATGAAGTACTTAAGCATCGCACCAGTCACTTCAAAGTCAGCGATTACTCCATCTCTCATAGGACGAATAGCTTGAATAGATCCAGGTGTACGACCAAGCATTTGTTTTGCTTCCGCACCCACAGCAAGTACTTTTGAGCCAGTACCTTTATACCCTTGGTGTACTGCTACAACAGAAGGCTCATTTACAATGATTCCTCTATCTTTAGCGTAAACAAGAATATTTGCCGTACCTAAATCGATCGCAAGATCGTTTGAGAAGAAATTAAAAAATTGCTTTAACATTTCATATTCCTTTATAAAATTTTACCAATGATAGTGTCTGATATTCTCACCGCGGTCAGCAATGTCTGCCATTGCCTCAATTCCCAGCTCGATGTGAATATCTGTATATTTCTTGAAGACTGACTTAGCAGACTTCTTCGTCTTAATACCATCTTTAGTCATTGGACAATCAGAGATTAAAAGTAATGCTCCGATATTTACCTTACTTACAAAGCACGAAACAAAAAGAGCGGCCGTTTCCATTTCAACAGCTAAAACTCTTTGCTCAATTAAGCGTTCCTTAAAGCGATCATCAAACTCCCAGAATCGATAATCTGTAGAGTGGATCGTTCCAGTACGGTAATCATGCCCATGTTCTAATAATATTTGAGAAACGAATTTTTGTACTTTAAATGTTGGAAGGGCAGGAACTTCCCTAGGAAGAAAGTGCTCAGTAACACCCTCTGCTCTAATCGAAGCAATTGGAAGTACAAAATCACCGACTTTAAGAGAAGGGTGAACAGCACCTGCAAGACCTAAGAATAGAACGGCCTTTGGATGGATAACTGAAATAAGTTCACCAATAAGAGCGGCCATTGCAGCACCTACACCAAATTCAATAATTGTAACTTTTGCCTTCTTAGAACTTGAAGCTTTAAAAGCTGAACCTTGCGTATAAACATGGTCATCAAGAAGAGCATTGAATCTTTCTACATAGTAGTGAAAATTCGTTAAAATAATTTGTTGTTGGAAGTCTTTAAAGTCATGACCCGTATAGCGTTCGATCATATCAATTGCGATCTTACGCTTGTCTTCATTCCAGTGAATACGACGTGCTCTAAGAGCAGCTTTTTTCATTTCTAGGTTAGCACCTAGCTCTGGAGTCTTGGCCTTATTATTTAGAGAAAGTTCATCAACAAATGCAGTTGATAAACTAGCCTTTGTAGGAGAACCTGTCTTACGTGAAGAAGTTTTCTTTACGGCTTTTTTCTTTGTTACTTTCTTTTTAGCAACTTTTTTAGATGATTTTTTTGTCGTTTTGCTCGCAGCTTTTTTCTTAGCTGCCACTTTTTTCTTTGCAGCGCACATTCCGTTATACCTTTTGATTAGCAATCCGTTTGCTTATATATGTAAAATGTACCATTTAGGTCATTTTATTGACAACCATTAATAACAAGTTCAGCACCGCGCATTCCTATAAAAATGACTTGGCCCTTGTCAAAATCGATATTTTTTTTTAGTATAACCAGACTATTTTCTAACACTACGCAAAAGGAAAGATTATGGGTGCAGGTAGAAAGAAAACTATTGCTAAAATGAGCAAGAAAAAAGCTCAACTTAAGAAAAAAGCAAGAATTTTACGCAGAATCAACGCTGCTAAGAAGTAATATAACTGGCGCATTAGCGTCAGTTACTTACTTCCTCTTCAATTGATTTTTCAACAGATTTTTCAATAGTCAAATTCACTTTATTCAAACGACCGCGGTATAAGCTCATGAGACTCATGTCCTTCATCCACACGTCATCTTCTAATCTCCAAGAACCTGTAATTCCAGCAACTTTCTTCGCATTAACCAGCGTTCTTTCAAGTTCATCGCGACTTGTAAAATCCCCCAACGATAACACATTAGCAGCAAGCGCCATCCCCTCAAAACCTAGAATTTCAACAACACCAGGTCGCTGCCCATAGCGTGACTGATAACTTGAAACGAAGCCAGAGTCCCCCTGAGGTACTTCTGAGTCCACAAAGAATAACTTCCCTAGCTTAGAAGTCTCTCTTGAGATTCTTCTTGATCGCCAATTTGGGCCACCTACTAAATTTACATTAAATGCATCGTAGTAGTTAAAAGATGGAATTAGTTGGAGGGCATCATTTGGAGCTGCAGGTAATAGAACCCAATCAAAGTCTACAATTGGCCCAAGTGTCTGCACACGTCTAATTGAAGTATTACCTTCTAATTTATGAACAGATTTTAGAAGTTCAAATTCTTCTTGTCTTTCGCGTGTAAAGTATAAACCTAGTATCTTAGCAACAGTTGATCTGTGGTCTGTCTGATTAGTATCAAATGATTGAATACTGACAATTTCTGCACCGGCTTTCTCGGCCATCTTCCAAGCAGAATCAACATATGAATAACCAGTATCTGTATTAGGATAAATAATTGATACTTTATTTCCAAATTTTGAAAGATATTTCTCAGAAAATAATAATGATACTTGAGACTCAACTGAACCAGGTACTTCAATTAGTAAGTGTCCTTTATCATCCTTACTTGTATAGATTTGTGATAGAGAAATAAAGAATGCACCATACTTTCTAGCTGCTTCATATTGTGCCTTTGCTTCATCTTTTAACAGCCCACCGATAATAATTGAAGAATTCTCTCTTTCAATCATTTCACGAACTTTTTCTTTTCCGACAATAGCACTTCCCATACTATCAAAGATTTTAATCTGAATTGGTTGAAAGTTCGGCTTCGTTGAATTCTGTTCATTATATTTGCGAACAGCGTGATCAATACCAGCAAGTGCCCTCTTCCCAAACTTACTCTTGTCACCTGTAAGTGGAAGAACAACACCAATTGAGCGAAGGTTAATTTTGCTGTACTTCTTTAAATTTTCAAAACGTGCTGTAACTAAGCCAATAACCTCAGGGTACATATTATATTGAGACTTAACCCAATCACCTACTTCTTGTGCCTTACCTTTATTTCCCTGATTAATTAATTGCTCAATTTCTAAGTACGAAAGATAGGCACAAACAAAGTCCTTCCCCTCTTTAAAGTCTTGCACTATTCGTACACGTTCCGCTTGATCAACAATGAAGTACTGAGTAACAAGTTGCCCATAGAACTTCTTCTCTTTTAATTCATCAACCGTATTAGCACCAGAGTTTAACCAAAGTAATGAATCTAGTGCAACCGCTTGAAAATCTAGTTCTTTCGAAACACGGTAGCGTAATTTATGAAAATTTTCTAAGTCGCGATTTAGAAGCCATCTTGAATCCGTTCCATCAAGAGTCTTAAAAGTATTCTCTAGATCACCAAGCTTATAATAACTACTCGCAAGATTAAGCTTAATCTGAGCATTAAGCTGGCCATCTTCACCTGAGCTATTCAAAGCTAGATTAAATTGAAAGATAGCTTGTTCGTAGTTTTGGTTTGAGTAATTGATAACACCAATTAAATTTGTCTTAGTAGCAAGTTCAGCTGGTCTCAACTTAGCATCTTGAATTGCATTAAGTTGACCTAGTGCTAATTCCTTATTTCCATCAACGAAGCTCTTCTTCGCAACATCAAAATCTTTTAAGAATTTTTCAGTATAAAGATGTGAAGTGTCTCGGTTGATCATTTGGATACCACCGCAACTCACAAGAAGTGTGATTAAAATTAGAGAAATATACTTAAACATAGTCGACCTTTTTTAATTTTGTATGGTCTATTTTATTTGAAATATAGATAGATGAAAACAGGAGAAATATTAGGATTTTATAAACATAGGAGACTAATTCACTCAGTCTCCCATGAATATATTGAATTAACTAAATAATTCTTTAACTTTATCGATGAAGCCAGTGCTCATTGGATGACACTGCTTTCCTTCTAGTTTAGCAAGTTGCTCAAGTAACTCCTTGTGCTCCTTAGAAAGCTTAGTCGGTGTCTCAACATGAACAGTAAGAATTGCATCACCTGTGCCATAGCCGCCAAGCTTTTGAATTCCTTTCCCCTTAAGTCTCATTTTCTTACCAGATTGGGTACCAGGAGGAAGATCAACAACAACTTTACCATCAAGAGTTGGAACTTCTACCTCAGCACCAAGGGCCGCCTGTGAGAAGCTAATTGGTACAGTGTAGAGAACGTTGAAGCCTTCACGCTGAAAGATTTCGTGCTCTTTAACATCCACAACAATATAAAGGTCACCATTAGGTCCACCTTGTGCTCCAGCATCACCTTCACCAGAAAGTTTTAGACGCTGACCATGGTCGATACCTGCAGGGATAGTCACTTCTAGTTCAACTTTTTTCTTCTTACGTCCTTGCCCATGACATGTTCCACAAGGATCTTTGATCATTGTTCCTGAACCCTGACATTTCGGACAAGTCGAAGCAACTGTAAAAAAACCTTGTTGGCGACGAACTTCACCAGCTCCGTGACACATATCACATGTAGTTGGTTCTGATCCCGCTTTCGCACCTGAGCCCGAACAAGTTTCACAAGTTGTTTCTTTATTAATTGAAACTTTCTTTTTAGCACCAAATGCTGCTTCTTCAAATGAAACACTAACTGTCATTTGAAGATCATTACCTGGAACACCTGTACGACGTCTTCCACGACGGCCACGGCCACCACCGCCCATCATGTCACCAAAGATATCTCCAAAGATATCACCTAGATCGCCGAAGTCTCCAAATCCACCTTGGAAGCCACCGCCACCAAAGCCACCAGCTTGGCCATTTACACCAGCGTGTCCAAATTGGTCATAGCGCTGACGTTTTCCATCATCTAGTAAAACCTCTGCAGCTTCAGAAGCTTCTTTAAACTTTGCCTCAGCTTCTTTATTATCAGGGTTACGGTCAGGGTGATACTTCATGGCCATCTTGCGATAAGCCTTCTTGATCTCAGCTTTATCAGCACCTTTTGCGACGCCTAGAATATCGTAATAATCTCTTTTATCACTCATATTTTTAATTCTCTATTAACGAACAAAGGGAGCACAGGGCTCCCTTCAATTCTATATTTCTAATTAAACTTCTTTAAAGTCAGCATCAACAACATCGTCGTCTTGCTTATTTGATCCTGCATTTGCACCTGCATCTGCTTCTGGACCAGCTTGCTGAGCACCAGCTTCAGCACCTGGTTGTTGATACATTTGCTGAGCGATTGCATGTGAAGCGTTCGTTAGAGCTTCTTGAGCTGCTTTTAACTCATCAAGATTCTCAGACTGAAGCTTACCTTTAGCTTCGTTGATTGCTGCTTCTAATTTAGACTTATCGTCTTCAGAGATTTTATCAGCACTGTCTTTAATCATTTTTTCACAGCTTAGGATAAGTGCATCTAGATTATTTCTAGTATCTACGATCTCACGTGCTTTCTTATCTGCTTCTTTGTTAACTTCTGCTTCTTGTACCATTCTTTCGATTTCTTCATCTGAAAGACCTGAACCAGCAGTGATCTTAATTTCTTGAGATTTACCAGTTGCTTTGTCTACAGCAGAAACGTGTACGATACCGTTAGCATCAATATCAAAAGTTACTTCGATTTGTGGAACACCTCTTGGAGCTGGTGCAATACCACTTAGATCGAAACGTCCTAGTGACTTATTATCTTTAGCAAACTCACGCTCACCTTGGCATACGTGAATTGTAACAGCTGGTTGGTTATCAACAGCTGTTGAGAAAGTTTGCGACTTCTTCGATGGAATAGTCGTGTTCTTCTCAATTAGTGGAGTCATAACACCACCTAGAGTTTCGATCCCTAGAGTTAGTGGAGTTACGTCTAGAAGAAGTACGTCTTTTACATCACCAGCTAGAACACCACCTTGGATTGCAGCACCTGCAGCTACAACTTCGTCAGGGTTAACACCTTTAGAAGCTTCTTTACCAAAGATTTCTTTTACTCTTTCTTGAACAGCTGGGATACGAGTTGAACCACCAACAAGAATTACCTCATCGATTTCGCTCTTCTCAAGACCAGAGTCTTCAAGACAAGTTAAACATGGTTTAGCAAGAGCAGTTAAGTGATCACCGATTAGAGATTCAAACTTAGCTCTTGAAAGGTTTACGTTTAAGTGTTTTGGACCTGAGGCATCTGCAGTGATGAATGGAAGGTTAACATCTGTCGAGTTAACATTCGATAGCTCATGCTTAGCTTTTTCAGCAGCTTCTTTAAGTCTTTGAAGTGCCATTTGGTCTTTTCTTAAGTCGATTCCGTCTGACTTTAGGAACTCTTCTGCAAGGAAGTTAATGATTTTTTCATCAAAGTTCTCACCACCAAGGAATGTATCACCGTTAGTTGCTTTTACTTCGAATACACCGTCTGAAGTGATCTCAAGAATTGAGATATCAAAAGTACCACCACCAAGGTCAAATACTGCAATGTTTTTATCTTGCTTAGATTCTAGTCCGTAAGCAAGTGCCGCAGCAGTTGGCTCATTGATAATTCTTTTTACTTCAAGACCTGCAATCTTACCTGCATCTTTAGTTGCTTGTCTTTGAGAGTCATTAAAATATGCTGGAACTGTAATTACAGCTTCAGTAACTGTTTCACCTAAGTAATCTTCTGCCGCTTTCTTAAGCTTTTGAAGAACTTTTGCAGAGATTTCTTGAGGAGACATTGCCTTCCCATCAACCTTTACCCATGCATCACCATTGTCATTTGCGAAAATTTCAAATGGAGCAACCTCAGCAAATGACTTTGCTTCTGGTGTATTAAATTTACGACCAATAAGTCTCTTGATCCCATAAAGTGTTTTTGAAGGATTCGTTACAGCTTGTCTTTTTGCAACTTGACCTACAAGAGTTTCACCGTTGTTAGCGAAACCAATAACAGATGGAGTTGTATTGTGTCCTTCTGCGTTTGCTACGATTTTGTACTTACCGTTTTCAAGAACGGCAACACATGAATTAGTTGTACCTAAGTCGATTCCAATAATTTTTCCCATTATAATCTCCTTTATATAATTAGTTTTTTGCTACTACTACTTTTGCTGCTCTAATCACTCTACCGTTTAGTGAGTAACCGTTTTGATATGTTTGTATGATCTCTTGATCTTCTTTTCCTTCTGCTGGCATCTGGGCCATTGCTTCATGGAAATGAGGATCAAAAATCTTACCTTCTGTTTCAATTTTTTCTAAACCATTCGTCTTAAGTGTTTCAAGGAACTGGTTTTTAACCATATCTACACCAGTGTAAATATTTTTAACCTTATCATCTTCATCACTTTCAATCGCCTGAAGAGTTCTTTCTAAGTTATCAACAACATCTAGAAGTCCCATCATCACCTTTTCAGTCCCAAATTTAATTTGATCTTGAAGTTGTTTTTCATGGCGTCTTTTAAGATTTTCCATCTCAGCTGCTACATAATAGAATTTATCTTTAAATTCCATTAACTCTTTCATTTCTTCTGAAACTTCATTTTCAGCTTCTGTATCTTCTACTTGAGAAGTTTCCTGAGTTTCTTCATTAGTTTCAGGCCCTAGTTCTTTTTCATTTTCTTCATTAACTTGAGTTTCAGACATTTCAACTACCTCTTTAAATTTATCTCTAACCTAAAGATGGTATTCTTTGGCCCAGTGTCAACGTTGCGCAATGACTTTTTTTTGAATTACTTTACAACTAGCTGAAATTACTTGGATATTTTAAATATTTCATCAATAATTGAGTCTAGGATAAGAAAGCCGCGGGACGTTAAATAGAAATGATCACGTCCGGCCATGGCCAGTCCACGAGATTTTAGTGATTGAACGAGCTCACTAAGATCACCCCAGTAAGAATCTTTAACAGGAAAGCCAACACTAGAACGTAAATTCATATAAAGTCGCTCTATTTGAAATTCGTCTTCGTTAAGATTCTCTTCGACAACTTCGGCACCTTTGGTTTTCCACTTATAGCGATAACGATTATTTTTAATATAGCCAGTAGCAGAAGGGCCAATCGCTGCAACAGATTCCATCTTCCAGTAATTTAAATTATGAATAGATGCCTTACCTGCCTTTGCAAAATTTGAAACTTCGTAATGTTTGAAACCATTGATAGATAGGAAGTTAGCGACTTTAATATATTCATCACTTATCCACTCTTCGTCTGGCAATTCGTCGTAATGTTTATAGTGCTTTGGTACAGTAAGAATATAAAGACTTATGTGGCTTGGGTTATATGTAAGAATTTCAGTTAACTCAGCTATAATATCGCGGTTATATTTTTCAGAAAATGGTAAGCCAATCATGAAGTCCACAGAGAAATTATAATTTCCTTTATTAAAATATTTTAATGTTTCATGGACATCATCAATATTGTGGACGCGATCAATAATTTTTAAAAAGTTAGAGTTTAGAGATTGAACCCCTAAAGAATAGCGATTCGCTCCGATACTTCTCCAACTACTCAAAGTCTCTTCTGTCCATGCCCCAGGATTTACCTCAAGAGTAAATTCACAATCCTCTTTCAAACAAATCTTATTGTCAGACAACCAGTCTCTTAAGAAGTAGGCTCCACGACTTCCCCATAAACTTGGTGTTCCTCCACCAATATAAAGAGACTCTAACTCTTTAAGAGTAGCACCATGACTAGCTAGAATTGACTTATGCTTTGTAGACATATCTGCAAAGAGTCTTTCGAAATCATCGAGTTGCCCATCATTCTCTTTAATTGACTTAAAAAAGTCACAATAATTACAGAGGTGACGACAGAACGGGAAATGTATATATAACGACTTTATTTCTTCCATATTATTTTTTTGTAACCCAGACTATAATTAACAAATACCTAAAATTAAAAGGCAATGTAAATGAAATATGAAATAGAAAAGTTAAATAATGGTTTGGAAGTCATTTTTGTTGATGTTCCTGGAAATACAAGTGCATCTGTACAAATTTGGTTTCGAGCAGGATCAACTCTTGAAGATGAATCAAATTTTGGTATCGCTCACTTCCTAGAACATATGTTTTTCAAGGGAACACAAAAAAGACCAGGAGCTAAAATTGCTCACGATGTTGAGTCATTTGGTGGCGAAGTAAATGCCTTCACTTCTTTTGACTACACTTGCTACTATATTAACTCGCCTATTGCTTACTTTAATACATCAATTGATATCATCATGGATATGGTTTCTAATCCAATGTTCAATCAAGAAGATCTCATTCCTGAAAGAGAAGTAGTTTTCGAAGAGTATCGTCGTAGCCAAGATAATCCTGGCCAATTTTCTTTCCAAAGAATTCAAGAAATGTCTTTTAACGGTGGCTATGCGCACCCAATTCTTGGAAATGAACAAACAATTAAAAACTTCACTCAAAAGCAGTTAATTGATTTTAGAAATAACCACTACAATAATGCTAACGCATTTTTAGTTGTCGCTGGAGACTTAAAAAATAAAAAGAAATATATTAAAACAATTGAAGGTTACGAGCTTCCAAAAGGTAAGCGTTCAGAGAGGCCATCTTTTTCACTCCATAAAAAGTCTACAATTGAAATACATAAGAAAGACGTTCGCATGTGCCAACTAACAATGGCCATTGAATGTCCTCCAATGAAGTCTGATGGTGCTGCTGGAGAAGATCTCGCATACAATGCCCTTGGATACGGTGAGACCTCGCCACTATATAAGAACCTTGTTTTAAATAATACTATTGCCAATAACTGTACTTCTTCTTCAATGTTCTTCGCAGATGGTGGAATTCATTTTTTAAGAATCAACTTCCCAAAAGAGAATTACCAAAAAGTTATGCACGAACTAGAGAAGACAATCTCAGAAGCTACATCTGTTGGCCTTAAAGAAAATGATATCAAAAAAATAAAGAATCAATATGTAGCAGCTAAGATTTATGAGAAAGAATCACTAGAGTCCTACGCCTTTTCACTGGGGAGTAGTTATGCTGGAGCAAAAGATCTTGAAATCGAGCAAGAGTTTATTAACAAAATTAAAAAGACTAGCCTGAAAGAAGTTAATAAAAAATACTCAGATATTTTTGGTCGATCGCTTCACTTAAGTCTACAAATTCCAAACGACCTTAAGCCACAAGACTTCAAACCAAAGTTAGTGGAGTTTAAGAATAAAATTACTAAGCTTAAAAAGAACAAAAAAGAACAAGTGATTAAAGCAACAAAATCGAAGCATGATCCGGCAACTCAAATTGTTGAAATCAAGCCAGGAATCAAACTCCTATATCGCTATAATGCTATTACACCGACATTTGTAATGCACGCATACCTAAAAGGTGGGCTTGTTGATGAGTCAACTAAAACAAATGGTATCTATAGTCTTATGAGCTCTCAACTAACAAAGGGTTACAAAGGCCTAAGCTATGAAAAGCTGAAGCTAGACCTCGATAATAAGTCCACAATGTTTAATAGCTTTTCAGGTAAGAACGCTTACGGAATGACAATGCACGGTCAAAGTGAATACTTTTCTGACCTCTCCAAACATTTTTTTAAGTCACTTATTCATCCAACATTTCAAGCAAAGTTCATAGCTCATGAGAAGAAGTTAATCTTTAGAACTATTGAGGCAAATAAGTCAGACCCAACAAGGCACTGCTTTAATGAAGCAACGAACTTACTATTTAAAGGTCACCCTTATGCCCTTTCAACTATTGGTACTGAGAAATCTGTTAAAGCTTTAAAGAAGGAAGATCTTGCAAAACTTCATGAAAAGAACTTAAAAACAAAAGAAATGCTTATTACTTTTTGTGGAGACCTTTCACTAGATGAAGTAAAAGAAAAAGTTGAGTTCTACTTTGAAGGGATAAAGCCAAGAAAAGGAAAGAAGAGGGAAGCGAAGAAAGTTATTCCTATTAAGACAGTTGAAAAACATATTGATTTTGATCGTGAACAAACTCAAATTCTAATTGCAACTCAAACAAAAAAACTTACGGCCAAGGAAAACGTTGTCTTTAAAATGTTAACAACTCACCTATCTGGCCAGTCTTCGGAACTCTTTGTTGATGTTAGAGATCGTAAAGGACTTTGCTATGTTGCACAGCCAATTCATATGAATGCTCTTGAAGCTGGGTACTGGGGAATTTACATGGCCAGCGGTCATGATAAAACAGTTGAAGCAATCAATGCTATCAATACCATTTTATCTAAGCTTCAAAAAGAAGGTCTTTCTAAATCTGACTTTGATCGCATAAAGATGATGATTGATGGACAAAATCAGCTTAACCTACAAGTAAATGATGACTACGCAAATGTCTACTCTGTCCCGGCCCTTCACGGCCTTGGTGTAGATTACTTCTACAAATCAAATGAAGAAATTAGAAACTTTAAATATGAAGACTTTCAAAAAATCATCAAGAAAGTTTTAAAGCAAAATTGGATAACAATTACAGTTGGAAAAACTATAGATAATAGTATTCCATCTACGATACATCCTTAGTGAAGAGCAAGTATTGTTCTTCATTTAAGCGGCAATCGCTTTGCAGTAAACTCATTAAGTTTGTAATGTCATAAAACTGCGAAGCGAGCTCCTTAAAGAAACCATTAAAGTCATAAAATGTATGCTGATAGCAATCAAGTTTTTGATATGCAGTTTTCCCAATTTCACAGTAGTATCCCAAATCAATAATCTTCTCATTAACTGAATTAGAAAAATATCCACATAGAAATAATGCTGTGTCTGCAATATCACGTAACTCTCTTTTCTTTTCTCTTTCACTTAAGTGCTCGGCCTGTAAGAGTTTTATCCCAAGTGTCTTCTCTTTTAACCTTCCGTCTTTTTGTTCTTCAAAATAATGTTGAGAAAGTCCGAACTTATCCATTACTAAGGAAGAGTAAAAAATAGATAACTGAGGTAAAGGATTTTGCCTTTTAAGATTTATACGATGCAGTTCATCATAGAAATATGCCTGCAGTGAAGGTTCAAGAGAAATGTTGGTCGTATGCTTTTTCACAATCTCCTCCGTGTCTATAAATTATAACTTAATCTCATGACGCAAAACAACAACGAAACAAATTCCTAGTTTTTTATGGTATAAAGTTGGAATGAATTCGATCGGAAAAAAGCTTAATAATTTCAGTATATTAGATAGTGCTGTTATTGATGAAATTTTGGCCATTGCAAAAACAAGACCTTATATCTTTTTTGATATGGATGGAACAATCCTAAATAGTGAGCCTCTTCATTATGAAGTTGTTAAATCTCTGTGTAATGGAAAGAAAATTCCAACAATGGAAGATACCTATGGCATGTCTGATGGCGAGGTTTTCCCGATGATCAAAGAAGCATTGAGCCTCAATAGTTTGGAAGAATATCTCGTAAAGAAAAATGAGGCTTTAGTCGAACTCATTGGCCAGTCCGACGCAAGTAATATAAGACATAGAAATATTCACGAACTGCTAAATCGCCTAAGAGATAGTGGTAGTCGACTTGCGCTTGTGACTGCAAGTCAATATGAAGTGACTCATCCAATATTAAAGCATTGTGAGTTAAATGGTTACTTTGAAAAAATTATTACAGAAAGAGAAGTAGATTATACAAAGCCTAATCCTGCACCATATTTATTGGCCCAGGATTTTTTTAAAGCTCAAACACATGAATGTCTAATTTTTGAAGACTCACCTACAGGAATCGAAGCTGCCCAAAGAGCTGGTATTGATCACGTTGTAGTAAAATGGTTTGAAGGAGAATAAATGAGTAAGTTAGATACTTGGAAAGAACTAGCAGAAAAAGAATCAAGAGGAAAAGGGATTAAAGTAACTCAAACTCCAGAAGGAATTGAGATGAAGGCCCTTTATACAAAAGCAGATATTGAAAATAATGACCTAACAGACACTATGCCTGGAATGGACCCATTTATCAGAGGACCAAGAGCAACGATGTACACAGGTCGTCCGTGGACAATTCGTCAATACGCTGGATTTTCAACTGCTAAAGAATCAAATGACTTTTACAAGAAAGCACTCGCTGCTGGTGGACAAGGTGTCTCTGTCGCCTTCGACCTTGCAACACACAGAGGTTACGATTCAGATCACCCTCGAGTAAAAGGTGATGTTGGGAAAGCTGGTGTTGCTATCGATACAGTTGAGGATATGAAAGTTCTATTCGATGGAATTCCATTAGATAAAGTCTCTGTTTCGATGACAATGAACGGGGCCGTTCTTCCGGTACTAGCAGGATATATTGTTGCTGCAAAAGAGCAAGGTGTATCACTAGATCAACTTTCAGGAACTATCCAAAACGATATTCTAAAAGAGTTTATGGTAAGAAATACTTATATCTTTCCTCCGGCTCCTTCGATGAAAGTTATCGCAGATATTTTTGAATATACTTCGAATAATATGCCAAAGTTTAATTCAATCTCGATTTCGGGATACCATATTCAAGAAGCTGGTGCAGACGCTGCTCTAGAGCTTGCCTACACACTTGCAGATGGAAAAGAGTATATCGACACTGCAATCAAAGCAGGGATGCAGATCGACCAATTTGCTCCAAGACTTTCATTCTTCTTTGGTATTGGAATGAACTTCTATATGGAAATTGCGAAGCTTCGCGCTGCAAGACTTCTATGGTCTGAAATAGTTGAAGAGTATGAACCAAAGAATATTAAATCAAAGATGTTACGTACTCACTGTCAGACTTCAGGTTGGTCACTAACAGAGCAAGATCCATACAACAATATTATACGTACAACAATTGAAGCAATGGCCGCAGTATTCGGTGGAACTCAATCACTTCACACAAACTCTTTTGATGAAGCAATTGCCCTTCCTACAGAATTCTCAGCTCGTATTGCAAGAAATACTCAAATCATCCTTCAAGAAGAAACTGGTATTACTAATACTGTTGATCCATGGGGTGGTTCATACATGATGGAAACTCTAACGAAAGAGATTGCAGACAAAGCACGTGGTCTTATTAAGGAAATTCAAGAAGCTGGTGGCATGGCCAAGGCAATCGAAACAGGACTTCCTAAACTTAAGATTGAAGAATCTGCTGCCCTAAAGCAAGCACGTATTGATCGCGGTGAAGATGTAATTGTAGGTGTTAACAAATACAAGCCAACAAAAGAAGATCATGTAGAGGTTCTTGAGATCGATAATGTTCAAGTCCTTAATGAACAAATTAAGAGACTTGAAGAAATTCGTGAATCCCGTGACGAAGCAAAAGTTAGCGAGTGTATGGCCAAGCTTGAATACTACGCTAAAACTGGAAATGGTAACGGACTAGAGCTAGCTGTAGAGGCAATGGAAGCACGTTGTAGTGTTGGTGAAATCACTTACGCACTCGAAAAAGAGTGGGGACGCTACAATGCAAACACTAAAACTGTTTCAGGTGTTTACGGTAAATCATTTGAAAGTGATGAGGAATGGATGAGCATTAAGAATGAAATTGACCAATTCGAGAAAGATTTCGGACGTCGCCCGAGAATCTTAGTTGCAAAAATGGGACAAGATGGACATGACCGAGGAGCAAAAGTTGTCGCAACAGCTTATGCCGATGTAGGTTTTGATGTTGACCTTTCTCCACTCTTCTCAACTCCAGAAGAAGTCGCAAAACAAGCAGTAGAAAATGATGTACATGTCGTTGGAGCATCTTCACTTGCTGCCGGACACAAGACTCTTATTCCAGAACTAATTGCAGAGCTTAAAAAACTTGATGCTGAAGATATCATCGTTGTTGCTGGAGGAGTAATCCCTAGAAAAGACTACGACTTCTTATATGAAGCTGGTGTTAAAGGTATCTACGGGCCAGGAACGACAATTGCTGAAGCCGCAAAAGATGTAATTACTAAAATCAAAGAGGCCCAAAAGTAATGCAAATAGATATCCAGAAATTAAAAAGTGGAAATATTAGATCTCTTTCTAAATTCATCACTTTAATCGAAAGTAAGAAGAGCGAGCATCAAAAAGAAGCTCAGACGCTCTTAAACGAAATTCTACCTTTAACAGGTAAGTCTATTCGTATCGGTATTTCTGGAACACCAGGGGTTGGTAAGTCGACATTTATCGAATCCCTGGGACTTCATTTAATTAATAAGGGACTAAAGGTTGCTGTCCTAGCAATTGATCCTAGCTCCCCACTAAGTGGTGGAAGCCTTCTTGGCGATAAGACTCGAATGGAGAAGCTTGCCCAAGAAAAAAATGCTTTTATTCGCCCAACTCCATCTTCTGGAAACCTAGGAGGAGTTGCACTAAAGACACGCGAAGTAATGCTAGCCTGTGAAGCTGCAGGATATGATGTTGTTCTTATTGAAACTGTTGGTGTTGGTCAATCTGAATACGACGTTGCAAATATTGTGGACTTATTCACAGTTCTTCTACTACCAGGTGGAGGAGATGAGCTTCAAGGGATAAAAAAGGGAATCATTGAACTCTGTGATAATATCGTTATTAATAAAGCAGATGGTGATAACAAACAAAAAGCTCACGATACAATGGTTCAATACAAGTCGGCCCTAGGCGTGATCAAAACAGAGCGAAAAATCGGTGCCAATGTCATGATGGCCTCGGCCCTAGAAAATAAAGGCGTAACTGAATATTGGGAGCTGATTGAAAAAATCTACCAAGAAAATCAAGAAAAGATTCAACTAAAGCGTAAAAGACAAAATCAAGACTGGCTTAAGAAGCTGTTTAATGAGCTACTTGAAAATAAGGTTAGAGCAAATCCATCTCTTCAATCAGAATGGACAAAATTAAATGACAATATACTAAATGAAGTTGAAACACCTCTAAGTGCTGCAAATAAATTAATTCATATTTTATTTAACAACTGAGCACTTCATTTTCTTAGTTAAGCTCTTAGGGCCTACAAGCTTTAACTCTCCTTCATTCCCTTTCAAAATAAAACGGAAACCAAGGTATCCCTCTGCTTTAAGAACTCCTGTATAATTAGGGCCAGTCTGCTTTACGGAAACATCATAAGTTGACTCTAAAATTTTAATGACTGCTTTGTTTTCATGAACATTGAACGAGTACCCACCACCTTGGCAACTTATATTTGTCGTATTTGCAAAAACAAATGATGTAATAAGAAAAATAACAAATAAATAAATTAACTTCATTCAATCTCCTAGATCGAAATATAGAATTTCCCATCTTCATAAGTAACATTACTTCCTACGATAGCATTCTTAATAATCTTTTCAATTAACCAAATCCACTTAACTTTGATAAAACCAAATGGAACAACGACATCTGTTACATCCATAATAATTTGAGAATCTTTTTCATTAAAAGAAACACTCGCAGTTAAATCTACATCAAAATTCTTTTTTAAAAGAACATTCTTATATGCATGCGCCTTAACTTTAGCGATACCATTAGTAATTTTAATTGAAATATCTGAAAGGTTTGATTTATCTAAACTTAGATTTGCTAAAGGCCTATAAGTATCTATTTCTAAATTCTTATAACGATTCGAAACTGTTTGCCTAGAAACGATACGTCCACGAGGGTCCCTAACGATCTTAATATCTTCACTCGTTTTTAGCTTATCAATTTCTATAGAACCATCAATTAAGCACTCTTTAATCATTGAAGGTATATCTAATAAGTCTGATTGAATTAACTTTTGGCATTTTACGTCAAGATCCTTTACTGTGACAGACTTCTTCGTATCGATAAATTGAAAAACATCTGAATGAAAATTCAATCTTTCACTTTTCACGTTTAATGTATCGATATCAAAATAAAATTTTGTTTTCTCTTTTGAATTAGAAACCAAAATCTTTGGAACATTCAAAGCTGCAGTGTTTTCACAACCACTCATTAGAGAATCAGAATCGATTTCAACAAGGTCCTCGTCCTTTTCACATTTAAGATCAACAGATTTTGCTTGTACATCATATTGCTTGTAATCCATAACAAGTAGTGGTGAAGCAATTTGTAAAAATCTGGCCGCTTGCAATTGCATCGTACCAATATCACCACTCGCCGCAAACGTGGCCCCATCTTCTAACTTCTTCTTAAAAACAAAATTCACAGGATTTTCATGCGACTTAGGCGTTATATTAAGCTCTGTCATACAGCCCTTAATAATCCCATCTCCAGTGGCCATATCGTATTCAGGATCATTTGTTGTACAGAAAACAAAGAAGTTATTTGCCTTTAGTTCAAGCCCTTCTCTGTCCATATAAAAGCTAGAACCATTTATATTGAAATAGGTAGCATTAATCGCCGTTTCAGCATTTTTAATTATTAATTTATCGAGTGTATTTAAAAAAGTATTACCACTCATATCAAATTGAGCAGTCATCATTCCATTATCAAGTTTTAGCTGATTATTTTTAAAGTAAACCTCTGCACTTGATTTGCTCTTATTTCGGTCTGAGATATTAAATGAAAGACTATCACGAGAAATAATAGCACTTTCGTACTCCATGTAGCCTAGTCTTCCAAAGATATCATCTTGCTTAGAAACATTAAGATCATGAACCTTAACTTCGATAAAGTTATTGGCCATGGCCAAATAAGGCAGAAAAGATAGGAGGAGTATTTTCTTCTTTAACATAGATTGTAATATAGAAGAAAAAGACACCAAGATACTGAAAATTGAAAAAAATCAGTACCTTGTCTATTTAATTAACAATAAAAAAATCTTGTAAAAGACTAAAATTACTAAAGAATTCCAGCACCTTGTCTAATGACATCAGCTTCACCATTAGTGAAGTCAACAATTGTTGATGAGCCTACAAACTCATGCTCTCCTGGATCAACGATGAGAGACACAACTCCCGCTAATGATTCCTCAATCATATAAGAGTATAATTCATCATAAGAAGAGAGAGCAGGAGTAAACTTATCCAAATCTACATTACTCGATAATACCGGCTCTCCATGAATCTCAAGTAGTCGACTAATAAGTGTCGAAGGAACAAATCGAATTCCTACTTCATGGTCAGTTTTATTTGCTGCAACGGCCTTAGTAATTTTCTTATTCGCATTAAAAATAAATGTATAGTGACCTGGAATAATTCTCTTAATATAGCGAAAAACGCCATCGTCAATATTGGCCACATCAGAGGCCATTGAAATCGAGTCACATAGAAGTGAAAATGTCTTTAGTTTTGGAGCATTCTTATATTTATAGATTCTTTCAATCCCCTTCTTATTAAAAGGAGAAGAGATAACGACCCAACTAGTATCAGTTGGTAAGCACACAAGCTCTCCATTATTAAGAGCCTGTGAGACTTTTTGTAATACGCGATCATCTGGATTTTCTGCAATTACATATTCAATCAATGCTTACCTCAAGTATTTTAAAAATTCGTTATCATTAGAGATTATAAACTTAGTTTTACCTTTAATTGATGTCTTATATGCTTCAAGAGATCTCACGAACTCAAAAAAGCTTGGATCTTGAGAAAAAGACTTCGCATAAACTGCTGATGCCTTTGCTTCTGCACGACCTTTAATCAATTGCGACTTCTTATAGCCTTCTGATTGAATTGTTTGTAAATCTTTTACTAAACGTCCTTCAATCTTGGCCTTTTCACCTTCTCCAATTGATCTAATCTTTTGTGCAATCCTCTGACGTTCAGAAATCATTCTCTCGTAAACTTTACGTTCTACTGACTTCTCATATGAAATACGTCTTAATTGGACATCAATTAATTGAATACCAAATTGTTCTAACTCTCCATCGGCTTTGCTTACAATTAGTTGAGATAATTTTTCTCTACCGACGCTTACATCTTCGATATCACCAGTTATTTCTTCTTCAATTTCGTTAACATCTACTTTAGTTGCATTTAACTTATCAATAATTGCATTAGAGTTACGTACAGCTTCAACAAGGTCATGAGATGAAATCACATTTCTTGTTGCTGAATCTAAGATCGTATCAATTCTCTTCTTGGCACCTTCTGTATTACGTACAGTTTGGATAAATTTAAGAGCATCAATAATTTTAAATCTTGCCGTCGTATCTACTTTAATGAATTTCTTATCTTTTGTAGGGATTTGATTTGGAAAACCATCCCAGCTTAGAATTCGTTTATCAACAAATCGTACATCTTGAACAAATGGTTTCTTAAAGTGTAAACCTGCATCTGTAATTGGCTTTCCAACAGGTTTACCAAATTCAGTGATAATTGCTTGTCTACCTTCACTAACGATAAACAGTGACTGCTTACTTAGAATTAAACCAATAAATACAACAACAATAAGAGTTACTACTTTATTCATTTCTTAGCTCCTTGGTTGTAAATTGGAAGAAGCCCCTTAACCTTAGGGTCAATAATCGTAAGATTATCGTACTTCTTATAAAGCCCTTCCATTGCTTCAATATAAAGACGTTTTTTTGTAATTTTTGGAGCACGACGATATTCTTTAAGAATTTCCTTAAACTTCGCAACGTCCCCTTCTGCACGGTTTACAAGAGCAGCAGCATAACCTTCAGCTTCAGAAACCATTTTCTCTGCCTTACCACGTGCTTCAGGAATAACCTTGTTATAAGCACCCTCAGCTTCGTTGATGGCCTTTTCTTGTTCTTGTTTCGCTTCGTTAACTTCATTAAATGAAGCCTTAACAACCTGAGGAGGATTAACATCTTGAAGTTTTACCGAAATAATTGAAACTCCCATGTCGTACTTATCAATCACTTCTTGCATTAAAACCTTTGCATCAGCTTCAATTTCAACTTTACCAACTGTTAGAACATCAGTAACTGATCTATCACCAACAACTCTTCTCATAATCGACTCAGAGATGTCGCGAATATTTCTTACTGGCTCACTTGTTTGAAAGATAAACTTAAACGGATCTCTTACTTGATACTGGACTGCCCACTCAACAGAAGCGACATTTAAGTCACCAGTTAACATTAGAGACTCATTATCAAAGTTGTCACCTGAGTAAGATGAACGACGAGATCTTGTACTCTTTGTTCTAAATCCAAATTCTTCTTGAAGAACTGTTTTAACCTTAACCTTGATAACTTCATCAATTCCAAACGGGATTTTAAAATGAAGACCTGGAGTATTCGTATTAATATACTTCCCCAGACGGATTACCACGGCCTCTTCATCAGGCTCAACAGTGTAAAAAGATGTGTACCCGAAAATAACTAAAACAATAAATACAAAAAAGGGCCCAAGTAACTTGAGCCCCTTATCTAAATCTTGTTTCATTTTTTCGAAGTCATTCCTTGGTGCTTGTCCATTATTAAAAGACATATGCTCTCCTTGACTTGCGTCTTATGCTTCTACTTCTAACATGAGGACGTTTTCTTCTAAGGCGTCCCCTTCCTTAACGTGAATTGCTTTAACAGTTCCGTCAATTCCACTCTTAATCTCATTTTCCATTTTCATGGCCTCAAGAATAATTAGAGTTTCACCGGCCTTAACTGCTTGACCAACTTCAACATTGATCTTAACAACCTTACCTGGCATTTTAGTAAGAAGCTCACCAGCGTCAGCTCCACCTAAGCCAGATGGCTTATACCCTCTAAATAGAGAGTAAACTTTATCAACATTCACAACCCTTGATGGAAGATCCTGTCTTGGGATCTTTTTCCAAGTTTTATTATCTCTAGAGATAAAATATTGGCCACAAAGCTTTCTTAACCACATCGTTTCATGAAGGCTTCTTTCACCTTCTTTTAATGTAGAAAAATCAAACTCAACTAAGCTGTGATCGTGAACTTTAGTTCTTGTTAAATCAACAATTACTTCTTCATTATCATTAATTAAATATGTTCTCATATTAGATACCCATCCTACGTGCTTCAGAACCAGCAATGATCGTATAAAGCTTAATATGATCTAGGTCTGTCTTCACGTTGTTCTGAGGTGCTACTTCACCAATGTAAGCTGTTGAGTAGTGACCTTCAACAAAGTTCTTCTCTGTCATAATTTCTTTTAGAAGAGGTAGATTTGTCTTAAGTCCTTCAATGAATAGTCCATCAAGAGCTGCATTCATTTTTCTAACAGCAACGTCACGAACGATTCCCTTACAAACTAACTTACCAACCATTGGGTCGAAGTCAGGAGTTACTTCAAGTCCTTTGTATAGACAGTGATCAAAACGAGTTCCTTGTGGGAAGTTTGTTTCAAAACCTGTTACAAGACCTGGAGCTGGAAGCATTGTAATTGGATCTTCAGCACAAATACGACACTCAATCGCATGCCCTGATCTTCTGATAAATTCTTGAGAAGGAATTCCTAACTCATCACCAAAAGCAGCTTGGATCATACAAACAATAAGATCCATTCCTGTGATTTCTTCAGTGATTGGGTGCTCTACCTGAATACGTGTATTCATTTCTAGGAAGTAAAATTGCTTATCTTCACCCATGATGAATTCAACAGTTCCTGCTGAGTCATAGTTTACTGCCTTAGCAAGCTTAACTGCCGTTTCACAAACACTTTGACGAAGTTCTTCATCAGTTCCAATAAATGGAGATGGTGCTTCTTCAATAATCTTCTGGTGTCTTCTTTGTACCGAACACTCTCTTTCAAAAAAGTGGAAAGTATTACCTTTCTTATCTGCAAGAATCTGAACTTCAATGTGACGTGGATTAACAATTAGTTTCTCAACTAAAAGGTCTCCGTTATTGAAAGCTGCCATAGACTCACGTCCAACGGCTTCAAACTGAGCACGTACTTCAGCTTCATCTTTACATGCACGCATACCACGTCCACCACCACCGGCAACAGCTTTTAATAGAACTGGATAACCAATTCTACTCGCAATCTCAACCGCTTCATCAACAGTTGGAACAGCGTGGTCTGTACCTGGAACAGTAGGAACACCAGCATCGTTTGCTAGCTTCTTAGATGTTGCCTTATCACCCATAACTCTAATGGCCTCAACATGTGGACCAATGAAAGTAATTCCTGCATCAGATAGAGCATTTGCAAAATCTCTATTCTCAGAAAGAAAACCGTAACCAGGGTGTACACCATCGGCTTTAACTTCCTTAGCAAGAGCAACAAGCTTTTCAACATTTAAATATGTTTCAGCATTTGTATTTCCCGGAAGGTATACCCACTCATCACAAAATTGTAAGTGAGTTCCTTGTGGTTCATTATCTGTGTAAATACCAATTGCAGTATGCCCTAGCTCACGACAAGCTTTTGCAACACGTGAAGCAATCTCTCCACGGTTAGCAATTAGTACTCTTCTTTCCATGTTCTTTGGCTGTCTGATCATCATAATTGAATATTCCCGTGTTTACGTTTTGGACGGTCAACGTTCTTATCTTTTAGAACAACTAGGTATTCATATAGACGCTTTCTTGTTTCTTCAGGAAGAATAACAGCATCAATATATCCTCTTTCAGCTGCAACATATGGATTAGCGAAGTTATTCTCATAGTTTGCAACTAGCTCAGCTTTCTTCTTATCAAAAGCTTCACCTTCAAGGCCTTGAAGTTCTTTTCTAAATACAATATTAACTGCACCTTCTGCACCCATAACTGCAATTTCACCAGTTGGGTAAGCAAGGTTTACGTCTGAACGAATGTGCTTAGATGCCATAACGTCATAAGCTCCACCGTAAGACTTTCTTGTAATAAGAGTAATTAATGGAACAGTAGCTTCTGCGTATGCGTAAAGAAGTTTTGATCCGTGCTTAATGATCCCACCGTACTCTTGAACTGTACCTGGTAAGAAACCAGGAACGTCTACAAGTGAAACAATTGGAATATCAAAAGCATCACAGAATCTGATGAAACGAGCAGCTTTACAAGATGAATCGATATCAAGAACACCAGCTAGAACTTCTGGTTGATTTGCTACGATACCAATTTTAATTCCACCAATTGATGCGAAACCAACGATGATATTTCTTGCATAATCCTTATGTACTTCTAAGAAGTGCCCATCATCAACGATATCAAGAATTACTTCTTTCATATCGTATGGCTTCTTAGGGTTACCTGGCACAACTTCTTTTAGTTTAGAGTTATCTCTATAAACTGGATCCGAAGTATACTTAGGCGCTTGCTTTTTAAAGTTAGAAGCTGGGATATAGCTCATTAACTCTCTTACTCTTTCAAATGTTTCGTCTTCGTCTTTACACTTAAACTGACATACACCTGACTTTTCTGAGTGAGCTGTTGCACCACCAAGATCTTCTTTTGTTACTTCTTCGTGAGTTACAGTCTTGATAACATCTGGACCCGTAACAAACATATATGATGACTTATCAACCATGAAGATAAAGTCAGTTACAGCTGGAGAATAAACAGCTCCACCTGCTGAAGGACCCATGATTAATGAGATCTGAGGAATTACACCTGAAGCCTTTACGTTTCTGTAGAAAATTTCAGCGTATCCACCAAGTGCATCAACACCTTCTTGAATACGAGCTCCACCTGAATCTTGAATTCCAATTACAGGAATTCTGTTATCAAGAGCAAAGTCCATAATCTTACAGATCTTTCTTGCATGAGCTTCACCAAGTGCTCCACCCCAACAAGTAAAGTCTTGAGAGTAAACCGCAATTTTTTGTCCGTTAATCTCTGCAATACCCGTAACAACACCATCACCGTAAAACTTCTTATTTTCCATTCCGAAGTTCACACAACGATGTGTAACAAATTTATCAAACTCAATGAAAGTACCTGGATCAACAAGTCTTTCAATTCTTTCTCTTGCAGTATACTTACCTTGCTCATGTTGCTTAGCGATTCTCGCTTCACCACCACCAAGCTCGGCCTGCATTCTTCTGTCTACTAAAAGAGCTCTTTTTTGCTCTAATATATTTTCACTGGTTGTTGACATACATCCCCTCCACCAATTTCTCTTTCGAGATTCTATGTAATTAATTATCCGAGCATATTACACCCTTAAAAGGTAATTTGCCCAATCACATTGCGTTATTTTTGAGGGGTTAAGTAACTGAAATTATGGAAATATAAATAAAAAGGCCCTCGCAGAGGGCCTAAAAGTGTCTATCTTTTTATTTTAAAGCAATTATTCTATTCATTACCTGCTTTCGCACGTTTATCTAGTCCATACTTATCAACTTTCATAATAAGGCTGGCCCTAGACATCCCAAGCTCTTTAGCAAGCTTTGACTTATTGAAGTTGCATCTCTTAAGACCTTCACGAATCATAATGATCTCTAGCTCCATTAGTGCATCCTTAAGTTTACCTGATGTATTAACACCTCTAGTTGACTCAACTGGAGCTGCGCCATGATCAAGGATCTGAGGGCTTAAGTTATCTGGAGTAATTGATTTATCATCACCAGCAAGCACAACCAGTCTCTCAACTTCGTTTTCTAGCTGACGTACGTTACCTGGCCATGGGTAATCTAGCATTTTTTCCATACACTTCTTAGAGTATGACTTCATCGGCATCCCCGACTCATCACATTTCTTCTTAAGAAAGTGCTCCATTAATACAGGAATATCTTCTTTTCTATCTCTTAGCGGAGGAAGATTTACATTTAGAACGTTAATTCTATAGTAGAGGTCTTCTCTAAATTCACCTTTTGCCATCATTGTTTTAAGGTCTTTATTTGTCGCTGCGATAATACGAACATCAGTTCTTCTAGGTGAATCAGCACCAACTGGAAGATATGTACCTTCCTGAAGGACACGAAGTAGTTTTACCTGCATTGAAAGTGAAGTATCACCAATTTCATCAAGAAATAGTGTTCCACCATTAGCTAGTTCAAATAAACCAGATTTCTCTTTATGTGCTCCAGTAAATGATCCCTTAACGTGACCAAATAATTCAGAGTCTAATAAGTTTTCGTTGAATGCTGAACAGTTCACAGCTAGGAACTGAGCATCTTTACGTGGAGAAGCAAAGTGTACGGCCTTAGCAACAAGTTCCTTACCAGTTCCGTTTTCACCTTGAATAAGAACTGATGATTCACTCGTAGAAATACGCTCTAGTAGTGAATAAATCTTTTGCATTTGCTTAGATTTACCAATCATATTGTGATAGCGAAACTTTTCACCTAGCTCAGAATTAAGCATATGAATTCTTTCTTCACGCTTAGAGATTTCATGGTGAAATGTAGAAATTTCACCTGCAACTAGCTCAACTAACTCTTTTAAATATTCAATTTCTCTCGGGAATAATCTTCTTGTTTCATTAACACATTCTTGTGCTGCTTCTGGAGATGCACCATGCTCAATTAGTGCCGTTACCAACTCTTTTTCTTCTGATTCAGTAAATGTACTTTTTAAGAAAGGAAAAGCAAATACAGTTCCATGATACTCACCTTCAATTTCAATCTTAGTACCCATCATTTTAACACCTGGGAAATATGAATCAAAGATCATAACAACCTCACCAGACTGGCTTAGTTCATCACTAAATCTCTCAACATCGGCCGTAACAAAATCATAACCATGTGGAAGTGACATTTGTGTCTCAAAGAAAAGGTTTTTAAAATTATAGTCCTTATCAGTGTGTGAACTTCTAATCTTAAAATGGTTATCTGCATAGAAAACCTCTACACCAAACCACTTATGAATTACTTCTTCGAGCTTAGAAATAACATGAAGTCCTTTTAGTTCATTCCAGTTGATCATTTTTATTCTCCGATGTTTAATTCTTTGGCACAAAAAACGATAGGCCAAAGCAAAGTCTGTAAAACTTTTCGGCAGAATTTAATAAAACTTAACTATGAATGATAAAAAAATAGACGAATTTAAAGAAATATTATTAATTTACTTCACGCCTAAATAGCTAAGAACACGTACAAAATATGAATCCATTTTCCAATCCTGAGGACCTTTAAACATGATTCTGTGCTCTAGTTTTGAATTGAAGACAAAAGTCTCCGGAACCTTTACAACACCTAATTTACTCATAGAGATACCTGCTTGATCATGAATCACTAAAGAATTTGATGGTAAGTTATTGAATCTTTTAAGAAATTTTTTAATTTTCATGTCATCATCTTTAACGGCCATGAAAACAACCTTAACATTTTTCTCTTCCAGCTTGCGTGCAAATTCAACAAATTCAGGAAATTCGGCTTCACAAGGTGCACACCAAGTACCCCAAAAATGCACGACTAAACCATTAGAGTTTCTAGCTAAATCTTGAAGTTCGACTTCAGTATTATCAGCAAAATTATCGAGTTTTACACTTGGCAGTGACTTAAGAATATAATCACGACTTTGGTCTACATAAGTATCCACCTTACCCTTATGATAAATGGAATAACCTAGTGTAATGGCAACAATAATGAAAATAATAGAAACTTTAGAAGATGTGCTCATAGATATATTGGAAAAGTTTTAAATAAAAAAACCCATCATACGCAAATATGATGGGTTTATTCTATCTTATTCAGATTAAAAATTAATCAACAAATGCGATGTATGCCATTTTAGAGTTATCACCAACTCTGTTCTCAGAAAGTCTCATGATTCTAGTGTAACCACCGTTTCTTTCTTTGAATTTTGGCCCAAGCTCAGTAAAAAGCTTGTTTACAGCATTCTTATCATTAAGTTTTTTGTATGCAAGTCTTCTGTTAGCAACTGTATCATTTTTAGAAAGAGTTACTAATTTTTCAACTACTGGCTTGATTGCTTTAGCTCTTGTAAGAGTAGTTTTAATCATACCGTGATCGATAACTTCAGAAGCAAGGTTTTTAACCATTGCAACTCTGTGTGAAGGACTTACACCTAGTTTATACTTATGTTTTTGATGTCTCATATCTCTACCTCAACTTATAACAACTTTTATTCTTCTTTTAGATCTTGCATGATGCTATCAACTTTCATACCCAGACCAAGTCCCATTTGAGAAAGTACTTCTTTAATCTCATTTAGTGACTTACGTCCAAAGTTCTTAGTTCTTAGCATCTCGCCTTCAGTCTTAGAAACTAGCTCATAGATATACTTAATATCTGCGTTCTGCAAGCAGTTTGCAGATCTTACAGACAGCTCAAGCTCAGATACAGGCTTTAATAGAGCTGCATTAGCAGTATTTTGTTGTTTCTTAGGCTTAGTTTCCATTCTTGTGATTTCTTCTTCATCTTCGAAGCTAAGGAATACAGCAAGTTGGTCTCTTAGGATCTTCGCTGAGTAAGCTACTGCATCCGAAGGCTCAACACCTGCGTTAGTCCAAACTTCAAGAGTAAGCTTATCAAAATCTGTTCTCTTACCAACACGTGAGTTAGTAACTGTATAGTTAACACGTGCAACAGGTGAGAAAAGAGAATCAAGATAAATCCAACCGATTGGAAGATCAAAAGACTCTTTATTATCAAGAGCTGTAACGTATCCTTTACCTCTAGCAACAAGTAGTTCCATTTTAATAGATCCACCAGTTGATAGATTACAGATAGCGTGCTCTGGATTTAAAACTTCAACATTTGCAGACTCAGAAATGTCACCAGCAGTAACAACACCCTCTACTGATTTCTCAAGAGTAAGAGTTACCTGCTCTTTATCTTTAATTCTAAAGTGAACTTCTTTAAGGTTAAGAATAATCTCAGAAACTTCTTCTTTTACGTTGTTGATTGTACCAAACTCATGTTCAACACCATCAATTCTGATTGCAACAATAGCTGCACCCTGAAGTGAAGATAGAAGTACACGACGTAAAGAGTTTCCAAGAGTTTGTCCATAACCTCTTTCTAGTGGCTTAGCAACGAACTTACCATAAGTATTAGTTAGCTTATCGTTATCCATTTCCAAAGCTACTGGTCTTATCATTCCTGTCCAATTTTTTGCTGTAAATGTGTCCACAGACAACTCCTTAATATAAATCTATATAATTATACTCTTCTTCTTTTCGGTGCACGACATCCATTGTGTGGAATTGGTGACCTATCAGCAACAGAAGTGATTTTAAGGCCTGCAGCGATGAATGCTCTAACAGCATTTTCTCTACCTGCACCCGGACCCTTAACTCTTACTTCAACAGTAGATAGTCCGTGCTCCATAGCCTTTTTAGCTGCTTCCATAGAAGCCATCTGTGCCGCGAATGGAGTCGATTTCTTAGAGCCTCTGAATCCTAATTGACCAGCAGATGCCCATGAAATAGCGTTACCGTTCATGTCAGTGAACGTAACGATTGTATTATTGAAAGAGCATTGAATGTGTGCAATACCTCTCGAAATATTCTTTTTAACTTTTTTCTTTGAAGCTGTTTTCTTAACCATCATTAACTCCTAACAATTACTTCATTGACTTAATTGACTTCTTACCTGCGATTGCAACAGCTGGTCCCTTACGAGTACGAGCATTTGTAGAAGTTCTTTGACCTCTTACAGGAAGACCTTTTCTATGTCTGATCCCTCTGTAACAACCTAAGTCTTTTAGTCGTTTAATGTTAAGACCAACTTCTCTACGTAAGTCACCTTCTACAGTGTACTCACTTTCAAGAAGAAGTCTGATTTCGTTTGCTTCTTCTTCAGTTAGTTCGTTTGAATTTTTGTTTAAATCGATGTTTGTTTTTTCTAATACTTCCTTAGCAACCTTCGGTCCTACACCGTAAATTGATTGCAGGGCAATTTTCATTACCTTATTTCTAGGAATATCAACACCAAGAATTCTCGCCATAGCTACACTCCTTTCCTATGATTAACCTTGTCTTTGCTTGTGCTTAGGTTGCTTACATACAACTCTAAGTACGCCTCTTCTTTTAATAACTTTACAATCTTTGCACATCGGCTTTACAGATGCTCTAACTTTCATAACAACCTCGTAAATTCTACACTAGCGTTTTTTACTTCTATATGTAATTCGGCCCTTCGTTAAGTCATACTTGCTAATCTCAACAAGTACCTTATCTCCAGGTAAAATTTTAATAAAGTGCATTCTCATTTTTCCACTAATGTGGGCAATGACAGAATGTCCATTAGGTAATTTAACCTTAAATTTTGTGTTTGGAAGAAGTTCAGTAACCTCTCCTTCAACTTCAATCGTTTCCTGATTACTCATATACTTTAAAACCTAAAGTAATTGCTTATATATGACTCAGGGCCATATTGCAAGGCGAATTACTTATAAAATAAATTATTTAACTACTTTTTTTATTTCTTCAAAAATCTCATCAAGCCCGTTAGTAGCATCAACTCTAACCAAGCGGCCCTGAGATTCATAATACTCAAGAACTGGCTCAATATTATCTGTAAAAACCTTCATTCTTGTTCTTACAGTCTCCTCGTTATCATCCTTACGATGCACAAGGTCTTCACCTGAAACGTCACACTTACCTTCAACTTTAGGTGGCTTTGTCTTTAGATTGTAGATCTCACCGCTTCCAGGAGCCACGCGTCTATTAACAATTCTCTCAACTAAAGTATCAAGTGCGATATCAAAGTAAATTGCTTTAGAATCGACTCCACCAAGTAGAGCACTATCTAAATCCTTTGCTTGAACTAAGTTTCTTGGATAACCATCAAAAATATATGTCGACTTCTCAACAGCACAATTTGCCTTAAGAAGATCTAATACTAACTCGTCACTTACTAGTTTACCAGAATCCATAACGGCCTTAATCTTTCGACCAAGCTCTGACTCTTTAGCTACTTCTGCTCTAAGCAAGTCTCCAGTAGAAACATGTTTGTACCCAAGCTCAGAAACAATATTCTTAGCTTGAGTACCTTTTCCTGATCCAGGAGCTCCAATTAAAATAAGTTGAGGTGCCATGGACTAGAACCTTCTATTGTTTCCGTTATATTTACCTTTTGACTTGTATGACATTTCATACTTGTCAGCAAACATAAACGATTGAACATTCATCATAACTCTAACTGATACAGATACTAAAATAAGCATTGAAGTACCACCAAATCTAGTTTGTGCTCCTGTAATTAATGAAGGAACAATACAAACTACGATAAGGAAAAGAGCCCCAAAGAATGATAAACGATTTAATAATGTATCTAAATACTCTTTAGTTTTATCACCTGGCCTAATACCTGGAATAAAAGCATTATTCTTTTGTAACATCTCTGAAATCTTCTTCGTTTTGAATTGGATCGGTGCATAGAAGTAAGTCATATACACAATAAGTGTTGCAAAAAGAATATTGAATAAAAGTTGTCCTGGAGCTAAACTTTGCTGAATTGTATCAAAGTATGGCTTAAAAGCACTGTCTGCAGGAATAAATGTAGCAAAAGTTGCTGGGGCTGCTAATAAAGAAGAAGCTAAGATTGGAGGCATAACACCGCCAGTATCAACTCTCATTGGAAGAGTTTGGTTACCACCATAAACTCTATTATTAACAACACGTTTTGCATACTGAACCGGAACAGCCCTAAAAGCTCTTTCGATAAATGCAACAACAAAAAATGCAACAATAATAACGGCTACAAATGTAAGAAGCTCTAGTCCTCCCATTTCACCGTTTCTAAATAGTGTGATTTTTTGAATAACTTCTGATGGTAACTCTACAGCAATACCAGCAAAAATAATCAGAGAAACACCATTCTCCAAGCCAAATTCTGTAATACGTTCACCAAGCCAAAGTAGGAACATTGTCCCTGCAGCTAAAGTAATCATAGTTACAATTCTAAAAAGCATACCTGGCTCAGGGATAACTCTAGCGCCTCCTGGTGAAACAAATGTTTCGAAAACAGCGGCCATTGAGTAACCTTGTATGCAACAGAGAATTACTGTTGCATACCTAGTCCACTTTTGAATTTTTTTGTTACCTTCTGAGTCTTCTTGTAGCTCTTGGATTTGAGGAATAACCTCTCCTAAAAGAGAAAAGATGATAGAAGTAGTAATATACGGCATAATCCCCAGTGCTAAAACCGAGAATCGCTTGAAGGCACCACCACTAAAAGTGTTGATCAGGTCAAAAAGACTTCCTCCACCAGCTTCCGCAAAATAAGAAGAGATTGCCTGCGCATCAACTCCTGGTACAGGAATTTGCGCAACCAATCTATATACTACTAATAATAAAAAAGTAAAAAAGACTTTTTTCTTAAGCTCTTCAAGTTTTCCTTGAGCGTTTGACATCAGACGATCCTTTTATCTATTTTGTTGCTATTTTTCCACCAGCTTTCTCGATTGCTTCTTGAGCACCTTTAGAAAACTTTTCAATATTAACAAAATTTAACGATTTTGAAAGCTCTCCGTTAGCAAGAATTTTCACTGGACGTCTTTTGTCTGCACCCTTAAGGATACCTTTCTCAATTAGAGCTTCTTTTGTAACGTCTCCGCCATCAAATTTAGCTTCTAATGTAGATAGAGAAACTTCTGCATACACAGTTTTAAATGGTGCGTTAGAGAAACCTCTTTTTGGAAGACGCATGTAAAGTGGCATTGCTCCACCTTCGAAACCAGTTCTTACACCGCCACCAGCACGAGCCTTTTGACCCTTGTGCCCTTTACCAGCTTGAGTACCTTGACCTGAACCTTGTCCACGACCAATTCTCTTAATGTTTTTATGTGCACCTTTTGGACTTTTTAAGTTATTTAAAGTTAACATATTTACCTCTTAATCAACTAATACTGCTTATTCTTGAATGTCTAAAAGGTGAATTACCTTTTTGATCATCCCTCTAACAGCAGAAGTGTTTTCTAAAGTTTTTGAAGTTCCAGTTTTTCTTAGACCAAGTCCTCTTACTGTAGCTTTCTGCTTCTCAGTACATTTAATAGTACTTTTCTTTAATGTTACTGTAATTGTTTTCGCTGTCATATCAACCTCAATTAACCTTTAATTCTTAAGCCTTTAGCTTCTTTTCCACGTACTTTAGCTACTTCTTCTACAGATCTTAGTTGTTTAAGAGCGTCAAAAGTTGCCTTAACGATGTTATGTGGGTTGTTACCTCTAAGAGACTTAGTAAGTACGTCTTTAACACCTGCAAGTTCTAGGATTGAACGACATGCACCAGCAGCCTTAACCCCTGTACCTTCCGCAGCAGGCTTAAATAGAATCTTACCAGCATCAAATTCTCCAAGTACAGTGTGAGGAATAGTTCCTGCATCAACTGGTACTGAAATCATGCTTTTTTGAGCAGCTTGTGTAGCTTTTCTGATTGCTTCAGGAACTTCCTTAGCTTTACCAAGACCGTAACCTACGCGACCATTCTTATCACCAACGATCATTAGAGCACTGAAAGAAAATCTTCTACCACCCTTCATAACCTTAGCAACTCTATTTACAGCAACAACTCTTTCTTCTAATTCAACATCCATAGAGTTAGCTTGACGCTTTTTCGCTGGAGCTTTCTTAGAAGCTTGTCTTTTCTTTGGTTCTGCTTTTACTGTTTTTTCAACGCTTTTATTTTCTTCAGTCATCACTTACTCCTAAATTTGAATTCCATTTTCTCTAGCAGCTTCAACAACAGCCTTAATTACACCGTGGTATCTAAGTCCGTTTCTGTCGAATACAGCAGTTGAAATATTGTTAGACTTTAGGTTTTCAGCAAGTTTTGTCCCAACTAGCGTTGCACCAGCAACATTGCTTTTTCCTTCAACAGCATTTTTACCGTAAGTTTGAACACTGAAAAGTGTCTTATTAGCAACATCATCAATTACCTGAACTGTAATGTGCTTGTTTGTACGGTTAACCGATAGACGTGGTCTTTCAGCAGTTCCGTTAACTTTCTTACGGATAGCAAGTTTTCTTCTAATTTTTCTAGCTGTACTTGCTTTACCAGCTTTACCATAAGGCTTTCTAATCATTTTAAACTCCTCACCCTAGGCCCTCACTGCGGGCCATTCTCAGGCTACTATTTATTACTTACCGCCAGATTTACCAGCTTTTCTTACGATTGTCTCTTCAGCGTATTTAACACCTTTACCTTTGTAAGGCTCTGGTGGTCTGAATGAACGGATCTTTGCAGCAGCAAAGCCAACTAGTTCTTTATTTGATCCAGTAAGTTCGATTTCTTTACCAGCAACTTTCGCTGCTACGCCTTCTGGAAGAACATATTCAATTGGGTGTGAATAACCAAGGTTAAGAGTTAGTGTATTTCCACTAACCGCTGCCTTATAACCAACACCATTGAACTCTAGCTTTCTAACAAATCCATCAGTAACACCAGTTACCATGTTGAAAACGATTTGTCTTGCTGTACCCCACATTGCACGAGACTTTTTAGACTCATCAACTGGGTTTACTTTAACTTCATTACCTTCTTGTGTAAAAGTCACTCTATCATTGAAAGTGTACTCTAGCTCACCTTTAGGTCCTTTAACTGATACATTTGTACCATTTATTGTAACCTGAACTTTCTCAGGAACTACTACCGGGTTTTTTCCTACACGTGACATTACTCGCTCCCTACTACCAAATATTACAGATTACTTCACCACCAACTTTAGTCGCTCTCGCTTCTCTATCAGAAATAATTCCTTTAGAAGTTGATAAGATTGAAGTACCAAGACCACTAATAACTCTAGAGATGTCCTTGTAACCACGATACTGTCTAAGACCTGGTTTAGATACTCTCTCAAGACCTACGATAGCGTCGTCTTTAAGTAATACTTTGATTCTAATATCTGATTGGCTCTTTGCAATGATTTTGAATGAGCGAATATAACCTTCGTCTTTCATAACTTTACAAACACCTGCTTTCATTTTCGAAGCTGGAAATTCCACTCTATCGTGTCCAGCATTAATTGCATTTCTAATTCTTGTTAACATATCTGCAATAGGATCAGTCATCATAATTTCGTCTCCTCAACCATTACCAGCTTGACTTAGTTACACCAGGGATCATTCCTCTAAGTGCTAACTCTCTAAATTGAATTCTTGATAGTCTGAACTTTCTATAGAAAGCACGTGGACGACCTGTTAATTCACATCTATTTCTAACTCTAATTGCAGCTGAATTTCTTGGTAGCTTTTGTAGCTTGATCATCGCTTCAAATCTTTCTTCATCAGAAAGATTCTCGTTGATAATAGCAGCTTTAAGTTCTTTTCTTAAAGCACCATATTTTTCAGCAAGTTTAGCTCTTTTTTTGTTACTTTCAATTTTCGCTTTTCTAGCCATTACATTATCCTCAATTACTTGTTAAAAGGCATACCAAAAAGGTTTAGAAGCTCTCTACCTTCTTCGTTGTTTCCAGCAGTAGTTACGATTGAGATTCCTAGACCTCTTACTTTATCAATTTGATCGTAAGAAATTTCTGGGAAAATAATCTGCTCTTTTAAACCTAAAGTATAGTTACCTTTTCCATCAAAACCTTTAGAAGAAACACCTCTAAAGTCACGAACTCTTGGAAGAGTGATGTTAACAAGTCTATCTAGGAATTCGTACATTCTATCACCACGAAGAGTAACATTTGCACCTAAGGCCATACCTTCTCTTACTTTGAAACCAGCAACAGATTTTCTAGCTTTAGCTACAACAGGCTTTTGACCAGTAATAGTACCAAGATCGTTAACAATCGACTGAACAACTTTAGAGTTAGTTACTGCGTCTCTTGTACAACAGTTAACTACTATCTTTTCTAGCTTAGGAATTTGGTTAACATTCTTATAACCAAACTTCTCAGTCATTTTATTTTTTATTTCATCATTATATAGTTTTTTGAATCTGCTCATTTTTGCCTCTATCCTTAACTCAGTACTGATCCACAAGACACAGCGACTCTAACCTTCTTACCATCTTTTTCTTCAATTCTTACTCTTGTAGCCTTTTTTGTTTTTGGGCTAACAACAGCAACATTTGAGATGTTAAGAGGTGCTTCGATGTCTACGATACCACCAGCTGGGTTCTCTTGAGTTGGTTTAATTGCTTTTTTTACTAGATTAACACCACCAACATAAACAACTTTGGTCTTGAAGTTGATTTTCTTAACTTCACCAGTTTTGCCTCTGTCTTTACCTGTTAAAACTACAACATTATCATTAACTTTTAGCTTTTGCATAACTTCCTCACTGAACCTTTAATTAAAGAACTTCTGGCGCTAAAGAACAGATCTTCGTAAAGCTCTTGTTTCTTAACTCTCTCGCAACAGGACCAAAAATACGTGTACCTACTGGTTCATTGTTATTATTTAGTATTACAACGCTGTTCTTATCAAATCTGATGTATGAACCGTCGTCTCTTCTAATAGGGTACTTTGTTCTAACGATAACCGCTTTCTTAACGTCACCCTTTTTAATTTTTCCACCTGGTAGTGCTTGCTGAACTGCTACAACAATAATGTCACCAAGATTTGCGTTCATTCTTTTTGAACCACCAAGAACCTTGATACACTTTACTTCTTTAGCTCCAGAGTTATCAGCAACTTCTAACTTAGTTTGCATTTGGATCATTACTAACTCCTAAAATAGGCTTATTAAGCCCTACTTATTTACCTTTAACAGTTCCCACTTTTTGAGTTTTGAATAAGGTTTACTTTCAATAATTGTTACATTGTCACCTAGATTCGCTTCTAAACTTACGTTATGAGCGTGGTACTTCTTAGTTTTTGTAACGAATTTGCTGTAAACAGGGTGCTTGAAACGTCTAGCAACATTCACAACAACTGTGTTCTCATTCTTTACAGAAACAACTACACCATCTAGCTTTCTCTTAAACGTATTTGTACTCATGGTTACTCACCTTTAGCATTTTTTGCTGTTAATAATTTAGCAATATTCTTTTTTGCAAGTTTTAGCTCATGAGGCTTCTCGATTCCACTTGTCGTTTTAGACATGTTGATATCAAAGATAGCTCTTCTCATTTCAACTACTTTTGCATCAATTTCTTTACCGCTTAAACCGCTTATATCTTTGTACTCTAACTTTTGCATAACTTCCTCTTAACGATTTAAAGTTCCTGCTGTTCTCTAGAAATAATTCTAGTCTTTACAGGTAGTTTATACATTGCAAGCTTAAGTGCTTGTTTACTTAGCTCAGGATCGATGTGTTTGATTTCAAACATTACTCTTCCTGGTTTTACTACTGCAACCCAAGAATCTGGAGAACCTTTACCTTTCCCCATACGAACTTCAGCTGGTTTCTTAGTAAGGACCTTATCTGGGAAGATCTTGATCCAAACGTTACCACCTCTTTTGATCTTTCTTGTCATTGCAATACGGGCAGCTTCAATTTGACGGTTAGTTATATACCCACATGATAGGGCTTGTATAGCAAATTCACCGAACGTGATAGTATTTCCACGGTTCGCCTTACCCTTCATTCTTCCTTTCTGCTGCTTACGCCACTTTACTTTCTTTGGACTTAACATATTTACCTCAATAAAATAAATTCACTAACGAATTTCCTACTACTTATAGATCTCACCTTTGTAAACCCAAACTTTTACACCGATAACACCGTATGTAGTGTGAGCCTCAGCAGTATTGTAATCAATGTCTGCTCTAAGAGTATGTAGTGGAACTTTTCTTTCTGTATAACCTTCAGCTCTTGCCATCTCAGCTCCGCCAAGACGTCCTGCTGTTCTAACACGGATACCTTTTACACCAGCTCTGAATGCTGACTGCATAACTTTCTTCATTGCTCTTCTGAAAGCTACACGTTTTTCAAGCTGACCTGCAATGTTTTCCGCGATTAACTTAGCTTCTGCATCTGGTCTCTTAACTTCTGCGATATTGAAGATTAGAGTCCCTTTAGTAAGTTTCTTAAGGTCGTTTCTAATTTTTTCAATTCCTGCACCTTTTTTACCAATAGCAACACCTGGCTTAGCTGTATAAACAGTAACTTTAACCTGGTTTGAAGTTCTTGATAATTCGATATTAGCTACAGAAGCATTTTTCATGTTCTTTTCAATGTAGTTTCTAATCGCTAGATCTTCGTGAAGAGTCTCACCGTATTCTCTATCGTTAGCAAACCAGTTTGAATGCCATGACTTAATATAACCTAATCTAAAACCGTATGGATGTACTTTTTGTCCCATAATTTATCCTATGCTTCTTTTAGTTCTACTGTTATGTGACTAGTTCTTTTTCTAATTCTGAACGCACGACCTTGAGCTCTTGGCTGAATACGCTTTAAAGTTGGACCTTCGTCTGCTTTAATCGTACCGATAACTAGGTTATCTAAGTCATACTTTTCAGAATCAGCTGCGATTGCTAATCCACTATTAATTAATTTTGTTAAAACAAGTGCAATTTCTTTCTTCTCTTGGAAGCGTAAGATTCTTAGCGCCTCAGAAGCTTTCTTCTTTCTGATTAGATCGCAAACCTGTCTTACTTTTCTTGGTGCGATACCAACTCTACTGTTTCTAACTGTAATGGCCATCTGACCTTCTCCTTATTCAACTCTAACTTAACTATCTTTTCTTAGCTTTTTTATCTGCACCGTGACCAAAGTATGTTCTAGTTAGTGCAAATTCACCTAATTTATGTCCAATCATATTGTCAGTTACATAAACCGGTATGAATTTCTTACCGTTGTGAACGGCAAAAGTAAGTCCGATGAACTCAGGAACAATTGTTGATCTTCTAGACCAAGTCTTGATCACTTTGTTACCTTTGTTACCTTCTTCTTGCATTTGTAGAGCTTTTTTCATTAAGCTAATATCAACAAATGGACCTTTTTTTAATGAACGGGCCATATTAATCTCCTACTACTTTCTTCTCTTAACGATGAACTTATCAGTTCTCTTATTAGTTCTTGTCTTGTAACCCTTAGCTGGTGTTCCCCATGGTGATACTGGATGACGTCCACCTGAAGTTCTACCTTCACCACCACCGTGTGGGTGATCAACTGGGTTCATAGCAACACCACGAACAGTTGGTCTGAAACCAAGCTTTCTCTTACGTCCAGCTTTACCAATGTTACGTTTTTCATGATCAAGATTACCAACCTGACCAATTGTAGCTACACAACTAACTTCAACTTTTCTAAGCTCACCTGATGGCATTCTAAGAAGAGCAAATTTACCTTCTTTCGCCATAATTTGAACGTAAGAACCTGCAGAACGTGCTAGCTGACCACCAGCTCCTGGATACATTTCAACATTGTGTACAAGAGTACCAACTGGAATGTCCTTAAGCTTCTTAGCATTTCCTACTTTAATATCTGCATCTGCAGAAGCGATTACCTTATCTCCAACCTTAAGACCAAGTGGAGCTAGAATGTAGCTCTTTTCACCGTCTAGGTATGCGATAAGTGCAATATTACAAGTTCTGTTTGGATCGTAAGAGATCGCTTGAACAGTTGCAGGGATATCTGTTTTATTTCTTTTGAAATCAATAATTCTGTATCTTCTCTTAACACCGCCACCTCTGTGTCTAACAGTGATGCGACCAGCGTTATTTCTACCTGCAAAATTTTTCTTAACAGCTGTAAGGCCTTTAACTGGCTTTACACCTTTTGTTAACTCATCACTATTTACGACTTGCATCTTTCTTAGTGAAGGAGTTGTTGGTTTAAATCTTTTAATACCCATAATTTCCTCAGCTAACTAGTTAAACACCTTTAAAAAATTCAATCTTTTGACCTTCCGCTAATTGAACGAAAGCCTTCTTGAATTTACTAGTCTTTTTAACACCCTTACCAGCTCTCTTAACTTTACCTGGAGTAATGTTTGTCTTTACATTTAAAACTTTCACATCATATAGAGCTTCAACTGCATTCTTAATTTGATGCTTATTTGCCTTAAGATCTACAACAAAACCAAAACGGTTTTCATTATCTGTAGCAACAGAAGTCTTTTCAGTGATAAGTGGTTTCTTTAATACATTTTCTAACGTCGCCATAATCTACACCAACTTACTTAATAGGGTTTCTAATGCACTCTTTTCGATAACTAGGTTTTCAAATTTTACTGCTTCGTATACAGAGAAACCTTCTACGGCCATCCCTTTACCCCACTGTAAGTTCTTCACTGCTCTAAGAGCTGGTGAGTTTTTATCAGCAGTTACTACTAAAGCAGGAAGTAAACCCTTACCATTTAATAGAGTGTACATATCTTTAGTTTTTCCAGTTGATTCAATTGTATCTACTACTGTCAACTTTCCAGCTTGGAGTTTGTCAGCAAGTACAGATTGAATTGCAACCTTTGCCATTTTCTTATTTACTTTTTGTACGTAGCTTCTTGGGCTTGGACCGTGAACTGTTCCACCGCCTACCATAAGAGACGATCTAATTGAACCTTGTCTAGCTCTACCTGTACCTTTTTGCTTAAAAGGCTTAGCTCCACCACCGCTAACATCTGAACGACCTTTAACACAAGCATTACCTTGTCTTCTTCCCGCTAGAGTAGCCTTAACAACTTGGTGTACAGCCGCTACGTTAATATCTTCAGCAGTAAGACTTACATTTGTAGTAAGCTTTCCTGCTTCTTCTAATTTTGCATTTAATACTGTTACATCACTCATAACTATTACCTCAGTCTACTATTACTTCTTAAGTGCTTTTGCGATTCTTACAAAACCATTTTTTGAACCAGGAACTGATCCCTTAAGTAGCATGTATCCTTTATCTTGATTAACTTCAACAACCTTGATGTTTTGGATTGTTTTTGTGTCACAACCCATGTGACCAGGCATTCTTTTGTTCTTCCAAACTTTACCAGGAGTAGCTCTGTTACCGATCGAACCACCACGTCTGTGGAATTTCGAACCGTGAGTAGCAGGTCCACCTTTGAAGTTGTGACGCTTCATCTGACCTTGGAAACCTTTACCTTTAGAAGTTCCTGTTACATCAACATATGTAGAAGCTTCAAATGACTCTAGAGATAGATCTTTACCTAAGTTAGCAGCATCAACGCCTTCTGTTCTAACTTCTGCAAATTTTACAAAGTTATTTTCAACGTTAGCAGCTTTTAGGTGACCTTGAGTTGGCTTATTAACAAGCTTTTCTCTTTTTTCGTAGTAACCCACTTGGTAAGCTTCGTAACCGTCTCTGTCTAAAGTTTTAACTTGTGTAACTTTGTTAGGGATTAGTTTGATAACTGTTACTGGAACGTGGTTTCCAGCTTCATCAAAGATTCTTGTCATACCAGCTTTCACACCATAGATAGTGTTAAGCGATACAGTAGCAGTAGTCTCAACTGCTTGAGTTTCTTCTGTCATTTTGCCTCCACAGCATCACTCTTCTCCAAGAGATGCATGCATGGTTAATAATAAAAATTTTTTTCGTTTATACTAGTACTTGATCTCTACGTCAACACCAGCTGATAGATCTAACTTCATTAGGCTATCAACAGTTTGTTGAGTTGGATCAACAATATCAATTAGTCTCTTGTGTGTTCTCATTTCGAACTGCTCACGAGATTTTTTATCTTTGTGAGGTCCTCTAAGAACTGTAAACTTGTTAATTTCAGTTGGTAATGGGATTGGACCCGCTACTCTTGCGCCTGTCTCTTTAGCTGTTTGTACGATCTCATCAACTGAGCTATCTAGAAGCTTGTGATCATATGCGCGTAATTTAATTCTTAACTTAGAAGCTTTCATACTCATCCTATTATCAATTTTAAAAGTTGAACCTGACTTTTACTGTTTTTTTGGGCCTATTGTCAAATTATTTTTACGCTAGGCCATATATTTTTTACGCGTCAATTTAAAGTATTGAGCGCAAAAAAGGGGTGATCAAGAGACCACCCCAAAATTTAAGCAAAAATTTAGTCTAAAATTTCAGATACTGTACCAGCACCAATTGTTCTACCACCCTCACGGATTGCGAACTTAAGACCTTTTTCCATCGCGATTGGAGTAATTAGCTCTACTGCGAAAGAAGTGTTGTCACCTGGCATAACCATTTCAACACCGTCTGCAAGTGTGATGTCACCTGTTACGTCTGTTGTTCTGAAGTAGAACTGTGGCCTATAACCTTTGAAGATTGGAGTGTGACGTCCACCTTCATCTTTTGAAAGGATATATACTTCACAGTTAAATTTCGC
>NZ_JBEBMJ010000002.1:233688-676451 GCF_043196375.1 Halobacteriovorax sp. ZH5_bin.2 | reverse complement strand
GTAAGACACTAAATTATAATTGTCCTTACGAGATCTTTTATAAAAAGAATGTCGCACTGGTTTGTTGAGCTCAGCCGGACACTTTTCGCAAATTCAAAACCTTATCAATATATTCGACCAAATAAAGCCTATAATCATCCTTTAAACAGCAATTTTAAGGGGATTTACGTGACGATATAGCATATACAAGGCATTCGTGAATGCTTTAAAGGGGTGAAATGCGTAAATCATTCGACAACTACTTGAAAGGTCGAAAAGTGTCCGCGTACCCTACACCCGCGCCCCTAACTGATAAAATTGATTTTGCGTAATGAGATGCTTCTTCGATATTGTTGAGAGCGAGGAAGGCTCCGAGGAATGCGTCGCCAGCTCCAGTCGAGTCGACCACAGGTACTAAAGGGATTGGGGAAAAGTTTTCGATTTGTTTTTTTGAGATCTTACTAATTTTATCCTTTCCCCTTGTTACTAAAATTTTGATATCGTGATTTTTTACATAATCATAGAGGAAGTCTTCAAGAGGATGGCCAGTCACTAATCCGAACTGAGCGAGACTCGCATGCTTTAAATACTTTTCAATATCAATTTCACTAGCATCATGAAAATCAAAAATAAACTTAGCCCTAGGTTTCGCTTCAATAAGTTGGTCTACGAATGGAAGGATCTGTGAGTAGAGAGGGCAGACGATATGACCTTCAAGTTCTTTAATTAATTGAAGTTCTTCTTTGGTGAATTGAAAGTTTTCAAGCACACCACTTTTGTATTCAGTGAAGTTCTTTTCACCACTTTCTAAGGTCTCGATAAATTGAATCGGAGTCTTTCCTTCTCGAAAAAGTGGAACGGCCTGTATACCTTCTTTTTGACAATGGTTGATAATTACTTGGCCATCACTTGCTGCGGGATAGATTAGTGTTGCTTTTGAATTTGAGTTACGCATAAAATGCGTGGCCACATTTAAAGAACAACCACCAAGATGCCTTTCATGTACGGATGTATAATCATCAAAACCTGCATCGCCAATGAAGGTATACATTATTGTCTAAGCCTTCTTACGATATCCATAAATGGTGCAATCTTTTCATAATCCATACGAGTGTCTGTCATAAGTGCACTTCCAACGATAGCGCCGTCAAGAGCAGGGTAGAGTTCATCTAGATTATTATGAGAAAGACCTGAGCCAATAATAATTGGAAGCTCTGGTGCGCCTTCTTTTGCTTCCATGATTTCTTTAACACTTGGAGCGATTCCTGTTTCGCGGCCTGAGACAACGGCCGCTGCACTTTTAAATTCGTAAGCTTCGCGAGCAGATTGGGCGAGGGTTTTCTCTTCTAACATGGTTGCATACTTAACCTGAATATCTGTTAAGAGTTGAATATCGTCTGCTGCGATTTTTTTGCGATAATTGAGTAGACCTTGAGGATCAATTTTCATCTCTCCGCCGTATTCCTCACGTGCCATGCGATCAACAAAGTAATCAGTACGGATAAAAGAATTGCCACCGGCCTTCGCAATTGCAAGGGAAGCTTCTGGATCATTGATTAAAAACTCTGAGCCAATTGGGTAGTTGCCCGCTTGTCTTTGGACCATGTTGGCCACAACACTCATGCTTGCAATAACTTCTTTAGAGGCATCAACTGTATAAGGCCTGTCGTGCTCATTTTCTAAGAGGGCCGCATCGACTCCACACTTTCTTAGAACTTCAAGGTCTTCAAGGGCGTAATCAATGACCTGATTTATTCCTGGATGACTCGTGTAGCCAAGTAGTGGGCGTAGATAAATAACTGCAATTATTGGTTTTGCCTTAAAGTCTAGCATTTAATCTCTCCATGCATGTGTATTGTCATAGTAAACGACGAGTGATTTAATAGTCCAGCAACAATTTGGGGGAGCTATGTTACGTCTACTCACACTTACTCTAGTGTCAATTTCAACTTTTGCTATTTGTCAGAAATGGTCTGGACCACAGGTTATTGGAAGCCTTGATACTTCAGTTTTAAATGAGACGTCTGGGATTGCAATCTCTCAAGTTCATGATGATCGTATGTATAACTTAAATGATTCTGGCTCTGGCCCGGAGATTTTTTGGACGACGATTTCTGGAAAGAATACAAAGAAAGTTATGGTCAACAATTTCAAGCCTTATGATATGGAAGATATGTCTTTAGGTCCATGTGGTGATCTTAAGTGTGTTTATATTGCAGATATTGGAGATAATCGTAAGAAGAGAAAATTTCTTTCAATTGTCGCCATCGATGAGATGAAATTGAAAGCTGATACTACTGAAGTTTGGCCAGAGTTTGTCCTACGTTTCGTTTATCCTAATAAAGAAAAGTACGATGCTGAGAGTATGGTTGTTCATCCAAGTGGTGATATTTATATTTTAACGAAGATTGTGGACGAAGAAAATCGCCGTGCTATGCCTGCAAAGCTTTTTAAGTTAGGTAAAAAGAAAGTTGCTAAAGCTATCGAGAAAAATGAAAAGGCCGAACTAGAGGAAGTCGCTACAGTAGATCTTCCTTATCATCTTTATAACTACAACCTTTGGGGAAGAATTGCGACGGCAATGGATATCTCTAAAGACGGTAAGACACTTCTTGTTCTAACTTATGGAGCTGTTTTTGAATTTAATATTGAGTTCAATTCTTTAAAAGAATTCAATGCAAGAAAGTTAGATGCTAAGAGTGATTTTAGAATCGTTACGACTAAGAAGCTCTATCAGCAAGAGGCCATTGCATACGGGCCAAAAGACAATGAATTCATCTATACAACAGAAGTTGAATCAGGTGATGGTGTAAGTGAAATTGTTAGACACGTATGTGAATAACTTATTTTGAAAATAACTTATAACCTAACTGCTTTGCTCTCTCAAAAGATCGGATGAAGAGCCTGCGGTAAGGTGGCACCATGTGGCCATCTTCAGGTGAATATAGAATTTTTGTCTCTAAGTCACCGACGTAATTTGTTCCAATACGATTTTGAACACTCATGCGAAATTCATATGGCAGCTGGACGTTAAGAGCGTAAATTCCAATTTCTTCAAGGAAGACTTTTTCAGAAGCGGCCATATATTCGTACATAATGTCTTTATCAAAAGGTTCAATAAAGTAAGGTACTGCTAATCCTGATTTAAGCATTTCTAAATTTATATCTTGGCCTTGGTATAGAACTGTACCAAGTAGACGACGCGTGTTTAGGTCTCCATCTCTTCCCAAGTCAATGACAACAGTACTTCCAATTGGAACAAGATTTCTGAGGTAGTCTCTGGCATCAAGGGAGATCTGCCCTTGAGTATTTCCGTTGAAGTCGACCTCGGGTGTATCAATTCCTAGCATACGAATATTTTTCTTCTTTCCTAGAAAGTCACTATAAATTGTCATGGTATCACCATCGTGAATATACAGAACTCGACCTTCAAACGAGATGGCAAAGATTGATAGTTGTAGAAGTGCTAGAATTAGAAGTTTTAATTTTCTCATAGTGTCTTAATAGTAAATTAAACCAGTTATGAATAGAGATTGGATAACATTTACATAGAGATGATTAAGGCCAAGTGCTTGAATTTATTGGTCTCTTCTTTGTTTGCTGAATTTTATTGCCAATTAAATTTTTTTGAATAGAATGGCCTTCGGTTTTTACGTGTTGTAGGTTTTTATGAGTTTAAATAAAGAGATCTCAAAGCATATCGAATCAATCTTTGAAAAGTCGTCACAGACTTTTTCAAGTTATCAACTATCTAAAGGGCTGCCTTGTTTAAGTGGGTGTGGGGCCTGTTGCTTAAGCCAAGAAATATCGGCATCGACTTCTGAAATGTTACCAAGTGCATTTCGAATTCTCAACGAAGAAGGGATTGAGAGGGTAGAAGAATTACTAGAAGAACTTGAGGTAAGAACTTCGAGATTATGTGTTTTCTATCATCGTAATTCACAAGAAGGAACTGATGGTTATTGTATGAATTACTCTACAAGACCGACGGTTTGTCGATCTTTTGGTGTTGCTGCTTACCGTGATAAGAACGGAGACAAAGTCATGAGTGTCTGTAAGCGCTTGAAAGATGCATATCCGAATGAAGTTAAAAGCCTAAGTCCTAGTGAAGCACCTGTCATTGGTGATTTTGCGAAGCAGATCTACTTATTGGGACAAAATGAGGATGCGAAACTTCTTCATATTAATGAGGCCCTTTATCAAGCACTAAAGAAGGTGTGGTTTAGTCACACCTTTAGTTAATGCTTCATCATTTCAATTTTAGTAATAAAGTGCTTGATGACAATTTCATAAAGCTCATCGCCAATTAATTCATCTTCTACCCCAAAGTCGAGATTGGGATTATCATTGACTTCAACGACATAGGCCATTTTTCCGTCATCTTTAATATCAACGCCAAAGAGTCCGTCACCAATTTTTGTACAGGCCTTAGTCGCAGTATCAATTACATACTGTGGGACATCTTCAATTGCTAAACATTGTGAATCCCCTGAGCTATCTTCTTCACCACTGGCATGATTATAGATTTGCCAATGCTCCTTACTCATAAAGTACTTGCAAGCATAGAATGGTTTCTTGTTAATAACACCAATACGCCAGTCAAAATCGGTATATAGGAATTCCTGAACTAGAATTAGGGCCGATTTTTGTAGGAATTCCTTAAGACTTTCTTTAAGTTCTTGTCTTGTTTCAACCTTTGAAACTCCTATCGAGAAGCTTCCATCTGGGATTTTTAGAACCATTGGTAACTTAAGCTTCTCTTCTAAAAGATCTAGTGTTGCATCACTATAGTCGCTGACTATCTCACTCTTTATTGTGCTAATTCCATTCTTCTTGAATAGATTGTGAAGGTAGATCTTATTCGTACATTTCAAGATTGCATTGGGGTCATCAATGACAACGAGCCCTTCATCAACGGCCGTCTTTGCAAAGGCATAGGTTGGGTTTACCAGTGAAGTTGTCGTACGAATAAAGAGTGCATCAAATTCATTGATTCGTGCAAGGTCATATTTGGAAATAGTTTCAACATAGAGTCCGTTCTTATTTCCAATATCGATGAATTTTCTTATCGCCTCAGGGTTACTCGGCGGAAGCTTTTCCTTATCATCCACTAGGATTGCAAGGTCATACTTGTATTGTTTTCTAGTATTTGGAAGACGCCAGATACGATTATTAAAACGTTCAAGATGTTGGGCAAAGAAAGTCTCCTGTTCCTCATTAAGGTCTGTGATGTGAATCGGAACTATCGAGTTAATCTTCCAAATTTTATTAAAAGCTAAGCGTACTTCAAAAATAGGGGCAGGATAGTTATTGAAAATAACCTTACCAATATTTTTAAAAAGCTTCTCCTTGGTTTCACCAAAGAAAACTCGAAAAGCGATTGAGCGCACTTCCTCTTTGTTATCAATATACTTAGTGGCCACTTCTTGGGCCAAGCTTTGAAGCTCGTCAAGATCATATGTATAGTGCTTCTTCTTGCAAAGATCATTAATGGTTTTTACTGTGGGCATTACCTTATGGCCTCTTGCCTCAGCAATAAGAGAAGTATAGTAACCAAGGGATAAGTATTTGGAAGAATTACATAAATTCAAAACCCTAAGGTTCTTAAGTTGATGATACTGTTCTTTTGATAGGTAGTCCTTGGCCGTAATGACCTGGTCGGTAGGGAAGTAGGGTTGCCAGTCTTTTAGACGATCAACGATGACAACAAGTTTTTCCATCTTTTTTTATCTCCACATAAAAATAAAGATATTTTTTTATATAAGAATAATATAAATTATAAAAAACAAAAGCGAGAGTTTTTTATGCATATTTTTAGAGATGCAACCTTAGAAGATCTGAACGCACTCCTTAAAATTGAAGAGGAGTCTTTTGATGGCGATCGCCTGAGCGCCACGAATTTTAAATACGCCATTACTAAGTCCCATGGGGCCCTAAAGCTGATCCTTGTTAATAAGGTTATTGCTGGCTATGTTCTCATTTTCTTCCATCGTGGGACATCCTTAGGGAGAATTTACTCGATTGCTATTAGACGTGATTTTCAGGGACAGGGCCTTGCCAAGAAGCTTATGTTATTGGCAGAGAAGGTGGGGCAAGAGCATTCTTGTTCATACCTGCGTCTTGAAGTTAAGAGAACGAATAAAGGTGCTATCTCATTGTATGAAAAACTTGGTTATAAAGAATTCAAAATAAAACAAGATTATTATGAAGATCACCAAGATGCTCTTTGCTATGAGAAGCGTATCCGTAAGGCCCCGCCCAGGGCCAAAAGAAATATTGCCTACTACCAGCAAACGACGGACTTTACCTGTGGGCCAAGTGCCTTAATGATGGCCTTAAAATTTTTAAAACCTAAGATAAAGTTAAATCAAGAACTTGAGCTAGACCTCTGGCGTGAGGCCACAACTATTTATATGGCCTCAGGGCATGGCGGATGTGGCCCCCATGGGATTGCCCTGGCCGCAGCAAAGAGGGGGCTTAAAACGGAGATTTATATTAATCGCAAGTCTTCGCTTTTTACAGACTCTGTCAGGGATAAAAAGAAGAAAGAGGTTATTGAGCTCGTTCAACGAAATTTTGAAAAAAAGCTCAAAGAAGTAAGTGTAAAAACCCATTTTAAAAATTATGGCATCGCTAAAATTCGTGAGATAATAGAAGGCGGAGGATTGGCCCTCGTTCTAATAAGTGCTTATCGCTTAACTGAAACGAAGGTACCTCATTGGATTGTTATTACGAATATCGATGATGAATTTATTTATTTTAACGACTCTGATTTGAAAGATAATCAGGACAAGGTTGATAATATTAATATCCCTGTGGGGATTAATGAATTTGAAAAAATGGCCAAGTATGGAAGTGGACAGCTTAAATGTGTTATTTCACTTTTTTCTTAATCTTGGTATCGGTGATTTATGAATAAGAAGATGGGTGTCCTTAAGGTTTATCGAATTTTTGATATTGCTCATGAGGTATTATTAGACAAGGCCTATGAAAAGCTTAAAAGCCTTACTGTTCTTAAAAAATTTAGTCTAAATAGGCCTTCCAAGAATATGCTCTTTCAGGATCCACCATTAGTGGTCTTCTTAGGAGAGCATTCGATTGAGAATTTGAAAGTGGCCGTCACGGCAAAATTATGGAGCTATGGTGCTCTTTCTTTTTCCGTGGATATCGAATGTCCATTCTTTGTGGATAAGAAAGAATTAATTGAATGGGTTGAGAATTGGTCTCAAGGGGACTCCGTTGAGAATTTTTGTCGAGAAAGAATAAGCTTCTTTATTGAGTCGCTAGGAGAGTCTCTCGTTAAGCCTAAGATATGGGAGCAAAGTGAAGAATATAGTATTTTTGTCACTTCTCCTAAGTATCATAACAAAGATTACTGGCTGGAAGATTCTTTCGTCTATCAATTATTGGCGATGGAAAAGAATGTAAAGTTGAGTCCAGCAATGTTAGCACCTGTTGTTGATTGTACTGTCAGCTATGGGCCTGACGATCTTGTGGCAATTGATTGGGATAATGCCTTTGTCTACTCTGAAGTTGATGGCCATGATATTTGTGATGTTATTGAGTTTGCAAATATTCAGCTTCTTGAACTTCGTTATTTCGATGATCTTCTCGATAAGAAATTATCTGGGCTATATCGACAAGTTGTTGAAAAGAACCCATCAATCTTTAGTAAGGTATCAGTGCTCGCTAAGGATGCCAGTCAGTTGTACTTTGAGACAAGTGAGTTAGTTGATCGAATTGAGAACTCTGTAAAAGTTATTGGTGATATCTACTATGCGCGCTTATTTCGAATCTGCTTAAAGCGTTTACAAGTAGAACAATGGCAATCCCTTGTTGACCAGAAGCTTAAGAACCTTCTTGATGTTTCTCAGATGTATATGGCCGAAGTAAATAACCGCAAAAGCCACTTAATGGAGATCATTATTATCATCCTAATTGCGATCGAGGTTATTCCATTTGTTTATAACTTAGCACTAAAGCTTATGTGACTTTAAAATCTGATCAATCTTACTGGCAAAAATAAAGTCGCTCTCAACGAGGTCATCAATTTTATGTGTCCATAGATCAACCTTTAATTTTCCAAAACTAATGAAGAGGTCTGGATGATGCCACTGTTCGTCTGCAACTTTTGCAATCTCATTTGCTATGGCCATAGGTTGATCAAATTTATCACATGAGAGCTCAAGGCTGAGTCTTCTCTTGTCATTAGCAAAGCTCCAACGAGGATCAAGTTGATCCTTTAATTGAAGTTTCTCATCCATGGGTAGGGGAGGAACTCCTCCTTGACATGGGATACAAGTTTTCTCACTTAGTGCTGTCATCTATTCTCCTCCAAACTAATCAAAGTTAACGAGATCGTAGAGGTCAATAGCAGGCTCTTCATAGGGATGGGCCTTCTTGAGCGCTTCCAAGACTTCTTTGACTTTATTATCTGGACAAATTGTCTCAACTTTTAATTCGACAACTTTCTCTATTTCACCATTTCTTCCAATATGTGGATTGGCCTCTTTATTTGGCCTAAATTGCCCCACACCCTCTACTTCAAATGAGCAGCGGTCATAATTACCAATTGTCCCTGCTCCAGCATCGAAAACCGCATTTTTTACGACCTCTGCATTGGCCTTTGGGACAAAGAAAACTAGCTTTTTCATTAAAAACATCCTTTTTAAGATAACTCCATTAGGAATAAGCATCAACTTCATTAAAGTTTACATTTTTCTGACCCTGATTAAAATCATAAAAATAATTGAGTTTGGTTCATTAATTTGTTCTCTAAACTGACGAGGAGTAAGAGGTATTTAGGAGGAAAACTAATGGTTAGTTTAAGAGAGAGAATTAAATACTTCTTTTCTGCGTCAGTTTATTCAATTTTGTCATCGGCAGTCTTTGTTGTCCTACTATTTGCTGTGACCCTTCCATCGATTAACTCGACTGCCCGAAATGGTAAGAATGAGAGCGTAAAGGTCGCGATTCACAACGCCTATAGTATGGTGAAGTATCTTTATGATGAGTCACAGGCCGGAAAGATTACAGAAAAAGAAGCAAAACTACATGCAAAGAATTTACTACAGGCCCTTCGTTACGATGGCAAAAACTACTTCTTTGTCAGTGATAAGAATTTAAATGTTGTTGCTCATGGTGCTGACCCTTATAAAGTCGGAAATAATATGGCCAAGTACCAAGATGGGAAGGGAACTTACCTCTATAAAGAATTTCTAAAAATTGGACTTGAAAAGGGGGAAGGGCCTCTCACTTATTACCGCGCTCGTAAGAAAGAAGGTGATGTCATTGAAAAGACTTCTTATATCAAATACTTCGCTCCTTGGGGATGGATTATCGGAACTGGTGTTTATATTGATGACGTAAAGGTTGCCGTCTTTGAAGCTAAAAAGAGTACTCTTATTGGACTTATGATTTGTGTTGCCATTGCTCTGGGGCTATCTCTATGGAATGCCCACTCAATGTATGCAAACTTTATCTCGCCAATTAAAAACGTGATTAGAAACCTTAAGACAGAATATGTTGAACTAGAGCGCATTGCGAATAATATTAATTCGAGCTCAAGGCAAATCCTTGATGTATCCAGTAAGCAAACTGACTCTGTGGACAATGTTGCAGCGGCGATCACTGAGATCAAGTCAATGGTTGACTCAACAAGAGATAACGCCGATCGATCAAGTGGCCTTGCCAAACATACTGCAAATATCTCAAACGAATCTAAAGAGAAAATCTTAAGACTAGTTCAATCATTTGATATTATTAAAAAAGATAATGAAGAAGTTATTCAAGTTATTCGTGACAATAGTGTTCAGTTAAATGATATTTCAAATACAATTAATGATATTCAAGAAAAGACTGAAGTCATTAGTGATATCGTTTTCCAAACAAAACTTCTCTCTTTTAATGCTTCTGTTGAGGCGGCGAGAGCAGGTGAGCACGGTAAGGGGTTCAGTGTTGTGGCCGAGGAAATTGGAGGCCTTGCTAAAGTCAGCGGTGAGTCTGCCATTGAAATTGCTACAATCATTGAAGAGTCAACTCGTCGAGTGAAAGAGCTAACAGATATGACGACTAAGACAGTTGAAAACCTTGTTCAGGTAACAGAAAAGGATTTACTTGAAGGTCAGAAATTAATGTCTGATTGTCGTGATGCCCTTGAGGAGCTGGTTGGTCAATCAATGGAATCTTCTAGCATGTGTAATGAAATTCTTGGAGCACTTTCAGAGCAGGAAAATGGTATTGCAGATGTAAATACATCGATTAACACTCTTAATGAATCTCAGTGGCAGCTGAAGAGTTCTCAAGAGACTTCTGCTCGTGAAGTTGAAGATCTTGTTAAAAAGAGTGAACAAATTAAAACAGCTGTTGAAAAATTAGAAAAAATCGCAGCATAACAAACTAGCAATTGATTCAAATGGCCCTTATAATAGGGCCATGAATCGTAAAATTTACCTCTTCGACTATTTTACTGTTATTGAATCTAAATCCTTAAATGTTGAGTTTCACTCTCATATTGCTCAACAGATTTCGGTCTCTCTCGATTCATGCCCCTTAAAATACGAAACAGAAGATGGTGTATTCGAAGAGATGGCCGTCTACCTTCCTTCTCTAAAAAAACATCGCTTTCTAAGTGAAGCATGCCACAATCTAAATATTCTCATTGATGATGAAGCTAGTTTTAAATTAGATCCTAAGGTTATTGAGCTTAGGGACTTAGAGCTCGAAGATATCAATCACAATAGTGTTGAAAAATTCTTAAAGGAGCTGGGGCTTCTTTCAGATAAAGAGATGGACCAAAGAATTGTTAAATTATTTGATATCATTAAATCCTATGAAAACCTCGATGAAATAAAGCTCAAGGATGTGGCCACTAAGATTGCCCTTTCAGAAAGTCGGCTACTACACTTATTTAAGGATGAAGTAGGGGTTACATTTAGAAAGTATATCCTTTGGCAAAAATTAAAAAGGGCCGTGGAAGCTCAAGCGCAAGGAAGAAGTATTACGGATGTCGCTATCGCTGCTGGCTTTAGTGACTCTGCTCACTTTTCAAAGTTTTTTAAACAAAGCTTTGGCCTATCACCGAAGGAAATCTTTAAAAATAGCCAGTTTATACAAGAATAGAATAACAAAAATTCGTATGATCTTCTTAAGGAGAATATATGAAATCAAAATTACTCGATCTTGACCATCCCGATATCGTTGCATTAAAAAGTGAAATTCTCGAGTTTTCTCGAGATGAGTCTCAAATCATTGGAGCTTGCTACCGCTATGTTAGAGATGAGATTAATTTTGGCTATAACTCGAGTGATGATTTGACTGCATCTGAGGTCTTACGTGATGGTTATGGCCAATGTAATACAAAGGCCACGCTGCTTATGAGTCTGTTAACGGCTTGTGGGATTGAAAATAGACTACATGGTTTTACAATTGATAAGAAGTTACAATATGGGGCCATTACCGGAATCTTTTATAAAATTGCTCCACGTGAAATTCTTCATAGCTGGGTAGAAGTGAAATATCAGGGGCAGTGGTATAACCTTGAAGGCTTCATTCTCGATACTGACTATCTTGCAGCAATTCAAAAGATGGCCGGAAAAAATGTACGCTCTTTTTGTGGCCATGGGGTTGCTTGTAAGGATTTACAAAATCCCGAAGTTGACTGGAAAGGTGGAAACTCAACTTATATTCAAAAAGAAGGTATTGTCAGAGACTTAGGCCTTTATGAAACACCGGATGAATTCTATGAGAAATTTGGAACAAATCCAAAAGGAATAAGAAAATTCTTTTATAAGTATTTTATTCGCTTCTTGATGAATAAAAATGTTAGTGACATAAGAAAGAGACCTGCTTAGTGCAGGTCTCACTTATAAAAGCTCTTTCAACTTAGAAGTGATTTTCTCATCTGTTGGTGCGATATCTGGGAAGAATCTTTCAACAATCTCCCCATTCTTATCGAGAAGGAATTTTTCAAAATTCCAATGAATGTCATGAGGTTGGCCAGAAATAAGTCCCTTACTAATTAGAAGTTGTTCAAAGTCCGGTTTGTCATTTCTAACAGCTTCCTTCTTTGTTTCTGTTAAGGCCTTGTATAAAGGATGCTGTCCTTCACCCTTAACTATTATTTTCTCATTTACTGGAAAAGTTACGTTGTACTCTAGATTACAGAATTGTTGAATCTCTTCGTTAGTTCCAGGTTCTTGTCCAAGGAACTCATTTGCTGGGAAGGCCAAAATTTCTAGACCTTGATCCTTATATTCAGAATAAAGTTTCTGTAGCGCCTCATACTGTGGAGTCAGTCCACACTTAGAAGCAACATTAACAATAAGATAGGCCTTGGCATCAAAGTCTTTAAGTGTCTTATCTAGTCCTTTGCCGTCTTTAAAGTGAATTGTATTTAGATTCATATAGGTAACCTCCTAAAGTTTTTAAAGAGGTTACCATAAAGATTTATTTTAGAAAGTTGTGGCGTGCTAATTGAAGCTTTTTATAACTTTCAATTAACTTTAAATGCTTATCAATTCCTTCAAGATTCATTCCTGTTGGTGTAAGTCCATCAAAACGATTCTCTCCAGTAATTGTCTTAGTTACTCGCTCCATTAATTCACTACCATACATACGAGTTAAGTTTTCGCTATAATCGGCAATTTCTAGATCTTCACCAAGTTCAATATCGAGGGCGATATTAAGTACCTGATAGAAGCGTCTTCTCTCAATCGTATTGTCATTGAATGTTCCAAGCATTTCAACTAGTTCTTTGGCATCTTCAAATTGCTTTAGTGCAAGATAAGTCAGGGCCTTAAGTTCTCCAATAACAAGTTGTCCCCATACGGTACTTTCATCAAAGGCTACACCGATAAGCTCTGATACTGGCATGTAATTATCCAATGAGCTTTCTTCTAGCTGGCCAACGAGTTCAGACAGGTCTTCTTCATCAAGAGCATGGAGATTCAGTATCGCTTCTCGGTAGTCGAGAGCTTGATTATGATTATCCCAAATTAAATCTTCTGGCTGATAGATTTCAGAATAATTTGGAACAAGAATTCGGCATGCAGCCGCACCCAGTTCATTGTAATCGGCAATATAAACTTCTTTCTCAAGTTGTTTAAGAATATCCATCAAGTAGTTATATTCTTCTTGCGTTGTTCCTGAGAAGTTCCACTCGTTAAATTCATATTGTGGTTTGGCCCCAAAGAACTTCCACGAGATAACACCTGTTGAGTCAATAAAGTGATCAACAATATTATTGTGTTCACGAATTGCAAACTCGTTAAATGTTGGTGGGAAAGTATCATTCATTCCTTCAAAACTTCTTCCTTGCAGAAGTTCTGTTAATGATCTCTCAAGTGCTACTTCAAAACGAGGGTGTGCCCCAAAAGAAGCAAAGACTCCACCGTTTCTTGGGTTCATTAGCGTCACACACATGACAGGAAATCGGCCACCAAGAGAAGCATCTTTAATGACAATTGGAAAGCCAGCTTCTTCAAGTTTTGCAATCCCTTCCATAATTGTTGGGTACTTTTCTAGAACTGCTTTTGGTACATCTGGAAGAGTTATTTCATCGACAATAATTTGTTTCTTTACTGCTCTTTCAAAAATTTCAGAAAGACATTGTACGCGCGCTTCATACTTTGTATTCCCGGCACTCATCCCATTACTTACAAATAGGTTGGCAATAAGGTTTGCCGGGATATAAACCGTTTGACCATCTGATTGACGCTCATAAGGAAGTGCACAAATACCGCGCTCATAATTTCCTGAGTTTGTATCAACTAGGTGAGAAGCTGAAAGCTCACCATCATTATCATAAGCAGCAATTAGGGTATTATCCATTAGACCTTCTGGAAGTGTGTCATCTTCTGGTATTTCAAACCACTTCTCGTTAGGGTAGTGAACAAAGTCTGCATTAGCGATCTCTTCACCAAGATAGTAATCACTATAAAAGTAATTCGTGCTGATACGTTCAAGATATTCACCAAGGGCCGAGGCAAGGGCAGCGTCCTTTGTTGCTCCTTTACCATTGGTAAAACACATTGGAGAGTCTGCATCTCTGATATGAACAGACCAAACATGAGGGACTTGATTACGCCAAGAGGCGATTTCAATCTTTATTCCTAGATCTGCAAGAAGCGAAGTCATATTCTCAATTGTTTCCTCAAGAGAACAGTCCTTTCCTGCAATCATGGTCTTAGCGTCATTTATTTCATATTCAAGTTTGACATCATTTCCTAAGATTTCTTTGGCCTCGATTTTAAAGTCGATTTCATTTTGGATCACACGCTTTACAGTACAGCGGTTCATTGATGCAAGAATTCCCTTCTTATCTTTTTCAGATATTGAAGCTGGAAGTTCTGCATGAATCACAAATGATTGTTTGTAACGATTATCGGGATCCACAATATTTTGCTGACTGATACGAATATCTTCTGTCGGGATATCACGACTATTACAATAGACCTTGGCAAAGTAGGCTGCACACATGGCAGATGATGCTAGGAAATAGTCGTATGGGCCAGGAGCTGTACCGTCACCTTTGTAGCGAACAGGCTGGTCTGAAATGATTTTGAAGTCGTCGAAGCTGGCTTCGATTTTTAAATTGTCGAGGTATTTTACGTTTACTTGCATAGCGCTATAACTACCATAAATAGGTATGTTATGGCCCTATCCTTCTTCAATCCTATAAGAATTACTGCTATTTATGGTGTTGTAAGTATTTGAAAATCAATAAATTTAACTTTCTTAAGTTGTCATTTATTGCCATTCCATGATCTTTATTGCGAAAATACTCGTTCAATTTAAAGGAGAAGTTAATGAAATCTATCATTCTAATGCTGGCAATGCTGCCTTGCCTTGTTTTTGGTTATAACCACCCAGACGCAAAAACACTTATGACTGAATACCAAGAATTTCGTTCGATGGTTTCAACAATGAAGCACGATTACCTAGTAGGTGATTGGTATAAGGCAAAAGACTTTGGTGACACAACTCTTATGTGGAACCTTGGTGATAATCTAACTGATCGTGAAGTTATTCGTTTCTTTAGAAGAAAGGCCGACGGTTCTGTCTTCACTGTAACGTATCACCGCTCAGATTATATTGTTGATGGAAGAATTGTTCTTCGTCGTTTTGTTGGGCCAGAGCCAACAGGTTGGATCAACCATACGATCGATTATGAAACAGGTGAGCAGCTAGGTTCTCAAGGCTGGTGGCCAATGTTTGATGATTCAGATCATGCATTCATGCAACAGTGGGGATTCCATTACTAAGAATTAAAAATGAAAGCCTACAAAAGTAGGCTTTTTTTTATTTTTATTTTTATCTCTGATCTGTCTCATAAAAATTTAAAAACTCTTTTGTTATTTTTTTTTATATAAAAAAACACATAAGGAGTTTTTGTGAAAAAAACATCAATCATTTCAATTCTATTTTTCTTAATGTTTAATTCTTTTTCATTCGCGCAAGAAAACGCGATGGTGCGTGTAAGAGCGCTTGGTGTAAGCCCTGATGTTAGTGATAGTATCGGTGGTAATATTGCAATTAATAACGAATCAGTACCTGAAGTCGACTTCTCTTACTTCTTCCATCCAAACTTTGCTGTTGAATTAATTCTTGCAACAGCAACTCATGACGTAAATCTAAATGGAACAGGAAGCCTTGGAAGTGTTTCTCTTCTACCTCCAACATTACTTGCTCAGTACCATATGGACTTTGGTATTTTAAAACCATATGTAGGAGCAGGGATCAACTACACAATCTTTTATGGAGAAGTTCCTGGAGGCATGGCCTCAACTAAGTACGATGATTCATTTGGATATGCATTACAGCTTGGTACAGATATCAAGGTTGCACAAAATATGTATCTAAACTTTGACGTAAAAAAACTTTACTTACAAACAGATGCAACAGTTGATACTGGATCTGGAGTTGTGAATGCTGAAGTTGATATCGATCCTCTCCTTGTTGGTGTCGGTATTGGTTTTAGATTCTAAGACTCTAAAATGGGGGAGGTTATGTGGCGTAGCCTCCTCTTTAAATCTTGCTTAATTCATTTGCACCCATCCGTATTTCCTGTATCATTTCTCTATGATGGAATTTGAAATTAGAATCCTAGAAGGCAAAGAATTTGATAAGTATTATCAAGCACACAAAGAAGAAGTCTTTGAAGAAGACCATAGTTATGTTCTTTGGGACATTCTCTCAGAAGAAGAATTAGCTAATATTAAAAGACTAAAAGAGAATATGGGCAGTCCATATCAACTCTGTCTTGCGGCCTTCGATAAGGATGAGAATTTCATTGGCTGGAGTTGGGGTTTCCAAGAAAATAGTACAACTTATTATATGTGTAACTCGGCCGTTCTTCCTGAGTATCGTCGCCATGGTATTTATGGGGCCATGCTTGATAAGACTCTCGCTATTTTAGAGGCAGAGGGCTTTCAAATGGTTTATTCTCGCCACTGCGCTACGAATAATGCGGTTATTATCCCAAAGCTTAAGGCCGGCTTTCTTATTTCTAAAATGGAAATTGACGATAAATTTGGAGTTCTTATTCATCTTCATCACTACTTTAATGAGAAGAGAAAGAAAGTTATGGATTATCGTGCCGGGCAGGTTAAACCCGACACTGAAATTAAAAAACTTTTTAAGCTCTAGCGAACACAGTAGTAATTCAAGACTTTTGCATTCACTGACCATGGATCACGTACTGGTGAGGGATTCATAAGTCCTGGGTGATATACCTTTCCACCACGAAGTGCCCAGATATTTTGATGAATTGAAACTCCACCGTTCCAATCACCGTAAGCATCAATTGCCTCAAGTTCAGATCCATTAGGAAGTCTTGCATACATATTGTCACAAGCTCGTTCTGCTTGTCTTAATGATGTTACTCTTCCGACTGATCCATTATGAGTTCCAATAATTGTAAGCTTTCTTCCATTCACTCTAAGTGTTGATGGAAATTGTGTTCTTTGAAAGTCCTCAAACATACGTGAAGCAATTTGAGACATCACAACTGAAGGTTGTCCTATTCCCTGATAATTCTTTGTCGATCCATCTGATCCTACAAGAGTAAGAGTTACTTGGATATTACCTCGACAATTAGGGGCAAATGAATATGAACCATAGGCCATATAATCAACAAGCTCTCCTGCATTATCAGGAATCCATCCAGGTCTTTGACCATTATTGATTGAATTAAAGATATAACGAATATTATTCATTTGGACGAATTCTAGTTTTCTATCAACCACTGGAAAGTCACGATAGTAACCATCAAAATATGCTTTAAATGTATTTTCGAGCGTCACATCAAGATACTTATGTTGAGTGGCAAGTCTTACGTTCTTGTCGTATAAGGCATCGAAAGTAACAAGCATTTGTAAGGCCTCGCTTCCTTTTGCTCCTGATTGCATAAGCTCTGATGCTAAACCTGTCATCTCACTCATATACTCTGAGCGAGTTTGCGAGTAGGCTTGCTTATAGGCGCAAAGATCCGCTCCTCTTACAAAGGGGATTGATGACCAGATACGGGCCGCTTGAGCTTGAGCGCTAATACTAATAAAAGCTAATAGAGCTAGGGATTTCAACTTCTTCATAATATCTCCAAGTTGCCTGATTATAGGGGGATATCGAAATTTATCATAGTTAGTCGATAAAATTTATACGTATAAAGGCCAGCTTTGCTGGCCCGGGTTTTAGTTTTGTGATCTTAAGTAAGCTTCATAGATACAAGCACGGATTTTCTCTTTTCCTTCAGGCATCTTTTTACACTGAAATTCTCCCTGCGAGTTCTTTCTCTTAGGAGTCCATTCAAAATTAACCATGAATGTTCCTGATTCAGCATTCCAGCTTGGAAAAACCATTAGTCCACCTTCGCTATCATCACTTTCGTGCATTCTGATAACAAGCTTTGTGATGAGGTGACCTGCGATAGCACCTGCAAATACGTCAGATAACCAGTGCTTTCTGTCGTGTAGACGTCCATATGAAGTTAGGGCCGCAACACCATAGGCAAGGTATGGGACGACTTTATTGTCTTTGTAGATTTCAGCAAATACAGTTGCAAATGACCATGCTCCTGAAGAGTGGCCTGAGAAGAATGATTTTCCTTCCGTTCCAAATGCATACGCTCCAAGATCTTTATTTGGTCTTTGACGGCCAAAAGTTTTCTTAAAGCCTTCCGTTACAATTTGTGTCGCAATTTGAGATGTGACAACATAGAGACCTGCTTTTTTAAGCTTTCCATCTTCAAGGACTACTCCCATGAAGTAAGAACCTGCAGCAGCACCTCCCATAATGAGACGCTCGTGATTATTAGTTGGGTATACTAGTTTTTCAGTAAAGCCATTCTTATGATCTTGAATGAAGTCCATTGTTTCTTCATCAGAAGCAAACATAACAAGTCCAAGAGAAGTGGAAGCGGCAAGCATAAGTGCTTCTTTATCGCTTAGACCTAGAGGAATAAAGTAACCCTTCTTATTATCACTAGGATCATACTTTCTTAGGAATTCAGAGAATTCTTTTGGGTTCATTCCACCACGAATGGTTTCATTACCAATACGCCCTTTGATACCTTCCATATCATCAATGCGTTTTTGTTCTTCATCACTACAGCCTTGAATAGTATTCTTACAGCTATAGATTTCATCTAGCATCCTCTTTGCTTGAGAGCGCATATCAATTTGAGTTTCATCTACGGATACACAGCCTTCATAGCGCCACTCACAATTATGTTGGAGAGGATTAAAAGACTCCTGTTGCCAGAAGTAGTTATTCTCTTGTGCAAAAGCACTCGATACGAGAGTTGATAAAATTATACCTTTAGTTACGATCTTTCTTATATTTTTCATGCGTGCAATATAGCTTAGTGGTGAAATAAGTGGTGATAAGTGTAAATAATCATGAGGGAGTCAAAAAAGTAGACACTATAAGTATCTAAAATATTTAGAAGAATAAATTACATACCTACGAATACTCGTAGACGTTTAAATAGAAAAATTGTTATTTAGACAAAAAACCTATGAGGAGAATAAGATGAAAAAATTATTAATGGTAGCGATGCTATCACTTACTTCAGTTGCAGCACCTGTTTCAAACTCAGTAATTGCACAAGCAAAGAAAGCTGTTGAAAAAACTGCAAAAGCATATTTTGGTCCAAAAACTTACGTATACTACTCAAATAGTAGTGCAGAAGATAAAGAAGTCTTCTTCAATGTCCTATGGTCAGAAGAGACGACTGATGTTTACTATGATGAAGGTGAGCAAATTTATGTTCCTGTAAAAACAGATTGCGAGCAGGAAATGGTTTACCTAGTGGACTCAAAAAAAGTTCTACTTACTCAAAACGCTTATTGCTACTAAAAATTTAAAGGGAGCTTCATGCTCCCTTTTTTTACATGTAATAATGAAAGAGTATGGATGCTGTTTTGAAATATCATAATGATATGGTATGAAATGGCATGAATATAAATCTCAACTATATTGAAGTCTTTTGCCATCTCGGGCAGAACTTAAATTTTTCGCAAACGGCAAGAGAGCTTAATACTTCTCAGCCTGCGATTTCTCGTAAGATCAAGCTCTTAGAAGATGAGCTAGGCTATGAGCTATTTGTTCGATCAAATAAAACAACTTCTTTAACAGTTAAAGGTCAGGCTTTCCTCGATCAAGTTCTTCCAAGCTTTAATACAATAAGTGGTGCTATTCAAAATAAAGCACAAAGAATTGATTTGAAGGTAGGAAGTATTTTTGAAGCCGGAGAGAAGTTTTTACTGCCGGCCTTAAATGTATTACACGATAGGGAGAATATTGGTCATTTTGACTTACACTTTGACTCTGCCATTAACCTGATTGAAAAGCTACAAGCAGGTGAATTAGATATTATTATGACCCATGTTATTCCGACGCAAAAAAGCTTGGCCGCCTTTGAAGTCTGTCGTGATGGGACATACTTAGTTGGCCCTCTAAATGAAGATAGCAAGCAAAAAAGAAAGCTTGTTACTTATCGTAAAGAAGATCTCTATACCGAAAACTTTTTGTCTCGTTCTTTAGGAAAGAGTTGGCGATCAAAATTTGAAGCAGTCGGCTGTGTAAACTCTCACAAGGCAATGCTGACTCTTTGTGAAGTTGGTGGTCTTTTTTGTGTTGTTCCCTCATCAAGCTTTAATGAATCTAAAAAGCTAAAGATCTATAAGAAGAAAGAAAGTAGTCATGGTATCTATATTTGTGTCAGGCAAAATTATCTTGAAAATAGAGATACAAAAAAGCTTATTACAGAACTAATCAATTGTTTAAAATAGATTTCCAATTCTTTACCTTTTCGTAAATTGACGGCCCCGTATCCACAAACGAATATATCTTCATTCGATTGGAGTTTATATGGGAAATGTTTCAGCACTAAAAGAAGCAGAAAAAGAGCTATTTGAGTTAACTCAAAAGGTTGCAGCTTTGCGTAAAGATCAACCAGCTCAAGAAGTAAAAGATTACACTTTTCGAAGCACAACTGGTGCCGTGAATTTATATGATCTTTTTGGGGATAAAGATCAACTTATTATGATTCATAATATGGGACAGGCATGCCGTTATTGCACGTTGTGGGGAGATGGAATTAACGGCCTTGTTTCTCATATTGAGAGTGTGTGTTCGTTGGTTTTGGTTTCTAAGGATGATCCAGAAATTCAACGTCGCTTTGCAAATGAGAGAGGGTGGCGCTTTAATATATTATCTCATGGGGGAGGAGATTATATAAAAGAACAAAGCGTCGTTGCGGGTGAGGTGAATATGCCTGGAATTGTCTGTTATCAAAAAGTTGGCACTAAGGTCTATCGAAAGAATTCTGCGGTTTTCGGTCCTGGGGATGAATTTTGTTCAATGTGGAATATTCTAACATTGGCCGGAGTCTCTTCAAGTGACTGGACTCCGCAGTATAGTTATTGGAAGCGTCCTGAACACATGGATGATGGGGGTGAGAATCTACAGTAGTTCTTGAATGTTTGATACGTAAGGTACATAATATTTGTGTATTCTGCTAAGAGGGAGATGGCGTGAGCCTTGATATCTATATTCATATTACACGTTATCTTACGATATTTTTCTTGGCCTTCTTCACTTATCAATTCTTTTCAGGACTGGTTAGCTCTTACACTATTAAGGAACGTTCTAGTCTTTGGTATACGCAGATGTGTCTCTTCTCTGCTATGTACTGTCTATTCTTCACTATAAATACTCATGTTACAGATATTAAGACGTCAAATGCCATTTTAAATCTCTTGTGGATTTTTGCATTTATCGCTTTCTATTGTTATATGCATGCAATTGAAGCATTCTTGGGTAAGAGCTTAAAATTTTTAAAGATTCCAAAAGTTGTTATTTTCGTCCTTACGATTGTTCAACTCATTTCTTTGGGATCTTATATCATCTTTGACAATAGCTTTATCTTTACGGCCCAGAGTATTGTAAATGAGTCATTCTTTTATCAGTCGGCCCAGATTGCAATGTCTCCGAATATCTTTGGACAAATTGTCGGCAGCCTAGGTGCCCTTTCTGTTTTCTTTGCAAGTGCTGTTATTTGGAAAGAGTTAGAGAAGTCGAACTCGAAAGAATACTTATTAAAAATAGGGATTGTCTTAACGATTTTATCAGTAATTAATGACACATGCTTAAGCTTAGAGGTTTCAGGGGCCCTCATTCCAATCTATTATTTAGCAAATGCTTTTGAAGCCGTTAGATTTAACTTCTTTTATCGTAAGCTAGCCTTTGAAAAATTATTTAATCTTGAAAATGAAGTCATTAGGCTCTCCAAGGTGGCCCAATTTGGTTTCGCTGCTGCAAGTATTGCTCATGATATAAAGAATCATATCTTTGTTATCAAGGTAAAGATTAGCTCGCTTCTTCGCAATAAAGTCGAAGATAAGCAGAGGGCCTATGAGGAAATCTTAAAACACAATGATAAACTTCTAGAGATAACTGATCTCTATATGAATATTTTTAAAAATAATATTGCCTCAAAGAAAGAGGACTATTCTAGTTTAGAAATTATTCAAGAAATTGAAGAATTAGTATTTCCTAAGTTTGAGGCCACCAATGTTAAGCTTGAAATTGTGGCCGATGAATTTACCATTCACTGTAATAAAACAGAGATAGTCATCTCTGTGGTTAATCTCATCAGAAATGCTCTAGAAGCTGTTCAAGGTAATGAAGGTACAAATAAGTGGGTGAAGCTTATCTTTAAAGGGCATGATAAATCTATTCATGTCGTTGATAGTGGAGGTGGAATCGAGCCTCGTACTGCTGAGCATATTTTTGAATTTGGCTTCACCTGTAACAAGAAGAGCAGCGGCCATGGGATTGGGCTTGCCATTACTAAGGAGCTTTTAAGTCGCTCCGGCTTTAATTTGTGGCTAAATGATAAATCACCTAATACAACCTTTACGATTGATCTGAGTGAATAAACCTATTGTAAGTGGTTAATATCTTTAGTGGTTTTCAAGTTTTTTTAGTTATTCTGATAAATTATATTTTGATAGCAATTATACTAAGAACTAAGTCATTAATTTTTGAGGAACGTTTGTGGAACTTGACTTATATATATCATTTACAAGATATTTAACGACATTTGTTTTTTCATTCTTCGTTTATCAATTCTTTGCGAGTCTAACGAATTATTATCAGATAAGAGATCGAAATATACTCTGGCCGGCAGCAATGTGTTTATCAACGGCCTGCTATTGTTTTGTCTTTGCCTTTAACACTCATTTTATAAATCAAAAGCTCTCTGACTTTATTTTAATTATATTTTGGATTTGTGCATATAGTTCCTTCTACTGTTATTTGCGAACGGTTGAAGTTTATTTTGGTCACAAGGTTAGAGGACTTTCATTTGCTAAGTTGTACTGTTTAAGCTTTGTTTCTATCCTTCTAGTATGCTCCTTTTCTACGACTCTCTTTGACTATAACTTTCTCTTTGATAATCATCATTACATAAAAGATAATCTCTTTGCCAAAACAATGCATTTTAATGTCTCTCCTAATCTTTTAGGAAAACTCCTGGGAGGACTTGGTGCTATTGTCGTTTTCTACTCGTGTACGATGATTTGGCTTGAATTAAATCGCTTAAGAAAGCGAGAACTCTTCCTACGAATAGGTATTGTTGTAAGCTTTCTTGTGGTCTTAAATGATTCTCTTCTTGGGCTTGAGGTAACAGGTGCGATCTTGCCACTATACTACTTTGGAAATGCTTTTGAGGCAGTAAGGTTCAATGTCTATTATCGCCATCTTAGTTATCGAAAAGTGTACAACCTTGAAAGCGAGGTTATTCGACTTTCTAAAATTGCGCAATTTGGCTTTGCTGCAGCCAGTATTGCTCATGATATCAAAAATCATATTTTCATCATAAAAACATCTGTTGAAAGGCTGATTAAAAAGAGACCAATGGATATTGAAAATACCTACTTCTCAATTGATAAGCACACCAATAAAGTCACTGAAATTACAGATCTCTACATGAATATTTTTAAGAAAAATACGAATAATGAGAAAACGCTGACATCGATTAGTGTCGTTATTGAAGAAGCTTTAGAGCTGGTAAAGCAAAAGTTTAAAAAAGCACAGGTGGAATTAATCGTAGAAGTTGAAGACTTTGAATTGAGTTGTAATCAGACAGAAGTGACAATCTGCTTGGTTAATATCCTAAAAAATGCATTGGAGGAAGTTTCAAGTGAAGGAAAATACACATCTCCCTGGGTTAAGCTTAAATCAGTTTCTAAAGAGAGAAAGCTGTCGATTATTGATTGTGGAAGTGGAATACAGAATGTCAGTAAACGAGAGCTATTTAAACTAGGTTATACAACTAAGAATAACGATGGTGGCCATGGGATTGGGCTTGCTATCACTAAGGAGTTACTAGGGCGGGCCGGATTTGAGCTGGATTTGGACCGAAATATGCCCAATACAACCTTTGTCATAAACTTTTGACAGGTAGGTTAATATTACATACTAACCTGATTAAATTTTATTTCTTCAGTATAAGATTCTCTATAAAACATTAAAATTTAAAGGAGAATCATATGAAATTACTATCTTTAGCAGTCTTAATTGCACTTTCTGCAAACGTATCAGCAAGCTCTAATCTAGATAACTTCGTTTCAGATTTAAATGACCTAAATGGGAAATCTGGAAAGGTTATAATGAATGGAGAGGAAAGAGGAAATTGTACGGTTCTTGTTGAGAGTGATAGTGACGCTGTAAGAGTAGAGTTTGATACTGATAATCCTGATTTATATGCAAATCCAGTTTCTGTTGCTCTTCTTGATAGTGCCAAGCTCATCAAAAATGATACTCTTTTAGTTTCAACAAGCTCTAATCGTCCAGGTGGAGATGCTTGTGGTGATTTCGGCGGAGAGACAGGTTATAAAGAGAAAATTATAATCGATGAAAATTCAGTTTCAATTGATATTAGCTACCGTTGTTTTCTAATTCAAAAGAATGAAATTAACTACACTTGTGAGTTAAACTAAGAAGTGTCTAAATTTTAAACTGAGACATAGAATTTTCAAATTTCAAAAATAAAATTCAAAATTAAGATATAAAGGGATTATGAAAATAATCCCTTTTTTTATTTCCCTTGTTTCAGTTACAAATATTTTAGCAGCAGAGTCATGCACTCTTGATGGTAATGTCAAAACATGTATTGACGGTACTAAGAAAAGTATTTCTAAATACTTTGAAAAGAATAATAAAATCTCATCCGAAGAATTCTTTTTAAATAATAGACTGATCAAGCAAAACTTCTACACGATAGAAGGAGAACAGATCTCAAGAGTTACTTACGAGTACAAAAGTGATTCCACTTTTTATAAAACGGTATTTAACACTCAAAATAATCACGTCCAATCTAAGGTCTTAATTCAAAAAAACGGTGAACAAGAAATTGTCCTTAAAGAGTATGGATTTGATAAGAGAACTCATATTTTAGAAAATATCGATAGAATTTCTGATGACTTAATTGTTGAAAGAAAAGTGATTAATCCTGATGGAGAGGACTTTAAATATAAGTTTATCTATGATGATAAACGCATTATCGGTTTTGATGTCTTCAATAATAATGACGTCAAAATTGGTGATTATATTCAGAATGAAATTGGTGAGGTCGCTGGCGGGCCTCGTGATGCAACTGTTAAGATCGCTGTTATTGACTCTGGCTTTGATCATAATCACCAAGATATTCAAGACCATATCCTCATCAACTCCATTGAATCTTTTAATAAAGAAGATAATGATGGTGACGGCTTTGTCGACAATATTCTAGGTGTCCACTTTGATGGAGACAGCGATATCAAATTTATGAATCCTTTTTCTGGCTTCCTTCCTCGTACAGGAGGTGGATCAAGTCAGAAGGCCGGTATTTATGGTATTCCTTTTGAGACGATTAAAGCAAAGGGGACAACTGGCCCAATCACTTCTCACGGAACACATGTCTCTTCAATTGCTCTAAAGGGACTTAAGTCAGCTTCACTTCTTGCATTTGCTGGCGACTTTGGAGAGTCGAAGTATTTGGATATGATTTCTAAAAAACTACAAAATTCAGAAGTTGATTTTGTTAATATGAGTTTTTCTTTTCCTCATCAATCCCTAGGACTTGTGGATCGTAAGACTTATCGCAGTCTTCAAAATATGTTTTTAAATAACCCCGATGTAGTCTTCTTTGTAGCCGCAGGAAATGATGGTCGCTTCTTAAATGGAAGTCGTGATTGTATGTATCCAGCTTGCTACGCTTATCCAAATGTTATAACTATTGGAGCAACCACGGATAGTGAGTGGCGAAGTGATGAAAATTATGAAATGGCCGACTTTTCAAACTACAGCTCGAACTATGTTGACTTCTTTGCCCCTGGAACAAAAGTTGAGGCCGCTCTTCTTGGTGATATGAAGATTCGTCATTCTGGAACTTCGATGGCATCTCCGATGGCACTTAATATGGCAGCACATCTTAAAGAACAAAATCCGAATATGAGCGCATTAGAGATCGTTGAGCTCATGAAAGAGCAGAGTATTAAGAAGAACATAATTGAGTCAAAATTTGGTGTTATAAGACCTTTACCAACTGTCTTGAGATAATTTTAATAAAATCAGGCATTTTTAGGTGTTTTAATTATTTTAAATATAGTATATTTACTGTATGAGCATCGAAGAATACAAGGTACTTACTAGATATGTAACGACCTTCGCATTTGCGTTTTTCTTGTACCAAGCTTCAATAGGGGTTTATACCTCTAGGAAGTTACTTAGTCGCAAGGTCTTCTGGCATATCGCTATGTGCTTAAGTGCGGGCTCATACGCTATCCTAATTGCTTTAAATACCCATATTACAGATATTAAGCTATCTAATTTTCTACTTCTTACGTATTGGTTTTTCGCATACTTCACTTACTATTGTTATATCAAGGCCATCGAAGGGTTCTTTGGTCATGATTTGAAGCTTTTAAAACCGGCAAAGGTTTTTTGTATTGGTCATTCAATCTTCCAGGTCGTTGGAGGCTTCCTCTATCTGCTCACTGATATTGACCTCATGTTTATTCCTCGTGAAACCCCGCCGACAACTCTTTTTACTCAGGCCTTAAATCTAACAATATACCCAAGTAATTTAGTCGTTATTGTCGGTTTCTTTGGGCTTGTAACTATCCTTTACACAACGGTTATCATTTGGCGCGAACTTAATAAGAGGGAAGGTAAGGAATATCTCTTTAAGGCAGGTGTACTAATTACTTTATTTGCTTCTTGCTGGGATACGATGATTGGAACTGAAACGGTCGGTTACCTCGTTCCAATTTATTACCTCGGTTACGTATTCGAATCGATGCGTTTTAATATGTATTATCAAGACCTGGCCTTTACTAAGATGTATAACCTTGAAAAAGATATGGTTAAGCTTTCTAAGGTTGCTCAATTTGGTTTTGCTTCAGCAAGTATTGCTCACGATATTAGAAATCATCTCTTTGTTCTAAATACGACAAATGATCGACTTGATAAGATGATCGATACGGAACTATCTCCTTATACACAAAAGTTACGTCGCCATATTGGCAAAATCCTTGAGGTAACAGACCTCTATATGAATATTTTTAAAAAGAATTACTCTTCTTCAAAACAGAAGATTTCAATCTCCCAAATCACACAGGAAGCATTAGAGCTTGTTAGTGATAAGATTGAACGCCATAGTGTAAAGGTTGATATTGAAATAGATGACTTTGCTATAGAAGGAAATGAGACTGAGTTAAGTCTTTGCTTAGTTAATTTAATTAAAAATTCTTTAGATGAGATAGAGTCTACGGACTCACCTTGGATTAAGGTTGTTGCATCTTCCTCAGAGCGCTTCATTAAGATCGTTGATAGTGGAACAGGTATCCCTATGAAGGCCCAGGAAGGGATTTTTGAATTAGGTGATTCAAGAAAGAAGTCTGGTAATGGTCACGGTGTAGGACTTGCTATTACGAAACAGATTATAGAACGCTCTGGTTATAAGTTATTTATCGATAACGAGAGTGAGAATACAACTTTTGTTATTAATTTTTAGATTTCATTAAGATTGTTTAAATATTTTATTTATTGAGTCTACCATGCTAGAAATTGCCAAGCATATTTAGTATTAGGGAGCTCAATATGAAAAACATCTTTATTACACTCATTTTTGTGAGTGCAGCTACTGCATTTGCAAATCCATTAAATTCAACATTTGTCATAACATCTGACTCGAAGCTAGGTGCCATTATTGGTTTTAGTGACTCTAGTTTCAATTACGATGAAAGTGATTCGATTAGAGCACGTCAGTTCTGCTATGTAGGGGATGCAAAGCAAGTTTGCAATCTTATCCTTCAAGCAGCATTTGATATGAATGGACGCTATTATCAAGGTTCACATGATCGTATTGAAGTTCTTAGTTGTGATGAGCATCTTGCAGCTGATGAATACTCAAACGATGAAGTTGTTGTCGAATATAACCTAAGTGATGATTATGGATCAGACTTCAACGTCACTCGTAACATCGGACCTTGTGTAAGTATTTAATTACAGGCCTTATAGGCTTTTAAAGTCTCATGATAAGCAATTTTATGATCAATGATTTCATCTGGGTATTCTGACGTTCCATATTCAGGTACCCATTTTTTTATATACTTAAAATCAGGATCAAATTTCTTCTGCTGAGTGTAAGGGTTAAAAATCCTAAAGTATGGAGCTGCATCACAACCTGTTCCGGCAACCCACTGCCAATTGCCATTATTAGAGGCCAGTTCAAAGTCGTTAAGCTTTCTTGCAAAATACTCTTCTCCCCAGCGCCAATCAATGAGTAAGTCTTTGACAAGAAAAGAAGCTGCTATCATGCGAACACGATTATGCATATGTCCAGTTTCGTTTAGCTCTCGCATTCCAGCATCAACGATAGGGTATCCAGTTTTACCTTCACACCACTTCTTAAATAGCTTCTTATTATTATTCCATTTAATTTGACTATACTTTTCTCTAAAAGGGCCATCAATAACATGAGGAAAGTGGTACATGATCTGGATAAAAAATTCTCGCCAAATTAATTCACTTAGCCAAACTTGATTCCTTTTAAAACCAACTTGTGCACATTTTCTAGGTGAGACCGTACCAAAGCGAAGATGAATTCCTAACTTTGAAGTTGCATCTAGTGCTGGAATATCGCGGTTTTGATCGTAGCTATCAATCACTTTGCCTTTTATCGTTTTAACTTGATTCTTTACCTTCTCGTTATAGATAAAGCCCAGCTCTTCTAAGCTTGGAAAACTCTTTGTATTAAATTTGTGAAAATTATCGAAGTACTTATGAGTTTCAATTGTTGCGATATCTTTTGGTGCAAGTGTTGAAAGCCATTTATTCTTAAATGGGGTGTAGACAACATAAGGTTTACCATCTTCTTTAAGAATGTCATTTTTGGCAAAGATACAGTGATCTTTGTAGCGAGAAAACTTTATCTCGTTCTTTTTAAGAACTTGCTCTACCTTATTATCTCTTTTAATTGCATAGGGCTCATAGTCTTCATTAGTAAAGACTTCTCCTATATTATAGTTTTTGCATAACTTTTTATAAGCTTCTTCAGGAGTAGAATGAAAGACTAAAATATCACTACCCATATCATTGAGCTCTACTTTGATCTCTTTGATTACATCATGGATAAAGCTAACCCTTAGATCGTCTTCATCTTTAAGTTTTGAAAGAATATTCTTATCAAAAATAAAGATTGGAATAACAGGCTTTTCTGATTGAAGTGCATAGAGAAGTCCTCGATTATCTTTTAACCTCAGGTCTCTTCTAAACCAAAATATATTAACTTTTTCTTTTTTTTTCATCTTATGCAATATTCTTTAATAACTTTAAATCTTTTGGATATGGCCCAAAAATATACTGGTCTTGAAGATAAGTTTTCTTGTGTGTATTTGTGAGAATATTTAAAAATGAGTTCACTGTTAGATAGTTGGAAATGCCATTCTTATAATCTTCCATCATTTTGATAAGAATATCTTTTTCATGAGTAGAAAGATCTTTTTTAAAGTATCCAAATACATGAAAGCAGGCATTAAGACGATTTTTTCTTGTGGGAAGAATATCTAAAGTCTTCATGAAGAGATCAAAGTATTTTATATAGACTTCACTAGCATCAAGCTTTTCGTGATTGGCAGCAATGCTTCCGAGCTGTCTTAAATTATTCTGATTGTGCTCCATGATAGAATACTTATACATTTGATGAAAGAGTTGAAGTTCTCTAATTGAACCATCGAGCTCTTGAAATCTTAAATGTGAAAAGATTTTTTTTACAAAATTCTCTCTTAGTTCAAGGTTCTTAATTCTCCCACTATCGATATAAGGGAGGCTTGGCATTGCCTCCATGATGTATTGAGCATAAAGTCCTGTGGACTTTGTGACATAGTTTTCATCACTAAGTGTGATTGTTTTTACATTATCTGTTCCACAAGTAGGGGATTTTCTTGTGAAGATATGGCCGTTTATTTTTTCACGTGCAATCCGTTCTTGAATTTTTTGATAAATATCATGGGCCTCATCTGTAAGATCTTTTTTTGAAAACTTCGATCTTAAACGAACCTCGTTAGAGTCTTTATCTACTTTGAATAAGTGAATCTCTTCTCGTGGAACCCCTAGACCCATTTCAAACTCAGGGCACACGGGTACAAAATCGACAAACTTTGAAAGTTCAGAGAAAACCCAATCTTCACGGCAGTGACCGCCATTATAGCGAATATTCTCACCTAATAGACAAGAGCTAATGGCAATTTTTGGTCGTAAAGACATTGGGTTCTCCTTTATATTGATTAGTGCTTTGTTTTAATTAGTTTAGATGTATCAAAGTGAAGATCCTTCGCCTTGGCAACTAGTTCAAGGTAGATCTTTTCATCAAGTTCTTTTGTTCTTGATAGAATCCATAGATACTTTCTTGAATTATCACCAACCATGGCATATTCATAATTTTCACCTAGTTCTAAAATCCAATAATTTCCAGCAAAGATTGGAAGTTTTATTCCACGTAGAAAGAATTGAACTTTAAGTTTTGCATTTGTTTCCTTATCAACAACCCAAGCTCGTGCTTTGGCCGTCTTTAATTCTCCTGATGGAGAGTCTTGGCGACATGTATTTAGAACTTCAATGTCTCCATCTTTGCGCAGACTATAATTAGCAGTAACTGCGGCACAACCTTTTTGAAAGCTTTGTTCAAAGCGGGCAATTTCATACCACTTACCGAGGTACTTTTGTAGCTCGACATAATCAACTGTATCTAGGGGAAGTGAAGATCCAGAGAAAGTAAGTGAACTAGATAAAATGGCAATAAGTAACATGAGCTTCTTCATTTTTTCTCCTCTATAATTTTATTCAACATGGTTATCAGTCTCACCAAAAATTTTGTATAATTTTTGGCTACGATAATTAAAAATTTTATTAATATCTTTTCTAACAAATGCTCCCGCAAAGATACTTCCAATCTCTCCCATAGGAACTTTGTAAGAAACATTATCAGTCATCAATGTTCCATTCGCATATTTCTTAAAGCCGTGAGTATGAACCCACTTCTTATATGGCCCTTTCAGTTGTGTATCAGTGAACTCTTTGTTTCGATCGAAGCTGGAAATCTCTGTCTTCCATTTGAATGGTAAACCGTAGAGGCTTAACTTATAATCAATGATTGTTCCGGCCTCAATCTGTTCAGTACTTTTTCCAAGTACTTTAAAGCTTAGAGAGTCAGGTGTAATTGTCTCTAGATTTCTCTCGTCACTAAAGAAGTCAAAAACTTCATCTAATGGGTGCTCGACCCATTGTACTTGTTTAAATTCCTTTTCCGGCCCAACGAGATTAGTAAGTGCATCTTCAAGGTGGTCAAATTTGAATTTGTAGCCTTTCTCTAAAAGATTTTTAGGGTATACATTTTGGCCATCAAGAACAAGGGTGGCCATTTCACCGAGAATAATCTTTAAGGCAAAACCTGGAGCTGGAAGTAAAGTTGGACGTTTTAAAACTTTACCCATGATTCTAGTAAAATTAGAATTTGAGTGGGCCTTAGGTGCTACAGCATTGAATACTCTTTCACTAAAGTCATTTTCTACTAAGAAGCGGTAGATCGAGACCATATCAGAAAGATGAATCCAACTCATCATCTGTTCACCACTTCCTAATTTTCCGGCTACTCCTAGTTTAAATGGAATAAGCATCTTCTCTAAAGCACCACCATCTCTAGCAAGGACAATTCCTGTCCTGACATGATTGACGATGATTTCTTTGTTTTGGATATTGAACGTTTCTTCTTCCCAGGCAATGCAAGTCTTAGCGAGAAAGTCACTTCCAAAGTCTGCTTTCTCATCTAAGACTTGATCTCCACTTCGATTGCCATAGATTCCAATGGCGCTTGCGCTAATAAATTTCTTAATCGGCAAAGTTTTATTTTCATTAATTGTATTCACGAGTAGGCGAGTTGAAAGCACGCGTGAATTGATGATTTTTTCTTTTTGTTTTTTCGACCATCTTCTTGCTCCAATATTTTCGCCAGCAAGATGAATGATAGTATGAACCGAATCAAAGGCCGCTTTATCAATCTGAGCCTTTTGCGGATCCCAGAAGAAACATTTTATTGGAATATTAAAAGAAGCTTGAGCTCTCTTAGGAGCGCGACTAAGAACACGAATATCTTCATGGCCATTAATGGCCAATTCATGAATTAATTCTCGGCCGATAAGCCCTGTTGCACCAGTAATTAGAATTCCCATTAATTACTCCTTGTATAGGTTATGTATATATAATACAATATACAATACTTAAACACTTAATTGTGAGATATTGAGGTAAAAAATGAAGCAAAATGTAGCAATTCGAATAATATCAGGTATTTGTAATGTTCAACCTCACACAATTCGCATGTGGGAGAAGAGATATAATGCTTTTAGCCCAATACGAGATGAGGCCGGTCAGCGTTTGTATGGCCCAGAAGACCTAGCGCGTGCCAAGATTATTGCCTCTCTTATAAAGTCAGGTCAAACCATCTCTAAGGTGGCCAATCTATCACTAGATGAGCTTAAAGAGTTGAGCCTTGCTATTAGTGAGTCAAGCTTGTCGCAAGAGGACAAGGTCGAACAATCAGTCGATAAGCTCTTTTCGGCATTAGCTAAATATGAAATTGAAGATGTGAGAAATGAAATTGAGTTCTTGCGATTAAGTCTTAGTGCCCAAGATTTTATCTTTTCAGTAGTTCTACCTGTTATGAGAAAGATTGGAAGACTAGTCTTTGAGGGAAGTTACAGTGTTACTCAAGAGCATATAATTTCGACGATTATACGTGATCAAATTGGGCAGATTAGACTTCCAAACAACGATACAAAGGGACGCTATGTTCTGGCGACACCAGAGGGAAACCTTCACGAGCTTTCGATTATGATTGCAGATATTTTGTGTCGAATAAGAAGAGTGGGAACATTCTATCTTGGTGCCGCAAATCCTGCTGAATGCTTAGCTGAGGCCATTAATGCCCTAAATTGCAAAGGGCTCATTCTAGGAGCTGTCTCATCTGATAGCTGGGACTATTTCAAAAGTATTGTTCCATATTTGCAAAAAATCGATGAGAAGCTTGAGCGAAAGATAGAAGTGGTTATTGGTGGAGGCTATCCAATTGAGCTTCCTGAATTCAAAAATATTGAGTTGGTGTCAATTATTAGTGACTTTCAAACCTTTGATAGTACTTTTCTCGCCAATACTGCCTAATTAACGCAATATGTTTTGTCATATTATTGTTTGATGGGTAAAACTTCCTCACTTATATAAGGGGGAAAAATGAAAAACACAATTATGATGCTAGTGGCGCTCTTTGTAAGCACGCAAGTATTTGCCATTAACGGATCAAATGAATGCCTAAGATTTGAAAACGATGCAGTTAAGGTTGAAGCAATCCAATTCACTGCTGATCTATTAAATTACGACTCTGTGGAAGCGTTTTGTACAGCTGATCGTCTTTGGGACCTACAGGTTTCTCACGCTCCAAACTTTTGGCCAGTGGGTGAGGAAGAGGATCACCATGTTAAGCTTATGCTTCACTATGAGTACCATAGCTGCACAATCTACTATAACCAAACTCAAAAGAAGTTAAGTCGCCAACGTTGTTACAACACATGGTAATCTAGAGAACATATTTTCATATACTTAAGGCCTACAATTGTGGGCCTTTTTTGTCATTTTTTTCATGATTATTCCGATAAATAAATATCATGATGAATTTAAACTCAAAATTTCTTATCTTTCTTATTTTGTCCTTCTTTAGCATTCTTGCCAAGTCAGAAGAAAGACAGGCCTTTGAATTCGATGATAATAAAGACGGAAAGATTGATAATATCTTTCGCTATCAAAATCAGCGCTTAATTGAACATTTCAATGATCGTAATTACGATGGAAAATTTGATTATCAAATGAAAGTCGTGGGTGGGCTTACAACGATTGAATCGGATAATAATTTCGATTTAAAATTTGATCGAGTGGAGCTAATTGAGAATCTTGATAATGAGTCTATTTACAAACTCTACCGTATTGAAAATGGTAAGCGTGTTTTGGCGTTTGAAAAAAGAATTCAAAATATTCAAAACAGTGAAGATGTAAATATGTGTTCATATGAGAGCTTTTTAAATTCGATCAATTCTCTTGATGGCCTAATCTCCGATTTTGATCCAATTCTTGAAAAACTCAATAATGGCTTCTATGAATTCACGCCAGGAGTAAATATCCATAAAAGTTGTCTTGATAACTTTGGTGATGATAATTTTGAAACTCTTATGCGAAACTCTCTTGATAAAGGAATGAGTTGTCTTTCAGAACTTGGAACTAATAATAAAGAGACTGGGGCAAAAGCTGAGATCGCAAATATAATTAATCTTTTAAATATTCAATTAAGTGGTAAGGTCAGGCCCACATCGGTAATCTGTCATCAGAAAGATTACTCTTGGGATGGAACGATTGCTAATGCTTCTGTCGGAAGTAACAAGCTAAAGAGCCTAGGAATCAACGGGCCATATGTCTCCCTAAATCCAAAAATGAAGTCTGGCTTTCTAGGTTCAATTAAAAACGGTCCTCCTAAAGACGAGCTTGAAGGAATAGTATTTCATGAGCTGCTACATAATCTTGGTTATCGCCATGGACATGGGATTGATGTGAGCTACGGTTGTGAAGTTTGTTGTTTCTCTGAGAATAAGTCAGCTAAGGTTTCGGCCTGTAATATTTGTCTAGGGGCCTATGATCCTAAAAATGAAATTGACCCAAACTACTTAAGAGATATGGCAACACTTTCTAGTGAGACTGGTTTAATTAGTGCCGAAATTTTTATTTATAAAAATATAAGTCGTATTCCTGTTAATCAAAAAAATATTGATTCAGTTTTTCTTGGACTGGCCACGCGTGGGGCAGGGGTTATGCAGGAATTTATGCGACAAATGAAGGAGCGAGGCCTTAAGGTTTCTGAAGATGGAGCTCGAATAAAGAAGCTTATTAAAGAGGCCAAGAGATACCGTCCTGTTAATGATTTCATCGCACAGGTGAATGAAGCCTATGTTTCGGCCGTGATCACAGGCTTTGTGGATAAGAAGGCCACGACGGCCAAATTTAAGCTCTCTAAGAAGATTAAATCTAGTGACTTAAGAGATATTGCGGATCGAAATGAAAGAGACTCTGAAGCTTCTAGTAAGCTTGCACGTGGAGTTGAGATGATTGAGCAGTTATTTTAATTTATCTAATAATTAGATCGTGTAAATGCTATTAATAGGATTTACATACAATGTGTCGCATCCTATATTCCCGAAAAATCATTATTTGGGAGATCAGTCATGAAAAAAATCATTATTCTAGCATTCTTTGCATCATCAATTTTTGCAAATACTTTAACGGCTCAAGAAGAAAGTAGAGTTGTAACAGAGATTGATAATATCTGTGGGGACACTTGGTGTGAAGGTGATTTCAATTTTCGATTTGATACTTTCATGTGTAATGCCGAGACAAACTCTTGTGTTCTAGACTTTGTTATTCTAGATGAAGTTTGGGGAGATGATGATTCTTATTCGACAACAGCATATGAAGCAACTTGCGAAATCAAAGGGTATACAAAGTATGATCAAATGATTGAAGTTTCTCGCAATGGTTGGCCAAGATTAAAGAATGATTTTTACTTTGCGGTTACAGATTGTGTGACTGAGCAAGAAGAAGTTGTTTACGATAAACTAGGATACTAAAAAGATAAAAGGCCTCTTAAAGAGGCCTTTTTTATTACTTTAATTTATATGGAAGTCCTGTTTGTGGGTTCTTTAAAACACCGGTGCTAAAAGTACCCGGTATTTTCTTACCATTGGATAAAATCGTTACATTTACTTGATTGGCCTTTGGAAGGGACTTAAAAGCAAGTGAGATTTCATTATTTTCAAACAATTTAATATTCTTATTATCACTTGGTTCAAATACTGTGTCATATTCTTTATAAGCATACATTTCATCTAAGAAGCTAAACTCAATAGGGCGGTTAAGTTGATTTGCCCATCCAATTGCATACTTTTCACTTTGAACAATAATCTTAATACCTGTTGTACACTCTTTTCCGTATTTAAAAAAACCAGTCATCTCTAAGTTTTGAGTTTGCTTTAAAGAGAAAGTGTAGCGAGTAAGTCCACTTGATTGATTAGACTTTTTAACAACTAGTGGTGTTGTTTTATTTTTCTCTTCAAATTTTGCGCTATCGCCCCAAACTGGAATTTCATAGCGACATCTTTGCTCAAGAGTTACCTTAAAATTTAACTCATTAGTTGGAGCATAAACATCAAAGCTAAATGGTCTTGCTGTTGTCTGAACGGCCGTGGCATTAAAGCTAAGAAATAAGGCCGCAACTGATAGTAATTTCTTCATAATATGTGTCCTTAATTAATTATTGTTGACTCTCAATACCACGTCCAGGTTAATTAGCCAGCTTAATTGTAATTCTTATTGCCTTTAAGTTTTTCGAGATTTAGGATGGTTAGCGTTAGGTGGTGAAGTTGGTGAAATTCCAGCACTGTCCCGCAACGGTAAAGTCCGATCCCAAACTAGCGAAATCTTTAAGTCCCGAGGAGGAAGCAATGAATGAAGCGCAATTAAGCGAAGCGATTGCACGCGCAAAAACTACGGTAGTTAGGGCCGTCTTTCCTAATAGCACTAATCACTACGATACATTATTTGGTGGAAACACTTTAAAGTGGATGGATGAGGTCGCCTTTATTACGGCAACACGCTTTGGCCGTAAGAAATTCGTCACAGTCTCTAGTGATCGAGTTGACTTCAATATGCCTATTCCTGGCGGACATTTTGCTGAACTTGTAGGTGAGATTACAAAGGTGGGAAATAGCAGCTTAGTGGTTGAAGTAAGACTTATGCTAGAGGGAATGTATGAGGAAGGACAAGTTGAAGCTGTTAAGGGAAGCTTTACATTAGTGGCCATCGACGATTCTCGAAAACCTGTACCAATTTTCTCATAAAATTTAAAATAGCCTCGTTAATAAATTTAGTTTAAAATGCTTCTATGCCATATTTTGAAGATGAAGTTTTTGATACTGAAAATATTAGCGAGGTCAGTGAGTTTAGAGGTAGTGAGTTTATCTGCTGTGAATTTGTTGGTGTTGATATTAGTGAACTTGATGCCTCGAGTGCAAAATTCATCGAATGTACTTTTAAAAATTGTAACTTAAGTAATTTAAAATTACTTGGGGCAAGCTTTCGTGATGTCACATTCGTTGATTCTAAGTGTATCGGCTTAAACTTCAGTGACTGTAATACACTCTTCGAGCTTAAGTTCAATCGTAGTATTCTAAACTATGCTTCATTTCAAGATTGCACAATCCATGGTGCGCAGTTTATCTCATCAACTCTAAGTGAAACTGATTTCACTCAAGGCTCTTTTGAGAGTAGTGATTTTTCAGATAGTGATTTACAAGGAACAAATTTTACGAGAGCAAATTTAAAGGGCTCTAAGTTCCTTAATGCACGAAATTTCTATATTGATATTGCAAATACAAATTTAAAAAACTGTAAGTTTTCGATGCCTGAAGTTCTCAATCTATTGAGTCCATTTGGTATTGAAATCGAATAATATTTTTTAAGCTAGGAAGGCAAAATGAAGAATCAAGAAAGGTTCTCTGTTAGAGTTAAGGATAAAATTCGCTCTCAAATCAATAGTGCAACGTCACCGAAGCACCTCTACTCTCAAAAAGACTTCATGTATGAGCGAAAAGGCCCCTGGCCTCAACCTTCACCAGTTCACCCGTGGGGAGAGTCGCCAGCGGTTATTCATATTCCTTTAAGAGAAACTCTCGATTGGTGGCTATTCATTGGATCTCGCTATGTTGCAACTCTAGCTCTTTCTCCTTACTACTTTATCAAAGGTCTTATCTTTCCAGGCTTAAAGAAAGTAGGAAATAATGAATTTGAAGACCTCTTAAATTATTCCATGATGAGTAAGTTTTTAACAGATAAGTTAGATGAAGAAGATTGGCAGTGTTTTAGTGATTATAATAAAGACGAAAAAAACTGGTTTATTGTGGACCTCGACGCTGTTCGTGTTGTTAAGCCTTTAAAAGGAATTCATGTAAGTGCGACGAAAACACTTCTTTATAAAGAAGGTAATCGCTTTAAAGTCCAAGCGATCTATATTCAAAAAACAGAAACGGTTTTTGATTTTTCTAGGCCCTGCGACGGACTTGAGCTAGCAAAGTACTTTGTTCTTCAAGGTGGGGCCTTATGTGCAACGCTTGTTGTTCATCCATTGTTACACTTTCCTTTTGATTCAATTAATGCAATTTCAAAAACATCTCTTCCAAAAGATCATATTCTCTTTAGACTTCTATCTCCTCACTTCAGATTCACTCTTCCTCTAGAGAATGCAGTTCTAAATTATAAGAGCTCTCTTTTACAAGAGAAGTGGTGGATGGTCTATGCTCCATACCCTGGAGGTCCTGAAGGTCTAAGAGATCTACTTGTTGAAGGTTACAAAGGTATTAAAGGAAATCTTTCATATCCTCCTTTTTCTTATTCTCTTAAGTCTCCATGTGTAGAAGGAAAGTATGGGATTTATTTGAGTCGCTACTATGAAGTATTTTATGAATTTGTAAAAGCTATCTTGGCGGATGTAAGTGCCGATGATTTTTGGATTAGTAAATGGGCCGATTATTGTAATCAGCATGTTAATGACTTTCCTTCAAGCGGGGAGATTTTTGAAGATGATAAATTAATTCGCGCTGTCACAACCTACCTTTTCACTGTCACAGTGGCCCATGCTACAGATCATTACAATTATGGAATTTTAGATAAGAGAAAAGTTCCTCTAAGATTAAGGCAGGCTCCACCACATAAAGATACAAAAATGATAAAGAGGTCAAAGCTTGTTAATGCTATTGATCAGATGAAGTATTCCATGGCGGATAACTTATTCTTTTCACCAACAACAGTGACAAAGCTAATTAAAGCTCGCTATAAGTTTAAAGAACCAAAGCAAAGAAAAATTGCAGAAAATTTCAAGCAAGAGCTAATAAACTTAGATAAATCTTTAAAATCAGAGGGGATAGAGTATATGCCGCTTAATAAAATCTCGGCCAGTATCCAATTCTAATTTGCCATAATATTTGGGCAATATTTGTTGTTGCATCGCGCTTCTATAAAAGTTACCAAATTTTGGAAGCGCTCTTTTTTTTCTTTATTTTTAGGTGCTTATCTATTAAAAGTGATGAAATTGTCTAAATAAAAGTTATGTTTGTGGTATTAATAAATGGTTATGAATCCAGTAAACCCAATAAATAAGATTATCAGATTTCTGGCCCTGAGGGAGTCGGATATGTCTGAGCGTGATCTATCGCAGTTGAGTCTGTATATCTATACCGTTTTCTTAACTGCACCCCTAATGTGGGGGCACTTAGTTATTGCATACTTCTTTTGTGAGAACCCTTTGCTTTTTCAAATCGGAGTTGGGGCATGTCTGATTCATTTCTTTAGTCCAATTCTTTATTACTTTTTTGGGTCCTTATCTCTTGCGCTAAATATTACAATTCTGGCCGGATTTATCCATGAATTTTCTTGGTCAATTCTAACGGGAGGATTCTTTAGTGTTTCGCCAATATGGTTTGCTGTCCTACCTATGATTGCCGGACTTATTGGAACAAAGAGAGACCTTCTTCTTTGGTTTATTTTATCAATTGTGGCCGCAACATACTTATTCATTTTGCACTTAAATGGCATCGTTCTCCATAGCTATTTGAATGAAACAGGTGAAGTGTTAGGGCGCGTTCTGATCATGATTGGTTTTATTTTATTAAACTCTCTTTTTATGTTTGTCTATATGGTGGATCGAGATCGCTTCTACCATACTATTGTCGAAAAGAAAGAGCAGATTGATACTCTTTTAACATTAGTTGGGCACGATATTAGTAACCCTCTAACAGTGGTCAACCTTTCTGCAAAAAGGCTAAGTAAGTTACTATCCACAAATGAAGATCCTGATATTAAAAAGTGCTTAACTCGTATCAACTCGTGTACATCTGGGATAAGTAATATCTTGACTCAAATTCGAGACCTGCAATCAATTAAGCAAGGCAAAGTTGAACTTAAGTTTGAAAAAGTTTACTTAAATCAGGTTATTGAGTACTTATACCGAGTCTTTGAATCTAAGCTATATGATAAGAATATTAAATTAAAGTATGATTATGCTGCTAATAAGCATATCTATTTTATGGGGAATTCCACGGCCTTAAAATACCAAATTTTTGGAAACCTCTTATCTAATGCTATTAAGTTCTCTGAAATTGGCCAGGAAATTGAAATATCTGTTGATGAAAGAAGTGACGGCGTTCAAGTCAATTTAATTGATAGTGGTGTTGGTATTGAAGAGGAATTATTGGAAGTCTTATTTGAAAATAATTCTATCCCTTCAAGAGTTGGAACAAGTGGTGAAAAGGGAACTGGTTTTGGGATGTCTATCGTTAAGACATTTGTTGAACTTAGTCATGGCACAATTTCGGTACGCTCAAAAACTAAAGAAGTATCACCTGACAATCACGGTACACAATTCTCCCTATTGTTCAAAAAGACTTTGTTTTCTTAGACCAAAGCTCCTTGCTTTTGATATAATATTTTAAAATTATAACAAAAGAGGAATTATGAGGTCGACTAACCCGACACTAAGAAATGACGTATTCAATACGGGAACTTTATCTGACGAAAGAATGTCTTTTTCTGGAGTATTTAATAAAGGGATGATTCTCTTTGCTTTAATGCTTATGACATTCATTTATACTTGGAATGTAACGCTTGGAACGCTAGAAAATTCAATGCAGCCTCAAATGGGAATGTATCCAATGATTGGTGGTATTGGTGGATTTATTTTTGCTATGGTAACAATCTTTAAGCCTCGATTGGCAATGTTTACAGCTCCTGCCTATGCTCTATGTGAAGGGCTTCTTTTAGGGTCTATTTCTGCTATCTATGAATTTCAATTTAGAGGAATTGTTTTTAATGCCGTGACAATTACTTTTGCGGCCTTCATCACTTTGTTCTTCCTTTATCGTTGGGGCTTCGTAAGAGCTACGGGAATGTTTAGAAAGATTATTATAACGGCAATGTTCTCTATTATGGGAATCTATCTGGTAAGCTTTATCATGTCTTTCTTTGGAGCATCTATTCCAATGATTCATGGAAATGGTCCAGTTGGAATTGGTTTCAGCCTTATTGTCGTTGGGGTTGCAGCATTTAGTTTAATTCTTGATTTTGACTTTATTGAAAAGAGCGTCGATCAAGGTGCCCCAAAATATCTTGAGTGGTATGCAGGGTTCTCTTTAATGGTGACTCTTGTATGGCTTTATATTGAAGTTCTAAGACTTCTTTCAAAATTAAATAGTCGCGATTAATTTTAAATATTCATGGACCAACTTGCTCCAAAGAGTATTTGGTCCATGATTAACTTTTTAGCTGTTAATTCACTTCCCGTATTTCCATTTGTCTCTAGAAGCATATGACGATATTCATCAAATAAATTTCTATTCTCTGGTAATTGCTGGGCCATCTCTTCTAAAATATATGCCGCTTGTGCAAATTCTTTTGCAACTACAGTATTAGATTTACCCGCTATTTTATAGCTAGGGTAGACCTTCTTTAAATGCTCTTTGAACTCTATAAGAAGCTTAACAGTGTATTCGTTCTCGGTAGGGATATAGAGCTTTGCCCATTCTTTAATTTCTTTAATACTTGTTTGGTGAGCATAAAATTCATCTGTGCGATCGTAGTCGTATCCCCATTTTGATTTCTTAACAACAACGCCCTGGCAAACAACTTTTAAGGCATCATCTGAAAGACTTGTGACAACTACTTTTGAGACCCCTGTCACTTTCTCTGTTGATTCACTTTCCATGTCACGACAGTTGTACTGGCAACTAAAGATCACTTCCTTTGGATAAGGCGCTGCGAAGTCGTTTTGAATGTACTTCTTTGTCGCGTAATCTGCTAGACAAAAGCCTGGGCCTGGCCCAACCGCTAATATATTTAGTGAAAGGATTCCTGTGAGTAGGGATCTCATTATTTACCAGTCATTCCTTGGTAGAGCACAAACCAGATGTAAATACTAAGAACTAGAAGGACTAACTTGAAACTGATACGCCAGTAATTTAGTGGTTTTTTATTTTTCATGGGCGCGATTATATGTATCTGATCTTACTTAGGCAAACTTGTAAGTTATAGTAATTGCGTTAAAAATAGTCTTTTAGTCAAGTAAGTTTACTAGGTTTCCGAAAAGTGAATGAATAATTAATCTTTATTAAGGACGTTCATGAAGTTTTTTAAGAACCCTTCTTTTATCCTAATCTTTTCCCTCTTACTTGGTGTCTTCCCACAGGTTTACTTTGTTAAAAATAATTTACCTGAAATCGATTGGCGAACACCTGCTTCAACTCAAAAGAGTGCTTATGAGATTTGGGGGGAGATGATGGAGGCTTCTGTTGGCTATAGTGCAAAAGCCACTGGGGTTTTGGGTTCTGGACGACGCTCAATCACTTGGGGTGCGGAGAAGGAAGGTTCTTCTTCATATGTCACACGAATCCTTGGGCCCAATACAAATGCATTCAACTCAGTCCTTCCTACAAGTGAATCAACTCGAATTAAATTCTTAAAAGAATTCTTTACTCGCTGGATGAATAATACTCCTGGACAGTCGATACGTGTTTGGATTGATGATAAGGGTGTTCGTCACGATCCAGTTAAAGAACTCTTTGATGAAAAGGGAAGAAATAAGGCCATGAATATATCATTTCTAAATGGCTTTAATCCTGAAGAAGCTACTCTAGAAGAGCTAGAAGATAAATGGCAGCAATGGGGGAGCAAGGTCAATAATAGTCCATTTAGCTATCTTTCACCGCTAACGAGAAGACAACTCTTTAAGGGAGAATTTCCGCATACTGAAGCGGAATTAAAACCCTATTATCGTATGATTCCAAATATTGGCACTGCTCAAAAGTATATAGAAGGTATCGAATCAACCTCTGTTGGTTGGGAAGTATTATTTAAGCCGCAAAAATCTTATGGCGAATTCCAAGAAATGATTGCTTGGTTTAAAAAGACAATGGGAAGAAATGGAGAATTATTTCAGGCCCCTGGTCATCAACGAATGGTCGTTCCTATTGGGGATAACTTTAATCGTCAAAAAGCTGCAGAATTAACGAAAGCCGCTCAAGCGCTTATCGTTCTTGAGGGGATCGCTGGACGCTCAGGAATTGAAACGGCCGACTATAAAGAAATACTCGATGACTGGGAAATTTCAAATGGTATTATTGATGGAGAGGAAACTGATCGAGGACCTTTACGAGTTGATTATGAAGGTCGCTTTGTGAACGATTCGGTTTCAATTGAATTTCGATCGGGAACAAAGAATGCAAGAGTTGCACGCTTTATTCAGGCATCCCTTGCTTCTCGTTTTTCTCGCAATGACTTTAGTGGAATTGAAAAGATTCGTTCTTGGACTCTAATTGACGATCAAACAATGCACTATGCAGAAGCTTCTGATTTAAAGCACCGCTTTGGTTTAACAATGGAGCAAGCAAAGAGGGCCGCAGACAAGCTTAATAAAGCTGCTCTTGAAGGCTATAACGTTGTCCTTTGGAATTGGTATAACGAATGTCCAATGTTTGGGAAAACAAAGAAGGCAATTCTTAAAAACTTAACGAGAGATTATCTCATTGATGTCGGAAGCCTTAGGCAGACAAACCGAGATAATCTAAGAAAGGCCATTATCTCCCTTCAAAGAGAGTGGGTTGCCTCATCAAATATCACTGAAGATATAAGAAAGTATATGATGCCTCACAGAAGCTTTTCTGACAGAGAGAATTTTCATAAATTTAAACCAGGTACAAATATGCCAGTCGATGTAAATAAGGTCGATCTTGGGATTGAATACTCTGCAAAGTTTCCTCTTAAGTATCAAGGCGATTTTGCCATGATCGAAAATGAAAACGGTGGGTATAATCGCGAAAGGCTTATGGACGGTAAAATGTCATGGCTTCAGACCCGTGTTGATATGTCACCTGATGAGAAAGAAGCATATCTCGAAAAACTTGCAACAGATCTTCGTGACAGGTTAGGTGGTGAAGCGCAAGTCGAAAGACTTTATGAAGATGGGCATGGTCACGGTCTTGATATTGCCTTTAAAATTCGTGACTCTAAAGACCGTTCGTGGAGAGTCGAGTGGGATGGTATTGGTAGAAACTATACTCCTGCAGGAGATGTTATTATTGACTCTGTTAGGGCCGGCTCTATTGAAGTTGTCACACCAAAGTTTGAACCAAATATGGATGAGATGCAGGCCGTATTTGATACATTTCAAAAGAATAATGCTCTTCCATATATTAAAGCAGGGGGAGGTCATTTAAATATTGACCTGACTGTCTTTGATGGAAAGCCTCATGAATTTGCGCGCTTTCTTGCTGTTTTTAACGAGTATCGATCTGTCATTGCATTTATGTTTCAAGACTTAAATCGTGTTAAGAGTGCTGAACCGGTTGCTATTTCTTCTGAGTTTGCTCAAAGACTTGCTAATTGGGATGGAACTGAAACTGAACTTAAGAAAGCTCTTTATAATGAAGGATACTTTAATAAACGCGTCGGAAGAAAAGCGCGCTATACTCACTTAGATGTGTCAGCATATTTTCAAGATGTGATTCCTGAAAAATTTATTAGTGATGATTTTGATATTTCTAATCCAAAAGTGCCATGGCGCCCTGCCTTTAGAGTAAATCCAAAAATTAGAAAGGCCGAAGTTCGCCTAATGAATGCACCACGTGATGCATATGAGAGTGCACTACAGATGAAATTATTTCGGGCCATTCTAAATAAGGCCTTAAATACGACAGATGAAATTTCTGGTACGTTACAAAGCGTCAGTCATGAAGAATATCTTAAGAATCCAGCAAGACTTATTGAAGATCTTAAGAAAATGACAGATGACTTAGGACTTGAAATGCGAGAGTATCGTCCAATTATTGGCGAAGGGCTTGCGAATGTTGAGCAATACACAAGTATGAAATTCTACCGACCACTTAAAGACCAACTAGTTAATAACCCAGTTTTTGATGGTTGGGAGAAGGCGGTTAGGCCAAGAGGTAAAAATAAGGCAATCACATCCGAAGGAAGAGCTTATACTGGGCCAATCTATCCGGAAGCAATTGAGTTTCAAGAGCTTCGACTTGAGTCGGCCAAGCAAGGTGTGATTAATCGTGCTACACTTGATCCAAATTTCTATGGTGGTAAGCAATTCTCGCGTAGGACGAATTGTGTGGAGGCAATTAAAAGCTTAATTGCAAATTAATATGAAACAGAAAGTTATCTATACAACTTTAATTTTAGAGGATGCAAAGCAAGTAAGGGCGATATTAGAAGAGGCCGGTATTAAGGTGAAATCTTCTAGTGGCCACTTGAATGAGCATATCTACTTAAACTCAGCTTCGGCCCAAGAGTACTCAATTTCTGTTGAAGAACTATACTATGTGGATGCAAAGTATATTTTAGAAAAGCATGGTATCGAAGTTTTAAATATTGAAGAAAATGAGTCTAAGTCTAAAAGTGAAATAGATTATATGCACGACTCCTTAAGGCTTGCTATCTTTGGTATGATCTTTGTTCCAGTTATCCTTAATCTCTTATCACTTTATAAATTTGGCTTAGGTATTAAGAATAAAGAACAGTTAAAGATCTTTCGAGTTACCCAAATTATTGTCCTAAATATTATAGGCTTAGCATTTTGGAGCACGATTCTTTATAATAAATATTTCTTATCACAGTAGATTGGAACTCTTATTTTATTTATTTTAATGAAAAGGCCATTCTTTCTTCATCAAAAGGAATCGAGGAGGAGAAATGAAGGTCCTATTTGTTTTATTATTTTCATTAATGACATTTGCAAATTCAAAAGTTTTATCAATACGTACCGTTACATTACCTGTTGATGTAAGCACAGCAAAGCTTAAGTGGACCAATCTTGGCTATGGCAGTACTTTCTTTGTGAAAGTTATTGTACCTGAGCTTGCGAGTGAGACTATTATGAATCATCGTAATTTAGGCGAAGATGGGCCATGTATGTTCACATACGATACTCAAAATCTTGAAGATGTAATTGGTGACAACCCAGGTGTCGAAGATATTGATTTTGAAATAACTCTAACAAGGTTTATTTCAAAGAATCCAGATGGTGAATGCCGTGTTTCTCTACAAGAGGATATTAATGCTAATATTCGTGGCTTCAAATTTACCCACACTCTTAGTCATCAAATGCCAAATAGAGTCGGTGAGGATTGTTTCTAACGAAGATCCTTGAATAGAAATTCAAGTCCATTTAATTTGATCTCGGCAAGCTCCTCGAGGAGTCTGCCGAGCTCGCCTTGAGGGAAGCCTTTTTGTGAAAACCAAACGAGGTATTCATCTGGAAGATCAATAAGAAGTCTACCTTTGTACTTACCAAAGGGCATGGTTGTTTGAACGAATTTTAAAAGATGTTCTTTATCAAATGTAACTTCCATATGCTTAGTATAATGGATTACTCGTTGACTGGCCCCTATAAACTCTGCTAAAAATGACGAATGGCAGAATTTACGCAATTGGGTTTATCCCAAACTATTGAAGATGCTCTTTCAAAGAAGGGTTATACAAAACCAACTCAAATTCAAGCAGAGGGAATCCCTGCTGTTTTACAGGGCAAGGATCTTCTTGCAATCTCTCAGACGGGAAGTGGTAAAACAGCTGCATTTTCAACGCCAATACTCGATTTAATCTCTAAGAGTAAATCAAAGTTAAAACCGTACCATATACGATCTCTTGTCATTGCCCCAACTCGCGAGCTTGCGATGCAAGTAGAAGAAAGCTTTAAAGAGTATGGTAAGGGCCTTGCTCTTTCAACTCTTGCTGTCTATGGAGGTAGTGCCAAGAAGCTTCAAGTTCAAAAACTTGCTAAAGGCGTACAAATCTTAGTTGCTACACCAGGACGATTAGTTGATCTTATTCAAGATGAGAAGATCTTTCTTGATGAGGTCACACATTTAGTTCTTGATGAAGCAGATCGCATGTTAGATATGGGCTTTAAAGATGATTTGGAGTTTGTTTTAAATAAGATTCCAGAACAAAAACAATGTCTTTTCTTTTCTGCAACAATGCCAAGGGAAGTAGAAGGGATTGCTAATAAGCTTTTAAAAAGTCCTCATAAGATTGAAATCGCTCCTGTTAAGGCAAGGCATGAGGGGATTCGTCAGATGGCCTACCTTGTGGAAGAAGAGAAGAAGGCCGACTTTCTTTTAAAGTTTTTAAAAGATCGCAATATTAAAAGTATTATTGTCTTTGTAAAGACTAAGTCTCAGGCCAATAAATTAGAAAGACACTTAAAAGCAAATCATATTAAGGCCTGTGCTATTCACTCTGATCGTGATCAGCGCCAACGTATTTATAATTTAAAAGAATTCCAAAAGGGGAATATGCATGTTCTTGTGGCCACTGATATTGCAGCTCGTGGGCTCGATATTGACGGTGTGGGATATGTCCTAAACTTTAACCTCCCACAGCAGATTGAGAACTACACTCACAGAATTGGCCGAACTGGACGAGGGGGAAGAAGAGGGATTGCCATCTCTTATATTTCACCAAATGAAGAAAATTATTTTAAAAGAATTCAAAAAGAACTTGGACTTGATATCCATATAAAAGGGCCTACTAAGTAGGCCCTTCTTTTTAGCATTTATTTTTCGATATTTGCACCAACAACAGCTGCCATTTGCATCATGTTGATTGTTTCACCTTCCTTCATATTACGAAGATCAGTTACTTTTCCAGACTTAGACGTCGAATTAGTATGCTTAAAGATTGAAAGTAGAGTTGCGTCAGCTACAATAAACTTACCAGCATTCTCTGGCTTTCCATTTTCAGTCTTAGTTTGAAGACCTTTTTCTTTAATATAATCCCACAGTCTTTTAGTGATTTCAGTTCTTGGTAGTTCTGTCTCACCAAGCATTGCTGCTAAGTCTGCTTTTAGTTTTACTGGTTTCTTTAATCCTTTTTCTTCACTCATAATTTAATCCTTTAATTAGTGTCTCTAATAATTGTTTAGGAAAAGACTTTCTTTGTACAGAGAAAATCAATTACCCATCGAGTCGATCATCTGCAATATGAGTATTTAAATCCTCAATTACTGATAATTCAACTATATTTGATGCTTTATCTAGTAATACTAGACAGTCTTTACTTAAATTAAGAAGGTGTAACTTCTTACCTTGTTGCGCGTAGCGTTCGGTAATATTTTGTAGGGCCTCAATTCCTGAGTGATCCCAAACACGTGAATTATCAAAGTCGATATACACGTGCTCCTTATCTTCTTTAAAGTCAAAAAGGTCTTTAAATGAAGTTACTGAACCAAAAAATAGCGGACCATCTAACTCATAAATAGTCTTATCGTCTTCATCTTTCTTCTTTGCATGCATTGTCTTTCCATGCTCCCATGCAAATACTAGGGCCGATACAATAATTCCGACAAGAACAGCAATCGCTAGGTCAGCTAGAATTGTTACGACTGAAACAAGGATAATTACTAGGAAGTCCGAAAGTGGAATTCTCTTAAATAGACGTAAGCTTGACCATTCAAAAGTCCCGATAACAACCATAAACATAACACCAACAAGGGCACCTAGTGGAATCATTTCAATTAATGGCGCACCAAAAAGAACGAAGCCTAGAAGTAGGATTGCTGCTGTAACACCGGAGAAGCGTCCACGTCCACCACCGCGAATATTAATCATTGATTGACCAATCATGGCACAACCACCCATACCACCAAAGAAGCCATTAACCATATTGGCAAGCCCTTGACCAACACATTCACGATTTCCTTGTCCACGAGTATCAGTTAGTTCATCAACTAGTTGAAGTGTCATAAGAGATTCAATTAGACCAACGGCCGCTGCTAAAAGAGCGTATGGAAAGATAAGTTTTAAGTTATCCATTGTTAATTCAACAAAAGGAATTTTAAATGTTGGAAGACCTGCTGCAATTGTTGTGATTGTCTTATCTTGGTCTTGTACAAAATCAAGTACTGTTCTAACCAGTCCTGGATTTGCTTCATTCAATAGGTACCCAATAACAGTAGAAGCTACGATCCCTACAAGGGTTGCGGGAACGGCCTTTGTAAGCTTTGGAAGGAAGACACTGATTCCCATTGTTAGAGCAATCAGTCCACACATAACTAAGAGTTGAGCTGAAGGAAGAAGCTCTCCGCCAACAGTGAATTGCGAAAATTGTGCACGGAAAATAATGATGGCAAGACCATTAACAAATCCAAGCATTACTGGGTGGGGAACAAGGCGAATAAACTTACCAAGCTTAAGTAGCCCAAATACTATTTGAATTAGGCCCATGATGATAACAGCAGCAAAAAGGTAGCTAAGTGCATTGTCCATGGCCGCATCAAAAGTCATCCCACTGTCTTTGCTCATTTCCATGACTTTATATACAAGTGGCGCAAAGATAACTGCTACAGCTCCTGTTGCACCAGAGATCATTCCTGGGCGCCCTCCAAAGATTGCCGTGATAAGTCCCATCATGAAGGCCGCATAAAGACCAACCTTTGGGTGAACACCTGCAACAAAGGCAAATGCAATTGCTTCAGGAACAAGTGCTAAAGCAACAGTTAACCCTGAAAGGAAATCATTTTTTAAGTTTTCTGGTTTCTTGATCGTTAGATCAATAAAACGGTTTTTTAGTGAAGCACTCACATCTTCACTATGCTTGATTTTATCAGCTGACATGTCTCTCTTCCTATTTAAGTGTAAGCCTAAATACTATAGTATTTGACGCAACATTTAAAGGGTTTGTTCATTAAATCAAATTATCTTTTCGTTAAAGTTACAATAAAAATTATTATTTACGGCGAATTAACTGATACTTCATGAGCTTAATAGTAAGAAAGTTCAGTTCGGCCCTCTCATTTTTTGAAATAGACTTCGATGCGTTTTCCTTTATAATAAATCTTATGGAAAATAAAATTGAAGTATCAGACAAAGTTAAGCAGGCATATGAAATTGCAGTTAAGGCACGCTCAAATGCTCATGCTCCATATTCAAAATTTCAAGTAGGCTCGGCACTAAAGATTAGTGGTGTCGAAGACCCAATCCCTGGTTGTAATGTTGAAAATGCAAGTTATGGTGGAACAATTTGTGCTGAAAGGGGAAGTGTCCTTTCAAGTGTGGCACAATTTGGTAAAAAGGATTTTGAATTTATCGTGGTTGTCACAGACCAAGAAGATCCGGCCGTTCCATGCGCATTCTGTCTTCAGGTTATGTCAGAATTTGTAAAAGCAGACTTTCCAGTTTACTTGGGCAACCTAAAAGGGATTACGAAAAAAGTTCTCTTTAAAGAACTTCTTCCGCATCCATTTACTGAATTTTCTGTTTAATATTAGCTGCGAGAAAAAACGCTTTTCGTATGGGCACTATAGATTTCAAGATCGTTGAGATCCTTTAGTTTCCCGATAAGCTTTTTGTCGTCACTATCGCTAAGTTCTGTTTCTAAAATTGTGAAGAAGCCCTGGCGATCAGTTGCTTCAAATGATGCCTTTTGAACCACGCGGTAAAGGTCTTCTCTTGTATTATTTGAAACCTCAATTAACTTATGAAGAACGAAGCTTGAAAGGTGCTTAAAGTTTTGAGTGACTTTCGCTTTCATTGCTTCCTTGTCAATGACAAGGTCTTCGATAGTACTACTCATGCGCTCAATTGAGTATAGTAGGATTCCAAACATGTCTGGAAGAAAGAATCTTTCCGCACTTGAGTGACTAATATCTCTTTCGTGCCAAAGAAGACAATTATCCATTGCCACTTGATTATATGTTCTTAGCATCCTTGCCATACCCGTTAGGTTCTCGCTTGAGATTGGATTCTTTTTGTGCGGCATTGTCGAAGATCCTTTTTGGCCCTTCTTAAAGCCTTCGAAAACTTCTGCAACGTCAGAGTGTTGAAGATGGCGAATCTCGACACATAGCCTTTCTAAGGCACAACCAAAGAGGGCGATAATATTAGTTAATTTTGCAATTCGATCACGGGGGATGACTTGAGTAGAGATAGGTTCTACTTTTAGGCCAAGAAAATTTAAAACTTCTTCTTCAATCTCTGGAGTTAGGATTGTGTAGTTACCAACAGCTCCAGATATTTGACCAGTTAATTCATTCTCATAAAAGTCTTTAAGATCACCGTAGCGTCTTTTAAACTCACATAGGTGTCCTCTAAGTTTTTGTCCAAAGCTCATTGGCTCGGCAAATATCCCATGTGAGCGTCCAATGCAAATCGTATCGATATGCTCTTGAGATTTTTCATCGAGAGTTTTTAAAAGATTATCAAAAGCAGGAAGGATACGATTAAGTGTTTCCTTGATTTGAAGTGTAAGGGCCGTATCGATGATGTCAGATGATGTAACACCATAGTGAAAGTATTTACCTTCATTTGTTTCTAACTGCTCTGTAATTGACGTACAAAAAGCGATAACATCATGTCTTGTTTCTTTTTCAATCTCTTTGATTCGTTCAGGGTTAACTGTGACAAGATTAAGCTTGTTAGAGAACGCTTCTTTGATAATACCTGCATTCTCAAGAGCTTTTGTTAAAGAGTGTTCGACTTCGAGAAATTTCTCAAACTTAAATTGCTCGCTCCAGATTTCACTAATCTCTTTCTTTTCGTATCTTTCAATCATAATTTATCCAATTCTTTTAAAAAATAAAACCTACTCCAAGCTGAGCACTTACCCAACTTGCGGATGCCTCTTGAGTAATTGTGTCATCAGAACTCTTTAGGGCCATCAGGTTATAAATTAGCCTTGCTGAAAAATGAAGACCACTGCTAGCACGATAAATTAATCCATAGCCAGCATTAAATCCAAGTCCTGATAACTCTGTTCCAAATGCTTCAGAGTCAGTCATATTATAGGTAACATGGGCATGAATTTCATCGTAAATAGACTTAATATTAATGAAGTCATTTACTAAAATTGAGCGCCTACTTAGTCCTAGGCCACCAGTATAAACACTTAGGCTGGCATCGAGGTTGTCAAATTCTGTTACGCTTGCCACATCAAGAGTGTTTAGGGCACCGTAAAGACTTAGAGAGTACCTGTCACTATAGAAAGTAAGTGTTCCACTTATTGTATTTGTCGAAGCAAATTCACTTAAGTTGGTAATTCCACCATAATTAAATTCTAGTGAAAAATTATCGTCCTTAATATTGTAGCGAGAAGTCTCGTAGCCATAGTCTTCATCCACGACATTGATATCTTCAAAACTTGTTAAGTCTTGTGCATATACAGTGGAGCTTAAAGCTAAAAGTAGAGTAGAGATTAAACTTAACTTTTTCATTAACGTCCTCCTCCTTTAATAATCGCCTTATCAAAAGCTTGGTCTGGGAGATTCTCGATACCGACAATTTGAGCAAGTTCAACTCTTTTTGCTAGGTATTGAAATTTTATAATAGACTCTCTCGTTAGTGAGTCAAAATAGTCCTGCATGGCCAGCTGATATTCTAAGTAGCGCGTCTTGCGATTTGTATACTGATACAGGGCCGTCTCCATTCTCTTTTTCAATGAATCATTTCGAGACTTGATGATATTAAGATGCTCAACTGAAGAGTTTAGGAAGTTGAAAATATTGACAATAGCCTCTTCAACTTTTCTTCTTGTTAGGCTTAGGTCGTACATGGCCTTTTCTTTTTCGAGTCTTGCATTTGCAAGTTTACGACGATTGAAAAGCCCTCCATCCCCAAATAGAGTCCAGCTAGCGTTTAAGCTTGCCACGAGGTCAATATTAGAGTTACCCGGTGAAGTTGTGTAGTAGTCGTTTGTCACAGAACTACCATCAAAGATTTGAGAATACGTTCCAAAGTTAACAGTGATCTTTGGTAGAGGAAGATTATCTCTAACCGCAATCTCGTATTCACGATTTTTAATATTCCTTTCGACCTTCTTATCAAGAATGAAAGGAGAGACTTTTCTTGCTGTCGCAATCGCATTGTCTCTACTATAAGTTGATTTCTCGTATTGATAATCATCTTTGATAAAGTAGAGTGTTCCTGGAGGATCATTTAGGCGCTTTGCCATGTCTTCAGAAGCAATATTTTCATTAGTCTTTGCATTTGTGTAAGCTTCCTGCGCTCTAAGGTACTCAGCACGTGACTGATAATATTCGTGTTTTGTGACTTTCTTTTGGAGAACTTTTTCACGATTCATACGATACACAAGAGTTGCTCTTTGTAGGTATTGGCGAGCAATGATCTTCAAGTCCTTTGCATGAATAAGCTTCACATATTCGCGAACAAGTTCTTGCTTAAATTCACGAAGTGTTTCCTTGTCGCGATCTATTTGGCGCTCAAGTGATTCTTTTTCATTCTTATAATTTAAGTAATCCTTGCCCCAGTTAAATAGAGTATATTCTCCTAACTCTAGTCCAACGCTTCCACTTGCGGAGCGAGATGTACGAGATAGGTCGTTACTTCCACTTTTAAGGGTACCAATTCGTTGTGGATTTAACTGAAAGTTAATTTTAGGATTTGGTGTCCAGAATTCTTCTTTTGTATCCTTAAGACGATTCTTAAGGATCTCAATATTCTTGCGACGAATGATATTGTCTTGATAGCTTCGCATTCCTTGTTCGATGACTGTTCCGATATCAAGTGGGCGATAAGCACTCTCGTCAACTCTATCTTCGCTGGCCTCTTGAATGAAGATCTCAGGAGATTGTTCTAATGCATATGAAAAGGTTGATAGAAATAGGTAGGCGCAAACAAAGCCTATTGTTTTAGTCATAAATGAAGTCCCTCTCGTTTAGCTAATGCTAATATTGTGCGTCTGCTAAAATTATGACTTGCGTGATATGAGATGGCAACTTTTGCTAAATGGGAATACTAGAGGGTTAGCCCTGGGCAGCCACGACGAACAATTTGTTCTTCGAGTTTGATAACTTTTAGATTTGTAATCTTTAGTTCTTGAATGACGCGGTATTGATTATCTCTTAGTTTAGAGGAAATCGACTTTTTATTCTCAGGTGTCGACTTTAAAAGATTTTTATTTCGATCGAGTAAGAAGAGAAGTCTTTGTCGGTGTTCAACTTTTTCTTGTCGTTGGTTCATCAAAGAGTCACATCGTCGGGAAATACTTGGGTCAGTAATGATGGAATCTGAAATAGTTTGCGCATTAAGTCTATGCTCAATTAAGGCCGTATAAATAAAAACAATGGCACTGAGTGTTAAGGCGAAGTATTTCATAGATTTATGATATCACACTTTGCAAGTAGCACAGGTATTTGTTATTATTTACTGTCAAAAAGGTAAATAATGAACTTAAAAGCTTTGGTATTAATACCATCAAGATTCGCCTCGACTCGTTTCCCCGGAAAACCTCTAGCAAATATCGCCGGCAAGGCAATGGTCTCTCATGTTTATGATGGATGCGAAGGTATTGTAGAAAACTTTCCTGGTTCGAAAGTTTGTGTCGTAACGGATAATGATGAAATTGAAAATATGTTAAAAGAATCGGGCCGAAATGTGGTTCGTATCGATGATGATGTGCCTTCGGGAAGTGAAAGAATTTTCTTGGCCTATGATCGTTTCTTTAAAGACGAGAAGTATGATTTTGTTATCAATGTACAAGGTGATGAGCCTCTTATTCAAGCAGACTTACTGAGTGAACTTCTTAGAATTCATAGCTCGCAAGGCTTTGATGTGGCCACGGTAATTAAAGAGATGTCGATTGATAATGACCATGAGGACTACTTAAACCCAAATAAGGTAAAGGCCGTCTTTTCGAAAGAAAAGAATATTTGTCATTACTTTACAAGAAGCCCACATCCATTTAATCGCCAAAATACACCAGGACTTAATTGGTACCTACATATTGGTATTTATTCATTTAGGCCTGAAGTTTTAAAAAGATTTTGCTCTTTAGGGGAGTCGACTAATGAAAAGATCGAATGCCTTGAGCAACTAAGACTACTCGATAATGGCTACACTATTGGTGCAGCAATTACAGATATGACATTATGTGGAGTTGATACTCCAGAAGATATTCCATTTGTGGAGGGAGTGATAAATGGCAAATAGCCAAAAGAAGTATATTTTCATTACTGGTGGTGTGACAAGTTCTCTTGGTAAGGGGCTAGCTGCTGCATCCATTGCATCTTTACTTGAGAGACGAGGAATTCGTATCAATATGTTAAAGATGGATCCATATATCAACGTTGACCCAGGTACGATGAGTCCTACTCAACACGGGGAAGTTTTTGTGACAGACGATGGTGCAGAAACAGATCTTGATTTAGGCCACTACGAAAGATTCACTTCGCTAACACTTTCTAAGCAATCAAACTTCACAACTGGACAGGTTTATCTTGAGGTAATTGAGCGCGAAAGAGAAGGGAAGTATTTAGGAAAAACAGTTCAAGTTGTTCCTCATATTACTGATGAAATCAAACGCCGTATTCATATTGCAGCAGAAGATGCAGATATTCTTATTGGTGAAATTGGTGGAACAATTGGAGATATTGAATCTCTGCCATATGTTGAGTCAATTAGACAATTTGCACATGACGTTGGACAAGAGAATGTTCTATTTATTCATCTTGTTCTAATTCCTTACCTGTCAGCTGCAGGAGAGTTAAAGTCAAAGCCGGCCCAACACTCGGTAAAAGAGTTACGCTCACAAGGTCTCTTTCCGCATATTATTATTTGTCGAAGTGACCGCGAGATTGATCAGTCGATTATGGATAAGATCTCTCTTTTCTGTAACGTACCAAAAGACAATGTATTCCAATCTCTAGATTTGGATTCTATTTACAAAGTTCCGCTAAACTTTCACTCACAAGGCTTAGATGAAAAGATCACAAAGATTTTAGGAATCTGGTCTTCTTCACCAAAAGTTGATGACCTTGAGAAGGTTGCATACAACTTCGATCACCCTTTAAGAGAAGTGAAGATTGGTATCGTTGGGAAGTATACGGAATTAGTCGAGTCGTACAAATCACTTGATGAGGCCCTAAAGCACGGAGCTCTTGCTCACCAGCTTAAGCTTGTTCCTGTTTATGTTGACTCAGAAGAAATTGAAAAAGATGGTGCTGCAAAACTTTTAAAAGATGTTCAAGGTGTTCTTGTTCCAGGTGGTTTTGGAGAGCGTGGTACAGAAGGAAAAATCTCTGCCATTCAATACGCTCGTGAAAATAAGGTTCCATTCTTTGGGATTTGCCTTGGTATGCAATTAGCAATCGTTGAATATGCGAGAAATATTTGTGGATTAAAAGATGCAACATCTGAGGAATTTAATAATGGTGGTGATCTCCTAATTCATTATATGGAAGGACAGACTCGCGATGGAGCTAAAGGTGGAAGTATGCGCCTTGGTAGCTATGAGTGTGAGCTTCTTGATGGAAGCCATGCCATCGAGATGTACGGTGAAAAAATTATTCATGAAAGACATCGTCATCGTCTAGAAGTTAATAACTTCTACGTTGAGCAGTTAAAAGAATGTGGGCTAGTCATCAGTGGAAAGAATCCTGAGCTTGATCTTGTTGAAACGATTGAGATTAAGGATCATCCTTTCTTCTTTGCATGTCAGTACCACCCAGAATTTAAGTCGAGGCCATATGCGGCCCACCCAGTTTTTAGCGAATTTATTAAAGAGGCAGATAAATATGGAAAATAAAAAATTTGATCTATTCATGGGGACTTGTGTAATCGAGTCTGAACAAATGTGTATGGACGTTTGCGGACGCCTATTAGAAATGCTTGAGCCTGTTAAGGATCAAATCAACTTTTCTTATAAAGGAAGTTTCGATAAGGCCAACCGTTCTTCGATCGATTCATTCAGAGGTCCAGGACTTGAAAAAGGTCTACAGATTCTTGAAAAAGTTAAGAAGCAGTACGGAGTTCAGCTTATTACTGACTTTCACACTGCTGAACAAGCTGATGTTGTCGCAAGTGTTGTTGATACAATTCAGATCCCAGCATTTCTATGTCGTCAAACAGATATGATCTTAGCTGGGGCCGAAGCCTGTAAGAAGCACGATGCTCAACTTAAAATTAAAAAGGGGCAATTCCTTTCTCCTGAAGAGACTGGAAATATTGTTAAGAAGGCCGAAGAGTTTATTACAAAAGATAAAATCCTTCTAACTGAAAGAGGAACTTCATTTGGTTACAATAATCTTATCGTTGATATGGCAAGTTTCCAAATTATGAAGTCATTTGGCGTTCGTGCAATTCACGATGCTACTCACTGTGTTCAAAGACCTGGTGGACTTGGAACTTCAACTGGTGGGAAACGTGAACAGATTTTAACTCTTGCACAAGCTGCAGTCGCTGCTGGTGCTGATGGGATTTTTATGGAAGTTCACCCTAACCCAGCAGAAGCCAAGTCTGATGCTGCAACAAGCTTACCACTTGACCAAGCTGGAGCGATTATCCAAAGACTATTAAGAATTAAAAACGCAATTACGGAATAATTAATGGATTTATTTACAAAAGCACAAAAGTACAAAGAGAAATTAAAAGATATCAAAGTTCTTGCTTTTGATATCGATGGAGTACTTACTCCTGGGCACGTATGGTACCAAGATGATGAAATGGGCTTTAACCGTTCATCACATACTTCTGATGGTTATGCACTAAAACTGCTCATGCGAGCAGGGTTTAAAGTAGGAGTGATCTCTGGAGGTGCTTCAAAAGGTGTTCAAGAGCGCTTTGTGAATAACCTTAAACTTGATTTCGCTTTTCTTGGTGATGAAGATAAGAGGGTTGCCTTTAAGAAAGTTCTCGAGCTTGGCTATAAAGCAGAAGAAGTTCTTTTTATGGGAGATGAGTTCTTTGATGTGCCACTTCTTAAGGCCGCTGGCTTTGCAGCGACAACTCCTCACGCATCTCATGAAATTCAAGTTTATTGTGATTACGTTACTCAAAGAGAAGGCGGCCATGGTGCAGTTAGGGAAGTTATCGATATCTTCCGCTACGTACACGGTATTGTTCCAGAAGTCTTAGACTTCGATGACAAGCCGATTGATTTTAAACATTCATGGCCAAAGTAGGAGTTGATTAAAAATGGATTTAGCAAAACTTAAGGCCCTATTAGACGATCAGTACGAGTGGCCTGCTGTATATAATTTTAAATTTATTGGAAATGATTCAAATCGTGATGAGTTAATTATGGCCGTAGGTGAAAAACCACACCATGAAAAACCATCTAAAACAGGAAAGTATATTTCTTTTACATTCAATGTTACATGCAATAGTTCAGATGAAGTGTTAACGATTTATGAACGAGTCGGACGTCTTCATGGTATACTTGCACTATGACAAAAGAAAAATTCAAATATAAGACTGCACTTGTTGTTGGTGCTGGAGCGTTTGGTACTTCCATCGCATCAATTCTGGCACATAAGTTTGAAAACGTAATTCTTAAGGTACGCTCTGAGGATATCTACAAAGATATAAATGACGATCGTATAAACTCTGTCTATCTTCCAGGAATCAAGCTGGATGCTAATATCAAGGCCATCCTAGACTGGAGTGAACTAGACTCAAAAGAAGAAGATAGTTTAGAACTTATTGTTTCAGGTCTACCGACTCATGGAATTAGAACTTTCTTTAGTGAGAACCTTGTTCGCTTTAATAGCTACCTTGGAAAAGGAATTCCGTTAATTAGTCTTTCGAAAGGGATTGATCCAGATACACTTGAGCTAAGTGATGATCTCTTAAATGATTTCTTCCCACAATATCGTGATAATATCACATTCTTATCTGGCCCTAGTTTCGCTAAAGAAATTATGGAAAAACAGATTACACTTGTCACAATTGCTGGACGCTCTAAGAGTGTCTTAATGGATGTTGCGGCCAAGCTTGAAACACCATACTTTAAGGCCCTACCTAATTATGATATTAAAGGAGTGCTCTTAGGCGGTGCTCTTAAGAATGTTTTGGCCATAGCCGGTGGGATTGTTGAAGGTCTTGGTTATAACCATAATACTCGTGCGGCCATGATTACTCGTGGGATTGTTGAAATGCTTCGCTTCGGTAAAGTCTTTAATGCTCGCCCTGAAACTTTTTATGGCCTGAGTGGGATGGGTGATCTCATTCTTACGACAACTGGTGGCCTCTCACGTAATAAAACTTTTGGACTAGAAATAGCTAAGGGAAGAAAGCCTCTTGATATCATTAATTCTCAACGAACTGTTGTAGAGGGCTATAAAACGACAAAGGCCGCATTCTTACTAGCTCAAAAGTATGATATCCGCGCAAGAATCTTTACTGGACTCTACGATGTTCTTTACAATGACGCCAATGTCGAAGAAGTTCTAAAGAAGCTAATGGACGCTCCTATTAAATTCGAGATTGATTAAGATTTTATCGGAAAGAGAACAGTAAAAGTTGTCCCCTTATCAACCATGCTTTCAACTTCAATAGAAGCTTTCATTTTTTGAGCAGAGTGCTTTGCAATAGCAAGCCCTAGACCTGTTCCGCCTGTGTTGATACTTCGTGATTGATCGACTCTGTAAAATCTTTCAAAGATTCTAGCAATCTTATCATTTGGAATTCCAACACCTTCATCAGTAATGGCAATATACTGATGATTATCTCTTTGACCACTTTCAATTGTAATAACGGTGCTATCTTTTGAGTATTTGATGGCATTTGAAACTAAATTTGAAATACAGTGGTATAACAGCTTCCCATTGGCCACAATCGTTTCGGGGCCAGTCTGAGAGTAGTTGACACTCATATCCTTTGCATTGATCTTAAGCTGTTGATCATTTATTAGAGCATTAATGAATGATGGAAGATTGATTTCTTCCACTTCAATTCTCCCTTCATTTTCAATTTTAGAAAGAGAGAGGATACCATTGATTAACTCATCGAGACGATCGACATTTTGAATAACAATATCCATGATTTCTTGCTGATCTTCGTCTGTGTTAATGGACTTAAGAGTTTGCGTGTAGCCTTTAATAGAAGTTAGTGGTGTTTTAATTTCATGAGAGACATTCTCAAAAAAATCTCTTCGCATATTATTTACATCTTGAAGTTTCGTAATATCACTAAAGTAGAAGAGGATCTCTTTATTCTTATTTTTAGATTCAATATCACTAATCTTAAGTTGGAAAGAGTTTGTCTTGCCACTTACTTTTGTCAGCGCTATCTGTGTATTGTGAATTAGATTTGCTTGATGGCCATGCTTTTTAATCAGGTTAATAAAGTCATAATCTCTAATAATACTAATAAGCTCTGCTCCACGGTAGCGTCCATTAAAAGGTGCAAATGACTTTCTAAAGGCATTATTACAGAAGATGATCTTGCCTTTACTGTCGGTTACGACAACAGGGTCATCAATTGAGTTAATGATTACAGAATAATATTGTTTTGTATTAAATAGGTCTCTTTGTAATTTTCTTCTTTTATTAAAGTTCTTTATCGATTTTGATTCAATATAATCCCAGTAATCGCGGCTATCTGTCGTATCGATTACTCCTTTCATTCTAAAGATATGAAAGAGGTCGTAGAGAGGTGTGAAGTAGTGACGAAAGAGAAAGAATTGGCCCGCAATGAATAGAATCCCAAGGATTCCCATTGCCATAAAAAGTTTAGAAAATACTTCTGATGAAATCAGTTTTAGTGCATCTGATTCAACCCTTAAAAATAATGTATAGCTTTTGCCTTTTGAGTGAAGAACACGATGGTGATAGATATACTTATCATCGCTATCATACCCACCAATAACAATGTTTTTGAAATCTTCAATCTTAAAGCCGGGAGCAGCACATCTAATTGTACGATTTGCGTTTAAAATATAGAATTGTGTACGTTTTGTTTGTTTATCACATATCTTAGCGATACCGTCTTGGCGAAGCGATTTTAGTTCTTGATCGACAATTGAGTGGATAAAATTATCTTTAAAGTTGATGATGAAGAATGTCCCTAAAAAGAGTAGGGATAAACAAAAAATTATCGTTTGATAAAAAATGATATCATTTAAAAATTTTATTTTTAGAAAATTAAAAAAGTTATTCTTCACTCTTCACTCGATATCCAATTCCTCGTACTGTTTCGATAACCTTTGATTTACTCCCAAGCTTCTTTCTTAGGGCAAATACGTGAGTGTCAACAGTACGGTCTGTAACGTAGATATTTTCACCTTTAATCAGATCAACAATTTGTTTACGTGTAAAAACTTTTCCTGGAGAAGATATTAAGACACAAAGAATTTTAAACTCGGAAACTGTGAGTTTAATTTCCTTGTCATCAATAAGTGTTTTTACCCCGTCGACGTCGACTTTGATACCCATATGATCGTAAGTGTTTTTATTGTTGATTAGTGAAGTGTCGCGATGGCCCTCAACTCGTCTTTTCAGGCTACTAACTCTTGCCTTTAGAATTCCAATATCAAATGGCTTTGTAATATAGTCGTCAGCACCCGCATCTAATCCTTCAATAATCGACTCACTAGAAGTTAATGCTGTCACAAATAGGATGCCAACGCTCTTTAGCTTCTTAGTGTTTCGAATATATTGGCAAATCTGAACACCACTTAAGTCCGGTAACATTCGATCTAGAATAAAGAGATCATATCGATTGTTCTCAATGGCGGAGATGGCATCGTTTCCAGTATTTGCCATATCGTAATCAATTCCGATGGCCTTGAGGTTAACCCCAATTAATTTTGCAATAGATTGTTCGTCTTCTACTATAAGTGCTTTCATTACTTGCCTTACTGTTCTTCTGTATGCCTTACGTCTTTACCTGACTCTAAGAAGATAATATCTTCACAAATATTTGTAGCGTGGTCACCGCATCGTTCAAAGATCTTTGAGACACGAATAACTGCAAAACCTTCATCAACTTCGGCCTTACCATCTTTTAGAAGTTGGTAGAATTTTTTTACAAGATCTCTGTGGAGAGAGTTCACTTCGTGGTCTGCCTTGATAACATCTGTTGCCATTTGAATATTATTTGAAGCAAAGGCAATTAAGCTCTTTCTAACCATTTCAAAGACTTCAGCTTGAATGATGCTACAGTGTTTTTCTTGGTTAGAAATACGCATTAAATAGCGCTTTAAGTTAACGGCCTCATCACCAAGTCTTTCTAATTCAGAATTAATCTTCATGATGGCAAGGGCCGTTCTAAGATCAATTGCAGTAGGGGACTTTAGAGCGATAAACTTAAAGACATGGTCATCCACAAGCTTGTGGAATTCATTGATTTCATTTTCAAGCTCATAAAGATTTTCCATTGTTGATTTTTCATCTACTGCAACGTGGAGAATCTTTTCCACAACGGCTGCCATTTCTGTAATATCTTTTCTTAGTGTTTCAACAGTTAATTCCATTGAATGCTCCTTAGCCAAAACGGCCAGTGATATAATCTTCTGTTTTCTTTTCTTTTGGATTTGTGAATACGTCACTACTTAGCCCATGCTCAATAAGGTCTCCAAGAATAAAGAAACTTGTGTAATCAGCAATACGGGCCGCTTGTTGCATGTTGTGAGTTACGACAATTACTGTATAGTCTTTTTTAAGCTCACTCATTAAGTCTTCAATTTTTCCTGTAGCAATAGGATCAAGTGCAGATGTAGGCTCATCCATTAAAACGATTGGGGGGTTAGTTGCAAGAGTTCTTGCAATACACAGTCTTTGTTGCTGTCCACCTGATAGAGAAGTTCCTTCTTGGTGTAGCTTGTCTTTAACTTCATTCCAAAGAGCTGCTTTTGAAAGACAATTGTAGGCAATTTCATCAAGTTCGCTCTTTTTCTTTTTACCCCAAAGTCTTGGACCAATAACAACATTGTCATAAATACTCATGGCCGCAAATGGATTTGGCTTTTGAAATACCATTCCAATTTTTCTACGAATTTCAACGGGGTCTGCTGAAGGTGCATAGATATCATTTCCCTCAAGAAGTACCTCTCCAGAAACACGTGCACCTTGTACTTCTTCGTGAATACGATTTAGTGTTCTGATATATGTTGATTTACCACATCCTGAAGGACCAATTATCGCATTGACCGTATTTTTGTGATACTTGAGATCAATTCCTTTTACGGCGTGAAAGTCACCAAACCATGCTTGTATATTTTTAACTTCTAAAATGATATCGCTATTTGACATTATGATTTCCTCACAAAGAATTTTTTAAGTTTCTTTGAATTGAATAAAAACTTTGCACTTAAATTTAGTCCTAGAACAATAATGATAAGTGTAAATGACCCGGCCCAAGCTTGTTGTTGCCATTCTTTATATGGACTAATTGCATAGTTATAAATTTGAACTGGAAGCGAGGCCATTGGACCTGTTACATTGTAGCTCATGTACATACTTCCAAAGGCCGTAAATAGCAGGGGGGCTGTTTCGCCTGCCGCACGAGAGATGGCAAGAATAACACCTGTCATGAGTGAGTTCCTTGAACCCTTTAGAATGATATTGTAAATTACTCGCCATCTTGGAAGTCCAAGGGCAAGGCCTGCTTCTCTTACGTGTCTAGGAATCAGTTTTAAGATTTCCTCTGTCGTTCTCGTTACAATTGGCAATATAATTATACTTAGAGCAAATGCTCCGGCCAATGCCGAGAATGATTTGAAGCTTACAACAAAGATTAAGTAAGAGAAAATCCCAACAACAATTGAAGGCACACCTGTTAAGAGATCAATTGTAAATCTTAGAGAAGTTGCAATCTTGCCTTTTCCGTATTCGCTTAAGTAGACACCACATAATGTTCCGACAGGGACTGCAATAAGTGAGCCTATTGAAACCATAATAAGTGTCCCTAAAATTGCATGTCTCATTCCTCCACCAATTTCACCAACTGGTTTTGGATCATTTAAAAAGAATTCTAAACTAATAGAAGTTGATCCTTTTTGAAGTAAAAAGATAAAAACAAGAATTAAAGGAAGAATAACTAGTAGTGAAGAAAGAACTAATAACCCTTTAAAGGCTTGGTTTTTTAGGATACGGCTTTTTGAGATTTTCATTTCGATGCTCCCTTCGTTTGCTTCCATACAATTGTACGTGCAACTAAGTTGACAACAAATGTTACAACAAAAAGAAGTAAACCAACTAAACATAGGGCCGAAAGGTGAAGGTCACTTTCTGCTTCTGCATATTCATTTGCCATAACTGAGGCCATTGTTGAAGCCGGGGCAAAGATTGATTTCGAAATTTGTGGAGTATTCCCAATTACCATAGCAACGGCCATTGTTTCTCCAAGTGCACGTCCAAGTCCTAAAACGAGGGCGCCAACGATCCCTGAAAAGCTTGGCCTTAAGACTGCGATCTTGATCATTTCAAATTTTGTTGCTCCAAGACCTAGCGCCGCTTCCTTGTGGAGAATATTAATTGATCGAAATACTTCTCGAGCAACCGAAGTAATTGTTGGGATAATCATAATGGCCAAAATAATTGAGGCCGTAAGAATACCAATTCCAAAGCTTGGCCCTTGAAAGAATGGTAGGAAACCAAGTGTTGCTTTAAGTGCAGGAGTAAGTATTTCTTTTACAAATGGAGCGAGGTAGTAAAGACCCCAGAGACCAAAAATAATACTAGGAACTGCAGCAATAAGTTCAACGAAGGTTCCTAAAATACTCGAAATTCCTTTTGGAAGATATTCTGTAATAAAGAGTGCAACAGAAATACTAACTGGGCCTGCGATGAGTAGGGCCAGCAGAGAAGTGACTACTGTTCCAAAGATAAATGGTAGTGCACCAAATTCATCATCAATCGGGTTCCAAAAATCATCAGTGATGAATTTAAACCCAAATTCATTGAATGCCTCACGACTGGCGTAGAATAGCTGACCAATCATAAGTATTAGTAGGACAATGACAATAAGAGAAAAGAATCGAAGTGTTATATAGGCCAACTTGTCCTGTTTTGAAGGAGAAGCTGGCCCTATTTTTTTAAGTAGGTTCATTAAAGAGATTTTACCCTTTCTAATACCTTTTTGGAAAGTTCAGTTGGTAGTGGAGCGTAGTAAAGTTCTTTAGCATAACTCTGACCTTTACTAATTGCCCATTCGACAAATTTGTAAATCTCAACTTGTTTCTGATCTTTTTCCACCATAGGTAGAAGAATATAAGTAAGGGCACTGATAGGGTATGAGTCCTTGGCACTGCTATTGATAAGTGAACCTGTTAACTCTTTTCCATCAGTTTTGAACTCTTTAGCTGAAGCTGAGACGGCCTCAACAGTTGGGTTGATGAAGACACCAGACTTATTCTTAAGTGCTACTGTCTTAATATTATTCTTTCTTGCGTGAGCAAGGTCCATATAAGTGATTGATCCCTTAGTGTTACTTACAATTGAAGTTACACCATCATTTCCTTTGGCCCCAACTCCTGTTGGCCAGCGAAGTGATTTTCCTGTTCCAACTCTTTGCTTCCATTCAGTGCTTACTTCCACAAGGTAGTCTGCAAAGTTCTTTGTTGTCCCTGAGCCGTCTGCACGACGAACAACCAGAATATCATCTGAAGGTAGTTTTACACCTGGGTTAAGTGCTGCAATTTGAGCTGCATTCCACTTAGTAATCTTACCTAGGTAGATATCTGCAAGTGCTGGCCCATCAAGCTTTAGTTGGTCAGGCACTTGAGGGTGATTATAAGCAATAGCAACAGCTCCTAGAACCATTGGGACGTGAAGAACTGGCCATTTTGCCTTCTTCTTATCCTTCGCTTTCATTGGAGCGTCTGAAGCCCCAAAATCAACTGTTTCTTTTAGAAGTTGGCGAATACCACCACCTGATCCAATTGGCTGATAGTTGAATTGAACCTCTGGGTGAAGCTTTGAATATTCTGAAAACCATTTTGAATAAATTGCGTACGGAAAAGATGCTCCTGCTGCATTAATTTTTAAAGCGAATGTGCTTGAACTTGCCAGTAGAAGGCAGAGTGCAATTATTCTCTTAATCATGTGTGTCTCCTAAATTCAGTGTTTTATTGAATTTAGCACATGGTAAATATGGTGTTTATTAAGATTTTGTTAAAAAAATGGGCGACAATGTCGCCCTGCATAGTTATTGTAATGTATTTGATACGTAGAGTCTGAAGGACTTGTCTTGATTACGACGAATTGTACAGATTCCTTCTTCTCTTTTATTAATGAGATAATCGTAATAGTCAGGCAGTGTATCCTGAATTTCTAAAATTGATTTTCCTTCGTGTTCACCAAAATCGATAAAGACGTTTTCTTCTGCGATAATTCCCGTTACCGGGCTTACTTCGTTGGCCATGTTCCCTCCCTAGAATCTGGCAAATGTTGAATTTAAATATATATAATAAAAAATATATTAACCTCAGTCCTTGGTTACTTATAATTGTGAAATATTTAAAACGTTATGAAAAGTTTTTTTTACTTGACTGAAGTTGTAAAGAAATTACGAAAATAATTAATGATAATCTTAAACTCGTGAGGGTAGTCCTTACCAATATGTGAACGTACTTTCTCTAGGGCATCAAAGATTGTAAGGGCCTCTCGATAAGGGCGTGGAGAAATCATGGCCGCAACAATATCACAAATATTTACCATGATTGTTTCAAAACCCGTAACAGTTAAATTCTTTAAGTATTGGTTGTCCGAATCATACTTATCTAAAATACTGAACGTGTGATGGTTTTCGATAACCTTCATATGAGCAGGACTTAATTGAATTCTTCCTTGTAGAATACGAGCTGAAATAATCGGATGTTTTGCAAGTAGCACCTTATCCATTTCAGAAAGATTCTCTTTATCGTACTTATCAATTGGGATCGCCGACATCCCAATATCTTTGAAGTAGCTTGTGATAAAAAAGTTCTCAATATCCTTATCATTATATAGCTGAGATGTTTTTAAAATCCCCACAAGAAAAATAGATGATAGTAGGGGCTGTGCAAAAATATAGTGATGGCCCTGGGCCGCAAAATAGCGATAAAGCGCCTCGTGCATTTTTGGATTCTTAATCAAGAAAGATGCCAGAACTTTTAAACTTTGGTACTGCAAATTAAGTGCATTATCATCTGTTGGATCTTCAAAAAGATAGCGAAGATTGATGGTAATCAGATTCAATTGACTCTTACAATTCTGGTAAGTATCACCCATAGAAAATGAGCGAGTTACTTGTCTAAGACAATCTTGCTGTAATTCTTTAAGCTCTTGTCTTTGCTCTGTTGTTGCAAAAACAATTGTATGACCTTTTTCAATCATCTCTTTAAGAGTGTCATTCGATACATAAGTGCCACGGTAGAGGTTGTGCTTAAATTTTCCATCTTCGAAGATATAAACATCACATGGTGTTGTTGGAATATTAAAAAGCTCCCTAATAGTAAAAGGGGTCAAGTTTAATGCCAAATGTGATTTACGGAAGATATCCTCTGCTTTCATAGTTCATATTATAGCTTAAGTCGCTAAAATCATTAAATACCAAGAATAATAGGCAATATTTCGCAATTTTATAAATTATTGGAGAAAGCCTTAGTTTATAAGTTAAGCACTCGAAATTAATAGAAATCAAAGGCTAATTTGAATAAGGCTCGAATTAATTAACTAAGTTGCTATATTGAATGAATAGAACGAATGTTGAGCTAATTTTGACAAGTGAGAAGGCCATGAGTGCGCTAAAGAATCTAGAAGATTATATTGCTGACCCGAAATTATTTGAATCAATTCAACTATTTGATGACAGTTCATACAGTCTTCATTGGTCGAATTGGTCAAAGTTAATTTGTGCAATGAAAGAGCGACACTTAAATGGTGATTCTTCAATGAGTATCGAGGAAGTAAAAGAAGAACTCGAAGCTTTTAAAGAAATACCAGTTTGGCTTGTAAATAAGAAAGGTGAGATGGAGACAACTCTCTTTGATCTGTATAACTTCTATATTGATCCAAGGCTTAAGCACCTATGGTTTGATGTGAATAAGCAAACACTTATTTCTCTAAAGCATAAGGCCGGGCCATTTATGCATCTTCATTCAATGAGATGGGTTGATTATGATATCTATAAATTATTTGTCTATGATCGCCTGCTTAATAATCTTTCTCTAAGTCATCGTGACTTTAGAATGAATACAAATTTAAAAGCGAAGTTTTCATTTTGGAATTCTATTTTAAAACCTGTTGATGGACAGATTGTTCAATTGAGCCGCAAGGGAATCCTTGTATCAATTGAAGGTCATAAGAACTTCTTAAGTCTATCGCAGTCCGACCAAATATCTCTTAGTGCTGAGGTTGGGGGACTCCTCAGCGCTACAGGGAAAAGATTCGAAGAGTTTGATGAAGTAATTGGAAATTGCACAAAAGCAAAATCTGTAAAAATTGATTTTGATGAAAATATTTTTAAGGATTTAAACGCTCTTGAGACTTGCAAGGGTGAGACATACTATATGTTTATTCCTTTTGCGAAATTTCCAATCAAACATCACCGCATAGGTAAGGCCATTCAACACGTCATTGATGAAGTTGAAGGAGCTGCCTCTGATATCCTGAATAAGTTAATTGCCTAGTAAATAATTTTATTCAAAGGGCTTGGTCTAAAAGATCTTAGCCTTTTGTATAAAACATTTAAGTACTCTTTACTTACTAAGAAAGGGTGCTCTCTATTTGATGCTCGAATTATAAAATTCTCTTTTTTCTCAATATTAAGATCAGGTAAGCTTGTTAACACCCAAGAGAGGTCATACTCAATTTCTTCACCTGTTTTGATCTTAACGATGACCTTAAAGTATGGCTTGGCCAGATAGCGCTCAATTGCCTTATCCATCTTTTCTGTTCGCTTATCAAGGATAGAGTTCGATTTAAAGCCTGTCAGCTTAACTAAGAACTCTTGTACGGCCTCATCATCAAGGGCCTTGTTCCCTGAAACCCAAATGTCTTTATCATTACGACTAAATTCAAAACGTAATTTCCCAGAGTTAATAACTGTAACACCTCTAATATCACTTGGTGCATAACTAAAGACTCGTGAGTCAATAAGAGAGGGAAGATCAATTTTCTCAAGAGAGAACTTTACTGCATTGACGTGATAGATGGCATTGTCCTTATCACTTACAACATAAGTCGAGTTATCGATTGGGTTGATTAAACCAAATGAAATTGTTTCATCTGATCCATCTTCGCCTTTTAGTGTGACAATTGATGTTGGGTTATCAAGAGAGAAGTTAGATAGGTTAATCGGATCCTTTGGAAAGATCTTTTTAATCTTCACATTCTTTAGTGAGTCTAAAAGTTTATTAATGATTGCTTCATTAGCATTAATTCTTCTTGGCTTTGTAATAATCCATTGATTCTTATTTTTAGCGAGGCTAAAGCGTCCAAGATTTGATTGAAGAGAGATATTATCAACTTTATCAACCTGATCACTTGTAAATAGAAACTGAAGATTAGACAGTTCTTTTGAAGTAATAACTGGTGCTTGAAAAAACTCACTAATAACTGCTCCAAAAAGGAGAGTAATAAAGAGTATTGAGACGAGGCTGGCTGAAAAGTAATTACGTTTAATATTTTGCATAAGAAATTCTAGAATTCTTATTCGAGATCGTCAAAGAGATCGAAGTCATCATCACCATCTGAGCTACTTTCTTTGGCCGCCGCTGGAGCAGTCGGCTCCTCTCTAACTTCTGGCTCAATAGATTTGATAAAATTCCTAAGTAGGGTACGTTCACCTTCTTTGAGGAATGTAAACTTGATACCTGTTCGGAACGGCATGCTCGTTTGGGAAATAATACGACTCTTCATATTGTAGGTACGTGAAAAGATCACGACACCATTTAGAATAATTCGATTTGGAATTTGAATATCAACAACAATCGATTGACCTTGAGTAAATTGTTTCTCACAAAAGAAATACATTCCATCCATATAGAGTTCAGATAGGAGAATATTTCCTACGTAAACCTTCGCAGGAGGTAAATCAGGAATAAATTGCTTGATGATTTTTGTTTCTTTGATCGGCGTAACATTGTCTCCGGCCATGGCAGCGTCGGCCAAAGCCTGTGGATCAAGAGCTGCCTCTTCATCTTCAATGCTTTCGTTGATAGGTAATTCACCCTTATCCTTATAAATCTCGATAAGGTCGTCAATATTAGGCTTTTCACCATTTTTATATCTTAGTTTTACCGCTGCTTCCACTTCATCTCGAAGTGTCCAAACGTTAACTTTGATTCTTTTTATTAGGACTGGGTCGCTACTTTTACCGTGTATCATTAACTAACATTTTCTCACATTTTCAATATTTTGTATCTTTTGAAATTTTTGCCTCTGAAAGAGTGCTAAACTAGTTGATAGACAATTATTCAAAAGTCTTAGCATAGGGTCTCCCATGGAAGGGAGACAAAAAGATTAGGAGGATCTAATGAGATTAAAAGCATTTTTAGCACCCGCTGTTGTTTCAGCAATGGCCCTTTCTCCACTAGCTGCTGATTACGTTCCAGGTGAACTAATCGTAAAGTTAAAGAAAGATGTATCTGTTGAAAGTTTCTTTGGACAATCATTACATGGAAGTTCACTTGACCGTCGTATCGAACTAACGTCTGGTGACTTATATGTTGTTAAGTTTAATGAGTCTCTTGTGTCAATTGATGCAATTGCAAAGCAAATGAACGAAAGAGCAGAGGTAGAGTATGCAGAGCCAAACTTTATCTATGAAATCGTTAAGCCAATCGTACACACAAATGTATTAGAAGAAATCTTAAGTTATAACACTTCTTCAGATGAAGGTGTTTACTACACGCCAGCTGATGAAAAATTTGGTCAACTATGGGGTCTAAAAAATACTGGTTCAAATGCTCCAAGAGGTGTTTCTGGTGTTGAAGGTGCAGACGTTGATGCACTTAGAGCATGGGAAATTACTCAAGGTGATCGTGCCATTAAAATTGCGGTTATTGATACAGGAATTGATTACAACCACCCAGATCTAAGAGATCAAATGTGGACAAACGAAGGCGAGATTCCTGGTAACGGAATTGATGACGATGGAAATGGATATGTAGATGATATCCACGGATATGACTTTGCAAATAATGATGGTGACCCAATGGATGGTCACTCACACGGAACTCACTGTGCAGGGACAATCGGTGCTTCACACAATGCTATTGGTGTTGCTGGTGTAATGAGAGATGTACAATTCGTAGGGATTAAATTCCTAACAGATAGTGGTTCAGGATCAACTGAAGCAGCAATTAAGTCGATTGATTATGCAACGAAAATTGGTGTTGATATTATGTCAAACTCTTGGGGAGGCGGTGGCCGTTCAGAAGCTCTTAAAGAAGCAATTGAGAGAGCTAATGAAGCAGGGATCGTATTTACTGCAGCTGCTGGTAACTCTTCAACAGACAATGATTCTAAGCCACACTACCCATCAAACTACAATGTTGATAACGTAATTTCTGTTGCTGCAACAACTGCTGCTGATGAGCTAGCAAGCTTTTCTTGTTATGGACGTTCAACTGTACATATCGGTGCACCAGGACACGAGATTCTTTCAACAGTTAAGGGTGGACGTTATGCTTCTTACTCAGGAACTTCAATGGCAACGCCACATGTTTCTGGTGTAATTGGTCTTTTCCTTTCTGAAAACAAAGGACTTACTCCACTAGAAATTAGAAATAAGGTAATGGTTACTTCTGATCCTGTTGCTGCCCTAAGAGGTAAGACAATCAACGCTGGTCGTATCAATGCTTATAATCTTCTAACTGACACAGTTCCTGAAAGAAATGAGCCGAATCCAGAAGATTGGGAAACAGTAAATGTTGCTTCTTTTGAATCAGAGCACCCATACTTAGAGAACCAGACACTTGAGACGACTTACACTGTTGAAGGTGCGAAGTTTATGAGAGTAAGAGTTCGTAAATTTGATCTTGAGAATCGTTATGACTTTATTGAAGTTAGAGACGCTAGAGGAGTACTAGTTGAGAAGATTACAGGTTCAGGAGAGAACTATACTTCTTTCTTCGCTGAAGGTGATACGCTGAAGCTTATTTTCAAGTCTGATCGTTCAGTTCAGAAGTGGGGATTTGCTATTGATCAAGTAGATGTTCAATACTAAGAAAAATTAAAATTACCCAAATAAAAAGGCCAGCAAAATGCTGGCCTTTTCTTTATCTTAAATCGATTTAAATCTAATTAAGCGTTCCAAAGGTGCTTGTACTTCTTAAGGAACTTAGAAAGTGAACCAACTTTGTCTAGAGTTCTGATTGCTCTAGTTGAAAGTCTAAGCTTGATTGTTTCACCTGTTACAGGATCAAAAACTCTCTTCGTTTGAAGGTTTGGTTTTTGAGTCATTTTTGTTCTATTTTTAGCGTGAGAAACTTTGTTACCAACAAGTCTTCTTTTTCCAGTTAAATCACATGTACGTGCCATCACTTCATCCTTATTTATTTATATAAACTCTACATTAACATATGGGTTATTAGGTTGTAGAATATAAACATAACGTCGTAAAAGTGCAACTACTTTTGTACAAATTGCGTAATATCCTACGGTTTTTACTGCAAAAAACCAAAGTTATTTGGACATAGCAGCGGAATATCGTTATCATATACTTATTATTAAATGTAATTCTAGCTAGTTAGAACTTTTTTGAGGGAAGAGATTTGAAAAAACGAATATTATTGTTTTTGTCGGTCTTGGTCTTGATGGCCCTCGGTTATTATTTCTACACTTATTACAATGATGAATACCATCCAGAGGCCTTGAGGGAACAATACTCTCAGAGCGCCCCAATCGCTTTTACAGATCGCGCACTACCTAAGAAGAAATTCGTTCCACGTAAGCAGTTTCATGAGAAGACTGATTATAAGAGATCTGATGATCAGGTCGTGGCATTGAATAATATTGGCCCAGATACGGGAGCCTTTTCTGAGCTAAGTGCTGTTATTGAAGATTTAAGAAGAAGTAATGCAGATTGTGAACAGAGTTTTAATTCAGTTATGCCGCCGGCCCAGATCATTGACCCTGACTCTGGCTATTATGCACAAGAGAGCAATATTGCAAACCTTGTAAACAGAGCGCTCGATCAGTTAACTAATAATGAGGGAAGGGCCATAGCGAAACGCTTTCCTGAACTAGCTCAAGAGGCCCTCGACAGTGTAGATGAGATAAGTGAAGAGGATATGGCAGCGATCATGCGAGCTCCGCTTGTTTGTCGTCAGTCAAATATCACAGTACTCTTTGAAACTATTATTGAAATGTCGAGTGAAGATAAAATTACGCAAGCTCAAAGGGCCGAGATAATTGATAGCACTGTTAATAAGCTTGTTATGAGCCTAGAAACAGACGGGCTACAAGATAATATCCTTATGTCTTTAACTCTTTTAAAGGCCATTGGAAGTTTATCAAGCAAAGACAGTGAGTACTTTTCTGACCTTGAATCAATTTATGACGAGATGTCGACGTCTCAAGCAGGCCTTAATCAGGCGTCAGCTAAGAATGCTAAGGTTGTAAATCCTGGAGAGGTTTATCGCAATTATCGTGAAAGGCAACGTGGGTTCTCTTCTTCTGTGATTGAGGTTCTCTATCTTAATTATCCAGAATACTTAAACGAGTAATTATTCTTCCATACAAAGATAAGTACTCTTTTCAGAGGCACCTGCCTTTAAACAAAGCTCTTTAATCTTTCCAAGAATCCACATTCTCATAGGTCTTGGGTAGCGAATCTTTCCATCTTCACCTTTTGTTAGTTCAGAGTGGAAGTACGTTGTTTGTGGATAGTTCTTCTTTACCTGCGAATAGACATCCTTTGTAAAGCGAACAACTCCAATTGAGATATACTCAACTTTACTTAGGGGAATGACTTCACTTAGCTCACTAATTAATTCTTCATACTCACTTTCAAAATTCTCACTGTGAATGACTGGATCAAAGTGAATACCAATAGGGTGGCCTGCTTGATAAAGACTCTTAATGGCCTTTATACGGGCGGCGAGACTAGGTGTCTTTAGATCATGGGACTTAACCTTATTCTTTGGTGAAAGAGAAAAGGACGTAATAAAGTTGGGAAGAGGCGTAAGCTTTAGAAGCTCTTTGATATTTGCCGACTTAGTTCTTAGCTCAATATAGCAGTGAGGATTCTTCTTCGTAAATTCATGATAATAATTTAGTTCACCTGTAAGGTGTGTCAGGGCGAGAGAGTCACTAAATTCTCCCGCATGAAACCACATATTTTCATCGGACTTATCTGCAAGCTTTTGCATTTCGCTGATGATTTCCTCATGGTTAACAAAGAGGACGAGATCAGGAGTGTTGAAATAACCTTGCAGATAGCAGTAGTCACATTCATAAATACAATTATAGGCGTGAATAAAGTAGTAGTGTGGCTCTCCTGAGATACCGTAAGCATTTGGGGCCTCTTTAACTAGCTGGCCTTGCTTTCTAGCAATAAAGAGGTTGAGAGAGTCCCTCTTTTGGAGGTAAGGCTTTTTTACCCTTCCCCAAATGTCAGCATAGTTGGAGATGATTTCGACTTTTGCTTTTGGAAACTTCTGTGGCAGCTGATTTGCGACAATCTCATCCTTAATTGAATTTTCAATAAAGATCTTCTCTATTTTCAAAGTTCTTCTCCATTCATTAGGGAGTTGAATCTTTGCCAATCAATCTTTGAAAGGTTTTTTTGAAGACTCACGAGATCTTTTTCAGAAGTAATTTTTGATCGTATATAAAGGATAACTTTTTCTAGTGAAGGATCGTAAGTTAGCTCATTCTTTTCTAAGGCCGTATTTTTAACAAAGCTATCAAGTTGTTTAATTATTTTCGTTCGAGTTGGATAGAGTTTTTCTTTTAAGAAGTCTCTAAGTTCTAAGGCCTTCTTCTTTGGCGTTACTTCAAGGGCCTTAATATTTTTTATAGCACTTAAGTTTAAAAGTTCTCCCAGATCCATTTCATACTTCACAAGGATTTGCTCTGTTAAGTTTCTGACTTCACGCTCTAGCGAAAGAGTAAAGTAGAAGTCTTTATCATCAAGAAGAGGAAGCTCTGCATTGAGGGACTTCTCTTGTTTCGATACTGAAGTCACAAAGTAGCGGTAGAGCTCTTGTGAGTAGTCCTGTGCATGCTCTTTTATATATTCACAAATTGGTGCATCTGTAACATGATCAGAAATTAATTTAAAAGCTCTTAAAGGAGTCTGAAATTTTTTGGCCACTAACCCAATGGCCCAAGCCTCGCGATCAGCAAGTGGGGCAAAGTGTGAAAGTGAGTTTGCAAGCTTAGTATCTAGAATTCGTTCATTTGCAGTAATGAGATCTAGCTTTGATGTCTCGCCTAGGCACTGAAAGCTTTTAAATTCACCTTGCCCATAGATTGTTCTAATCTCAAATATTTCACCTTGTTTTAAATCTTCATTAAAGGAGGCACAAATTCCAAAATTAATAAGTTGGTTTAGCTGTATTCCTTGTGTCTTTAGAACACCCATCGCATAGGTGAGTGCCATCATTACATTCTGTGGGCCCTCTCCTGTCAGAACTAAACCAAAGCTCAGGTCACCATTTAGGTAGAGGTCGTTAAATTCAGGATGGGACTTAAAATCCATCTCTTTTAAAAATGTTTGGGCCTCGCCGCGGTGGGCAAATACAAGTAAATCCATAACTAGGAGATAACGCTTATCTTGTCGGTGCGTCAAGTCTTTACGCATTTAGGCAAAATAGATATTCATGACTTATGAAAATATTAGATCAATTTGGACAATTTGCATTTGGTGGCGCCAGCATCTCTGGAGAGGGCGCAGGTTATGGATTTGGTGATATTAGTAAAGAAGATTCAATGAGTCTTCTTCAGTATGCCTTTGATCGTGGAGTTAAGATCTTCGATACTGCACCTATTTACGGTTTTGGTGAGAGTGAGAAGAGAATTGGTGAAGCCTTTAAAAATAATCGCGAAAAAGTTTTTATTGTCTCTAAATCTGGAGTGACTTGGCACGAGAATAAACGAGTGGATATGACTAATGATCCAGTTGTTACTCAAAGGATGATTGAACAGTCTCTTAGGGACTTAAATACAGACTATATCGATCTTTATATGGTTCACTGGCCTGATGAGAGAGTGGATATTAGAAAAACTCTTGAAGTGATTGCCAAGGCCAAGCATGAAGGCAAAATCAAACACATCGGTTTGTGTAATACTACTCCAGAAGAGTTTAAGTTAGCATCTGAAATTGATAAGATTGAAGTGATTCAATCACAATTTAACTTCTTTGAACAAGACGTGAAAAATGACATCTTCCCAATTGTAAAAAGTGAAGACATAAGCTTCATGAGCTGGGGAACTCTTGATAAGGGGATCCTTACAGGAAGAGTTACAAAAGATCGTAAGTTTGATAAAAGTGATTGTCGTTCATGGGCACCATGGTGGAAGGCCATGGATAAAGAGAGTCGCTATGATATCGTAGCTAGAATGCAGCCGGCCCTTGAAGAACATGGAATAACAGGGCTAGACTTTGCTATTCATTTTAACCTTTCACATGATGAGTTAAGCACTATTCTTTGTGGTGCTAGAAATCATGGTCAACTCGATGGCGTTCTAAATTCTCTTGAAAAGAAAGTAACGAAAGAGATGCTGGAAGATATCATTAGCAGTGTTAGTTAGCGTTATTATTCCCACTTATAATAGGGCAAATTTCTTGGCCCGTGCAATTGATTCGGTTTTAAAGCAAAGCTTTCAAAACTTTGAACTGATTGTTGTTGATGATGGTTCTAGCGATCATTCAAAAGATATCGTCGAGTCTTTTTCAGATGAGCGTATCAAATATATCTTTCAACAAAATCGAGGAGTCTCCGCTGCTCGTAATCTTGGCGTAATCCAGTCGTCAGGAAACTACATTGCATTTCTTGACTCAGATGATGAGTGGAGTGAAAACAAACTTCAACGTCAACTAAGCCTACTTGAGAACTCTAAGCTTCGTCTTTGCCATACCGGTGAGCATTGGTTAAGAGATGGAGAGGTTGTGAAGCAAAAGAAAGTTCACCAAAAAGTTGGTGGTGATATGTTTATTCGCTCATTAAAAAATTGTGTGATCTCACCATCAAGTGTCTTAATGGAGCGTAGCTTATTTGAAGAGATGGGTGGCTTTAATGAAGACTTTATTGTTTGTGAAGATTACGACCTCTGGCTCAAGATAACGTCTCTGTATGAAATAGGTTTCCTAGAAGAGGCCTTCGTAATTAAACATGCTGGGCACGACGATCAACTCTCATTTAAATTCTTTGCAATGGACTACTGGAGAGTTAAGGCCATGGCCTGGGCAAAAGCAAATCGCCAACTTTCGAAAGAAAGAATAGAAGTACTAACACAGCTTTGTTTAAAGAAGTGCCAATACCTTATTAAAGGGTATGAGAAACACGAAAATTTTGAAAATTACGATGAAGTAAGAGCGATCGAAAATTACATTAGTAACTGAGGCTCTTCGACTAATTTCTTCTCTAATCCTAGCTCAATTGTTTTTTGATAGAAGATCTCAAGTGCTTTTTCCCACGGAGAGTCTTCGATATCACCATTAAGTAAATTAATTAGATAAGGAAGTAGTTGCTCGACATATTCCTCTGTACTCTCTCTTGGAAGAAGTGAAGGTAAGTGGTCAATGGCCGTAACTTCGAGAAGCTGATCGAGCTCTTGAATCCTATATGTTGGGACATCTATCGTTGTAATATCTGGATAAATAGGAAGTGGATTACAAGGTCCTGTCGGGTCACAGCTAATATCTGAAATCACAGAAAGGTTTCTTTCATTCTTTAGGATATCTAAGTCTAAGAATGGCTCCGTAGGTGTTTTATTTAAAGTACAATTAACGAGTATATCGTAGTCAAGAATTTGCTTAATTGGTCTGGCCACTTGTGTGTCGCTCCTTCCCCAACCAATCATTTCTACACCAACTGCTTCGAGGAGCTCTTTTGCTCCACGTCCACAACGCCCTCGATTACCAATAACTAAAACTCTTGGCCTTGAGCCTAGTTCATCAAGTTCTTTTGATATTTCATTGATTAACTCATGTTGAGATGAATATGACTTAAGAGGTGCGCATTCATTGAAGTCTGTGCCTCTTTGCTGGCAAATCCAGTTCTTGAGCCCAAGAGCTGCTCCTACAAAGCCGGCCCATTTTCCAAATGCCGCAATTCTTTTCCCATTACTGTCAGTAAGGTATTCAAGGTCATAAAGCTTTCCATCTCCTTGAATAAAACGATCAAGCATTTCTTTTGAGCCTGTTTGGTTTTTATAGACGTGAGCAAAGTGAATATGACGGTGACTTAGAGGGAACTCGTGAACATCAAGTTCTTTTAGTCCAAGAATAAAAGCGTTTGCAGGGGCAAAGTTTATCCATGAATTTGTCGGCATCATTTTAAGACCTAAGGCCTCAAATTCTTCGTCTTTAAAGATACGACTTGGTGAGCGTTCAATAATTACTTCATGACCAAGCTCCTTTAGTTCTAAGGCTGCTTGTGGCGTAAGAGCACTACGCTGTTCAAACGGTTTTGTTTCATGGCGAAGCCAGATTGTCCTATTTGTCATGAAATTTAATCTCCCAAAAAAATCGAATACTTATAGCAAAGCTAATAGACTACTATAGCAAAGGGCCCTATCTCATACCTAAATTTGTAAGATTTACAGGCGATTTTAAGGTATAACTATATAATATTAGGATAATCAGGCAAGCTAAGTTTCATTAATAAAGGAATGATTATGAAATACCACCCAGAAAAAAGTCGACTCTATTATATGGAAGACTCCCTTGGTAGCTATACAGATTACGGTATTGGCGTTCCTTTGAAAGATGAAAGAGTGACAAAAATTTTAGAAGAATTTAAGAATTCACCTTTCCTTGAGCGAAGAAGATCAACTCACTTTTTCCTAAGTGACCTCGCTCTTGCCCACGATCGTGATTTCTGTGCACGAACTAAGCTTGATCCAACTGGACTTGTCCTTGAAGCCTACGAGCTTATTAATGATGATGGAAGTTACCATCGTTATGATCCAATGGCCGCAGTTAAACCATTAAGTGATTTTATCAACCGTGCTCTTTCTCATTGTGAAGGTACATATCTTGCTGCTTGTAATGCCCTTGAATCTGGCTTTTCGTATCACTTAGGTGGAGGAATGCATCATGCAAAGAGTGATGGGCCTGGTGGTTTTTGTATGTTTAACGATATCGTTATCGCAATTAGAAAGTTACAAAAAGAAAAAGGTGTAGGGAAGTGCCTCGTTGTGGATATGGATGCCCATAAAGGTGATGGAACGGCACAAATTGTAACAAGTGATGAATCTATTGATTGCGTTTCAATTCATATGAAAGATGGATGGCCTCTTGATAATCCTGATAAAACAAACTCTAGCTATATTCCAAGCACTCTTGATATTCCGGTGACACCCGAAGATAACTACCTAGAGAAGCTTAAGCAGATAGGGGACTTTGTTAAAGATGATTATGACCTTTGTATCGTTGTTCAAGGTGCAGATGTTTATGAAAAAGATATTCTTGAGAGCGCGAAGGGAATTCAGTTAACTTTAGAAGAATGCATTGAAAGAGATAATTATATGTATGAATTACTTGAGTCGAAAGGCATCCCCCAAGCATGGGTTATGGCCGGGGGATACGGTGATGAAGTCTACCGAGTCTTTCAACAATTTGTACAATCTAAATTTAAAGCATAGTTGAGTCTTCGTGGGCCAAGATTCTCTTCTTTGGCCTAAAGTAAGTACGTGGAGTGTACTCTAGAAGATCCGTGATCTTTGCCATATAGAAACATGCATACTTCTCAACTTGATCAGCAAAGCGTGATTCTTCAAGACCTGCTCTCATCATTTCTCCCCAGTGGGCATTAAAGAATTGACGATAAGTTTCTAGGTGTTGTGAAATCTTTGAGTTGATCTTATCAATTTCACTAAAGATTTTACCAATATCTTCTTTATTATACCTTTCAGGGTCTTCGTGTTTAAGAAGCTCAAGTTTATTTAGTTCGTGCTCTAGCTTTTCTTTTTGGATCATTTCAGCATCAATAAGAGCTTGTGTTGGAGTTGACTGTCTAATTGCTTCAATCTCTGCTTCAAGTGGGTCTAAAATAAGTGCCGTTCTCCAGTTAAATGTTTTCTTTAATGTTAGAACGTCGCCGTAAATATGGTCTCCAAGATAAAGGATTTCTTCACCTTCAAGGCCTAGGTCTTTTTGTAGTTTACCGGCCCATCCACCTTGGTAAACCTTGTTCTGTTCAAGTGGTCCTTCAGCGTTTGTCATAAGACCTGTATCCGTTTGGATTTCTAGAAACATATTGCTTACGTTAAAGAATCTCGGCTTACATGCAAGACAGATTGAAATATCAAATAGGTCAGTCCAAGTCTCGTGTTCTTTTAAGAATGGATTGATCGTGTACTCCATTAATTTTTTCGTCCAAGACCATTCACTATTTGTAATAAGAATTAGTTTTTTTCCAAAACGTTTGAATCTTTCTAGAAGCTTTGCAACTTCTGGGTCCTTGATGATGAAGTCTTCAAGATGCTCTTCAACATATCCCTTAAGAGAGTTGTCAGAGTGAGCGATATCAATAACTTCTTTGATATCATGAGATAGTGTTTCGTAATCAGGAAGCTTCATTCCTTGGTCTTTTAGATCAACAAGGTTTGCAAACATTGCTCCATTTGAAATAGAGAAGTTTGTATCCAGAGATTGATACTGATCTGAATTTAGATCAATGATACTATTTCCATAGATTTCATTTTGATCATGAAAGTCCATTGGCTTTGTACCGTGTTTTGCAATCTTTACTTTCCCGTAGCGGTTTGTTTGTAGAATATTTCCACGAAGACGATCGATAATTAAACCTTGAATAACTTGGTTAAAATCAAATTTTAATTCTGTTACTTCTTTCGGGTAATTTTTTACATCCACTAATTTTTTAAGTACTAGTTCGAAAACAAATTTTTCGAATGCTTCTGTTTTATAGCGAACTAATGTGTAGTCCATATCAAAACCAATGGCCTTGATCTTTTTCATATTCAATGTTCTATTGACGTATACTGACATATAAAATCCTTTTAAATCGTTTGAGAATTTAATCCTCGGACCGTAGATTTTATCTAAACTTTGCGTAAATGTCATATTATTAATACGTCAAGGCGTAAATTCAGTAGTTTACGCCTTGAAAATTTGTGGAAGCAATGTGTCTATTTTAGAATTATATAGTACTTTGCAAAGCCTTCATCATCTAGGCCTTTAATGCGATTAAGCTTAAACTTAGAATTCTTTCTTATGTACTTGGTTGCTTTTTTTGAAGGCGATGTTTCAAAATATACTTTCAATTTTTCTGCGTTTGGAACTGGCTTGATTTTCCAATTTTCATTTGGACGTGCATCCACAAAGCCTTTCTCATTTGTTTCTCTTCTAATGTAGTTAATAAGAACTTGTCGATTACTGTCCGGTGCAGTGAAAACAACATTGGACTTCTTGGCCCCTGGAAATTTTCCACTTGTTGCACGAAAGCTATTTGTGGCAAGAATGAATTCCTGCTCATTAGTTACGGCCTTTCCTTGATATTTTAGATTTTCGATTCTAAATGAATCTTTATTTAAAACCTTACAATTTTCATCGTAATGTCTTCTTTTTGTGATGTTAATCTCGTAAGTCAGGCCATCAATCATATCAAAGTTGTATGAACGGAAACTTCCCCAGTTTATGAGTGGCTGGTCTTTACTATACTTTGGATCGATATGAGCGAACATACCCGCTGAACATTCAAGCCACATTTTCACTTCTTTACCTGTAAGCTTAAGAGCGTAGAGCATATTAGGGTAGAGGTAAAGATCGGCTGCATTTCTTAATGTGAGAACACCCTTATCAACAGTTGTATAACCATTAGGATCATTCTTTCTCCCGCCGGTTTTAAAAGGAGCAACGGCCGATAAAACAGGAAGACCGCTCAGATTGGCGTCACCTTGAATTGCTCTTTTAACATAATCAATTTGTGCATTAGAAACAATTTGAGTTGCTGCATCGTCTTGAATTAGGGATAGGAAACTGTAAAATTCTTCTTTAGAGAAACCAACTTTTTCACCAGCTAGTTTAATTGTTCTTTGGTGATCATTTTCAATGATTTCTGCAAGCTCTAGATCTGGTTTTACGCTGGAGTCTGATTCTTTGTCATAAATGGAGTAAACTGATGATTGGCCATCGATAACATGCCACTTACTTCCATCAAAGTTTAGTTTTAAATCAATGATCCCAACATGAGATCCCCACTTACCAGGCATAACGGCGGCTACGCCATTAATTGTTCCTTTTTTAGCATCAATACCTTGGATACCTTCATAATCTTTAGATGGGAATAGGGCATGTGTATGACCGAAGGCAATGGCATCAATATATGGAACACGGCTTAAGTAATAAACTGAATCTTCCGCGTAGAGCTTGTATTCATCTGTGCTAATTCCGGAGTGAGGAATTGCTATAATGACATCAGCTCCTTCATTTTTCATTTTTGCTGTCAGCTCTTTTGCAACCTCTACAATATCACGGGCAACAACCTTTCCTTCAAGATTATTCTTATCCCAAATCATAATTTGAGGTGGGACAAATCCAATGTATCCAATTTTTAACTTGTGTGGCAGGCCTTTGGTGTCCTTCACTTTCTTTTCAATAATGACGTATTGCTTGAAGTAGGGTGAAGCTGGCTTGCCATTTTCATCTTTATAGACATTAGCGTTGATATATGGAAACGCAGCATCTTTAAGTGAGGCCTCGAGAAACTCTAGGCCATAGTTAAATTCATGATTTCCAATATTACCCACATCGTACTTAAGGTGATTCATAAGTTTAAAAGCAGGGTGAACTCCTTCTTTCCCATGCGTGGCCACAAAGTCGGCCATAGGATTGCCCTGAAGGAGATCACCATTATCAATTAAAGTATAATTATCTGCTTGAGCGGCATACTTCTTAATAAGTGTCGCCGTCTTTACAAGTCCAAATCTTTTACTTTCTTCGTTCTTATAATAATCGTAGTCCTTGTAGTAACCATGAAGGTCAGTGGTTTCAATAACACGAAGCTTTACTTGTGTTTGTTCCTTACAGCCTACAATTAGAAAAAGAGACAGTGAAAATAAAAAGATTTTTCTCATATTAATTCCTAGTAATAACGACCTGAAGAGTAAGTAGCATCAAACATGCGTGCTTTACCGTATACTTTTACATTCCCTTTTAGGCCTGCAAATCCGTAAATACGAGATTCGCCAAAAGCTTGAGCATTATCCCAAACAGATGCCTCGTCGTAGACTCTTGCATTCTCATAAACGTGAGCATTCCCCCAGACTTTTGCGTAGTCTGAAATAATTGCGTTTCCTGTGATTTTTGCAAATCCTGTTACTTGGGCCTTGTCACAAACTTGTGCATTTTCGCCTATGTAAACATTCTTTGATACATATGCAGTGTCGGCAACAAAACCACCTTGTGTTCCATCGTTATTGATCCAATATTGACCTTCTTGGCCAGCGCATGGTGCAGCTAAAGTTGGCAGTATAAAAAGCATAGCAGCTAGTAGTTTCATAAATCACTCCTTAGATTTTTTCGATTAATTCAATTAATTTCTTACCTAAATTATCCGATGCTAATCTCAAATTGGCAAAGAACTCCTCCTGCGTTGGATGCTCTCCGTCAACAATGTCTGTCACAGACTTTAAAAAGAGTGTTGGAGTATTAAATTGATCAACGACCCAGCCAATCGCTCCTGCTTCCATATCTTTTAACACAGCTTGATTCGCTTCAATTAGTTTCTCATCTTCTGTGCTCATATCAAGTGAGTTTCCTGTTGAAATAATTGCTGTCTTTAGATTTAGGAGTTTGCCATATTCTTGAGCAATAGCGTGTGTTGTCTTATAAACTCCGTAGTTTTCGTAACCTGGGATTGGGATTCTACGATCGTGGAATACTGTTGTGTCGGCCGTATAGACGTCACCAACTTCGGCTCCACGCTTTCTAAAACCACCGGCAGTTCCTGCATTGATTATCATTTCTGCTCCAAGCTCTCTAATTGCAAGAAGGGTAGAGACAACGGCAGGGGAAGTACCAACATTTTGTACCTTGTGATGTTTACACTCACCACTAATGATGATTGAAATTTTGTGCCCGTGATATTCGCATTGATATAACTTCATTGGAAGCTTGGGGTCTAATTTCTTATCTTGGTTTATGATACCTAGTTTCTCAAGAAGTGGTGCTGCTTCCGAGTCCATGGCCATGACGATGGCAATATTCTTCATAAAGTCTCCATTTAATAACTATTATCTAAGTTTAATAGAAAAAGAGCATAATTAGAAATATTGCAGTTAACTTTCTAGATGGGTAGGGTAGACATTGTTTTTTGAACGTGTTTGAGCAGCAACCCTGTGAAGCCACTTTATAACTCGGTGGTACTTCTGCTTAACTAAGTCAGCAGGAGCAAGGCCTGTTATGAGGATGCGGTTTAGGTGACAGAAGAGAAGAATATCAATGTATTTGATTTCATTGCCAAAAATAAAGTTCTTGGTTTCCAGAATTTCGTTTATGTAGATTATTTGTAACTCAAAGTATTCAAGTGCACCTTCTTGATTTTTACGAAAGATCTCATACTCAGAGACTTTCTTAATAATAACATCTCTAATTGATGAGATCACTTCCTCAGATGTTTCATTTATATCTTGAACATACTTTGCTTGCTTAGCAAATTTCCTCTTCATGGCGCTAAGTCCACTTGTATCTTTATATGAGAAGTATATGATACTTGCCCATAATGAATTTAGACACCAGTCTTGTAGCATTTGTTCTTGTATCATTTGCTCTTTCGTTAGAAGAAAAAGACTTGATTGACCACGTAGCTCTCTAAAGTAATTTATGCAATTTCTAATGCCTAGATATTTCTTCTCACCGTCAATTATTGCGGGGAGGCTGCTCATCTTAGCAGGGACTCCTTGAATTTGAGAGTTTACGTGGACTGTTTTTAGATTAAAGTCGATATTTAAAAATGAAAAAATTCTGTTTACTGTAGCACAGTACGGAGAGAATGATTCAACTTCATCATTTCCGGCCCATGAAATTAATACTTTATCCATGCCACTAATGTCGGAGAGTTGTTTTAAAATATTAACTAAAAATCGATGGTAACAATAATTCTCCATTTAGGCTGAGCATAATATACTTGTTAATAATAAAAATTGATCTTTGTGAAACGGCCACTACGAATATCTACTTTCCTTGCGATTTAACTTTTTTCGGACGCGATAAATGTGTTCCTAAATAAATACAGGTTAGAAGAATCGTTGCTCCTGCAATTTCGAGTGGTGAGAATGGCTCGTTAAATAGAAAGATACTTAGCGTTTTTGCAATGACAGGTTGTAAAAGAATAATAAGGCCTGAGATTGATAGGGGTGCTGTTTTAAGCCCATAACTGATTAGTGACCAGCCAATGATCTGGCACAGTATGGCCAGCCCTAAAACTGAAGGTAGGTGTGAATAACTTAGCCCACTATATCCCTGTTCAAATTGAGCACTTATAAAGAGAAGCGCCCCTGTTACGAGAGAAGAGTAGGTAATGATCTCAAGAGCAGTGATTTTAGTGTTAAAGGTCATTAGTGAAGTCTTCTTAATAGAAGTTGTATAGAGAGAGTAGCAAAGCCCGGTTGTTAATCCAAACAACACACCCCAGAAGAATTCTTCAGATTTGTAAAACTCTACTTGTCCTTTGAGAATTAAAAAGACTCCAAAGAAGGCAAAGAGAAAGACCGAAAGTTTTTTTATTGTAATTTTCTCTTTATAAAGAATAAGTCCAAAGACTAGTAAGTAGAATACTTGAGTGTTTCCTAGGATTGTCGACATGCCCGCACCAATGAGGTGAACTGAGCGATGCCAGACAAATAAGTCCATTGCAAAACAGAGTCCTATGACGGCCGTCATAGTATAGAAGCGTTTATCCTTGATATAATTTTTCTTAATAAAAAGTTGGTAAATAAGAAGAATTGATCCGGCTATTGAACAACGGAGCGCTCCAATCATACTTGGAGAAAGGTCACCACTTAAGTTTTTTACAAAAATGGGTGCTAATCCGATGCATATTGTCCCTAAAATGAGGCTTATGACACTTGTGTTCATCCTTTACTCTCTTTAACTTGTCACTATGTGCAAGAGAGTATAGCTCAACTAATGGCCCTAGGGGTATATTTTCTTTTAAATTTACTGACGATCTGACGATAATTGCATAAAGTATAGCTACGCTATAAATATAAAGGAGATATATTGTGAATTTATTTAAAATCACTGTTGTTGCTGCTCTACTAAGTGTAACTGCTTACGCTGGTGACGCTGCTAAAGGTAAAGCAATTTACAAAAAAGTTAACTGTGCTCTTTGCCACAATGCTGACGGTATGGGAAAGGCAAAAGATGGTAAGCTTGCGATTGTTAAAGGTCCAAGAATTGCAGGTCTAGATGCTGCTTATATTATTGAGCAAGTAACTGCAATTAAGACTAAGAAGAGAAAGACTAAGAACACATCAATGATGTGGACTAAAGTTCGTGGCCTATCAGATCAAGACATTAAAGATGTTGCAGCATATGTAACAACTATGTCTAAAGATAAGTTCAAAGGTATGAATCAAAAATAAGACAAATACAGAGGGCCTCTACAGAGGCCTTTTTTATTATTTAATTTCAAAAAATATTCTAAATCCACCGTAGTTCTGATCATAAACACCGTTAAAATCATTGCCTGATATTTCAATTAGGCGCTTAAGGCTAAAGTCTAAGCTTGTAATTACATTTTCACCATTTTGATACTGCTCGTACTTCTCTTTTGTAAGTAAGTCTTTCACGTTGAAGTTTGCTGTGATCTTTGAGAGGTCTTGATTATCAATGATATCAACCTGTGAAAGTTTTTTGTAAACACCATCTTGATAAAAGAGGATATTAGCACTCTTTGTTCTTACTTCCATTTCAAGATTGCGATATGTTTTATAAGTAAATAAATCGAAAATATTCTTATCTTTAAAAGCAAAGCCTTTATCAGTTTCACTACACTGAACCATTTGAATATTAAGTGTTAACTCAATATTTTCGCCATTTTGTTGTGAGCGATAATTCTTAACTCGGTAAGCTTGCAGCTTATTGCGATATAAGTCTTTCTTTGAATTACAATTTGCCTTAGCACCATCTGATAGTTTAACAACACCTTTTGAAGGCATTGGCATTGCTTGGCAAATTCCTGAACATAGAACTGAAGTAAGGATAATTGATCTCATCTTAAACTCTCTCTTATTACTCTTGGCTAAATAAATAATGAACACTTATAACATTTATTGAGGTGAATTTGTTCAAAGATGGAGTTTTTACAGGAGATGTCTGAAATGTAGACGAAAAAAGGCCCCTGTTTAGGAGCCTTTGTATACTTTAAGTCCTCGAATTTATTAGGTTTGAGAACCATGTTTTTACTCGGTAAATTACCAAGTGAATCGTTGGCACGAGAGTGTAAGTGAAGAAGATTGACCCCAGCATCCCTCCAATTAGAACAGCTCCCATGGCCGATTTCATCTTATCGATCATAAACAGCTGTGGCATTGTTCCTGCGATAATCGCAATGGAAGTCATAAGAATTGGCTTAAGCTTCTCCTGCGCTCCCAACCAGAGAGCTTCCTTAATTTCAACACCTTCATCGAGTTTTTGCTGGGTGTATTCAATCATAAGAATAGCATTATTAACGGCCAGACCAACAACCATTACAATGGCCATCATGGAACCAATATTAACCGTCTGCTCAGTGTAGAACATCATTAAAAATGATCCTAGAAAGGACGTTAGAATTGCTGACCCAATCGATACAGGGAAGACAAAAGAGTTAAGAATTGCAACAAGTAGCATATACGTTAAGATAACCGCCAGCATGAAGGCCTTACCCATCTCCTGTTGAGACTCTTTTTGACTTTCTGCTTGTCCAGCAAACATAAACTTCGTCCCTTCTGGAAGTTGCGCTTGATTAAATTTCTGACTTAGGTCTCCCATAATGGCACCAACAACGCCTTTGACAACGAAGGCCTTAATTTGAATGATTCTTTCCTTATCACGTCTTTTAAGTGGTGAAGTTGCTTCAACAACTTGAACCATTCCAAGACTTGAGATTGGTATTAGTCCATCCTTTCCGTGAATCAGAAACTTATCAAAGTCTGAAATATTTCTTTTGAATTCAGGGGCAAGAGTAACGTTGATGTCATACTCCTCACCACCTTCTTTATAAACAGCGTCGTCATTCCCGTTTACAAGGGCGCGAATCGTTCCACCAAGGCGTGAACTCGAAAGATTTTGACGAATAACTTTTTGTGGTTCAGAGACAAATTGAATCTCCATTTTTGGAATTCGATATGAGCTCTCAATTGAACTAAAGTAGCCAGAGTCTTTCATGATCTTTTGCATCTTTTCTGAAGCGATAACCATGTTATCAAAGTCATCACCAGTTACGTTAATCGTGATATCACCGTCATTACTTGCATTTCGACTACCTCCTGTAAGAGTAATCTCTGCTTCAGGTATATTAGAAACCTTTGGAAGTAGGTCATCCATAATTTCTTTATAGTCTCTCTTACGTTTTGTTGCAGATATTAAGTTAACAGTAATACGAGATCTTTCTTCTCCGTCATAACCAATATCGGAAAGAGTTGAGACAACTTCAGGATATTTTCTGATGATCTCATCAACTTGCTTTGTGATTTGTGCAGTCTTTTCAACTGGTGAACCATCTGGCATCAGGATAAATGCTTTAAATTCATCACGGTCAGATTTTGGCAGGAATTCGTTTCCAACTCGTTTTGCCGGATAAACAATTGTAAAAAATAATGCCATGAGAACAATGATTGAAGTAATTGGCCAGTTCATGAACTTATCAAAGAACCAACGGTACTGTTTTGTTACCCACGCAAGCAGGCGATCAACAAGACCTGCAAGCTTAGGAAATGGCCCTTTTAAAGTATCTGGATCTTTAAGAAGTAGGGCACAAAGCATAGGTGTTAAAGTAACAGATGCTAAGATTGAGAAGATCGTTGCAAAGACAACTGTCATCCCAAATTGCAGCATGAATTTACCAACGATACCACCCATGAAAGCAAGTGGCGTGAATACAACAAGGTTTGTTCCCGAAGATGCCATAACGGCCAGTAAAACTTCTTTTGTTCCGTCAATGGCAGCAGACTGAGAATCCTTTCCCATCTTAAGATGCTTGTAAACGTTTTCAATAATGATAAGAGCGTTGGCAATAAGTGTTCCTAAACATGTACCAAACGCAAGGAGAGTCATAACGTTAATTGAGAATGATGACATATCCATAAGGAAAAGAGTTGAGATAATCGAAGTTGGAATTACAATACTTGCGATTAGGGCACCACGCCAGTCTCCTAAGAAAGTCAGAAGAATAGCAATCGTTAAACCGATCCCTATAAAGATCGAGTTAATTGTTCCTTTTGTATCATCAAGAGTAATTCTCGTTGTATCAACAACTAGTTCAAGCTTCATTCCATCAGGAAGCTCGCTTTGAACTTGATCAAGTGATCCTTTTAGGTTATCAACAATTTTGATGGCATCACCATCTGAAAGTTTTAAAACAGATAAACCAACGACTTCTTTATCATTAAAGCGTGCCATTGTTTCAACTTCTTTAAAACTATCTGAAACATTTCCGATTTCTTGAAGTTTAAAAACTTGTCCTTCACGAGAGACAACTTCAAGATTTCTGATTTCACCTACATTGGCAAATTCACCAACAAAGCGGACACTGATTTTTGAGTCTGTCGTATTAATTGAACCACCTGGAATATTTAAGTTCTTTCTTGAAATTGCTGCAAGAACATCTTCAATTGAAAGGTAGTTTTGAATGAGAAGGTTATTATCAAGTTCAATATTAATTTCTCTTTCACGTCCTCCAAAAATGTCGACAGACGCAACACCATTGATTGAAGATAGGCGAGACTTAAGCTTCTTATCGGCATATTCATATACTTGTGTCAGGTCGTGCTTTGTACTTGAGAGAGCTAGTGTGGCAATTGGTTGAATGAGCGGGTCAAATTTCGCAATGATCGGACGATCGGCACCATCAGGAAACTCATTTAAGATTGCTTCGACTTTATCTTTTACTTCAATTGACTTGATGTTGGCATCTGCTTCAATATCGAATTCGATAATGACAATACCAAAACTATCACGAGCATCAGATTTGATTTTCTTAATCTGAGAAACTTCAGATATTTCATCTTCAATTTTCTTAAGAATTTGTGATTCAATCTCTTCCGGTGAAGCACCTGCATAAATTGTTTGTACTGTAATAAGAGGGAGTTCTACTTTAGGAGTAGGCTCAATTATTAAATTACCAATCGAAACCAGTCCCATTACCATAAAAATAGCAATGAAAATGATTGTCGTGGCAGGTCGTTTTACAAATATTTCAATCATCTTCTTACTCCTTAATCCTGATCCACTAGTGCTTCGATAATATTAACTTTCTCGCCATCACTTAGATAACGTTGATCACTTAGCACAACAGTGTCACCTTCACTTAAACCACTTTTCACAACAAAGAAGTTTTCGTTGCTATCGCTGACTTCAATATTTCGCTTCATAACAGTGTTGTTTTGATCAACAATGAAGACATTGTGTGAACCACCACGCTCTGAAACAGCTTCTCTTCTAACTGTTAGAGCATTCTCAAGTTTGTGAGTTTCAATGTTCATAATATAGAGGTTTGTTGGGATCTTCTTATTTGCAAAAGAGACAATAATATTATGTAGGCCTGAGAGATAATCGGCCTTGGTATCAACTGAAACAACATTACCGTAAACTTTCTTGTCTTTTACACGAATACTAACAAGAGCTCCAGGACGAATTAAATTTGCTACTTTTGGGGCCACAGATGCGTGGATCTTAGGGCCGATATTACTACCTGTTACAATAACAAAATTAGAGAATGCTCGTCTTGTAACTTTCGTTGTATTGACTGGAGTTCCTGACTTTGCACGAATTGTATACATCGTGGCAGTCTCTTTTCCTTTTTTTCTTTGAAGGTCGAGGTCTTTTACATACAAGCTACTCGCATAAAGTAGACCTACAACTAGAACGAAGATTAATTGCTTCATAATTATTTTTCTCCCTTCGTTGTACTCGTAAGAAGTCTATCCATTTCTGCACGAGTCACTTTTAGTTGAAGTTTTGTTTGGGCAAGATTTAGACGATGTTGAGTAAGTTGGATTTCACTATCATTTAATTGAAGTTGAGACACTCCACCTGACTTAAACGAACTAAGTGCTACTTTATAAGATGAAGCGGCTAGCTTTACAGCTTCAGATTCGGCATCAAATCGCTCTTGTAGCCCTTCATAGTCTTGCTCAAATTTTAAATACTGAGTTCTGATTTCTCTTCTAAGTTGGTTGAATTTTAAACGTGCGATATTTGCATCACTTCTTTTAATGGCAACTTCTGAATTTTTACTTCCCCCGAGATCCCAATCAAATGTAAATTGAAGTCCAAATGAGATATCATTTTGGTTATGAGAAATATCTCCTGTAAATGGCTTATCCACTCGATAAGTAAGAGGAGAGTAGGCAACAAATAGCCCAAGATCAGGTAGGCGTTGGCTTTTTGCAAGCTCTACTGAGAAGTCTGATAATTGAATGCTTTCTTTTAGAATCTTTACATCAACTGTTTCATCAAGTTTTTGTAGGTTTGATGGAATCGTTGCGATCTTATCTTTTGCATTGAAATTATCAGTTACAACTTGAACATCATCTTCAGGCTGTAATGCTAGAAAGTTTTTTAAGTCTAAGATTGCGTTCTTTAGGTTTTTCTTTGCAATAATCCAATTTGGTTTTCGACTGGCAAGGTCTGCTTGCATCTTGATATTGTCATTTCTTGAAATACGTCCGTAAGATACGCGCTCTTCAAGCGCCTTCTTATTTTTAACAGCATTCTTATATGAGTCATTTGTAATTCTAACCAGCTCTTGATTGAATAGAACCCTATAGTAGAGCTGTCTAGCAACATTTTGAACTTCTGCTTTTGTGACAACTGTCTTTAATTCGCCAATTCGACTTGCTGACTGTGCAATGTCGACACCACTTGAGATCTTTCCAAAAGTGTATAGGGGTTGAGTTAGTTGTACTCTCGCATTGTGATTCCAGTCGTATCCATGTGGCATGATATTTCCTTTACCATCATTCTTTGATACACCGGCCGATATTGATAGAACTGGAAATAAGTTTGAGGTAGCGCTGCTCAGCGACTCTCTTGCTTGCTCTAGCTCCTGTCTTGCAATTCCAACATTTTCATTTCTTTTAGTTGCAAGTTCAACTACTGATTGTTCGTTTAGTTTGTACTGAGCAGCGCTTACGCTACTGGCCAGTCCAAACAAGACGATATAAGTCTTGATCCTTCTCATGAGTGTCGTTCTCCTGTCTATTCTGTCTCTTTTTTGATTCTTAGCTGTTTTATCTTTTTGACTGGTAAAATTCTTCAATCATGCCCAACTGGCAAAGAAGTTTAGATTTTTCCTCTGGTGTAAATTTTGATACTAGCTCTTGACCCATACTAAAGTAGCGTGGAAGTACTTTATTAATTAAATCAAGGCCGTCCTCTGTTAAGGTGATTTTCTTCGATCTTGTATCATTCTCATCAACGGCCTTCTTTATAAGGTTGGCCACCTCAAGTCGTTTAACGATTCCAGTGATATTTGCCTTAGAGACAAGTAGCTCATCAGCTAATTCTGTCGTTGTTACAAATTCTTGATCTGTAAGGTGTAGAATGACAAGAACATCAAATTGAGGCTTCGTTAGCTTAAAGTTTGAAACTTCTTCGGATACCATTTTATCGAGGATTCGAGTTGTACGGATCATGCGTCCGATAATACTTTCCTGTACAAATTCACTCTTCATTATTGACATTCTTACTCCAAGTTTGTTAACGTGTTAACTATATAGTTAGCATGTTAACTAAGTTGAATCAAGAATTTTATTCAATTTGACCTTAAGTTAACAAAAGGTAGTAGATAGATGAATAGGACTAAACAGAATTTGATTGATGTTGCAATTCCTTTAATGGCCAAAAATGGTGTCTACGGTGTAAGTCTAAGAGATATTGCGAAGAAGGCCGAGATTAATGTTTCTTCAGTTCTTTATCATTTCGGTTCTAAAGAAGAATTCATAACAACTTGTGGAGAACATTGTATAAATCTCCTAGCTGATCAAATTAAAGAGATTTCAAAACAAACATTTGATTCGGTTGAAGAGCTTAATCAGGCCATTAACCAAGGAGTCGAGCAAGGTAAGGAAGCTATCGCAATTTGTGTCATGCTTCTTGTTATCGATTCACCTGGCTTTAGAGATATCTATGAAGGCTATGTTTCAGATTCATATGTTTCAGTTCACGGACAAGATAATCCATTCCTATTAAATTTAAGATCATTTATTTCGTATATGATCTTTAAGAGGGTTGATTTAAAAGTTGCAAAAGAAAAATATGAGGGAAGTGGCATGGTTGAGTTATTATGCCAATCCCCAATAGCTGCACTGTAGATTATCTTCTACAGTGCGTTTCATGCCACATCTTTTCTAAATTTTCTCGGTCATCTGGGTGAGCAATTCTAATTAATTCTTGTGCTCTCTGATTAAGGCTCTTTCCATAAAGATCAGCAATACCGTATTCAGTAACGACGTAGTGCATATGTGAACGAGTTGTTACAACTCCTGCTCCTGACCTTAGAGTTGGAACGATTTTTGGAAAGCCCTTTGCACTACGTGAGTTGATGACAATAATTGGCTTACCGCCTTCAGAAAGGGAAGCTCCTCTCATAAAGTCCATTTGTCCACCAACCCCAGAGATAATATGATGGCCAATTGAGTCTGCACAAACTTGTCCAGTAAGATCAATTTCTACGGCACTATTAATGGCACAAACCTTTGGGTTTCTCTTAATAATACTTGGGTTATTTACATAGTCTGCTTCAAGTTGAATGACACTTGGGTTGTCATCAATAAAGTCATGAACATCTTGGCCTCCAACAATAAAGGCACTAACCGTTTTTCCTCGGTGAACATTTTTTAGAGAGTTATTAACGGCACCACTTTTAATGAGATCAAGAGCTCCATTTGACCACATCTCTGTGTGAATACCAAGATTCTTATGATTCTTTAGGCTCGCCAAAACTGCATCTGGGATTGAACCAATTCCCATTTGTAGAGTTGATCCATCTTCAATAAGAGTCGAAGTTAGTTGTCCAATTTTCAAATCTTCTTCACTTAAGCAAACTTCTTGATGGCCAACAATTTTATCATCAATCTCAATAGCATAGTCGATATCATTAACGTGGATAAACCCATCGCCATGAACACGAGGCATATTTGGGTTGATCTGTGCGATAACAACTTTAGCATTACTTACTGCGGCCTTAGCAACATCAACAGAAGTACCCAGAGTACAATGGCCATGTTGATCTGGTGGACTTACATGAATAAGAGCAAAGTCTAGAGGGATTCTTCCACTGCGAAACAAGTTTGGTATTTCTGACAGAAAACATGGAAGGTAATCGACTCTTTGGTAGTCGATATGTTTTCTTACGTTACCACCAACAAAGAGGTTTATGATTTTAAAGTTTTTACAATATTCTTCATTTGCATATTTCGCATCACCATGAGTGTGGAGGTGAGTTAGCGTTACATCTTTTAGTTTATGAGCATTTTCAAGTAAACCATCAATTAGGGCCTGTGGTGTTGAGTCTCCACCATGAATAAAAATATTTGAGTTTGAATAGACTATTGATAAAGCTTCCGCTGCGTTTGAAACAATTTTCACAAGCACTCCTTTGTGTTCATATTCTACGAATTTTTGGCCGAGATTTAAAGTATATTTGGTTACAATTTTTATATGCCATCTATTAAAAAATTGAGGTATAACCTCTAACTATTATGGTAGTTGCAACAACGAGCAAGAGACTCAAAGAACTCATTTATTTTACTATTCCACTTGTTATCGGCCAAGTAGGTCAGATGCTTTTTAACGTTGGTGATATTTTTGTGGCCGGACGCTATTCCACATCAGCAGTGGCCTCCATTGGTGTTGCGGCAGGAATGTTATCTCCATTTATTATGATTGGAATATCAACTCTATTCTCTGTTAGTGCAGTTACGGCAAGAATGCGTGGAGAAGAAACTAACCCACATGAAAATGGTGTATGGGGTAGTGGAATGACTTTAGCGCTTCTTTTAGGAAGTGTTATCTGTACTGCTCTTTATATCTTTACATACTTCGTTGACCATATTGGTTTAAATAAGGAAATCGTTCCTCTTGTTAAGACTTATCTTTATTGGGTAAATATCTCAATTATACCGGCACTCATTTTTCAGATGATTAAGGAATATCTTCAGGCCTTTGATAAAACGATTTTTGCAAACTCACTTATTATCATTATGAATGTTGTTAACCTCATTATGAATTACTGCTTAATGTTTGGTATTGGTCCTATTCCTGAAATGGGAATTAAAGGAGCTGCCGTTGCAACTGTCATAACTCGTTTTGTTCTTGCTATTATTATTTATGTCTATGCTTACCGTGTGCTTCCAATTGAAACACACTTTAGTAAGAAATCGTTCAAAGAACTTATTAAGCTTGGAATTCCCGTTGGACTTGGAACTTTTATTGAAGTACTCATGTTCTCAACTGTCACGGTTTTAATTGGTCGTATGAGTCTTGTTGCTTCTGCTTCTCACAATATCGTTCTAACTATTGCGGGGTTAACTTTTATGGTACCTCTCGCAATTAATGGTGCAGCCGGTGTAAAGGTTGGCTATGCTCTAGGACGTAAGGATATGGAGATGATAAAGAACTACTCGTATGGGTGTATCTTTATGGCCGTCTCTTATATGGTAATGACTGCAATTTTTTACTTCTTCTTTCATAAGTTTTTAATGGGACTTTTCACAACTGATCAGGCCGTTATTTTATATGGCTCAGGGCTTTTCCTATACGTTGCTCTCTTTCAAATTCCTGATGGCCTACAAGTTGCCATGTGGGGAGTTCTAAGAGGTCTTGGAATGAGTAAACAACCAATGCTTTATTCATTCTGTGGTTACTGGCTAATTGCAATTCCTGTAGGTGTTTATCTTAGTTATAAGCATGGAATGGAAGCCGCTGGTTTATGGGCGGGACTTGCAATTGGATTGACAATTGTTTCAATGATTCTGTCTCTTTTATTTAAGAAGAGAATCGGTGAGCTTTCAAAAGAGTGGGGAATCTAGGATTCTGTTTGCTGGCTTAACTTTTCTTCGATATAGAGAATGACCTTATCGAAGTCAAAGGGTTTCGTTATAAGATCAACTGCACCAAGTTCCTTGGCCCTTTGTGCATTTAGTTCATCAATGAAGCCTGTGATAATTAAAACAGGAGGGGCTTGAGCATTAAGTTTACGAATCTCTTCTAAGAGCTTAAGTCCATCCATCTTTGGCATTTTTAAGTCAGTGACGACGAAGTCTACTGGGTTGCGTTTTGCATAGTCTAGTGCCATCTCACCATCTTTTACACCAATGGTTTCATAACCAAATGACTCAAAGGTTTCGACGTAGATATCATTTAATGTCGGTTCGTCCTCTGCAACAAGGACCCTTTTCTTGGCTAACATATATAAAATTGTATGTAATCTTTAGGTCTAAGGCAAATACTTAAATGTGACGAATATCATCTTTTTAGGCTCTGCCTTATTTAAGATGGTTAGGTTGGTTTACTTAAGATTTTAAGTCTATGTTAGTATTCCATCTTTTTGATATTAACGCTTTTATTGCCTTAAGGTTAAGGCATATTTTAAGAATTTTTTTCGTAAAAACTGACACTTGTCAGTTACCAATTAATCCATTGTGCTAATCTAAATTTAATTTAGGAGGCATATATGAAACATATATCAGTCGAAGAATTTACAACTCCTGCTGTTCACGTTGTGGATCAGGATGCCAGCATTGATATTGCTTTTAAGATTATGAAAGACAATGGAATTAGGCATCTTCCTGTAAGTGACGGGAATCAAATTGTGGGAATCATTTCTGAAAGAGATGTCATGTCGATTTATGGAAAGAGCTGGTGTGATGGTGTTCTTGTTAAGGACTTTATGAATGAATCTGTTCTTGCAGTTAATAAGGACGATAGCTTAGGTGAAGTTGCCTATCAATTAGCAAGTCACAAAGTTGGGTCTGCAATTGTTCTCAATAATAGAAATCGTGTCTACGGTATCTTTACAGTAACAGATGCACTTAATGCTCTTGTTGAAGTCTTTGTCGACGATGCTTATAAGAGAAGTGATATTAGAAGTTAATCTCTTCTTTGGTAAATAACACTGGGCAAACCGGTGATTCAGAAGCTAAGTGAAGGGGGAGTGGAAATCCTGAAAAGAAATACTTTCCAGCTGGCACATCGTGAAGTTTTAAATTTTCAAAGATCGCGGCCTGCTTAAAGAGTGTATTGTGAATTGGTCTATTTCTACTCCCTGGATTAAAGTCCGAAGACTTCCAAGAAGTTCCATACATATTAAAGTTTGGATTTTGTAATAAGTAGTCAGCGCTTTCTTGTGAAAGTGTTAGCACATAATTTGGGTCGTGAAGTTGTGACTCATTTATTGGCATGTCTTTGACTGTTAAAATTAACTTATTGGGCATTTCATCTCTAAGCTCCTCTTTAAGTTCACTAAGAGAGACTTCCCAATGAAAAACTCCATCTAGGCCTTCTACTGGTTTCCAATTTTGACCTTTTAGTTTGACGACAGTGACTGGCCCAAAGAATGAATTTATTTGCTTCTTAAAATAGTCATCAACGCTCATCCCATCTTTCATGGTGTGAGACTGCGCTTCCATATGAGTCAAGCTATGAGGTTTTAGAAGGTGGGCATCATAATTTACTGGAGGACCTTTTGGATCATTCATCGAGTAAATATTCTCTCGCTTATAGCCTTGGCCTTCAAACCACATTCCAGGCATTGACTCTGTAATAATTGGGCTTAGGATATAAGGCATTTAAACTCCAGTGTTTATTGAGTTATCATTGTAGCATTAATAAATGGATTAGAGGTAGTAGAATGCATATTCCAAAGTTATTCAAACAAGAAGATAAGGCCGAGTTAATAAAGCAGATGAGGGAGACGACATTTGCTAATCTTATCTCTAACGGAGCCGAAGGGATTGAGGTTAATCATCTTCCTCTTTGTGTTGTCGAAGAAGAGGGGAAGCTCTTTTTATTTGGCCATATTTCAAAAGCTAATTCTCTTTGGAGGAAAACACTTGATGTTAGTGAAGTCGTTGCTACGTTTAATGGACCTCATTGTTATATTTCGCCAAATCATTACCCAACAAAGAAAGAGACTGGTAAAGCTGTACCAACTTGGAATTATATTGTTGTTCACGCTCGTGGAAAAATTTCTTTTATTGAAGATAAGAAGTGGATTCTAAAGTCCATTGAGATGCTTACTAATGAACAGGAGGCGGGAAGTCGTAACCCCTGGAAGATTGAAGATGCTCCCGCTGATTATACACAAAAGCTTCTAGCAGCAATTATTGGAGTTAAAGTTGAAGTGACTTCCCTTGAAGGGCAGTGGAAGCTTAGCCAAAATCAACCGCTTGAGAATAGGCAGGGAGTTATCTCTGCTTTAGGCCACTCAGGAGATCCATATAAAATTGAAGTCGCCCAAAGAATGAATTTATAAGCTTTCTAGCTTTTTATAAATAATTTAACATTTTCTCTCTCATAACTTCGCTTAGGTCGTTGTAATTGGGACTCCTCTTTTAGGTGCGATGAAGTAAAAAAAAAGGTCAGTATTAAACTGACCCTTTTGTTGATAGATTAATTTTTTCTATAGTTCTCATAATATTCTCCTTGAGTTGTTTTCCTATGTAATAAGTATATGACTAAAAAAATATTTAAAGGTTTGTTTCGGGTCTATTTTTTGCAAAGTGATTGTGATGTTTTTGTTAGTCGAATCTATTACTCAACTAAGATAACCATTCTTTAGTTAATATTAAATATTCTTAACTATTAAATCGTCGATAGGTACTACACGTATTTAAATCATAAAAAAGGATCTATCGATGAAAATTACTTTTCTTGGTGCTGCCGGAGGTGTAACCGGATCAAAGACATTGCTTAAAGTAGGAAAGGATTATAAAGAACAATACTTAGTTGACTATGGCCTTTATCAAGGGGCCAAGGAAAATCGTGAACGAAATTGGATGAGCTATCACGGTGCAAGTAAGTTAAGTGCGGTCTTTTTAACTCACGCACATATTGATCATTCAGGCCTTCTTCCTCGTCTTTATCGTGATGGATTTCGTGGAAGGATCTACTGTACAAAAGAGACATTTAGACTTTGCCAAATTCTATTAATGGACTCGGCCCGTATCCATGAAGAAGATGCAAAATATGCCAATCGAAAAAAGATTTCAAGACACAAACCCGCACTTCCGCTTTATACAACTGAAGAAGCTCAAGCTGTTCTTGAACACTTTGAAGTTGTCGACTTTGAACAAGAATTAACAATTTCTCCAAATATTGCTATTACTTTTTATTGGGCAGGTCACATCCTTGGAGCAAGCTTTATCCGTATCCGTTATAAAACAGCTACTGGTGAAGTTAAAACGATAGTTTTTTCAGGTGATGTTGGGCATAAGAGAAATATTCTCTTAAACGAGCCGCAAGTTATCTGTGATACTGATTATCTTGTTTTGGAGTCAACATATGGAGATAGACTGCATGCCAGGATTCCTGCAAAAGAAGTTCTAGGAATGTATCTTAATACAATTTTAAAGCGTGGTGGTGTCGCTGTTATACCGGCCTTCTCTGTTGGAAGAACACAAGACATTCTCTATCTTATTAAAGAGCTTATGAATGATGAGGCCATTCCCAGTGTGCCTGTGCATCTTGATAGTCCGCTTTCTAAGAAGGCTAACAGAATCTTTAATGACTGTTTTCATAAAGGTCATGTTAAAGAGCATGTAACAGAGGATATTGATATTTACCCTGATACGTTTGAAGAAGTAGAGGATGTTGAAGACTCAAAGGCACTTATGGATAAATCTGGTCCACGTATCATTGTTAGTGCCTCTGGTATGATAGATGGTGGCAGAGTTGTCTATCACGTTATGAAGCATATTGTAGATGAAGATAGCGGAATAATTTTAGTCGGTTTTCAGCCTGAAGGAACGAAAGGGCGCATTTTAATTAATGGAGAGAAAGAGCTTCATATGCATAAGCAAAGAATTCCTGTTCGAGCTAGCATATTTTATATAGATTCTTTATCGGCACATGGTGATTATTTAGATCTCATTGGATGGTTAAATGAATCTCGTATTTCGCCAAAATTAGTAATTCTTAATCATGGCGAAGAACGGGCCGCAAGTCATTTGAAAACTCTTTTAGAATCACAGTTAAGTTTTAGAACAACGATAGCAAGTCTAGGAGAGGAGTTTGATTTGGAAAATATTTATGATAATCAAACAAAGGTCGCCAGTAATATCGCGGCTTGAGGTAAGGGCCAGATGAAGGTAGATTTCGAAAGAATTGTTTCTTTAAAGTATATTATTGCTTTTATTTCGATTGTTTTATTTACTATTATTTCTCAAGCCTTGATGCAATTCTTTATTCTTAAACAAGAAAGTTATTCACAAGTAATTAACTTGGCAGGACGACAGCGTATGTTAAGCCAAAGACTTGCAAAACAAACACTATTATACCGTTATGATAGTATACAGTCAGATCGTTTAAAATTAAATAAAGAGATTATTACTACAAAGGAACTCCTGCTTTCTTCTCATGATTCACTTAAAAATGGAAGTACTGAAAAAGGAATTATACCTGCTTTTACTGAAGATATTAGACAGCAGTATATTAAACTCGATCAAATTTTGAAGAAAATTGATCATGATGTCACTTGTATTATTACTAATTGTACTGATGCGCATCAGCGGCTCGAAAATATAATTGTTGATACGGAAATCTTCTTAGGTGAGATGAATAAGATTGTTCTTGAATCTACTGACTTTTCAAAATCAAGAGTATTAAGTTTAAGTAAATTAGAATTATTCTTATTTTGCTTAATCATACTTTTGTTAATTTACGAATTCTTTAAAGTTATTATACCGCTAAAGAGAAAGTTAATTAATTATCTAAAAGAGCTTCAGGAAAAAGATCAGGTAATTCATCATAGTTCGAAATTAGCAACTATTGGCGATTTAGTCGCAGGTGTTGGTCATGAGATAAATGGGCCACTAACTGTTATTAAAGGCTATTTGATAAGGTTAAAAAGAGAATTGTATAAGGGAAGTAAAAATGAAGAGTATATAAATAACTCACTCCAGAAAATTGAAGATTCTTCGATTCAAATTGAGAATATTGTAGAGGGCCTTAGGACTTTTGCCCGTAAGGATGAACAAGGAATCGTCGAGTTCAACTTGAATGAGGTCACAAAGAATAGTGTCTCTATGTTAGATCAGATTTATGAGAATTATGGAATCGATGTTTCTTTTGAAAATTCTGTTGGGGAGCTATTAGTTAAAGGCTGTCCTGGAAAGATTCAACAAGTCATATTCAATCTTCTCTCAAATGCGAAAGATGCACTCGAAGATTGTGAACTTAAGGAGATCAAAGTTAAGCTTTCTAGTAATCGTGATACTGCTTTTCTTCGAGTCTCAGATACAGGGCCTGGAATAAGCGATGCTATCAAAAAGAAAATATTCGATCCTTATTTTACAACTAAGAAGTATGGAAAGGGGAGTGGACTTGGATTGTCTCTTTCTTTTGATTTCATAAAAGAACATGGCGGAAATATTTCTATCGATACTGTCGTAGGGCAAGGAACATCTTTTATAATTGAACTTCCACTTGCTTAATAAGGATTTTTAATCACATAGAGGAGATAGAATTGTTCTAATTTGACTACCATTTAACTCGGCTTGATAAGGAGAGTAGCCACTTGGGCCATCACCCATAATATTCTTATCATCTAAAATGATCTTTCGATCAGGACATAGTCGATCTTTGTACGCATCTGCTAGCCCTAAGTTATGGGCCAATTCATGTATGTATAGTTTGCATCTTTTTTGATCATTTATATTCGCAACATTCGCAAATTTATGCGTGGCCCATTCTTTAGCAGTTGGTCTCTTATGCTCCTTAGATATCATTATTGTATGGTCACATTTAAAGCGATCAACGATGCCGGTTTCTTCTTTTAGATCAACGTTAAGTTTAAGGCCATGCCTTGCATAGAAGTCTTTCACACATGGCATTGAGTTTCTTACTAGTGCCATTGATTCTTCTTTGTCTTTCTCATTTCCATCAAACTTTAAGTAGAGAGAAACATCAATATTAACAAGTCCTTCTTTGATATATGTCTTATACTTCGTCTTTGTTCCTACATATTTAAACAGATTACTTTCTTTATTGCATAATGACTGCGATTTATAATCCACCTCAACAAAAACTTCAGCAGACCGGTTCTCTAGGCAGCTTTTAATATATGTACTTTTATTAGCGTAGTATGAAATTCTTCTTTCTGAACTACCATATTTTAAATTCCAGCCCTCAAATTCTCTGTCATTTGAAAAGTAGTGTAGCTCGTTATTTAGACATAGATACTTGTCTTTTACTTCAGTAAGTTCATTGAGTTCACCCGTTATGGACTTAACGATCAACTTGTTTTCTAGAGATTGAAAATCTTCTTTCATTGGCCCTAGTTTCTTTATAATTTCTTTGTTTTCTTTTTGTAGCCTTGCAATTTGTGCTGCTGTTTCTTCTGACTTTAACATGCGATTGTAGAGGTTATTTTTCTTAGCTACCTCTTCCTGGTTTTTATTAAACTGAGAATGAAGTCGGTTGATTTCCAATTCTAATTCGTAATAGGTATCCAGATCGCTAGCAAATGTTGGTATAGAGATGGCAAATATTAGAAGATTAAAAAGATAGAACATGTTTTCTTTTCGGTAGGAAACTAAAAAAAATTACTTTTTAATATAAGTGATATGGTTCATAACTACTTGTTTTTATTAAGTTATGACTTTTGAGTACTTTATTCAGGTACACGACTGACTACATAAAGAAAAAATATGTTGGTAAGAGAAGCCTTCTTATTAATAAGGCCTTGAATTAATAATATGTATTATGGAAAATTAATAAAAAATTAACCTTAAATTCATGTGATATTAGGTATTTAGAATATTGTGTATCGTTAGATTTTATTGACCGCCTTGCTCGTGTGCGTTATAAGGTACTTGTACAAATAATACTTAGCTCTGATGAGGATCACTTTGTATTCAGGTAAGATTTATTGGGGAATAAATGTTAAGACGCATCTTAATAGTTGATGATAATGAAGATATACACGAGCTTATGTATATGTGTCTTATCGATCTAGAGGATGATCTGAAAGAAGATCTGACTAATAGTACTTATCAGTCATGCCAACTTAAAATTGACAGTGCTTTTCAAGGTGAAGAGGCCGTGGATATGGTCGACAAAGCCTATCGTGAACAAGGGCCATATGACGTGATTTTTATGGATGTTAGGATGCCGCCAGGAATTGACGGAATTGAGGCCATTTCACGTATTGTCAAAAATTACCCAAAACAAAACTTCGTTATATGCTCGGCATATAGTGATTATACATTAGAAGAGATGATTGGACGTATAACGTCAAAAGAACGAAAAATTTATTATCTACCTAAGCCATTTACGATGAAAAATTTCTGTAGCCTAACTTCTGGCCTACTTTACCCTGAACTTATTGAGCAAAATATTGAAGACAAATATCTATTATAAACTTTAGATAGAGATGTAAAATCATGCAAGAGATTTCAAATTTTCAAATTTCGAATGAACTTCATCGCAGTAAGAACTCTACTGTCTATCGAGCAAAAGATAGAAATAGTGATCAGAACGTTATCATCAAGGTTTATAAAAAGCCATCTCGTAATAAAATCGATTTTATAAAAAATGAATTTAATATCCTTTCTAAATATCATAGTGATTCAATGGTCAATTGTATCGACCTTTTTCAATCAGAAGGTGACTGGGTCTTAGTCTTAGATGATGACGAATCGATCTCACTAGATAAGAAGGCACTTAATGCAAGTTTATCAACGACTGAGTTTTTAAAATTAGCAATTAAAATTACATCTGTGATTGAGGAAATACACTCGAAAGGAATTACGCATAAAGACATTAACCCATCGAATCTAATTGTTGATCGAAATGGTGAAATCAAAGTTATTGACTTAGAGCTTGGTTCATTAAGAGATAGTGACTTTATCTCTTTCTCTCCTGTAAATAAACTCGCAGGAACCCTTGCTTATATGTCTCCTGAACAAACTGGACGTATGAATCGATCGATTGATTATCGCTCGGACTTTTATTCATTAGGGATTACATTCTTTGAGCTTCTAACCGGAGAATATCCATTTATGGTAGAGGATAAACTAACTTGGGTTTATCACCATATTGCGACAAAGGTAGATGTTGAAGGTCGTTTAGCTAAGTATCCAAAGATAATTGCTAAAATTATTGATCACTTACTTGAAAAGAAAGCGGAGTCTCGCTACCAAAGTGCATCTGGAATTAGATTTGACCTTGAGAAGTGCTTAGATGCGATTAGTTCAGGTGAAGCTGAGCCAGACTTCGAAATTGGCACAAAAGATGTAAAGCACACGTTTTCGATTCCTGAAACCCTTTATGGGCGCGAAAAGGAAATTAACCTTTTAGTAAATAATTTCTTATCAAACGAAAAGAAGCAGGCGAGCTTTATTTCTGGCCCTTCTGGAATTGGGAAAACAGTTTTAGTAAATGAACTTCTAGGCCCAATTACTAAAGAAAATGGAATTTTTGTCACTGGCAAATTCGATCAATTCCAAGGGGATATTCTTGGAATTGCTCTTGTAAGTGCTGTTTCTGATATTTTAAAACTTGCCCTTACTAAAAGTGATAAAGAAATCTCTTATTTAAGAGAAAGCCTACTAAATGCATTTGGGATTAATGCAAAAGTAATGACTGATATTCTTCCCGAGTTGGAAATGATTATTGGTAAGCAAAAGGAGCCGGCACCCTTAGGACCTATCGAGTCTCAAACGAGATTTGAGCTACTCTTCATCGAATTATTTAAAGTTCTATGTGAAAGGCTCGGTCATATTGTTATGTTCATTGATGATCTTCAGTGGGCAAGTGCTAGAAGTATCCACCTATTAGAACTTTTGTTGACGAACGAAAAAGTAAAGCCTCTCTACTTCATTGGTGCTTTCAGAGATAATGAAGTTGATAAGAATCATCCTCTTTCGGCCTTGATTGATTCTAATACGTGTATTAATCAATCTGAAATAAAACTTACTCCTTTAAATCAAAATAATATTCAAGACATGATTGATGGAACTTTTGCGTCTAAAAAAGATTCATCAGAATTAGCTAAACTAACACTTCAAAAAACTGCTGGTAACCCATTTAGTGTCGACCAATTTCTTAAAGTACTTTATCAGAAAAAGATTTGTACTTTTAATAGTAAAGAACTTCAGTGGGACTGGAACTTAACAGAAATTCAAAAAAGTCAAATTAGCGATAATGTTGTTGATTATTTAATTGAGATGATGAAGGAACTACCTGAGTCGGCGCAGAAATTACTTAATTTATCTGCATGTGTTGGGAATAAATTTAGTTTACAATTATTAAAAAACGCTACTGATCTTAGTGAAGAACAGATTAAAGATGAATTGAATTCAATTGGATGTGCACCTCTTATAAGACCTCTTAATAATAGTGAATATAAATTTGCACATGATAAGATTCAGCAATCAGCTTATGAACTTGTTTCAAAAGAAGAGCGCTCACATATACACCTGAATATTGGAAAACAACTTTTATCACATATTGTTGATGGAAATATCGATTCTATCACTGTTGTTAGCCATTTGAATCACTGTGAAAGTATTATTGATGATGGTGAATTTAGACTTGAACTCGCAGAAATGAATTTTGAAGCATCTCAAAAAGCTAAGTCTTCGACGGCCTTTGATCAAGCAAGTGTTTTTTTGAGGTATGCATCTAGGTTTCTTCCAAGTATGGCCAATGAAACTTATCATGATATTTTCTTTAAAATAGAGAAAGAGAGAGCAAGCCTGTACTATCTCTCTGGAGACTATATCAAGTGTGAAGAGCATGCCAGATGGTTACTTGAACAATTAGAAGACCCTATTGAAAAAGCCGAAGTTCATAATATCTTAATTATCCAATACACTGCACAGGGTGTTTATGATAAGGCAATTAGTGAAGGCCGTTTGGCGCTTTGCTGCTTAGGTATAACATTACCAAGCGAAAATCTGAAAAATATTGTTCCAAAGGAACTTGAAGCTGTAAGAAAGCTTATTCCATCTACTGGAATTGAATCTCTCTATGATGCCCCTGAAATGAAAGATAAGCTAAATCGCATTGCGGTTGAAATTCTTATCAATCTCGATTCTCCTTGCTACTTAAGCAATATTGATCTGTATTGTATTGTCGTAGCTAAAATCGTACAGCTTTCTCTTGCCTATGGGCCAGTACCTGAGTCTGCAAAAGGTTACGCATCGTATGGAATTGTTCTATGTTCATTTAATGAATTCTCTTTAGGATACGACTTCAATGCACTTGGGATTAAAATAGCTGAACGTTTTTCACATCTTGGACAGAAGTGTCGAGCGTGCCATACAATGGCAAATCATGTTCAATTCTGGACTCAACATATTAAAGAAGGGGATGCCTTTAATGAGGAAGGCTTTAAGGCAGGACATGATGCTGGTGAACACTTATGGGCCGGATTCATTAAGTTATTTAAGCCTTATAATCAATTCTTTCGCGGCAGAAACCTTGAGGAACTGCAAAAAGATATACAAACTGGAATAGAGTTCTGTACTGAACACCCAAATCAAATTGGTATCGACACTTTAAGAGGGCTTAGTATTGCAATCTCTCAACTTCAAGACGCTGAGAGAGAGGATGAAGTTCGCTATATTGAAGAATGCCAACAAAATCAAAGCTTAATGTCTTTGAGTATGTATATGTCTCTTAAAGTTCAAAATGACTATATTCTACAGCGCTTTGATGAAAGTTTAGAAGCATCTTTTAAATCACAAAAACTTTTACCATATTCATTTTCTGTCATTACTAATGTTACGCACTTCTGTTTTCAATCATTGGCGATTCTTGCAGTTGCTAAAAAGAAAAACTTTGATGAGTCGTTAATGACAATAGTGGAATCGAACCAAGAGAAGATGAAGAGATTTATGGACAATTGTCCAGAGAACTTTGCTCACATGTATTACCTCGTTGAAGCAGAGCGATTATTACTAAAAGGTGATATTTACTTATCTTTAGAACTTTATGACAAAGCAGCAGCTTATGCTCAGGAGAGTGAATACGTTAATATCGAATCAGTTATACGTGAGAGAATGGCAAGAGTATGGAAAACCCTTAAGAATGACGACTTTGCACGCTTACAGATTCAAAAAGCTGCAGGACTCTACCGCGCTTGGGGAGCTTGGGGAAAGAGTTCTCAATTAGAAACAGAATTTTCTTTAACAACTCGTGATCAAGATGAAAATAATGAGAAAACAACAATTACAACATCTTGGGAAAATTTTGATATAAAATCAATCCTACTCTCATCTCAAGTTATTTCTAAGAATTTAATTAAGGAAGACTTACTTGAGGCAATGCTCGATATTATGGTTATTAATACTGGAGCAGCTAAGGGCTTCATTGTTTTAAATAAAGATGAAAAGCTATTCGTTAGCTCTCAAAATGGGGCAAAGAGTACTGTTTCACTTCCTTTCGCTCTAGATGATTATAGGGAAATCCCACATTCACTTATTAATTATGTTTGGCGAACAAAAACTCCTATCCTTTATGGAGATAGTCTCTTTGCTAATCAATTAGTGGAAAATTCGAATTATTTCTCAAGCAAAGATAATCTTTCTGTTCTTGTTGTTCCTATTACTGATAAAGGGATTCTTTACCTCGAAAATAATGAGATTAATGGTGCATTTACAAAAGGCCATTTTGAACTCCTTGATATGCTTGTTGGCCAGCTTGCTATTTCTTTAGAGAATTCAGAATTATATGAGAGACTCTCTCGCTTTAATTCTGAGCTTGAATATGAAGTTCAAAAGAGAACGATCGAGCTTATGAATGAAAAGGAAAAGGCTGAGGGGATAAGTAACGAGCTACGAGCTGCACAGAGGCAGCTGATTGATACAGCTCGAAACGCTGGTAGGGCCGATATCATGTCTAATATTCTACATAATGTTGGAAACTCTATTACATCAATAATGACAGTTATTTATCGAATGGATAGAAGACTTCGTAAAAAGTCTTTATCTCCTGAAGAGCTCTATGAGGTTTTAGGAAATGATGTTAGGGCCCTAAAGAAGAAAGGGGAGTCGGTTTCAGAGCTTCTTGTTACTCATCTAGAGCATGGTATAACTAAGAACGTTATTGAGTCAGTCAATGTAAAAGAATTAATCGAACAGGCCCTTTCTATGTTGGAAATGGATCAGCTCGACTATATAAATATAGACGTCGATGTTGAAGAACTCGTTAAGATTGACTTCGCAAACACTCTTACAATTTTAATGAACCTACTTAATAATGCTAAAACAGCTTGTGATCGATCACAAAACCCTTCACAAATTGATATTCATGCATCTTTGAAAGATAATTCACTTGTTATCGAAGTTTTTGATAATGGTGTTGGCTTTAGTAAAGAGGCCCATAAAACTCTTTTTAAAGCAGGTTTACAATCTAACCGTTTTGGAAAAGGTTATGGATTACATAACTCCTCAAATATTGCTAAACAGCTACAGGGGTCTTTAACGGCAGTTAGTTATGGAGAGAATCAAGGGGCGCGATTTAGATTAGTTCTTCCTCTAAGCTAAGTATTAATTCACAAATAGTGTTGAACTAAAAATAGTCAAAATATATGTTTTTTGAAATAAAAGTACCGTTACTAGGTACTTTTCCTTGATCAGTATCAGTGAAAAAGCACCTAGCACTAAAGTTAAAGTATATTAGAGTTTAATTCTTGCGTTATTAATCATAACTGCAACATAGAAGTCACGATTAAAAAAGTCAGGGCCACTCTTATCTACTTAGAAAAGCTTGGTCTAGTTGAGAAGCAAGATCAAAACTATATCTTTAGTGGTAAGTCCATTCATCTTCCGTTTGAGTCTTGGTTAAATACTCCTCATCAGGTGGCAAAGCGAATACAAGTTCTAGACATCATTGCTAAAGAAGAGGCTAATAATATTCATTATTCTTCAACATTTACGATTGATGAAAAAGATTTTTTACCGCTGAAGGAAAAGATTTTAAAACTAATCCAATCTGGCCAAGACGACATTAAGGAGTCTGGAACAGAAGTTATTTGTGGTTTGAATATTGATTTTTTTAAAACCTAATATTTTTTTAGAGGAAAAATCATCTGGATACTTAAGTTAAGATTCAAAAAAATATCGACTAGCTTGTGTGATTGTTAAGAAGAATGCTGATTAAAAACAGTTTTAAAGCTTTAACATTAAATGATCCTCTGCTTATATAATTAAGAGCTTAGCCGATATACCTAATTTAAACCTTAAGCACATTTTTTTGTTCACCTTTAACTCGAAATTAACCGATTATTTGTAATGCAGGTATCTGTAATTAAGTTAAATTGATTCCTCGAAGGAACTCTTTAAGTTATCTGAGAAAGCTCTAGGCGGGGAGCAATGTTACAAACAATATAGCAATTATTGTATTCCTAACCTTTTTCATACTAAGAAAACTAAAGCTAAGAATGAAAGTTATCTAATTGTGGAAACAGCTTAATAGTAGCTTTGATAGAAGACTTTATCCTTTTTGGAGAAGAACAATATGAGTAAGCGATACTTTCTAATTGTATATACAATTCTACTCTCATTTGATGTGATGGGGATAAGTGATTCAAAAGTTTATAACTTGACTATGGATTATGTGAAAAAGAGCTCTGAGGAATTTTTTCATATTAAGACTAATCGAAAAGTAGAGGGGAGGAATGGTATTACCCTGAAAGGTGATAAACTCATTGATAACGGAAAGGTTGTTTGTGATTTAAATTCAATTAATACAGATATTAAATCATCCTATTGTAAATATAAGTTTCTTGAACTTAAGAGAAATGTGATGGTGGGATATCGGATCAGAATGTATGGCCTCTCTAAATTCTCAGGAGAGCGTAGTGGTTATAAGATAAACTATGAAAATGTGAATTATTTCTTCCATCCTAAAGAAGAGGCTAGATTCACTGCTAATGTAAGCGAGAAATATTTCTTGGATAAAGCTCTTTCTGATCTAAAGTTCAAAAAAGACTTTGATGTTTTTAAAAAATGTCTTGAAAAAGGTGGCAATTGTAGCGCTGATCGAAGTTATCGCTATTATATTCAATTTACTTCAGAAATGGCATTCTTATTTAAACAACTGAACTTTCAACTTGATCACAGGTACGAGCTAACAAAAGCATGTATGAATATTGATTATAAAACAAGAGGGATGTATTTGTATCACGATAAGGAGAATGAAGTCATTACTCTCGAAAATGGCTTCTTAGGTAGTGAGGCAACTCGTGAGAATAAGGAAATCTTAGATATATCTATAATGTGTAAACTTAAAATTTCAAAAAACAAAGATGGTAAAACTCAGTTTGATTTAGTTTTTGGTAAACCGTAAACAATATTTTTAATAGGTCCATCGTTAAATTGTTTGATGTACTTTTTTTAATTATGCACGGTCAATAAAAAGGCATTTAAAGCAAAATCTAGCGACTAGTTCATTTGTTGGGGACACGGTTGATTAAGCCAAGTTTTTGATTCATAATTTTTGCTGCTACTTTAAAAACTGATACTTTTGATTTATACTAGCTTCTCTTTTTAAATCCCCAAGGGCAATGGCGGCAGCCATACTTACAACATTTTCTCATTCGCTTAAGGCGTACTTCGGTAGAAACGATACCGCCTGTAACAGGGTCTTTGTAATAGTCTTCACCATTGTTGACGGCTTCGTCATGTAGGATGCGATACTGCTACTTTAGATTATTCTTCTTATTCTTATTTCTGGACATAACTTCATTTCGGTATTTGATACTTTTTTGTACCAGAACCTAGCGTTCGCACACTAGTATTTTGTTTTACGGCCACCCGTACCACTTCCTAGAGCAAGGTCTTTCTTCGATACCGTACCATCGCGTTTCATTTTTTCTATCGTTTCTAAATTCCCACGATACATTTTCTCAATCTTTTGAATGGCCCATGGATTTTTTCTAATAAATTTCAAAATTTTATTAAACATCGGTGGTTCATCATTGAAACTATTGATCTCTGTCATTTCATAGATTTCTTTACAGCCAAAGAGATTGATAACGTCTGTTAACATCATCTTTAAAGTCACGCCCTCTAAAGGGTCTTTTTTGCGATTGTTTTGATCATTCATATTTTTTACCTGGATTTATATAGTTTAAGATATGGTAGCTCATAAAGTGTCATACATCTATATTCACTTTATTTCTTGGTAAAATTGTTTGTAGGGGAGTCGACTTTAGCTCCTGCGTCGTCGACACGATGGCATCCATGCCATCGACCGCCATAAGCAATTAGATCTGATACTAAAATCAACAAAAACAAAAAAGCCCACTCTTTCGAGTGGGCTTTTTTGTTTTGGTGGAGCGTACTTTCGACATATCGAACTTTATTATCTTACTACAAGGATAAATCTAACATACCCAGTCTATGATGTTTAAAGTCTAATACGAGAATATAATCGCCTTTAAAGGCCTTATTACTCAGAATTCCTTCTATTTTAGTTTTATATTTACTGAATTTAAAATTCTTAGCATCACTATTAGCAAACGTAATCAAAGGATTCTTTATTTTTAATGGGCCAATGAATATATCTTCTTTGGAGTAATTACTTATAAAGTCGACGTATTGATTCCATGACCATCCTCTAGTCAACATGTTAGTAGAATCATCAAGCGTCCTTCCAGTCAACTCTTGCCAAGTTCGGTATTCTACAGTGATATCAGTTCCCCCGCCCCCAGAGTCGTACATAAGAGGTAGCGTTTTTCCTGATGAAGTCTTCACATTTATAATGAATCTATTAGAAATAACTTTCGCATCAATATAAGTAATTCTTTTCCTGTATTTTGCCAGAATACTTTTCTCATTATCTGTAACACCAACTTTTGATTGCGAAAAGTCGATTACCAGTAATCGATCATTAAGAACATCATTACCAATAGTACCAATTGGTCCTTTGTCCCACACTTTGTCGCAATTATACTTCTTCGGATAATTATACAGATGAAACTTATGGCTAAAGCTTCTCCCTAAAAATTTAATCATATGAGTTTGAGAGCTCTTTCTAACCTCAGTTGACACTTTCGACAGTTCTTTCTTGCACAGTTTTAAGTAACTTCTTGGACTACCGGTATCTAACTGGAGATAAGTAATAGGTCTATCTTTAAACTTAACAGGGACTAGTATCGCAGCTCCTCTCATTCTATATTTATCTAAATCCAACTCCTCGTTCCTACAGCTCGAGAAAATCATCAAAGACAAGAGAGTTGCTAGTAGTTTAAGCTTGTTCATAATTACCTAGTGAGAATGAGTGTATTGAATTTAATTGTAATGCATTGAAATTAAAGAGTAAAAGAAATGGTGGACCTTAGCGGGATCGAGTCGACTGCCGGCTCCTGCCTCCGTCGACATACCTACATCCTGTAGGCAACCGCCAAAAGCAATTATATCTGACACTAAAATCAACAATAAAAAAAGCCCGTGTGATATTCGCTTACGCTCATACCGCACGGGCTTTTTTATGGTGGACCTTAGCGGGATCGAACCGCTGACCTCTTCGCTGCCAGCGAAGCGCTCTCCCAGCTGAGCTAAAGGCCCTCAATTGAGATATTTTGTAGAAAGATAATAGCCAACCCGCGTGGGGTTGGCAATATTATAATTCTGGTAAATCACCACTTTGATCAAGTTCGCGAGCGATTTCTGCTTTCTTTGTGCTTACGGCCTCTTCGTAGTCACGATAGAAGCACTGGTTTTTGTAAGCTTCGTTCTTTGTTGAGAAGCGCTCTTGGCCTTGGATGAGGTAAGGGATACCGCCACTCTTGTCAAGTAGCTCCTTGCATCTTTTGAGGACGTATTTCGCGCGAAGGCCCATACCTTTTTGTTTAATCATTGGGTAGTAGATAGCACAAGAGTGGAGAGTGTCACGGTAGATATCGTGACGGCTTCCTTTGTCCAGGGCCACTTTTACATTCTTATTTAGAACTTTGATGATTTCTTTTGCAAAAACTTTTTCAAAGTTACGACGTGCTGTATTCATTAGTGGGATATTACTTGCTCCCACGTTGTCTCCACGAAGAAGGCTTTCTTGAATGCCACGATAAATTGGAACAAGGAAAATATACTTAGAGTAATTTAAGCTGTCTTCATAAGTAAGCTTTGGCGACTCAGCATAAGGAAGCCCATATAGGAAGAACTCTTCTACTGTGCGGATATAATTGTAAAAACTTGCATCAATTGTTTCAACAGAAAGAACGTCTCCATCTGATAGATTATTTGCAAGGTACGTATAAGCAGCTTGAGAAAGATCCTTAAAGCTGCCACACTGACAAGTTGGATTATCGATATCACAATCTTCTGGCGTCAGCCCCTGTGTGTCTGTCACAACATTTTCAAAATTAACTAATGCCTTTAGGGCCTTAAGTGCTTTCCTAATTCTAATTGAAAAGAGTGACGTTGCTTCTGGTCTAGTTGTTGTATTCTCTAAGTCTTCTTCAAAGATTTGAATAACTTCAGTGATAGAGAAGTCTTTTTTATTATCACGCCAATTGTCTTCAGCTTCGATAATTTTATAAAGCCTTTCAACGTTTACTGAATTTCTTAGCTTCTCTGAAAGCCTTTCCTTGTCAGCTGCAAGGTCTGCTAGTGCAGGTTTAATAACTTCTTGGATATATTGTGTGCGATCATCATTTCTAGCAATAGCGGCTTCTTGGCAATCGCTATTTTCTTTTACCCAGTACTTACCATCTTGGAATTCACGACAGTAGACCTTTAGCTTTGAATTGATATTAGAATACCAAGTGAGCATATGGGCCCACTCACTCCACGGGCGAATGTTCTGGTAGCTATCATTCCACTCCTCAATTTCGTAAGGATTTGGTTGATAGAGTCTAAGCTTTGCCTGCTCTTTTTGAAGAGTGGCAATGGTAACAATTGTATCTTGTTGGTTTGCTGTTTCGTAAATATCACGAAGTTCACTTAAGATTCGCTGAAGGCGAGGGTAGTGTTTTCTAAGGTCCTTGATGCGTTCAAAATCTTTATCTGGAGTATCAAGCTCTTTAATATAATTATAAAGCCATTTTGCTTCTTCTCTTGTGGCATTTTTACGACGAAGGTTACAAGTCATAGCGTTGATATTCTTATACGCACACTTGTAAGAAACGTAGTAGTTGCGACTATTATACAGGTCCTCTAATGCTTGGTTGGCATCATTGCCCTTAAATTGTACGTAAGAAACTAGGCTGTCAACCATATTGGCAAGCCCTGTTGAAGCAGCTGCTGTAAATAAGCTAGAACCAGGATAAAGCGCTCCAGCAACCTGGCCCATAAGCATGATCGTTGGACGAATCATCTTTGTTCCCAGGTCCTCATCACACTCTGGTGCTGCTCTTAGGTCATCAAGGATTGTTGTGGCCATACTTAGTGAGTCCACAACACCATTGTTTTGATTGTAGTCATTATCTAAAAGTTCTTGTCTACGACGCTGAAGACTTAGGATCTCTTGATCGTATTCTCCTGCGTATGAGCTACTTGTAACAAGTTTATAAACTTCACTTGAGATCGTTTCAAGGTTTGCATCGATGATCGAAAGTTCATTTGAGCTTGTACGATACTGCTCGCTTAAAGAGGCGAGGAATGCCTTAGAGTTTGCGTATATAGATTGGCAACGGTAGCGCTCATCATTTATGTCTTTGATTGCAGTTATAAGAGAGTCGACGACTTCAAGAACTGCTTGGTCACTGACAAACTGACATGAGTTTGCTAAGCGTCCGTTAAAGAGTATTGAGCTATTAAATTGAGCCTTAGAAAATGTGGCCACCATCGTGATGGCCACTATTTTAATTAGAATTTTAATCATTAAAAAAACCTGTGTGTTGTGTTCTTGTGTGTGTTTATTTTTTTAGCTTTTTAATTTTAAATTTTTTAAATTTTAAAGTCTGCGACGATCAACTTTACTTGGCCCCGCGATACAGCTTCTAAGTGCATCGACAACCTCTTCTTGATCGTTACATGAGTATTTTGACTTACACTGCGTCTCAAAGCAGGCAACATCAAAAGTACCAGTACATTGGTTTGTAATTGCTTTTAAATCTTCAAGACTATCAAAGTCTCTTGGGTGAAGTCTTGAAATCGCACTTGTTAAACAAGAGTTTTGAACAAGCCAAAGTCTTGAGTTAATAAATGTGATTTCTGAAAATTCATCACGGTCATAACGGTACATATTCTTCATGGCCGTTTGGTGAGCGTATCCTGAAACATACTGACAAGAGCGAGCAATTGAGATCATTTCTTCTAGGTCATTTTGCTCATAGCTTGAGATCAGTTTCATTGAAAGATCAACACATCCTAGATCAAGTTGTCTTGAACATGCATCAAAGATCATTCGATGCTGCATTCTTGAGCTACATTCACCTGGATTATTTGCACATAGCTTCTCTACACATTGAGCTTGTGTATAAGATGGAATTTGTGGTGCTTGAAATTGCGCCATTGTACTTGTTAAGTAAACAATTGCAGCTAGCAGAATTACTGCTCTAAACATAAATACCCCCAAAAATTTCCTATTCTTATATAATTTTGGTGGGCCTATGCAAAGGTCTTTATGGTACGGCGCAGGGCGAAGTGTTCGTAATCACATTAGGCATTATAAAATTTATCGAGCCTAACCTTTATATTTGGATAGATTTTAAGTGCTTGTTCATACCATTCTTGAGTACTTTCTTTTTTACGGTTCATTTCAACAGACCTCTTTATAATTATTTCATAAAGGATCTCTGACTTAAAACCACTATTTAATGTATCAATGGCCATCTTTAATGATTGAGATGCAGTGGAATCTTTGTCACAAACGAGGGCATCCATAAGAGGAGCATTTTCATATTTAGGGAATTTTTCTTTCTGCTTAATTTGAATAAACTTCGTCGTCTTATTGTCTGGTGTATGGGCAAGGATAACAAGCATACGTTCTAAAATTGCTGGCTTTGTCGTACAAATTATTGAAGCTTCTTCTAAAAGTTTAAGAGATTCTCTATAGCTCTTATTAACTGCAAGATCTTGAATCTTTGCTTTATTGAAATCGATCTTATCTAATTCACATTGAACATAAATTACTATAGCTGCGGCAATAGCGTCCTTGATATCATTGGCGGGCTCATTAACTTTCTTATAGGCTTCATAGTAGTTTAAAATCAATTCATGTTTTCTTGCCGCAACGGCCACCATTGAAAGGTCCCTAAGCATATCCGGAGAAATAGGGTAGGTGGCATGAAGCTTCAGTGAGTATTGAAGTGCCATGTAGTAGTTCTTTAAATGCTTATATGTTTTAAAGAATAACTTTAAAGTGTTAAAGTCTGTTGGGTTGAGTGCATAGGCCTGTTCTAGAGACTTGATAGCATCATCATACTTTTCTTCTTTAAATTGACAGAGAGCTTCAAGATAAAATGACTCATATGCATTGTCAGAGATTTCGCGTGCCTTTTGAGTAATTTCAAATACTTTTTCATGCTTTGTCCCAACGTACTCATAAGCTTCATTAATTAGCTTTCTGTAGTCACTAGGGGAAGACTTCATTTGATAAAGTTCTTCCATCAGGGCCTTGATACTATCAACCGTAAATGGGATTGGTAGTACAAGGTCGACTTGTTGCTGGGCAATTCTTGAAATTGCATCAATTGAGTCATTTTGAGTCAAAAGAATAAAACTACTCTTTGTTCGATTTGGAAGAATTTTTAAGTGTTCTTTTAATACTTCATTGTAGCGCCCTTCAGCGAGTACTTCATAAGAGAAAACAAGAGTAGGCTTAAAGCTCCTCATCTCTTTAATGGCATCTTTGAAAGTTTTGGCAAATCGCACATTCTTCCTCTGGACTCCCAGAGTCTTAAACGCATTCTCATAGGCCACGCGTGCGTTTCCTATGGACTCGACTACCAAAACTTCCATGTCGTTAAAAAATGCTTCTCTATTCATTTCTTCAATTCCGTAACTGTCTCTTAATTATTTTTAGTCATTGTGTGTGTTTCGATATTCTTTCAAAAGCTCATTAAAGCGTTCTTGCCTTTCTAAGATCACCGCCTCAATTTTCTTATGCTCTTTTAAGTTGTCTTCAAGTAAGCGAAAAACAACTTTATTTTTTTCTTTACCATATTCTTCAATCTCAATGACCTCGCTTACTAGCTTTATGACATTCGCAAGTTTTGTAATATTGCCGAGCTGTCCTATTGGTACTTGTGAGCTTTGAATAATGTAGAGATTGATCTTGTGGCCATTTGCACATGTTTTCTTTGGGATGATTGCACATATACTGTTAGGTGCTTCCAACATGAGTATTTGGTTTTTCTCTGTATCGTAGACGTTTGTATTACTTGTGATATTTTCAAACGCTAATATAAATTTGTTGCTTTTTTCTGAAGCAATTTTAATAGCTTGCTTATCCATCCCTAAAGATTAGCTCAAGCTTGGAATTGGCGCAAAGGTGACCATTTTACCCATTTATTTAGTTGAGATTGGGGGGTTTTATCGACAAATTAAAGAGGCATTCCGTTTTTTTTATTGACGTAGTTTAGGCCAGGTACTTAAAATTACATTATTACAAATTTTTCGTTAAAAACACTAAACACGAGGTTTAAAATGGCAAAGAAAAAAGCTACGAAAAAAGCAGCTCCAAAGAAGGCTGCGAAGAAAGCAGCTCCAAAAAAAGCAGCTAAGAAAACAGCTAAAAAAGCAACTAAGAAAAAAGAAATGCTTCTAGTTGGTTCAAAAACTAAAGAAGCTCTTAAGGGTAAAGGATACAATGTATCTTCTGACGCTCTTGAAGCAATGAACGAGTACGTATACTGGCTAGTTGATCAAGCTCAAAAGAGATGTACAGCTAACGGTAGAAAGACAATTCGTCCATACGATATCCTAGGATAATCGACACGAATCAATTTCGTTAGAAATAAAAAGGCCACTCTTAGAGTGGCTTTTTTTAATTAAAATTTAATTTCTGATTGTTCTCCAGATTCCATTTGTTTGACTTGAAGTACACCTTTGTCTTTCTCGGCTTCACCGTAGAAGATCACATTCTTCACTCCACGCTTATTAGCGTAAGTCATCTGCTTCTTCATTTTAGCTGAGGTAGGGTAAATCTCAATAGAATGGCCTTCTGATCTAAATTTACGAGCTATCTGGAGGTATTCTTTTTGATCTTCATCACTCATATTGATGATCATATAATCAACGCTTGCGCTAATATCTTCAAATAGACCGCGATCAAGCATCACATCATAAATTCTTTCTGCTCCAAATGAGATCCCAACACCTGAGAGTTTCTCTTTTTGACCAAACATACTTGTTAAGTCATCGTAGCGTCCACCGCCACCGATACTTCCCATTGAACCATCGACTAGCTTCACTTCGAAGATACAACCTGTGTAGTAATCAAGTCCACGTGCAAGGGTAGGGTCAAATACTAAGTTCTCAATTCCAAGCTCTTTTACATTTGTAAGAACAAATTTCAACTCTTTTAATCCTAGACTCCCAATCTCATCATCCCCAAGGAAGTCTTTGATCATTGCAAGTTTCTCATCTGAGCTACCTTCAAGAGTAAGAAGAGTTGAGAGGCGATTTACTTGATCTTTATTGAAGCCACGATTAAGTAGTTCTTCTCCAACTTTCTCAGCGCCAATCTTATCAAGTTTATCAATAGCAATTGTCATATCTGTTAATTTGTCACTAACACCAAGAACACTTGCAATTCCCTGAAGGATTTTTCTGTTATTGATGACGATTTCAACACCGTCGATCTTTAGGTCCTTAAATACATCATGATAGACTTCCACAAGTGATACTTCACTTAGTAGTGATTCTGTTCCGATGATATCTCCATCGCACTGATAGAACTCTCTGTAGCGTCCTTTTTGAGGACGGTCAGCGCGCCATACCGGCTGAATTTGGTAGCGCTTAAATGGCAGAGCAAGATCATTAAGATTAGCACACACATAACGAGCGAATGGAATTGTTAGATCGTAGCGAAGTCCACGCTCACACATTTTGCTTGAAACGGCCCCAAGGTTTTTTTCTTGAAGATCTTCAGGTTTAACTTTCTTTAAAAAGTCTCCTGAGTTTAGAACGCGAAAAAGAAGCTTGTCTCCTTCCTCTCCATATTTTCCCGTAAGTACGTTCAAGTTTTCAACGGCCGGTGTTTCAAGTGGCATAAAACCATGAGATTGAAACCTTTTTTTAATTGTTTCAAAAATATGATTTCTTCTTGCTGACTCGATTGGCCCGAAATCTCTAGTTCCTTTTGCGTTTTGTGGCTTAATAGTCGCCATTAAATTACCCCTTCGAAATAAATATATTTGTTTATACCCTGATTTTTAGTACTTTTAAAGCAATAGGCGTTTAAAAAACGTGACTTCTTTGCCATAATTTTCATATGAGACAACACACAAAGCTATTACCACTTTTCTTCATTCTATTTATCTATTCATGTGCTGGGATCAAACCATTACCACAACTTGGGACATACGAAGTTGAACAGCGAATTGCCTACCCTGGGAAGGTCAATAAAATTGTCTTGGAATTGCCAAGTATTGGGGAGAAGTTTCGAGTTCTTTGTGGAAAGGAAACTCTTGGCCACAATGTGAAAGGAAATACTCTCGAGACAGTTTGGGCACCAAAATATTGGTACTTTGAGACAAAGGATGGCGAGGAGACAAACGCTGCGACTTCTGTTCACTGCTACCTAAAGTCTGAAGTTTACGGCCAAGAGGTTCAATACCATATCGCAACATTTGAAATTAAGCCTTTTGATTATAAGAAGTCATATATCAAGGTTTCAAAAAAACATGTCGACTTGTCTCCTGAGGCCGTTAAGCGCTGGCAAGAGGAAGTAAAGTTACAAAAAGAAGCTTATGCGACAGCTGAGTTAGAGAAGTCACTAACAGATAAGGACTTTATTAAGCCTCTTGACTCAAAAATAACGGCCTACTATGGTAATCGTCGCGTTTTCAATAATAAGAAGAATAGCTGGCATTCAGGAACTGATATGCGCGCCAGAAGGCCTACTCCAGTAAAAGCTTCTAATGACGGAAGAGTTATTCTCGTTAAGGATCTCTTCTTTAATGGTAATGCTGTTTTCATCGACCACGGAGCCGGTGTCATCACAATGTATTGCCATCTGTCAAAATTCAAGGTTAATCAAGGTGATACAGTTAAGCGTGGTCAAATCATCGCTTTAAGTGGTAATACTGGTCGTTCAAGTGCTCCGCACTTACACTGGGGTGTACGTGTACAAGGTAAATGGGTTGATGGCCTGCAATTCATTAAAGAAAAAGAGCGAAGTCTCAAGGCCCAAAAATATGTTACGCCAAAAATTGAAGGAAAGAATTAATGACTCCAATAATTATTGTCATCGTTTTACAAGTCGCAATCTTAGCTTTCTTATTTCTTATATTTAAGAAAGAGCATACGGTTAACTTTGATGAAGTAACTAACCTTATCCGTTCTCAAAAAGATGATGTTACTGAGACGCTTTTTAGAAATAATAATCAACTAGCAGAGAACTTCTCAAATCTTCGTGAGATCGTGGTTGAGCGCCTAATGGAGACAAAAGGTGCACTTAATAAAGATATGTTTAGTTTCAAAGACCAATTAACACAAGATCTTGAAAAGAAATTTGATAAGACTAATCATGCTATCCAAGAAAAGTTAGAGAAGATCAATAATAAGGTTCAAGAAAACTTAAATGAAGGTTTCAAAAAAACTAACGAAACTTTTACTGGTATTATCGCTCGTCTTGCTAAGATTGATGAGGCCCAAAAGAAGATTGAATCTCTCTCAACTAATGTTGTAAGCCTACAAGAGGTTTTAACCGATAAGAAGTCTCGCGGGATTTTTGGAGAGGTTCAACTAACTTCGCTACTTAAGTCTGTCTTTGGAGACGGTGATAAGTACTATAAGCTTCAGTTTAAGCTATCTAACGACAAGCTTGTGGATGCAATGCTTGATCTTCCTGAGCCAATTGGAAGATTATGTGTCGACTCGAAATTTCCACTAGAGAATTTCAAGAGAATGTTTGAGGGGAGTGTTGAGGAGAAGACTCTTGCTCGCCGTGAGTTTGTGAAGAACGTTAAAAAGCATATTGATGATATTTCTTCAAAATATATCATTAAGGGTGAAACTTCTGAGCAGGCCGTTCTATTTCTTCCTGCAGAAGCAATCTTTGCTGAAATTCATGCTTATCACGAAGATATTATTGCTTACTCTCAAAAGAAGAATGTTTGGATTGCTTCACCGACAACTTTTATGGCCACTTTAACAACTGTCCAGTCAGTTCTGATGAATATGGAGCGCTCTAAATATATGTCGATTCTACACGAAGAGATCAATAAGCTGGGTGTTGATTTTGGCCTATATGAGAAGAGATGGGGTGACCTAACTAAGCACTTAGCGACGGTAACTAAAGACGTAAATAATATTAATATAACGACTGGTAAGATTTCCAAAAGATTTCAAAGGATTATGGAAGTTGAGATCGATAAGGGGCAGGCCCCTGAAGTCGAATTTTCTAGTCAGGAAAGTTTAAATGACTTATAATGGGCAATAGGTTTCAAAGAAATTTAGAATAAAAGGAATAATATATGAGTTTAGAAGTATTCGTAGCACTTAGTTTAGTGGGTTTTTGGGCACTTTTACCAGCTTCTCTAGCTATTGCTTGTAAAGACTTTGATGATGCCATGATGGATGATCATCACTAGGAAATAAGGATAACTTTTCCCTTGTTTCAATAACTTAAGTAAGCTCCTATAATAGTATTTAAATATATATTATAGGAGTTCAGATATGGCAAAAAACCGCCGTCGTCTAAAGCAAATCTGGATCAATCCAGAATTTCAAAAACACTTTCTTGTTAAATTTGGATTCTTAAATCTCATCTCTTGTGGGCTTTTTGTGGCCACAATTTTGTCTTTCTTGGTCAATGTCAAAGAGATGGCAGAGGAGAGTGGTTTTTTTCAAAGCCAGGCATTTCAAGGCTTTTGGGATGTACAAGTTCAAATTATCAGCTTCTCGCTTCTTATTGCTGTACTCGTTTCATTCTTCCTATTTCTCTATCTAGGCCTAACAATGTCTCATAAGATAGCAGGTCCACTGTATCGATTGAATCAACATTTTAAAAAATTGGCCAACTCTCAAGGGGATAAAGAGAACTTTTTAGAGAAGGTAACTTTTAGAAAAGGTGATTATTTTAAAGAGATCGAAGACTCATTTAACGAGCTAGTAGATAAACAAAACTCTCGCAAATAAATTCTTTGGCCTGATGCCAAGAATAGTACTCATGTAATTTTAGTTAGATAAGAGGTTTAGGATTTATAGAGTTGTGAATTCAGTAAGTTGTAAGTGCTTTAAAATAGTGATGTTAAGCTAAAGGAAATTACTTACAGAAAGGAAGTAGTGAAATGTTAGCATTCTTATTCTTAATCATATTTAGTGGCCATCAGGCTTTCGCTCAAGGGATTTCAGTAATCCCAAATAACACAGCTCTTGGGGTTAAGCTTAATCAAGTCGGTAATGTTGTTAAGAAAAATTCTTGTGATCAATTTCGTTCTAAGCATTTAAATATTACCCTGACGCCAACATGTTATGGTGCAAACCTTCGTCACGCAAAGAGTTCAATTGATCCTCGTGGCGGTGATATAAAAATGAATGTTAAACTTTCAAATGGTGGAAAGCTGTTTGAAAGTAATACTACCTTCTCTCCTCAAGTTACTTGGCCAAATACTTATGGACAGTCTTGTAATTGGGAAGCTGATACAAATAAGGTTAAGTGTTTAATTCAAAGTGGAAATTCATCACGAAATATTGATTATAATTGCTCTTATAACAAAGAGAAATTTTTCTTAAATGACTATCTTGATTGCTCTCGTAAAGGTGACCCTTTAGGACAAGCTGATCTTAATAAGAAAGTAAAATGTAAGTTCTTCTATAATTGGAAGGGAACTGGTTATGCTGCTAAGTCTTCTTATACTAAGAAGCCAGGAATTGCTAATTGTGGAATTCGCGGTAAAGAGACAATGGATGTGGAAACTCATATTGTTTCAGGAGCTGATGATACGGCCGAAAGCGAAATTCATGAAGGGGAAGTTAATGTCTTAATTTCAGAGATACAAATTCCTAAGCGTACAGGGGCAAGAGATTTAAGTACTGGGAAAGTACAGTTTTCTGGTCGATCAAGTGATGTTAATGTTGAGTTTTTTCAACATAATGTTAATGAAGATAAATGGGTTAAATTAGATTACAAGGGTAGTATTGGTCTAAATGATTTTGAGGACTGTCTTAATATAAAAGCCGCTTTCTTGGGACGTAATCAATTTTGTGGATCATATTACTCGCCGCTAATGTTATTTTTTGACTCTGAACTTCCACAGTTTCTAGGCCGCAGCTCATTTCCACTTATCAATGATGTTCCAATCATAAACTGGGTTGAGCCAAACTCAAAAGGCTACTTCCTTGCACTAGATCGTAATGGAGATGGAAAAATCAATAGTGCATTAGAGCTATTTGGTAATCAAAATACTTATGAAAATGGTTTTAGAGCTCTTGCAAAATATGACTCTAACAATGATGGCATCATTGATGCTAATGATGAGATTTATTCAAATCTTATTTTATGGAATGATCTCAATGGTAATGGAGTAAGTGAAAGTTCCGAGTTAACGTCACTTCTAAAACGAGGAGTTACATCAATAAGCTTAGATTACAAGAAAGGACATATCGCCTTTGAAGGAAGGGCCGAAGCGAGAGAAAGATCAATTTTTACAACTGAAGATGGACGAAATGGAAGTGTCTATGACATTTGGTTTTCTCCTGCGCTTTAGTAATTAATCGATTAAAGACGGAATTTTATGAAATTATTAAAAAATGAAAAAGGTGGCGCGACCTTAGCATTTATCATCTTTGCTTCTGTTGCGGCAGCATACTTGACCATGAACCTTAATAAAGTTCTCGACGTGGTTTCAAAAAAGAAGAAAGATGGACGTATAAACGCCGAAATTGATACTTTTACCAGAGGATTAATTTCTTATACTTCACATGCACTAAAGAATCGTTGGTGTATGGATGAGAGTTGGGAACGTAGCGAAAAATGCTCTGGTGACATGCATGAGGTTATTAGCAATAAACGTAATCTTGAAAGGCTTCTTTGGTCTAGCACTGCTGTAACAGCAATAAAGAAAGCATATCAAAATGAATACAATAGAGAAATTGGATTTGAACCTGCCTTAAATGAAGTTCAAACAACTGTACAAATTAAGTCACTAGAAGAGCTAAGTAAGAGTCATCCTATCAACTTATCACTCTCACATACTTTGCGAAACTGTATGGATGAAGTGCTTATTAAGCTTAATCGTGCTGAGAATAGTGCTCTTTATACATCCGGGGATGATCGTTATATCGAAATTTATGTCGAAGCAAAGATGAAAGAGGATTCACAATGTGATGATTACGATAAAAAGCCTTATGCTCGTAGCTTAGTCGGACTTTTTCCTCGTACTTTGAATCAATTTGCAATTATTAAAGGTGGAGATTTTGATATAACGAAATACACCGGCTCAAAAAGTGCTAAAGGATTAAATATTCATGCACCAATCTATGTCGATAATGATTTAATTATCCCGACTTCTTCATACGCCCCTGTTGGACTATATTCAAATATTCACTTAGGTCGAGGAAGTATTAAAGGAAGTAGTGGGGGGTTTGAACCGCCAAGTCATGGTGGAGTCAATGACCAACTTTATTCAACTTACCCAATGGTTAAAACGATAAAGAGAGGGGTGATCTTTGAGGATGAGGTAGATGAAGGGATTGCAGTCTTATTTGGCAATGCTTACTACTCAGATACAGCTCTTGCAAAGAAGTGTGATATCTGGCGAAAACTAGAGGAGAATTTATCTGAAACTCGTGACTCTCGCTTATTTGGTAGAAAAGGGAGTAGTGGATTCAGTGTTGGACTATCTAAAACGGACCTTCCTATTTCAAATGAGTTTAAGGAGTATGGCTATCCTAGTGCCATGGTAAGTGAAAAAGAAGGTTATATAAAGATATTAGATAATATTAAGAATACTGTTTCTTATATTGATCCTGGAAATTCTGAAAAACCAATCATGAAAATGGATGTTACTGTACCTGCAAATGGTGAGTATGCAGAGCTCTTGCTTGCAAGGGATTCCCAGTTCAAAATTAACTTAAACTCTAATATCAACTTTATAAAATCAAAAGATGTCTTAAATCAAGAAACTGTTTCAGAGGAACAGTTTGACGATACTTATAAAGAGAATGAATTTGAAGGTATCGTTCGTCGTTTGAAAGATAAATGTAATAGTCTTAACTCAAAAAATTCAAATGTGAGATCTAGTGAATGTAGCCTTGTTAGTGCAGGGTTTAATACTGATAAAAGTGGAAGCTGCTCAAGCGAGTATTCTAAGAAGCCTGCAAGAAAGGCCACTTGTGATTTCCGTGTAAGTGAAATTGAAAGGCTATCAGATGACTATAAGAAGTTGAAGGATGAATCATTAAAGGAGATTGATGATTTTTTAAAAAATCAGCCTAGTATTGACTTGAAAATGTCAGCATCTACGACAAATATCACGAACTTTAACTTAGGAATTACAAATAAAGACCAACTCAATACTGATGTTTATAAGAATATTTCACAAATAAAACTGTCAATAACAGCATTTGATTTTGCCATTGAAAATAGTTCAAACCCTATTTCAGGAGCGCGCCGAAGTGAGCCTCAGAAACCGGGACCTAATGAGCTAGGAAATCCTAATATTATAAATATCGTGTTCTTAAGGGATCAGTTTGGAAAGTTTAGCGGTGTTAAGTACACCAATGCTGAAGATAAGGAACTTGGAGGTTGGACACTTCTGAAAAAAGATAATTCCTCAAATGAACCACCAAGAAAACCAGAAGAAGGGTTTTTTGATAAGTTAAGTGATGAGATTTATATTCCAGAAGATGGGTTAACATTATCAGAAAGTAAGGAGCTTAAAGATAAGTGTTCTGGTATTCCTGATAATGATAATTTTTCTTGGGATATTTCTTTTACTAAGAATACTCTACATTCATGGATGTATGATGTTGGGGGTAATGGAGTGACTTTAACTGACGTTATGGAGATGCAAGATCTATATCGTTTCAATCAGGGGAATATGTTTCCAGGTGATGCTGGAGGTATCCCAAATCAGTCCGTGACTAAGAAATGTATCATACCAAGTGAGGTTGATTTTATCTTTGGTTTCTATGCTTGTAAGAACTTGGTTGTCGAAGCAAGGTCAACACCTTTAACATTTGTGGGAACATTACTAGTAAATAAATTAGAAATACCTAGTGGAGCTCTTAATGTTGGAGTTGATTTCTATAATATATGGCATCCTGCGGCCATTGAAAAACTTCGAGAATATAAATGGCTTGCTCGAAGAAGAGATAATGGTGATATTTTAAATTGTGATAATAGTATAACTGTTTGGGATAAGAATATCTCAAGACAAGAGCAGTACGACCTAAGAACATGCTCTCCAATTCATTTTGTGCTTGAAGGTCCAAACAATTATAACTGGACTACTGTAGATCCAGAGATTGGTTTACCTGATGATGGTGGACTCGTGACAAGGTCTAAGATACCAAATCGTTATCGACGTTTCAATATACAAACCTATTGGGTTGAAACGGGGAGTCTTTAGATGAAGTTAGATAATAGGGGACTCTCTCTAGCTGAAATTGTTGTTACTGCTGGACTTCTTGGTGTTCTCATATATGCCTTTGTTGGAGGTCAGAATGTGTTTAGGAAAGCGAATAAGAAGTCTCGAAGTCAAGTCGTTCAGTATAATATTGTTCACTCTCTTTATCGAAAAATTTCTTCAAATAGTGCTCTTTTTCAAATGAACTTAAACAGTGACGACTTCTTATCTATGACAAGTGTACAAGACTTAAATGAAAAGCTTCCACTGGCATGGAATGATAAACTAGTTACTTCCGTGGATGAGTGTCCGTCCTGTCCGGGAAGGTTGGGCTATGTTCTTATTCCACACCCGAGTTACCGAGGCCTCTTGAAGCTCGTCATAAGAGTTACCCACAGGTCCTATATCAAAGGTTTTAAAGATTATGAATTTATCATTTCTGGGGAATAAATGTTAAAGTTGTTAAGAAATAAGAAAGGCTTTACTCTTGTTGAAGTTCTTGTTGCATCAGGGCTCGCTGGAGTTGTTCTCTTATCTGCTACTCATTTTTTTAGTCAATATAAGAAAGATAATAAGAAAATAACGCAAGAGATTTTAGAAACGATTAATTTAAGTCAATTTGAACAAGTCATAAGTAAAGATCTCTCACTTGCTAAGCTTTCATTGGGGTCTTTAGAATTTAAGGATGAGAATAATAAGAACTTCTTTGACTTCTACTTTGATGTAACTTGCGAAAAAGATTGTGAAAGAGAGATCACATTAAAGACTCCTTCTGGAGTTGGGTCTTATTCAACATCAATTTATTTCCTTATTCAAGATCCTTTCTTCTCTAAAGAAGTTATCCTAAATCCTAGCGAAGCATATAATAGCGGCACAGAATTTCACGGATTCAATTATAATAATAACTTAAATAATAAGCTCTATCGGCCAGGACTTGAGGATGATAAGCAGGATTTAATTTGGCGAAAGGATGCATTAATCTATGCGTATACAAACCTGCCTGTTCGTAAAGATAGTAAAAATCCAGGTACGAACCCTCCTGTAAAGTATAATTACCTTGGTTGGGTCAAGTCTAAAAACTCTAAGAATTTAGTAAAAGAAAGTATTGAATCTGATATGTTCATTAATTGGGATATTAGAAGTATGAACTATTACAATGATGAAGATGATTTCTTGCGAAATATTCCATTTGTTTATGGCCTTGCTAACTCTGTCAATATTGCAAGGGCACGTATTATCCGTTATCGACTAAAGGCCTATAGGGATAATGACCAAGTGCTAGGCAAACTCTTTCGCGGGATAAAAAGGCCAAATGGAGAGTACAAAGAGTTCGTTATTGGTGATGGCTTTAAAAGTCTTACTTTTAAGCGCAAGGATGTATCTCTACCATTTATTGATGTGAACTTTGATGTCGTTGAATAGTTGTCTCTTAAACAAGGCCTTGTGCTTGAGCTTGCTCTATTGTCAGAGTTTTTAACTGAACAGCATGCAGATCTTCGCTTAACTTCTGCTTTAAAATGTCCATAACCATTCTATGCTGAGCTAAAAGCATTTTGCCTTTAAATTCGTCACTAACGATTGTGATTCCAAGGTGATCGCCGCCTCCAGTAAGGTCGTAGACCATCACTTGTGAATCTTTGATATTTTCCTCGATAATTGTTTTTACTTGTTCAAATAACATAGATAACTCGCTTTCTGCTTTTGTTCCTTCTTATAGAGCAACTTTTGATGCTGCATAGAAGCTTGTGATGAAAGTTAAAATTCTAAACGCTAGAGTTGTGATACCTAGGTAGCGGTGTTTCTTAAGAAGTCCTGCTTTACCTTTTAGAACCATGCGCCCTGAAATAACCATTGCAACGTAGAGCAGGACACTAGATACAGCAAAGAATAGGTGAATCTTAAGTGCTGTTTGTGACTGGAATACTTCCATTGCTTTATCAATTGCGCTGCGGCTTAATTCAATTTGTAGAATTAAGATAATATCCCAAATCATGGCCCCAGACATAATCTTAACGTGTTTTTGGCGTTTTTTGCTCTGGGTTACTCCATAAATCATTAAAGATAGGATCAGAAATGATTGAATTTGAAAAAATGTCGCAGAAGACATGTCGCACCCTTACGTAATGAAATTATTAATAATATGTAGCTAGAATAAGGCATAAAAAGGTGATTATCAATACGATTTAACAATGTTAAATTAAATAAAGGCCTAGGGGCTATGGGAGTAATAAACAAACATGGATACGATGAATACAGAAAATAACACACTAGGTAAATGGGCACTACTTGATATTGAGACAACGGGTGCAGATTGCAGTGTTGATGAAATAATTGATGTTGGTTTTCTTCAGTTCGAAGGAACTAAACTCGTTCATAAATATGAATCTCTGTGTCGTCCTAGTTTTGAAATTTCTAAGTTCATTCAAAAGCTCACAGGTATTGATAACAAAATGCTAAAGCGTGCTCCGCTTCTTGATGATGTCATCGGAGAAGTTCTTGAGCTTGATGGCCATGATATTCTTGCCCATAATGCAGACTTTGAAGCTGGCTTCCTTGATCATCACTTCGAAACCCTCGACTTTAGAGAAGGGCATCGTTGGCAAGACTCTCTCTACTTCTTATCACTGCTTTTCCCGCACATGTCATCTCTTAAGCTTGAAAACTTTATTGTTGGCTTTGGTTTAGCTGAAAAGGAATTACACCGAGGTTTCCAGGATTCGGTGGATCTATTAAAAGTTGTCATTGTTGCATCTCTTATGACGAAGAAAGATGCTGGTAAATACAACTTCATGATGTCTTTAATGCATAAATACTCTCTTCAAGACTATTGGTTCTTCAGGTTCTTATGTCTTTATGAAGAAGAACTATTTGATATTTCTGAACAAATCGATTTTGATCCTGCCGCTCACATCGAGATGGCACTAGAATGGGCGTATCCTAAAACACTTGAAGATAAGCAAGTGTATGAGCAAAACTTTGATATGACCTTCAATGGCCAAAATGTGAAGAATATTTTCAGTGATGAGGAGAAGGTTTCGACACTATTTAATGGCTACCGCTATCGTAAGTCACAAGAAGACTTGGCCCTTAAAGTTGGTCAGTCTTTTAAAAACCATATCCACGCCATGGTACAGGCGCCTACTGGAACGGGGAAAACTCTTGGCTACTTAGTTCCAAGTGCTTTATTTGCTTTAAGTGAACAAAAGCAAGTTCTTGTGGCCACGGGAACAAAGACTCTTCAGGCCCAGGCCATGAATAAAGATGTTCCAGCACTTCATAAGCTCTTAGGAGTCTCTCCTAAGGACTTAAAGATTCGTCAACTTGTTGGTTCAAGCAATCACTTTTGTGAGCTTCTTTTTACCCAAAGACAGAATGAAGAGGATCTTTTTTCTCAAAGTAATGACTTAAAAGATAAGTTTTCTGATATCTATTTTGAGTCTCTTTTTTATCACAATTCAAATAGTGCGCTAGAGCATATGATCTCAAAAGATGATCTACCATTTGTTCTTCGCATGAAGCTCGAAAATTTTTCGCAAGCTCAAAAAGACTTGGCGGTAGACTACCGTGCCTGTTCAAGTAAGCAGTGTCCATTCTACGCAAATTGTACTTATATCCGAGGACTTCGTGATGCAAAGGAAGCCGATATTATTATTGGAAATCATGCATTGATGTTTTCTTGGACTAAGTCTTTTCCTAGACCTGCTTACGTAGTGGTGGATGAGGCCCATAAAATTGAAGGAGAGGCAACAAAGGCATTCTCCGCAGAAGTTGCACAAAGTGATCTAGAAAGCCTTCACAAACAATTCCAAAACCTACAAGGTTTAGGTTCTCTTTTCTATTTAATCAATACGATGATTGATGAGAATCAAGAAGAAGAGATTTCATCTCTTCGAATGTTATCAATTGATACGGCCTCAATGCTTAGAGATCACTTATTCGAACTTCCTGAGAAGTTTGAGATGATCTTTAAAAAGATGCCTCGCTATACTGATAAGTTCTGGAATGAACTTCCAATGATTATGCCTACAGAAAAGGAGGCCCTTCGTTTAAGTGTCTTTCACCATCTGGAGAGTATCTTCTATCTTTTAAAGTCTGTTCACGAAAGGTTGTACCCTTATACGATTCGCTGGCAGGTAAGTGATATGCAAGGCCAAGGTGAAATTACGGCCTGGACTCGTTTTGAGGCATTTGTGGGACAGCTTGAAGATGTGATGAATGCTCTTTCCGTCCTATTAAAGATTGAAAGCTCGTCTCAACCTCATTCTCTTTCGATGAAGTATCATGAACAACAAGGTTTCTTACTAAGTGCCGGACCTATTAATACTGGGCGCATCTTGCATGACCAACTTTTACAAACTTCTTCATCAGTTGTTTATACTTCTGCAACTCTAGGAAATGAGCACGGAGATCAAGGTAGTCGTGGTATGGAGTGGTCGACAGGTTATCTTTATAGTGAACCTGAAAGACGCTTTAGAACAGGGCTCTATCTTCCTTCTGTCTATGATTATAAGAACCGTACGAAAGTATTCTTATGTGATGATACACCATCTCTTTATGATAAGGACTTTGTGAAAACAATTTGTGATCGCCTAACTCCTTTTATTGAAGATATTGATGGTAGAACTCTACTCTTATTTTCTGCTCGTGCTCGATTTGAGAAGGCCGTGGAATATATGCTGGATAAGTTTGAAGGCAAGCTTCCGGTTTTTGTTCAAGGAATGGGGGCCAATGTTGTTGAAGAGTTTAAAGAGAGTGGAAACGGAATTCTTATTGGAATGGAGTCTTTTGGTGAGGGGATTGATGTTCCTGGTGATGCCTTAAGGTTTGTCTTTATTGATAAAATTCCAGATCTTTCAATGGAGCAGGTTATTCGTCTTCGTCGTGAGTATTATGAAACAAATATAGGAAATGAGTTTGAAGACTATTACCTTGCCCATAGAACAAGAAACCTACATCAGAAACTTGGAAGGCTGTTAAGAACTGAAACAGATGCAGGTGCGGTAGTTGTTATCGACTCACGTGTGAAGAAGTGGAAGAACTCGACAATGGCCAAACTTACGAAGCAGATGGAGCCTTATCAAATTCATCGCACGAACTTTAAGGAAGCACTAGAGGCCTCTAAGGACTTTGTGAATACGCTAGATTAGTTTTTCTGTTTTAAGTACTTTCTAATATCATCAAATTCTTTTGGAGCGACTGTCTTGGCATAATCGATCTCTTCTTGAGTCAGAGGGATATAACCTCTGTCATAATTCCAACCATATCCCCAGCGGTAAGATGTTTGGTACTGAGGGCCTCCACCAATTCGGACCCCAAGATACATGACGATTGACATCCAATCTGTAAACTCTTCTTTCACACACGCTTTTAGTTGTTGGTCGGCATGAAAGCGCTGGGCCTCAGTGCCTCCTAGCCAGTAATGTTGATCGTGGACAAAACAACACTTAAGCCATGCTTCTGGCTTTGAGATCGTTCCGTCTGGCCACTTTGAACAACCATCTGATATGAAGGGCGAGAGTTGTTTTGAAAGATGGATTTCACTTTTCTTACTTATATCATTTCTGCTGGTAGGAAGCTGCGCACAGGAAGTCGTGAATAAGAGCAAAGAAAGGTTAAATGTAAAAATATAATTCTTCATATATCTATCTTATACGTTGTTTGAAGTTAGTTATTCTTAAGGTCACTTTCGTCAAATTCTTTATCGTACTGAGCGATCTTTCTCAAATCCTTAATTGTGAGTTTTTTATTCCAAAAATTTTTTGGAACATGCATAAAAGTTTTTTCATAGGAAGGATCAATTTCTAATTGAATGACTGCGATCTCGTCTAAATTGTAATTCTTAAAAAAACTTTTCATTTCGAGTACGACGGGGTTTTTAAGAGGGGAGGCCGGAATCTCAAGTGGTGCTAGCTTCATTGATAGGTCATAATTTCTTTTTTTCAACATGAACTTTTCTGGTAATCTAATATCGATATCCCACCACTCTTTGTTGGTTGTCATAAGAAGTCTTTGCGTCTCATTTTTATCGACAGGTTGTAATTCTTTTAACGAATCCTTAAGCCAAGAAGTCATATTTAAATTGTATTGTATACTTGAAAAGGCAAGCTTCTCGTTGATTAAAGCTGAAGCAATTTTTGCGCCAAGAATATTTGAGTAAAGATCCTCTGGAGAGTAAGCAGATTGTTCTTCTGAAAATATTGAGACATTTCTGTAGCCATGCCATTGTGCAAATTCATGAGAGATGGCCATTTCATATGCAAGCTTTGAAGCAAGTGCTGAAGTAAAATAAATCTTATCTTTGCCTTGTAACTTACTAGTCTCAAATGCTTTGAGAACAATTTTTCGCTTACCAATTTCATAGGGTAATTCAATCTCAAAGTCAGTACCTAATTTGGGATAAATCTTATAGAAAAGGGTTAATGTGATATCTGCTGTATCTCTGATATGTGCTGTATCAATTAGGCCAGCTCTTTTTGTATATATCAGTCCATTAACTTCAGGTTCTCTTTTTCCAATTGATTGCATCTCTTCCTTCGAGAAGTTATCAATATTGTATACGTGTGTCCCAAGTGAGTGGTAATCAACAGTATTTCGTTCTTTGAAAAAGGGAATTGGGATGGATAAAAGTTTGACTCTAAAATCTGTCCCAAAAGCACAGCACGGCCTAAAGTTTTGTGAGAACTCAACTTTATCAAATGGTATAAGATTTAAATCTAAATTTGAATCTTCCCCGTAATCTTTTGATAAGATACTATTAATAGTATTGTTGTCCGGTTTGGTACTTTCAACCCAAATATTTCCAGCACAAGAAGATATCAAAACTAACACAAATGTTGATATCCAAAATCTATTCATCGCTAGCTTCGGTCAAGGTTGTTGAGATATTTAATAGAAATATTCGTTCCTTGCTTGTCTTTTATAATATAAGGAATTGTTTGGTGTTGAGAAAGCCAGACACTTAGAAAGTCTGGGGCGACTTTCATATCCTTACTGTCTTCAGAATCTGTTTTTTCAAATAACTTGTACTGAACAGCAGTAACTGATGTTCCTGCAATCTTTATTGACTCTGATGTCTGGGCAGCTCTTTCAACAACGATACTATTATTGATAATTGGCCCGTCATATTTCCACTGGTTATTTGAAGAAAAGAATGAGTAGTAGTTCTTTCCAACCGAGTCAAATTTTTTCGACCAAAGAAAGAGCATACTACAACAGCTTAGTGGTGTTGTGACATAGAATTTAGGAGAGGTTGTAATCGACTCACGATTAACTTCACCATCGCATTCAAATTGATACTTAAGCTCACTTGTGGAATGATCAAATAAGAAAATTTCTTTAGAAAGTTGTTCTCCAAGACTTTTAACGATTTGAACTTTGACAGGAGTGTATTCCTTATCAACTGTGTAGGCGACATTGATTTTTAGGAGCTCTCCCGTCATTACACGTGCCAGCATTTCTCCTTCAAAGTAGATCTGGTGGAGTTTTGGCCTGCGATAAACTTCAAATGTCTCTTCAGCATAGAGATTATCCTTGCGGTAGTAGTTGTATGCACCGCGAAAGATCTTTTCTCCCTTATTACTGTTTCCAAAATAGCTCATATTAAATATTATATATTAAATTAAAATTTTGTAGAAGAGGTTAGTTTTGCGCTCCGGCTTTCGCGTATTTGTTGAACGCTTTATCTATTTATTCAAAACCGTTGCCTTTTGGTTTATTACAATCATAGGTAATCTCGGTGTGGTCATCTTCGCATTTGCTTTCCTACATCTTGAAAAAGGGGCCAATCCAAAAGTTGTTGAGCTTGGAGATGCTATTTGGTGGGCCTTTACCACAATAACCACTGTTGGCTATGGAGATATTACTCCTGTTACACTTTGGGGAAGGGTTATTGCCATTGTCCTGATGATCTTTGGAACGGGACTATTTGCCACATATACTGCGATTTTTGCTAATGTTATGCTTGGACGTCAATTTCTTACCATCGGAAGACGTGTACAAGTCTTAAAAAGAAATGTAGAAGGGATGCAATCAAGTCTACATAGAGAAGATTTAATGTTAGAAAGAGAGCTAGCTAAGTTAAATAAAACTTTAAATATATTGAATGATAGAATGACGAGTCTTGAAGAGAGAAATGGAGAAAAGAAATGAGTTATGAATTTTACAAAGTACTTCACGTGTTTATGGTTGTCCTTATGGTTGCTGCCTTTGCACCTCAATTTGTAAGTACTGAAGCGCAAAACAGAAAGCTATTTAAAATTACTTCTGGTATTGCAAGTTTCCTACTTTTTGTAGGAGGTATGGGCCTTCTTGCTCGTATCGGTGTTAGTCATGGTGCTGGTTGGCCACTATGGGTTAAGGTTAAGGTTGGGCTATGGGTTGCAGTTTCTGCTCTTGGGCCAATTCTTGCAAAGCGTATGAAAGCAAACCGTCTTGCTGGTCTAGGTTTAATTCTTGCACTAATTTTTATTGCAATCTTCTCAGCAGTAACTAAATACTAAGAAATTTTAAAGAAGAAGTTTTGGACCGTAATTGGTTAACATATAAGGGCCTTTGGGCCCTTTCTATTCCTTCCATCCTTGCATCGATGCTCGAGCCACTAAGTTCAATTGTCGATACAGCTCTTGTTGGAAATTTTGATACAAAAATGCTGGCCGCTATGGCCATCGGTGTTTCTATTATGTCATCCATCACTTGGATGTTTAATTTCTTAGTACACGCACCTATTCAAGCAATTTCTCAAAAGCTTGCAAAAGGTGAGTATGAAAATGTTGTCTCACTTATCAAAGTAACATTCTTAATCGCATTTTCGATCGGACTTTTACTTGTTCTTATTTTTGTACCAGCTCGTCACTTTGTTTATGACTTCTTAAGTGTAACTAAAGAACTATACTCTTTATGTGATGAATACTTCTTAACGAGACTTTATGGACATGTTTTTATTTTATTATTCATGTCGGCCTTATCTGTTCTTAGAGGAATGGCAAAAGTAAATATTGTCTTGGGCATTATTGGTGTTGCCACTTTTGTAAATATCGTCTTGTCATACCTTGGGCTCTATCAACTCAATATGGGGCTTTCAAGTGTTGCCGCTGCTACTATTTTTGCTAACGCAATAGGCTTCTTTATTAGTCTTTATTTTATACTTACTCACGAAAAGGTTCGCCATCTCTTTTTATCTCAAAAAATTATTTTGGCCGATGCATTCCACATGGGGAAAAGCTCGATCAATGTTTTCATGCGCTCTGCCTTCTTAACATTAAGCTTTTTCTTGGCCACTAAAGTTGCTAGCTCCATTTCTTTAAAAGCACTTGCTGCTCATCAAATTATATTAAATCTTTGGCTATTTGCTTCTTTCTTCACTGATGGCGTGGCCACTTCTGGAAATATTATTGGTGGAACACTTTTTAGAAATGAAGGCCATGAATATTTAAAAGATATCTTTCACAAGCTCCTAGTGATGGGTGGTGCTATCGGGATTATCTTTTGTTTGATTTTTACTTTTGCAAATGGCCCGTTGATCTCACTTTTTACCTATGATGAAAGTATTCATCAAACGATAAAAGGGATTATTTACTTCCTTGCTATTGCTCAGATTCCTGTGTCGATTGCCTATGTTTATGATGGCCTTGTCTTTGGGATAAATCGCTTCGACTTTCTAGGGCGCCATATGGTAATCGCATTCTTTACATGCTTTCTTCCTCTGGCCTATCTAAGCTATTTAAATCAATCTTTTTTGCTTCTATGGGGGGCAATTTTCTCGGTGGGTATCTACCGATTTATTTCGAATGCATACTTAATTGGAAAGACATTAAAGGTTAAATCAACATGAAAGAAAAAGGATCACAGGGATTCTCAAAAGACTATTGGGAAGTCAATTACGAGGAAGCTGATCAAATGGATGGAATAGGTAATGTGGAACAACACGTTGGCTATATTAAAAATTTATTTGGTTTAGAGTATATTGATATCAGCTCAATTATTGACTTAGGCTTTGGCCTTGGTCACTTATTTGAGGCACTTTTAGAGGAGTTTAAACCCTATAAGGCCCATGGGATAGAGCCAAGTGAGTACGCTTACAAAATTGTAAAAGATCGCGAAATCAACAAAATCGAATCAACGAAATTTAAGTTAGAAAAAACAGATATTGTTAGTTGGTGTCGAAAGAATGAAAACACTAAGAAGTCATTTGATCTTGGTGTTTGTACAAGTGTTTTTCAATACCTCACTGATGAAGAACTAGAATACTGTTTGCCAATTCTGGCATCCAAAATAAAGTATTTTTATCTAACGGTTCCAACAGATAAAGAGTTGGATCGCCAAGTTGAAGAGCTTGAGTTTAAAGACGAATATGCCATTCGTAGAAGTCGTACAAAATACCAGAAAATGCTAAGAGAGCATTTTACATTTATTTCTAGTCGACTACTGGAAAGCAAGGTATATTTTGATGAAACAAACACAAATTTTACCGACTTATTATATCGATATTAAATGGAGTTTATTATGAGTAATTCTGGTCTTGATACAAAGACATGTGAAGCAATTGTAAAGGGTGAAGCCAAGGCCCAAACAGCAGCGCAACTTATGAGTGCACGTTACTTTGCTTATACAATCGGCAATATTGATTTCATCGTTGATTCAACACACCCAGATCATAGAGAGGATATGGATGTAAATGAAATCAAGGCATGGTCATCACAATCTGAATGGAAGGGTCTTGAGATCGTTGACACTGCAGAGGGGACAGAGAGGGACGACTGGGGAATGGTTGAGTTCAAGGCAACTTTTGGCCTAGGTGGACAAGACCATGTGCATTATGAGCGTTCTGAATTTGTTAAAGTTGATGGAGACTGGTTCTTCGTTGACGGTGAGCCAATTGTAGCGCAGGTAAAGAGAGATGGTGCAAAAGTTGGACGCAATGACCCATGTCCTTGCGGCTCAGGTAAGAAATTCAAGAAATGTTGCGGTCGATAATTGTCGACTAAATAGCCTTTGTTTTAACGCATTATGGTCTCTTAAACGAGTGTCGTGATTAGTTAAAATTAGGGTTACAACTTTATGTATTTCTGTTAAAAAACTAATAATTTCATAAATATTTTATTGTTAACAAACCAAGATAACGGGATTTGTCGCTATGATTCACATTAAGAGAGGATTGGATCTTCCTATCAGTGGGAAGCCATCACAAAAGATTGAGGTAGGACCTCAAGTGACTAAAGTCGCGCTTACTGGACCAGACTATGTTGGAATGAAACCAACAATGCTAGTTCAAGTGGGTGACGAAGTTAAAAAAGGTCAGGCGTTATTTTCTTGTAAAAAAGTTGAAGGTGTTCTTTATACAGCACCTATCAGCGGAAAGGTTATTGAAATTAACCGTGGTGCAAGAAGAGCGTTTGAAACTTTAGTAATTGAAGTTTCAGGTAACGAGCAAGTTACATTTGAAAACTTCAAGGGGACGGGAGTAAAAGATTTAGCAAAAGAAGATGTTCAAGCACTTCTAGTTGAATCGGGTCTATGGCCAACTTTCAGAACAAGGCCATTTTCTAAAGCGCCAGCTTTAGCTTCTGAGCCACATTCGATTTTCGTAACAGCAATGGATACAAATCCACTTGCAGCTGACCCAGCAGTAGTAATTGCTGAAGCAAGCGAAGATTTCGTAAACGGTGTTGAGGTAATCTCAAAGCTGACTGATGGAAGAACTTTCGTTTGTAAAGCGGCCGGTGCAAATATTCCAACGCCTTCAACGACTAAAGTTGAAACAAAAGAATTCGCAGGTGTTCACCCAGCAGGAAACGCAGGAACTCACATTCACTTTATTGATCCTGTAAATGCAAATAAGACTGTATGGTCAATCAACTACCAAGATGTAATTGCTATTGGTAAACTTTTTGCAACTGGTGAACTATCAACTGAGAGAGTAGTCTCGATTGCAGGTCCAGCATCTGTAAATCCAACTCTTGTTAAAACTGTTCCAGGTGCTCACTTAGGTGAGGTTACTTCTGGAAAAGTTGGACAAGGTGAGGTGAGAGTTGTTTCTGGTTCTGTTTTCAGTGGACGTGCAATGGTTGGAGCTTTTTCTTACCTAGGACGTTTCCATAACCAAATTTCTCTACTTACTGAAGGGCGTGAAAGAGAGTTCTTAGGATGGCACAAGCCAGGTCTTAATAAGTTCTCTGTTAAACGTACTTTCCTACACTGGCTAAAGCCAGGGCAGATTTTCGATTTTACTACTGCTACTCACGGTTCTGATAGAGCTATGGTACCAGTTGGATCATACGAAAAAGTAATGCCTCTTGATATGCTACCAACTCAACTTTTAAGAGCACTTGTAACGAAAGATGATGACTATGCAGTCGAATTAGGTTGTTTAGAGCTAGATGAAGAAGATTTAGCGCTTTGCACTTTCGTAAGTCCTGGTAAAGTTGATTTCGGTCCAGCTCTAAGAGAAAGTTTAACTACTATTGAGAAAGAAGGATAAATACAATGTTGCGCAAACTTCTAGATTCTCAACATGATAATTTCGCCAAAGGCGGGAAGTTCGAAAAGTTTTATGCTGTTTATGAAATGATCGATACTTTCCTTTATACTCCAGGTGGAGTGGCGAAAGGTTCAGTTCATGTTAGAGATGCACTTGACTTAAAAAGATTAATGATCACTGTTGCTATTGCTCTTATTCCAGCAATGTTTATGGCAATGTACAATACTGGTTTTCAGGCCAACTCAGCTTTAGCTGCAGCTGGTATGACTCCTGAAGGTTGGCGTGCTGATATCATTTTAGCACTTGGTGCAGGCTTCTCTCCAGATAGCCTTGTAGCAAACCTTCTACACGGATTCCTTTACTTCTTCCCAATTTTTCTAGTAACGCAAATTGCTGGTGGTTTCTGGGAGGCACTTTTCGCGATCGTACGTGGTCACGAAATTAATGAAGGTTTCCTTGTTACTGGGATGCTTTTCCCACTAACTCTTCCTCCGACAATCCCTCTATGGCAAGTTGCTGTAGGGATCTCTTTTGGTGTTTTAATCGGTAAAGAGGTTTTCGGTGGTACAGGGAAGAACTTCCTTAACCCAGCACTAACTGCTCGTGCTTTCCTTTTCTTCGCTTATCCTGCACAAATTTCAGGTGATGCAGTATGGACAGCAGTAGACGGTTTCACTGGTGCAACGGCCCTTTCTCAAGCGGCACTTGGTGGTGTTGGAGCAATCACAACTTCAATGCAAGATGCATTCTTAGGATTTATGCCAGGTTCAATGGGTGAGACTTCAGCTCTTGCTTGTTTAATCGGTGCTGCGGTTCTAATTATTTCAGGTATCGGTTCTTGGAGAATTATGCTTTCAATGGTTCTTGGAGCAGTTGTTACTTCTGGAATCTTAAATGCTATCGGTTCTGATACAAATATGATGTTCTCAGTAACTCCACTTTGGCACTTAGTGATTGGTGGTTTTGCTTTCGGTACAGTGTTTATGGCAACTGATCCAGTATCAGCTTCTATGACACACAAAGGACACTGGTTCTATGGTGCTTTAATCGGTTTCATGGTTATCCTTGTTCGTGTTATTAACCCAGCTTTCCCAGAAGGTACTATGCTTGCAATCCTTTTCGGAAACTGTTTTGCACCTTTAATTGATTACTTTGTTATTCAAGGAAATATCAAGAAACGTGCAAACGGATACAAAACGGCTTAAGGGGGCAGTGATGAGTAATGATAGTACTGCAAAAACTCTGATCGTAGCAACAATCCTATGTGTTGTTTGTTCAGTTGTCGTATCTTGGTCAGCGGTTTCACTGAAGCCACTTCAAGATGAGAATAAAGTTTTAGATGTTAAGAAAAACCTTCTGATGACTGCAGGTCTTGTAAAAGCTACAGCTCAAAAGAAAGAGATCTTAGAAGCATATAAGCAAATCGAAGCAAAACTAGTTGATCTTAAAACTGGTGACTATGTAACAGATATTGATGTGACAAAGTACGATGCTGTAAAAGCTGCTAAAGATCCAAAAATGAACTATGCAATTCCTGCGTCGGAAGACAAAGGGAAGATCAAGTTCCGTGCAAAGTATGCAAAAGTTTACTTTGTTAAAGCTGGTGAAGAAATCAAGTCTGTTGTTTTCCCAATCCACGGTAAAGGTCTTTGGTCGACAATGTATGGTTTCCTAGTTCTTGAGACTGATCTAAATACTGTTAAAGGTATTGGTTTCTATTCTCACGGTGAAACTCCAGGTCTTGGTGGTGAAATTGATAACCCACACTGGAGATCGGTATGGCCAGGGAAGAAAATCTTTGGTGATGCAGGTAAACCACAAATTCAAGTAATTAAGGGTGCTGCTAGTAAAGCAAGCAGCTTTGATATTGATGGACTTTCAGGTGCAACTCTTACTGCTAATGGTGTAACAGGAACTGTTCGCTATTGGATGGGTGACGATGCATTTGGACCTTTCATCGATAAATTCACACAAGGTGGGGGTGAATAATGAACTTTAAAGAAACAGTAGTTTCTCCATTATTTGAAAATAACCCAATTGCACTTCAAATCCTTGGTATTTGTTCTGCTCTAGCGGTTACAACAAAGATGGAATCGGTAGCAGTTATGTGTCTTGCCGTAACTGTTGTATGTGCATTTTCTAACTTATTCGTTTCTTTAATTAGAAACCACGTTCCAAGTGCAATTCGTATCATTGTTATGATGACGATTATTGCTTCACTTGTAATCGTGACAGATCAAGTTCTAAAAGCTTACGTTTATGACGTTGCAAAATCGATGTCAGTTTATATTGGTCTAATCATTACAAACTGTATCGTTATGGGACGTGCGGAAGCATATGCGATGAAGAATCCTCCAATCATGTCATTCTTTGATGGTATTGGTAACGGAATCGGTTATTCACTCGTACTAGTATTTGTAGGATTTTTCAGAGAGCTTCTTGGTTCAGGAAAACTTTTTGGAATGTCTATTTTAGCAACAACTGGAGAAGGTGGTTGGTACCAAACTAATGGTATGGCACTTCTTGCACCATCTGCATTCTTCTTAATTGGTTTTTTCATCTGGGGACTACGTACTTGGAAGAAAGATCAAGTAGAAGAAATGTAAGGGTAGGTGAAATATGTTAGAACATTATTTAAGTTTATTTATTAAAGCAGTATTCATTGAGAACTTGGCCTTAGCATTCTTCCTAGGTATGTGTACATTCCTAGCAGTTTCAAAAAAGGTTAAGACTTCTCTAGGTCTTGGTGTTGCGGTTGTAGTTGTTCAAACAATTACAATCCCTATCAACAACCTACTTTATAACTACTTACTAAAAGAGAACGCTCTTGAGTGGGCAGGGATTCCAGGTACAGATCTTTCATTCCTCGGTCTAATTTGTTACATCGGTGTTATCGCGGCGATGGTACAAATCCTAGAAATGTTCCTAGATAAGTATATGCCAGCTCTTTATAACGCTCTTGGGATTTTCCTTCCTCTAATTACTGTAAACTGTGCCATCATGGGTGGTTCATTATTTATGGTTGAAAGAGATTATACTTTTGGAGAGTCTGTTGTCTTCGGTCTAGGTTCTGGTTTTGGTTGGGCCCTAGCGATTGCAGCTCTTGCAGGTATTAGAGAAAAAATGAAGTACAGTGATGTACCAGATGGTCTAAAAGGTCTTGGTATTACTTTTATCACTGTAGGTCTAATGGCACTTGGTTTCCTAAGTTTTTCAGGAATCCAACTTTAGTAACGGTAAGTAATAAAAAGGAAATATTATGAATGCAATTATTCTTGGTGTTTTAATGTTTACCGTTGTGGTTCTAGCACTAGTTTTAGTAATTCTTTTTGCTAAATCAAAGCTAGTATCAAGTGGTGACGTTAAGCTAACAATTAACGGTGAGAAAGTAGTTCACATTCCAGCTGGTGGAAAGTTACTAAATGCTCTTGCTGATCAAAAATTATTCGTATCTTCTGCCTGTGGTGGTGGGGGTACATGTGGTCAGTGTCTGGTTCACGTACACTCAGGTGGCGGAGAAATTCTAGAAACTGAAATGTCACATATCTCTAAGAAAGAAGCTCGCGAAGGCTTAAGGCTTGCATGTCAGGTTGGTATTAAAACTGATATGGAAGTTGAAGTTGAAGAGTCTGTCTTTGGTGTAAAGAAATGGGAATGTACGGTTAGATCTAACCACAACGTTGCTACTTTCATTAAAGAATTTGTACTTGAACTACCTGAAGGTGAGTCAGTTCCATTTAGAGCTGGTGGTTATATTCAAATTGAAAGACCTGCAGGACTTTCAATCGATTATAAAGACTTCGATATTGAAGAAGAATACCGTGGTGACTGGGATCATTTCAACCTTTGGCAGTACAATTCAACTGTTAATGAAGAAACGATCAGAGCTTACTCTATGGCAAACTACCCTGAAGAGAAGGGAATCATTATGCTTAACGTGCGTATTGCTTCTCCACCTCCAAGAGCTCCAAAAGGAACTCCTCCAGGGAAAATGTCTTCTTATATCTTTAGCTGTAAGCCAGGTGATAAAGTTACAATCTCTGGTCCATTCGGTGAGTTCTTCGCACGCGAAACAGATAAAGAGATGGTATTTGTTGGTGGTGGAGCTGGTATGGCGCCAATGCGTTCACACATCTTCGACCAACTTAAGAGACTTCACTCTAAACGTAAGATGACTTTCTGGTACGGTGCTCGTTCAGTTAGAGAAATGTTCTATGTTGAAGACTTCGATGGCCTACAAGCTGAGAACGATAACTTCACATGGCACGTTGCACTTTCAGATGCACTACCGGAAGATAATTGGACAGGTTACACTGGGTTCATTCACCAAGTACTTCACGATGAGTATCTTGCTAAGCACCCAGCTCCAGAAGATTGTGAGTACTACCTATGTGGTCCTCCAATTATGAACAAGTGTGTTATCGATATGCTTCTTGACCTAGGGGTTGAGAGAGACGATATCATGCTCGACGATTTTGGGGGTTAACTGCGGCATCTTCGCAAAGCGAAGATATGACGCAGTTAGGGCGCCCATCGCCTGAAATGAAATTAAACTTCAACAAGCCAGCTTTTAAGCTGGCTTTGTTGTCTCAAGCGCAAAGGGACCAGCTCCTTCTGTGTCTTAAACCGAAAGCCGCGCCTGCGGCTAGCTTTCTTGAATCACATCCATCTCTGCATCAAAACTGCCCTTTGGGGCACTTTTACCGCAGGATGTTCTGAGGTTTATCCGGTTGGTTGCCTCAATCTTTGGCTTTTATGTCCAGGAGGGACGGTATGTCCGCGGAGGCAGGAGCCGAGAGCGGACGCATGTCCAGGATAGACGGTATGTCACGCATGTCGAAAACTTAAGTTAAGCTAAGTTATCCTTTCTTCAATTGTTCATATATTCCACTATGTTAGTTTTTATGTATGGATAATATGACAACTCTTTATATCGTACTCTTATCATTTCTACTTCTGTGTGTTGTCAGTACTTATGTCGTTGCTTTGGTTGATAAAGAAAGTGATTATAGACAATTTAAGATAGCGTTAATCTTCAATTTCATCTTGTATGCATTACGTTTCTATTTTGTTCAATGGGTTGAACTCGATGTCATATTTTTTGCTTTAAAATTCGTTCCACTATACTTGATATGTAACTTCTTTTTAAATAACCGCCTAAATCATTTTCGAACTGAGATATTGAGTTTGTTTGTCTTATGTGGGATTACTGGCCTATCATTGTATTTATTAGGGAATAAGTTTGAATACTATTCTCTGGCCGTTGCCATCGGGAGTTTTTCTCCAGGCCTATATGCATTAGCTCATTTTGGTAAAAGAATAAAGCAAGTTATTAATTTTTTCTATTTTACTATTTTTGCTATCGCAGGAATTGTGACATTTTCATACCCATTTGCCTTTGAAATACAAGGCTCAGGTATTTGGGGGTGGAGTGCTGGAGTTATTACTTATGTCGCAATCATGTTAGGTCTTCTAATTAAGATTCTTGAAAAGAAAGTAGATGGGGATTATAAATTACAAGAAGAATTGAAGCTCGTTAATGCAATTTATAAAGCCGTTATTCACGATACCTCAAATGATTTAAATTTTTTGTCATTGAGTCTTTCGCGGGCTTTAAAAGATGAGAACTTGACCTATGTAAAGTTAGCTTATGATCGATTAAGTGAACTCATCAAGTTTAAGTCAGAAATTCGTAAGCAATTTAATGAAAAAGAACTTTCATATGATGTGGAGCTCTCAACGTTAATAAATTCTGTTGTAACTCGTTATCAAGATGACTTTAATCGAAAGCGAGTGCAGTTAGTCGTCACATACCCACATCAGCATATAGAAGCCTCTCTACCGATCAGTAAAGAGAGCTTGATTAACTCCATACTTGGAAATCTTGTTTCGAATGCCTTAAAGTTCTCCGATCCAAGATCAAAAGTCTATCTCTCAATGAGCTATGATAAGACACACTTGTATTTTAGTGTGATTGATTCTGGTGGAGGTATTCCCGAAAATATTGTTTCATCTGTTACAAACTTTTCTAAGGTGAAATCTAGTAGTGGTACAAGTAATGAAATGGGAAGTGGTATGGGTCTTAGTATACTCTGTTACATCATTAAAAGAATTGATGGTGAGATTAGTTTTGTGAGTATGAAAAGTGGAACCAAAGTCATTGTTAAAATTCCTTTTTCTAATCAATTGACGGATACATTAGGTAATAAGCGTAATAACCGTGGAAATGATGTTATATCACACGCTTAAAGATTCTTATCTTTTCTTACAAAACTAGTCTTATGAAGGGAAATTGAGTCTAATTATGGATATGAAATCGATACTTACTTTATTACTTTCCACTTATGTCCTGGCAACTTCTCCCGTAACAATTTCGGAGTTTTCAAACTCATTAGAAAATGAATTAGGGCTAAAACTTTCGCGCTTAGATGATGTTATTCAAAAGATTAGAGTCAGAAAACCTAATGTTTTTGAAAAGTGGTTAATGAATAAAAGTGGTGCAGAAGCTACCTATAATGACAAAACAAATACGATCGTTTTACGTCAGAAGAATTGGCGTGGAGATCGAATTGTTAGCTCTTCTGATTTTCCAACGGGCCAAGAGTATCAGTTTTCTATTTTAGCATCGACTATTTTTCATGAATTAATGCATGCGGATTTTGACGTTTTAATAAAAGGGAGTCGCACGCGTTCTGATATAGCCCTAAAGAATACTCAACTATGGTTTTCAAGAAATATTCCAGGTGTGAATGCTCATATTGCTGCCCATGAATTCTTTGGTTATACCGCTTCTGATTTAATCTTGGGAATTAAGAGTAAACTTCAAGATATCTATATTGCTCATGGTATTAATAGCTATAAAAATACGTGCTTTGGGAAGAAGGGCCTGAAGAAAATTAAGGAACGTCTTTTTCCGGATGGTGATATTCGCTTTAAAGACACATTGAATATTTCAAATTTTGCATTTGTCTTCACTCCTAATACGATTTTTGTGAAAGGTAAGGACTTCAATATCAAAGATAAGAACTTTCCAGATTCTTACCGCTCGGATGTTTATCAGCACTTTGTTGAAAATTACCATGCCCCTGCAAAATCAAGTGATTTACTAGAGGTTGCAAGAAGACAGTATGGTGACTTATTGCAAAAATGCTTTGAAGGTATTTAACGAGACCTATCTCTTGAGACTCTAATCCAATCTAAATAGAAATACTTTTAATTGGCCGATGTTCTCGGCAAGTTCTGCATCGCTATTAAGAATTTTTATCAAAGGGTACAATATAAACTATGGTACAGAGTTAAAGATGTATCTTAAGTTGCCATTTTAATTATTGTAGTGATAATCAGTATTTATTGATCGATAAGGTGTGTTTAATTGGAAGTAAGTAATAAGGCATTAGTCGCATATTTTGATGGTGTAAGGTCAATGGGTGACTCTGTTGATGACTTTATAGCAGAGCTTCCTGTTAAAGATAAAAATCTTTTAGATGTAAAGTCACGCATCACGTGGCAAGAGTTTAAAGACATTACGATCTTCTTTTCTGAGAAGTATCCAAATTATACAGAAATTATCAGTAATACAGGTGTTTCAAATAGAATTATTAAGCCATTCTTTGACATCGTTACTTACTTCATTAGTTATAGCTTACTTTATGAATTCTTTTTGAAGTTGTCTTTCAAAATGCTTTATACAAATATAAAGATTGATACAAAGAAATTAAGTTCAGATTCTTTTCAAATTATTTTTGAATTTTCAGATTCAACTCATATCTTTCACGAGTTTATCAATATGTATGTTGAGCTTTTTAAAACAATCCCTGTCAATTTTATTGGGTGTCGTACATATTCAAAAGTGAAATACCTAATTGTTGAAGATAGAGTTGTATTTTCAGTCAGAAATGCTGCTTTTGCAAAAGTGAGTATTCCAAATCTTTTATATAATTTCTTCTTCACGAAGAAAAAACTTCATGAAGTTATTTTGAAAAATGTGGAATATTCAAATCTTTTAGAAAAGCAAAATCTAGAGCTTGAAGAGTACCGAAAGAACTTAGAGTTGTTAAATACAGAACTAAATCTAAGTAATCGTACGCTTCACCATGACGTCGCAAATAAGCTCCTAAGCCTTGAAGTTGCTAAGAAGAGAATTGAAAATGGTGATTATGATCAAGCAGTTCATAAGATCAATCAATTTTCAAATTCAGTTAAGGGTATCATTCAAAACTCAATTGTAACGACGCATATTGATGGTGAACTTTTTGAACTCGAAGAGATCAACTTATATGACCTTTTAATAGAAGCTGTAACAGAATATGATGATATTGCTATTCAAAAGGGTGTACGAATTATTCATGATTTTAAAATCGATCAAAATTTTACGATCTATACTAATAAAATTGCCCTCCAAAATAACTTAATTTCTAATATCATGTATAACGCTATTAAGTTCTCACATATGAATGACAGTATTGTTTTCTCTGTATCTGTGTGTGATGAAAACCTTTGTCTACGAATCGTTGACTTTGGTGTAGGTATTCCTGAAGAGAAGCTTAAGTTAATTAAAAAGAATGTTGGTCTAATTGGATCTACAAAGGGAACTAATGGTGAGAAGGGATCTGGACATGGTATGAGTATCATCATGGATACTGCTAATGCGCTTGGATTCAAGGTTAATATTTCTTCGAGCCTAGGAAATGGAACGTCAATTGAGTTAATAAAAAATATTTCTCAAGAAGAAACTGATTTTAACAATGTACTCTATCTCGATAGTCAAAGTTCTAAGTCTTAATTTTCATCTCGTAAGTATTAAGTATCACTAGTGTGTGCCAAGTATTTTTGCTGAGGTCTTGAAAAGGCCCCGTTGTAACTCCCCAAATTCTCCAAAAAATATATTTTAATTTATACTCTCACGTTAACTGGAGGGTAGAGATGTTTTCAAGAAATATTGGATTAATTACTCAAGAAGATCAAGATAAGTTGCAAGGAGCATCTGTATTAGTTTGTGGTGTTGGTGGTATGGGAGGAGTCGCTAGCGAAGTTCTAGTACGTATGGGAATAGGAAAAATTAAAATTGCAGATTTCGATCGTTATGAGGCCCATAATTCAAATCGTCAAATCCACTGTAATGCAAAAAATTACGATCGATATAAAGTCGATGTCTTAGAAGAAGAGTTCAGGAGTATAAACCCTGATCTTGAAATTGAATCATTTAACGAAGGTGTTACAAAAGACAATATTGAAGCGCTTCTAGATGATGTTGATATTGTTATCAATGGTATGGACGAGATGTTTTATTCGCTAATTTTAGAGCGAGCAGCTCGCCGAAAAAGTATTACTATTGTTGATGCATGGATAACACCATTCGCCTCGGTATTTGTTATGACTCCCGATTCTCCGCATTGGGAGGAATATTTAGATTTATGTACAAAGAATACGAGTATTGATGAATTAACACCCGAGTTGTGTAATCAGGCCGTAAGGGAAGAGGTTGATTTTACTTTTAGTCATCTTTCTCCCTATAAATATATTTCTAAAGATCTCGTTGATAAAATTGTTACTAAAGAAGCTACTAGACCAAGCTTTACACCTGTTGTTTGGCTCTCTGGTGTACTAATGGCAAATGAAGCTTATAAAGTCATTTGTGGCCTCCCACATACAGACCACTTAGGGGTGTTCTTTGACCAATATGAGTTTCAGTTAATTAATGCTGGGACACAGTCTAAGGAAGGTAAGAAAGCTGCCTAAGGAGCATTTATGAACGAGGTAAAGTGGGGGAGCTATTCCTTCAAAACATATTTTAGGCCTGGCCTTTATTTAGATGATTTTAACTTGAAGCGTTTGTACCGTTCAATTATAGAAATTAATAATACTTCTAAGAAAAAAGTAAATATTAGATATCTTCAATTAGAGGATATGGATGAAATAAAAAGCTTTCTGAGTCATATTATTGTTTCAGTTGTTCATACACGTGGTAAGGATATTTCATTTTTGATGAATTATTTAATTGAAGATGGTGCTGTTAATATTCTTCATGTTGGAATTATGGTTGCAAATTCATATACAGGTAATGATGCAATGGCCATGTTGGCATGTTTCAATAAGTTAGAATATTTCAAAAAACATAAGAATTTTTATACGACAAATATATCTGCTACACCTGCTGCAATTGAAGCATTCGATAAAATAAGTCACAAAGTTTGGCCATCTCCAAAGAGTCAAATTAAGAAGCCTCCGAAAGACTATATCAACGTCGTTAAACTCCTCGAAGAGTTTTACATTAAGAAGTGGTTTCAGGACCCAAAAGAGTGCAGTATTGACCCTTATCGCTTTGTTCTTAAGTCTCCTTGTAAGAAGATGGGATTTAAAACGAATATGTTTCAGATGAGTCGAGCAAATAATATTGAATATCAAAATTTTTGCCATAGTATTATTGACTATGAAAATGAAGAAGATTTAGTACAAGTTTCAAAATCTGGATATCTTGAACTTTTAAAAACTTACTTACTTACAAGTCTTTTTCTACACTTTAAAAAGCCACCAAAGTATTATGGCCAAGAGAGAAAATTAAATGAGCACACAGAGGTCGAAAAAATAGCTTAGTAACTTAAAAATTAGGCTTGAGGTATGAGAATTACACTTAGGCCGTTACTTAAAAAAGTTGATGTAAATAAATAATGTGTTTAAATGATAATTATTCTTAAATTAAATTAACTACCTCTTAGGAAGTCTGTAAAATTAGATACTTATAGACTGAAAAAGATTCACTGTCTTAATAAAGTATATTTGTTTTTGTTTGTTTATGGTACTGAACACTCGTGGATTCAATTATTATTTTATATGCTATTTTATTAGGCTTCCTAGTACTATGTACTGCGAGTGTATTTCTCGTATCTGCCGTTGATCGATATCAAGACTATCTTGATTTTAAGAAGTTTCTAGTGACGGTCATTTTGGCATACTTTATTAATTTCACTGTAGGTGTAACACCTCATTTGGCGGCGGCATCTTTTTGCCTTCAGTTTTTTCCGATATTTTTCTTGAGTAATTATATTTTAGCGGGACAAAATAGATTAAGTTTTCGCTACTTTGGCCTCTTGCACTTGATTGGGATTACCTTTAGTTTTCTTCTAGCTGTTTGGACAGATGACTTTACAATCTTTAGTCTTCCCTTGGTCTTGAGTGCATATTCTCCTGGGTTTGCTGTAATCTACTATATTCTTAAAAGAAAAAGTTCTCTTACAAATTTCTTCTATGTCTTTGTTATGTCACTAGGTGCACTGAATTTCATTTCGTTTTCTGTCTTTCGTTTTGTACCCGGGACAGAGTTATGGGGATGGAGTGCTGCTGTCTTAAATTATATTTTAATTATGTATTGCTTCTTTCTGATGATTTTAGATAAGAAAGTTATTCTTGATGCAGAGTTAAAAGATGAGCTAAAGCTTACAAATACACTGTATAAAACTTTGATTCACGATACATCCAATGATTTGAATTACCTATCTTTTAGTCTAAGCCGAGCAATAAAAAGAGATGATATCTCCTTCGTTGAAAAGGCCAATGAAAGGTTAAATGAGCTAATAAGATTTAAAACAGAGGTTAGAAAACAGTATCAAAGTGAGAAAGGCATCAGTCATAAAGTTAGTATGGTTAATATTCTTTCTCGGATTGAAAACAACTTCTTGGATCTTTATCGTTTAAAAGGAATTCAGCTCGTTAAATCGCTAAAGAATGAGAGTGATGACATTAATATTCCTATTAGCGAAGAAGTTTTAATTAAAACAATTCTCGGTAACTTACTTTCGAATGCATTAAAATTTTCGCCACAAGGCTCACAGGTTCATTTAAGTATTAATGTGTGTATGGATATGATGCATATACAGGTAATGGATTCAGGGAAGGGGATTCCTGAGCACATTGTAAATGAGGTCAAAACCTATAGTAAGGTTACCTCTAGTAGTGGGACTAATCACGAAATGGGTACTGGTATGGGGCTTGGTATTGTTTGTTTCGTTGTTGACCGTGTAAAAGGTGAGATTGAATTCACATCTCGAAAAGATAAGGGAACGACTATTGATATAAGAATACCAACAGTCGCTACTCAGTTTCTTAATGGCCTAATGCCTAAAGAACAAGTTGTGCAGTCTACGCTACTGCAGTAAGTTCTTCATAAATAGAATCCAAATTTATTTCCAAGTCGCTATTTGATTTGAATTTTTTAAATAATTGCTTTGTTATTTTAAAAAGTGGATGTGTAGAGCGAAGTTTTCTCATTATACTTGGATCTGTTGAGAGAATATCAACATAGTCTTGTGCTCCATTTGAAAATTGAAAAAGCTGATTTTCCACTAATACTCTTGCACCAACTGATATACTTGCTTGCGATACTTTCTTATTGGAATTGGTACAAGAAATGATTGGTCCATTATTTTGCATTAGTGATCTCTCCATCAGTGTCACAAGCACTAATGCCTTCCATGGGAATTCATCACTCTTAGTATTAAATTTTGAGGTGATAGTAAAGTTACCACATGCCAGAATATGATTCCCTTCAATCTTATTCAGTACTTGTTTTTTGATAAGATCATTCCAGTTTTTAAAGTATGATGAGCTTTGATCTATATTGCTTTCAAGATTAAATACTGTATTGGCGCCACCTCCAACAAATTCTCCCTTGTAGTAAATTGCAACGAGCTCATCTTGTTTGTAGAGCTCATCTGAATAAAGCTCAATATCTCCCTCCCTAAGTCCTAGCTTCTTATATGCACTAGTCCACGTATGCTTCCAATCATTATAAAATTGCTCATAGTAGCAATAGAGAGGGTCATTCAAATCAGTATTTCTTGGTGATAGAATAATAAGTTCTAAGTCATTAATATCGATACTCTTCATTTTGGCTCCTACTTATGCTGCAGTATTAACTTTTTCTTCGATATTTGCTTCAATTGCATCTAGGATATTGAAGAATATCTCTTGAGAGTATCTTTTGTTTTCAGCAATGTATTTTTGAATATTTTTGGGTAGGGATTCGATTAATTTTCTCGCTTCTTCAACATGGTCTTCATCTTCCTCGTAATGTAGTTTAATAAAGCTAGAAATCCTGCCACTTGAAGCACTTATTTTCTCGTGGACGTATGGGCCAGCTTTTGCAACTAAGTCTTCCAAGAAAAATATATAGCCCATTAAAGCAAGAGGGTGTTTATACTCAATTTGATAGTACTGGCCTTGATAAAATGCTTTCGTTAAAGAATGCTCCTGATGACTTTCAATATTTGACCCAAATCTTTGCAGATCTCTTATGGCCAATTTATCGTGAGCACTCTCTTCATTCAAGTGCTCCTTAAAACGGCGAAATATTTTATCGTCATCAAGTCGTGCCATTGCTAAACAAAGTAATTTTTCTGAATGGGATACGTAAAAGTAGGTTTGTGCCAGATACTCTGCTACAAAACATTCATTCTCCCACGGGTAATTTTTTACTTTTTCATAAATATCAAACTCACTTTTCATCCTACGTCCTTCGTTAAGTTAGTTGATAAATGGTAACTGAAATTTATTGTTGTCTTTATTTGTTTGGCCAAGTGTGTGAAAATTGCCTGTTAAATATATTTTGTTTTCCGTTTTGTGCCAAAATTATTAGGTGATACCACAGCAAGTAACTGTATTTATTAGCTTATTTTTCTTCATTGATTAGCTCTCTTTTGCTAATCTTTAGAGATGAAGTTTAAACTCAGGGATTATCAAGTTGAAGCTGTAGACAAGGTTGTGTCTCACTTCAGACGATGTGCTGATCCTTCTCTTATTGTTCTACCAACAGGTGCTGGAAAAAGTTTAGTGATCGCTGAGCTTGCACGCATTGCTCGAGGTCGAGTTCTGGTCATGGCCCATGTAAAAGAACTAGTCGAACAAAATCATGCAAAGTATGAGTCCTATGACTTAAAGGCCGGGATATTTTCTGCTTCCATGAATCGAAAGGATAAGGACGATAAGGTTATCTTTGGTTCCATTCAGTCTATTGCGCGTGCACCTGAGGACTTTTTCAAAGATTTTTCTCTTATTATCATCGATGAGTGTCACAGAATTTCATTAGAAGAAGAGTCTCAATATCAACAAGTATTTGATAAGCTCAAAGAAATGAACCAAAAGGTTTTCTTTCTTGGTCTTACGGCAACACCATATCGCCTTGGAATGGGGTGGATTTATAATTACCACTATCATGAAATTCTAAGAACAAAAGAAGAGCGCTTTTTTAAGCATTGTATTTATGAACTGCCACTTAGTTATATGATTAAAAATGGTTATTTAACTAGGCCAATAAAAATTGATTCTCCTGTTGCTTGCTATGACTTTTCAAAACTTGAAGTAAATGAGAATTCTGGCAGATTCTTAACTCAAGAAATTGAAAAGATTTTGAATGATAGCGCTCGTGTTACACCTGGGATTGTTAAGCATATCGTCCAGGAGGCAAAAGAGCGAAATGGAGTGATGCTTTTTACTTCCACAGTAAAGCATGCCAATGAAGTCTTGAGCTTTTTACCTGAAGACTCTAGCGCAATTGTAACAGGTGAAACTGATCAAAAGATTCGCGACCAAATCATTGAAGATTTTAAGAATCAAAAAATAAAGTTTTTAGTTAATGTTTCAGTATTAACTACAGGTTTTGATGCTCCCCATGTGGACTTAATTGCTATTCTTCGTCCGACAGAATCTATTAGTTTATATCAACAAATTGTTGGCCGTGGACTTAGGCTTTATGAAGGAAAAGAAGACTGTTTAATTCTCGATTACACAGGACTTGATCACGATATTTTTAGGCCGGAGGTGGGTGAAACTCGTCCAAGTGGTGAAACTCAAGAGGTTCAAGTTATGTGTCCCGATTGTGGGCACGCTAATATCTTTTGGGGCAAGGTTGATAGCGAAGGTGGAATCACTGAACACTATGGCCGAAAGTGCCAGGGGATTCATATTGATGAAAGTGATATGAGTGTCGAGGAATGTGGATTTTTATTTCGCTTTAAAAGCTGTGATAATTGCGGTCAAAGTAACGATATTAGTGCACACGTTTGTGCGCATTGTGAGCATGAGCTTCGTGATGCAGATAAGAAGCTTAAAGAGGCCATGCAGCTTAAAGATGCTCACATTATGCGAGTTGAGGAGATGATATTTAATGAGCATCAAGGTAAGAAGGGGCGCTCTCTAGAAGTGAGTTATTTTGATGTAAATGGAGAGTCGTTAAAAGAATATTATCAGTTAAATAATAAATCGCAACAGATGGCCTTCTATCACGCATTTGTTAAGAAGCACTTAAAAACGCCTGAGCTTAAGTATTATATTGATGATCTTGATAAAATCTTAAAGGATCGTAAGTATTTTAGAGAACCCAAATTTGTGATTGCTCGTAAGAAGCAACGTTTCTGGCAAATAAGAGAGAAAATTTTTATCGAAGAACTAAAGTCTGCGAGATACACGAAATAGCTTTTCCATCGCAAGCTCTCCCAGTGTTTCAGAAAACATTTCAAAAAGAGTGTCTGGTATCGATGACTTTTCACCTCGCCAATAACTCTTCGAAAAAAAGAGACAGCGCCCGTCCGATAATTGTCTCACATTGATTTCACCTTTTAGGCCTTTTAAAAAACCCTTATCAAATGTGAATGGGTAGACTCCAGGTTTAGTGATACGTGGGATTCTAAAATTTAGAGACATGGGAAATGGCATCAAAGTATGATCGAGATAGAGATAAATTTCTTTCTTCTTTTCTGAGTAACCCGACAGTTTTACTAGGTCGATATATTCATTGAATTTTTCGTAGCGCGACAATTTTCTTAACGCAATCTTGCATTTATTTGGATGAATTCCATATATTTGGTAATCTAAACTTTGTTTGTTTTCTTGAGTCTTAACGATGGCCTTTCGGTAAATTCTTTTTTTATCAACTAAAATTTCTTTGATGTCTGCATCAATCCCCTTGAAATCAGAGGCGATTGCGAGATTTGAAAATAGCAAAATCAAGTAAAAAACTACTGTAATTATCAATGGTTGACGCGTTGTAACTTTCAAGGCCTTTAAGTTTCCCTTATTCTTTATAGTAAATTCATTATAGCACGAAGCTAAGATAGGGGAAAATTTAAGCATGGGACGCAGCATTGAAAAAGTGAATCGTAAAGGTAAGACGAAAGACGCTGTCATTGAGAGTAAGGATCAAAGATGGCACTGTCGAAACCGTATTACGCTCGTCTTTGGTTCTAATGATATTGAAGATTTAGAGACATATGTCTACGAAGATAAGTCAGTCGATTTTAAAACTGTTAAATTTCACCAAGCAAAGTCAAAGGCCATTGAAGAGCTTTTAGATAACTGTATTGATGAATATTATCGTGGACACGTTACGGAAATTCACACATCACTAAGTGAAGATGGAAAAACAGTTACTGTTGCTGATAACGGAATTGGTTTTCCACTAAATAAAGTCAAACAGGTTTATTCAGAATTTAGAACTGGTTCTAAATTTAAAGATGAAGAAACTGATGAGAAGGGCTTTCTTCATCGAACTCTTGGACAAAACGGTCTAGGGGCCGCTGCAACTTGTCTTACGGCCGATGAGTTTTTTGTTACGATTAAGCACTATAACTCTAAAAAAGAGCAAACGACGAAGTTCATTGATGGTGCTCTTAAGGTTACGCAAACTAAACCAAAGACTTTTAAAGGCGCTTCAGGTGTTTCAATCCAAGTAACACTGGCCAAAGAGGTATACAAAGACAATAAGATCGATGAAAACCTTTTAAGAAAGCGTATTATTGACCTTGCTTATAATAATCCAGGGCTTGCTTTTTACTTCAATGGTGAAAAATATCATTATCAAAAAGGGCTATATGAATTAGCTCAAAGAATTGATGAAGCAAATGCTCACGACTTTGGTGAGACAACTTATATTTATGAGACAATAAATACGAAAAAGAAAAAAGTTAAGGGAAAGATCGATATGTCTCTTTCTCTAACAATTGATAAGGGGAGTGAGGAGAGAGAAAAGTTTATCTCTTTTGTTAACTCAACTCCTACTTATGACGGTGGTTTCCACCATGATCGTGTAAGAAGAATCTTTATCAATGCTGTAAAAGATAAGTTAGAGCGCCAAGCAAAGAAAGAGAAAATTAAGTTAGTTGATAACGATATTCTTTCTGGTCTAACTTTTGTTCTTGGTGTAACGATGCCAAACCCTCGATTTGAATCACAAACAAAACGTAAGTTAGTTCGTGATGCACATCTTGAGAAGGCCCTTGAAGAATTAATGGCCAAGTCTATTGATAAATTCATGAGAAAGAATAAAGACTATCTTGAAGTTGTTATTGAAAGAGGGAAGTCTCGTCATAAATATCAAGTTCTTAAGGAAGCAGCGTCAAAAGGACGTAAGCAAAAGAGACAAAGAGTTGAGAAACTTCTTGATGCTAACGAAAGAAAAAAACGTGAGCTTTGTACACTATTTATTTGCGAAGGGGACTCGGCCATTGGTGGTTTAAGGTCTGCTCGTAATAAGCTGTACCAAGGTGGGATTGCTCTTCGTGGTAAACCGATGAACGTTGCCCAAGCAGGTATCAAAGATATTCTAAATAATCAGGAATTCTCTGACATCATGGCATCAATTGGTCTTGTTCTAGGGCAAGAAGTTGATGAGAAAAAGCTTCGCTATTCAAATATTGTTTTCCTTGCCGACTCGGATGTTGACGGTGGACACATTAATACGCTTTTAACGAATTTCTTCTATCAGTTTTGGCCTGAATTATTTGAGATGGGTGCAATTCAAATTGCGAAGGCACCTCTTTTTGAAGTCGTGACAGATAAGAAAACTCTTTACTTTGAATCAGATAAGGAACTTGAAGAATTTAGAGATGCTGGTGAAGTAAAGATTAAAGAAATTCATCGAAATAAAGGACTTGGTGAGATGTCACCAGAAGCCTGGAAGTATGTTTTATCTAAGGATGAGTACACTAAGATTGTAATTGACCAGAAGTCTAAGGCCAAGGAGATGCTTAATATCTGTTTTGGTAAGGATACAAATCTGAGAAAAGATCTACTTCTTGATGAAGATCAATCTGAAATAATGTCTGAAGCGATTTCTGAGGATAAGGTTGTAACAAAGCCTAAGCCGGCCAAAAAGGCGGCAAAGAAAGTAGCAAAAAAGACTGCTAAAAAAACTGTAGCGAAAAAAACAGCAAAGAAAGCCGCTAAGAAAACGGCAAAAAAAGCTGCAAAGAAGAAGGCCAAAAAGGCCGTCGCTAAGAAAGCGGCCACTGGTGGCCTAGCGGACATGATTGATTATCTTGATTAAAAAGTATTTGGAAGGAAATAAATAATGCAAGAAACTTATCTTCATTCACTTGAATCAGTAAACCTAGAAGATATCGTAAGAGATGAGTATCGTACATATCAGATCTACACACTTATGGATCGTGCGATCCCATATCTTCAAGATGGCCTAAAGCCAGGTCAGAGACGTATTTTATATACTCTTTGGAAAAATCAGTCGAAGGGACTTTTAAAAGTTTCTGCGGCAACTGGTTTAGTTCTAACTCTACACCCTCACGGTCCAGCTTCAATCGAATCGGCGATTGTTAATATGGCCCAAGACTATACCTTCTCAAATAACTATCCACTTATTGATAAGAAAGGATACTTCGGTGAAAGGATGGAAACGGATCCTGCGGCCGGAAGGTATATTGAATGTAAGCTAGGGAAGGTTTCGGATCTACTTTTATTTGATGATATGAATCAAGTTGAAATGGTCCCAAATTATGATGAGCGTTCGATGGAGCCTGTAGGGCTTCTTCCTAAACTTCCTCTTATGTTACTTAACGGTGCAGAGGGGATTGGTACTGGTTTCTCTTCGACGATTCCAAGTTTTCATCACAAAGATCTAATCAAGTCGATGATCTCTTTTATTGAAACTGGGAAAGTGAAGAAGCTTAAACCGTACGTTCATAATTATTCACTTCCTATTCATGTTGACAAGAAGAGCGGTAAGCTTACTTTTGAAATGAGTATTGAAGAAAAAGATGGGAAGTTTTTTATTACGGAACTTCCTCGTGGATATGATGCTAAGAAAATCTATCGCCACCTAACAAAGTTCATTGATAGTGGATTCATTAAAGATTTTGTTGATGCATCAGTTGATAATGAAATTAATATCGAACTTCTTTTTAAGAAAGGACAAGAAGTTACTCTTAAGGAAGTGAAGGATACAGTTGGAGCAACTTCATCTCTATCACCAAACTACACGCTGATTTCTGAGCGAGGTGTTAAGATCTTTGATCAGGCCGAAGAGATTATTGAAATTTTCACTGGCGAAAGGCTTAAAGTTGTAACTCGTCGATATGAACTTCTTTGTCTTGACCTTAAGGATTCAATTACAAAGAATAATGAGATCATTAAGTTCATTAAAAACAAAGAGTATGAAAAGGCGACGAAGTCTAAGAATAGAAAGTCATTTGTTGAATACCTAGATAAGAAAAAATATGTTTACTCTGACTATCTAGCTGATATGCCAATTTATCGTATGACAAAGGATGAAGTAGAAAAGCGTAAGCTTCTAGTTAAGGACGAGACTAAGCGACTTAATGAATATACAAAAATTGCAAAGTCTCCAAAGCTTGTCGCCAAGAAACTTATCGAAGAACTTAATGAAGTTGATACGAAATTAACTGACTGGCTCAAGAAGAAAGATGCTGAAAAGCACAAGCTTCTTAAGAAGATTGCTAAGGATCAAGAAAAGCTTGGTAAGAAAAAGGCCAAGAAGAAGGCCGTTAAGAAAAAGTCTAAGTAAAAAACTCGGAAATAAAAAATCCCCAGCAGAAGTGTAAAACTTGTGCTGGGGATTGTTCATGTCAATACGCCAATTTGACAAGAAGAAGTTGATATAAACATGGTACATGGTATTTGTTTAGTTGCTCAACTTAAGCTTTTCTTAAAACTGGCTTAATTGACGAGTTAACACTAAAAAAGCCTAAGTTATTAAAATGAAATATATTTCCCACAAAATTTTTTTTGTGAAATATTCATAATTCTGCTAACCTATTAATATATAAAGGTTCTTTTGATTCATGGAGGAATGCAATGAGCTTGACTAAAGCTGATATTGTCGAACGAGTTTATAAGGAAGCAGGGTTTTCTAAAAAGGAAGCTTCTGATCTTGTAGACTTAGTTTTTAAGGTAATTAAAGATACTTTGGCCCGCGGGGAAAAAGTAAAAATTTCTGGTTTTGGAAACTTCTCAATTCGCGATAAAGCATCAAGAGTTGGCCGTAACCCACAAACAGGTGAGGCGATGGAAATTTCTGCAAGACGTGTTCTTACTTTTAAACCTTCACAGGTTCTAAAGGAAGATATTACTGGACGCTACGTACACCGTATCGACGATAAAGGTAAGGAAGACACTTCAATTGCACCTAAGGAAGGAACTCCAAAAGCACTAACATCATTCAGGAATGATACTGATGATGACTTTGAGAGCGAAAACGGATTTTAAATGCTAGAAACATTATCGATTCCACAGAAATCGTTATTTAAACTTGATGAAGTTTGCTCAATCGTTGGCGTTAAGCCATACGTATTAAGATTTTGGGAAAGTGAATTTGATGAAATTTCACCTCTCGTTTCTTCAACTGGTCAAAAACTTTTTGAACAAAAAGATATTCAAATGTTGGCAAAAATTAAAGGCCTTCTATTTGAAGAGAAAATGACTATTGAGAAAGCTAAGCTAGTTTTAAGAGGTCAACTTGATCTTTCTAAAGAAACTAGTGGAGCTTCTAAGAAGAAGTTAAATACAAAGCCTGCAAAGTCTTCTAAATCAAAGGTTGTAAATTACAATATTGATTTAGATAAACTTGAGCAAGCAAAGAGCATCCTTAATCAATTGAACCTAAAGAGTCAAAGTATTCAACAAAGAAATAATTGGATCTAAAGAGGCGGGCCTAGTGCCTGTCTCTACATTTAAGTGACCAGTTATTGTTTCTTTATTAGGTTCGATAATACTAAGTATCTTTCCAAGATATTCTCCGTATACTAAACGGATATTTCCGCACGCGTACTTTTCAAAAAATACTTTCATATATTCGAGATTAGATTGTAGTTCTGTAAAACAGTCCTGGCGTCTTGTTTTCCATGGATTAATGGCCTCCTCATGCTCACTTAAGATTTCATCTTCAAGTTCACAAAGATCATCAAGAAGTTGAAAGGCTATGCCCATATGGTGACCTAAACGGTGAAGCGCTTTGGCCGTTTCTAAATTTGCATCGTCATTAAAAAGATAAGGGCCAACTATTGAGAGTTGGATAAGACGTGCAGTTTTTAACTTATGAGTAAGGATTAGATTCTTAAAGCTCTCTGTCATGTGGTGACCGAGGTCTAAGGCCTGGCCAAGGATGAGACCTTTTGCTCCTAAGCACCAATGCGCATAATTTAAAATCTCATATTTATTCTTTACATTAATCTTATTAATTAAATTAAAGCTAAGAGATTGAAGTGCATCTCCTGCAAGAAGTGCTTGCCATTGGCCAAACTTTGCATGAGTTGAAAGTCGCCCACGGCGATATTCATCGTCATCCATACAAGGCATATCATCATGAATCAGAGTATATGTATGATGAATCTCTAATGCACATGAGAAGCTCTTAACTGACTTTCTAAGCCTTTCATCATTAAAGTCTATACCAAAGTCTTTAGCTGTTGCATAGGCCAGCATAGGGCGAAATAACTTTCCAGCAGGTAGGAGAGAATAATCATAAATTTCACTAAAGAAATTTTGATAATTATTTTGATCGATAAATAGTTTTAGGTCAGCTTCAATTTGCTGCCTTGCTTCTTTAAGCTCTAATACAGATTGATTTTGCATTGAATTAAGATGCTTTAAAGTTGGCCTTTAGTCAACTAGCGCTTAATCATTTTCGGTGTGTTTGGACGTCCAAGAGTACCATCAATCTTCATGTGATAGAAACCTTGCTCATCAGGAGTACCATTGCCTAAAAGAAGATTGATAATAGCAAAGCTTTCAATAAACTCTGGTGTGAATTTTACCTGCGCCTCGATATCAAGACGAGAGTTTCTGATATTTCTTTTATCAAGAGTGATTGTACCACTGGCATTTGCTCGAATAGGTGAGTTGCTGTCTCCAATAATAAGCTCTTGAATTTCAACAGCTCCGCCTTCTTCAGAGTGGGCCTTGAATGATAGATTATTAATTGCAAGAGTAGGTAGCTCAAAACTTTGGATAACTTGTGTCGGAATCGCAAAGTTTTTAGAAGTCAGGTAGATATCAAGGTCTTTAATGGCCTTAAGGTCTGTGCTAACAAGTGCATTAAGGTTGATTGTTCCATCAAGTTTAAAGTTATTCATTAGTGGAGCAAGAGCATCAAAGCTAATGACCGTATTTTCAACTTTTAAGTATTGTGTTGAAAAATTATGAATTGATTTAATGTTGATTTGATTATCAAGTCCTGCAATTTTATTAATTTCAGTATTAAAAGTAAGTCCCATTGGAGCAATACTTGGAAGCCCTAGAGAGATATCGGCTTCTGAAATCAAAAGTCCTGAGCGAGAGTTTAAACAGCGAGATGAAATATCAATTTCTTTTAAATTAATCCCTGGCAGAAAGTAACTTAAACTAGCACTTTGATAGTAGATAGGGCAGCTACGATTCTTTCTTAAACCATCGTAAACGAGATTCATAATCTTGTCTTCGACAGAGAAGTTAAAGATAAAGCCAAAAAATAATGATAAGAAGGCGAAAATAGAAATTAGAAAAATTGTCTTCTTATTGATCTTATAAATATCTGTTTGTTCTGCTGCTTCACTCATATTATTCTTTTGATTACCTAAGTTATCCTGCATTAATTAACCTTTGCGTAAAATTCAACAAGGAATTTCCCCGAAACGAATTTTCCATCTGCCGTTTTTTCTAGGTCGATCTCAGTGATTATGATTTTAAATTTTCGATGAAGTTCATTTAAGAGACCAACAAAGGCCTTATTAGTGAACTTATCAATCATGATACTTGTTTCAATTCGGTTTATTGATCCACCAAGGTTTTCTTTTTGAAAGCCATCAACATTAAGTTGATTTCCTTTTATATTAAGTCTTGAAGTTGCGTTATTTAATTTACTTATAAAATCAGACTTTTCATAAATAGCATCATTGATAACGATGGGGCCTTCTTGGGCCTTAAGCTTAATATTTCCTTCCTTGAAGCTAATGATTGTTTGTTCCAATTCTTTTCTTGTATTTAAATCGTTTACTTTGATGGTTCTAAAGATAAAGACACCAAAAAGAGCGATAATTGGAATAATAATGACAAGACCAGAAAGGACCTGGTTAATTATTTTCTGCTCAGTTTCTGTGAAAGAGCGGAGTTGATCGGCAAACGATTGAAAAACACCAGAATTTCTAGCTTCTTCAATTTGCTTATCAATAGCGACATCAATTTCTTTAAATACGCTTTTCTGTGTCATTATTTACCTTTAAAGCTAATTGTAATCTTTTCTTTATTTGAGTCGTCAATATTAGCATCGTTTACATTAAGACCTTTAAGAACTTTAAGTAATTGCTTCGTATCGCGATCACTCTTACTTTGGAATTGTGCAAAACCAGAGTTAAGATCACCTTTGTATTTCGTCAGAGAAACTTCTTCATTTCTTTTAATTGCACTTGTAATAGTATGTAGATTTGCAAGAGCACTCGACTTTGGTACACCTGCTAATACTTTTAAATCAACTTCTATCGCTTTATTTTTTTGCTTAATGATCTTTGTTAATTTATCAGGTGATTTTCTAAGATATCTCTCCTGCTTTTTCGTAATATTAAGATCACTTGATTTGATAAGTTTCTTAATCTCTCTATCAGTGGCCTTTATATCGCGGTTTACGAAATAGAGTGACTCTACTAAAAAACCAGCACAAAGAATTAGGCAGACAAGAGCAAGACGATAGAAAGTAAAAATTGTATTTTCTAACTTGATTCCATCTTTCAGTGCAGATGCAAACTCTTTTGTGAAAAAGTTTTTTGCAGGCTCTCTAAATGTGTTTGATACACCCATTGTATAGGCGAGTGCAAGAGAGTTATACTCCTGTGGAGAAACCATTCTCTCAAGACCAGGAGTCATAAATTGTGAAACACTAACATGAAGTCTTTCTGTAATATAGTTATCAATATTCTTAATGTTAGCGCATCCACCTGTTAAGTAAATATGCTCTATGCTTTGACCAGTTTTAACTCGATGACCTAATAGCCAGCGATCAATTTGAGAGAGAAGGTCTTTAAAAGTATGGTGCATCATTAGAGCAAAGTCTTGCTGCTCTTTTGTCACACTATCCAGTTGAGACTTTGTTAAAAAGAAACTGTTTTCGTGTTTGAAAATTCTTGCTTCGGCAGGACCGATATTATAAGTCTTAGAAATGGCCTCATCAATGGCGGCACCAGCTACATATGAAATATGATGAGTGTATATAATGCCATTGTAAATAAGATATGCTTTTGTCGTTTGATGGCCAATATCTAGAATACATACATTTGATTCTAACTTCTTTTCTTCGACAAAACTTTGATAAACACTAAGTTCCGAAGTTAAGTTCGAAGGCACTGTATGATAGGCCTGTAAAAAGTTTCGATAAGTTGCAAAGACACTTTTTTCTGCAATTTGAACAATAGCTGAAAATTGACTATTAATTTTCTTATAAAGATTAACTATGTAGTGAGTATCAGCAATATTAAATGGTAGATCCTCTTCTAGTTGGAAAGGGATCATCAGTTCAGCATCTTTCTTACTTTTTGCTGGAAGATCTAGGTAACGATTCGTTAAAAACTCGTTAGGTAATTGAGTAATGATACGACCGTTATAGTGTTGGTCTTTTAAAAAACCAGAGATAATTCTTTGTTGAAGTTCGTGTACAGAGACTTCTTGGTCACTAGGGCCACGAACATCTTCGAGTAGAACTTCTTCAATATCATCAATAATGAATCTTTTTTTGTGTACTCGGCCTTCAACAAATTTAATACTGTAGGCACCACAGTCTATTACTAAAATACTCATAAATTTATTTTACCAAATTTCAATAACTTTGCTGTTTTTTTTTGAATGAAAAATTTGCCATTAGTAAGTGCGAATTTCTACAACTCTCGGGCGTAAGAGATAGCTCTTTCCTGTCGACTTTTGTCCCTGAGAGGCAGATCCTGACTGCTGTTGTCCATTACCACCGTCATCGTCATCATCTGGGTTTTGGGAACCGCCGGCCTGCTGTCCACTTTGACCTTGAGACGTCGTTGATGGGGCCTGAGGTTTTATTGGTAAGTCGATAAAAGCAGTCAGCTTATAGATCGTATCGGCGTAGCTTCCAATTGATTCTAATTTGAATAATTTCCCACCTGTTCCAATAATAATATCGGCATCGGCGAATTCCTTAATTCTCTTATCAAAATCAGAAGGTTCTACTGCACCAATTCGATTTGTGATTAGCTCTTTAAAATCCTTATCACTTTTAAATGAGCTTGGTGATGTACCATTTTCCTCATCTCCATCGCGATATTTAAAGAATTCTTCAAGGGCAACATCAGACATTTCTGGAAAAAGAACTTTTAGTTGATTAATCGTAATTTCGTTTACATTAATAACCGATACATTGTGAATTGAAATTCGATCCTTAATTAAGTTCACGATTTCATCATCCCAACCTGCAAGAGAATAGAGTTCATCAGCAGTTTCAAAGGCCGCATGCTTTGCTTCCACTCCAAGATTTTGGTAAGTTCTTTCGATATCGGCCTTCTCAGGTTCATCGTAATCTTCTTTACCTGAAACATAATACTTTAATTCTTTAACAAGAAGCTTGGGATCTAAATTTGAATAGTGAAGGGCAAAATCTTCATTATTTTCAATCTCATTTCTAAACGTTCTCTCAAGCATATCTGTAAACGTCTTCTCCATAAATTGGTGTGGAGTAATTGTTGAACCATCTTGACCACTTTCACTTGAAGATGACTGAGACGAGCTCTCGTTAACAGGCTTGATGACTCTTAATGTATTTGGATTGAGAAAGCCTGTGATAGGCTTCAGGCTTACAGAGATTGAACCTTGAATAAGAGACTCTTTTTCAAATTCTGCAATGGCATTCTTTTGTAGTGCATTTAGCTCTGTTGATACAGGAATAGGAACAATAAAAGGTTGAGTTGCAATTGCTTCAATATCACTTTTTGAAATTGTCGACTGAAGAGAAGTGTTATCTTCAAGTTTATTCCATGCTTCACGATAAACTTTTAATACAGAAAGAGCGTAGTGAAGCCCCGCTTCAGCATTAAGCTTTGCTTGAACCTTATCAACTTGTCCTTGTATTCTAATCTTGTTGAGTTTGGTTTCGTATGTGAACTGTGCAAGAAGTACAGTTAAAATAGCGACAGCTGTAGTTACCATGATAATGGCAATTCCTGACTCATTTCTAAGTATTGTCTTCTTATTTTTTAAAGTCATACTTTTCCTTTAAGTCTTCGCTGGAATTAAACTCTGGCCACATAACACGTATCGTTCGGCTAAGTTGAAGCTCATCACCATTTTTTGATACATAATCAATATTCATGCGTATTAGACGTGGCGTATTCCTTAATTTATTTAACTCTCTAAGAGAAGATACAAATTTCTCTTTCTCTGGGCTGTAGAACTCGAATGAAAAGTCTCTAAGGTTTTCAATAACAGGATATTCTTTAGCCTTTTCCCAATCGAGATCCTTGTTGTAAATATCAACAGGGATTACTGTTCGAGTTAATGAGTAAGGTGCTTCTGTATTTTTCTCTTCTTCGTCTTGACCATCTGTTGAAGTCGTTACCACGCGGTAACGAACCCACATTAAATTAGACTGCTTCATATTTTTTACAAGTCTTCGGTTAGCAGATGATAGAAAAACAAGAGAGCCTTTCTCTTCGTTTAAAAGAATTGGAATCGGAACATTACCTGCTGAAAGGTTGTCAAAATTCTTATTCTTATAAAGATGAGTCGTCATGACATATTTTTTAGATTGTTGCTGTTGCTGCTGTTGTTGTTGACTTGAGCCACCAAGTCTTGATCTTGACTGTGATTGGGACTGTGATGAGTTATACGCCTTAGTAAAGGCCTTATTATCATCGGCCTTAGATGATTCATAGTATAGGGGAGAGTTGATTAACTCGATATCCCTTTCTATTCTCATCATTCCAATTTCTAGCTGAAGCCTTTCTCGGTCTTCTTTTGTTACTCGATCATTCGTATTTACACTACTGTCGACTATTGTATAGATGGCCGTCATAAGAACAGAGAGAATAGCAATAGCGATAAGAACTTCAATTAATGTAAAGCCATCTTCATTCTTGTGAATTTGATTTTTTTCTATGCCTTTCATTAAAAACCTAGAGTCCGTTTATCTGCACCTTGTACTTATCATTTGATAACCACGTACTAATAGTATATGTTTCATCAGTAGTATCATCTTTAACTGTCACACTGACTTGCCAAAGAAGTTTTTCAAGATTCTTTTTTACAACGCCAAAAATCTGTTTTTGAATTGCATTGTTACTATCATCACCATCATCTGGTGTTTCAGAGCCTGATATCTTTTCAAAGTCTGGAACAGTGAAGTTCTTCCATTCAACGCTATAGCTGATATTGTCATTACTCTCAAACTTTCCAGACTCTGGTTTTAGAGTGATGCTATCTTTTAGCTCTGGAGGGTATGCTAGGATTTCATTCATTTTCTCAATGCCGTATTCACGAAGAGTAATCTCTGTGCGCATCTCCATTGAGTCTGTGATATTTAAACCTTGAGCGGTAATGTATGAAGTAATAAAGACTGCGAATATTGCGAGCGCAATAAGAACCTCAATGAGGGTAAAACCTGAATTATTTTTTAATTGCTTAACCATTCGTTATAAAGTTCTTCTGCTCTTGTTGTTAATTTTTCAATATAGTCATCATTTGAGAAGTTCACATCTTCAAGGCCAACGTATTCACGATTGATTACTTGAGAATATGGCTCAGTTGATAGCGCGACCATTTCATCTTCAGTTGCAAGAATAATTATAACAGAATCTTTCTCACCTGTGGGGTAAAAGTAGACATATGGTTTGCCAGTTGTGTGTAATTTTTGTGTTAAGGTGCTACCTATGGCAACAATACGAACTCCTCCTGTTGGACGAAACTCGTTCGCATCAAAGTCGGGAAGTGGCATAAATCTTCCTTGCTTATTTGCTTCTTTTTGTTCTTCCTCTGTCAGATCGTCATAATTCTGTGTCGAATCCATGTCGATAACAAAGTCATTACTTTGTGCCATTTCTAGAGAAAGCTTTTGGTCGATATCTTCAATATCAAAACCAACACGTAAAAATTTATTTGTTAAACTAGCTTCATCACTTGAGAAGCGAATAATGCGTTCAATGTTTTCAATCGTATCATCGAGGTTGCGGCGTGAGGAAAAGGTTGATCCTGCAACCATGTAGAGAAGTAGGGAAGCTAAGGCCATGGATACCAGAATTTCAATTAATGTAAAACCTGATTGTCCATGTGCCTTATGCATAACTTCCCTGACTTTTAATTTAAATTACTTCTTATCTCTTAGGTAGATATCAGCAGCGAAACCTTCTCCGCCTTCTTCGTTATCATTACCATAAGACATGATATTGTAAGTCTTTCCATCTGAAGTATAAACATACTCCATATCCCATGGATCTAATGGGATTTCATCTGCATCGATAAATCCATTTGGTGGATAGTTCTTACATTCGCGTCCTCCAGACGGCTTTGAAATAAGTGCATCTAGTCCCATTTCTGTTGTTGGGTAGAAGTTACACTTTCTTCTAAAGTCTTTTAGTAGTGACTCTAGTGACTTCATTTGAATGTTTGCTGATTTTACACGACCTTCTTCTAGTGAGTCGAAAACCTTACCTGCAATAAATGTCCCCATTAATGAAATTAGAGTAAGGGCAATAAGGATTTCAATTAGTGTCATCCCTGCCTGACTCTTCATTACTTGGCGCTTTAAAAAATTGTTCTTCATTTAAAATCTCCTTAAATGTCTTCTTTCTTTATATCCTCTAAAAAAGCTTAATTGATCGAGTTTAGCTCCATCATTGGTACGACAACTGACATAACAATGAAGGCAACTGCTCCACCCATTCCGACCATCATAATAGGTTCAAGAACAGATGTTAACCCACTCAATTTAGATTCTACCTGATCTTCGTAGTTTTCTGCAATGATGTTAAGCATTGGTTCGAGTTCACCTGATTTCTCACCTAAACTAATCATATGGGTAACCATGATAGGGAAGTATCCCGATTGTGCAAGGGGCGCTGCCATGGAAGAACCTTCCGATATATTAACACGAGCATTTTCAATTGCCTCTTGCATATGAATATTACCAATTAGGTTTTTAACAATTTTCATTGATGCAAGAATTGGTACACCTGAATTCAGGAGTGTTGCTAAGGTTGAAGCAAAGCGAGATACGTTCACCATTGTAATAAGTGAACCAAAAATAGGAAGCTTTAATGTAACGTAGTCCCATTTCTCACGGCCACTCTTAGTATTAATATAGCGATTAAATAGCCAGTAAAGAGCGAATGCTCCAATAATGACGGCCCACCAATATTGCTGTAAAAAACTTGATAACCAAATCGAAATCTTTGTTGGTAGTGGTAATTCTTTTTTCATTGAAACAAAGATTTTTGTAATTTTTGGAATTACTAGAACAAGAATAACTCCCATAACAAGAGCACCAACAAGTAGCATGATGATTGGATACATCATGGCACCTTTTACTTTATTTTTTAATTTAACTTGTGCTTCTGTAAATTCTGCAAGACGGATGAGAACGATATCAAGAGTACCTGACTGTTCACCGGCCTCAACCATGTTGACATAGATATGGTCAAAGATTTTAGGGTAGTCTGAGAATGCAGCCGCAAGAGAGCTACCTTCGTTCACTTTTTGGCGAATTTCAGAGAGGACAACTTTTAGTTTTGGATTCTCTGACTGCTCAATAAGTGCATTGAAGGCTTCAACGATTTGAATCTTTGCTTTGACAAGAGTGGCCAGCTGTCTAGTCATAAGTGATAGGTCATTGATTGAAACGCTACTTCCAAAGTTCAACTCAAAAGAAGACTTACTAGAAGACTTATGTTCTTTAATCGCTGTAAGCATAATACCTTTAGCACGAATCTTGGCCTTTGCTGCCTGTTCGTTTTCTGCTGTGATATTACCTTTCTTTTCAGTTCCGGTGCGATCAATACCTTTATAATCAAATATGGCCATGTCTTCTTACTCTTTTGTTACTCGTAACTTTCGTCTTCACCTTCGATATTAATAGCACGGTTCATTTCAGCAATTGAAGTTATTCCCATAAGAACCTTTTCAATTGCATCGTCTCTAAGAGTCTTCATCCCGTACTTTTGCGCAACTCTTTTTATTTGTCCAGATGGAGAAGAGTTGATAATCAAAGAGCGAATTTCATCGTTAATCATTAAAAGTTCTGCTACTACAGTCATTCCTGAGTAGCCTTTATTGTCACAACTTGGACAACCTACGGCCTCATATACTGTTGAACCTTCTGGTATTTTATCGATCCCTAAAACTTCGAGATCAAAATCTGTAATATCTTTTGGCTTCTTACACTCCTTACAAAGAGTTCGAATAAGTCTTTGCGCTAGTGCACCAGAAAGAGAAGAGGCAATCATGAATGGCTGCACTCCCATATCAATCAGACGGTTCGGTACAGATGAAGCGTCATTAGTGTGAATTGTCGAAAGAACAAAGTGACCTGTAATAGAGGCCTGAATTGCCATCTCTGCTGTTTCGTAGTCCCTTGTTTCCCCAACCATGATAACATCAGGGTTTTGACGAAGGATCGCACGAAGTGCTTTGGCAAATGAAAGTTCAATCTTATGATTTACCTGAATTTGTGAAATTCCTGGGACTTCATATTCCACCGGATCTTCAACTGTAATAATCATTCTGTCAGGTGTGTTAATTCGACTTAGCATCGCAAAGAGAGTTGTCGACTTACCATGTCCAGTTGGACCAGATACATAAACGATCCCATCTTTTCTTTGTGATAGAGCATCCAGATCATCAAGAACTTTACCGTGGAAACCAAGGTGATCAAGTTGAAGGATATTATTATCTTTTTCAAGAATCCTCATAACGATACGCTCACCATTTTGAACAGGTACCGTTGAAAGACGGATATCGATATCCTTACCGGCCATCTTGATAGGGATACGCCCATCTTGTGGAAGACGTTTTTCTGCAATATCTAGTTTTGCCATAACTTTAATACGTGAGGCAACGGCAGAGTGTGTCTTAAGTGGTTGTCTTAAAACTTCCGTCATAACTCGGTTAATACGAAAGCGGTAAATTGACTCTTTTTCATAAGGTTCAATGTGAATATCGGTAGCGCGCTCTTTTACAGCTCTAAAGATAATTGAGTTTACAAAACGAATAACAGGGGCCTCGTCAGCTCCTGCATCTAAGATATCAATTGGCCCATCAAGATCAAGAGATTCATCGAACTCATCTTCAAGGGACTGAACCATATTCTTATTGGCCTTCTCATAAACACGGTTAATGGCATCATTAACTTTTAGAGGCTGGGCCACAGAGATATGAATATCTTTTTTAAAGATCTCTCTTAAATCATTAATAGCATCGAAATTGAATGGGTCAGTGATAATAACTGAAACAAAGCGAGGAGTTTCCATTACTGGAATAAGCTCTTGAGTCTTTGCATAATTGATTGGAATATTCGTAATTAATTCCGGATCAATTGAATCCACGTCAATTTCGGATTCATAAGGAATTTCAATTTGGTGACAAATTACTTTTGTAATATCGTGAGGGTGAATATAGTTCTTCTTAAGTAAGATTTCACCGATAAGCATTCCTGATTCTTGTTGAATCTCTAGTGCTTCATCTAATTGCTCACGTGTAAGAGAGGTGTGCTTAATTAAAAGCTCACCAATCTTTTCTTTACCGTGTTCAAATGTTTCTAGCATTTGGTTTCTCATTAACATCAAGCCTTTTAATATTACTTCTTAATCACTACTTCTTTATTTGAAGACTTTACTTTTACAGCTGGGGCCTTCTTAGGAGCAGATTTCTTTGCGTTTACTTTTTGAACGATATCTTTGTAGCTAGGCTCTATAACTGAGTCATTCATGACGCTATCATGATTTTGTTGCTTGTAATACTTATTACGTTGTTCATCATATAGTGGACCTTGCTCTTGTTTTTGTGCCTTGTTGTAAAGACCCTTTGCTGTTGACTTAAATGGGTCTTTTTCACCATGGAATTCTTTAAGGTGAGAAGCACGACGGTTTAAGCTCTCTTTAACAGTGCTTGCAACGTCTTCTTGATAGTTATCAAGAATCTTTGGTGTTAAGAACATTAGCATATTAAGTTTTTCTGTTTGAGTCGTCGTATTCTTAAATAACCAACCAAGAACAGGGATATCACCAAGTAGGGGAACCTTACTTACTGAATCAGTTGTCTTATCTCTCATCATACCACCCATTGCAATTGTGTCGCGGTCACGAACAGTTACAGTTGTTACGGCACTTCTTACAACAGTACCAACACCTACTGCTTGTACACCAGATGGGAGAGCTCTACTTGAGAAATCTTCAAAGTTTTGGTCAATTTTTAGTTTGATATATCTCGTTACCTTGTTAATTTGAGGAGTTATCTTCATTTTTAATGTAACGTTTTGTGTCTCAAGTGATGTCGTTGTCGAACCATTTGAAGCTTGTGTTTCCTTCGGTACAGGAATTTTTTCACCAACTTCAAATACTCCTTCAGTATTATCTTGAACCAATAGTTGTGGAGTTGATAGAACGTTTGTATCACCATTACTTGCAATTGCTGAAATTAGAGCGTTAATAGAGTCGATCTTAACAGTTTGACCGTTAATTTCTGTTTCTATTTCATTACCAAGACCAACACCTGCAAATAGACCACCAATTGATGTCCATGTTCCAGAGATTAATTGAGTCAGTATTGAACCTGAAGTCCCGTTGATTGAACCGGCGCGATCAGCTGCTCCAGAACCGTATGCTCCAACAATAGAAACACCAAGGTCACGAGATTTTGAAATATTTGTTTCCATCACAAGGCCTTCGATGAATACTTGGTCCTTTGGTTGGTCTAGCTTCTTAATAACTTTTTCAAGTGTAAGCCAATCAGTAGGTGACGCCGTAACAACAAGTGCGTTATTTGATTTATCAGCAGTAATTCTTACTTCTGCATTGAATAGTTCATTATTGTCATCATTTGAAGTTCTTGAAAAACGTGATGTTCTTCTCGTACTTGATGTTCTCGACTTTGATCCACTTACTAGCTCAGATAATGTTTTTGACATATCTTCTGCATCACCGTGATAAAGGTAGTAAACGTGGATTTGTTCATTATTTGAAGCAACTAACTCAACATCAAGCTTATTAATAAGCTCTTTTAGTCTCTTTGCCCCACTTGAGTTTGCCATGGCAATAATTGAGTTTGTACGTGGCTCGGCCGTAAGTTTAGAGATAATTTGTCCACCACCATCAGAGCTTCTTCTTGAAGAAGTTTTCTTCGATGTATCATCTTTTAGGATCTTATCCAGAAGCTTGGCAATTTCAGAAGCTGAAGTATTTTTAACTGGAATAATTTGAAGAGTTTCTTCGTGTCCAGGAACATCGATGAATTTAATTAAGCTCATTAAACGGTTGATGTTAGAACCTGTATCTTGAATGATAATTGTATTTGTTTGCTTGATCTCAATAATACGCCCGTAACGAGACATGAAGGGTCTAAATGAACGAGAAACTTCTGTTGAATCAATATTTTTAAGAGCAATAATCTTCATTAGGTAATTCTCTGTTTCCGGAACATAATTACCTGTGTAAATCTTTGTTGGGATGTAGCGAATATCTCTTGCTTGAACAATCTTGTAGAAAGCACCAGATTTAACCATAGTTAAGCCGTTCATATTAAGTGCTGCTAAATATGCTTTCCATGCATCACCAACTGTAATTGGAGTCGGTGCTGAAATTGATATCTTTCCTTTGAGGTCCTTGTCAATAATAAGGTTAAGCCCTGTAAGCTTTTGCATATGCTTTGTCAGGTCTTGTAGGGAAGTGTCTTCGAAATCAAAGCTCGTTACAATCTCTGGCCCAAAAGCAGTTTCTGGGTTTAAGTTAACGTAAGCATCGTCAGACTTCTTTGGTTGATTGGCCGTTCTACCAAATGCATCACTTCCTGACTCTGCATTCCCACTGTTGAGTAGGTTGGCAGCGGAAGGAGTAGCATCACGATTAACCTTCGTTTTCGATTTAAATTGTCTAAACTGAGCCTGTGCCGGATCTGCGGCAAGACATAGTAAAGATAGTGCTGAGAGATTTAAAAATAGTTTCTTCATCCATGATCCCTATAATTATTCGACAAAATTGTAGTTGTAGCTTTGCTGAACTCCGTTTCTCTTAATACCGAGTTCGTAATAGTCCGTAGACTTAATTTTTCCAAACATTCCCATAATTTGATTCATATTCTCGATTTTTGCGCCGTTAATTTCACAAATTATGTCATCATTTTGAACATTTAAGTATGAATAGATTGAACCAGGTTTAACTTCAGTCATTTTGAAGCAAAGTGATCCATCTGGATTCTTTATCGTAATGGCCTTGGCCTGAGTAAGAACGTCTCCAATATTACTTAGGAGAGAGTCACGTAGTTCTTTCTTGATTTTAAAGTTATTTCCTTCAACTTTAATATCTTTATTGAACTCAGGCATAACTTCTTTCGCTCTACTTGGAGGAAGAATCTTTGTATTGGCCTTGCGTGCAAAGCGTTTCGCTTTCTCATCAACATTTGCAATGAATTCACATTCACCAGTTCTTAAATTTTTAAAGATAACTTTTTGGCGAGTGATACTTCCAATTTCTGCAATATTATTGATCTTTCCACCAACACGAACGTTTTCAACTTTTCCACGGTTAGAAACACTCGCAACTGACTTCTTTGTATTTTGTAGAACGATCGTATTTAGCAGCTTAAAGCCAAGTCTTGATTCTTGATCGGCCGAATGACAAACCTTAACAACATTCTTTGGACGCTTAACTTTTGTTTCAGTTTTTTCATTCTCATCTTCTTGAATATTAAAAGGGTTGTAATTTCTAAAATTAGCAATCGATGGATTGTGGTCGTATGTAGTAGGGCGACTAAAGTTTGTTTGGAATTTTGCGCTGTTATCTTTTCCACTTAGAAAAAGAGCGGCAAACTTTCCAATCTGATATAAGAAGGCACAAGTTAAGAGAATTAAGAAGTAGTGATGAATCTTTGGACGAGACTCATTACTTAGAAGGTTAGGAAGGAAGTATTGGGCACCAGATTGGTGACCTTTTCCTCTTTTTCCAGCGCCAACTTTTGATAAGTCAAAATCTTCTGTTTTAGATTTAATCTTATCAAGCATACGTTGCATGACATTGTACTTATTGCCTGATTCTACTTCTAGTTCGTCTTCTTCATCATCCGAAAACTCTTCAGAGTCTTCATCTTCTGTGTCATCTTTTGATTTATTAGAGAGCTTACTCTTAAGCTTTGATAAGAATCCAGCGTCTTCTTCAGAATGTGCCTCAAGGTCATCAATATAGACTTCTAGGGTTGGGTCTTCCAACACATTGTCATCTTCTTGATGAGCTTCAAGTTGAGCTGCTGGAGGGGGTGGAAGAGGGACGTCGACATCTTCTTCGTAGACTTCGCCTTCGTACTCTTCTTCGTACTCCTCGCCATCGTGATGAGTTTCTTCATGCTCAATAAATTCACTGTCATCCTGTTCCTTGGATAACTTTGATTTAATTTTTGAAAAGAATCCTTTCTTTTTCGTCATTAAGTTTCTTCTTGAAAGTTTTTATATTTTAATACCTTATAGTATTTTAAGGTTGTTTACCCAAAGCATCAACCATTGATATATTCGGTAAGAATTTTCTTTATTTTCGACCGAGTGTTTTTGTCGGACAAACTTTAGTAAGTGTTTGCTTTGATTATTTGACGTATGTCGTGCTAAAATGTCAGGGAATTCTAGTCAATCAAATTTCTACCCACATAGATGGATTTAAAAAAGGACTTAATGATGAGTGAAGAAAAGCAAATGATGGACTCCATTGTTGGAGATCTATTCTTTGGTGAAGTTAAAGAAGACAATGTATTTCCATACCCTGGTTTTACTGATGAGCAGCAAGACTTTGGGCGCGAAATGGTGAACGCTGTAAATAAGTTCTGTGAGGGGACTTTAGACGGTGAGAAAATGGATCATGAAGGTGTGATCCCGCCTGAAGTAATGCAAGGTCTAGCTGAACTTGGGCTTTTTGGGATGGGTGTTCATGAAGATCTAGGTGGTCTTGGCCTTGATTATACTCTTTATAGTCGCGTTTTTGCAGAAGTTGCTTCTTTTGATGGTGCTGTTGCAACAATGATTGGTGCTCACCAGTCAATTGGTTACCGTGCACTACTTAATGAAGGAACTGAAGAACAGAAGGCAAAGTGGCTTCCACAACTTGCTTCAGGTGAAAAGTTAGCAGCATTTTGTTTAACTGAACCAGGCTCAGGTTCTGATGCATATTCGATTAAGACAAAGGCCGTTGATAATGGTGACGGTACATATACGATCACTGGACAGAAGCTTTGGATCACAAATGCTGGTACAGCAGAATTTTACTCAGTATTTTGTAAGACAGATCACGAAGTAGATGGTGAAACAAAAGAGAAGATCTCTTGTTTTGTTGTCGAAAAGGGAATGGAAGGTCTTTCATTTGGTGAAAAAGAAAACAAAATGGGGATCCGCGCCTCTGAAACACGTGCGGTTTACTTTGATAAAGTAATTGTTCCTAAAGAAAATATTCTTGGTGAGCTTGGAAAAGGTTTCAAGATTGCGATGAACGTTCTTAACTCTGGACGTCTATCACTTGGTGCTGGATGTGTTGGTGGAATGAAGACTATTCTTAAGCTTGCAACTGAGCACGCTAAAGGACGTAAGCAATTTGGTGCACCAATTGCTGAATTTGGCCTTATTCAAGATAAACTTGCTCTTATGGCAGCAAGAATCTATGCAACTGAATCAATCGTTTACATGACAACTGGTAATATGTGTAAAGGTCTAAACGACTACTACCTAGAAACAGCTGTTTGTAAAATCTATGGTTCTGAATCTCTTTGGGAAGTTGTTGATCAAGGGATGCAGATTGCAGCAGGTAATGGTTATATGAAAGAGTATCCATATGAAAGAATTATGAGAGACTCTCGTATTAATATGATCTTTGAAGGAACAAACGAAATTTTAAGAATCTTCCTTGCTCTTTCTGGTATTAGAAATCCATCTGAAAGCATGAAAGCACTTGGTAAAGCGGCTGATGTTTCAAAAGCTCTTCAAGATCCGATTAAGTCAGTAGGTGTATTAACAAACTTCGCAAAAGGCCGTCTATCAAAGATGATTGGGCAACGTCTAATCACTAAGCATCACGCTAAGCTTGAAAAGGAAGCAGGGAAGTTTAATTCTCTTCTTGGTCAATTCGCAATTCAAGTTGAGAATACACTAATGAAGTATGGTAAGAATATTATTGGAAATGAGCTTCCACAAAAGAGAATTGCTGAAATGGCGATGAACCTTTATGTAATGTTAGCAGTAATCTCTCGTACAACTTCAATCCTTAATAGTGACAAGATCGAACAAGACAAGAAAGACTATGCTCTTAACCTTGCTCGTGTAGCACTTAAAGATGCAAGAGCAGTTGTTGTGACAAATCTTAAGGCAATGACTTCACACGATGATAAAGTTGTTAAAGAAACTTCTGATCAAGTTTGTGCAAATGACGGTTACGGCCTAGATATCATTAACTTCTAATTATTTTTCATGACAATTTAAAAAATAATCTCTTAGGCCCTAGTAAAAAATGCTGGGGCCTATTAGAATATTGATATGAAATATTCTCTCCTGCTACTTTCTTCGGCCATACTCTTAACTTCTTGTTCTAGTAAGGTTTTTAAAAAGAAAGAAAAGAAATCAAAAACTAAACAAGTAAGGCTCAATTATGGGCCAACAAAGTCATCTTCGAAATTTGTCGATGTGACGAGAAAACTTGGACTAAGTGGTATTAAGGCGTCACGTGTTTATGTATATGATATCAACGGTGATGGAAGAGAGGATCTCGTTTTCTTAAATGGGAATTATTCTGTTCCTCAGTTTTACTTGGCCACGGATGAAGGCTTTGTTAAAGCTAAGAATATCTACTTTGAAGATGATGTTCAGGTGACGTTCTTACAATTTGCGGACCTTGATAAGGATGGAATTGTCGATGTTATTACAGGGATTCATAACCAGAAGTCGGCCTTAACGAAGAAACCTCTTGTTTCGTATAAGGGAAGCCCTTCTCGTAATAATGGTATTGTCTTTAGAAAGTTTGGTGAAACCAGCTTTGACTTCATTGCACCAATTTCAAACGTTAACCTCTTTGACTATGATAATGACGGGCTCTTAGATTTCTTTGTCGCTAATTGGTTTGACCGTAATAAAGAGGGTGAGGCAATTGAGAATCGCCTCTTTACTTATAAGAAAGGTAAGGTCTTCGGAATTTCTGGTGCCCTAACAAGTGAACTAGACCAGCGTGGTGATACATATATAAATATTGCACCGACTTTTTCATCAAGTATTTGTGATATAAATAATGACGGCATCCCTGATATCTTAACGAGTAACTCTGCTGGTTATCCAAATAAGCTTTGGCTTTCATCAAAGCGTGGAAAAAATATTGTCTACACTGATACGGGCAAGAGTTCTGGTTACAGTATGGATACAATCACTAGTGGTGGCCGCTATAACGGTGGGAACTCTACCTTTGCAATTTGTGGTGACTATAATAATGATGGCTACTACGATATTGCCATGGGAGAAATCTCTCACTCTCTTGATTTAGCTTCGCGCGATCGTTCAAGTATTTTGACGAATAAAGGTCTTAAGGATATTTCTTTCATTCGTACAGAGTATACAAATGATGAAGCGAAGGCTAATTGGAACCAAGGTGATATGAGAGGGCTTTGGAGTGACTTAAATAACGACGGCCTTATTGATTTAATCGTTGATAACTCTGGCTTTCCGCCTCACTCAAGACTTGTCTCATTTGTACAAGAAAATGATCATGAGTTAGTTAACCGTGCGCCAGATCTTGGAATTGATATTGTGAATCCAAGCTCAACTGTCGTCCTAGACTATAACGATGATGGTAGAATGGATATTCTAACGATTCAAACGAATACTCGTGATTTTAGAATTGGGCCGAGAGTTTATTTATTCGAAAATCAACTCCCACAAAAGAATTTTATCAAACTTAAGCTCATTGGAAAAAAGTCTAATAAAGAAGCTTATGGTGCGAAGGTAATCGTAGATACAGATAAGGGCAATACTTTTACTCGCCAACACTATCCATCTTTTGGGCAATTTCAGCCTCAAAATTCATCTTATATTCACATTGGTCTTGGAGATGAGAAGGTTAGTGAAGTTGTCGTTGAATGGCCCTATTTATTAAAAAATGGGAAGAAGCTTAGAAAGACTTATCCTGTCTTGATGAACTCAACGACAATCATAAAAGAGTAGGTGCCGAGTAGGTGCCATGCACCTTTGGTTTCGCACCTGCTAAATACGACGGGAAGTTCTATTATTTTTTATTTTAAACTCTGGCCTTGTTAAAGCATCTTTAATTCTAGTAGATGAAAACTTCTCGTCTTCTTGGTTTACCCACTCTAAGAAATTTTTAGTATCTCCAATTATTGGATCTTTTAATTTAAATCCCAAATCCTCATTCTTAATTACATAAGACAGAGTCGAAAACTCATAATTTTGACACTTTTGTGTAATTCCTTTGCGATTCGGGTTTTGATAGACGTAACGCAATACCGTTTGATAATACTTTTGGTCTTTAACAATTGACCACTTATAGCGATCTCCAAATATGCGATTGATTCGACCTGTCTCTCTTCTTATCAGCTTACTTAAGTGGGAATTCATAAAGAACATAAAACGATCGATATCACAATTTGGAGTCCAGATTAAGAGATGATAGTGATTTGTCATTAATACAAATGCTTGGATTTCGACTGGATGGTGATTTTGAGCATATTTGATTGATTTCAAACAATAGTTCCAAACGGTAGACATGGGAATATCGAACCATTCCTTATTATTTGTTCTGATATAAACGTGGTACGGACAAAGATTTGTTCTAATTATTGGTTTTCTTGGCATTCAGCACTGATAACTGAGTTTAGGAATGAATAAAATTAAAAAAGGAGTATTTATTTGAATATTTCGTATGTGAAAATAGGGGAGAGTTTGCACCCGCTTGTTAGCAGGTGCGAAACCAAAGGTGCATGGCACCTACATATTCTTTTTAATAATTGAGATCATCTCTTTCACTTGAGCATCACTTGCTTTTCCATTGATCTTATAAACAATGCTACCTGACTTATCGAAAACAAGGATATTCGAGTCGTCATCTTTTACGATTCCTTTCCACTTTTTAACGATTACTTTTTCAAGGTCTTTTACATAAAGAGTGTTAGGATATTTCTTTTGCTTGTCTTCTAGAGCACCCTCAAGGATTGAGTTTGGAAGCCAAGTTGCATCCATATTAATAACTGCAATAGAAGCATACTTTTTAAGGTCAAATTTTTCGCGTGCAAGGGCCTCTGAGGCGTGATTATTTAAGTCTTTTTCGTCAGGGTCAACGTAGAATAGAACGTGAACTTTATCTTTTAGCTCTGATGAAGACCAGGCCTTTCCATTTAGGCGACCACCATTTTCACCTGAAATTTCAACAATTGCAGGCTTCATTGCTAAAGTTGATACACATAAAAGTGCCATCATAAAAATCTTCTTCATTCACTTCTCCTATTCGATAAAAGTTTTATTAAATATTTGTTTTAAGTTTAAACTAAATTTAGAGTCTTTTTGAACTGTCTTCTTTAACACTTTTGCTCGAAGTTGGTCATTATACTCAACTAACTCTTGCATCAGTTCATCAAATTGATTTAATTCAATAACATTTGGAACTCTCGTTTGAAAGAAGTCCTTTAGCTGCTTGATGCGATTTTTTTCTATATCGAGAAAGTTTGTCAGCTTATGCTCTTCATTACCTGAAGACTGCTTCTTAGGAGGAGGAGCGAATTCATCTCCTAGGACCTTCTTTATATGCTGATCAATTTTTTTAAGGTCATCATTTTGATTATCTTCTGACATTTTCGTCTTCCATGATTGAAATTATCTTTTCAAGTTTCGAACCTTCTTTAGCAAGTGCTTTAATGATTCTCTGTGAAGAAATCGTTCGTCCGAACTCATCAAGACATAACTGTACATCTTCATTTCTTATATTAGAAGCTGAGATATCAATGAAGTCCAATATTTTCTGTTCTTTGTTTGTAGGCCTGGCCGCTTCAAATTGGTAGTACTTAGGAAGATCCTCAAGTGACTTAAAGATAGGAAAACGAGTCCAAATATCTTCAATATCTGAGATGATGTAGAAGGGATAAGGAAACTTTGGTGAAAGGTTTTCTTCCTCTAAAACATTAGATAAGAGTCCCAGCAATTTAATAAGTCGATCTCTTTGGAGTTTCGATGCATCTAGATAAAGTGGCTGATGACCAACACGGTAAGTTTTCATGGCCAGTTTTATTTCTTCTTTATCAATGGCCTTGAGTTTAAATTCTTCTAAAATGGGTGTTTTCATAGATCTATTATAACAGCAGCAGCTTATTAATATAAAGCTGGAATCTCACCTAAATCTCATTTATCATAGTTTTATGGAATTAGATTATGTAGAACTTCCCGAGAGATTTTGTCAGTTACTTTTGAGTGATGTTTCAAGCTCAAGTAACACATCTGTTGATTTACAAAGATTTCTCTTTGAATCACCTGCAATGGCCAGGATTCTTTATCGTATTTTAAATGGCGGTGAGGAGACTGATTTAACCTCTCTAGTAAAGAAGTATGGTTGGCATGGAATTCGTGATCGTCTCTTGGCCTACTACATGAACTTTCTCTACAATAGTAATCACCCTCATGCTGTTTTGACAGAAGAGGTTGAGGATATCAAAAAGATTGAATCACGATTTCGCGATAAAACGGTAAGTGGCTACTCTCGTTTAATTTCACTTGGTATGTACCTAAAAGTTTCTTGTTATGAATCTGATCTTGAAAGTATTGAGGAGCATCCTTATTTCCCGGATCGAAGAATTGATCAACTATTAGCTCAATCTAAAAATAGAAATATTCGTATTGATATCTTGATACTAATGCTTGTTCACTTTTTAAAATACTTAGGTGAAGAAAAACTTTTTGGACTAATTAGAGCGAAACAGAGCTTTGAGACGATTGAGTCGATGCTTGCAACAGACCAGAAATACCAACTACAAAAAAATATAATTAATTACGCCTTAAGTATTGGAGACACTGACTTGATTGCGTCGAAAACAGTTTAAGATAGTGTGAAGAAGGAAGAGTATGGCAGATAATAGTGTGTGGAAAATGTTAGAAGATCTTTCGACGAAGAAAGGAATTTCTGAAATTGTGATTAACGGAACAAAGAATGTTTTTGTTGAAAGAGGAGGAGAGTTTATTGGACTTAATGTTCCTCTTAATAAAAAAGATATTCTCGAATTTTCTAATGAAGTTGCACTATTTAATAAGAAGAAGTTTTCAAATGAGAACCCTATTTTAGATGGAAGGTTACCCGATGGCTCACGTATTAATATTATTAGTGAACCATATGCTTCTCAAGGCACTTCCATTACAATTAGAAAATACCTTTCAAATAATTTCGAATTAGATAAACACTCTCAGTTATTTGGTATTAGTGAAAAGTATATTCCTTTTTTCAAATCACTTATTAAGGCAAAAAAGAATATTCTAATTTCTGGTGGTACAGGTTCTGGGAAAACGACTTTTATGAATATGCTTCTAAAGGAAGTGTCTCCAGATGAGAGAATTATCACAATTGAGGATACACTAGAGCTTGTCGTGGGCAATACTAATTGTGTAAGACTTGAGGCCGGCCTAACAAGTGGCAAGGAAGGGCTCTCAATGAGTCAACTTGTTAAGAATACTCTTCGAATGAGGCCCGATCGAATCTTTATCGGAGAGGTAAGAGGGGCCGAAGTTTTTGATATGATTCAGGCCATGAATACAGGACATGATGGAAGTATGACTTCTATTCATGCTAATTCTCCAGTGGAGTGTTTACAAAGAGTTGAAGCATTATTCTTAATGGCCGGATTTGATCTTCCATATCATGTAGTAAGAAAATATATTTCAACAGCTGTCGACTTCATTATTCAGCTTGGAAGAACAGACGATGGCAGAAGAAAAGTGACTCAGGTGATGGAAGTCAATAGTATGGAAGGAAATAATATTCTTACAACTTCTGTTCTTGAGATTGAAAATGGTGAACTCGTTTTTGGTGGAGCCGTCCCTGGCCTTGCTAATGAATTGGCGAAAAAAGGAGAGCTTCCAACTAATTACTGGAATACTTTATAAGATCATTGTTGCATCAATTTTAGTAAAAATATTATCACTAAGCTCATCTTTATTTACTGCTGTGATTAGACAGTAGCGATCAATGTCGAGAATAAAGGCAGCTTCATCTGTGATAACTAAGGACTCTTTGGAACCTTTTAATTTCAATTTATGAGCAGCTTCATTTAAGCGGCAATAATCAATTTCGCTAAAGTGAATTTGACGCTCTAGCAGTCTCTTCTTTGCATGCTTTGAAATTGTTAATTGGTGTGCGATTCTCTCCATATAACCTTCCTGGCCTTGGCCCTAATGACTCTCAAGTCATTGTGGCACTTTGCTGGACGCAATAGTAGGTAGGCAACGGTAAAGAAAATCTTATAACTTCTTCAACTCATTAAGCTCTAGTAAAATACCAAGCTGTTGATGTCTTAGGTTTTGACATCCCGATTTGAAGTAGTAATTTCTTGTGTTCTTAATAAGTGATTTAATTCGATTTCGAATGTCATCATTTAATTGAGAATTTTCTGTGATTTTCTTTTTGATGCTTATGAATTCACGAGTGTTTTCATAAGCTAGGTTTTGGTCGAGTTGCTCACATGGCAGACTTGCGTACGCCTTGATTGAAATTAAAGTTACAGTTGCTGATAGCAAAATAGACTTCATGAAAACTCCTTGTGTGAGTCCCTCTCTCTCATCTACTTCTATCAATAGCATACTCAGATGCAAACTTACACATTAGTAAGAAGTTGTGATATTTTTTTCACCTTCCATAATTGCGACACCAGAACTTGTTCCCAGTCTTTTTACACCCATTTCTAGATATTTACGAGCATCCTCTAGACTTCTAACGCCACCAGAGGCCTTAACTTCACATTTTCCTTGAGCCTCATCAATCATTATTGAGACTACTTCAGGATTGGCCCCCTCGCTTGAAAATCCTGTCGAAGTCTTAATGAAGCTAGCTCCAGCACTTATCGATGCTTTGGCCGCTAAACGAATTTCTTTTTCATTAAGAAGACAAGTTTCAAAAATAACCTTAACAATCTTTCCGTTTGCGGCCTTAACAACGGCCGCAATATCTTGCTCAACGTACTCAAGGTTTCCTTCCTTAAGTCTACCAATATTTAAAACCATATCGATTTCTTGGGCACCTTTTTCGATAGCATCCTTTGTTTCAAAAACCTTCGTTTCTGTTGTCATGGCACCAAGTGGAAAACCGATAACTGTGCAAATAAGAGACTTACTTGGATCAAGGTGTTTCTTTGCTTCAAGAATATTACTAGGATTTATACAAACTGATTTAAAACCATACTCATTAGCTTCTTGGCATAGCTTTTTAATTTGTAGGCTACTTGCTTCAGGCTTTAATAAAGTGTGGTCAATAAATTGAGCGATGTCTTGCATAAATTCCTCGATTTAAATTCTTTGATATATTATTGAGATTATTTCCTTAACTTATAGTGCCAATAATTGCTAATATTTGCAATATGTCACTTATTAAACGCGGCCCATTTTTTATTCACCCACTCTTTATCTTTATATCGAGCTTGGTGGCCTTAGGGATTTCTTTATATCTCTATATTTCTTCTTACCTAGAGGTAAACGCAAAGTTAACGGACTTTGTGAAGAAATCAAATATCCCTCTCGTTCAGTTTCAGCAGACTGAGACATGGGTTATGATTCTCATTCTATCGATACTAGTATCCTTGATTATCGTAGGCTTTAGTATGGTTTTCTACTACTATCAAAAGCTTCGTCAGCTCTATCGTATGCAGCAAAATTTTATTAATGGCTTCACTCATGAGCTTAAGACTCCTGTTGCTTCAATCTCTATCTTCATTGATACCTTAAAACGTCACAGTTTTGAGAGAGAGAAGCAGTTAGAGTATCTCGATATTATGAGGCATGACACTGAGAGACTAGGGGATAATATTGAACAAATCCTACAGTTAGGTCGACTTGAAGAAAAGAAAGTCGAGCCGGATCTAAGACAGATTAATATTCGCCAAACAATTGAAGAGTTTGTTTATCGCAATCGTCATAATTTTTCTGAACTAGAGGTTTCTTTTGTTCATCTCGATGATGAGGAGTCTATCGAGTTTGATCGCAAGCTATTTGATATTCTCTTAATGAATATTCTGACAAATGCTATTCGCTATAATAGTAAAGAGCATAAGACAATGGAGATCATCTTCCAAAAGGGGAAACGCTTTAGTGAGCTCTTTTTTGTGGATAATGGAGATGGGATCGAGGATAAGGATATCAAGAATATCTTTAAAAAATTCTATCAAGCTGGAAAGTCTTCAAAGGGAAGTGGGGTTGGTCTTTATATGGCGATGCAGATTATGAGAATACACGGTGGCCGTATTAGTGCCGACAGTGAAGGCCTCGGCCAGGGAACAACATTAAAGTTAATTTTTAAAAATAAGGTTAGTTAGTATGAGTCGTATTTTACTTATTGAAGATGAGCAAAATATTGCAAAAGGAATTATCTTAAACCTTGAGCTTGAAGGTTATGAAGTTGTCCATGCAAGTCGTGGAGACGAGGGGATTAATTTTTATCGTGAGCAGGACTTTGATTTAGTTGTTCTTGATCTCATGTTACCAGTGTTAAGCGGTGAGGATATCCTCGTTCAAATTCGTGAGATTAATGAGAAAACACCTATCCTTGTTCTTTCTGCTAAGGATAGCTCAAAGTCGAAGGTGCGTTGCTTTAATTTGGGGACAGATGATTATCTTTCAAAACCTTTTAATCTTGATGAATTCATCTTGCGCGTAAAGCGTCTTTTAAAGCGTTCAAGTTGGACAAAGAAAGAAGTGTCAGTCTATCAATTTGGTGCGAATGAGATTAATTTTTCTGACTTTAAGGCCAGCTCTCAAGGCGAGGAATATGCCCTTACTGAGCAGGAAGTGAAGATTTTGACACTTTTAACTCAAAGTGAGGGTGAAGTGGTGACGCGCGGTGAGTTACTTGAATTATTAGGCTACAAAAAGGATTCAAATACTCGTACCATTGACAACTTCATCGTACGTTTTAGAAAATACTTTGAAGAAAACCCAAAGGAACCAAAACATATAATTAGTATCCGTTCAGTCGGTTACAAATTTATTAAATAATATAATAAAAATGGAGTAATAAATGGGAATTTTAGAAGGAAAGAAAGTTCTAGTCCTAGGCCTTGCAAATGACAAATCAATTGCATGGGGAATTTCAAAGCAAATGAAAGAGCAAGGTGCACGTCTTGCATTTTCATACTTAAACGAAGCTCTTCAAAAAAGAGTTGAACCACTCAGCGCCGAAATTGGTGGAGAGTTTACATTTGAACTAGATGTTCAAAATGAAGATCACATGACTAAGATGGCCGAGATTGTAAAAGAAAAATGGGGTGAGGTTGATGTTATTGTTCACTCACTTGCGTTTGCAGATAAAACAGATCTTAAGGATCGCTTTCATAAAACAAGCCGTGAAGGTTTCAAGATGGCACAAGATATCTCAGCATACTCTCTACTAGGTGTATGTAATGTTCTTAAGCCACTTATGGCAAAAGATTGTTCTATTATCGCTCTTACTTACCATGGTTCAGTTAAGGTTCTTAACGGATACAATGTAATGGGTGTTGCTAAGGCATCTCTTGAATCAACAATGAGATACCTTGCTGATGATCTAGGGCCAGAAGGAATTCGCGTAAACTGTATCTCTGCAGGTCCAATTAGAACTCTTGCAGCCTCTGGTGTTCCAGGGCTTAAAGGTTTCTTAAATGACGTTGAAGAGAAGTCGCCACTTCGTCGTAACGTAACTCAAGAAGATGTTGGTGGAGCAGCTGTGTTCTTAGGTTCACGCCTTGCAAATGGTGTAACTGGGCAAGTACTTTACGTTGACTCTGGTATCTCGATCTTAGGAGCTTAGTTTTGGCTAAAATTTCTAGTTGGAACGTCGCAGGTCTTAGGGCCTGCGAAAAGAAAGGTTTTTACGATTGGTATTTAGAAGATAATTCAGATGTAATTTGTCTGCAAGAAACAAAGGCATTACCTGAACAATTAAGTGAGCGCTTAAATAATCCTGATCATCACGAAGTGCTTATCGCACCTGCAGAGAGAAAAGGATATTCAGGAGTTGCAACTTGGGTTCGAAAGGGTATTAATGTTAAGCATACTGTAGGGCTTGGAATCCCTGAGTTCGACTGCGAAGGACGAACGATTATTTCTGAATTTGATGATTATATTCTTTTTAATTGCTACTTCCCAAATGGCCAAAGAGATCACGGGCGTGTTCCATATAAAATGGACTTCTGTCGTGCCGTTGCTGACAAGGCATTAGCTCTTAAGAAGAAGACAAAGAAAGAAGTTGTGATCTGTGGTGATTACAACACAGCTCATACTGAAAATGATCTTGCAAATCCAAAGACAAATAAGAAGACAACGGGGTTTCTTCCTCTTGAGCGCGAATGGATGGATGAGTTTAAGGCCCAGGGCTTTACTGATCTTTTCCGTGAATTCACTTCTCCAGAAGAAAATGGCCACTACACTTGGTGGACTTATCGTGGCGACTGTCGTGCAAGAAATGTTGGCTGGCGTATTGATTACTTTTGGTCAACAGATGATTTTGTATCACGTGTGAAAAACTGCTGGCATCAGCCTGAAGTTATGGGAAGTGATCACTGTCCACTTTCAATTGAATTTAAGTAATCGACATAAAAAAAAGCCAGCATAAGCTGGCTTTTTTTTTATTATCAAAGTCGAGAGATTTCCTATCTATCAAGTTCGATTGTGAATGCTAGTGCAAGTTTTGCAAACTTTAGAGCGTGATCAGCTGTTCCACCCATATTATCTAGAGTGTCACGAGAAGAGTGGATTTTTCCATTCATTTCACGTTTACGAGTTTCAAAAGGAGTTGAAGCAGGGAAGCCTTGCGCCGTCCATGAAGCATGGTCTGAACAAGCATATCCACAAGTGTCACGTCCCCAAGAAAGCTCTGGAAGATACTTATCTAATAGAGATCCAAGGAAGTTGTTTTGTGCTTCATTTGTATAATCAGTAATGATTGTGATGTCATCGTTTGAACCATTGAAGTTCGTCATATCAAGTTGCATAACACCAACAACGTTCTTACCTTGTCTTTTAAAAGTTTGAGCAATTTCTTTTGAACCTAGAAGGCCAACTTCTTCTGCCGCATAAGAGATAAACATAATTGTCTTTTCTGGTTGATAGCCACTTTGCGCTAGAGTCTTTAGAACTTCTGTTACAGTTGCTACACCTGAAGCATTATCATCGGCACCTGGTGCGTGGGCATTTGTACGTCCCCACCAACCTGCGATGGAGTCTCCGTGACCGCCAATAACAATAACATCGTCAGTCTTACCTTTGATTGTCGCAATAACCGATGGCTGTGGGTATGAAGAGTGGTTAAAGAAATCAACGCTAATATCTGAACGGTGTGATGTTAGACTTGTCCAGTGGTCCTTAAGCCACTGTTGAGAATCAACACCAGTTTGAGACTTATAGTATCTGTTATTGAAGCTTGAAAGCTTTTCAATAACACTTCTAATTGAGCTTTCCTTCGTATTTGCAATGGCCGACCTAACAAGGTCTTCTTGATTGATTGTATAATCAGCTAAGAATGCATTAATGTTAGAATTTTCTTTTTGTTCTTTTACAAATTGAAGAGCTTCTTCTTTTGTCTGGAACGCAAAGAAACCACCACATCTTTGGTGCTCTTCGTGTGCAAGGTGAGAGATCTCAGCTTGCTCACTCATTATTTTTGTTTTTGCAATAACAAGGTCTTTTTCAACCTTGATAATATCGATTTGTAGATTTGAGTGTAGACTTTGTGTTGATTGGAATAAGTCCTTTCCTGTCACAATGTAGTTGTGCTCAAATGCATAAGAGTTAAATGTTAGTAGTGAGAGTCCTGCTAGTAACTGAAAACAAATCTTGCGTGTAATTTTCATCTAACCTTCCTTGGTTATTTTATATCTGTAACTAAATTATTTTAGGGGCAATCAGTTAATTAAAATAGAGATAGATTCTATTATCTTCTTACATAGATGATGAAGAAGGCTTATAGGAAGGGAGTTTGGGCGCTAAGCGCCCAAATAATTAATATTGGAATCTTGTTTGAATTAGCTCTACACTCTTGCGTACATTTTCTTGGTCGATCCACTGAAGACAACCGTGGCCAAGTCCGCAAATCCATTTATTCATCGGTGCATTGGCATTTTGTACCGATTCGTAGAGATCCATCCATTTCTTCTCTAGAGTCTCCCAAGGAAGTCCCAGATATGCTGGTTCAAGGTTACCTTGAATATAGTAGTCATTTCCTAGTGTATTTAAAACATGACCAAGGTCATGACGCCAGTCGATACCTAAAACATCAATATTGTCATCTTCGATCGCTTGTAGGTATCTCAGGTGAGTCATCTTTGAGTAGTAGATTACTTTCTTATTTGGGAATTCTTTTTTGAATTCAGCTGTTACTTTCTTTAGTACGGGAAGAACTTTTTGTGTGTAGTCTTCAAAGTTCAGTTCACCTGCTGCTGTGTCAAAAAGACACATTGCGTCTGCACCACCAACGGCCTGTGCTCTCATTTCTCCAAGTAGCTCTGGAATTAGTAGGTCAACAAATGCATCCCAGCGTCCGTCGTATAATCCAATTTTTGAGCTATAAAGAGCTCCCGCGTGTGAGCCTTCAACTGCATATGTGTATAGAGTGAATGGTGCACCAACGAATCCTAGAAGAGTTTTGTTACTTGGAAGAGCATCCTTTAGTAGAGTACATGCTTCACCTTGAAACTTATAGAAGTTCTCTGCTGTATCTAAGAATTTAAGACCTTTTACATCTGCAACTGTTTCAAGCTTCATTTCAAGCTTTGGTCCTGGTGCGTACTCTAGCCCCATTCCCATTTGTTCTAGTGGGAAAAGTAGATCTGAGAAAAGAATAGCAGCATCAAATTTAAAATCATTGATTGGTCCCATTGTTACTTCACAGGCAAGCTCTGGCTTCTTACAAAGCTCCATGAATGTATTTTCTTTCTTCATGCCTTGGTAGTGGTCATGGTAGCGTCCAGCTTGTCTCATAAACCATACAGGTACAAATTCTTTTCCATTTTCATTTTTGCGATCGTTAAATAATCCCATTTTTATTCCTTTATAATAAGCTTGTAGCCAATTCCACGAACACTTTGGATCTCTAGTGAGTTCTTAGAGTCGCTCTCGGCCCATTTTCTAAGTTTAACAATATAGTTATCTACAGTACGTTGTGATGGAAATTTATCCTCACCCCATACTTCATCAATAATAAAATCTCTTTCTACTGCTTCATTCTTCTTCTTAAGTAAGATCTCTAAAATGGCGCATTCTTTTTGTGTCAGGTTTAGAATCTTTCCATCGCCATCTTGCACTTCAAAACGCTTTGGCCAAATCTTCAAATCACCAATTAGAATCTCTTCTTCTAGTGAGTCAATATTGGTCTTAAAGCTTAAGAGTCGATCAAGCCTAATCGTTAGCTCTTTAAGAGCAAATGGCTTTGTAATATAGTCTTCACCACCTGCTTCAAATCCTTCAACTTTTGTTTGAGGATCATTTAGGGCAGATAGGAAAAGGAGAATAAAATCTTTTCTAATCTTTCTAAAGTCTTTAGCAAGATCAATCCCATTTCCATCAGGAAGCCCAATATCCATTAGGATAATATTTGGTTTAAAGTCCTCAAAATAATAGCGAGCATCTTTAACATTTTTTGCTAATCGGCACTCATGGCCAATATCGCCTAAGTACTCACTTAGAGTATCTCCAAGATTGTTATCATCTTCAACGACAAGAATTTTACCAAAATTACTCATCCTTTCCTCCGTCACTTTGTTCAGACATAGGTAACTGAATATTGAAGATAAGGCCTTTATCTAAAGTAATATCAAAATGTCCTTTCATCGTTTCAATAAGCTTCTTAGATAGGTAGAGGCCAATCCCTGAACCTTTCGTCGATTGATGCTTGTAGAAAAGTTTTCCAAGCTTTTTGACATCTCCACTGAAGCTGCCACGATCGTGGTATCTGATATGAACGGCTTCGCCTTTAGTGCTAATGTGAATCTCCACTTCATTTGAATCTGTATGGGAAATTGTATTTTCTAAAAGGTTCTTAAAAATAATACTTAAAGCAAATTCATCTGCTTGTAGGCTTATATTTTCGGCGTCTTTATTTATCGTAACCTGTAACTTGTCTTGGTAGCCACCTTGAATGATTTTTTCAAGGAAGTGATTAATTTCAATATCTGTCGAGTTTAAATTCCCACCACGCTCAATTCGAGAAAGTTGCAGGATTTTATCCATTTGATTCTCAAGACGAATCGTGTCGTCAATTAGGCGAGTCGTAAGTCTCTGTAGTCTTTGATTAGAGTCTTTTTCAACTTCATCTTTAATCACTTCTGATTGAAGCTTGATACTTGCTAGTGGGGTCTTAAGTTCATGAGTAAGACCAGCAAAGAAAGCTGCAATTGAGCGATTTTTTCTCTGATCTCTAATAAAGAGGAGAGTGTGTGAACTCACTAGAATGAGTATCAGAACTAAGAATGTAATTCCTTCCCATTTTATAAGTGAGCCAATATCTGGGCCCTCTGTACTATTTAGTTTTGCCAAGCGATCACTCATTTTAAAAATTAAAAAGAGCCACCACAGGCCAAAGAGCCCGATTAATCCCGTCGTTATTGTCGAGATCAGAAAGAATGGAGAAGAAGATTTCTTTAGTTCCAAAGTCTGTTCTCTAAATCCTTAGCAACTTCTTCATTATGTGCAAGTGAACCAAATCCTACTTCATATGCATTTGGAGATAGGTAGATTCCTTTTTCAAGAAGTAATTCAAATAATGGAACAAAGTCTTCACCGATATTACCTGGAATATTTCCAACTGACTTAATCTTATCTCCTGGAACGATCCAGAATAGAGAAGAGTGGTGAATGATATTGTAATTCGAAAATTGGCCATCATTATATTCTGCAAGCCACTTCTTAAAGATATTCACAATTCTAAGAGTGTTATCTTCAAGCTCTTTGTAGCTTTCTTTTGTCATCTGCTTAAGTGTTTCAAGTCCACCAACCATCGCAAGTGGGTTTGCACTTAGAGTACCAGCTTGGTAAACACCACCAACTGGAGCAAGGTGTTCCATGATTTCTTTCTTAGCGGCAATTGCGCCAACCGGAAGACCTCCTCCAATTACCTTACCGTAAGTTACGATATCAGGTGTGATTCCTGTAAGCTCTGCCATACCACCAAATGCAACACGGAAACCAGAGATAACCTCGTCAAAAATTAAAAGAGCATCATTTGCTTTTGTGATTTCTCTTAAGCCTTCAAGGAATGCTTGGTCTTGAATAAGGAGACCATTATTAGCTGGTAGAGGCTCGATGATAATTGCTGCGATCTCACCTTTGTGATCTTCAAAACACTTCTTTACACCATCTAGGTCTTCAAGCTCTAGAATAAGTGTGTCATCAGCGACACCTTTAGGAACACCAAGTGAAGAAGATTCAGCTGCTCCTGCAAGACCTGAACCTGCTTTAATTAACATGGCATCAACGTGTCCGTGGTAACAACCATTGAACTTGATAATTTTATTCTTTCCAGTCACACCACGAGCAAGACGAAGAGCTGTCATAACTGCTTCTGTTCCTGAGTTTACAAATCTAATTTGATCAACGTGTGATAGACGTGAAAGTAAGTATTCTGCTAAATCTACTGAGTATGGCTCACATGCTCCGTAGCTCCAACCACGACCTAGGGCCTCAGTTAGTTTTTCTTTTACAGTATCATTTTGGTGACCAAGAACAAGTGGCCCAAAGCTCATGCAAAAGTCGATATAGTCTTTACCTTCAATGTCAGTAAAGTAGGCACCCTTAGCGCTCTTAAAGAATTTAGGAGTTGAAGTCATTCCTTTGAATGAACGAACAGGTGAGTGAACTCCACCTGGAACCATCTTCTTACTCTTTTCAAAAATTTCTGTGTGCATATTACTCATATATATTCCTTTAATTTAATAATCTTATTTTTTTAGCCAAATTTTAAACTCTTCCATGCTGGCAAATGGACGTACTGTGATATCTTCTTTTGAAAGTTGTTCAAATGTCTTACCAAGTCCACATGCATGAAACTTATCTTTAAGCTCTGGTAGGTGTTCAATATAAGTTTTGTACTGAGAGTAGCTTGTCCAAAAGAATACATCGCACTGTCTAAGCTCATCGAAGAAGCTTTCACGTACTTCTTTGTCGCTTTTTTCGTATGATTCAAATACTTGGCCATAGTCAGAGTAAGAGTCTTTATGAGTTAAAATAGTTAGCTCTTCTTTTGGCCCATTCAGTACTTCAATGGCCTTTGAATCGCGAATCTTATCTAGTACATCTTCACCAAGTCCGTCACATGATCCATGAACCCACTGGCCGTTTTGTGCCAAGAGCTTCCAAGTAGAAGTACCAGCTGTATAAACAGATTTTCCGTGATTCTTTAGAAGGCTTACACCATAGCGTGCAGAAAGAAGAATGTCGTTATTTGGCACGCGTGCATTCTTTAGCGCTTCTTTGTGAATTAACTCACAATAGATATATTCTTGTTCTCTGTGGTCTGCGTGTGGAAGACCAATAAAGGCCTTCGCTTTTGAAGCAGGTGATGGAAAGCTTCCTTCAAGGTGTCTTTCATAAATGACCTTGTCGTCAACTTTTCCTTTGTGAGTATGAATATAGTAGTCGCCCTTTTTCGTAACGTTGATACCAACTGCTAGGTGACAACCACCTCCGTAGCTTGCAAATGCTTTACGCTCACGGCTTACTTCACTTACAGTATCTTTATCTTGAAGTTTTTGAAGCTTTTCTTCTAGCGCCCCATTGTCATCACGATTCTCTAGGCATTCGATTCCAAGAGCTCCTTGAGATGCTGCTGCTGGGAATTGGCTATGCGGAAGAACTGCATAAGTCATTCCTGCCAGTAGTACTTCTAGCTCTTTTCTTGAACTCTCTGTGATGGCAAGTCTTTCAATACCTGGCATAGCAAGTACAATGGCATCGTAATTATTTTCTCTAAGCTTTTGAATACGTGAATTTACGTTTCCGCGAAGCATTTTAGTCGATACCTTTACGTTATCTCCGTAAGGTAGAAATTCAGAAAGTGAACTTTCAATATTTACAATTCGACGTGGAGAAGATGTTCCAACAACAAATTCTGTCAGTTCTTTGGCCATAAGCTTACTAACCGTTTCTTCTTTAATTAAAAGAATATCGTAAGCGTATGCTCTTTTTGAGATTGCAGCTAACTTAATACCTTCTGGCCTATCACTTCCTAGGTCCTTGTACGAATGAACGACTAAATCGATCTCTCCCTGAAGCAGGGCCGCATCTAATTCTTTTGTAAAAAAATCTTTTCCCTCAAGTTGCCAAAGTGGCTTATCAACAATTTGATCACCTTGAGTTTTAATTACTTTTAATTCAAACTCGTCACCAGTTAGTTCTTCGAGTTGATCTTTTACTTGATTACATTGAGTCAGGGCCAATAAAGAGCCACGTGTTCCGATGATGTATTTCAAAATAAATCCTTGTTTATGGTGTGAACGTAAAATACATTAGATAACTTACTTTTTTGTCATGAAATTGTCATTAAAACCAAGTATGCGCGACGAGTCTATTGTTTGATTTTTAACTGAAGTGGTCCCATCTCCGAGTGAAAATGTAAGAAAAAGACATTTTCTATATCGTTTTTTTATATATACACTTAAGTCATTGAAATTTTATTAGCAAAAGGAATTGCAAATGAATCGATCGATCTTAATAGGGACAGTCCTAATTTTATTAGGTTTTTTCCTAAATATCACAGCTAAGGCATCGTCTCTTAGCATCAACCCAAAACGAATTATTGTAAAGTTAAAGAATGGTAAAGAAGTACCATCGATAAATGGAATAAAAAAATCAGTTTACTTTTTTGAAACCACATATGTTCTCTACACAAATGGTGATGAAACCCTTCTCAATAAATTAAGGTCTCACCAAGATATTCAAGATGCTCAGTTTGATACATTCTCAAAACGTGAGCCACTTCCAACACCAGTTGAAGCGATTGAATCAGAATCAATTGAGGAAGGTGATGAGATTTACAGCTCTGTTTTAAATGATCCTAAACTTTCAAAGCTATGGGCATTTAAAGATGCAAGTAAGCACGGAATGAGTGTTAACAGAGTCTATGAAGAAAGTGGGCTGGCCTCGTCTAACGAACCAGTGATCGTTGCAGTTGTCGATACTGGAGTTGATTACAACCACGAAGACTTAAAAGATGTTATGTGGACAAACGTAAATGAAATTCCAGGCAATGGAATTGATGATGACGGCAATGGTTATATTGATGATATTCACGGTATCAATACTCTAGAGCGTGACAGTGATGGAAATGCGACAGGGGATATGATGGATGGCCATTCGCATGGAACTCACGTTTCTGGAACAATTGCAGCAACTCAAAATAATGGAGTTGGTATTGCTGGTGTTGCTTCCAATGTTCGCATCATGGGACTTCGCTCAGTTCCTAGCTATGGTGATGAGACAGATGTTGATATCGCTGAAAGTTTTCTCTATGCTGCAAGAAATGGAGCAAAAGTAATTAACTGCTCTTTTGGTAAGTCTCATAATGAAGGCGGAATGTTAGTAAAAGAGACAATCGACTATATCGCTAAAACTTATAACACTCTGGTTGTTGTGAGTGCAGGTAATAGTTCTCAAAATATTGATACAAAATTAACTTACCCTGCTTCTTATGACAGTGAGGGGATGTTAGTTGTCGCTTCTTCAACTCGCTATGGACGCTTTTCTTATTTTTCAAATTACGGTTTTGTAAACGTTGATGTTGCAGCACCAGGTTCTTCTATTTATTCAACGACTCCAGGGAATCGTTATGGAAATATGTCAGGGACTTCCATGGCCTCTCCTAATACGACAGGAGTTGCTGCTGAAGTTCTTTCAAGACATCCTTATTTAACTGCCGTTGAATTAAAAAATGTATTAATGAATAGTGTGACAACAAAGTCCTCAATGGATGGTGACATCCTAACAGGTGGGGTTGTTGACCTCTATTCTGCTTTAGAAAGTCTTTAATTTATAGAGGCCCTAGAACTAGGGCCTTTTTTATCTCTTATCATTTCGTCCTAATGCCAAAGCTTAAATTTTTCTTGATGTGGGATATTGATCTCAACAATATTGCCAGGGCCAATATAATTTAACTCTATTCCTTTCGTACTATTAGCTATTGCAATGCCTTTTTCTGTCTCATTAATCGAGTTACTTAGGTTAGGCCTTAGGTATTTCTTAAAATTAAAACCATCTCCACCATCGATAACAGAGATACGGTATGAATCTTCTAGCTTTTCATAAGTTACAATGACCGCTTCTTTGTTTCTATCGCAAAGTATGTCGAGGTAACTTTCATAGTCACCATTATCCTTTACTTTTTGGCGCTCATTTTTATCAATTTTTAACTGTCCATGTTCTAGGGAGTTTAAAATGATTTCAAAGAAGGCCCTTTCTTGCGTAATCGTTGCGTTGGTAAATAGTTTTAAAGTTCTGGCACAGCTTGCAATATCGGCCAATGTCCTAAGATGCATTTGCGCATTGGTGACGATATCAAGGCCACTATTATGATCGATAGAGTAATTGATGATCGAGTTAATTCTTGATTGAAGTTTTATTTTTGAGTTTGCAAGTTGTTTAATGAGAGGGAAGCTTTGAAGATCGATAAAGTCATTCAAGTCATTTTCAAGATAATGTGATTTACGCTTTTCTGTAATCTCTTGTGCTAAGACAATAATAGGTATGTTTGAGAAACGTGGATATTTTCTTAATGTTGAAAAGATTGAAAGATCCTTATTTAAGTCTGAGTCATAAAAGAGAATAAGGTCGATATCGTTCTTCTTAACATTAGCAAAGACTTGCATGATCATCGAAATGCTATCTCGTTGTACTATATCATATGTATCATCTAGGACTGTCGTTAGTCGTTCAGTAATGCTTTCATTATTACTTATAATGAGAACTTTCGACTTCTCTGACTGAGTCTCTCGTTCTTTTAAGTCCTTGCTTGCACTAGCTTCACTTGTGATTTCTTGAACCGCCTGTTGTATTCTTTTAAACATATTATCTCTCCGTTAATGCGTAACTTAATGAAGTATCGATCGGCTGAAGTAGGTAACGTAGGATACTCTTTTTCGCTATTTGTATATCTGCGTGAACTTTCATTCCTGGAAGAATTAAGTTTCTTTCCTGGTTCTGCCCAATATAGTTTTTAGAAAGTATCACCTTAATCTTATAATAACTTGATCCATTACTTGTATAAAATACACTTGGGGATATGGACTCAATCCATCCGGAAACAACTTGATTGCGATGGGTTTGATGAGAGGTGACTTTTATCTTTACTATCATCCCTTCTTGAAGAGGCGCTAAGTCTTGTGGGGTAATTCTTACGGTCGCGATTGGGCTATCATCTATTGGAAGGATTTTTACAATATTCCTGTCTTTACTTACATTTGTTCCAACTGCTTTATAGTCAACCTCATTAACAATTCCAGTAATAGGTGATCGAATTAAGAGGATCTCTTTACTGACTGAATTATTATCTTTATTCTTTTTTTCATCAATAAGGGTGTAGAGTAAATCACCCGCCTTTATGTATTGTCCATTCATGACTTCAAGAGAATCTAGGATTCCTGATTTATTGTGCTTGATAAGGTGTGTGATTGTGGTTGCTTCAATTTCTCCATTGGCCTGGACGACTTCGTTAATTGTTGAGAAGGAAGACCATGCAAAGAATGCTATCACCGTAAATAATGAAAGAAGGATAATTGACTTGGATACATATGGGATTCTTGCTTCTTCTAAGAGAAGGTCTTGTCCGATATAGTCTGTTTGCTTAGCATAATCAAGACTACTACCAAACGAGAATCTTTTTCTTTTATTCTTCATCATTATCCTCCTTATATGAGGGCGTTCTCTTCGAGGTATTCAAAGAGTTTGTCCTTTGTCCCGGAAGTGAATTCTTTGTTAGGTGCCATGTAGATTATATTATCTGCTTCTTTCAATATTTCTTTGTGTTCACTACAGAAAACTACGGCAAAGTTTTTCTTAGATAGTTTTAAAAACTTCTTTAATAGCTTGAACTGTTTGTTGATTATGCTTGAGGGAATATCTTCAATGAGAACGACTTTTGCCTGAGTGCAAAATGGAATTGCTAAAACTATTGCAGAGTATAGTTCATTTGTGATTTTTAGTTTCGATTCGCCGCTAAGAGGGGTGTCAATAGTTAGTCCATTTTCCTCAAGAAGCTCTCCAATTCCAAAGAATCCCAAATATATCATGATATCATCTCGAGTGATTAAAGGATTAATATATTTGATATTTTCGTAAATACTCATATCTTTCAATAATGACTTCTTTAAGTTTAGCGTTAGGATATGCTGTCTAAGATAGAGTGTGTCGAATTGTCTATGATCGATTCCTCCAATGAGAATTGAGCCTGATTGGGGAAGGTAGGTTTTGTTGAGTAGTTTTATAAAAGCACTCTTTCCTGATCTTGCACCACCATGAATGCCATAGACCTCATTTGGCCTTATTTTTATATTGATATCACTGAAGACATTTTCCAATGTATCTGGGTATTGAAAAGAGACTGATTTAAAATTTATTTCAAAGTTTTTCGTATAAAGATCCTCACTAGAGCGGTATGTTCGCGTCTCACTACTTTCACAAAAGAGCTTGTGCAATTTTCTAAATGAACAAGATATTGAGTCTAGTCTTTGTATTGAACTCGGTATTTGTTGTGCTGTTGTGAGTATATTCCAAACTAAAACTAAAACAGCGATAAAGTTAGCGATAGCTAATTCTTGATTCCAAACAAGTAGCAGGCCTATGATTGTCGATGCCATGACAATCGTAATGGTGATGACTTTTGAGAAGAACTCTGTTTGATAGGCATTCATCTTATATTGTTGTTCCTTAAAACAAGACATTGAGCTAAGGGATGATAAACGATTTGAAAATATTGGAAATAAGTTCTCCAGATAGATCTCTTCAGAACCTCTTTTAAGTTCATTGACTAGATTATTCTTATTTTCATGTAATTGATCATAGGTTTCTTTCTTGATTCTTATCTTTGTAAGCTCTGAGTAATAAAGAAAAGTTACCATTGGTGCGAGAAAAACGAGAGGGATGGCCATCTCCCATGATAAGAAAAAAATTGGAAAAATGAGAAGAGTATTAAAAATTGTGTCAATGAGCTTCAGATTATTTTCAGATGAAAGGAATTTGACAGCATCTTTAATGTCTTCAAAACGGTTAACTTGAAAGTCAACTTTTTCGATCTCCCTTTGATGATCTGACATTGTGGATATTTTTTGTAGAATTGCTATCTCGAGAATATAGTCAATGCGGTTTGTGCACCAATTGATAATATTTGATCTAATACCACGTGCAAAATAACTAATTACTTGTAGTAAGATAATTCCAGATGTTGCTGGGATGAGGACTTCTAAAGGCCTAGCTCCAGTGATCATTTCGTAAGTAATAAGAACGTAAACCGCAAAGGCCAGTGTGTTAAGTGTATTGATTAAAGATAGGATGAATAACTTTGAAAATTCTTTTTTGAATCTTTTTATAATCGCCTTTGTCCAAGATGCGAAGTTTTTATTTGTATTTCTATATACCTTTTCATTTCTTAGTTCAACTTCATTAAACTCTCTAATAAAGAGAGCATATTTGATAGGAAAATTTTCAAGTTCAATCTGTCGTTTTAGGTCATGGTCATTTATGAGATAAAATATTTCTTCTTCTTTTTCGTAAATCAGAATTAGATGGTCATTCTTAGCACAGAAATCTTCAATATCGATATTTGATATTAATAGGCAGGGAAGAGCGTCGATTTCAACATTTTTTAATTGAAGTTCTATTTTTTTTGCTTCAAGTCCGATTGTCGCTAATGCGTTTATCAAGTCAATTTCTTTCATGTGTCGATATGATATTAAGATTTCATTAACATCTTCGCTGTAGTCATCCTGATACTTTAGCTCCATGAAATTATGAAAGATCATTTTTATATTGGACATATCTCTCCTTAGACTAAATAAGTCTCAATCTCTCCGATACGATTGTTTAGAAGGTCTCGGTTACAGAGTTTTAACAAGTTTTTATCTCTTGTGTTTACGAAGATTATTCGAGACTCTCTAATACTTGCTATATAGTTGAAGATATTGATGTAATTTTCACGATCAACACCCGCTTCAAATTCATTTAGAACGATGACTTCGGGTTCAAGTGCAAGTTGCCTGGTAATGTAGATAAGTGATTTTACTTCATCAGAAATATTATCTTCTACCTCAGAAGTTAGCTTAGTATCTAATCCATGAGGTAGTTTTCTGATGATTTCTCCTAGTCCCAAAACATCGATATAGCTCTGGGCCTTTTTTTCACTAAGAAGACCAAATGAAGTAATATTATCTCTTATTGTTCCATTCCATATATTTGGGGCCGCATTGATAATGGCGATATTCTTATAGAGGCTTAGATCATCAATATCTGATAATTTTAAATCATCGACATAGACTTTATTTGTAATGGACCTAAGATTTGGAGCAAAGAGAAACTCCTTCGTGTCTTTATCTTGATTTTTTAAAGAGATGGTGTCGCCCTTCATAAAAGGAATTTCATGCTTCCTTCCTCTTATGTAAATTGGTATTATCATTGAGTAGATCTTATCGATATTTTTCTTTTCTTTTTCCTGTGATCTTCCCTTTGGGTGAACGATAATATCCGTCATGACCTTTACTTCATGAATTTTTCTCAAGGTCTTAAATATTTTATCTGTTGGTGCTATACAACGATTTGCCAAAATTAGTGACGCAGCAAGGGCACCAATACTCATCATGCCATTAATAACTAAGAAAGCTCCAGTCGCTAGTATTACGACAGATGCGAGCTGCAACATAAGTTGACTCAAATTAAATTGAAAGTTCGCATAACGACTAAGTAAATAGTTGTTCTTAGTTACCGCTGCTTGTTTCTTTTTAAAACGATTGTTGAACAGATTGATTCTTCCAAATTTTCTTAAAACAGTGAGGTTATCTAAAATTTTATAAAGTAGATTGTTTTGCTCGATATCTGCTATATGTTTGAGCTGTATAATTCTAGTCATTCTCTTTATGGAATAAAAAGAAATCATCATATAGAGTGAAAATGAAACAAAGGGGATGAAGGCCATTAATGGGTTGAGGTAGAAGAGAAAGCCAAAATAAAGGCATAAGAATGGAAGTTCTAATAATGTGACAAAACCTTTGCCGGCAAAGAAGTCTTTATTTCTTTGTATTTCCTTTAGGGAATATTGAAAAACTCCAACGTCATAAAAACCAGTATCGGTAATTATTTTCTTTATCAACTCTTGTGATTGCTTGTTTTCAAAACGTGCAGATGCGAAGGTGACAAAGTAGTAGCGTAAGTATTTTAGTGCTGACTCCGCCAATATAAATATTGTAAGGCCAAAGAGAAGCACAATGGCGCTACCAGTATTATGGCCAGGAATGATACGATCAAAGAGTTGCATTAGAACAACTGGTAGGGCCAGGGATATTGTACTTATGACCAGACTCAACATTAATAAGATTCTTAAAGAGATAAGATCCTTATTAAAGACTTTTGAATTATCTTTTATCCATTTCAGTGTCGTGGAGGGAATATGACCGACACTCCTTGGGATATTAATTTCCATGACGTCTCCTACAGTAATTTACTGTAGATGACTGATCGACTTAGCTATCGGTGCTTGTGAGTTAATTAAAACTAAAGATTTGCGCGAACGTTTGCCAGATGCTTTGCTCTCTTTTCAACAAGAGATTCAATGGCCAGTTTTGCTTGATCTAGTTTCTCAATTTTTTCTTCATCTAACATTTTACCGTGGTTAAGAATATCTCCTAAACGGTAAACACCTTGCTTCTTATCAAATTGTGTATCAATGACAGAAGGAGAGCCAAGGTCGACAAAGATTGAGTTACTAGGACAGTGACCAGCAAAGAACTCTTCAGCAAAGATCTTTCCAGAACATCCAATTGTGTTCACATAGCTATTGAATTTGAAGTATTCATTATAGTTCTTCCACTCAATTGCCGTGATATTGATATTTGGAAAATCGTTGATGATTTCTTGTACTTTTTGTGGGTTTCTTGCACTAATGTAAACATTATACTTTTTCATCAAGTGCTTAATTGAATCTCTAGCTAGTTGTCCTGATCCTAAAATAAGGACATCACCAGAATCGTACTTTGATTGAATGATTCTTCTTGTAATACCAGCATAAGATTGCTGTCCAATCTTAATGAGGTGTTCTTTTCTTACTTCTTTAGCATCTTTGAAAAGTTTTTCTAAAACTCTAAGAATAAGTGAAGAACGAATATCTTCTTTAAGGTAATTTGAAAAGGCCTCTTTGAATTGAGCTACGATTTCACTTTCACCTTTGAGTTTACTTTGTAGGCCGCATATTGTTTCTAATAGAAAGTGGTATGCTTTTTTTCCAAAGTAGTATGTACCTAATTGAGTATCTTCTTGAGAGAATTCTGATGTCGTTAAGATAATCGTTCTTTGACATGTAATAAGAACAAACGCACCTGGCATTTTTAGTAGGTGAGTTGGTATATTTTCACTCTTCGTTTGAATGTTTAATAGGTGTATTTTTTGTAACAAAAAATCGTCCTTGCACTGTGTCGTCTATGATTCCTGTGACTTAGATTACCGAAATCGATACCTAAAAGTGTCATGGAATTGTAGACCCTGTTTTTCTTTATCCGTCTTTATAATTTCTATGTGAAGTTGACCTAATTTGTATTGTCTGAGCGTATTAGTCAATAGCTTCTTCCATAATATTACTATCTTATATGTCTGGATTGGGCGCCAATAGAAAAACTATATGGTGTCATCAATACTTGTTCAAAGATGCCTAAAATCCTTTTCACAGCTACAATTCTCTGCTAATTTGTGCCTATCATGAGCTCAATCACTAATAATGCAAACGAAGTAGATAAGAAGAAACCAGAGCAGAAAACTGCGCTAAAGTCCTTTCTGGAGCGACTAAAGGCTCCATTCCTAGCGTTTGATCGCAAGGTCGATGGTGCTATCTCATTCTTTATCGCTCACTATGGTAAAACAAAATTTATGGTGGCCATGTCTAAGAAGATCCAATATTTAGGTATTGAAGGACTTTGGAACAAGGGCCCAAAAGCTTTTATTTATTTTTTCCTATTTTATTTGATCCGAGATACAATACTCTATATTATTATCCCTATTTGGCTGGCCAAGGCCACTTCGTAAATCACATAAGGATTTGTATCTAATAAGTCATGGAATACTTGCAAACGGTTTTATTTTTCATTTCAGGCCTCGCTATTTTTTATTACGGACAACGAATCATCTCTGCTGGAATACAGAGTCTGGGCTCTGGTGCAATCAAGCATATTGCCTCGGATATTGATGGTAAGAACTTTGTCGTCAACTTTTGGAATGGGGCAAGGCTTAGTCTTTTAGCTTTTTCACCGACAATGGCCAATATCGTGACTGTAGGCTTAGTAAATGCAAATCTTATAAGAAAGAATCGCGTGATACCAATGCTATTTGGTTCAGTTATTGGTGCAGTTGCTATCTTTCTTATATTAATGCTCTCAAGGCAAGAGTTAGCACTAAATTTAATGGCATTTGCTCTTATTATTGGATTGATATTTTCTCAGCGTTTTGTAAGAAAACTCACAAAATTACTATTTGGTTTAGCTTTCCTATTCTTAGGAATTTCGGTCATGCATGAGAGCTTAGTTTCTCTTCTGACTTGGAGTTTCGTTCAAGACCTTGTGGTGAGATTCGTTGACTACTCTTTATTTACAAATCTCTTGATTGGATTTGTTATTGGAAGTGTGATCTCTTTCATTCTAAGAAGTCAAACAATGACGTTAGCAATTGCTGTTGTCATGATATTTACGAGAGTCTTTCCAGCTAGTGTTTGTTTTTCAATTATTTGTGCATCAACACTAAGTTCGTTCTTTATTAATTTTAATACTGCACGAAAGGTTGCGAGACCCCTTGCGATTAGGCTTTCTCTTCATCCTCTTGTTCACTACTTAGTTGCTACATTTGCTAGTTTCTTACTTATTGTCATCATTGACCACAATGTTGAAACAACTGTGGGAAATCTTGGTCTCATTATAGTGGGACAATTCTTTGTTATCTCATTAGCAATATTAAATTATTTTTTCTTTAAGAATATTGTGTCTGAATTGATTAAAGGAATGTATCCAGATGCGAAGTTTAAGGATCGTCCTAAGCTTAAGTTTTTGGGGGAGAGAAGACATATCTCTTCGACAATGGCCTATGTATTAGTCGAGTTAGAGATTGGAAAGTTATTAGATATTGTTTCAAGAATGTTTGAAAAATGTCACGAGTATATTGAAAGTCCTACCAAAGGCGCCAGAGCTCTTGCAAAGATTAAAGATTACGAAAAAATTATTGATAATATTCAATTAGAGATTAATGATTTTATCTCAAAAGTAATTGCTAACGGTGCTGAAGAAGTTGAGAGTCGCAATGCCATCAAGCTGATGCAGATTGCCTCAGACCTTGAACAATTAGCAGATAGTCTCGATAAGCTTACAACGATGCTTACTAAGTACTATGAGAATTGGAAGTTATCAGCTGATGAAACAGACCGTCTACTAAGCTACTTTTCTGAAGTACAATCTCTCTATCAAAGAAGCATTGCTGTCTATAAGGGGCAAGTTGCAACTGAAGAAGAGATCAACGAAGTTGTTGTTAGTACTCGAGAACTTAAGAGACATCTTATGACTGAAAGAGAGGACTTTGCGAAAGTTCATCATAAAGAGGATGGACGCAAACATATCTATTATTCGGATATGATGACATCGATTTCAGTGGTACGTGCTAATGTTAGAGAAGTTTACTTACTCCTAACTGGTGTTATCTAATTCCACATATTGGTTAATTCATTCTTACACACAATAATTGGTAACTCTCTCACGATCGTATTTTGATTCTTATTTATTTCATAAGGAAAGAATTTTTTTGTCGAGGCAATCTTTCGATCAATCATACTTTCCTTGTGTCGTCGAGAGGCCTTAACTTTACGGTAACGAATGCACTTCTTTCCACGCATTCGTACACACTGCTTAATAAGAGCAACCTGATCAATTTGGCCCTCGTAATATTGAATTTCTTTTTCGAGTTCAAGCTTTGTATTTGTAATGGGTATAAATTCTTCTCCCTTTGTCGTTCTAATGCGATATTTTCCGAATGGCCGATTTGGTCTTAGTGTAAGGAGGTCTTCTTTCGCCCGCAAGCTTATGTCTAACTTATACTCATAGCAATTATAATTCTCGTCTATGACCTCACTCTGGACATCAATGGAGACAATTTCAATATCGAAGAAGTTAGGAATCTCATAGAAACTTCTCGTTATCTCTGATAAACGCGATTCTTTAGGGCGCTCTTGAGTACAAGATAAGGTCATTACGAAGATTAAGGGTATCATTAGTAGAGCTTTCATAGAAATATGATAGGTTCTACTTAATCTTAATTAAAAGGTCGGTAAGGCTTAATTTAGTTAAAGATTCCTAAAACCAAAGTGCTTGCATTCGTCTGAATGAAATATCTGTATATTCGATCTCTTCAGTATTTGAGGCAAGCCCTCGTCCAACATTAACTTTTTTCTTCGTTGAGAGGTTATCAATTAGAAGCTTATTGAAAACTAAACTTGTCTTAACTAGTGAGTTGGCACCTTCACTTGTCCCTGCTGCAACCTTATCACTTTTTGCAAGAGTGATGTAGTTCTCAAAAACGTAGTAATTATCAGAGAAGCCATTGTCACATAGTTTTGTTAGTTCATAGTGAGTACGATCCATATGCTCTTGCATCGCAAGTGGGAGAGTACTCTTATTAGCACGCTCTCCATTATATGGTAGGTGCCAAACGATATTTTCAATATTGTCGTCAATCTCTTCTTTCAACTGATAATCCCAAATACGAGGTTTATCATTGTAAGAGATGAATTCTTGGTGAAAGTATGCACAGGTCTTAACTTCTTTTTTAAAGCTTGGATAGAGCTGCGAAAATGTTAGGTACTGTTCATAGAGTGAAAGAAAGTAAACTTTCTTATTATCGAGTTTTGAAATATCTTTTGTTGGCTCTTGTCCAACACTTGCTGGCCCACGACTTTTCTTTTTAAAGGTTCTAACCTTATAAGAGGGGATTGGGTTGATTTCACTATCAGAGCGGTCTTCAAAACCTGCAATTTTGCTTTCAATTGTTTCAGTATGATGTGTGCCTGTAGCACAGCTCATTAATGAAGATAGTAAGATTAAAGTTGCTAATTTGTTCATATGATCCACCTCTTATCTATTCTTATCGTCAAAACAGATAAGAGGTTTAGGCAAAATATGCTCATTTCATATGAATATTTAGCTTAGAAATTATTTGAAATAATAACGAGCAAGCCCTAGGGCCCTTTCGTGATCAAGGGTTCCACCACTTGTACAAAGGTTGTTCAAAGTAGTCAGCTTCTTGGCCGACTTCTCTAGTATGTCTTTAACCATAGAGGCATCAATATCTTTCTTGTAGTAATGGGCCATGGCAAAGATCATTGCAGCAGTATTCGTCACTTGTGGTGCAGCTTGAGATGTTCCGTTAATTGGAACATAGCGATCTCCTGGAGTACATGAGCTAATGGCAACTCCTGGTGCAAAGATAGTCACAGTCTTCTTTCCAAAATTTGAAAAGTAGGCCTTATCCTTATTGTGTTCGTCAATTGCAGCTACTGAGATCACATTATCTGCAATGATCGACGAAGGGTAGTGAAGAAAAGTGTCGGTATCATCCTTCTTATTTCCAGCAGAGAATACAAAAAGCATTTTTGGATATGACTTTACAACTTCTAGGCCTTTGATCATCAGGCCATTCATATAATCATCACGCATTTGAGTGATGAGCTTTTCGTATTTTTTATTAACCTCTTTTTCACTCAGATCGAATTCTTCTTGGAAGTGACCATTGATCATATCGTAGGCCGGCTCCCAGCTCTGTCCCCAAGAGGCATGGTAAATATTCGAAAAATTTGACGAGTATTTCACTGTCTCACTCATCTTAGTGATCATCCAATCTTGATAGTAAGCAAGATAGTTTTCAATATTTCTAATCTTAAGGTATGACTTCTTATTCTTACTAGGAACAAATTCTTTCTTTGCAAATAGTCCAACAGGATCGTCACCGAGATAGCGAATTGGAAGAAATTGAATATCATTAGACTTTAATTCATAAGGCAGTGCCTTTGTATTCATGGCCAAGCATGCAACATGTGAGCCGTGAGTATAAGAAGAGAAATCATCTCGACTATCCATAAAATCATCATCTTTACGAATTTCTTTGTACCACTCAAGTTCACTTTCAGTTGCCGTTTTAAGAGTCTTCCTCTTTCTAACTTCGTAGTATTCAAAAACTCTAGGATCAAAAGTTCCAATCAGGCTCGAGTCAAAAACTTCTGCTGAGTTTTGAATATAATTCCACCCATTAACATCATCAATTTTACCATTTTGGTCGCTATCCTTGCCATTGCTATACTCAAGTCGATTTGTATAGAGTTGACCCTTTAGATCGATATGGTTGATATCAATTTGATTATCACTAATAGCAACAACAGATGTTGCAAAAGTTGGTAACGCAAGAAGCCAGATTAGTATGTGTTGTGTGATTTGATGCATAGAAAATTTTTAAATGATCTTTTTCATCCTTGCAATTGCATCGCGTAATTTTAGGATTCTTTAATCTTATTTCAATAGCTTATAAATTACATAAACAGGGTAGTGGTCAGAGGGATTATTCCAAATATCAGAGCGTTTGCGCGGTGGCCCTAATACTTTACCTACTGAGTTGCGGTAGCGATAAACCGCCGCATCAGCGATTTGAGATTTAAACTTTTCATCGATAAAAAGGTAGTCTAGCTGCAACGGGTGTGCCGCTTGCCCAACAAATTGATAAAATGTCGTTCGGTATTCTAGTGGAAGTTGGAAGATTCCCAAAACATCCTTGAGATTTGTTTCACTATACAGTGAAGTAAATTCATCGTCTGTATTTTCACTTGAAGCATTACCATTGAAGTCACCACATAGAATTACAGGGGTCTCATTGTAGAGTGTACATTCTTGTTTATAGACGTGAACCAATAACTCAAGTTCGGCCTTTCTTCGTCTAACTGAACGAAAGTCATGGCCGGTGTCATCATCACGTTGTGACTTTAAGTGAACATTCAATAGACTCATTATGTGCTGTGTTTTTTCTTGATCTTTAAAAATTCGCAGGTGAGAGAAGTCTCTTGAGAGAAAGTAATTAGTCTCATCTTCCTCGTGTAAGATAAAATCGATTTCCTTTTCAGTATGAGATAGGTGCTCAAAGTAAAAAGGAAGTCCTTTTCTTACCAGGAATGCATTCTCAATCCCACGATCACTATTTCCTTGGTTGTGATAGATTTCATACTCGCTTGATAAGTAGTTATCATTGAAGTAATGGAGGCTTTCAATGTAGCCAATTTCCGTTAATGCGTAGATATCCGCATTGATCTCATTAAAAACAGTACGAAGCTGATTAAGATTTAATGGTGATTTGAAGTAGTTGAGATTTGGTGGATGAGCGAGAGCATCCTTAATAAAGAGATTTTCTAGATTGTAAACACAAAGCTCAATTTCTTCTATTTGTTTCTGTTGCAATTAACAGCTCCATCCAAAAATATAGCGAAAGTACTTCTTCGCTTTTGCATCATAGATTAGTTTACAATATGCACTTTGATAGAGCTTTTGACTATTGATTTTCTTAAACTTAGCTAAGAGTTCCTCGCTGCAAACTGCGCCTTGTATTTCACGGTTTTCAAGAGTTGTTGTATGGAGAGTGATTTTTTCATTTTCAATTTTAAATTTAAAATCGACTCCGCGATACTCTTGCTGAAAGAAAATAGCATTCCCATTTGTATAAAAGGGAAGAGTGTGGCGTGGTATAATGATTGGTTTTTCTTGTCCTTCTTTAAACATAATATTTGGAAGGATATCTTGAGAGTCTTTTAATTCTTTTGTGCTCTTAAGAAATCTAATCCCTTCGTAGATTGGTTGTCTATCGTTGATGATCTTTCCAAATTTATCTTTTTGTGGATGATGAAAGTTACATTTTGATTGGTATGTTATCGTGTTATTATTTTTTGGAAGAGTTGTCCAGAATGTAAAGGGAAGGCCATGCTTAGCTGCAAAATTCTTCTTCATTTTTAGACTGCCCTTTAAGAAAGTCTCCTTGAACTCCTCTGATATAGCACCCATTTTTGCAGTACATGCTGAATTCTCAGGACATCCTTTAATTAGGTGTTCAACCATATGTGGCTTAAACTCAACCTCTTCAATCACCTTTGGTGGAACTTGAGGGCCTAGCGCAAGTGAGATATGAGCGATATTAGTAACGAGAAGTGCTTTAAAGTAATTATTCATATCTAAATTGTATATGGAATTTGAATAATTCTCAAAATAAAAAAGCCCGTATTATACGGGCCTTTAAAGGGGGGAGGGGTATTTTATTATTGTGATCTTGAGTTAACTTTTCCTCCAAGGATAAAGTCAATCTGATCATCAACTGTGTACTTTTCTGTTGTTTCACCTCTGCGGATATCATTGATCGTTGGCTGGTTTGGATTTACACGATCACTATTTCCTTTTTGGGCCATGAAGTTTTGCTTTTCTTGAGCTTCAAACTTTACGATGACTTTTTGCTCATCTTCATCGCTATCAATCTTTGCAGAGTTTACTCTTGTTTCAATTGTTGCCTTTGTTTCAATATCATCTAAAGTATCTTTTTCATTTACTGGGTTGTTAATACATTCTAATTTAGAGAACTCAAGTGCTCTAATATCGCTTGCAAATGTTGAAATCTTACCGTTTGACTGAAGAACTCTAAGGTCTGCATTAAATTCCATACGGTCCTTTCTCGACGTTTCAAAATCTTCTGTAACTGTTCCTGCCTCTACATTATCACCAAGATCAAAGATCCCTCTCTTTGTAATTTTAAAGGCAGCTGAAGATCCAGCACCATCAAATCTTGACTCTAACTGGTCACTAACTTCTTGAGGAGTTCTAACTTGTCCCATATGCTCTTTTTCAGCAATAGAAATTAGTGCACTCTTTGCTTTTGCTTTTTTGTCACCAAGGATGTTTTGGCAAATAGCATTTGGATCAGAAACCTTTTGAAGATAGATCTCTTTGTTACCGTCAAATATCTTATACTTTAGTGATGCACGGTACGCGATAATAGGTGAGTTATCGTAGTAATCTCTTAGATCTTCTGTTGTAAGTTCAATTGACTCACGATCTTTGATAAAGTCAGCATGTTTCTGTTCATCTTTTGCAATATTAGTTTGTTTCTTTTGAAACTTTTCTTCTGCAATCTTATACTTTTCAAGATCACATCTCTCTTTATACTTATTGTACCTTTCTTGGAAATCTTTATCGAAGTCACTAATCTTCTCAAAACCTTTTCTTTCAAACTTTCTCTCTACGATCGTACAAATATTTGCATAGGCCGAAAGTGGAATTAATCCAGTGAAGATGGCAACTTTAATCAGTGTTGATAGATTTTGCTTTTTCATAGTTTCCCCATTTGCTTTTTTCATTTTTAAAATTAGATACTATGTGTAAAGCAATAGGTGTGCCAAAATTCTGATAGGGTAAGTTGTTGAATTTTAGTTAAGTGTGAAGATTGTTCTGTCTAAGAAATGAACAGTGTATGAATCTTATTCACAGTAGAAGTGGTGATTCCAGCGGAAGCCTTTAATGAAGCTTGAGTAGTTTGCATCATCTGCTGTTAAGTCATCCATTGAATCGACAATTGAGTTATAGCCTTTCAGTTGTGTATCTTCAGTAAAGTAACCAGCTGCAGGCTGTGGGTAGTAATTATCAAAGGCGCTACCAGTTCTTACTTTTCCAAGCTGACAAAAGCGGTTACCGATTTGATTTAGTTTCGATTTAACAGTATCGGCGTTAGCACCCTCAACCAGAGGAAATCCTGTTCTAAGATCGTAGTGTTTTTCTGGATCAAGAGACATATCGGCACTTTCAGTTACGATACCTTCAGAAGAGATAAATAGATTTAAATAAGTATTTATATTTGTCCCACTAGGTAGGCGACATTCATAAGTATTATCTTCATTTAAGACACCAAAGCCTGAACAACACATTGAACCTGGATCCGTGACATTTGTTCCAAGCTTTGAACAACATTTAAAATCGTTTGCCGCAAAGATTTGTGGTAGGGCAATCGTTGATCCATCAGTCTTATAATAGACTTGGTTATCAATATCATCAGCAGTTCCAATATTTGGATCAGTTGCTGGAATTCGATCAGGATCTGTAAAGAATGGATCACTTACTTCATTATAGATACCTTCAACAAGGCGTCCTTCATTTGAAGTATGAGCGAGTGGATTGGCCTTTTCATCATTACAACGAATGGCCTCATACGTCACTTGTGGTACACCAAGAAGTTCATATCTTTCAAAGATACTCTCGTAATACTTTTGTCCACCTGGAATCGTTCCAAATGCACTTGCTGGGAAGTTATATCTGAAAGATACCCATCCAATCTGCATTGGTGTAGGAGCCGAAAGTAGGTCATTATTAATTCTAAAGAACATATATCTTAAGTTATTTTCTGTAACTGTACAGTAAGCAGGCTGACCAATTGAAGCAAGTGCAAGTTCAGCTCCTGCAACGCTTGGACAGATAACTTCAGTCATCGCTGCTTCATCGTGTGTTGAAAGGTCTGAAAAATCTGTTGCATCTGGATCAGTGATATAGTTTAAGATAACATCATTAATCGATGCACCATCTACATAATCAGGGATATAAATTGCAAGAGTTTGTTGTTCAAGATCATCAGCGCCAAGTGCCGGAGCAATAGGGTTATTGAAACCTGCTGGTTTTACAACGACTGGTGAGTAAGGTGCATTGAATGTGTCATTGAAACCTGTATTTTGATAAAGTCCAAATGCTATTTTTGTATTAAATAGCGTTCCCGACTCATCTGCAGGGTAGAAACTAATACGCCCATCAATGGCCGAAGTCGTATTGATATTTTCAGGAGTGGCGCTAGAGTTAGCATCAATATTTGCTTGAATACTACCAATAGGATCACCTGGTCTAAGCCATACAAATGGTTGTCCAACTTCACCATTATAAGTGCGGTATCCACCAATTGAACTCATGAAAGAGTACTCCATTAGCCAGTTATTGCGATAGAGTGGTTGAAGCTCTTCGCGCCAAGACTTCATTGAGTAGTTTAGACAAGCCAACTTTGTCGGTGAAAGATTTAAGCGTCCACCAGCTGTCCAGTTATTTGTTCCATCTTCAAACTTTCTAATGAAACCACCGCCACAACAATTTGATTGACCAGTTTCATTGATAATTAGGGCCTGCCCATTATCAGGTAGAACTCCTGGTTCAATCTTCATCTCAACTGAACTTGTGTTATAAGTTTCTGAAGCAATATAGCGTGAGTAGCGTCCTGTTGCATCTGGAGAGTCATTAGACGTTATTCTTGTGTTTAGGGCCTCGTTTTGTGAGTCATAACCAGGGAATGCAGTATTTGTCTCAACTTGAGTGTACATTGTGAAGTCTTTTGAAATTTCACGACAACAACGGTTTTGTCCCATGTCGTAGTTATAATAACTACCAGCAAGAATTGTATTAAGTAGAGGCTCTTGTTGGCTTTGCCCACATACTAGTTCTTCTTCCCAAAACTTCTGCTCTGCTATTGTGTCTCCAAAGCTAGCAGGTGAGAGTCCTCTGGCAACATCTGCATGAAGGCGGTTAGGCCCACAGTCTAAGTTTGTATGGCAAACAGCTCCTGCTCTTCTAATACAGGCATTTGCTGCAAGTGTTTCTGTTTGTAGTTGAAGGATATCTTGGATAAGTCCTGCTTCAATTGATTTGAAAGAAGAGGACTCGTCTGTGTCAACAGAAGCTGCCGAACACATATTTTGTAAAATAGAAGGCACATTGATTGAAGCATCTTCAACTGTTACATAATTTCCATCAGTATCAAATACTGGACATGAACGTGTACGATTCACTCCTGTTGCATCTTCATTACAAGAAGCTATTTGAGAGATATAGTCAGTTCGGTTCTTATTATCTTCAGATTCGTGACGGCTTTCAAAACCATTTGTTGTATCAGTTGATCGTCCTGGAACACAAAGTCCAACATCTCCAGGTCCAAATGTTCCAGATGCTGCGTAAATAGATAGGTTAGCAGCAATGGCCTGCTGAATATTTGTCGGTAGCTCTTCGCCACGATTACTATAACTAATTGGTCTGCCTAGAACACTGGCCGCTTGTCCGTAGAGAATTGCTGTTGGCTCATTAGGTGAGCGAATAAGTTCTTTTGAAAAGCTTGCTGAGTCTAGGGCCGCACAGTAAAAATTTGGTGCACAAGTTAGAAGCTTTGTATGAGTTGATTTCTTTACATTAGTTGTTGGACTTAGCTTACACAGAGAACCTGCTCCACGGTAAACACATCTCTTATTCTGCCCGCTACTAATATTTGTATTTAAGATAGAAGAGAGTGAAACACCTTCTCTTGAATAGTTATTTCTTTCAAATGCATCAATATCAAATTTTGGCCAATTTGTTTTAACGTCAGTTACTTGAGCACAGGCATATTCCCATCCAAGTTTGGCAACGCAGTCACTATCAACATTACAGGCATGCATATACTGGCAACTAGCACCATATCCTTGTCCTGCTGCTGATGGGTCTTTTGAAAAGTCCCAGTCGTAATCTGCTGCTGTTTGTCCACCAAGGTCTTCAACTACAGATACTGTATAATTTGTATTCTGAGCAAGGTCTGCAAATGGAGCATTGATTGCTAAGAAAAGCTTTTGAGTTGTTGAGCGAACACGTCTTCCTGCTCCAACTGAGAACCATGAAACTCCATCAAATGATCCGATTAGGGCACCCTGATTGAATCCATACCAATCTCTTTGGTAACCATTAACAAACATGGCCGCTTGAGTCTCAAGTCGATTTCTTCTTTGAACACCGGCATCTGCATAACTAATATGTGAACTAGGTAGCATTGTTGGAGGAACCCAACATGCACGTCCAAAAATAGTATCTTCATAGTTACCGTATGTCGTATTACTTCCAATGGCAGCTCGATCTGTCGTGTAACCACGCCAAGTTAGACCGTAGCCCTTACTTGTCTCAGGTTGTGAGCTAAATACTTTTTGCCAAGCATCTTGTTGGCAGTATGGACAAGGAGTCGCGTAGCCACTTGTAACTGAAACGATATAAACTTTATCAACTTCTACATCAATGGCCTTGGCCGGTTGAGCTTGTTGAAGATCAAGTGTCATCTGACCAATAACTGCATTCATATTATATGATGTTTCTAAAGGCCCGGCCTTGTTAGCATCATCTAGGTAGTAGAATGTATCTCCCTCTTGATTTGTTCCTTCTGGGATCTCTGTTAGATCATCATAAGGAGTACCTGCAAGAGAGAAGAAGCGGTGAGGGGCACTTTTTCCTGAAACTAGTACTGATAAGTTTTGGAAAGGCTTATCTTCATTTTCAGCAACAGGAATATCACATTGTATATTTAAAATATTACCGTTAGAGTTTTTCTCGGCCTTTAGGCCATAATCAATACAGCGAGAATCTAGTTGTAGTTCTCCACCGATGTAAGTTGGCTCAAATGAACATCCACACTTCTGCCATACTTTTACACGAACACTGTCGAGATCAGGATCACAGCTATCAAGCTGTCCAAGTAGACACTTGTAGTCTTCAATATCTTTTAATAACTGTTGGTTGGCATCGTCGATAGGGTCACCATCAGAACCGTCGTTATCATCTTCATCTGGATCGATATTAATCGGACATACATAGAATAGTTCAGGATAATTTTTGAAGCTATTAGCATCTTCTAGAATCTCTGCTAAAGCAGTTTTGTAGGCAGAGCTATTTTGATCTGTTTCAGGGCGAACTTCACCATCAATAACACATTGGCCATTTAGGCAACAATTGTAACCTTGTTGCTGACATGAAGTATTCGTACAACTACCACCTGGTGTTGTCGAAGATCCATTAACATTCGTCGTGATAGATAGGCTAGAGAGGTTTACTGAAGTACTTGAAACAGGTGCTTGCTTTAAAATACCATAAACAGACTCGTGAAGCGTCAGTTTTATCGTTGTAAAGCTTGTTGAACACTCAGGACAAATCGTCGCTAGGCTATAGGCCGCTTCATTTGCATCAACTAGTACAGATGATCCTGTTGAAGTGTAGCTTACGATATTATCACCACCACAAAAAGCAGCGTTGTCAGCAGCATTAGCAATATTAATTCTTAAACTTGTTTCTTGTGACTTACTTGACTTAATAGGAGTGGCCACAAGTCTCACTTGAGGCTTCTTATCAACACCTGTTGAGCTTGCCGTATTAATTGATCCAATTAGACAAAATACTGAGTTCTTCTTATCTTGTGAAACGATGTAGTTATTAACAATTCCGCCAACAAGATAGATGCTGCCCGTATCTTCAGAGTTAAGGGTAAGTGCACCATCAACATATTGGCCTTTGGCATACCATGAAGGGTCAGTAGGATTTTCGACAATATAATCTGAAGACTCTTGTTCCGAGTCATTTGAATCTAGATTAGAGCGGCGGTTATTGGCCGCTTCCATACAAGATGTAAGGAGCATCAGTGTGCTTATGAATGTGAGTAAACTTATTTTAAATTTCATTGGTTTACATTTTCCTACCCATTCACTTTTCGTGAAATTCGACGCCTTTCTTTATATTAACCTGTTGATATTAAAGAAAAGGTAAGAAATACCTAGTTTGATCTAAGTTGTTGATATGACAAGGTTTACGTACCTCTTATTTAGAGGAGAATCTAATTTAGACGACAAGAATTTGTGTGATTTAGGGCCATTTAGAAACTATAGCCATAATTGGCGTAGAAATCATATGAGCTATAGAATGGATTATTGCTACCGCTAAACATTCTCTGTCTAGAAAGGTCGAGCTTATTCATGTACCAATCGTAGTACTGTTGTTGATAGGCGAGTTGTTGCTGTTGCACACGACCTGTATAGATATAGCCTGGAAGTTGTGCTCTAAGCTGTTGTGTTGAGATCATCGGACCTATAAAGGCATAAGAGTTTTGAGCAGCATACATGGCAACTTGAGGCCAAAAGCTCTTTCTGTGTTTTCTTTTTACCATTCTTTCAGAAACAGGGTCCCAGTCAAAATACTCGTTGCTTTCAAGTTGAACACTACTATTAGCAAATGAGCTCTTTTTTAAGTTACAAGTTCGTACATGAAGAGCACGACAGGCGTAATCGAATTCATCGCCGCGATTATCCTCATCATCTCCATTCGCTCCATTCTCGACAACAGCTCCGTTACAACGTTTGTTCTTCTTTTTGTGACAGTAATCAAGAAGGTAGCGATCTGTCATACGATAATCATTTGGTTCTTGTTCACCATAGAAGTAGCGTGAGTAGTCCTCTGTAATCAACTTATCATCCATTCCATCACTTAGCTTTGTAAGTATTGAAATACCTTCATTGCCAGTTTCAAGTGCTGGCATGCAAGAGATATTAGCTTCCTTGAACCCACGACAATTTAACTTATATGTCTTTAGGTTTAAGGCCTTGAGGACTTCTAAGTCTTTCATTGGCCTTGTTGTGAATATCGTCGCAATTTGCTTTTCAACGTCACCCAGTGCCTCTTCACGTTCCTTGATCTTTTGATCTAAGGCATTGTCGTTTAGTTCACTTTCCACACATTCATAGAGAATATCTGTTGTTGAGGCACCTGATGTACCTGGACAAAGTTCAGCAAGATTGTCTGCTAAGATCTCACCGAAGTTATGATTACTCTTACTTGTTTTATTTAAGGCCTCGACCTTATCATTAGCATCTTTTAAAAAATTGTGAATATTATTCTTAAGATCATCTCTTCTTTTTTTATCAGCTTTCTTCTCTTCTTCACTAGGGTAGAGAGAGATGCTCTCAAGTGTGTTGTAATCACCAATGGCAGTTCTCGAGTCGTTAATAGCATTCTTAATTTTTTCAAGGTCACTACTTGCATCACATTCTTTAATCTTTACTCGACAATTCTTTAGGCTCGATAGTGCTGATGAAAGGTCACTAAATGACTGATCAGAGATTCCACTATCCAAGTAGAAGGATGCGAATGAGCCTTGCTGTGTATTAAAAATATTTGGGTCATCATTATGATCATAAGTTTCTTCATATAGCTTTAAAATAGTATTTTCATAATAGTGCTTAAGCTGATCATTATGAGATAAGAGGTTTAGGCTATTTCCTGAAGTGTTGATCTTAATTGATGGTGTTCCTTCTTTTGTCGTCGTTAGGGCAACGTTTACTGTATCATCCTTAAGAGCTTCAAGGTGGGCCTCTAGAAAGTTATTTGCATCATTCTCTGTTGCACTACCTGCATAGATCTTTTGTAGGATAACTCCATAGTTATTAATGGTATCCTTGGCCATATCTTCATAGCCTTGATCCATTTCGAAGTTATTTGTGAAGTCATTAAAGACTTCACACTCTTTTTGCACACTCGCATCCTTTCCTCGACACGCAGACTTAACATATGAGAAGAGATCTTTTCCGTTACCGTCTTTTAAGTGGTTAAAGAGTTTTACAAATGCATTTTCTTCTTTGTTATTCTCTGCAATGCTTGCGGCCTGCTTCTTTGCTAATGCTGATACAGTCGAATGAATGACTGCATATTTTGTGACCGCCTGAGTATGAGTTTCAAGCTCTTTGAGGGCCTGGGCCGTATTTGTATCAAATAGCTTTGCAACATCAAGAACCTCTGCCTCTTTTTTAAAGCTTAGGTATTCATTGCGAATTTTCTTTAGCGCTCTTAGGGCAACGACTTGTGCCATTTGAGCGTCGCGAATTTTTTTGAGTTCGATAAGAGTAGGAGAGTCCGCCTTATCATCTTTTTTCATTTGGTCTTGTTTTGCATGAATGGCAGAGATTTCAGTTTCAAGGTCTGTACACATATCTGAAGCCGTCGCATTGAAGGCAAACGTACTAATGAGTACTGTATTGAAAATGTTTTTAAAAAGTCTCTTCATCTCACATTATCTCAAACTTAAGTATAAAGTAATTTACACTATCTCCACTTATGCCTCTTCGACATTTCAAGTGGAAAACTTTAGTATGAGAAGTGATTTCGGAGTCTTAGCCGTGTCCACCGGCCATGAAGGCCTGAGTTAGATCCAATTTCTTGTGATCATTTTTTATGGCATCGAAATATTCACGAGTTACCTTCATCGTCTCTTCGATATCAGGTGTTTGAAACATCACATTTCTAAAGTGAGTCACATTTGGAAAACCTGCGGCCATCCAAACGATATTCTTTCTAAGTGTGATAAGAACAGTTCTTTCACGATCTGTGTACTCTTCCATATAGTCACGAAATCTTTCAATAACTTCAAGGTAGTCACTTGGAGTAAATGAGATGTCATCATCTTCATTTAAGAAGCTCTCTAGGAAGATAAAAGGATTTCTAAGTGGGCCACGTCCTAGCATTAGGGCCTGGCAACGAGTTGCCATAAGGCGCTGCTTTGTCAGAGGTGCAGAGTGAAGGTCTCCATTTCCAATAATTGGCAGGGGAGAAGTTTCTGCAATACTCTCTAAGAGATCCCAATTTGCTAATCCTTTATAGGCCTGAGTTCTTGTTCTACCGTGAATAGCAACGAATTCAACACCTTCTTCTTTGGCAATATGAATAACCTCTTGGGCGTTAATTGAATTCTCATCCCAACCAGTTCTGATTTTGATTGTAAGTGGAACTTCAATAGCATTCTTCATTTGATTAAAGAATTTTCCAAGCTTTGATGTATCTTTTAGAAGAGCGGAACCACCACCCTTAGTCACAACTTTACGAACAGGGCAACCCATATTGATGTCGATAAATTTAGGCTCTCTTTCCTCGGCCACTTTTGCAGCTTCGGCCATTGCCGAACCATCTTCACCAAAAAGTTGAAGTCCAATATTCTTCTCACGTGGGTGAATCTCAAGCATTTTAGTGGTTTTTTCATTCTTGTAATTGATCCCATGACAACTTACGAGCTCACTTACTGTTCCACCGCAGCCTAGCTCTTCCATCAATAAACGATATGGGGCCGTGCAAATACTACTCATGGGAGCAAGTAGAAGTGGTGAATCAAATGAAATATTACCAAGTTTGACCTTTGGGCGACGTGCCATTAGAGTGTCAATCTTAGCTTGAAGAGATGGTGAAAAAGTGCGATTATTGGCCATGCGTTTATTTAGCAAGTAGCTAGAATTAGGTCAACATATTTCAATAATTTGGAAATAATTACTAATGTTTTTTGAGAATCCAAGAGGATATATTGTTTTTGATTGTGACGGAACTTTAGTTTCATCTAAAGAGGCCGTTATTTGTGCCGTGGCCGAGATGATGACGATTATTTTAAATCGTGAGGTGTCGATTGATGAGGCCCGTTCAAAATATGGACCTGATCTCGTTTATACCGCAAATCAATTTGGCCTTGATCCAGTCAACTCTGAGCTACAACGAAATAAGCTTATGACGACTTGGAAAGAAGTGACGGCAAAGCAGAGCAATAATTACAAACTCTTTGATGGTATGAAGAAACTAATCTTAGATCTACTCGATCATGAATTCCAACTCTATGTTTGGACGGCACGTGATCGTAGATCAACTCTTAGAATCTTAGATGACCAAAATGTGCTTCAGCACTTCTTGGAACTTCGCTGTCTTGATGATACGACTCCTAAGCCACATCCGCAGGGGCTAAGTGAGATGCTTGAAGATATGCCAAAGAATAAGATTGTGATGATTGGTGATAGTTACACAGATACGCAAGGGGCAAGAGGCTTTGGTGTTGAATCAATTGGCGCTCTTTGGGAAAGCGGAATAACGAAAGATGGTTTTGGCGATCATACTGCTGATTACTGGGCCACGCACCCAAGTGAATGTTTAGAAATAATTTTGAATAAAATAAAATAAGGACGACAAGAATGTTTGATAATTTAAGTGATAAGTTTTCAGAAGCGTTTAAGAATATCTCGGGTAAGGGAAAGATTACTGAAAGCAATATTGAAGATACTCTAAAACTTGTAAAGACTGCACTCCTAGAAGCTGATGTTAACTTTAAGGTTGTAAAGAATTTCATCAACAACGTTAAAGAAGAAGCTCTTGGTGAAAAAGTTATCAAAGGTGTTAACCCTGAAGAGCAATTCATTAAGATCGTTCACGATGAACTTGCTAAGACAATGGGTGATAAGAATACTGAACTTAACTATGTTGAAGGCGGTATTACTCCAATTCTTGTTGTTGGTCTAAATGGTCAAGGTAAGACAACTTTCTCTGGAAAGCTTTCTCTTTTCCTAACAAAGAAAGAAAAGAAGAATGTTCTTCTTGTTCCGGCCGATACTTTCAGACCTGCAGCCAAGGACCAGTTAATCACTCTTGCTAAGTCAATGAATATGGACTGGTTCGACTCAGATCTTGGTAAGCACCCTAAAGATATCGCTGCAGATGCCATGGCCTATGCAAAAGAGCATGGTAAAGAAATCGTTATCATTGATACGGCCGGACGCCTTCACGTTGATGAAGAACTAATGGGACAAATCAAAGAAGTTCGCCAAAGCTTAGAAGGACTAAATCCTGAAGTACTAATGGTGGCAGATGCAATGACTGGTCAAGAGGCCGTAAACGTTGCTAAGCGCTTTCATGAAGCAGTAGGGCTTACAGGTGTTGTTCTTTCAAAAATGGACTCTGATGCTCGAGGTGGTGCCGCTCTATCGATTAAGCACGTAACTGGCGTTCCAATCAAGTTCATTTCAACAGGTGAGAAGATGAAAGACCTTGAACTCTTTCACCCAGATCGTCTTGCTGGACGAATCCTTGATATGGGAGATGTTCTAACTCTTGTTGAAAAAGCGGAAGCCGCAATTGATAAAGATGATGCTGAAGGTATGATGAAGCGTTTAGAGAAAGGAAAATTCTCTGTTAACGATTTCATGAAACAAATGGATATGATGAAGAACCTAGGTTCAATGGCATCAATCATGAAAATGATTCCAGGTATGGGTGGAATGCTCAAGCAAGTAGGTGACTTAACACCTGCTGAAAATGAAATGAAAAGAATGCGCGTTATCATCAACTCGATGACAAAGAAAGAGCGTGATAATTATAAGATCATGAAAGATTCTCACATCAAGCGTATCGCTCGTGGTTCTGGAAATACTGAAGCACAGGTTCGTGACTTCATTGCTAAGTTTAAGCAGATGGAGCAGATGATGGGTGGCCTTTCTCAAATGATGAAAGGTGGAGGAATGCCGGGGATGCCTGGTATGCCAGGAATGGGGGGAGGCGGAATGCCTAATTTCCCTGGGCTTGGTGGTGGAAAGAAGAAAAAGCCTCGCAAGAAAGGCGGCCCATGGGGCGGTGGCTTCTTTTAATTCTTTAGGTCTCACTCCGTCTGCTGCGCCTGACTTCGGTCGGCGTAGCAAACTACGCCTTCCCTCGTCTTACGCTAGCATCCGAAGCAAGCCTTAAAGAATTAAATATCATTTCAAAATTTGTTTTACGGCTTCGCCGGTGGCTCGGGCTGCGCCCATCGCCTTTGCTTGAGCTGCGCTCGTCGCTGCTAGGACTTCGTCCATCGCTGGTTTTGTTGATGGGAGGGGGGCGTGTTTTTCGCTGCTAGGACTTCGTCCATCGCAAAAAAAAAGCGACACCGAAGTGTCGCTTAGAAGTATTGAATTATTTTAGGATGTATGGAGTAAGCGTTGACTCTTTTCTGTCGTGACAGATATCGTAGCTGTACTCTCTAAGTAATGAAACTTTTGTGATTTTTACTTCTCTGTATCTTGCTTCAAAGTTAACTTCAAGCTCACCATCAAAAACATAGTTGAATGCTTCAAATTCGTCACAATGGTAACCGTTAGCAACAACGTCTCTGTCTAGAGATCCTTGAACTTTGTATAGGTAATCTGAACCAACAACTTCACGCTCTACGATCTTTCCTGTGAATGACTTTAGTTCACCATTAAGTACTGCTCTAAAAGTAACAGTTCTTGCGTAGATGTCAGAGTTTAAGTGCTCAACATCTGTAAGTGTGATTGTTTCTAGGACTTTGTAGTCATAGCTAACTTCTGAAGCAACTGTGTTTGAAAGTTGGTAAGTGTTAGCAAAAGCTGAAAGTGTAACAAATAATGCGATAACAAGTTTCATAATAATCTCCAAGTTTGTTTGTGCATGTTAAGTACCAATCAGAGACTCAAAAGAAAAGTTTGGTTTCTGTTAAGATTTGAATATTGTTTTTAAGAAAAGACGTGGCACAAGTGCCACGCCAGATACTTAGAGAAATAGAGGCAGGCTCGCGTACCTGAGCTCTATGAGATATTTTTATTAATTGAGGGGAAGATATTAAGAAACACTAGAAGCAAGCGTTCTTGTATAATGACTAATATCCCCCTACAGATATTTCTAAATTTTATTTGTTGTAGCAATTAATTGATTGATTGAAAAGAGAAAAGTAGGAGTGGAATCGCGGCAAGTTTCAGGGGTCTTGCCGCGAGTGTGTTCTCTAAACCTGATTACTCTATGCATATGTAATTAAGTGGAGAGGATATTGTTCTTGTGTTCTCAATGAAAATAGCAAGATCCTCTCCACTTGCAAAGTTGAGATTCTGTTAAGATTTAGAAAAAGTAATAACCGATATCGAGAGTTAATGTTCCACGTTTATGAAAGTCATCAATGATAAGAGCGTGGTCATTATCTCCAGATTGGGCAGCAGTATATGTTGCATAAAGTTCAACATAGCCATCACCCTTGGCATATCTTAAATAAGGAAGCCAAGCTACGAATCGATCGTCTCCTGATTTTCTTTCACCGTCTCTGTGGTCAGTATACCACTCGCCACCAAAGCCAAGAGACCAGTTGTCATTAAAGTTGTAAAAAGCAAAAGTTCCAAACATTGTACGCCATGTGTTTGCATTAGGATTCCTTCCGTTCTTGTTATAAACCTGCAAGTAAGTATTAGCTTCTAGTGTTAGCTTTCCATCCGCAACTGTTTTCGATGAGAGGAAGTAGGCCCTGTGATAAGAGTCGTAACCGCTGTTACGATCTTCGCCATCAAAAATATAATTTCTATTTTGAAAGTTTAAATTAATACCATGCTTATCTTCTGTAAGGATGTTGTTTACATACCATCTTAATGAAGAGTAAGCGTACTCACCTTGAAGAGTTTTCTTTCCTTCTTGCCCAATTGATTGAGTGTATACAGGAACCCAACGAATATTTTGATTCTTAGTTAAGTTGTAACGAAAGTAGAAAAGGTGATCCATTGTGAAGCCGTCTCTATTCTTTGCATTCATCTCTGTATAAGTTGAATTTAAATAAAGAAATTTAAAATTCTTTGACAGAGAATCAAGAAAAGAAGCTTCTTCAATTGAAATTTCATTTACCTGTGCATAGGTAAGGTTAATTACTAATGAAAGTAATAGTGTTGCTATCTTTTTCAAATATGCCTCCAAGCTTACTTAAATAGGGTTCGACCCTGAACTTAGAGGGAGTATGATAGTTAATTGAATTAATCACAAAAAGATGCAGGCAAAGTTAGTGAGGGTTCACTTAACCTGCCTACAATCGAGTATATTATTTACACTTTGAGAACTTAGATTCGATTTCAACCTGAACAACGTTCCAAGTTTTTCCTTCGTGTAGAGCTAGACATGCCTTATTAATGGCAGAAAGATTTTTCCCTAGAGCAAAGTCAAGAACATCAATTGTTCCCTCTGCTTCTAGTTCACCATCTTCAATGTCATACTTCATTGGAACCTTCACAGTTTTTCCTGCTAAAGTCATATCAACATATAGGTAGTTGCTATCTACTTTATTTACAACACCAGAAATCTTCATGCCTTGAAAGAAGAATTTTTCAATCTTAGCATCACGAGACTTATCTTTTGTGTGTACAGAGTTTACGTCGATAGTAAAACGTGCACCACGAATAAGTTCTTCAATCTTGCCTTGTTTCTTAGTAGCCTTAATGTCGAATTTCTTAAATTCACCTTTTACACCGACTTTCTTAGCAGTCTTGTAGGCTTCCCACTTTATCTTCGTATTCGCATTATTTACTTCGTAACAATTTGCAAATGTCATACTAGAAAAGAGGAGCCCAGCAATAATAAATTTCATTGTCTTTCTCCTTTGAATTAGATAAATCAAGTATATGAAACAAAACGATTATCCGAAAGATTTTTATGTAACTTTACAAAATAATGACAATCTCATTGGTCAGATTGAAGTTAATAAAACATCTCGTGGTTTCAATGCTGATATTGCAATCGTCTATAAAGAGACAAAGAAAATTTTCAAACATGTGGATCAAGTTTTTAACGCAGAGGATGAAACGGAAGCTTGTGACATCGGCATGATGAAACTTTCTCGCTTTCTAAAATCAGTGAAGTCAATTTAATAACACAAAGACTATATGTGTCAGTCATTAAAATGACACCGTCATTTCTTAACTTTATATAAAATCAGCATCTTTTCGATGCGTCAGTGGTTTGCAAAAGTTGGCACGGGCCTTGCTTATATATAAACGTGTGTGTGTTGGAGCAGAAGAAAGGATTTTTTCACTCCGTCAAAATGTCTCTCTTTAAGAAGCCGGATCCCTGATCCGGCTTTTTTTGTTTGCAGCATTTGCAGGAGCAAATGATGCAATACAACCCAGAGGCGACCACGAAGGGAGCCTTCGGGTACGGTCGTTGCAAAACAAACCAACTATTTATTAAATGACACCGAGCAACCCTGACGACTGAGCAGGATGCGAAGGAGAGAGGGGCCTGTGCAATCTAGAAAATTTCTTAGTAAATACCACCTAACCAGCGACACTTCACGAAGTGAAGTTAGCGTACTTTTAGCGTACTTTTAGAGTTCTTCCGAACCAGCGACACTTCACGAAGTGAAGTTAGCGTATTTTTAGCGCTCTCTACGTACCATAAAAGCATAGAAAAAGTTTGACGAGTCAAACAAAGCTTTCTACTATCTTTCGAACACAATTGGGACACACACAAAATGAAAAATTTATTTATCCTCACGTTTTGCTTGGCCGCTTTATCGGCGCAAGCAGACCAACTTGATATCAAACTAAAGCGCTATATTAGTGACTTTAGATTAAAGGCCATCGAAAAGCCTAAGGGTAAGAACCCTCAAATCTTTAAATTGGGACAAGAACTCTTTCATGAGAAGGAGATTTCTGGAAATCGAAATATTAGCTGTGCTGACTGCCATAGGCCAGAGTTTGGAAGTGGTGACAAGCTTCCTGTTGGAATTGGTGAAGGTGGAAAGTGGCAGGCAGGTGAGCGCTTAATTGGTAGTGGACATGCGATCCCTCGAAACTCTCAGCCTCTTTATAATCTTGGTGATAAGAATATCGAATTTCTTTTTTGGGATGGGAGAGTTCACTATCGTAAAGACTGGGATGTCTACACAACTCCTGTTAAGGCCCTAAATGGAGACTATCCTGAACGTTGGGATATTACTGAAAACCTAGGTAGTGCACTTGCCGCACAAGCACTATTTCCTATTACTTCTCATGAGGAAATGAGAGGTGTTAAGGGGAGTAATGATATTGCAAATGCTACAACTGAAGAAGCTGTCTGGGAAATTGTGATGAAGAGGCTATTGGCCATGCCAAAGTATCAGAAGCTCTTTAAAGAAGCATTTCCTAAAACTCCAAAGGCCAAGCTTAATATTGGTCACTTCGGACAGGCCGTGGCCCATTTTGAAACACATGAGTTTGCTGCATATAACACTGGTTGGGATAAGTACCTAAGAGGTGAGCGTATGGCCCTTAATCAAAAGGCAAAGCGTGGAGCAGTGATCTTTTTTGAAAATGGTAGTTGTTTTTCATGTCACTCTGGTGATCTCCTAGGTGGACGCGGGTTCTTCTCTGTTGCCTCTCCTCAGGTTGGTCCAGGTAAGAACGACCCTAGAAAGAATGATGAAGGTCGATTTAATATAACTAAACGTGACTTTGATCGTTATCAGTTTAGAGTACCACCTCTAAGAAATATCGCTCTTACTGGCCCATACTTTCACGCAGGTGCCTACGGGACATTAGAAGAGGTAGTGGATCATTATAATAATGGAATAAAGTCTATTGATACTTATGATAGTTCTTGGGTGGAGAATACATTCTTGAAAAATTTTGGACGTAAGTTATTTGTTGAAACTAATAACTATATGAACTTTAAGAAGAAAAACGCCGCAGATACGATCCTTAAAGATCACCTTATTCGCCTTAATAATTCTCAAAAAAGCGATTTAGTCTACTTTTTAAAGTATGGATTAACTGACGAAAAAGACCTCGATAAAATAGTGCCTTAAATAGTTGGTAGCGAAATTTGTATAAACAAGCAGATTTCGCCCATATTTCACCAATATTCTCGCAACGTGTTACAATAACTATTGTCGCGTTAAACTTATGGGGAAGTTGATGAAGAAATTGGTGTTATTTTTAAGTATCCTTGCAATTTCAGGTATATATGCAGGTACAACAGATCCTACTTATGAGGAAATTACAGATATTCAATTTGATGTTGTTCGTTCATTTGATGTTCTAGATACCGAAACAGGCTATTCCCACCGTATTGACGCTCCAAAAAGGGGAAGCGATAAGAGCATTAAGGTTCGTATTGTTGGCCAAAATAATTGGGCCTATAGAATTAAGATTGAAGTTGATGGCATCGAGCACGAAAAAACTTATCACGTAACAAAGAGATATCTTAAAGAGGCCCTTGATATGGCAACGGCCTATAATTATATCCGCCTAAACCGTATGGTTGGAGAAGTTGGAAATCCTCCTGTTGAGCCTTGTGGGGATAATACTGTATCAACTAGCCAGAGACCTAGGCCACGCCCTGTTTATGTAAGTGAGATTTTTGAAGAACCTGAAAATATCATTACAAATAATCAAACGTGGAAAGCTGGTTGTGAAGTTCTTGAGAACCGCGGTTCATTATCAGCAGAAGACAGTGAGTCAAAATCTAAGCTTGCCCAGTGTATGAAGAGTATTCAAAACTCTATTACGCGCCAAGGGACTCTTACGAATCGTGGGCAAATATTTAAGAATCTTTATAAGTACCTAAGGCCAGAAGAACAGCATTTTGCAGCGATGGTTTTTACAGCTCAAGGTGAAGCGGGGATTCTTGTTCGCGATATAAATGGCGGGGAAAGACACCCTGAAGAGATGATGATGATTATGAAGGTTATTGATAACCGTGTTCGTAACTCAAATGAAGATGCTACGCGAGCTGGTAAAAAAGGTGATACAAGAGCTCTCGATATTGCTTTAGATCCTTGGCAATTCTCAATGTACAATCATAATGAAGATAACTGGAGACAGATGATGTTACCTGGACGTAATCAAGAGTTTGATACGGCCATTGATGCTTATATGAAGTTTGGAACGGCGGATTTTAAGCCTAAGCCAGATGTTGATCATGTTTATCATTACCATGCAAACTGGATGCTTCCAACAAATGATGCTTGGGGAGATAACTTCAGAGCAAATCAAGATAATTGGGAATTAAATGTTAAGGTTAATGGAGATCTTCTAAGACAACCAAACCCGATGTATAATGAAAACAATGCAAGCGATCGCAAGAAGATTGCAAAGAGTTGGAAAAGACAACGCCATATTTTTTATAAACCGATTGATACTGATGGAAAGATCGTTGATGGCGACGATTGGCATTGGACGGTAAAAAAGCCATTTAGGTCATAATGAAAAAGCTATTATTAATTTCTACATTTTTATTTCAAGCAATTGCATTCGCCGGTGTGAATGATTGGTCTATTGTAAATATCAAAGGTGACTTTTGGCTTAAAAAGAAAGACTCAAAAACACTTAAGGCCAAGATCACAAAACGAACAGGTAAGAGTAAAGTCACTGAGACAAAATCAGTAGGTGAAAATTACGAACTTATTATCTATTACTCAGGATCTGCTGGTACTTTTCAGTTAATCGATATTTACTATGCTGTTATCTTTGATAAAAAGAAAAAACAATTTATCGGGGATTATCCTTGGGCCTATAAAGCGCAAGAGGGTTCTAAGAAGGTCGATAACCCAAAATGGGATATCTCAGACAAGTTCATTAAAATCAATGATGTGCAAACAGACTTGAATAAAACAATCGAATTAAGATCAAATTAAAAAATCATAAATGAGTGAGGCGAGGGCGCGTGCGTCCTTTGCCGATAACTCATCAAATAACGGATTGTATTCGTAAATTCCCAAGATTTGTTTTTTATCAGTAGTGTATTCTTTATATTGTGAAACTAGCTTTCTTAAATACTCGAGCGGAATACCGTCGTGATTAACTGCGCTTACTGCTTGTATATCACTTGCGGCAATAGCATCAGCATCAATACTAAAGAGGATATCTCCATCGTGACTTTTATAGATATTGTCCATAAAGCTAATATCACTAAAAGTGTGTGATAACTCTTTTAGCTTCTTTGTATCGATAATATCCATCTTCATGCCCTCATAATTTTGAGGAACGTTGGCATATTGATGAATACCAATTTGGAGAATCTTTACATCTTTTTGCTTGGCCACCTGGCGAAAGGGAGTTCCAGAATGGTAGACATCATCACTTCTTGTATCGAGGTGAGCATCAATATTAATGAGAAGTGGATTCTTTAGTTGGGTTCCCATGGCCAATGGGTATACATGATCATGGCCTCCGCCTAGATGAACAATTTTCTTGGCCGTGACTTTTTTTATCGTCTCAATTGACTGCGCCTGCATCTTATCAAAGTCTAATTGTCCTTGGTTTGCGACGCTGATGATACCAAGTTCTTGGAAATTATTATGATCGGCAAATTTTCTAAGCTGCGAAAGAATGACTTTTGGTCCATGGGAAGCTCCACGACGTCCACCATTTCTAACAACTCCAAGATCATTCTCACTTAAAAGAAGCGCTTGCTGTGTCTTAAAGTCATCAAATTTGAAGCGAGTGGCAATGGATTGTGATTTTCTTTTGTTAAGATTGTCATCTATTTCTTTCCAGCCCATGTAACTTCCTTTAAAGTATAACTATGCAAAAAAATTGGTATATTAATCAGTCCGGTAAAAATAAGGGACCATTCAACGCTCAAGATATTATCGACTTTTATGATAAAGGTCTAATTAAATCCTATCAACTTTGTTGGCGCAAAGGAGCAGCTAATTGGAAGCCTGTCTTTGCCGTTATTCAAGTTGCTCGCAATGAGGCCCAGTCGTATTATGAGTCTAAGGTATTAGATGAGGATCATGATCTTCCTGAAATTCCTATTCACGAAGCAAAGTCCTTAGGTGACTATGATGATTTTTGTGACGACGACATTCCACCACCTTTAGAGGAAGAGTTAAGTGAAGAACTTGATCAGGAATATGATCAGGAGATCTTGGAGTCTGTTTCTTCATTTGATCTCAAGGATTCAGAAGTCGAATTAGAAGCACAGATGCCTAGTAAATTCCCAATTTACTCAACTGTAGTGGCAAGTTTTATTATTGCTGTTGTGGTCGTTGTAAGCTTTTACATGGCCGCAGGCCCTAAGGTAAAAGAGGTCGAGTTAAAAAATATCTCAATTAGCGCATTAAACGAATTTAAAAAACCTGTTAGTCCTAATGATGTTCACTTAATCGTGAATAAGGATATGTCGACTCTCTATGTCAAGCTTCCTTTCCAAAAGAGAGTGAGTGTCGAGTTAATCTTACATCGAAAGCCTGATGAGTTTCACCGTGGTGACGTTCTTGTTAAGGCCCACAATATCGGTGAGGGTGGAATTATTGAGTTTAAGGACCTAATACTAGAAGAAGGTCAAAACTTTATTCCCGGCGCATACGCAGTCACATTTATTTATGATTACTTAGGCTTGTTAGATAATATTAAAAGTAAATTGGGAAGTGGTTCAAATCGTGAAGTCTTAGAAAAGAAGGTCTTTCTTGTTCCCGAAACTCGCGAAAAGTATATTGAGAAAATTACAAAAGTTGAAAAGAAAAAAACGGTAACTTCTAAAAAGAATATTGCCGCTATTAATGAAAAGCTTAGAACACTTGAGGCCATTATTTCTTCAATGTCGATTCACTATCGTCTTTCTCTAAGTCAACAAAGTGGCTGGCTTGCTCATAAGGAATTTAAACAGCGCTATGCTAAGAATATTGCACCTCTTTTACAGAGTATCGTTTTATCAAATTATGACCTCAATAATACAAAGTTATCGGATGAAGAAAGAAAGCTTGAAAATGAGGTTCATTCACTTGGTAAGGAGATTAGTGCTTGGAGTGTGAAGCTAACTGAAAAGCTCTCTCGTTATGGCATGCTTAACAAGAAGAAGCGTCTTTACTTAAGAAGATTCATGGATAAGGATCGCGTGAACTTTCAGGCTTCAAAGAACGAAGTTCAAAAACAAATCAAAGGGCTACTTTAAGATTATTCTAGTTCAACTGGAATATACTTACCGCGCTCATTTTGCGTAATCTTTGCACTGGCATATTTTGGGTCATGTTCAAAGATTACGCGAAGATCTTTCTCCACAATCATCTTTAAAAACTCAATCTTATCCATTGTTGTCTGCCCTGGTGCAATGTCGTAGCCCATAACCCATGGAACATGGACATGATTAGACGTTGGGATAAGGTCTGCCAAGTAAATATATTCATTAGTATAAGGATGAATAAGGTGAGGAGTGTGGCCATAAGAGCACTTAAAGCGCAGGCTATCATCACTTAATTTTAAAATTTCACCTTCTTTGCCGCTCAGCCAATGAACATGTCCGGCCTTATCAAATTTCTCAATTGTTTTTTTAAAATATTGAGTATGGAAGGAACCGCTATCTCTTATTGTTGGGTTAAGTGCATATTCCCAGTGATCCTTATGAAGGTGAATTGTGGCATTAGGAAAGACTGGTGCAAATTCACCATTTTCATCTTTATATACCATTCCTCCAACGTGGTCGAAGTGAAGGTGAGAGATCACAAGGTCTGTCACGTCAGAACAGTTAATTCCCTTGTCTGCAAGGGCCTTAACGAGAGGTGAATGTTCTTGGCGAACATCAAATTGTTGATCAAACTTTTCACCGTGGTAATCACCAATTCCAGTATCAGTTATAATGATACGATCTTGATCTTTAATAATCCAAAGTCGCAGATCAAGGTCAATGCGATTGTAATCATCCGCAGGATGAACCTTATTCCATAATGGTTTTGGAATAATGCCAAACATGGCACCACCGTCTAATCTAAATTTACCAGGGCTAATCAGTATGTTTTCCATGCCTTAATTGTGCGAAAGTTTCGAAATAGCTTCAAGACTGTAGGCGTTATATTGTGGATAACTCTTTTGTTCTAAATCTTAATCATTTAATGCACAAAAAACTTGGGGAAAATGACACGACTCACCTAGAAAGATATGGTCTTGCCCTCTATTATAAGCCAGTAAAATCATGAATATTTCATAGACAAAAAACTTAGGAGTTTTAATGAACGTACATGAGTACCAGGCCAAGGGTTTAATGAGAGATATGGGCCTGAAGGTTCTTAGAGGTGAAGTTGCGAAGACTGTTGATGAAGCAGTTGCTGCGGCAGAAAAATTAGGTGGAAATATTTGGGTTGTTAAAGCTCAAATTCACGCAGGTGGGCGTGGTAAAGCAGGTGGTGTTAAGCTTGCAAAGTCAATCGAAGAAGTTCGCTTACACGCTGACGATATTCTAGGTAAGACTCTTGTTACTCACCAAACTGGTCCAGAAGGAAAGAAAGTACACACACTTTTCATCGAAGAAGGTTGTGACATCGAGCACGAGTACTATGCTGGTGTTGTTCTAGACCGTGCAACTGGTAAAGTTACAATGATGGCCTCTGAAGAAGGTGGAGTTGAAATTGAAGAAGTTGCTCACAAAACTCCAGAGAAAATTATTAAAGTAGCAATCGATCCTGCAGCTGGATTTACTCCATTTGTTGCTAGAAAGCTTGCATACGGAATTGGTCTTAAGACAAAAGAAGAAGTGAAAGAAGCTTCAATCTTCTTTAAAGGTCTTTATGATCTATACATGAAGTACGACTGTTCTATTGCAGAGATCAACCCACTAGTGAAAACTAAACAAGGTGATATCTTAGCACTTGATGCAAAGTTAAACTTCGATTCAAACGCTCTTTTCAGACATCCTGAAGTTCAAGAACTAAGAGATCCAACTGAAGAAAGTGAAAAAGAGCTAGCAGCAAGTGAATTTGGTGCAGCTTATATTGAGCTTGATGGAAATATTGGTTGTCTAGTAAACGGTGCAGGTCTTGCAATGGGTACAATGGACATCATTAAGCTTCACGGTGGTGAGCCAGCTAACTTCCTTGATGTTGGTGGATCAGCAACAAAAGAAACTGTTCAAAAAGCATTCTCTCTAATTCTTCAAGATGAGAACGTAAAAGCTATTCTAGTTAATATCTTCGGTGGAATCATGAAATGTGACATTATCGCTGAAGGTGTTGTTGCAGCTGCAAAAGAACTAGAACTAACAGTTCCATTAGTAGTACGTCTAGAAGGAACAAACGTTGCTCTAGGTAAGAAAATATTAAATGAATCAGATCTTGCAATTATCGCTGCAGAAGATCTAGCTGATGCTGCTAAGAAAGCAGTGGAAGCAGCAAAAGGGGAGGCGTAATGGCCATTCTTATTAATCGTGATACAAAACTAATCACTGTTGGTTTTACAGGTAAGCAAGGTACTTTCCACTCACTACAATCAAGAGACTACGGTACTAACTTTGTTGGTGGTGTAACTCCAGGTAAAGGTGGAACTGTTCACGAAGGTTTCCCTGTTTTCAATACAATTAAAGAAGCTATGAATAAGACGGAAGCGAATGCGGCCATGATTATGGTTCCACCTCCGTTTGCAGCTGACTCAATCCTTGAAGCAATTGATGCAGAAATGCCACTTATCATTGCTATTACAGAAGGGATTCCTATCCTGGATATGGTTAAGGTTAAAGCAGCTCTTAAAGGTTCAAAATCAAGACTAATTGGTCCTAACTGTCCAGGTGTTATCACTCCAGGTGAGTGTAAGATCGGAATTATGCCAGGTCACATCCACATGCCAGGTCGTGTTGGTGTAATCTCTCGTTCAGGAACTCTTACTTACGAAGCTGTTTATCAGTTAACTCAAAGAGATATCGGGCAATCAACTTGTGTTGGTATCGGTGGTGACCCGGTAAACGGAACTAACTTCATCGACGTACTAGAGCTTTTCGAAAAAGATCCAGATACAGATGCAGTTATCATGATCGGTGAAATCGGTGGTTCTGCTGAAACAGATGCAGGTCGTTGGATTCAAAAGAACATGAGTAAGCCAGTTGTTTCATTCATCGCAGGTGCTTCAGCGCCTCCAGGTAAGAGAATGGGGCACGCAGGTGCAATTATCTCTGGTGGAGATGATACTGCAGAAGCTAAGTTTAGAATTCTTGAAGAATGTGGTGTTACTGTATCACGTTCTCCAGCTGAGCTTGGTGAGACAATGGAGAAGGTTTTAAAGAACCTTTAATTAAAAAATTAAGGAATTTTTCCGCAAGATAATTTATAGGAGATTAGTATGGAAAGAACTTTTAGTATCATTAAGCCAAACGCGCTACTTGATAACAACATCGGTAACATCATTAAGAGATTCGAAGAAGAAGGACTAAGAATCGCTGCACTTAAACTTACTCACCTTTCAAAAGAGAAAGCTGAAGGTTTCTATATCGAGCACAAAGATAGACCATTCTTTGGTGAACTTGTTGCTTTCATGACTTCTGCACCAGTAGTACTTATGTGCCTAGAAGGTGAAAACGCAGTTGAAAGAAATAGAGAAATCATGGGTGCAACTAACCCAGCTGAAGCTGCTGAAAACACTCTAAGAAAGCTATATGCTAAGTCAATAGGTGAAAATGCTGTTCACGGTTCAGACTCTCTAGCTTCTGCAGAAAGAGAACTTGCTTATTTCTTCGAAAAAGATGAAATCGTTTCACGTTTCTAATTATCTTTTAAATTAAAAGCATAATAAGAGAAGGCCCTGTTTAGACAGGGCCTTTTTTATACTTGTTCATATTGTATAAATTGTGATAAAAATTATTTATGAAAACGTTGATATTAATCGCCACACTTTTTAGTCTAAGTGTTTTTGCTAATAAAGTACCTAGGCAAAAAATTAAAATATTCAATCAAACGCTTCATAAGGAAGATAAGATTGTTAAGGTAGATTATTTTACAAAGATACCGAGTGTTAAGTTTGATTTTTTCGATCCATATCAACAGCATAAGAAAGTAAAAGTCACGGCATTTTCTCTAGAAAGTCTCTTTGTCTACTTTGCTCCTAGTGCTACCTCTGTGAAGCTTAAGGCGATTAACCTTTATAAGGTACATATCAAAAGGAACGTCGAGCGTTCAAAAACGACTTATATTATGTATAAGCAAGATGGGAAGTGGCTTCAGAATTCAGAGCTAGGCCCTATGCGTATTATTAGAAAAGGCTTAGGGGTCATTGCTAAAGATAAAATTACTGAAGAAGGAGCTGACTGGATTTGGATGATAAATGAGATCGAATTCGTCTACGAGTAAGCTTTCTAATAAGCACTTATTCTACAGCTTTCTAATTATCCTTGTCCTTATGCTTTCAGCTGGATTTGGAGCAGGCCTTAGAATCTTTGACAAGGAAGAACACAGACTCTTTAACTCAAGAGTTGTTGCTAGGCTTTATTTTCATGTGGCCTATGCCATTCACGATACTCATAAAAAACTCATTAAATTCAAAGATACACCAACAATAGAGAACCTAGAAGATGCCTATTTAAGAATTGATGCCAGCTTTGGCCAAATCAGTGCACTTAAAAGTGAAGCCTTTATTTTAGATGAATATGAAACAAAGTCATTTCAAGACTACTTAAAAGTCGCAAATAAGATACTCACATCTGCTCGTAATATTATTGAAGGGGTTCTAACCAGGGCCGAAAGTACTGAAGGTTATGAGTTTCAGGAGAGTGACTTTAAGGAAATTACTAAGTCGATTGTGATCTTGGAGAGATTAAGTGATTTAAACTTAGAATTAGAAAGTGAATTTTGGCAGATATCTGCTTATGTTTACGGTGATATCACTAGCTCTTTTGATTTTAAGCGTGCTGTCTACGTTGCTTCTTTTTCAGGGCTAACGATCTGCCTTATTGGTTTTCTCGTCATTCTTGTGTTAAAGATTCGAAGTGATAAAAGGCTTGAAGAAAAGAATGTTGAGCTCGTTAATAATTATCGCCTAGCAAATCTTGGTGAATTTGCGGCCAACGTTGCACATGAAATCAATAATCCGCTAACTGTGCTTTTGTGGAGCGTGAAGAGATTAGAAAAGAATACAGTCGATGAGGAAGAGAAGAAGCGCTTTAATATGATTAAGAATCAGGCACAACGTATTGATCAAATTATTAAAGGGATCAAGCTTCTTTCTAAAAACTCCAATCATCTCAATAATAGTCCTATTGATGTTGATCGTCTTTTTGATCAGCTACAAGAGCTGGTTATTCATAAATGTAGCGCAAATAATATTGCTTTAAATATTGAAGGTGACTGCGATGGTTGTCAGATTTGGGGAAAGGAAGTTCAAATCCTTCAGGTGCTCACAAATTTTGTTTCCAATTCTGTTGACGCAATTGAAGAGATGGAGAAGGGGCGAATTACCATTCGCTACAAATCTAATAGTGACAATCAGCTGATCATTCATATCATTGATACTGGAAAAGGGATTGAGCTTAAGGATCAAAAGAAACTCTTTGCTTACATGTATACAACCAAGCCTGAAGCTGGAATGGGGATTGGTTTGGCCCTTAGCACGCAAATTATTGAGTCCATGAATGGCCATATCAAGTACCTCAATGAAGAGAAGAATACGACATTTGAAATAATGCTGCCACTCTATCGTAACTCTTCTAAATATAAGTCATTGAAATCATAGGACTTGCTCTCTACAACGAACTGTCTAAAAATCAAAGATCATATGTAAATCTTACAAGGCTCATTGAGACTGATGCTGCGTCGTAGTATATTCAATGGGAGAGAAAATACCCATGGAGGTAGAAATGTTTAACATTGGAGATTACGCAGTTTGCCCTGGCCACGGTGTGGGACAAATTGTGGACATCGAAGATCGCGAGGTGGGAGGACATAACCTTTCATTCTACATCATCAAAGTTGTAGCAAATGGAATGACTGTTATGGTTCCTACAAATTCCAAAGATGGAATTAGAGTACTCGTCGACGAAAAAGAGATCAATGAAGTTTATGAGCTTCTTAATGATCACGATGTAACAGTTGATAATTCAACTTGGAATCGTCGCTACAGAGACTATATGGAAAAAGTGAAGACAGGTTCACTTTTAGAGATTGCTGATGTCCTTAGATCACTATTCTTATTAAAGAATAAGAAAAATCTTTCGTTTGGTGAAAAGAAAATGCTTGAGCAGTGTAGAGATTTAATTGTTCAAGAGATTTCAATCAAGAACGGGGCAGAGAAAGTAGAAGTAAAAAATCAAATTGAGAGCTGTTTTAATTAATAGCTTTATAAGTTCAAGGTTCTTTTGAACTTATTCTCTTGTGTTGTGTGTGTGAAATAAGCGTTTGTGGGGTAACTTGCAAACGCTTTATTTGTTTTTGGCCATATTTGGGCTAGAATACTGTCATGAGTAACACAGTCTTTAATTTAAAATCTAAATTTCAACCATGTGGTGACCAACCTGAAGCGATAAAAACAATTGTCGAAAAACTTAGTGCTGGTGTTAAAGAGCAAACTCTTTTAGGAGTAACGGGTTCAGGTAAAACATTTACCATGGCCAACGTTATTCAAAAGCTTGGAAAGAAAACTCTTATACTTGCTCATAATAAAACACTCGCGGCACAGCTCTATGCTGAGTTTCGTGACTTTTTTCCTGATAACGCTGTTGAGTACTTTGTTTCTTACTATGACTACTACCAACCTGAAGCCTATGTTCCTGGCAGTGACACTTATATTGAAAAAGACTCATCAGTGAATGATGAGATTGATAAACTTCGCCACTCTGCAACTCGATCACTACTAGAGAGAGATGATGTCATCATCATTTCATCTGTTAGTTGTATTTATGGGATTGGTTCTCCTGATGAGTATGCAAACATGAGAGAGACTCTCTTTGTCGGTGATGAGAGAGATCGTGATGAATTTTTAAAGTCACTTGTTGCCATACAATATGAAAGAAATGATATCGATTTTGTGCGTGGTTGCTTTCGTGTTCGTGGTGATATCGTTGAAGTTTTTCCGGCCCACGAGGATTCAAATGTCGTGCGTATTGAATTCTTTGATGACGAAATTGAAAGTATTACAATTGTTGACCCTTTAAGGGGAACTAAGATACAAGCACTTCAAAAAGTAACAATCTATCCAAAGTCCCACTACGTTGTTGGTGAGGAGCGAATGGAGCATGCTTTAGAGACAATTAAAGTGGAACTTCGAGAAACGCTACAGGATTTAGAAAAGAAGAATAAATTAGTTGAAAAGCAAAGACTTGAGCAAAGAACACTTCTGGATATTGAGATGTTAGAGGAGATGGGTTTTTGCTCAGGGATCGAAAACTACTCTCGTCACATGACTGGAAGTGAGCCTGGAGACCCTCCTCCAACTCTTATTGATTTTTTTAGAAAAGATTTTCTTATGATTATTGATGAATCCCATATCACTGTTCCTCAGGTTGGTGGTATGTATAGGGGAGACCGAGCAAGGAAGATGAATCTCGTTGATTATGGTTTTAGGCTTCCTTCTGCACTTGATAACCGTCCTCTTAACTTTGAAGAATTTAAATCAAAATTAGATGATATTCTTTATGTGTCTGCGACTCCAGGTAATTATGAGCTGGAGAGAACACATGGAGAGTTTGTTGAGCAGATTATTAGGCCTACTGGTCTTCTTGATCCAATCATTGAAGTAAGGGATGCGACAAATCAGGTTGATGATTTACTAGTCGAAGTTAAAAAGATTATAGAAAAAGGTCAAAGAGTTCTTATTACGACACTGACAAAGAAGTTGGCCGAAGAATTAACAAATTTCTATCACGGTAGCGGAATTAAGGTTAAGTACCTCCATAGTGATATTGATACTATTGAGCGAGTTGAGATTATTCGCGACCTTAGGCTTGGTGAGTTTGATGTTCTCGTTGGAATTAACTTATTAAGGGAAGGACTTGATATCCCTGAAGTTTCACTTGTGGCCATTTTAGATGCAGATAAGGAAGGTTTCTTAAGGTCTGAAAGATCTCTTGTTCAAACGATTGGCCGTGCCGCCAGAAATAGTGACGGTAAGGTTCTTATGTATGCTTACCAGATGACAAAGTCGATGGAGCGTGCAATTGGCGAGACAAAGAGGCGTCGAGCGATTCAGATGGAGTATAACGAGGCCAATGGAATTACGCCACAGACAATTCTAAAAGAAGTGTCTGGCGGAGTTATTGAGACTCTTCGTGGTAATAAGAAGAAGGGGAAAAAGAGCGGTCCAAAAGAAGTTACGATGTCTCCTGATGAGATTAAAAAACGTATTGCTGAGCTTAAGCTTGAAATGAAAGAAGCTTCTAAGGATCTACGTTTTGAAGATGCTGCTAAGATTCGTGATGAAATTAAGTTCTTAAACGAATCATTTCTAGTCTTTGGCTAACCTCAGTGGTAATTGGCATACTCTTTAAGAAATTAAAGAGCCCTAGAGCATGGCCATGACGAATTGAGAATTCATCTGCTTCAATTTGTTTTGTCATCTCACTTAATTGCGATCTCATTGTAAAGTGGCGATAGTAGAGGTGACCTAACTCGTGGAAGATCACTGCTTGGGCCATTTCATTATCTGCAGAACGAATCATTTTGAGTAATTGAGGATAAATAAGGACAAATGTTTTATCTCCATGTGAAGGGATAACACTTGAGTACATTCCTTGGCTTTCTAAAAAAACGAGTTGTCCATAAGATGCTAAGCTTTCACATTCCTCATCATCAAGTTGACCAAGTATTTCTTGAAAGAATCTGAAAATATGTGGGTTTGAAACGATCCAATGGTGTGCTGGATCAGAAAAGTCCACTAATGGTAGGTTTTGTTCTTCAGTATTCTTTGTAAATGTTTTCTTTATTGCGTTTATCATGCATTCTTCATCGGATCGAAACTTACGTGACATCAGTTTCAGAGTACATTAGGCCGTTACTAGGTAAGCTTTGCCAGCTATAATCGATAAAATATTAAATAGTTACAATATAAATATGAATAATAAACAATTAACCTGCCTCTTTTTCTCCTTTTTATTTAGTCTCTTATTATCTAATGAGGTCTATGCTCAGCAGAGAATGGAGAGGGCCGAAGCATTTATTGTGACGGCCATGCCTAGTTATTACAAAGTAATTTCTCCGGCCAAGATGAGAAATGGAAGGGTTGCAGTTATTGTTCAGAATAAAACTCTCACTTCTATTCGTGGGAAGTTTATTGATGAGTATGATAAGAATTTAAAATTTATTACAGTTAAGTCTGATATGGAAGTAAGTGTTGAGTTTGACTTTAATACTAAGAAGAAATTTTTCTTTGTTCCACTAGACCCTGCTTTTCAAAAAGTAGTCTTGAATATAGGTAAGTCGGCGTATGAGATTCCTTCGCAAAAATAATTCAAAGAAAACCATTATTGTTATTTCTGATGTTCATTTAGGAGCAGGAGAGTATGTTGATGGTGTAAGAAATTATCTAGAGGACTTTCACTACGATGAAGAGCTCGTGGATTTTCTTGAATACTTTAGTAAAGAGGAATATGCCAATAAGGATGTCGAGTTAATTATTAATGGTGACTTTTTTGATCTCTTGGCCGTCCCTTATATAAAAGTTTATGATGATGAATTTTGGTCAGAAGAGTCTTCTTTAAAGAAGCTAAAAATGATACTTGAAGCTCACAAAGAAGTTATGCAGGGCCTTAATGATTTTCTTAAGGCAAAGAATAAGAAAATAACTTTCATCATTGGTAATCATGATGCTGAGCTAGTCTTTAAATCACTACAGGACTTAGTCTTAGAATGCTTTGATAAAAGTGTTCGTTCTCGCTTTGAAATTCGCCACCTAAATGATGAATATCGCCCGGCCGATCGAGTCGTGTTAAAGCATGGACACGAATACGAGATTGCTCATACCTTTGATGAAGAACATTGTATTATTGAAGATGAGTCGGGGAAGAGATATTTTAATCCTCCTTGGGGATCATATTATGTGACAAGGGTTATAAATAAATTTAAGGAAGAACGTGACCACGTTAATGCTGTAAGGCCAATTAATAAGTTTCTTATCAATGGATTAATTTACGATACATTTTTTACACTTAGATTTATGCTGGCAAACGTAATCTATTTCATTATGGTGCGTTCAATTTTCCTCTTTAAAATAAGTGATAACTTTGGTGACTGGCTAAAACTTTTCTTTAAAGAACTTACACTTTTTCAAGACTATGAATCTCTTACTTTTGACTATCTACAACAGGCAGAGGATACAGACGTTCTAATCGTTGGTCACACTCATGAGCCAATTTGCCGTACATACTCTAATGGAAAAACTTTTATCAATACTGGAACATGGACTCGTATGTATAATCTTGATTTTGGGAAAGGGACTGGAACAACTCAGCTAACTTTTGCAAAGATTGAGGTAATGGATAGCAAGAGTGATGAAGATGTAAAGATTCAGGCAAACCTTCATACTTGGATGGGGCGCAATACTCTTCCTTATGGAACGTTTAGTTAGAGGTTTAAGACACTTGTAACATGAGGCCTAATTCGTCCACTATAGTTAACATTGAGGCCACTTACGCCCGCGCCCGCATCAATCATATAGACAACACTACTTAGTGATGTTTTTTCTCCTGTGATTAATCCGTAGCTATACTCCATTATGTGGGAGATAAACTCTAGAATCTCGCTGCTAAGGTTAAGACCTGCTTGTGAGATCTGATCAGGCATACCTGTACCATCATACTTTTCGTGATGAATATCGATTAGCTTTTTACATGTGTCACTAAGTTCAATTCCACTTTGGTCAATGAACATACGACTGAATTTAACATGCTTATAATATTGCTCTCTTTGATCTGTTGTAATCTCGGTGTGATTGCCGTGAGTGATATTAGGGGATATTTGAGTCAGGCCAATATTTGCTAAGAATGAAGCACATACTAAATCCGCCAAGTCAGCAGGCTTATCTATCATTAGTTTTTTAGCAAAGAAGTAGCTTAGGGCAACAATACGATTGGTCAGATTATCTTTATTCAGGTGAACACCTGCAAAGTGACGTGCAAGAGATACAGTATGACTGATATCGATAGAGAAAAGCATGATCTCTTTTTGCGCCCTTAAAATAATAGGTAGAAAGTCATCCTTATCAATTGCCTTTGAAACCATACTACGAAGAGGAGGAAGAGCGATATGCTCACTAATTCTCTGTTCTTCAATGATATTCTCATACTCCTTAAGTATTTCAATTTTTTTCTTCGTTTCTTCAATTACTTTAGGTTCTATCTCTTCAAGTTCTCCAACTGTCGCGAGATATGTCATTCGCTGAGAAAGCTTGACTGCAATCTTTCCTTTCTTACTTTCTTCGATATAACGAAGGAGCTCATAACTATCATTTGTTAAAGGCGTGTTGGCCTTAAGAGATAGGTTATAGGTTTTATCTTTCAAGTTATAGACATAGAGTGAGAAAGCAAAAGTCTTAATGTCTTTTAGGGAGCTTAATTTGATAAAGAAATATGCTCTCATTTCTTACCTCCAAAGATTCCTTTAAAAAGTCCACTAACTGAATCAGAAATAGAATGACTCTTTTTTGATGCTATTTTTGTTGAGGCACGATCTTCTCCACTTAGGTAGCTACCTTTTAATACCTGGAGGCATAACTCGACTCTTTTAGGATTTTCACTAGATCTTGCAACTTCATCTTTTGAAGTTAGAAAGAGTAGGAAATTATGATACTTCCCATTTTCTATAATAGGGATGTGATAATAGAGAAGCTCACTTTGAAAAGTCGTATCATTCCAGCTTGGTTTTCTCTTGGCCTTTAAGACATTCTTTATGGCATCAAAACGATCATCCACATCCTCATTGCCAAGAATGCATTCATTTTGAATATTATATACAACGACAGTGCCGTGGCAGAAGGTATTAATATATTCATTCGTGAAGTTTTTGATACCATCGCCATCAATTACAAAATTCATGGCCTCAATAAAGAAGTTCATATCCTTTGGATCGGGAACAAAGATGGCGCCAAGTGCTTCTTCTATTTCTTGTTCATTTCGAAGCCTTTCAGCTTCAGCTTCAGCTTCAGCTAGTGCCCTAGCACGTTCGGCTTCAAGTGCCTTTTGCTTTGCTTCCTCTTGTTTTCTTTTTTCCTCTTGTTGCTGTTGTAATTTTAACTCTTGAGCAAGGCGAGCGGCTTCTTCTTTCTTCTTGGCCGCTAGGGGATCGTCTCCTTCCGAGAAGTTGATCTCTAGCTCTTGCTTAGTACCACCGTCATACTCCGGTTGTTTGTCGAGGTTACTATAATCGATAGTCTGCTCTCCAAGATCACCCTTTTTCTCATATTCGATAGTTGGGCCAGCAGCTTTTGTCTCTTGATCTTGTTCTTCTTCATTTCCTCTATTGAGGTCAAGATTGTGAACATTGTCATATCTTTTATTTTTCTCTTTCGAGTGAGCATCAAGGGAGGCGAAGAGGTCCTCATCGCTACTTTTCTTGTTGTCATCTTCTTGTGCAGCTCCTCTTTTTCCATTTGCTGCTTCGGATATGTCTTTTGTCTGTCTTTCTAAACCTTTTTCATTATCGATAAGCTCATCATTTCGTGAATTCTTAGAATTTACCCGCTCACTTGGTTTAGCTATTCCTTGATTGGACTGTAGTTCATCCAATGTTTTTAGTAAGTCGTCGTCAAAACCACCGTCATCATTGTCTATATCATCCAGTGTTGGATCAATCTTACCTTTTAAACTCGGGGCATTCTTCTTTTCATTAAAGTTAGATTTTCTGACACTATCAAGGCTTGCAAAGAGGTCTTCATCAGATTCTTTTTCATCTTCCACTTCATCTAACGTCGGGGAGATACTTCCTTCTAGTGGTCCACCTGAGTCATCTGATTTACTTGTCGACTTCTTTACTTTATCGAGGCTTGCAAAAAGATCCTCGTCCGTATCTTTTTCGTCTTCAATATCATCTATTGTAGGGGAGACTCTTCCTTGAAGAGCACCTCCGAGATCATCTGCTTTATTTGATGATTTCTTTACACTATCAAGACTTTTAAAAAGATCTTCTTCCGTTTCATCATCTTCAACTTCATCTAATGTAGGAGCGAGACTTCCCTTTAGTTGACCACCAAGTTCATCAGATTTTTGTGAACTCTTTTTTACATTATCAAGACTTTTAAGGAGGTCATCACCAAAGTTATCTTTATTATTTTCCTTATCATCTAAAGTAGGGGATGTTTGACCTTTCAGGTTACCACCAAGATCTTTATTTGATTTACTAGACTGTTGCTCAAGACTGTTAAAGAGGTCTTCTTCAAAGTTAATCTCTGGAGAGGCACCCTCCTTATTACTTTTATCAACTGATCCTTTTAGGTGACCTGGGGCCTGATTATTTTGCTTTTGATGAGCACTTAAGTCTTTTAATGACATTCCTCGCTCTTCAATCTCATCCCCATCGCTAGAGTCTGCATAGGTACTATCATCAAAGACATCTTTATTATCTTTTTGAGCTGCAGACTTTGCAACCTTGCCTTTTAGGTGGCCGCCGTTACTATTACGTTCGGCCTCTTTCTTATCTTCATAATTACTTTCAGGAGCAAGGGCCTTTTCTTCACCACTTTTAAGCTCCATTTCTGCGGCTTCTTGGGTCTTCTTTAGAGACCTTAGAATAAGATTTACTTTATATTCTAATGTTTTTGCAGGAACAGGTTCTTGAATATATTCAGTAAGACCAATCTTTCTAAACTTCTCTAAAGTCTTAGGTGGAATGGACTTTGTATTAATCAAAAGTACCTTCACATTATTCTTGTGAATGAACTTTCTTAGGGGCTGAATACATTGGGCGGTCTTCTTAGGACTACAAGCAATAGTGAGTGACTGGCCAATAGTAGGGATTAGTTGATTATATTCCTCAGGACTTTCAACTTCATAGATTTCGATACCTTCTGCTTGCGCAGATGCTTCAATCGTTTCCTTGAGCTTCTTTACTGTTTCTGTAAGAGGCTCGAGAAATATGAGTGGTTTCCCTTCTTCCATATAGGTCATTATCGGTGAATTCTTTTTTTTATTTATAAACTTATCATTATAGAGGCCAAAAATATTAAGGATATTGAAACGCTTTCTTAATTTTAGAAAATGTAAAAAAAATATAAAATAATTTAATATTTTCCTAAAGCTTTCATTTTCACCTCCGAGAAGATTCATGTTAGGTCAGAAGACTTAATTAAAAAGTTAATAAAATTCACAAGAGCAGTATGCTCATTGTTCCAATGGTCGGGACAACCCTGAGTACGGGGGGGAAATAGATCACGGAGGTATCACAATGGGTATGCGTATTAACACAAATGTAACGTCTTTATCTGCACAGAGATCATTAGGTCAAAGTAACAACGCTCAATCAAAGTCATTAGAAAAACTATCATCTGGTACAAGAATTGTACGTTCAGCTGACGATGCTGCAGGTCTAGCAATTTCTGAGAAATTAAAAGGGCAAATTAGATCAACTAATCAAGCAGAAAGAAACGCGAGTGACGGTATTTCAATGATTCAAATCGCAGAAGGTGGTCTGAATGAAGTATCAAACATCTTAGTAAGATTAAGAGAACTATCTGTACAAGCTGCATCGGACACAGTAGGTGACACTGAGAGACAGTTTACAGATCTTGAGTATCAAAACCTTAAGCAAGAGATCCAAAGAATTTCAGAAGTTACTGAGTTTAACGGAAAGAAACTTCTAACTGGAACTGGTGATAAGTTTGATATCCAAATCGGTATTAATAATGATGATTTCCAAGATAGAATTCAATTTGATACGAATGTACTGAATTCTTCTCTTGAAAACCTAGGTGTAGCAGACCTTGAAGTAGGTTCGAAAGAAGGTGCTCAATCTGCTCTAGCAAACCTAGACTCTGCAATCGAAAGTATTGCAGGACAAAGAGCTGAGCTAGGTGCTAAGCAAAATAGATTAAATTCTACAATTAACAACCTACAAATCAGTTCAGAAAACTTAAGTGCTGCTAACTCTCGTATCAGAGACACTGACTACGCAGCTGAGACAGCGAAGAAAGCTAAGAATGATATTCTTGTTAACGCTGGTTCTTCAGTACTTGCTCAGTCTAACTCTCAAGGTGCTGCAGCTCTAAAACTAATTGGTTAATTAAAACCACAATAATTACTGCAAAAGGATGGCCCCGCGAATGCGGGGCTTTTTTGTTTGCGTGCATCCGCAGGAGCGGATGACGCAATTCAACCCAGCGAGTCCCAGGATGGGACGAGTCGGGTAGCCGACGAGTCTGCGTGCCATGCGCCTTTGGTTGTGCACATGCGAAACCAAAGGTGCATGGCACTTAGTGCGTAAACTCAGGCTGCATTTCTGTATTGATGAGCAGCTCAACTCCAAGGCCGTCCAAGGCATCAAGAACTTCATCAAATTGATCTTTTACGATTGTGATCGTTTCACTATTAAAATTCTCATTTAAATGGTTTTGTAAGAGAGCAAGGTAATTTGCCGCCTCAACGCTCCCAAGGGAAATTGAATCATTGATAAGGTGATTAAACTTCATATTAATGATTGATTGAAAATTCTCCCAGTCTTCAGGGTTAACTTTTAAGTATTCAAGTTGATGACTAAGGTGCTTCATTCGCCCTTGTAAATTTCTTGCTTGAAATTTCTTTAGTTCTAATTCATTCATCTAGACCCTCCTAGTGCTCTAGTAAGTCTATCTTAATTGAATTTATAATTGAGTTGTTACTGCTTTGTTAGATGTATGAAAACTTTGGATTAGTCGATTGCTTGAACTTGGATACCGTTCTCTTTTAGCTTCTTCGTAAACTCACCATCGCCCTCAATAAGGTTGCCAGCAAAGCTTCCATCATAGACAAGACCTGCTCCACACATTGGTGACTTTGATTTTAACAGCGCCTTGGTACAGGAATTTTCCAATGCAATCTCTAAAGACTTCTGGGCACCTAGCTCATAGTTGATACTGACGTCTTCCCCGTTAATTGTGATGAGTTTACCATCAACGTTCTCTGCTGGTGGACGAGGAGTAGGAAGCCCTCCGAGCTCTTCTGGGCAAACAGCGATGGCCTTGCCCTGAGCAACGAGGTCACTTATAAGTTGTTGTTTTTTGTGCTCACCGTCATATCGACACTTCTTACCGGCCAAGCACGCACTTACGATCATCATATTTAACAAGAATACGTTAAAATCGTCGAATTCGCCACTGTGTGTCGAGGATTCTTGAATAAATTACAATATCATTATTGAAAATCCTATTTATGGTAAAAAATCGGACTAAATGAAGTTTTTGGAGACGAATTTTGCTTAAGGCAATAACACTTATAACTATCTCTCTTCTTGTTCTATGTTCATGTGGAACTCCAGGTGGAGAAGATGGTGTTAAAAAGAATGTGACGAGACAAACCTCGAAATTAGAGACCTCAACGAAGGTTAAGTTCGACTGTTTCGATGAGGGGCAGTGTACTGACTCATTCATTCTCTTTATCAATAGCTCAGGTGAATTTCCAATATATTGCACAGGCTATATGGCCGATGAACAGCATATGATTGTTCCATCTCGTTGCGTGGCCGAAGCAAAATGTAGTTCAATTGCAGCAAAGACAACAAATGGACGAGTTTACCAGTGTGGTGAAATTCTCGCCGGCCAATCCCAATTTAATGAAGAAAAAACTTATAATGGAAATTTCACTACGATCAGATTTAAGGAAGTGATTCCTGGGAATTATGCTGAAATATCTGATAATAAGATGAGTGACTTTAATTATTACCAATTATGGTTCATTAAGAAGAAGCTTGATAATACTGGCTATGAACTTAACCGTATGAGATATAACTGTCGAAAGACAAATAATAATGTTCTCTTTCCAAGCAATAATGATGATTCTTCGGCAGTTGCTATGAAAAATTGTAATATTCGCGATGATTCAATGGGTGGTGGAGTTGTTGACACAAGAACTGGAGACGTTCTTGGCCTTGTTCATGGATCAATTAATGAAGATAAGACCTTTAGGCGATTTATGCACGGAAGAAAAGGCTCTACTCTTACTCTTGCAACACCAATTAAATGTATCTTAAAAACATTTAACCTTGATGATGAGGGGAGTGAGGAAGCTAGCTACTGTAATGCCCCTGTATATCGCCCAGGTTCTGCGGAGCACTCTAAGCAATTAGCAGATTTATTTAGGTTTAATAATCGTCGAATTGATCATGTCTTTTCTAGACTTGCTGGAGTAGGTGAAAATTATATTCGTTACCGCGAATTCTTTGCTCTAAGTTATGAAAGTATTCCTTATCAATATCCAAGGGTTAGAATTTGTGAATTTCAACCTTACCTGAATCGTAGTTATGAAATTTATGGACGTGACTTTATTACGACTTGTATTGAAGCTAAGCTTGATATCGTATTTAGAGAAAGTCATTTAGAGAAGTCATTTTCAATTTATGATGACTTTGGTGATGTTGCTCTAAAAGTATTATACAAATAAAAAAAGGCCTTCATTACGAAGGCCTTTTTATTACCTATCTAAAATATTGCATCAAACCACATTTTTCCTTCACGAGTATTACAATCAGATTCCCACAGGTGTTTGACTTCAAGGTATGCCTTGATTCCTTCTTCACCCATTTCGCGTCCTAGACCTGATTGCTTGAAACCACCAAAAGGCATACCTGGATTAAGTAGGTGATACTCATTTATCCATACGGTACCTGCTTCAATCTCTTTCGCAATATTAAGCGCACGATCTTCATTCTTTGACCATACAGCACCTGCAAGTCCGTAGATTGAGTTATTTGCTAAGGAGATAGCTTCTTCTTCTGTCGAAAATTTTGTGATACCAACAACTGGCCCAAAGATTTCTTCATGCCAAATAGTATTGTCTGGAGTGATTTCAAAAGCTGTTGGTTGGATATAATAACCCTTATCAAGACCGTTTTCAGTAACACGTTCTCCACCGTAAACTAGTGTTGCTCCCTCTTCTTTAGTCTTATTGATATAATTCATAACGCTGTTAAATTGCTTCTCACTCACAACTGGTCCAAGACCTGTTGTCTTCTCTGTGGTTGGGCCAGGGATCACTTGAGCAATGCGCTCCTTAAATTTTGCCATAAACTCGTCGTAGATACCTTCTTGGATAAGTAGGCGAGTACCTGAAGTACAGGCCTGTCCTGAGTGGTATAAGAAAGCAAAGAGTGAACCATCAACGGCAATCTCAAGATCGGCATCATTTAAGATGATATTGGCAGACTTTCCTCCAAGCTCTAGCGTTGTATTCTTAATTCCATCAGCCGACTGTTTAATGATCTCTCGACCTACAGAAGTTGAACCTGTAAAGGCTACTTTTGAAATATCTTTGTGATTAACAAGGTATGCACCTTCTTTAGCACCACCAGTTACAATATTTACAACACCTTTTGGAACACCTGCTTCAATGAGGACTTCTGCAAGCATCATCGCGGTTACAGGTGTTTCTACTGCTGATTTAAGAACAGTCGTGCAACCTGTTGCCAAGATTGGACCAATTTTCCACGCGGCCATTTGTAATGGAAGATTCCATGGAATAATTTGAGTACAAACACCAACTGGTTCATAGCGACGTGTATTCTTTGAAAATCCAGCGCGAGTTGCATTTTCATCGACAGCTTCAAAGTTAAACTTGGCCGTTACCTTACTCATAACTTTAAAGAAACTAATTGAGTTGTGAACATCAGCAGCAGCTTTTCTAAAAGTTGAGCCACTATCTTTGATCTCTTGAGAGATGAAGTCTCTCTTTCTTTCCTTTAAAATTTCAGAAATCTTTAAAAGGATTTCTGAGCGTTCTGTAGCTGTCTTATTGCGCCACTCTTTATTATAGAAGGCGCTCTTTGCCGCTTGTACAGCATCTTCTAGATCCTGAGTTGACGGAATATGAACTTTCGCAACTAGCTCTCCATTTGATGGATCAATCGAATCGACCATTTCACCAGATGATGAGGGCCTTATTTCTCCGTTAATGTATAATTTAATTTCTTGCATATATGCTCCTATTTACAGTTTTCAATACTAAGTGAAACACCTTGTCCTACACCAACACACATTGAAGCTAAGCCTTGCTTCAGGTTTGCGTTATCTTTCATGATGTGAGTTAGCGTTGTCACAATTCTAGTGCCTGAACATCCGAGAGGGTGTCCAAGTGAGATTGCTCCACCACGTAGATTGATTTTTGATTCATCAAGGCCTAGTTCGCGAATACAGCCAAGTGACTGGGCCGCGAAGGCTTCATTAAGTTCGATAACGTCAAAGTCTGAAATTTTCTTTCCAAACTTATCCATTAGTCTCTTTGTTGACTCGACAGGACCTAGGCCCATGATACTTGGGTGAATTCCACGAACACCTGCTCCTGTTAGTTTTACTAGTGGAGTTAAATTATGGCGTTTTAAGAATTCCTCACTGACAAGTGCCACACAGGCTGCACCATCATTCATCATTGAAGAGTTTCCTGCCGTTACGGAGCCATCTTTTTTAAAGACTGCTCGTAGTCCAGCTAAGGCCTCTAAAGTTGTTGAAGGACGAGGTCCTTCATCTTTTTCGACAGTTAGTGTTTGTTTTCTTAGTTTGATTTCAACAGGTAGAACTTCGTCATTAAAGTCTCCATTCTCCCATGCTTGACATGCCTTTTGGTGAGAAGCAAGTGCAAAAAGGTCTTGATCCTCACGAGAGATTCCAAGCTTTGCCACAACTTCTTCAGCTGTTTGTCCCATTCCTAGCAGAGGAAACATTTCTTCCATCTTCTTATTTGGAAATCGCCAACCAAAAGTAGTGTCAAACATCTGTGAGTCACGTCCAAAAGGGGTTGAGCCTTTTGAGATTACAAGTGGTGCTCTTGTCATACTTTCTGCACCACCAACAAGAAGGCAGTCGGCCATGCCTAAGTTAATACGTGACCAACCATCAATAATTGCATCAAGTGAAGAAGCACAAAGACGGTTAAGGGTTACACCTGGGACTTCGTAGGGAAGGCCTCCAAGTAGTGCTGCCATTCTGGCGAGGTTACGATTATCTTCTCCGGCCTGGTTTGCACAACCAACAATAACATCATCGATTTCTTTCATGTCAAAATCAAAGTTTTGAGAAAAGTCACGAAATAGGTTTGCCAGCATATCATCGACACGTAAGTGAGCGAGACTTCCTCCAAGTTTTCCAATTGGAGTTCGCTTAGCATATACAATATATGCATCTCTATTATTTAAACTCATAGATTCATCCTTAATAGTTTTGATGGACGATAGCGTGCATCGCCTGTGATTTCTCTTAGCTCTTCAAGAAGAATTAAGATCTTTTCAACGCCAATTTTCTCCGACCATTCAAATGGGCCAAGAGGGTAGTTCACTCCAAACTTCATTGCCTTATCAATATCAGCATTTGAGGCAAGTGCCTCTTCTTTGGCAAAGTATGCTTCATTAATGATTTGAGAAATAACTCTTGGATAAGTAAAACCAATACCAATGTGGTTAACGATTTCTAAGTCAAAGCCTAGCTTTTTAAAAACTTCAAACGTCGCTTCTTCAATTACATCATCTTTCATATAGAATTCAAAACAGCTCTTAGGCGAGTAAAAGGCTGCCGCAACGGCACCAAGAACATTTTCATATTGGCCAATTAGGTACTCACCCCAGTTCACTGTAAGATCTGAGACGATTGGTCCTCCAAAGACGATGTCGAGATGTTCGTAGAGATCCATTTTTGAATTTCGATCAAAGCAAGTTAAGTCGAGAATAAAGTCAGTTTCATCGAAGTCAACACCATCAAGAGTATTAATACTATATGGATCAACGACAATCGAAAGGAATTCACTTCCGAGAACATTCTTATAAAGAGGGTGGTTATCACTTACTAAAATTGTTTTATTCATAACGATAGAACCCCTCTTTTACTTTACGTCCAATGCGGCCACTATCAACCATTTCTCTTTGAATTTTATGTGGCCTAAAACGTGGTTCATAATAATATGAGGCCCATACAGACTGCGTGACATCGTAGTTAACATCAATTCCGATAAGATCCATTAATTCAAATGGTCCCATTCTAAAACCACCAACATTTTTCATGACACGATCAATTTCTGTGACCTGTTCTTGGTTATAATTTTCCAGACGGTGAAAGCTTTCTCCGTAAAAGTTTCTGGCCACACGATTAACGATAAAGCCAGGAGAGTCCTTACATAGTGCAGGTTTTTTTCCATAACGTTCAAACCAATCATAAAGGGCATGAGCACAATCTTTTGAACTCCAAGGTGTTTCGATAATCTCAACAAGTTTCATAATAGTTGCTGGATTAAAGAAGTGCAGTCCTATAAACTTTTCTCGACGAGATTTTGATAGGTCCTTTGCCATCTTTGTGATTGGAATTGATGATGTATTTGAAGAGAAGATCGTTTCTTCTTTCATGACTTCATCAAGTTTTGCAAAGACTTGTTTTTTGATATCAAGGTTCTCGACAATTGCTTCAATAACAAGGTCGTGATCGATCTGATGATCTTTCATTTCAACGATGCTTAAGTTGTTCTTGAATGCAGCAACTTCCGCTTCATCAAATTTTCCCTTACTTTGTAATTTATCCCATGAAGAGTGGATGAGATCACCGCTTGCTTGGGCCATTTCAAGGTGCTGGTCAACTAGCTCAACTTTAGCACCATGCTGGCAAAACCACTGGGCGATTCCTCGCCCCATAGTTCCTGCACCGATAACTAGTACACTTTTTATATTCATTAAATTATTGCCTTTGTGGTTGTGCGTCTTCGTCGTATACAGGGAGAACTAGGCCAGCTTGCTCGCAAAGCTCTTCTACTTCTTTGACAAAAACATCACGAACAACAGCATTTGTTCTCTTTTTAAGACCTAGTTTTACGTATAGGTCATTTGAGCGACCTTTAGTTGAACCAAATACATTCATTACACGTGGCCACCAGATATTTAATCTTTCTTGTAGGAATTCTTTATTTTCACCTTCAGCAAGAATTTTGATCCACTTATCTCCGTGAGCAAGGTGCATGATTTCTTCTTTATAGATCCCTTCAATTCCTTTCTTCCATGGAAGGTAGCTTGAATCAAGTGTGTCCTCTAATTGGTGACCAGCAGCTCTATCCATTAGGAAGTTAAAAAGAATAAAGTCTTCCCAGAAGTTAATACCGTAGTAGAAGATATTTACACGGTAGTCATCTTTTAGCCTTTGGAATCCAATTTGTGCTTCGTCTTCTGGCATCTTGAATCCAAGTTCTGACTTTTCGATATGAGTGTCAACATCTTCACCAAGACCTTTTAGAAGTCTATAACAAACAGAAGCATGTCTCATTTCATCTTTAACGATTTGAGCAACAACAACTTTTTCTTGCATCGTTGGTGCCTTCTCAATCCATGGTGCATATCCTAGTGCTCCAGAGTACTCTGAGTCGTGTTGCATCCATAGAAGGTTTCTTAGGGCCTTCTTATATAGAGGAGGTAATTCATCTCCCTTATCAAATTTCTTACCATTTTGAATGTCTTCAAATAATTGTAATTCTTCTTGAGTGTATTCTCTTGCTGCCATAGGGCCTCCTTCTTATTTTCCTAAAAACTTTGCTTGTCTCTTTTCAAAGAATGCCGATAGGCCTTCTTTGTAATCCTCACTATTTCCTAAGAATCTCTGGTATGCAGTCTCGCGATCCATTGACTCTTTAGAAGTGCTGTCAACTGCAACACTGATATTTTCTTTTATTGCTTTTACTGAAAGTGGTGCCATTGCATTAATTTGCCCGGCCCAAGCTTTAGCGTCAGCTAATGCTTCTTCACTTACCTTATTAATAAGTCCTGCTGTTTCAAGATCTTCACTTGTTAGGGGAGCATTGAAGAGAAAGTACTCCATTGCCTTCTTTGGCCCAAGTGCTTGCGTGAACATATGAGTTGATCCTGCATCTGGACAAAGTCCTAATTTTGAAAAACCTGAAACAAATTTTATCCCTGGTTTTGCCACGACTAAGTCACATGCTAGAGCAACAGATACACCAGCTCCCGCAACGACGCCTTCAACTGCTGCAATGACTAATTTCTTAGATGACTTAATAGCATTTACAAGTGGGTTCCACTCTGTCTCAAGTGTAATCCCTAGATCCACTGGCTTCTCTCCCGCTTGTACCGTACGGTCATTTAAGTCTTGACCGGTACAAAATCCTTTCCCTTTTGAGGCGAGGATTATACAACCAACTTCGTTATCTCTATTTAAAGTACGGATCGCAGAAATAATTTCTAGCTTCGCTTCTTTCGATAGAGCACCGTAAACTTCTTCACGGTCAATTGTGATAACACCTGTGAAAGCTTCTTTTTCAATGATGATATTTTTGTATTCTGACATTTTATAAACCTTTGTACTCTGGATCACGCTTTTCTAAGAAAGCACGCATTCCTTCTTTTTGGTCGCTACTTGCAAACGTGAGATAGAAATTTCTTCTTTCAAAATCAACACCATCACTCAAGCTCATTTCAAAGGCCTTGTTTACAGACTCTTTAATTAGCTTAATGGCAACAGGTGCTTTATTTGCGATATTCTTTGCCATTTCAAAAGTTTCTTGAAGTAGAGTCGTGCTTGGGACAACCTTTGCAACAAGGCCCCAATCCATTGCTTCTTTCGCTCCAAACATTTCACCTGTCATGGCAAGCATCATGGCCTTCGATTTTCCAAGAGCGCGTGTTAGCCTTTGGGTTCCACCTGCACCTGGAGTCGTTCCAATTTTTATTTCGGGTTGACCAAATTTCGCGCTATCTCCTGCAATAATAAAATCACAGTGCATTGCTAGCTCACAACCACCACCAAGTGCAAAGCCATTTACGGCCGCAATGATTGGTTTTGTAATTTGAGCAAGTTGTTGCCAAGAGCGGAAGCGGTTATCATTGATTTGATCAATTGGAGTTGCTTCAACCATTTGTGCAATATCTGCTCCGGCCGCAAATGCGCGATCATCACCAGTTAGAATGATGACACGAACTTGTGGGTTGTCATCAAGTTCAAAAAGTTTATCAACTAGCTCTCTCATTAGATCAGTTGAAAGAGCATTCAAAACCTTAGGGCGATTAAGCTTTACTAGGGCGATATGCTCATGTCCGTTATATGGGAATTCACAAAGGATATTACTCATTAAAACTTTCCTTATTAAAGAGTGATAACTTCTTCTTTAGCGAAGTGAACAGAAACGATCTCCTTAGCGAAGTTAAACAGATCTTTTCCACATGCCATATTTTCTTCAGAGCTCATACCTGCTTTGAAGTCGTCTTTATTTTCGAATACCATTTCTGCAATAACGTGTAGGTCACTAGCTCCACGAGGAGTTCCCGTGATGCGGTTTAAGCGCAGTTCTTTCATGCTTGGAACTTTCTTTACAAGTGGAGTGTGAACTTCTGCATAGTGCTTTTCCCATGCGTCGATATCATTTGGTATTTTATAAATGGCGATTAATTTGTACATAAGTATCCTTTCTTTGAAGTTGTGTCGTGTTGTTTAAATTTTAGTTAATTAAACCAATATTGTAGGGATATGAGGGACCTTTTGAATAGGCTAGTTGAGTCATTTTTTGACGTATTTTCAGTACTTTAGATAAAGGAAAATCATATATTAGTTTAATCTAATGTAAAACATCAGTTTTCAATGACGCTATGTGAAATAGTTTCAATAATAAACATTGCCTTTAGATTTTCGTCTATATTGCCGCATCTAAAAAATAATTAATCCCGGAGTGGAAAATGAAAATATTAATCAAAATAATTCTAGTCGCAATGGCAATTCAGGCGTCATTTGCCTTAGAAGTTTCACCAAGAGATGTGCGTGCGCACGTAATTGAATCTTTTCGCCCTTTTCATGAGGCCCATATTGTAATCAATACAGAGCGAGAAGATATTATCATTTCTAAAGAAGTTATTTGTGAGAACTTCTTCTTTGAGTGTTCTGATAAATCAGAATACGAAGTCCTTCAAGGATTTGTCGAAGTGATTAATTCAATTCGCGATCGTGCTTATAAGGCTTGGTCAGATATGACAATTGATAAAAGATGCTTTGCCTCGAGATCTTATCGAAAACAAAGCATCTTCAGTTGTATTAAGTAATTTTCTAGTCCAGGTATCCTCTGGCCATTTGATCTCTTTCAATGGCATCAAAGAGGGCCTGGAAGTTTCCTTCCCCAAATCCATTGTGATTCTTTCTTTGAATAAATTCAAAAAATAGTGGACCAACGTAAGTATCAGTGAAGTTTTGGATTAAGTATCCTTCTTCATCTCCATCAACTAAAAGTTGACGATCTTCTAACTCTTCTAGGCTTTCAGTAACATTGATTCCACGACCTGAAATACCTTCATAATATGAGTGTGGAATATCGAGGAACTTGATATCTCTTTCCCTTAAGTCTTTTACTGTTGTTAGGATATCTCCACAAGTAAGGGCAATATGCTGAACACCTGCACCATTGTGGCGATCTAGGAATTCTTGAATTTGATCTTTGCCACCTGCTTCTTTTGGCTCATTAATAGGGATAATAACTTCACCCTTTGGAAGCTGGACAACCTCTGAGTTAAGCCCTGTTTTTGAACCTTTAATATCGAAGTAACGAGTTACTTTGAATCCATAAACACGGTCATAAAACTCAACCCATTTCTTCATTTCGCCCTTTGGAACGTTATTAGTTAGGTGGTCAATTCTTGCAACTCGAGATCCTAGTGGACGTGCCTTTGGATCCTCTTCAAGTTTTGTATATTCCGGACGGAAGAATGAGCGAGGTCTTTCAATAAACTCATTGGCAACATCCCCAAAACCTTTGATACGTGCCGACTTATAAACACCGTGCTCATTTTCTGTGATAACAACTTCTTGAAGTGACTCTGCACCACGCTCCATTGCTGTTTTATATGCGTGTTCACAATCTTCAACTAGAAATGAAATTGTCGAAACACCTTCTCCATGGGCCTTAAAATAGCTTTCTGCATGGCCACCTTTTTGTGCAGTTAGAAGAAATCTAACTTGTCCTTGAGTGAAAAGCTCTTTGCTTTCACTTTGCTTTTCATATGTCTTAGAAAAACCAAATGTATAGAATAATTCTTTCGTGGCCGTCTCTAACGAATCACATGTGAATTCTAGGTGATCAATGGCCAGAACCCCAAGTGGGTTCTCTGGAGAAATTTTTGAGTTCATAAAAACTTCCTTCTTTTAATTTTGCTGTTTTAATAGAGTATGGAAGATACTAACGATTTTTCCCAAATGGAGCAAGATGCATTATGATATGTGCATGAAGCATCGTTTATGGTTTTTCTTTTTTGCACTAAGTCTAGTGACTCATGCTGTTATTTTCTTTTCAAATATTAGAAAGGGTGAGCAACAAATGAGGCGTGAGCGTATTGGTATTGATATTCAGATTAAGGCGCATGCAATAAAGAAAGAAAAGAAAATTGAAAAAAAAGAAATCAAGAAGGTTGAACAAAAGCCCCGTAAAAGTGTTCAGGCAAAAAAAGAAACTTCTCCTTCTGAGCAGCAACAAGTTTTAACTAATAATACTTTCGATAATCAAATCATTCACTTTGAGGCACCAATATATCCACGCTCAGCGAGAAGGTCTGCGATAGGTGGTACAGTCACGATCTCCCTCATAGTGGGAGTTGACGGCAAGGTTATTGATGTCAAGATCTTAAGGCCAGCAGATTATGCAGCATTTAATGAAGCGGTTTTAAGTGTTGCTAAGCAGTGGCAATTCAAGCCTCAAAAGAGTCAAAATACGTACACTAAAAAGATTATATTTACTATTGAGTAATGACGCTTTGGTTCGTCAAAAAACATGATAATAATTCTATACTTGCACCTCAATTAAATTTAGAGGAATTATGAGTCAATATAGAATTCTCAATGGGAATGAATTAATCATTCAAGGTGCTCTTGAAGCTGGTTTTAATCTTTACACTGGTTACCCTGGGTCACCGTTAGCAGATTATTTTAATATCTTATATAAGAAGAAAAAAGAGTTTCACGATAGAGGTATCCGTGTTGTTATTGCTAACTCTGAGGCCAATGCTGCGGCCATGGCAAGTGGTGTAAAGCAAGCGGGACGTGATTGTATTGTGGCCATGAAGTCAATGGGACTTCATGTGGCAAGTGACGCTTTATCTGTTGGTAACTTTGCTAATCCTGCACGTCCAAAGATTGTTGATGGAAAAGAAGTTTATCCTGCCACAGTCATTTGTGTTGGTGATGATCCTTGGTCAATGTCGACTTCAACTGCGGCAGATTCAAGGTACTTATTCAAGCATCTTCATATGTCTTTTTTAGAACCATCAAATCCGAAAGAGTTAAAAGATTGGATTGTAAAAGCAAAGGAGATTTCATCAAAAACAAGTCTCTATCAAGGTTTACTTCTAACAACATTCTTAGCTGAAGGTGGAGGACGCGTTGAGTGTTTTGATGAAGCACCAATTGAAGCTGGTTTAATTGATATTGATCCATCAACTTTTGATCTTCAAAAGAATGTTATGGTTCCACCAAACTCTCTACTTGCTGATGTGAGTATGATTAAAGAGCGCTTTCCAAAACTTCAGAGCGTTCTTAAAGAGATGGCCCTTGATCAGGTTTTTGGAAAAGCTAATGCTGATATTGGATTTATCTCAAGTGGTGTTATTTTTGAAACACTTAAGCAATGCTTAGAAGAAGGTGAGTACCTTGATCACTTTTCTCTTTATAAAGTAGCTTCTTCATTTCCACTTGTTGATGATTTATTAGTTCCGTACTTAAAGGGCCTAAAGAAACTAGTAGTGGTTGAAGAAAAGCGTGGCTTCCTTGAAGGAGAGATTCGCTCTCTTTGTCAAAAGCACGGTCTTATTCTTGATATTGTCGGTAAAGATTTTAAAGATACAGAAGGATTCCCTGCATTTGGTGGGCTTAGTTATGAAATCATCAGTGAAAAACTTGAGGCCCTGAAAGACTATCTTGAAATTGGCCAATGTAAATCATTGGCATTCGAAGAGAGAAACTTCGGGGAGATACTTCCAAAAAGACTTCCGACTTTTTGCCCAGGGTGTCCGCACCGTGAAACTCTTTCTCTTCTGAAAGATCTACGTCGCTGGCTTAAGGCCCAAGATATCGACCTCATCACTCACGGCGATGTTGGTTGTTACTCTCTTTCATTTCTTCCTCCTTTTGGAGAGATGCATAATTTATCTGCAATGGGACAAGGTGGTGCACTAGGTGCGGGGATGGATCTTTTTACAAAGAACCCTTCAGTTGTTCTTATGGGAGATTCAACTTTTTTCCACTCAGGTCTAACTGATATTTCAAACTCAGTTCAAGCTGATCACGATATTACTTATATTCTTTTAGATAATGATAATACTGCCATGACAGGCCATCAGATGACTCCAGCTTCTAAGATTAATGTCGAAGGAAGCAAGAGACCTAAGCAAGATATGTTAAATATCGTTCAAAATCTTGGTGTTAAAGTGGCCAAGGAAGTTAACCCTTCTGATCGCTATTTCTATCAAAACCTTATGCGTGAATTTGTCGTACAAAAAGGCGTGAAAGTCATTATTTCAAATAAAGAGTGCTCACTTACTTACCAAGCTAAGGTAAGAGCTAAGGAGAGAACTCAGACCAAGCAGAAAGGAAGTTTAGCAGAGAAAACTTTCTATCAAATTAATACTTCTGCTTGTGAAGATTGTCGTGTTTGTATTGAAGAGACGGGGTGTCCTGGTTTAACTCAGGTAATGGATGCTTATGGAACTAAGATGGCCATCGATCCAACAATTTGTGTGGCCGATAGCTATTGTACAAAGATGAAGGCCTGCCCTAGTTTTGAAAAAGTCGTCGTTAAGGGGTATCACCCGACAATGTATCGAGATAGTGATCTTTCTCACTTAACATACGATCTTAAAGAGTTTGAAACGAAGAAGACATTTGATGCCATTGCTAGTGGAGATACTTGGCGAATGGTTGTCACTGGTGTTGGTGGATCAGGGATTACAACAATTTCTAAAATTATTGCAAATGCATGTGTTGAAATGGCCGGCCGTGATGATCTTGATTTTAAATTTATGGATCAAAAGGGACTTGCTCAAAGAAATGGAAACGTAACTGGTCACATGTCAATTTGTCACAAAGATAAGTCGATGGGGGCGGTTACTCCACGTGGAGGATCCGACGTTCTCTTAAGTCCCGACCTATTAGATGGTATTGGGCAACTTGGATTCTTAAAGACGGAAAATGCGGTGGCCATTTTCGATGATTCATATCAAGTACCTCTTTCAATTCTTCTTGATAAAGGGGAGAGCGAGGAGAGCTTAACGAGAGCAAAGCTTATTGAGAAGGTTAGAAGTAAGGGTGATGATAGGATCATCCTTGTTCCACTTAAGAAGTGGTGTGATCTCTTTTTTGGAAAAGCAGTATATGCATCAAGTATGATTCTTGGTTATGCATTTCAATTAGGTCTTGTCCCTTTTGGTGAAGAAGATCTTCTTGGTGCACTCAAAAAATCAATGAAGCCAGCAGAGGTTGAAAATAATATCGCTTCTTTCAAGCTTGGACGAGAAATGGCGTCTCTTGGAACTGAAGCCTTTGAAGCTAAGTATAAGAATCTTGTCATTAAGTGTAAGGATCCACTTGATTTAGCAATTGAGTCTATTAAGGCATCTCTACTTCCATGGCATAACTCAAACTATATTTTAAATAAATTTAGACAGCATCTCGATCAGGCCATTGTTGATATTAATTGGATGAGTCGAAAAGACTTAATTCAAATGATTCACGATCAGTATATCTACAATCGTGGCAAAGAGACGACAGAGTTTATCTCAGGTGCCAGAGCTATTGGAACTATTGTTAATGAGGAAAATCGAGTTCTTGCAACAAGAGTTTTAGCTAAGACCTTTATTGTAAAAGATGAAGTTATGGTTGCGCATTTAATGCTTTCTCCATTCCTAAAACAAATGGAAGAAGGTATTTATAGCTTCCTTGGAAAGTCATATACAAAAGAGAGAATCAATCGTCCGTCATTTGATATTTTTGGAAAGAAAATTGAATTTGATATTTCACCAAAAGATTGGCAGTTAAAACTTATGAGACACTTTAGACTATTACGTTCATTCCTTCCATCATGGCACGAGAAGGAAAGAGAGATAGGAACTAAAGTTAGAAATTATCTATTTAATGGCATTCAAAAAATTGAAACTAAAAGTAGTCAGTACCACGCGCTTAAACTTCTCGATAATATTAAAGGCTATAGGGAAGTTCGCTACACTAATGCACAAAGAGTATTTAAAGAGTTGGAGATCAATTGAAGCAATCAGTTTCAGCAATATTTATCTGTGAGGATCAAGTCCTTATAATGAAGAGACAAAACTACCTAAGGGCCTTTCCTGGCTATTCTTCTTTTCCCGGAGGAAAAGTCGATGAGGAAGATGTGGTTAACGGCGGTGATGATTATCTTCTATTTGCTCTGAAAAGAGAGATTCAAGAAGAACTCTTTATTAATATTGATGAGCTGATAAAATCAGGACATATCACTGATGTTAATAAGTATGCTCTTGCAATAACTCCTGACTTTAATCCGCACCGCTTTGAAAATTATTATTTTAAAGTTTTTATAAAAGATAAGAATGCTCTTGATGAAATAGCTTTTCATTTTGATGAAGGCGAGATTGCCAAGGCAACTTGGATGAATTGTCATGAGGCCTTTACTGAGTACAAAAAAGGACACCTCTTAGTTGTTCCTCCTATGATTACAATCTTAAAGGATCTTGATCGTGATATTAATAGTGTCGACTTTCTTGATGCTAATTTAAAGTATGATGGAGATAAACAAGTACCAATGATAGAGCCTTTATATGGCCTACGTCAGTATATGCCATTGTCTCACACTTTTCCTCCAGCAAATCGTACAAATTGCTTTGTTATTGGAGATGAAGATGGAAAAAAGATTGTTATCGACCCATCTCCTAAGAATGAGAAAGAATTGGAAAAGCTTATCTATGGGCTAAAAGAGCATCGATTAAGTGAAATATTTTTAACACATCACCATCCAGATCATCATGAGTTAAGCCGTGAGTTGGCAAAAAAGTTAAGCCTTCCTTTTTCCATGTCTAAAGGTACTTACGAGCATCTTCTAAAAGACTTTGGAAATGATTATTTTGATGGCCATGAAGTAAAGTTTTATAAAGATGGTGATATTGTCACAACGTCATGTGGCCATGGCGTGAGGCTTGTCACTACAGGAGGCCATGCTTTCGGTCAAAGCTCGCTTTTACGAGCAGACAGCGCATGGATGATCGTATCTGATCTCATTCAAACAATCGGAACAGTTACAATTGGTGGCATTGGTTCGGATATGAGAGAATATTTCCAGTCTCTTAATCAAGTCATTAATCTTGATCCACAAGTCGTGATGCCGTCCCATGGAATTTGCCTTGGGGGGACCAATAAGGTTAAGCATACATTGGAACACAGAATTGAAAGAGAAAATCAAATCCGTGCATGCCTAGAAGAGGGGAAAAGTCGCGAAGAGATTTTTCAATCAATTTATCCTGATTTACCTGAAAGGTTACACAAGTATGCATATGCTACGATTGATTCTCACTTAGATAAGTTAAGTAAGTTTGGGCCAGGACTTTGCTAAAAAGCAAAATTTATTGGCACTATTAATTGCATAAATTTTGGTGATTAGTATTTCTACAATTCATAAATATTCTTTGATATTAACTAGTTGAAGTCGGTCGTAAAATTATCTTGCGTCTAATTAATTAAAATCATTCACTCACATCCTTTCTCAAGTGAAGATAAGAGAGGGGAGTGGTCAACTTTATTGTCGGTTGAGTAAAGAAATAAAACTTATTAACCGATAAATTAAGAAGATTAATCTATGTGAGGAAGAAATGAAAGTTGTTAAATCATCGATTATCCTATTATTCACGATTAACTCAAGCTTTGCCAACAGTTTAGTAAGTGGAGTAGCTAATCAAAGTGGTGAAATGCTTGGAGCTGCGGTTGGTAATGCTGTTGTGAATACGAGTGGACAGTTCAATGCTGTGGATCCTGTTCAACAAGTTCTTGTTCAACAAGTCTACAATATTGCGGAAACGAATCAAGATTTTGAGAAGTCCATTCGCCTTAAGCGTATACAGTTAAGAGAACTTGAGGGTGGGGATGGAATTAGAAGTAAGGTTCCTCCAATGTATTATAGTCCAAGCTTCCTTCAGGCCGGCCTTATGAGTCGTATTGATGATTCCTTGATTGATTTTGATTATGATACGAACTTCGACTTGAGCTATGATGATAATCCGCAAGAAGATCGATCAAATAGTCCTTTCAGGATTGGGCAAAATGTTCAATACCCATTTAGCTCATCAGCTGCGGTAGCGAGTAACCCTTGGAATAAAGGATATATTTATCGTTTTGATGAAGCCTATAGACCTTGTTCTGGTGATGAATCTCTTACTCAGGGACGTCTTGGAACTAATGGAAAATCTTTAGAATCATTTATGTTTAAACTTGATAGCCGTTTTAAGGGCTGTTCAGATGATTACTTATCAATGGATGAAGATCCGTTTAACTTAACACCAAAAGTAGATTCTCAAAAATTTTGTAATTGCGCTAATAAGATAACTCACTCAGATGAACAAGAAGAAGAATTAGCTCAAAAGGATGTCATTGATAATTTTTCAGATAAAATCTATGGAAAAGTTGTCGCACATAGAGTTAAAGAGTTTAAAGACTTTTTAGAAAGATCTAGAGTTCGTTTCGATGAGTTCGATAAGAAAAGCTATGTTGATGATCCGTATAGTTGTTCTGGTCAGAATATTGAAAATCTAAGTAATAAACTTAAGTCTTGTTTTGCAGGGAAACTTGGTGATGCCATTGATAAGAAACTAGAACTTGATTCTTCAAAAGATATGATAGGCCTGCACTTTATGACGACAATCCCTGCACTAGGAAACTCGTCTAGACAATCTCGTGCTAAGAATCGTTTCGAACAAATTTTTAAAGACATTGATGAAAAGGTTAGTGGACAAAGACAGATGTTCACAACTGATGATGAGAAACTAAAGGAATTCGCAAATATTTTTATCTTAGAGTATAGCCAGCATAAAAGAGGCCCTCTAGGGTTCCCTCGTTCATATGTGGCCCGCTTAAATAAGTATATTTATAGTGACCCTATCATGTATGGAGCTTACCAGGACTTTAGAAAACACGAGCTTGATGTGACAGATAAAACGATAAGGGCCAAGGCCAATTTAGAAAATAAAAGCCAAGGTTGGGGCAGCTCTTTTGTCGATGATATGTATATCTCTCAAGTTCAAGAAGATATGCTTATGTTACAATTTGCGACTTCTATTTCCAGTCAAACTTTACCTCGATTACTTGATGGTTCTTCGAAAGCATCTCTGTCTGAAATTTCTAAAGCTCTAAATGACCTTGAAACGAAAAATGATCAAGGCGCTAAAGTTATGGGAGATATGTACAATGTCATTAGAAATCAACATGAGAGTGAGTTAAGAGCAACATGTCGTCAAAAAATTGAGGCCCTGGAAAAAGACTGTAATAGTACTCCTAAGGAAATTATGTCTTCTCTTTCTTTAGAAGAGTTTGTTGCTATTAATGATACGAATAGTGAAGATGTATCTTTAAATTCAAGAAAGTACTGTCTTGCTCTAGATATGGGAGTAGTCAATACGAATGCCAATAAACTTGCTAGTGATGTTGTATCAGATTCTCAAAAAGTATTAGAACAAATTAAAGGTACATATGATCCAACAACAGGTCTTGCGACTAATAAAGTGAAGAGTGACCAAGACTCGAAGTTAGAGGGCGGTCTCGGTGGCTTTGTTGAGAGAGCTAATACTGCTGGAGATATCATTAATAATGGTCAAGAATCCGGTATAGCTAATGATGGTAGCTCAAGTGAATATAACTTTGACGAAGCCGCGCAGTTTCTTGAGAGCTATAATAGCTCGAATTCAGCTGTTTCAGATTCAAGTTTCACAAGCTCTAATGTCATTGATAGTGATTCTCTACAATCGATGATTCAAAACCCTACGACATCTGTAAAATCATTAGAAGATGTAAAATCAAGAGTCGAGGATGAAGCCCAAGCAATTGCTAGAGAGATCGAGGAGAATCAAAGCTCAACTGCAGTATCTACGGATGAAGCAAGCCAAAGTGCGGAGCTTAAGGCCGAATTAGCTGCTCTAAAGGCACAAATTGCTGAGCTAAATTCTGCCATTACATCTAAGAATGAAAACAACGATCCGGCCGATGATCCTGAAAGAGAAAAGAGGATTGCAGCACAAAGAAATAAAGTCATGTCTAATATTTCAGCGAGCAGTGGTTTTGGTGGGGGACGTCGTGATGCCTCTCCATCAAATTCTCAAAGAGCTGTTCAACAGGCATCTGGAGGCTCTAGTATTCCAACAAACTCAAACGCTACTAGTGCAGGAAGTATTTCTTCTGCCGGTTCTGGTGTAAGTGGGATAAATCGCCTTGGAGCAACAGGTGGACTTGGACTTACTTCTGGGTCTTCTTCATCTCGTGCAGCTTCTGGTGCTGTGGCCGGAGATAATATTGCAAAAAGTGATCAGAGATTAGTAGCTAAGGCCATTGCTGAAGGAAGTAATAGTGTTGTTCTGGCCGATGGCCGAGTTTACTATATTGGGCACGATGAAGAAGGAAATGTGATTCTTTCTGAAACTGCAGAAGAAGTTCTAGCAAGTGTTCCAGGGCCAGAACAAGAAGGCCCACAATTACCGAAGCCAAAGGCCGAGGATGGCCCAAAACGTGAAATAGCATCTGAAGGTGAAGAAACTAAAGCACCTGGTGAAGACAGCATTTATTCTAAATTCTTAGACGCTGCTGAGATAAACGAATAGTCCAATTTCATATTCTAATTAATAACAAGGCCAGCTTTTGCTGGTCTTTTTTTATTTTTTTTTAACTTTTTTTTAAAATAGAAAGTGTTGAAACGACGACTATAATTGGCGTAGAAAGATTTTGTTGATTAGAAAATATTTATTTGTTTTTGAACAAATGCACACGTGAATTCAGTAAGTTTGATCACTTGCTATCTAAAGTCTTAAAAACCTATTTAGAAAATAAATTCTTTGCGTCCATAATATATTGAAGAAAGGAAGAGGGGCAATAAATTTTAGTCACTTAAGAGAATTCTCAATGCCACCGATAGACAAAATGGATCAGGTATCCGGGACGGAAATGAAATTAATTAAAATATTTATTACAACAACATTATTTACTCTACAAAGCACAACCCAAGCTGTTGGTGTATTCGGTGCGGGTGTTGGTCTTGGTTCAGGAGCAGCACCTATACAGCAAAATCTGCTCATGTTAAGTGAGGTCGATACTGTGCTTGCTGATGCTGGAACCTTTCTTCTTGAACAAGTTGATCATAACGAAGATACATTCAATGAAATTAGAAAAAATCGTATTCTTGGAACAACTGATCCATTTGTTGATATGGAGAAGTCTTTAGCGAAAGCAGGCTGTGTAGGAGATCGTAAAAGCTCATCACCGGCCAATAATCAAATTGATCAAGTCACAAAAATGGAAATTAGTATGTCGAGATATGGAAATGCATGTCGAGATACTCTCTATAGCGTTGACCTTAATGAAGGTGCAAAAGAGAGAATTGAAGTTAAACAATATTGTGAATGTGTAAGTAATGTAACAACTTCTATTACTCAAGAGCAGTCATTAATACCTAATTCAGATGAAGCTTATAAGAATAAGTTCCACTCAGCGATAGTTGCTAATCGAGTTTATAATCTCCTGGATCTTATTAGGGACAATGCTGGGCGACTAGAACGCTATCGTCATAAGTTAGCTATTAGAGATAAGGATTTTGATCGATTTACTTGTACAAAGAGTGATATTGATAAAATTAGTCAAAAAATTGAGTCTTGTTTTGGCCCTCAAGTTAAAAACGCTATTGATAAGAAGCTTGGTTATAACTTAGATAATCTTCTAAAAACAAATGCAGAGGGAGAAGCTAAGAAGCGCCTTAACCAGTTGTTTACGAGGTCTAATTCTGATATTGATGAATACTTCGATGAGAAGATTGCTGCCGAAAATGTTGCTTTAGATGCTAGAGGTGGAGGCAAGAAAAATCAATTTATCGATCTTTTTATTGTAAGATTTAACGAACAAAGAATTGGTGGCGAGGGCTATTCGAAATACTATAAAGATGATCTTAAGGCCTACGTTTATAATAATAAAATCTTTAGTCGTGAGTTTTATAGTTTTAGAGAAAAAGAAATTGCAAAGACTGATAAACTAAGTCGATCACTTTACTATCAAACAAATGGGAAAGAAGGTCGTCTTGATTATGCTGATCAAATCTTTACAGCAGAGGAAGAAGAGCAATTTCTAATTCAATATGTTTCTTTCTTTAGTTCAAAATTTATGAAGTCAATGGTTCGTGATGCGAATGACTTTGAACAAGTTACTAAGGCCTTAAAAGATATTAAAAACGATGATGTTGATACTAAGAAGTTTATATTCGATTCTTTAATGAATCACTTAACTGATTTGAAAGAAGAAGTAATTAGTGAATGTGATAGTCGTATTCAAGAACTCGAGTATACATGTGATCCTTCAAACTTTGATGAGGTTATGAAAAGTGTCTCGGCAGTAGAGTTTACAGAGGCAAATGAGTTATTTGGTGGTAATAATATTGAAACTGCCAACTTCTACTGTTCTGCAGTTGATAAGGGTGAGATTTCTCAAACAGTTGCAAGTGGTTATGGAAACTTTACTTCGACTTATGATCCAGCGTTAGTTTTTGATGAAGTACGTGGAAGTCATGGGCAACAAATTGCTTCAATTAGAGAGTCATATGAAAAAGGTGGTCTTGCAAATACTTTTAATAATGGCCCTAAGGTAAATACGGGTATTGAGAATGTTGCAACAGATTCTTTAGATGATGGAGCTTTCTCGAAAACGGCCGAGTACTTAAATAAGAAGTATACAAATACTCAAGGTGGCGGGATTAACCCTGAATCACAAATGACTACGATGGGACAAACTCAAGTTGCTCAGGTGCAAACGAATGCAATTTCTTCAACTTCAGATACAAAGCATGAAAGAGTTGAAAGAGAAATCGAAAATCAAGTTGAAAAAATTGAAAACCAACTTGCTACAAGTGTTAATGATGACTCTGAAGCGCAAGAGCTCAGAAAACAACTACGAGAGCTTAAAGATCAATTAGCTAATGTTGCAAAAAATGCACTTGCTGTTAATGAAGAAAGTTCAAAGAAAAGAGAAAGATTCCCTGCAAGTGAGCAGGTCTTTAACGACGATACTTCATATAATGGAGTCCATGCTTCAGGTTATGCAGGGACAGCAAGTTCTCACACTCTGGCTAGGGCGCATGCTTCTGCTGGAACGAGTGGTGGCCGTGGAGGTGGTGGTGCAAGTATTGGGGCCTCTGCTTCTGCTGGCATGGCCGCGGCTGCAAGTGCTCTTGGTCCACAAGAGATGGCATCTGGGCTAAGCTTATCAAGTAGTGCAAGATCTGATGTCCTATCTGTTTCAGATAATCGTATTGGGAAGCAAGATCGTAAACTAGTTGCAGATGCTATTTCAAATGGAAGCAACCGTGTCGTTCTAGCTGATGGACAAACATATTTCATCGGTCACGATGATAATGGAAATGTCATTCTTTCTCAGTCAAAGGATGCGCTGTATGAAGTAGCAATACTACCGGAACTTGAAGGGCCACAGTTAGAATTCGATCAAATAAAGAAATTAGATAACGCAGGTCGCTCTATTGCCTCTGAGCCTTCAGAAGTAAGTTCGGAGGAGAGTATCTACTCTAAATTTCTCAATGCAGCAGAAATATCAGAATAATTTCTTAGATTAAACCTATGTGAGGCGCGTTATAACGTGCCTTGCCTTGTCAAAATCCATCATAAATAGATAAAATTGCTCAGTTTTATTACAAAAATTTGAGGCAATTTCTATGACAATTTCAGGGACGCTACCTATCGTTTCTAAAGTTGATCGCTCTAGTGACGACTTTAGAGAAAATTTCAATTTTCATTTTTCAAATGTAGAAGAATTAAGAAACAAAGTTAAACATGCTCATATGGGTGGAGGAGAAAAATCTGTTTCTCGTCACCATTCTCGTGGAAAGTTACTTCCACGTGAGCGTATTGATAAGATTCTCGATGCAGGATCTCCATTTATTGAATTATCTTCATTAGCTGCTAATGGTATGTACGGCATGGATATTCCAAGTGCTGGTATCGTAACAGGTATCGGTAAAGTCCACGGTGTATGGTGTATGTTTGTTGCAAACGACGCCACAGTTAAGGGTGGAACTTATTTTCCTATGACTGTTAAGAAACACTTAAGAGCGCAAGAGATCGCACGCGAGAACCGTCTGCCTTGTATTTATCTTGTTGACTCCGGAGGTGCCTTTCTGCCAATGCAAGATGAGGTATTCCCAGATAAAGAACACTTTGGAAGAATCTTTTTTAATCAGGCGCAAATGTCTGCTCAAGGGATTCCACAGATTGCGGTTGTTCTAGGTTCATGTACTGCTGGTGGGGCGTATGTTCCTGCCATGGCCGATGAATCAATCATCGTAAAAGATAATGGAACGATCTTCTTAGGTGGCCCACCGTTAGTAAAAGCGGCAACTGGAGAAGAAGTTGATGCTCAAACTTTAGGTGGGGCAAAAGTTCACACGAGTGAATCAGGTGTAGCAGATCACTTTGCAGAAGATGAAGAAGATGCTTTAGCTATTACGAGATCTATCGTTGAGAATACAAACTTTGTGCAAAATGAAGACGACTTTAACTTTGAGATGCCAAAGCATGATGCAGAAGATATCTACGGAATCTTACCTCGCGATACAAAGAAGCCATTTGATATTCGTGAGATCATCGCTTGTCTTGTGGATGGGTCACGCTTTCATGAATTTAAAGAAAAGTACGGTCCGACTCTTGTTTGTGGGTTTGCAAAAATTTGTGGAGAAAGAGTAGGGATTGTTGCTAATAACGGTATTCTATTTTCTGAGTCTGCCATTAAAGGCTCTCACTTTATTCAACTTTGTGGTCAAAGAAATATTCCTCTTGTTTTCCTACAGAATATTACAGGTTTTATGGTTGGTTCAAAATATGAAGCAGAAGGGATTGCCAAGCATGGTGCTAAAATGGTTACGGCCGTATCAACTGTAAATGTTCCTAAATTTACTGTTGTGATTGGTGGCTCATTTGGAGCTGGAAATTACGGTATGTGTGGACGTGCTTATTCTCCTCGTTTCTTATGGATGTGGCCTAATGCTCGTATCTCGGTAATGGGTGGAGAGCAAGCTGCTGGAGTACTCGCTACTGTTCGTCAAGATGGACTTAAGGCCAAAGGTGAAAAGCCAATGAGTGCTGAAGAAGAAGCGAAGTTTAAGCAACCGATCTTAGATAAGTACGAGAATGAAGGTAGTGCATATTACTCAACGGCCAGACTATGGGATGATGGTGTGATCGAGCCACACAAGACTCGTGACATCTTAGGTGCAGCTCTAAAAGCAAGTAAGCAAGCACCTATTGAAGAGACCAAGTTTGGTGTCTTTAGAATGTAACTAATAAGAAAGGATTTTTTATGACAGGATTTACAAAAGAGATAAGAACAGGTGAAGAGAGTGGGATTTGTTTTATTACACTGAATCGCCCTGAAGTACATAATGCGTTCAATGATGAGATGATTGCAGCACTTACTGAAGAGTTTTTAGCACTTGAAAACGATGATAGCGTACGCGTTGTGATTCTTACCGGTGCTGGAAAGTCATTCTGTGCAGGAGCAGATCTTAATTGGATGAAGAAAATGAAAGATTACTCGATGGAGGAGAATATTGCTGACTCGAAAAAGTTAGCAGGGTTATTCCATGCAATTAATAATCTTTCTAAGCCAGTGATTGGTCGAGTAAACGGTGCTGCCCTAGGCGGTGGAGTTGGACTTGTTGCTTGTTGTGACTTTGTTATTGCAAGTGAAAGTGCGAAATTTGGATTAACTGAAGTTAATTTAGGACTAGTTCCTGCTGTTATCTCTCCATTTGTTATGGCAAAAATCGGAGAGTCAAATGCTCGCCACCTCTTCCTAACTGGAGAAAGATTTGATGGGAAACGTGCTCTAGAGATTGGCCTGATTCATAAGGTATCACTTGATCGCTACTACGATGCCGATATCGTTAGTATGGCCAAAGAGTTAATCAAGGTTGCCCCAAATGCACAAAGAGTTGCAAAAAAACTTATTTTTGGTGTGAAAGAGCGTCTTGGAAATGATGAAGAGACGATGAATTACACTTGTGAAGTAATTGCAAAACAAAGAATTTCTGATGAAGGTCAGGAAGGAATGACTGCATTACTTGAAAAAAGAAAACCTAACTGGAAATAAATAATATGAAGAAGATTGAAAAAGTATTAATCGCCAACCGCGCAGAGATTGCACTAAGAGTTATTAAGACTTGTCGCAACCTTGGTATAAAAACTGTAACTCTTTACACTTTTGAAGAAAGAAACCTTCCTCAAAGAGAGTTCGCTGATGAATCATATTACTTAGAAGGGAAACTTCTTAGTGAAACTTATCTAAATATGGATAAGATTATTCAGATCGCTAAAGATAGTGGGTGTGATGCAATTCACCCAGGTTATGGATTCCTTTCGGAAAATGCTACTTTCTCTCAGAAGGTAACAGACGCAGGACTCATCTTTATAGGCCCAACACCAGAACATATCGTTCTAATGGGTGATAAGAAGGGATCAAAAGATAAGATGATCGAAATCGGTGTCCCTGTTATTCCTGGATATAATGGAGAAAATCAAGATCCTGAGTTTCTTAAAGCTGAAGCTGATAAGATGGGATACCCTGTTCTTATTAAAGCATCTGCCGGTGGTGGTGGAAAGGGGATGAGAGTTGTTAATGATTCGAAAGACTTTCTAGCTGAACTCGAAAGTTGTAAGCGTGAAGCATTAAGCTCTTTTGGGTCTGATATCGTACTTATTGAAAAATTTATCACAAGTCCTCGCCATATTGAAATTCAAGTGATGAGTGATACCCATGGCAATCACTTTCACTTCTTTGAAAGAGAGTGCTCGATCCAAAGACGTCACCAGAAAATTATTGAAGAGACTCCTTCAATGGCATTAAGTGATGAATTAAGAAAGCGTATGACTGATGCTGCTGTAAAGATCACCACTGCAATTAATTATCACGGTGCAGGTACTGTTGAGTTAATTCTTGATGGAGAAGATTTTTATTTCCTAGAAATGAATACAAGACTTCAAGTTGAGCACCCAGTAACAGAAATGGTTACAGGCTATGATCTCGTTGAATTACAACTTATGGCCGCTAGTGGTGAAAGATTTGACTTTACTCAAGATGATATTAAGCAAGTAGGACACGCTATTGAATGTCGTATTTATGCCGAAGATCCTGACAATGATTTTATGCCTGCAATTGGCCGTCTTGAATATATTGGAGACGCTATTGATGGTGTACGTCTCGATACAGGTTATAAGAACGGAAATTCAATAACTGTTAATTTTGATCCTATGATCGCAAAGGTTATCACTTGGGGAGCTGAACGAAACGAAGCCGTTGGGACAATGATTGCGGGTCTAAATCATCTACCATTTGAAGGTCTAACGACTAATAATGATTACCTTGTAAGAATCTTGAAACATGAAGCGTTTTTAGCAGGAAACACATATACTCACTTTGTAAAAACTTATGAAGAAGATCTTGCTCCTGCTGAAGTCTATGCAGAGGAAATCGCTGCGGCACTTGCTCATGATTTCTTAAAAGATGATATTCTTTTTGATTCATTTAGAATGAGTGGAGATGCTGGAGAGAAGAGAGTTTATGAGTTTGGAGATAATACTTTTGAAGCATTCTTCAAGTTCTCTGGAGTAAGTACTTTAGTTGTTCGCTTTGAAGGCTTTACGAGTGCTGTGGATATTGAAGAGGATGCACTTTGGATTAATGAAGTGCCATTTCATATTTTAACTCAAAAAGACGCTTATATTGTAAATAGTAAGCGTGTTGAAATTAAGAGAAATATTGCAAAACGTTCTGGATCTGCAACAGGAGAGGCCCATGAGATGAGTTCCCCAATGCCTGGGAAGATTCTTAAGGTTCATGTTGAGCTAGGACAAGAAGTAAAGATTGGTGACGCTCTTATTGTTATGGAGGCCATGAAAATGGAACATACAGTAAAGGCATCTCGTGATGGAAAGATTGATGCTATACTTGTTCAAGAAGGCCAAACAATTGATGGTGGAGTTGACCTCGTAGAATTAAACTAACTCGGATTAACTATGACTAAGAAAATTAAGATTGTTGAAGTAGGACCTCGTGATGGATTACAAAATGAAAAGAATTTTGTGGCCACTGCAGATAAGCTTGAGTTTATCAGGCTTCTTAGTGAAACAGGTTTATCAACGATTGAAGTAACAAGCTTTGTTCGTCCAGATAAAATTCCTCAAATGAAAGATGCTGCGGATCTCTATCCTCAAGTTCTAAAGATCACTGAGGGAAAAGGGATTGCGACTCCTTGTTTAGTTCCAAACCTTAAAGGTCTCGAAGTCGCAAATGGACTTGGTGTTAAAGAAATTAGCATGTTTACAGCAACATCTAATACATTTAATCAAAAGAATATCAATGCAACAATTGAAGAGGCCCATGCAAGACAAGTCGAAGTGGCCAAGGCCGCTCTTGATGATGGTATGAAAGTGAGAGGTTATCTCTCAACTGTCTTTGGTTGTCCTTATGAAAAAGATATTGAAGATAAGGCCATTCTTGATGGTATTCAAAGGTTATTGGATCTTGGATGTTATGAGATCTCTTTAGGGGACACGATTGGTGTTGCTAATCCTGCCCAGGTAAAACGAATAACAAAACTCATCGCTAAGCATTTTGACTTAAAACAAATGGCCATGCATTTTCACGATACTGAAGGGATGGCATTAGCAAATATTTATGCCTCTCTTGAAGAAGGAATCGAAGTTTTCGATTCATCTGCAGCAGGCCTAGGTGGTTGTCCATATGCCAAAGGGGCAAGTGGTAACGTTGCAACTGATGATGTTGTTAATCTCTTACATAAATTAGGTTATGAAACTGGTGTGGATATGGATAAACTTCATGATGCTAGTTCATTTATTATTTCTAAAATTGGTCACTCTGCACCGTCTAAGTTTTTTCAAGCTTACAAAGGAAGAAAGTAATGTCTATTTACGCCTACGAATTTGAACATTTAAAAATTGAAAAGAAAGATGCTGCCCTTTGGATAAGTCTTGATAATCCAAAGATGGCCAATGCTATCACAAATAAAATGATCGCTTCACTTACTGAAGTTCTAACATTCGCTGATGGTGACCCTGATATTCGTGTGATTGTCTTAAAAGGCGAGGGAGATAACTTCTGTGCTGGAGGCGATATCAAGGCAATGGTTGCTCGCAAGGGAATGTTTGCTGGAGAATCATTTGAATTAAGAAATCGTTACTCTCGCGGAATTCAAAATATTCCAAGAGTTATTGAAAGACTTCAAAAGCCAATTATTGCTATGGTTCATGGTGGTGCTATCGGGGCAGGTTGTGATCTTGTGGCAATGTGTGATCTTGCAGTGGCAAGTGATGATGCTAAATTTGGAGAAACGTTCTGTAAGCTTTCACTTGTTCCTGGTGATGGTGGCCCTTACTTTCTTACGAGAAAAGTTGGTTATACTAAAGCAATGGAGATGTACTTAACAGGCCGTATCTATACGGCAAAAGAGGCAATGCAGATGGGCCTCGTTAATAATATTGTAACAGGTGAAGACCTTGAACTTGCCGTTACTGCGTTTGCAAATGAGATCTCTGCTAATGCTCCAGTTGCAGTTCAATTAACAAAGACTGCGATGAAACGTGCTGCCCATGATGATCTTGAGTCTCACTTAAATCTTATGAGTGCTTATCAAGGGATTGCGCAAAGAACAAATGACCACTTTGAAGGTCTTTCGGCCCTAAAAGAAAAGAGAAATCCAGATTTCAAAGGAAATTAGTATTAAGCTTATCGTCTTGGCCTTTTTGGTTTCTTTTCTCTCGTCTTGCTCAAACACTCTCTATAGTGGAGAGGGTGAGAGAATATTGCATATTTCAAAACATGCTAACAGAGAGGCCATTACACTAAAAGCTAACCATGAAATCCAAAATATGTTCTATGGAACACTTCCAAAACAACATCATGTGAAATTAGGAAACGACTTTTTTCGCCGTCGAAGTGAATATGTCTCTCGAATTGAAATACAAGAAATAGAATCACCATTAGATCAGTTTATAAAATTTTTAAGCTTCGGTCTTTTCTCAAAAAAACAAATTGAAGTAAAGGCCGCAACGGACATAGGAGAGAATGAGTATGAAGTTTATTAAGCTTATCATTCTTCCTTTATTACTGCTTGTAACCTCTTGCGCCTCAAGTGGTGTGAAGCTTAATAGTCAATTCTGTGCTTCAAAGAACGGCGTATGGGCAAACTCTGAAGAGAAACTTGAGTATCAGGTCTCAAAAAATATTTCTGGTTTTGGAATTGAAGAAAGAAGAATTCGAGATATCTTTAGACAAAGAAGTTATGACTGCCGCATGGTTAGTAAAATGCGAGTCACAATCAAACAGGGGTTCTTTGAGGCCCTGATTAGTCTTATCCCTGGTTACTCTTCAAATACGATTATTATTGATTTTAATCTAGAAGATTCATAAGGCCTGAAAAGAAGTCTTTCTTATAAGCGTCTACTTCTTCTTGTGACTCAAGGTGACCAAAATTCTGGCGATCTTGTTTGACAAAGAAGCTCTTCGCTTTATCTGTACATAGAAAGCGTGAGTGGTGACGTGCAAGCATATTTCCATAGATTTTTCTCTGCTTACAAACTGTCATAATTAACTTTTCTTGAGCACGTGTAATTCCAACGTAACAAAGTCTACGCTCTTCAGCGTCGCCTTCACCGTTAACAATTGTTCTTTTGTGAGGAAGGATTTCTTCTTCAACACCAACCATATAAACTTGTTTAAACTCAAGGCCTTTTGACGAGTGAAGTGTCATTAATGTTACTTCATTCTTTCTCACATCATCGTCCTCTTCATCATCTTTTGAATCTTGAGAGTCCTGTAACATGAGCTTTTCCATGAACTTATTTAGGGTTGCTTGTTCCTTAAAATTCTCTGTGAAACGGGCCGCTGACTCAATAAAGAAGTGAATATCATCTTTTCTTCTTGAGGCCTGTTTAACTTGATCATAGCATTTATCAATATACTCAAAATACTTTAGATCCTCAGTAAGACTTGTAATCGCTTGACCTAGGGGCTGTCTCTCGAAATATCCTTTTGCCGTTTCGATCAATTGAACAAATGCTGATATCTTCTCAGCTCTTGGCCCTGCAAGCTCTGGAGCACCTTTCATCGCACTAAAGAGATCAATTTGATGGGCCTCACTTTCTTCAAGAAACTTCTCTAGCGTCTTCATCCCAATTCCGCGATTTGGAACATTTAGAATTCTTCGAAGCGCCATCTGGTCGGCCGGGTTCTTAATTACTGAAAGGTAGGCCATGATATCTTTTACTTCTTTCTTTTCGTAAAATTTCTGACCACCAATGATTGTATAAGGAACTTGTGAAAGTCTTAGCTGTTCTTCTATTGGAGCAGCTTGTGTATTTGAGCGGTAAAGAATTGCAATATCACCAAGGTGCCCACCTTTTGATTGGTGGGAGATGATATCCTCAACAATGATTTCCGCTTCATGATCAGTATCTTCGAGCTCCCAAAGAATTGGTTTGTGATCACTAGGCTTATCTGACCAAAGTGTCTTATCTCGTCTGTCTGTATTTTCTTGAATAACAGCGTTAGCAAGTTTTAGGATTGGAGAAACTGAACGATAGTTTTGCTCAAGTTTAATAATCTTAGCTCTTGAATAGTCTCTCTCAAAACCAATAATATTTGAGATATCTGCGCCTCTAAATGAGTAAATGGCCTGATCATCATCACCAACAACACATAGGTTATCGTGTGCACAAGTTAAGTGACGAATAAGCCTAAATTGAAGCGGGTTTGTATCCTGATACTCATCAACCATGATGTACTTAAAGCCATTTGAATACTCGAGAGCGATCTCAGGATTATCATCAAATAGTTTTACAGTAAGTAGAAGAATATCATCAAAATCGATGGCATTATAAAACTTAAGCTTCTCTTGATAGTACTCATATAGAAAATTGACTGCGTGATCGTAAGGATCTTCACCATCAAAGAAAGGTGAGTCTGCAAAGTCTTCAGGTGTGATTCCTTCATTTTTTAACTTACCAATCTTCGACTGAATAACTTCTTTTTTAAAAGAGCCTTTATTATCGTGATAAAGCCTAAGCCCTTCACGAATGATACTCATCTGATCTGTTTGATCATAAATCGAGAAATTTTTATGATAACCAAGATGAGTAATTTCTTTCTTAAGAATTTTTAGACCGAGAGAGTGAAATGTCGCTAGTGTCATTCCTCGAGACTTATTCTTCCCAAGGAGACCGTGGACCCTTTCCTTCATCTCTTTTGCGGCCTTATTTGTAAATGATACGGCCAGGATTTGCTTACCTGGAATATGCAGGTTATCTACCATATGCGCAATACGGTACGTGATAGTACGTGTTTTACCACTTCCAGCACCTGCTAAAATCAGTACTGGGCCTTCGATGGTCTCAGCCGCCTCGCGTTGTTTGTCGTTTAATCCTGCCAATGAAATCATGCTTATAATGTGCCTCCAGAGAGTCGATTAGGCAATCGCTTTATCAATTCTGACCTACTTTTTTAAATGCATTGCATCTTGATAAAACCGAGCTAAAGAGTCAGAATTTCATGTATGAGCACAACACAACTACGATCGATTTTATTGAATTTAATAATTCTACTGGGTGCGCTATATACCCAAGCATCAGAGCTTCCAAGTCGAAGCGATATCCATGCATTAATTGGCCATCAGACTTCCGTTAAATCTCAAGGCTCTCGCGGTACATGCACAATGTTTAGTGCAATTGGAATTGTTGAGCACTTACTCATTCGTAAACACGGATTTCTTCCTGTTGAGCTCGATTTATCAGAGCAGTGGATGGAATATCTCATCATGAAGGATAAGAGCTGGGAAGGCTCGACAACTTCTAAGAATATGCGCGCCATTCTTGATTGGGGAGTTGTTCACGAGAAGACATGGCCTTACTCTCGTAAGAAGTGGCCATCTCTTGATGAAGACTATCCCGAGATTACAATGGCCAAACAGGCCTGTGGTCACTTAGTTGCGCTACCAAAGTATTTAAAGTCATGTTTACTGGGTCAACGAGACCCTCGTTTATTTGAAATGGCCGATTACGATATTGCACAAATTGATCCTGACTTTATCCCTATTAGAAAAGAGGCAATTTATTTAAGAGATACTCTTGTTGGTGACCTCTACTCAAGAAAGAAGTCATACATGTCGAAAGACTTATCCAGAATTAAGAAATGGTTAAGTGATGGAAAGTCAGTTATTCTAGGGACTAAGTTATACTATGGTTCGTGGAATTCTAAGAAAACTGAAACATATGAAATTCAAGAGCGAGATAAGTCAAAGTGGTATGCCGGTATTGTTGGTTATCCTGAAGTTGGAACTCGTGATCGCCGTATTTCAAGAACCAATGGTGGTGGCCATTCGATGATTCTTGTTGGCTACGATGATGATGTTATCGTTAAGACGAGAATGCAGATGGAAGATGGTTCTTGGCAGGATTTTGAGTACAAAGGTGTTTATTACTTTAAGAACTCTTGGGGTGTTAAAGGCTTTGGAAAAAGATTTAAACTAGATGGAGTAAGCTATCCTGGTTATGGAATGATTACTCAGAAATATGCACATGATTTTGGAAATTTTTTCTATATAGATTAAGGAGATGGCCATGGCCAAGAAGAAAGTAGCAAAGAAAAAAGTTGCTAAAAAAGCGACAAAGAAAGTAACTAAGAAAAAAGTAGCAAAAAAAGTTGCGAAGAAAAAAGTAGCAAAAAAAGTAGCGAAGAAAGCGACTAAGAAAAAGGTTGCTAAGAAAGTAGCGAAGAAAGTAGCGAAGAAAGCGACTAAGAAAAAGATTGCAAAGAAAGTAGCAAAGAAGAAAGTTGCTAAAAAAGCGACGAAGAAAAAAGTTGCTAAGAAAGTAGCAAAGAAAGCAACTAAGAAAAAGGTTGCTAAGAAAGTAGCAAAGAAAGCAACTAAGAAAAAAGTTGCAAAAAAAGTTACGAAGAAAGCGACTAAGAAAAAAGTTGTAAAAAAAGCAAATCCTTCAAAGGATCTTTTTGACTCTCTTCTAGAGCTAATCAGAGTAACTTCAACAGTTCTTCCAGACGATATTCAGAAAGTAGTTCTAGAGGCCCTTCACAGAGAAGAGAAGAATACAACTGCTGAATACGCAATGAATATTATTCAAGCAAATATCAAGATGGCAGAGCAGAAGTCTCAGCCACTTTGCCAAGATACTGGAACTATCGTATTTAAAGTTTATCACCCAAGAGACTTTGACCAAGCTGCATTTAGAAAGGTTTGTGAGAAGGCCGTCCTAGAAGCGACAAAGATTGGTTACCTAAGACAGAACTCAGTTGATTCACTAACTGGTAAGAACGACTGTATGAATGTTGGTGGTGGACACCCAGTAATCAAATTTGAGCAACACAAGTCTAAGAATCTAGAAGTTAAGCTTATGCTTAAGGGTGGGGGATGTGAAAACGTAGGTGCTCAATACTCTCTTCCAAATACAGAGCTAAATGCAGGACGTGACCTTGATGGTGTAAGAAAAGCAATCCTTGATTGTGTTCAAAAGGCACAAGGTAAGGGATGTGGTCCAGGTGTTCTAGGTGTATGTATTGGTGGAGATCGCGGTACAGGACATGTTGCAGCTAAGGATCAATTCTTAAGAAAGTTAGATGATACAAATGCAAAACCAGAACTTGCTGCTCTTGAAGCTGATATTGTTGAAACTGCAAATAAGCTTGGTATTGGGCCAATGGGATTTGGTGGTAAGACAACTCTTCTAGGCTGTAAAGTTACTGACCTTAACCGTTTACCGGCATCATTCTTTGTTTCTGTGTCTTATATGTGTTGGGCATTTAGAAGACAAGGAGTTGCACTTAAACCTAATAACCAAATTAAAAACTGGCTATACTAAGAGGCGTATATGAAACGTTTAGATTATCCATTTACAAAAGAACAAATTAGAGAACTAAAAGTTGGAGATATGGTTTTAATCTCTGGGAAGATGTTTACAGGACGCGATGCCGTTCACAAACGTCTTCACGAAGGGACAAAGCCACCAGTTGATTTAAATAATCAAATTATCTATCACTGTGGACCTGTTGTTCTTGAAAAAGAAGACGGGACTTATGAAGTTAAGGCCGCAGGACCTACTACTTCAATTCGTGAAGAACCATACCAGTGGGAAGTAATGCGTGACCACGGTATCCTTGGTGTTATCGGTAAAGGTGGAATGGGACAAAAGACTCTTGACGGATGTCGTGAGTACGGATGTGTTTACTTCCACGGTATCGGTGGTGCTGCCCAGGTTTTAGCTGAGAAAATTAAGTCTGTAGACAATGTTTATTGGCGTGATCTTGGTTCACCTGAAGCAATCTGGGAATTAACTGTTGAAGAATTTCCTGTTGTTGTAACAATGGATGCTCATGGAAATTCTCTGCACTCCAAAGTGGAAGCGGAGAGTGCTGAAATTCTAAAGGGACTAGTTTAGTTTTAACTAAGCATTTTGAGGTTAGAAGAAGTGAATAAAATTTTATATACGCCGAGTAGTGAGCGAATTCAGTCATCAAATATGATGGAGTTTATAAGACAAATTAATAAGTCCCAAGGACTCGATTGTAAGTCTTATCACTCGCTACATAAGTACACGGTGGATAATCCAAAAAGCTTTTGGAAAGAACTCGTTAAGTTCTTTGATGTTGATTATACTGGCGATTTAGAACCAGTATGCACAGACCTAAGCTTTGATACTTATGGATGGTTTCCAAAGGTAAAATTAAACTTCGCAAAGAACCTTCTAAAAAATGGCCGTGATGTATCCATCGCTTTAAATAGCGTAAGAGAAAACGGCCAAACTCAAAAAATATCATATAAAGACTTAAGAAATACGGTTGCTGGCCTTCAAGAAGTTCTCGCTCCTCATATTTCAAAGGGCGATGTTCTCGCTGGCTATATGCCTAATATTGCTGAGACAGTCGTTTCAATGTTAGCGACAACATCTCTTGGTGGTGTCTTTACATCAACTTCATGTGACTTTGGTATCGAAGGTGTTATTGATCGTTTTGGGCAATCAAGGCCTAAGATTCTCGTAACAGTTAGTGGTTACGAGTACGGTGGTAAGTACTTTGATTTAACAGATAAGATTAATGCTGTTGTCCAAGCCGTTGACTCTATTGAGAAAGTCATCGTTGTTGACTTCAAAGGTGAGGGGTTTGATGCAAGCTCTATTCATAAGGGAGTTAGCTGGAGTGAAGTTGTAAAACCAGTCGATAAAGAGATCGAGTATACAGAGTGTGACTTTGCTGACCCTCTCTATATTATGTATTCGTCTGGAACAACTGGAAAACCTAAGTGTATTGTTCATAGTATCGGTGGAACTCTTGTTAATCATATTAAAGAGCTTGGCCTTCATTCAGATCTTAAAGAAGACAAATCAATCTTCTTCTTCACTACTTGCGGCTGGATGATGTGGAACTGGCTTGTTTCATCATTATACTTTGGTTCAACTGTTGTTCTATATGAAGGATCTCCTGGTTTCCCAACATTTGGCGACTTTGTTTCACTTATTGAAAAAGAGCAGCTAAATATTTTTGGGACAAGTCCAAAATTCTTAAAGGCCTTAGAAGATTCAAATATCGATCTTTCTAAGTATGATATGTCATCTCTTGAAACAATCCTTTCTACAGGAGCACCTCTGCTTCCTGAACAATTTGACTATGTTTATTCGAAATTTAAAAAAGATATTCAGCTTTCAAGTATTTCTGGTGGAACTGACATTATTGGTTGTTTCTTTCTAGGAAATCCAATCCTTCCTGTCTTTAGAGGTGAGCTGCAATGTGCGGGCCTTGGCATGGACGTAACCTGCTTTGATTCACAAGGAAAGAAAGTTGAAACAGGTGAAGAGGGTGAGTTAGTTTGTCTTCAAAGTTTCCCTTCGCGCCCAATATACTTTTTAAACGATGATGATGGTGAGCGTATCAATAAGGCATACTTCTCGGAGTTTAAAGGAGTATGGCACCACGGTGACTTTATTAAGATCACTGAGGGTGGTGGAGCAATGGTTCTTGGCCGCTCTGATGCTACTCTAAATCCTGGTGGTGTCCGAATTGGTACGGCCGAAATCTATCGCCAAACTGAGACGATCGATTTTATTGAAGACTCCGTGTGCGTTGGAAAGAATGTCGATGGTGATGTGGAAGTCTGGCTCTTCGTTGTCACAAAGGATGGGCGTGAGATATCAAAAGAAGATATTAAACTTATAAAATCTCGTATTCGTGAAAATACAACGCCGAGGCATATGCCAAGACGTGTGATTCAAGTAAAGGGGATTCCATATACTCGCTCAGGTAAGAAGATGGAGATGGCCGTAAGCCGTCTAATCAATGGCCGTGCTCTGGATAATGTTCAGGCCGTGGCAAACCCTGAGACACTGGTGTATTTCGAAAATCTATAATTTCTAATTTGCCAACTTTTATAGGGGCCCACTTAATAAGCAATCAAGTGCTTAGGGCCCAGCTTTGGTCTTATTTTTCAACTCAATTATAATATTAGCTGAGGCGTTCTCTCTGGTACTAATGTGTTTTTAAGTACTTAGTAAATTGGTTTACTCAAGTAAGTTGTTGAAATTATGCATAAGTTTGTGAATTAATCCCTAAAGTCAATTATTTTGCTTCCGATTAGTTCACAAAGGATTAGTTTATGAGGAAGTTGATTTTACCATTTTTATTATTATTGTTAGTGCAAAACGGCCATAGTTTTGCTTCTGATGGTGTTAATTGTGTGAACGGAACTCTCGAAACTCTGGATTCTGTAAACGAAGAGAATATTCGTAAAATTGCTAATGTTAGATCGTACGGCGCAAATCCAAATTATCCAAAAGACTGGCCCGCAAATATGAAAGAAATTATGCAGCCAAATGTAAGGGCCGTTTGTGACGCCTATTTTTCGGCCAATGATATTGTCCCTAGCTATAACTCTATTATGGAGAATATAGATAAGCACTATCCTGGAGGTCGTCAAGAGTTCTTCTTTAAGTATATGTTAACGATGGATTGTTGGGCATTTCGTAAAAACTTTTTTGATGATTTAAGTTACTCTGGAAACTATTCAAGCTATCTAGGGACTATGATGAAGTCTCAGTTTGGTGGGGTTGATCCTAATGCTTATATACGAATTGAAAGAGAGGGGAAGATTGTAGAAGGTCCAATTTTTCATGTCTTTGCTTACCTTGAAAAGAACTATCCAAACTCTAAGCGTGCAAAGGAGTATGCAGCGGTAATGAGACGCCTTAGATCAGGAAAACGTTTTAATTTATTTCCTGTAAAGTCAATTGAAGAGATTAGAAAAGAAGACCCAGATATGCCAATTAACGTGAATTAAGGATGAAGTTGAGAGCATTACTTTTTATTCTATCTATTCATTTTTCTTTCTATGCAAATGCACAATGTCGTGCAGGTATTGCTTCGATTTTTATTGGTGGTGATAATATTGAGGAAATAGCTGCAAGAATGGGAAGTGGTCTTAAGTCTAAGGTCGGAAGTGAATGTGTTGAAGAACTCGGTCTAGATGCCAACTCGGACACGTATTGCGAGTGTATTTCTAAAAATGTTAAAACTGACTATACTCAAAGTCGAATGGCATTTCGCCAAAAAAGCGGAAAACAGCTTAAGGCCAAAATTTTTGAGCTAGCTGAAAGTATTAAAAATGACAATTCTAATCTAAGCCTTAACTGTAGTTTAAATAAGACACTCTCTAAGAACTGCGATCAACAAATGATCGATGAATTATTTCCAGAATATAAGGGATTAGACCTAGGAAGTGAGATCGGTAATGATTTCTTAGAAATCTTTCATTCTTCTAATTCAGACAATAATACAATCAATAAATTTAGATCCAATGTTTGTCAGTCTTCTTTAGGAAATACTGCAGGGGTAGGAGTTCTTTCACAAGAAGAACTTGATGAGTCTTGTAGAAAATTTGAGAATGAAGTTATAGGTTTTTGTAAAGGAGAGTCACTTTCTGGCCCAGAGTTTGATAAATTCGACTTTGATCTTGCAACTACGCCAGATATTGATAATTATAATTACTTTTGTAAAATAAAAGATCGTCCATATCGAGAGGATATGTCTAATAATATTCTTTCTACTTTAAAGAATGCTCATCAATCACTTGAATCACCTGTAAATCCAACTTGTACAAAAATTTGTATGGATGAAGCACCTTATTCAATACATGGATGTCATGTAGATAAAAATAAGGCCCTCGCTGAATTTAAAAAAGCAAATTGTATTGAAAATATCGAAACTCCTGATTGTAAATTTTTGAAAGAAGCAATTGGAAACCAATTATTAAAAGATTTCAAATCAGGTGAATTAGATGAAGGTGATATTGCATATTTTAGGGATCACTTACATGAAGATGATTCCAATGAATTAGAAGAAAGAATTGAACTTGCAAAGATTGAGTCTAGCTCAATGAAGAAGGGTTCACTTGTTTCGCAATTCTTTGCCAGTAAAGATGGTGAGGCCCTTGACATTGGTGGCCCAGAAAAGAATGAAAAAGTGGCACAAACTCCATCTCAAAATGATTCCTCTGCTGGATCTCCAATCGCAGCCAAAATGACTGGACCTTCTCAGCAGCCACCGACAAAACAAGCAGTGGAGTCTGTAAGTGTAAGTGATGGTGTTAGTTCTGCTTCTGTACAAATGGCATCAGGTAGAAGTGGTCTAAGAATGGGGACTCGAGCAAGAAGTAATCGAAATGTTTCAAGAAATACGAAGCAGATTGTTGAGACTATTAAGACACTAAGACAAGCTGGAAGTAGTCTTGCAGATGCCCTAAATCAACAGCAAAAAAGACTTAAAAGAGATAGAGAAAAATTAGCACGTGAGAATCAAGATAAGTACCAACGTTATGACGCTGAAACTCTTGAGCCAATCCAAAGAGGTAAAAGAGGAAGAGGTTCAAACGGATCAGGTAATTATCCGATCGCAAATGTTGCAAGTGCCGGGTCAGGTGGCGGATCGAATTTTGCCACAGGTGGTACTGGATCGTCTTCAACAGGAAGTTCAACTTTTACGCAACCTGAAGCGAAGGCAACAGTTGTTGATATCACCGGGCGTTCTGCACCAAATATTGATTTAAATAATCTTCAAAGTTCTGGAGCAACGCTACCGGCTTCGATTACAAATCACCCAGATGCATCTGAGATTTCAAAAATGTTCAATGGCCTTGCCTATGAGAAAGATGAAAAGGGCAGAGGTATTGCTAGTGAAAAAGGTGATGTTAAGAAGATTAAGGTTTCTTGGAGTGCTGAAAGTATCGATCTAGGCTCACTTCTTATCAACGCCAAAGACTTAAAGCCTGGTGAAGAATTTATTGTTTATAAAGGTGATATGGATAAGTTTGTAAGGCTTAGTCCTGCTTATCGCTTCCAAGGTGGAAAGCGAGTTTTCATCGGCTACCGTGTCGAAAATCGCAATCGTAAAAATGCTGACTTGGCCGCGAGTCTCTATGCAAAGAAATTCTTAATTCTTTAAGTAAGAATTCTGTTATTACATTTCCTCAGAAGGAAGATCATCTGATGAACTATCATTCGGATCTGTTGGTTCTTGTTTAACTGGAGCTTCTGTAAGTCTTTTGTAGATAACAATAAGGCGATCTTTTTCAGCATTAAAAAATAATACTAAGTAGAAATCATCTGATTGTTCCTCTCTAAAAGATTCTAGGCTACCAGATTGTTTTAGAGAGTCGGCCTTAGTTGAAGAGTAGAAGTCTTCAATTTTCTTTGTGTCTTCATATGAAAAACGAGTTGAACCAACGTGATCCGTGGCAAGTGTATCCATGATAATATTGATCTTCTCGTCTTTTAAAAGAAGCTCTAGTCTACTGTCATCGGCTCCAAGAATGGCTTTTTGTAGCCCTTCTTTTAACTCTTTAGAAAAGTCAGCGTAAGAACATTTATTAGAGATAAATACTAACTCATTCGCTGGCTTACTCTCTAAGCCTATTAATTTTTCTTGAGTTAATTCAAGACAAGGCTTTGGTGTAGGTTCTTGATCTTGATCTCCAGTATTTGCAAACACTGGCAGAGCAAATAGTAGTGCTAGTATTGTTTTTTTCATTTCCCTAATTCCCTAATATTATTTGTTGATATGGGCATCCTCCCATAGTTACGCTTAACAGGCAAGGCTTTGTGCGGCGAGTTGTATAATGTACTGGATATAACTACTTGATTTTTTTAGCGCCTGAGTATCGCAGACGAATTTCATCGCTTAACCATTGGCCAGCAACGTCTTCTGCCATGAAGTCATCGCAATAGCGGGCCGGATTACCGCGTGGAAACTTCTTTTTACCATTGTAGAAGTTGAGGCAAGTTTGAGCGTAATTTTCGATATATTCTGGGAAATTCTTAGCAAATCTTTTGATGATAACCTTCGTTTTTGTACTGGCCTTACCATTTCGACGATGAAAGACCTCTCCTCTTAGAGGATGGTACTTAAGAAGATCTTCCAATACTTTCTTTCGGTTATCATAATTGGCCGATAATTCTTCCATTTTATTCCAGGCCATATTCATCACAGGGCCCGGGATTGGATTGGTTAAAAGGTAATTCGTTAGAAAAACTGATTTCATTTGCTCATCAATCTTATCAAAAGCATTAAATGTAAGGAAAATGATCTCGCTATTATAATTACTTGGCCTAAGAAGTGATTCGAGATCGGCCTTGGCAAAACCATTTAGGCAATCTGGATTAAAGATATCCTTGGCCTTGTTGATGATTGAAGCCTTTGAATCGGTGCGAGAAATCTCTTTGACAATAATTTGTAAGAAGGCTTTCTGGCCTTGTTCTTCACGACAGTAGTAGATTGAATCGTTACTTTTTAAAGGTGCTTTGACTAGATTGTCATACTTACCCTGAAGTGGTGCTGCTAGGGCCTTATAAATATCAAAGTCGATATCAGGGTAGCGGGCCGAATGAGAAATATAGGTATCTAAATCCTTTTGGCAGTTAGTGCACTTTTGGAAGTAGAGTCTAGCGTACTTAGAATAGGCAAGAGTGAAAAAGGCATAGGCCTTAAGGTTCTTGTTTTCAATAAATTTTGTAATTCTTGTGAACTGGGCCTTGTTGATTTCGTTCTTCTTTATAAGATCTTCGACATAAGAAGTTGCCATCTCTCGGGTCATCTTTTTCCATTCAAAATCTCTTTGAGAAGGCCTTACATCTAAGAAGTGCTTCATATATTCACGGTGAGATTTGTCTTTATAGAGCACACGAAGGTCATCCATCGTATAGGTGATGGCCTGAACCTTGACTGCTAGGAGTGATATAAATAGACAAACCAATAAGCGCATTTAAATAATGTCCTCAATCACAGAAAAGAGAGTTTCTTTTTTAAAAGGCTTTTTAATGAAGTGCACCTTGTCTTGAAGTTCCTCATTGTCCAGCTCTTCGTCACCGGAGATGATGATATATTTCAATGTACCAGCTTTAGAGCTACTCTCAAATCGACGCACAACCTCCGCACCATTGATAACTGGCATATTCTTATCGGCAATGACCACCTTGAGATTATCGCTGATATTGTCGAAGTAGTGCTCCACGTCAACTTCACCGCTCAGGGCCAATGTTTCATGGCCTTCTTGGCTTAGGGTAAGAGCAAAGAGCTCTGCAATATTCTCATCGTCATCGATAAATAGGATCTCTTCATTCATAAGTATATTTTCTCAAAACTTAACTAATATCAAAAGTAATTTTTAGTAATTTATTGCTATGAGTTAGATGTGTGAATTTTGTTTTTTAAACCTTCACTTTAGTTTATTATACCCGCTGATAATTAAATGACAAAAGAAATCAACTTTTCGTTGAGAAACATACTTTAATTGGAGTTAATGTGAAGTTACCTGTGGTTAAAAGCACACAATTAAATGATTCATTTCGCTTAGATTATTATGATCATTTTGAATCTCTTTTATTTGATGGTTCACAAATTAAAGAGTCTATTAAAAAAGATTTACTATTTTGGACGGAGTTTGATTCTTCATTCAAATTTCAAATAGGTCTCGAAGGTGTTCAGTTTTTATTAGGAATTGATAAAGACGAAAAAGTACTACGCCTTTGTAATATAAAAATGGCCAATGAAATTTTTCTTCTTGATAACTATGTTGGAGAAGAAAGCGAAGACTATAAGAAATTCAAAGCACATGTAACAAATGTTATGAGTGTTAAAATTGCAGATTTTCCTGGTGTAAGTAATATCATTAGTCATCGCTATGGACTTAAGAAACTTGATGAGATCGAAGATCAATCTGTGAGTGAAATGTCTGATACAATCACAAAGAAGCTACTTATGTTTCTTAATGATTATAAACCAGTCTTCTTTGAGAAGATCTCTGACTTTGCTCTAGGTCTTACTGCAAATTATGCACTTCTAAGAATCCACTTATTAAAATTTTTAGCAATCTTACCATCTCTTGATCACGATAAAGAGGGAAAGGAAGTTAAGCGTATTTTGAGAGAGTCGCTAAGACGACTTATTCTCGATTCGAAAAAAGCAAAGAGACTAGATCTAAAAGGGGATCGTCAACCTCTGCCACCGCAGTTAGTTGTTCTCTTTTACTTTGTTCTTTTAATTGTACGTATTTTCCCTGCTAAGGCCCTTGCTAATATTGTTCGTTTTAAAGTTCGCTTCATGGCAAAGAGATTTATTGCCGGTGAAACAATTGAAAGTGCTCAAAAGAATTTTGCAGCAATCTTTAATACTGGAAGGGATGTTACTCTTGATCAACTTGGAGAGTTAGTAGTTTCTGAATCAGAAGCTGATAATTATATGAATGAAGTTCTAAAACTAGTTAATGGTTTTAGTATGCACATTACTCCTGGAAGTCGTAATAAAGCGGGGATTTTAAGAGCTCACGTTTCAATCAAAGTTTCGGCCCTTTGTTCTGACTTTAAACCTGAGGCATTTGATTATACTTATAAGCTAGTTTCTCCTAGACTTATTAAAATCCTAAAGACAGCAAAAGAGCAGCAAGTCTTTATCAATATCGATGCTGAACATTACCACTACCGTGATATCGTTTTTGAAATCTATAAGAAGGCCCTTCTTGAAACCGAAGAACTAAAAGATTATGCGGATACAGGTATTGTTGTTCAAGCTTATCTACGTGACTGTTACGATCACCTTCAAGATGTTGTCGAGTTAGCAAAAGAGCGTGGCATGATTATGCCAATTCGTCTTGTTAAGGGTGCTTATTGGGATGCTGAGACTGTTGAGGCCGAGGCCCATGGTCACAATGCTCCTGAATTCTTAAATAAAGAAGAAACAGATATCAACTTCAGACAAATGATCTATGAAATGTATAAAGCATTTCCACATATCAAGCTTTGTATTGCTTCTCATAACTTTGCAGATCATGCTTACGCTGAAGCACTAAGAGAGATGAAATTCAACGACATTGATGAGATTGAGCACCAATGTCTGCATATGACTTACGAGGCCCTGTCGACTGCGATGGCCAAGATGGGATGGGCCGTAAGAAATTACGTTCCAATTGGTTCTCTGATTGTAGGGATGGCCTACCTTGTTCGTCGTATCATGGAAAACTCTTCTCAAGTTGGTGTCTTAACGATTATGAGAAGTCATAAGAAGAATGCAAAGCTTATGGCTCCGAATGAGATATTTGAAAAACACCAAAGTGAAGGTCTTTTAAACTTAGACTCGACGTTAACTCAAGTTCATGGACAATTTAGTAACTGTCCACCACTAAAAACTTACCTTGAAAAAGAGCTTAAGTACTTTAGAAGTGAATTTGAAAAATTTGAATCAGGAAAAGATTATGCAACAGACTTTTCTCTAACAGGAGATTCTGAATCAGTTCTTTCTCCTTCTGATGGAAAGAGTGTTGTTGGTAAAATAACTTTTGCTAATTTAGATGATACTGAAAAAGCTATTGCGGCAATTGATAAGTCTTTCTATGAAGGTGAGTGGTCTAAGTCTGCTTGGCAAGAAAGAGCTGCTGTTATGGCACGTGCTGCTGAGATTATGTACCTTCGCCGTAATTACTATTCTGCTCTTATTATGCACGAATCAGGAAAGGCCATTGGCGAAGCTCTAGCTGACGTAGATGAAGCAATTGATTTCTTAAATTTCTATATCAGAAAATTAGCAGAAGTAGGTGATAACGAAGAGTACAAGGCCCGTGGCCCATTTGCCATTATCGCACCATGGAACTTCCCACTTGCAATCCCATGTGGGATGACGGCATCAGCTCTTTTAACAGGCTCTACTGTTATCTTAAAGCCTGCTGAGCAAACACCTCTTATTACTTGTGAATTAGTTAACTTATTCCATGAGGCAGGTGTACCTAAAGATGCCTTAATTCACCTACCTGGTGTTGGTGAAACGGTTGGACAAAAGCTTATTGAGGATCAGCGTATTGCTGGTGTGATCTTTACTGGTTCTAAACCTGTTGGTGTTCATATCGCAAAAACTTGTGCCAAGAGACTTTATGAAAATCGCAACACAGGCAAGAGCTATCCAGTTCGCGTTATTACTGAAATGGGTGGAAAGAATGCTGTGATCGTCACAAATAATGCTGAGCTTGATGAAACAGTATCTGGAATTCTTTATTCTGCTTTTGCTCACGCTGGGCAGAAGTGTTCTGCCGCTTCTCGTGTTCTTGTGCACAAAGAAGTGAAGGATAAGTTAGTTGCTCGTCTTAAGCAGGCCGCTAATGATATCTATGTTGGGCCAGCAACAGACTTTGCTAGTTTTATCAATCCTCTTGTTAGTCAAGAAGAGAAAGATCGCTTAATTGCTCAAGTAAAAGAGGCAAGTGAAGAAGCTAAAAAATACGGAGGAGTTGTACACGTTAACCGCTCAGAGGAAAACCTTCCTGGTTACTGTGTAGGGCCTACAATTATTGAACTGCCAAAGTCACGTGCTTTAGAGAAAGAAAGTTATGCTTCACGTGAACTCTTTGCTCCTGTTATTCATATCGTTGCTTATGATGACTATGAGGATGCATTAAATATCTTCAATAGTGTTGAGTACGGTTTAACTGGAGGAGTTTTCTCTCAATCTCAAGATGATATCGATTTCTTAACGAAAGAGATGTATATTGGAAATAATTATATCAATCGTCCAATCACTGGTGCTCGTGTTGCTATCGAACCTTTTGGTGGATTTAAAATGTCTGGTACAGGGCCTAAGGCCGGTGGTGCTGACTACCTAAGAAGCCTCTTTGTTCGTAATAGTTCGCAAGATCTTAAGTCTTCAAAATTTGATGCTGGAAGTGATTATGAGCCAGTCGTTTCTCGTAGTTCTTCTTCTGATCACTTTGTAAGACGTGAGAAAATGCTGTCTGCACTGGATGAGATTATCAGTAACTTTGGTCCTTTATTTCCGGGAACTTTCGGAGAGCAGAGACATGCTCTTAAGGACTTGAAGAAATGGCTTGAGGTTGATTATCTAGAATTCTTAAATAAAGGACGTGATAATCGCTATATCCCAGGACAAATAAATTACTCTGTTTTTGATTGCAATAAAGACCGTGCGCTTTATTTAAGCTTAAATGAAGAAATTAATATGCAAACTTTCTTTGCAGTACTTATGTCTTTAACAACTGGGACAGGAGTAACAATCCTTTGTTCAAATGCTGAAGCTTATCGTTGGTGGAATTACTTAATTGATATTTTAAAGAGAAATCGTTTTTCTAAGAAAAATATCGACTGCTACCACGTAAGCAAAGAAAAGATGCATACTCTTCTAAGTGAAAACTTTGATGTAGTTATCTGTGATGGTGATCTTGAATCAATAAAAGAATTTAATGGGGCCGTAGGGGATCAGAATGGACAATTTGTTATGACAACATTTGTCTCTCCACTTGAAGACTATATTAGTGGGTCTTACTTTGACCTTTTCCATATGTTCTCATGTGAACGAAGCTACGCTGTCAACATCATGAGGCACGGAGCACCAATGGAGTTAGACTCATAATGAAGTATCGTCACTTAATCTTAGGAGCGGGCAATATGGCCCGCGCTTTAATCCCTAGTTTCATCAGAAACTCTGAAGATTGTGAGTTTTTAGTTTTTACTCCTAGTGGAGCTAAGGCGAAAAGCTTTGCGGACGAATTTGGTGCGATTTGGGTTAAGGATCTCGAAGAATTACGTAACACTCATATTGACTACCTCTGGGCCTGTTTTAAACCTCAACAGTTAAAACAAGTTGCGCTAGAAATTGATTTTCTTACTCACCCGTATTTAACAATAATTTCACTTCTTGCGGGAAGTGATGCGAAGGCGTTAGCTGACTTCTTATCAACTGACCAAATAATTAGAATTATGCCAAATACTCCTGCCCAAGTTGGCCTTGGGGTAAATGCTCTTTATAAAACAAAGACTGTTCATCAGGATAAGTGGGGAGCTTTTTGGCAGGCATTTAATACAAGTGGAATCAATACTGTTTTTGAAAATGAAGACGATATTGATACAATTACCCCTTTTTCAGGCTCTGGCCCTGCATACTTCTTTGAAATTGCACGTATCTTAATTGAAGATATGAAAGCACGCGGCATTGATGGTGCCCTTGCACATCAAATGGTTGCGGGTACAATAGAGGGGGCAGGTCGCATGCTGTCTCAAAACTCTGATGCGGAAACTCTTCGCAATAATGTCACATCAAAAAACGGTGTCACTTATGAGGCCCTTGAATCCTTTAAAGAATCGGGGATGGAGGAGATGTTTAATCGTGCAATAGAGCGCGCTTACCAGCGAACACTTGAATTAAAAGGAAGTAAGTAATGAAAAAAGTTTTAGATAAATTACCAGAAGGTTTAAGAAATACGGCCTTCGTTAGACTTTTTGGCCTAACAAAAGTTCCAATGATTTTTTGGCTTAGGCCAACAGTTGTAGAATTGAGTGAAGAAGTAACGGCCATTAAGATTCCTCTTTCTCGTCGCTCTAAAAATCACCTAAACAGCATGTACTTTGGTGCGCTTGCTTGTGGTGCTGATCTTGCTGGTGGATTTGCAGCAATGAAGAAGACAATGGATAAAGGAAAGAGAGTATCTCTTGCTTTTAAAGAATTTCATGCTGAATTTTTAAAAAGAGCAGAAGGTGATACGGTCTTTACTTGTACTCAAGGTAAAGAAATTGATGCTTTTGTTGAAAAAGTTCTAGCAAGTGATGAACGTCACAACCTTCCACTGGATATCATTGCAACTTGCCCAGATGTATCAGGGGATGAACCTGTCGCAAAGTTTACGATTACTTTAAGTTTAAAGAGAAAATAATTGCTCCTGAGGCGATCCGCTTAGGCCGGGTTGGGTGAATCGATGAAGATACACTCAACTCCAAACTTATTTTCAATTAGCTCTTTGAGTGCTAGCACTCCAAACCTCTCTGTTGCATTATGGCCACCGGCAAAGAAGTGGATCCCTTCTTCACGAGATTCGTGCCAATCGTGTTCACTCATTTCACCTGTCAGGTAAGCATCAAGCCCCTCTCGAACACAGTAGCGCCAGTCTGAGTTTGCACCACCAGTAATGATTCCCATTGACGAGATCTTTTCATTATTTGGATCACTATGAATGATTTCGTGATTAAGGATTTTCTTTAGGAGTTTCTTTAACTCACTTGGTGTAAGTGGTTTTTCAAAACTACCTTGGATACCTGTAGGCATTCCCTTGTAGTCACCATATGGTTTTAAATTAGTTAAACCGATTTGTTTCGCGATACCGGCAGCGTTACCATCTTCAAGGTGGGCATCAAGAGGTAGGTGGTAGCCGAATAGATTGATATCATTTTGAATGAGTGGCTTTACTCTTTTTGCGAAGCTTCCTGTAATAGTTCTGACACCGTGGAATTTCCAAAAAAGTCCATGGTGAACTATCATGGCATCAGCGCCAAACTCACAGGCCTTTGCGACAGAGTCTCTTTGCGCAGAAACTGCAAATGCAATTTTTGAAATCTCTGGACGACCTTCGATTTGTAGGCCATTTGGGCCGTAGTCGTTATACTCGTAAGTATTAAGGTGTTTTGCTAAGAACTTTCCAAGCTCACTTGCTGAGATTTTTGTCATAAATGATATCCATACCGTTAAAATTATTGTGTTGGTTGGTTATCATTATCCCCTTGGCGGCCAGAGAAATCAACTTTGAACTTTTCAAATCCACGAGTCTTTTCCGTATTCTCTGGTTTTTTTACACTTGAGCGGATTTTACTTACTGTGTGGCGTAGTTCCTGATTTTCTGGGACTAGTTTTAAGGCAACCTCGAATTCTTCCATGGCCTTATCAAAATTATTAAGCTGCATATAGGCGCGGCCTGCATTGATATATGGATATTCGCGATTTGTATACTTAGGTGCTTTTTTTGCAAGCTCATACCATTTGATTGATTCATTGATATGGCCTTCATTTAAAAGAAGTGTTCCTAGATCATTGTAAGGAGCACCATATTCTGGATCGATTTCAATAGCCTTTAGGCAAAGTGACTTCGCATCTTCAATATTTCCCATCTGAGATGTAACCCACCCCATTAGAGTTAGAACTTCCGCTGTTTCTTTATGGCCACGGGCCTTGTTAAATAACTCTAGTGCTCCGGCCAGATCTTTTTTAGAAACTAGCACATGGGCATCTGAAATATATTGTTCGTACTTTTCTTCTCTCTTTGCATTCATTCCAAGGATTGGTGCAGTTTTAGAGTGAGCAAGATTTAGAATCTCAAGGGATTCTAGGAAGTATAGTGGAGGAGTGAAGTCTTCTTCGTGCTCCATATCTTCATCATCTTCATCCACGCGTCCACCTTCAATAAGTGTGAATGGACCTTTTTTAATGATTTCTTTTGCAACAACAACTTCTTTCTTTTCTTTAATATCGATTGCTTTTAAAAGCCCCATTCTCGGTGTGGCAACATCAAGTGATGAGCGCTCAATTAAGATGAGGTGAAGTTCTCTTGTGTACTTATATGAGAGATTGATGAGGCGAGTGATAACACCAACAACTTCATCATCATTTTTTGGAGCGAGAGCAATAAAGCTTTCGATAAAGTTATTCATGAGTCTTAAGTTTTCACGCCCTTGACGAAAATTATTTTGATGGAGAAGATTGAGATCACCAAAGTGAGATGGAATTAGTAATTCACTAACTAGCTTGTCGTATTCAGAACTAAACTCTTCAATAATAAGGCGCGCCTTAGCATCGAGGTGAGTTTCACTTAATTCACAAACAGCATGTAGGATTCTATCTAGGTAGCTTCTTGATTGTGTAAGTTCGCTTAATAAAATTTCTTGAATAGTATTCATCTTAGTGATTTCTTCCCTTGAATATTCATATTTCGTCCCTGAAATATGCACTCTATGATTCATCTTGTCTACGTTGTGACGCATCAACAAGTCGTTGACATGCTAGTTTATACATATACACATTACGTGCCAAAAATCTTAATTGTAACTGTCTGATATTTGATAGGTAAAAATAAGATGGGGCCAAAATATTGGCCCCAGTGTCTATATTTTATCTCTTTTTAGTTTTCTGGATAAGTACTCTAAGTGTTCATTATTCAAGAGCTTTTGTTTCATACTTAAGAAGGTTTCCAGCATCGTTGGCCTTATCATATGCCGTTGAGATTCTTTGGAAGATATTATCCGATTTTGAACCAATTGCTGACTTACCCTTAAAGTTAAGTGAACTTAGGTTACGGTTTTGGTTCTTCTTAAACATATTGCTAAATGGATTACCATTATTCTTCTTCTTAACTGAGGCCGTTCCTCGTCCACCGACAAAGCTTGGACCACGGCCACCAACGTAGCTGATCCCTTTTAAACCACTCCCAGCATTTCCTGATAGGGCCTCTGGTTGACCAGCTCCACCTGCCGATGAGCCTCCGCCACCGCCTCCACCGCCAGGGGAGCTTCCTCCACCTCCGGCACCTTGTGCGATCTGTCCGCCTTCAGATACTGTGGCAACTGGACCGAAATTACCTTTAAGTCCACCACCAGCTTTTGCCTTATTCACAACAGTTGATGTATCCACACCAGCTGATGTTGGGTCATCTGTACTTGCTGCCGTTGCAGCTACTGCTTGATCTTGGTCTGTGTGCTGATAGGCTTGATTCGTTCCAAAGCCACCAACAGAGTAGTCCCCAAATGATGGAACATTAACCGTATTTGCCCAACCTGACTGACATTGAGCGTGTGCAGGGTTGGCCTGACAAAATTCCATGTAGACATCTTGGTTTTCAAAGAAATCTTCTGGAAGCTCCATTGTATCCATTCCTTCAATTTTACCAATGGCATTTGAAATCATCTTTTGTTGCTTTCCAAGTTGGCTTACGGCCATCTGCTCTTTGGCAACATCAACCCCAGCTTCTGCTGCGATCTGGTTACCAGCTCTCTTGGCCCCACCATTTTTTAAGATAGCAAATTTTTTAAAGTTGATACGACATAATTGTGCTGCAGAACCAACTGAACCTGCTCCGCCGTCATTTGTAACATATCCTTGAATTCCCAACAGTGCTTGCTCAACAGGCTTCGTACAAAGTTCACTTGATTCAAAGTAAGTTTCACTCGTTGGAATACTTGAAGTCATTGTTAAGATTGTACCAAGTCTTGCAACTTCAATTGTACGACGTGTTTCGGCCATATCCTGTTGTTTTGCTAGGCCATCTTTTTGTGATTTAAGGGCCGTTGTCGTTACGTTCTCTGACGCATCCATATTCATTAGTTTATTTTGTTGCTTATTACTAAAGTCCTGTGCTTGAAACTGTTGAAAAGTTGCATTGGCAGTTTTTCCTAGTTGGGCAGCGTTGTGAGCAAGAACTAGATTTGAACACTCGTCGTAGTCAATTGTCTCAAGGCCTGAAAGTTTACAAGTGATACGTCCATCAATTGAAGTAAGTTTTTCTGGATTAGAGTATTGATCTTCTGATTGGCGATCTTCTGCAAAGTTTTCTCCAAATGCGGCCGCAACTTGGTTACATGCTGTAACATTCTTAATGGCAGTTGAAATTGCATTTCCATCAACTTCTTTAGGATTATCTGCATAAATGAAAACAGCGACGGCCTTAGTGTAGTCAATCGATGACGAGCTACCATTGCGGTAAACTTCTTGGGCAACATCCTGCCAATTTGCATTCCCATTTTTTCCCGAAACTTTAAAAGCACGCTGACATTTTATAGCGCCACTACTACCTGTAAAGTCTGGTTCGACATTTTGGAAGCTAAGCTTTGAAACAGACTTTGCACATGCTTTAAAGGCTTCGATATGTGACTTATTCTCTTTAGTCGTCATTTCTTGTAAACAACCATTCCAGTCTGCATGCTTTGGATCTTGTTGGCCATCTACATCGTCTTCATCTTGAGGAGGAGTTGGCTGATCTGCTAGTTCATTGGCAAGTTCTCTTTCCTTTTTAAAGATAAGTTCTTCACATGCTTTTTGGACATCTTCATCTGATGGCTTGGCAAGTCCAGGAAAGGAGTATTCGAACTGATGCATATTACCTTCGCTATCTGGGCAGTTAAGCGACGCATAGGCAGAGCTAAGTGGCACTGAAGCTAGCAGAAGAGATAAGGTAAATGTGTTTAATAAAGTTGTTTTCTTGCTCATAAGTGACTCGAAAGTTAGGTGTTCCTTACTTAAATTATAAGTTCTATTCGGTTAAATTCTTCGAAAAGTTGAGTATTTAAGCATGTTTTAGGGATTTGAGGGGTGTTGCACAAGATAAGTCCTTAAAAATATGTTCATTTTTGGGTAGCGGCCATGTAAAATTAAATTTTACGAATGCCCATGATTGTGGCCATTTAAGGAAATTTAATAAGTTAGAGGTAGGATATATGACATCACAAAAAGTACTTACAATCGATGATTTCAACATAGAAGAGGGCATTTATGAGTTTCAGGTACAAGAAACTCATCTGGACACTTTTGGTCACATGAATAATGCAACTTATCTGACGATTTTTGAACAGGCCCGTTGGGATATGATTACTAAGAACGGTTGGGGTATGGATCGCATTATGCGTGAAAAAAAAGGGCCAGTTGTTTTAGATATCAATATCACTTTTAAATCTGAGCTACGCCTAAGACAAATGGTTAAAATTCGCTCAAAAGCAACGAGCTTTGTTAATAGTAAGGTTCTAGTTTATGAGCAGGAAATGTTTGATGACACTGGTAAGGTGTACACAAAATTTAAGATGACTGCTGGACTATTTGACCTTAAGGAAAGAAAGCTTATGGGCCATGATCCTGATTGGTTAAAAGCAGTAGGGCTTACTTTAAAAGCCTAAAGAAGTGATGATAGATTTCTTGTGAGCTTGCTTTTACTTCATCTAAATAAGTAAGCTCATTCATCTTCTTATGCTCTAATAATTCACAAAATAACTCATAAGTATATTCTTGGTGATATTCGGCCGAAACCTTATTGTAGCTAATATGCCATGCCTCTGGTGCAACTCCACCAAGGTCTTCAACGTATGGCCTATAGTAAGAATAACTTTGCTTGTTTTCAATCTTAGAATTTAACCACTTACTAAAATCCTCAAATGGGCCACCTTTAGAAAATTCTTCAGGTATGAGTTGAATGTGATAGCCTTCTGGACAGCTATTGCCATCAACCACATCAAGCTCCGTTCCCCAGTGGTGGCGAGATGTTCCGGGAAGCGCTGACCAATTAATGATGGCCGCTACTATTTCTGAAGGGGAGAGTTTGGTGTGATCGAGTTCTACTCCATTGCGATCATAGATAGGACGTTTACCGGCACACTTCTCATTCCAGATTCTTAATTGGTCATCAAATGAACGAAAGGAACTTGTGACATAGAAGTCGATACCTTCTGTTAGAGCATCTTCTTTAAAACGTTTAAAGTCATCAAATGAATCTTTGTGGAAGTAGCGGTTGATACTCTCATCATAAATGAGGTGATCTTTTGTCATACCGAATAGAACTTCCTTGTCTACCTTACTCATATAAATTCCAATTATTATTCAGAGAATAATTTCTTTAGTCCTGACTGAACATAGCGATGAGAGATAACCTTGAAAATTGAAACCGACTTATCCTTGATAATATCGTTATCTCCATAATCATATTTCTTCTCAGAATCACCGTTACCAGCTCCTGCTCCAAAGCTTAGAACTTGTGAGCTTGAGCTGTCGTCAAACTTCCAACGATTAGTGTTGTTATTTGTTGTTTTTCTAACTGTTTTCTTTGCTGGTGCTGCAAGTCCCTTGGCCGGAAGCTTTGCTGAAACACTCTCTACGGCATTTTGGAAAGATGGCTCTGTTGGTCTTAGACGAGCAAAGGCCTCACTTGCACCACTTCCATTAAAGATAGAGACGTTATTATTGTCACCATACTTACCGGCCTGCTTAGCAAGTTCATCGCTGATCTTACTTAGCCCAAGACCTGTGTTTTTCTTAAATGGATTTTCTAGTTTTTTCTTAATTGCATCCATTGCCTTTGCCGCCATGGCCGCTTGTGCATCAGTTGTTGAAGCATTGTAAGTTCCACCGTTTCCTTGTGTTGCAGCATTCGCTGCTCTAATGGCCTCTGAGACATCTAGTCCGCCGAGTGAGCTTAAAGCAGTAGGGGAAACCGTGATCTTTTTACAAGCATTTTCACCTTTATTATTCTTAAGCTTTCGACAATTACACTCGCGATCAAACTTGCCATCAACATAGAAACAACCTTGTGGGTTATTAACCTGTCCTGCACGAGATGAATCTGCCGAGGCGATAAATGAACCATTGTACTTGTTCCAATAATCCTGACATGTTTTTGATTTTTCACGGTTAGGATTTTTATTTCCTTGTGCTGTATAACAGTAACAGGCCGGATTACTTAGGCTATCTCTTCCATCTGGACAGAAAGAAGCGACACTCTTCACATACTTTTCTTTTAGAATTTTAATCTGCTCAACATTTGACTTGGCGTCTTTGTTATTCTTCTTTGCTTGATTTGAAACAGTCAGGGCAGCAGGTACTGTTACCGCAGAGGCCACAATAACTGTACATGGGTTATTAGTGATTGAGCGAAAGCCATTTGCCATATCGCTGAAGTTCCACTTTGAAGCACCACCAGCTTCACCCGGTGATTGATTCATACAACTTGTTCCAAATGATGAAAAAGTCTCATATACAGCAACTGCAGCTGCAGCAGTATAACCAAGAGCTAGCGTTTTATATTGCTTGGCCTGTTTAGAAGATACATCTGCTAGGTACTGCTGTTCTTTTTCAAGCATATCAAATGCTGCAATTTGAGCATTCTTCATTGTTTCAGGGTCTTTTGAAATCTCTTCGTATTCTTCTTTGAATTCTTTTGTTTTCTTCTTTACGTCTTCCTTATTGACCTTTGTTTGATAGAAGCTATAGGCAGAGACTGCTCCCACCAGCATACAAGATTTACAGCTTGAACGGTTCTCATCTTTTGAGACCTCTGCTTTCTTTGCTCCTGCATCTTGTACGTTCGCATCTCCTTTAACTGTACTATCAACTGGCTTTTTGGCCGCATCTTCACCATTAAAGAACTTTGGAACAACGAGGGCCGTTACACCGGTAACGATTCCCCAGGCTTCAGCAAAACCTGTAATAAGATTTCCTTTCCCTTTGCTCTCAACTTCACTATCAGAAACACGTCCTGCATTTAATTCATTAATTGTTTTTTGTTGTCTGGCATCTGCCGCTGATTTCATACAAGCATTACGCTCAGTCTCACTCGATTTAGAATCACAGTCTTGATACTCATCTCTGTTCTTAATTGAACCCTCTGTATACATACAGCGATTTAAACTTGCGTTGAAAACCTGTCCTGTAGGGCAGTTTGTCGTCGCAAAGACTTCAAAGTGTCCAAGTGCAAAACTTAAAAATATGAGTGTTAAAATAATGCCTTTCATTTTTACTTTTCCTGCTTTTTTAGGCTATCAATCTAGTTACTTACTTAGTATAACAGCAAAGCCTTAGTTATTAATAGTAGGGCAATTGCTGTTTAATCATTTAAGTTTCTGTTATTACAGGGGTTTTGTTGTGAATTTAAGACGTATTTTGGTGTTATTCTTTGTTTTTGTAAGCCTTAAAACTTTGGCACTGCCACTAAGAGATCTACAAACAGGTGATATTATCCTGTTAGATATGGACTGCTTTAGTTGTGAGCTAATCGAAAATGAAACAGGTGGCCCTTTCTCTCATTCGGGAATTGTGCTTAAGTTAGGTTCACAAGTCTATGTGGCCCAGTCTCTTGGGAGTGTTCATCATATTCCACTACAAGCCTTTCTTGGCTACACAAATAAAACTCCACACGTGATTCGCCCAAAACATATTAACTTCTCAAAGAAAAGAAAATTACTTGAAAATTACAAAAGAAAGTATCTTGGAATGGATTTTGATCACGACTATCTTTGGGATGATGGAAAATTATATTGTTCAGAGTTCATCTATAAGCTTCTAAAAAGCGTTTATGCAATTGAGAAGTTTAAGCCTACATCTATGACATATGATAAGAACCCAAAAGGCTGGGAGATCTACTTTGGTGGAAAACTTCCTCCTAGTGGGAAGTTGGGACTTTCTCCTAACGATTTCTTCTTCTCAACTGGATTTGATGGTGACTTCAAGGATATGGGGCCGTTATATTAAATTGTGAATCAATTTAATCAGGCCCATAAAGAAAGTGATCACTTTCTCAAATCTCAGACACTTATTGAGCTAGCTCAAAAAGCGCTATCCATTACGTCTCTTGGCCCTCAAGGCCTTAAGGCCTTAGAAGTTGGCTGTGGCCAAGGGCTTAATTTAGCCGACTTCAATTTCTCTCAATTATTAGGAATTGATATCTCTGAAGCCGCCGTTAATAAGGCCAAAAGAAACTTTCCAAATGATGAATTTAAAATCCTCTCAAGTCTTGAGTTAGGGAAATTGCAAGAGAGCTTTGATTTTATTCTCGATTCTCACCAAATCCATTACTTACAATCTCAAGATGAAATTTCTCGCTATATTAGCAATGTCTATGCTCTGCTAAGTAATGGGGGAGTTTTTTGTTTTGAAGCGATGGTTAAGAGCAAGAAGATGATTCTTTCTGATTTATCTGTTACTGTTTTAGATTATCTTGAATATGAGCGAATCGTGACAGAGGCCGGCCTTCGCATTATTTATTTGATGTTACCGAGTGGCCGTAAAATTATTGCGGATAAAAAAAGAAGGGCCGCTCTTTCGAGCGACCCGGATGTCTTACTGGTCATTGCTACTAAGGAAGACGTAGCAAATTAGTTACAGATTCCCAAAATATTTTCGACTATTCTTCGTCGTGTGGAGTACGCCCCACTATAGATTTCTTCTCCTTTTGTTGCTTGAGTCTTTCTACATATAGAAAACGAATATCTCTTGCAGTTAGTACATCACCATTTGCTAATTTGATTTGTGCACCATCTTTTAGTCCCTCAAGATTTCCAAAAGTTTTTCTGATTTTTGCCACTTTTGTGATGTCGAGAAATTCACCATTAAATGTTTCAATTGCCATAGCACGATCTAGTTTTTGGATCTGCTCAGGCGTGATTCTCTTCATCGTTCTTGCATGAACTTTTTCTTGGATTGTGATCGATAAGATAACTAATCCTAAAGTGATGTAAAGTGCTCTCCTTAATGTACTTCTCATAATGGCCTCTTTTCCGCTAAGTTCGTTCTTCCTGAAGCCTTCAGCTTTAAACATCCTGTTTAAGAGCTTTGTTGGTATAGTAAAAGCATGAACTGTGCCAAAAATTGAACACGTACAATCAGCTACTTACACAATTATGGGTGGTGTCGTTAGGGGAAGGGGCGCTTTTTGGCCCTATTTATGAACAAAAAAGGCCCCAATAATGGAGCCTTTTTTGTTTATTTGATTTGTATTTTATATTAGGCTTTTAGGCAGTCTTCGGCCTGTTCTGGATTATCTGTACACTCATCCTTCTTATCGCAGAATTGGCAATCTTCACCAATGAGTTTCCCAAGTCCACCACAAGATCCTTGAAGTTTCCTATTTGATAGAATCACACCAACGGCCATTCCTGTAATTGATAGAGCAAGTACAGCGAAAGTAATAAGGAATAGTTTAATGTTAGCATCCATAATATTCTCCGATAAAAGTTATCTGATTAGATTACTCTGTCACTTTATCAAATCCTGGCGTTGATGTCTCTAAATACTTTCCTGATCCATCATCTGAACGGTAGATAAAGAACGCCTTCAATTTATTTTCTTTAGCGAAGGCAATGGCCTTCTTTGCACCCATGGCCATTAACGCCGTTGCCCAGGCATCGGCATCCATGCATGTGTCAGAGATAACACTAACTGAAGCAAGTTGTGACTCCACAGGTGAACCTGATTTGAAATTTATCGTATGCTGATAGCGCTTGCCGCCTTCTTTGAAGAAGTTTCGGTAATCACCAGAAGTCGCAAGGGCAACATTTTTGATTTTTACGACCTTAACAACCGGGTTATTATCTTTGTTACTAGGGGACTCAACGCCAATACGCCATGGACGTGTCAGAGATTCACCCATTGTTCGAACCTCGCCGCCAACTTCTACAAGGGCATTCTTAATTCCTCTTGCTTGAAGAAGCTCGATGATGGCATCAACTCCAAATCCCTTCGCTGATGCAGATAGATCAAGATAAACACCGTCAATACTTTTTGTTAAGATGCCGTCTTTGAAAATGATTTTTTCAAATCCAACCTTATTCTTGGCCGCAGCGATATCTTCTTTTGAAGGGATCTTGCGCTTGCCATTAGGACCAAATCCCCAAAGGTTTACAAGAGTTCCTATTGTTGGATCAAATGTACCATCAGTCTTCCTTGCTACCTCTAGCGCGTGGGTTAGCGTTCTTGTAAAGTCTGGACCAGGGTAGAATTTTTCATTCTTGGCCATTTTGTTAAAGAGTGAAATTTCTGAGTCCTTAATATAAGTACTCATGGCCTTATTAACCTCATCTAATCTGATCTCAATATCTTTTTTTACCGAGTCTTCATCGAAGCCGCTAGGAGCAAGATACTTGATGTGGTATGTCGTCCCCATAGTTGGGCCAGTGACACGATAAATTTGCAGTTTTTCGCTGTTGCAAGAAGTTAAGAGTCCTAACAATAGAACCATTCCAAATATAAAGATTTTGTTAAGTCTCATTAATTAAACGCCTGTTCCTCAAGAATTTTTCTTTCGCTATCAAGGTCTCTCTTGTCGGCCTTTTCTTCGCTAAATTTTTCGCCGTAGCGCGCCTTAAGCTTTGTAATATTTCTCTCCATGACATCTTCAAATTTGATTCCAAGCTCATCGCCAACTATGGCCATATACCAGAAAAGATCTCCTAGCTCTTCTGCCAGATTTACACGGTCAAGCTCCTTCCCGTAGAATATATGCTTCTTTAGAGCATCGAGGAATTCTCCTGCTTCTGTTGAAAGGCCAATTCCTGCGTGAAGAAGTCTTTTAATTCCATCGTCCTTTAGACGTGTATTCATTGCATCAAAATCTCTTGATTCTGTCCTGATTGCATCACTCATATATTTTTTTGAATCCATAATTTCTCCTGTCAAAAGTTGGGTAGTTGATCGAACTTTATCACTTTGATTTTTATCTAGTCAAAGCTTGCCTGTGCAAAAAGAAAACTTCACGAACTGTTAAGATATAAGGTATATTAACGTGCCTAAATTATTAATTTTGTAATAGCCGCTAAGCGGTAAAATGGATTTTAATCAAATGGATAAATTCGACTTTTCAACACTATCAAGTTCAGACATTTCTTACATTGACTCTCTCTACGAACAATACGAATCAAACCCGATGGAAGTAGAAGAAAGTTGGCGCAACTTTTTTCTAGGTTTTGAATTCGGTGCCGGTAAAGGTAGCACAGGTGCCGGTGGTGAAGTAAGTGATGAGAAGTTACGTAAAGAATTCAACGTATTCAGACTAATTCAATCTTATAGATCAAGAGGACATCTACTTTCGGATACAAACCCGATTCGTCCAAGACTTGATCGTCATGCACGTATCTCTCTTCAGGATTATGATCTAACAGATGCTGACCTAAATGAAGTTTTTACATGTGGTGAGTTTGTTGGCCTTGGTGCAACGACTCTTAAAAATATCATGGATCACATGAGTAAGCTTTATAGCGGTAAGATCGGAGTTGAGTATATGCACTCAACAGATACTGAAATGAGACGTTGGTTTAGAGAAGAGTTTGAAACAACCTACCTAAATAAGAACTTCAATGTTGATAAGAAAAAAAGAATCCTACACAAACTGAATGAAGCAAATGTTTTTGAAAACTTTCTTCAAACAAAATATACAGGACAAAAAAGATTTTCACTAGAAGGTGGAGAGTCGACGATCCCAGGACTTGATGCATTCATTAACGAAGGTGCAAGATTAGGGGCCAAAGAATTTATTATCGGTATGGCCCACCGTGGACGTTTAAATGTTCTAGCAAATACTCTTGGTAAAACTTATGAGTATATTTTTTCTGAATTCGAAGGAAACTCTCTTGAGCAATTAGCAGGTCAAGGAGATGGTGACGTTAAGTACCACATGGGATTTACTTCAGTAACGAAGACTGAAGATAATAAAGAAGTTTACCTAAAGCTTCTACCAAACCCATCACACTTAGAAACAGTTTCTCCTGTTGCCACTGGTTATGCTCGTGCTCAAATTGATATTGCGTACGGAGGAGATGAGAGCAAAATTATCCCAATTGTCATTCATGGTGACGCTGCTGTTGCTGGCCAGGGGATTGTTTATGAAACTCTTCAAATGTCAGAGCTTCCTGGTTACCGTACAGGTGGTTCAATACACTTTGTAATTAATAATCAAATTGGTTTTACAACTGACTTTACGGATGCTCGCTCATCTCAGTACTCAACGTCAGTTGCTAAGATGCTAAATATTCCAATTATTCACGTAAATGGCGACTGTCCTGAAGACGTTGTTTATGCATGTGAGCTTGCTGTTAAGTTCAGACAAAAATTTAAGCGTGATGTTTTTGTTGATATGGTTTGTTACCGTAAGCACGGTCACAACGAAGGTGATGAACCTAAATATACTCAACCAGAGCTTTATGGAATGATCTCAAAGCATAAGAACCCACGTGAAATGTATATCGAAGAACTTGCTAGTCACGGTGCAGTTGATAAGGCCGTGGCAAAAGAAATGCAAGAAGAATACAAGAATCTTCTTTCTGATCGTTTTAACAATGTTAAGCAAAATGTTATTCCTAAGAAGGTTCCGGGACCACACAGAGAGTGGAAAGATGTTCGCTTCTCTACATTAGAAGACTTTGCAAGTTCACCAGATACTAGTGTTGATAAGAAGACACTTGAAAATATTATTTCATCAATCACTCAAACGCCTGAAGGTTTTAAAACTTTAAGAAAGGCGCAGAAACTTCTTGATCAAAGAAAGGCTGCTTTTGAAAGTGATCAAATTGACTGGGCCCTAGCTGAGCTATTTGCATACGGATCAATTCTTACAGAAGGTAACGATGTTCGCTTCTCTGGAGAAGACGTTATTCGTGGGACATTTTCTCACCGTCACGCAAAAGTTTTTGATGAGAAAACTAATGAAGCATATTGTGGCCTTGAGCACCTAACAACAGGTCAAGGTGACTTCTATATCTACAACTCTCTACTTTCAGAATATGCAGTACTTGCTTTTGAGTATGGTTATTCTCAAGCAACACCGCATGCACTAAATATTTGGGAAGCACAATTTGGAGACTTCACTAACGGTGCTCAAATCGTTATTGACCAATTTATCTCAGCTGCAGAAAGTAAGTGGAGAAGAATGAGTAACTTAGTTATGCTACTTCCTCATGGATATGAAGGAGCAGGGCCAGAGCACTCTTCTTGTCGTCCAGAACGATTTCTACAGCAATGTGCTGAAGAGAATATGGTTGTTTGTAATATTACAACTCCAGCAAATATGTTCCATGCGCTTAGACGCCAGCTTAAGTGGGAGTTTAGAAAGCCACTCGTTGTTTTCACTCCAAAGTCACTTTTAAGACATCCTCTCTGTCAGTCAAAAGTAGAAGAGTTTACATCAGGTAAGTTTGAAGAAGTTTTTGATGATACTTGGGTTAACCCAAAAGACGTTAAGAAAGTTGTTCTTTGTACAGGTAAGATCTACTACGATCTATTAAAGTACCAACAAGAGAATGATCGCAAAGATGTTGCCGTTATTCGTCTTGAACAATTATATCCACTTCCGACAGAAAAGATTAAGGCAATCCTTGATAAGTATCCAAATGCAACTCATCGTTGGGTACAGGAAGAGCCTTCAAATATGGGAGCTTGGATGCACCTTAACCGTTGGCGTGACACTTTCAGAGATATTGATTGTGTTTCTAGGAAAGCTTCGGCTTCACCAGCGACAGGGTATGCATCTGTACACCTTAAAGAACAAGAAACAATTGTAGAAAAAGCTTTTAGCTAAAAAATAAATAAGGATAAAAAATGGCAATCGTAAAAATTACTATTCCACCAATTGGAGAATCGATCACAGAAGTTGCTCTTGGAGAGTGGCTTGTTGCAGATGGTGACTTTGTAAATGAGGGTGATGAACTTGTAGAAGTAGAATCAGATAAAGCAACACTTCCTCTTCCAGCTGAAGAAAGTGGTGTGATTAAGATTATCGCTGAAGAAGGTGCTGAACTTGAAATTGGTGCGGTAGTTGCAGAACTTGATACTTCTGCAGCAGCTCCAGCTCAAGCATCAAGTGATGAAGCTCCAACTGCAGTAGAAACTCCAAGTTCACCGGCAAGTGCTCCAGCTACAGGTGGAGATAAGAATTATCCATCTCCAGCAGCTGCAAAAATTCTTGCTGAAAAAGGTGTTGCGGCCAGTGCTGTGGCAGGAAGTGGGAAAGATGGAAGGATCACGAAAGCTGATGCTATGAACGCAAGTGCTGCTCCAAAAGCGGCTCCAGCAGTAAAGGCAGCTCCTGCTCCAACTATTGAAACTCAAGTTCCAATGGGTGGTGCAAGTAGAGCGAAAGAAGAAGTAAAAATGAAGCGTATCCGTAAGACAATTGCTAAGCGTCTTGTGGAAGCAAAGAATACAACGGCAATGCTTACAACTTTCAATGAAGTTGATATGTATAATGTAATGGAGCTTCGTAAGAAGTATAAAGATGCTTTTAAAGACAAGCACGATATCGGACTTGGTTTCATGTCTTTCTTTACAAAAGCATGTACGAAAGCTCTTATGGAAATCAAAGGTGTTAACGCACAAATTGATGGTGAGAATATCATCTATCACGACTATGCTGACGTTGGTATTGCGGTATCGACTCCAAAAGGTCTAGTTGTTCCAGTTATCAGAAATGCAGAAAGCCTAAGTCTTGCTCAGATCGAAAAGGAAGTAAGAAGACTAGCACTTAAAGGTCGTGACGGAAAACTTACTGTGGACGAAATGACTGGCGGAACATTTACAATCACTAACGGTGGTGTTTTCGGTTCGATGCTTTCAACTCCAATTATCAACGTTCCTCAATCTGCGATTCTAGGAATGCACAATATTGTTGAAAGACCAGTTGCTGTAAACGGACAGGTTGTTATTCACCCTGTAATGTACTTAGCACTATCTTATGACCACAGAATCATCGATGGTAAGGAGTCAGTAACATTCCTTAAGATGGTAAAAGAGATGTTAGAAGATCCTGCTAGAATGCTTCTAGATATCTAATTTTAAATTTAATTTTTAAGGAATAAATATGAGTAAAGAATTTGATGTTGTTGTAATTGGTTCTGGTCCTGGTGGATACATCAGTGCTGTTCGTTGTTCACAACTTGGAATGAAAGTAGCAATCGTAGAAAAATATAATACTCTTGGTGGAACATGCCTAAATGTAGGTTGTATCCCATCAAAGGCATGGCTTGATTCAAGTGAAAAATTTCATGAAGCAACTCATGAATTTGAAGCACACGGAATCACAACTGGAAAAGTTAAGGCCGACATTAAAAAGATGGCCGAGCGTGTAGCTGGCGTTGTGGCCGATACTTCAGGTGGTATTACATACCTAATGGGAAAGAACAAAGTTGAAACTTTCCATGGGTTTGGATCATTCGTTGATGCACACACTCTAAAAGTTGAAGGTGAGAAAGAGGAAACTCTTAAAGCTAAGCACTTTATCATTGCTACAGGTTCAAAGCCTGCGACAATTCCTGGAATTGAAATTGATAAAGAAAGAATTATCACTTCAACAGAAGCTCTTAAGCTTGAAACTCTTCCAAAACACTTCATCGTTATTGGTGGTGGTGTAATTGGTCTTGAGCTTGGTTCTGTCTTTTTAAGACTTGGTTCAAAAGTTTCTGTTGTTGAGTACGCAGATTCAATCCTTGCAACAATGGATAAAGATTGTGCAAAAGAGATGACAAAAGTTCTTAAGAAGCAAGGAATGGAATTCTATACTGGTCATGGTGTAACTGAAGTCGTTAGAAAAGGCGCTAAAGTTGTTGTTAAGGCCAAGAACAAAAAGAATGAAGAAGAGATCAAACTAGAAGGTGACTACTGTCTAATGGCAGTTGGCCGTCGCCCATACACTGACAATCTTGGTCTTGAGAACGCTGGTGTGAATCTTGATGAGCGTGGACGTGTTATCACTGATGATCACTTAAGAACTAACGTTCCACATATTTATGCAATCGGTGACGTTACAACTGGTGCAATGCTTGCTCATAAAGCGGAGGAAGAAGGTGTTGTTGCTGCTGAGATCATCGCTGGTCAAAAGCCACATATCAACTACAACCTAATTCCTGGTGTTGTTTACACATGGCCAGAAGTTGCTTCTGTTGGTGTAACTGAGCAAGAACTAAAAGCAAATAAGACTCCTTATAAAGTAGGTAAGTTTCCATTTAAAGCAAGTGGTCGTGCCCGTGCTTCAAATGAATCAGCTGGTTTCGTAAAAGTATTAGCTTGTAAAGAAACTGATGAGATTTTAGGGGTACACATTGTTGGCCCACGTGCTGCAGACTTAATTGCTGAAGCTGTGACTGCAATGGAGTTTAGAGCTGCTGCTGAAGATATTGGACGCATTTGTCATGCGCACCCAACTTACTCTGAAGCATTCAAAGAAGCTGCTCTTGATGCATTTGATAAAAAACCGCTAAATATCTAGCTAAAGATAGAAGGCACCTTAGGGTGCCTTTTTTATGACCCCTGAAGATAACTCAAAACTCCCATCCAAAAATATCTTTCGAATTAAATATCCATCAATTCTTTCATTAGCACGGCGCTTTTGAATGAGCTGCTGTATGTCTTGAGAGTAGTCACTAGAGCTTGCGCTCCTAAGCTCATAATTAAAGTAAATTGTTCGAGGAGGTGATTTAAGTTCAAGAGTAATCTTATCTTCGTCATCAAAGTAGTGCTTTAGGCCTTCTGAATCTGCTAACCACGGGCGTTGATCCTTGATGATAATAAGATCATCACCTTTTTCTTGAAGCGCTTTAAATGCCTTATACAAACTTGATTCCTCTTTATGAGAAAAAATATAGCTATGAGGGTTATGGCGTGGGAATACAAGTTTAGTTAGTTTCTTTTTACGAGAGAAACTATGTCCAAGGCGGTTTAAAAGTTCACCATGGGATTCGATGGCGATAATAGGAGCATCTATTTGCGCGATGATTTCATCTAGAATCTTTCCAACAGGAAAGTAGAGGAAGAAGTAATCAATCTTATAGTCTTTGATTAAGTCTTTATGAAAGATATCATTGATGAAGATGTGCTTCGTACATGATAGCTTAGTTGCTGCATAATCAATTCGCTCTTTGACTGGCTCGATGCTTATCACTCTAATATTTGGAAAGAAGTGATTTGCGACAAAGGCCATCTTTGAATAAGAGGCTCCGATATCGCAGATGACGATTTCCTTTGCATCTTTTAATTCATTGATTTTCGTAAGAATCTCATGGAAGTCTGAAAGGGAAGTATTAATGGCCTCTTCTTGTAGGCCACAAAGGTAAAGTTCTTCAGGTGAAGTTTGTACTTTCTCATTTAAGCCTGCTTCGATTTTTTCAACAACTTGCACTTGAAAGCCAATTAATTTGGCCAATTCTTCTTCTCTTTTTTCTAAGTGGTTTTTATTGGAATCTTCCACAATTCAATACCTTATCATTAATCAAATAGGAGTTTGTAAACAAAAACAGAGTAAACTACTAATATTATTAAATTTTAGTTTAAATCTTACCGATATACTAGATAGAACAGCTGAGGAAATATTGAAGAAACTTTTCATCGCAGACACATTCACAACTTTTAGAGAAATCGATATTAACGATCTCTACGTTGAAGCGCTCTCAGGTGTCGTTTTTTCGAATCAGTATGGTTTTGATGTTAAGAAGTCACAATGGTTTGAGTTATCTAAGATGAGTTTACCTCGAGTTGTGATTGACGCTCTTAAGCCAAGTCCTGAGAGCTTTGAAAAACCTCAATCTGCACCAGATGGACACAGTATTAAGAAAGAAGAGTTAGAGATTAAGAGTACCCATAATAATGAATTACTAAGTGCGATTTCTAAAATTGTAAAAGATGAAGTTTCAACAATCGGAAATCAACTTCGAGATGAGTTTGGTCAAAAGATTTCAAATGTCGAAGAGAGGATCGGAGATATCACACAACTTATTGGTTCATCGGGGAGTGATCGCAGCGAGATCATTATAGGTAAGCTAGAATCTATCTTAGATGAAACTAATCTTATCAGTGATGTTAATCGTAAGATAACAAAAGTTCTCTCCACAGCACGTGAGCTGGGGGATGGAAATTCAAACTCTCAAGAATACCAAGCGAAGTTTAATGCACTTAAAATCAAATATAAAAATCTCGCCGTTGAAAATAAAATTGCACGAAAGAATCTTTCAAAAGTAATAGCAAAGGCCAAGGCCTTGAATGCAAAGCTAGAAGTTGCAGAAAAAGAATTAGAAAATTTCAAGAGTTATACTGATAGTAAGATCGGCATTTCTGCAGTCAATGAAGAAGTGAAGATTGAAGATGTTACACCACCAGAAGAAAGTACTAGTGCTGGACCTAAAATTAACCTTATTTCACGTGACTCACTTGTCTTAGAAGATGAGGACCGTACTGTTGAAATTGATTTAAGTGAAGAAGCTACAGGAGAGTTTGATATCTCAAGTGGTGGACTAGAAATAGCGACCCGCGCTCAAGTTGATGACTTAGAACTTGATCGATTAAATATTGAAGGACTTAAAAATGGTAAGTCTTTTGAAATCTCTAATAAGAAGTCATGGCAATATGATACGGGGGCCGGTGTTGTTGGTCCTTTACGCTTCGATGAAATGCTAGTTGACTTAGAGAAGAATATTATTACATCTGAAACACTTGTTAAAAAGAAGGCCGGTGCACCTTGGGTTGCTGCCAAAGAATGTCTTGAGCTAAATACACAAGCACAATTAGTTTCTGAAGATAAAGAAAATCCAGAAAATAATAAATATCAAATTGAAAGAACTGAGTATCGAGTCGATCTTCAAGAACTGGTTTCATTTTCACTTGTAGGAGTTCAAAAAGATTATAAGGGCTACCTGACAAATCTTTCCCTTAGTGGAGGATTTGTTGAAGTGACGAAATTTGAGAAAGAATTTGACAAAAATACTCGTGGAACGATCTATATCTCTGAGGGCCTATTTGGCCGCGCACTCGCAGTTGATTTCACTATCATGAGAGCATCAAAGAATCGTCCTAGAGGCTTTGGGCTACGCTTTGAGTCTGTTTCGGACTCGATCATGGAAGTTATTGGAGAGCGTATGATTGAAATCCTCAACAATAACGACGACTCTAAGAAAGCTGCTTAAATTACTATTTTGCATTGCGTTTCAAAAAAACGGACTGAATCAGTCTAAGTCCTTGATTAAATAAATGTATCCGTTGATAATTAAGAAAAGGAAATGGTGGTTCGGGCGGGACTTGAACCCGCACGGGGTTGCCCCCACTGGATTTTAAATCCAGATTGTCTACCAATTCCAACACCGAACCGCTATTTGTGTTTAACGATTTTGGACTATAACGTGTATATTTGTCAATTCAAAAAAACTACTAAATTCATTTTTCTTTTACTTGCAATTTTCATTGTAGGTTGTGCAACAAAAAAAATTGTTCTACCAACTTCTCAAGTTAAGCCGACTTGGTTTTCAGGAGAAGGTAATTTCAATTATCTAACTTATGAGGGGAGAGTTGTTCCTCATTTATTTTTCGACTTTGCACCACGTATTGATATGCGTACTAAGCTTGTGGATGTTTTTATTACAACGCCCCGTGATAGTGAGGTTCATTTCGAACTTGATTTAGTTAGTGGACGAATTTTCAAAGAACGTAAATTTTGTAAAGAAAAAGATATTTGGAATGATTACACATCAAATATATCAACTCCAAATTTTTCTTGGGCCGTTATTCCAAGACTTCTAGGCCGGGATGGAAAGCCTCAGCGAGTGGCCGTCTTCGGTGACTTAAAATACCTTGTTGATGGTAGCTTCCCGCGTGAGGAAACCATTCAAGTTCAAATCATTGGTGGCTATATTTTAAAATCTTGTTTAACGGGGCTGTGTGACTTAAATGATGACTGGAATTCAGAAGTAATTCTAATTGCAAAGAGTATGCTTGATGAATCTCTTCAAGAGGTTCAAGGGCTTAATACCTTAAAGAAATATGTCGATTGGAAGTATGCTAAGGCCTTTATCGAAAACTCAATGGGCCGCAACGATGTGGGAAGAAAGCTAAAGGGAGCCTACCGTTTAGAATCTCCAATTCTACCCAATCGTGCTCTTAAATATGTAATCAACTCTGGTCACTTGTTTTCAAATAGTGAACTACAAACATTAAAAACGTCATGTCGTAAGGTCTACGATGATGCTCTCGTAATTTTTAGAAAAGAAGAAGGGATTTCACAACGATTTATTGAATTCTATCGCAATCACCTTGATCGTTTTAGTCTATGTCGAAAGTATGTGCGTCCGTTTAATATTCAAAAAGAGAAGGACAAGCATTGGAAGCTAGAATATTTAACGGCCTTTGAAAATGCTGTTCAAACAGGCTATTATTTTGACTGTCGTTTAAAGACATGGGTGCGCAATGTGAGAGATAGCAAAGGTAAGTTTGTTGTCGATCAAAGAAAATTAATTGGTGGGTGTCGCGATCATGAAATTGCAGCTTCATTTCCTGCAGCAATCACATTATTATCTAGTGCTGCTAACTCAGGGGCCCCATATTATCGCTATATTGAATACGATAGTGGTGCAGACACATTCAATCAAAAGATATATAATTGGGTGTGGTCAAACGGTAAGAAACAAAGTTGTGCTCCAGATAAAGAAGTTGGGCCAATCTTTCCATACGACGTAAGATTTAATTTAAAGTAATTGGATAATTAAATAGATGAATATTTTTGATATCACGAACGAAATTCAGGTAAAATCAAAAGCAGAGCTATCAATGCTTATGCTTTCTAACTTTGATAATCAACATATTGTTTTCTCTGGCCTGACATGTCTTGACCTCTTAAATGCAGGAGAGCTTAAGGAAAAATATAATCTTTTAAATTCACGCTTTTTACTTATCTATCAATTTCAAAATTTAAATAATCACAAAAGACATTTCTACGCCCTCTCATTAGGCTATGGACAAACAGCGCTTTCATTTTCTCATTTATTTGAGTCAATGACTTGGTTTGAGGCCGAAGTTAATCGAAACTTTGGTGTTCACTTTTATCGAAAAGAAGATCGTATTCAATATGAGGTTGTTACACCTAAGGGGAAGTACCACTTAGAAAAAGATAACCTTGAAGATTCTTTATGTAAGTCGTACCTTTCACCCCTTAAAGTAACTGGTGAAGAAGTCGAAGTTCCGGTTAAAAAGTTTAATAACCCACTTTCAAGTTCAGTTGTTCGTTTTAATATCGATGAAAATCGTATTAGTGATAGCTTCTTTGATTTTGACTTTAGTAAGTCAGAGTCTTTAGAAAAGCAAATTGAGGGAAAGAGCCTTGAAGAGGCCATCTCCTTATTATTAAAGTCTAATTTACCTCTAAAGACTATTACATCTCTGTTAAGTCTTGAATTAAGTGAGTACGTTGAAAACATAGAGACAAGTAGTTCCGTAAAAATTCATCGTATGTTTATTTATGAAATTCTTTGTGCACTTGAGAATTTAAAGTGTTTAGAGAAAGTTTTTAATCTTTCATCTTTCAAAGAGTTACATCAAGTTTTAAATTATCAATTTGAAACTCTAAATAATTTCACAAATCTTTCACAGGTTCAATCAAAAGACGAGCTTAGTAAGCTAATTAATTCTGAAGATCGCAAATGGGTTTACGATATTAGAGATCGTATTCATGATTATCAAGAAATTATAAATGATATCATTCAGACGATAGAGGGGAATAAGTACTTTTTAAATTTAGAAAGCTACTTTCATTCAAATCTTGGGGCCCTCGATTTTTCACTTAAATCAATGCCTCTACAAAGCTATGGTTATCACTATAATAGTAAGAAGTATGAGCCCTTCTATGAATATAGTGATCTTGCAAATACTGAGTTCCTTGCTCTTAATGGAACAACTTATGAACTCCTGCTGATTCGTTTAAAAGAATTAAAGAATACCTATTCAAATATTATTAAAATCTGTGAAGAATATCCTATTATAAGAAAAGGAGTTGAGCATAAGCCTAACTCGATTAAAACAGGGATATTTCTTGCAACAACACAAGTATCTTCTGGTGACGTTTCTATCATTTCATATCTTAAAGAAGATGGTGTGATTGATCGCTTTCACTTGATGTCGCCGACAATGGCAAATTTAAAATACTTCTCAAAAAGACTAAAGAAATTCGCTCTTTCACAAATTGCTTGTGAATGGAATGCTTTAGGGATTAGTGAAGAGGAAATTGTAAAATGATTCTATCTAAAAATATTTATCAAAGCCGCTGGCGTATTGTGATCTTTTTTAAGAGGGCCGCATTATATTTAAAATTAAAAAGACTTAAGTAGATCTTTAACAGGTATTCTAGTATTTGGAAATTCGATAGGTGTTTGATTAAATAATTGCCCAATTTCGCTAATAAAGATACTTCGATCTAATTCAATAGCTCCAAACGATTTAGTAATAGGTGTAACCATTTGAGTATCAAGAAATGGAATGTGGTTGCTTTTAACTATCGAAAGAATTGCTAATAGAGCAATTTTTGAAGCATTAGACTCTTTATAAAACATGGACTCACCACTTAGGAAATGTCCCATGCTAACTCCGTAGAGCCCGCCAATAAGTTGATCTTTCTCATTTCTAACTTCTACACTATAGGCAAAGTTTTTATGGAATAAATTAAAGTAGCCTTCAATGATCTCATCTGTAATCCAAGTACCTTCTAAAGAATCTGAGTGAACTTCTTGGCATTGTCTGATGACTTCTAGAAATTCTTGATTGAATGATATTGTCCATTCACTTTTTTTGACAAATTTAGTTAGGGATCGACTTATTTGAATGTCGTCTAAGCGAATAACACCTCTTTGCGGAGGTGAGAACCAAGCAAGGGGATACTCTTGGGATATTGGCCAAGGAAAGATTCCACTTTGATAGGCCAGTAGAAGAGAGTCATGATGGAGGTCTCCACCAATTGCTAATAGCCCTTGCTCATCTGCGATTTCGACTGGGGGAAACTCAATTATCGGCACGTATCATGGCCTCCATCATAAGAGCGCTCATTGCAGCTCCTACTTCAAGTGTTGTACGAGAGCCTTCTTCGCTTAGGCCTACTAATGGAGCAATCTCTACCATATCAGCACCAGTTAGTTTAAAGGCGTTAGTAAACTCTTTAATCATTGTAGCACATTCATGTGGCATTAGTCCCTCTGGTTCAGGTGTTCCAGTTGCACTTGCAACACTTTCATCTAGGGCATCAATATCAAAGCTGATATAAATCTCTTCAATTCCTTGTGCCTTAAGCTCTTCAATTGTTTTGAGTGCTAGCTCTTTGGCTCCAATTTCTTTTACATCTTTGGCCCAGTATTGGTTTAGGCCAAACTCACTTTCCCAGTGCTCTTTTGATTTTCCTGTTGAGCGAATTCCAAATTGATAACAATGCTTAGGAGTTTCAAGATCATCTAAGACATGTGTTAGCCATGAACCGAAGCAGTAATCAATACCAAGTCTTTCTCTTAAAAGGTCTGTGTGTGCGTCAAAGTGAATAAGACCAACTTTCTTACCAAGTGATCTGCGATTATTGATCCAGGCCTTTACTAGTGGGAAGCTTACCGAGTGGTCTCCTCCAATGCTAAAGATCTTTAGATCTTTGTTACTTTTGAAAACCTCATCAACACTTGCTTTTGCAATACTAAGCGGAGAAACACTAAGCTGCTTTCCACCGTATAGTGCATTTTGAGCACTCTTTATTGTTTCATTATTTAAGTATTTATCATGTAATAGGTGAGGAATTACCCTAATATCACCTAAATCAAAACATTGCTTATACACTTCAAGATGTTCTTCAATTAGTGTATTTCTAAGAAATAAAGGCCCCCAGTTTGCACCTCTTTGAATTCCTCCTCCACAGTCAGAGGCAACTCCTAAAATAGCGCAACCATGTACATCTGCAAGCTTAGAGAGTTCATTTGCCCAAGCTGTTCTGATATCTTGATCTTCTGTTGTGTTATAGAGAACTTTAGTTAATTTATCTTTTCTGTCTTTCGCTGTATTAACTGTGAATACTCCAAAACCTGGAGGGCATAGATAATCATTTAATAATGTTTCATTTGTTTTAGTCATATATAGTCCTTAAATTTATATTAAGAAATCACCCTTAACTCGAGAGCTTAGGAGTGCTGTTTTATAAAGGTCTAGTTCCTGGTCGTGAAGATAGTCTCGAACAACACGTTTTTCAAACTTTATAATAGCGTCGTTAATTCCCTTATACACTCCTGCAATATGTGAGCTTAGGGTTATATTAGGAAGGTGTTTAAATTCATTAAAGTCAATTGGCTCTTTTTCAAATACATCAATAATAGCATGGGCATTCTTATTTTTACTTAAGAACTTTACGAGGGCCTGCTGATCGATAAGCTTACCTCTGGCAGCGTTCATGATGAGAACATTATCTTTCAAGAGCGAAAAAATATCTTCATTGAGAATGTGATAAGACGTTTTATTTAGTGAACAGGCCATGATGATAATATCAGAGTTGGCCAGCTCTTCTTTAAAGTACTTTGTACTTTGCTGCTTATTTTGGTATGGGTCGTAGTAGCTGATATTTACATCAAGTATTTCAAGGGCATTGCCTAGTCTTGCACCAATTGGGCCACGACCTATGATTAGAGTTTTCTTTGTGTGTAAAAGTTCTCGGTTATAGCTTCTCGCTTCATCCCACTGATATCTGTGAGGAATTTGTCCTTGATGGTTTAGTAATGCCTGGAGATAGAATTGGGCAACTGCATTTGCTCTTATTTCATTTCCTAAAACGATAGGGAATTTTGCGTTTTTTACAAACTCAAGAGAGAAGTTATCATAGCCTGAATTTGGATGAATCCACAGTGCAATATTGGCATGTTCAAGTGATTTTACAATGCTCTCGTTATTTGTGTAGCTTGTTGAGATCACAATAACATTTTCACCCTCTGGAATCTCAATAGGTGTGTCCACACACTTGATACCAAGCTGGCCTAGTGACTGCCTTTCTTTTACGCGAAAGGCCTCACCTTGATAGCTAGAAATCTCTGGTCGATAGAAGTAATAATTCATACCCTTAATCTATCAATTTTTCCTTTGCTTTGCTAGAAGCTAGAGTAAATTAAGTCCTGCTTGATCGTTTTACACTTTTTTATTGTGCGATATCGGCCATTTATCGTTGAGTGTTGATCATGATCAAGAACTTTTATTAAACGGCATGATTTAATCTTCTTTGTGAACATATTTCGCGAATCATCATAATCAAAGTCTAGATTCTCTGCCATCTCTTCTTTTGAAACCTTAAATAGTTCTTGCTCTTTGTTGGCCTTTATCGATGAAACAAACTCAATTCCAGATCCTTTACGGTATGCATTTTCAATGATCTCATCTGGAGAAATTGTATTTCGACCAAAAATATAGCTTGTTGGCCACCTCTTATGACCAAAAGCATGGTAGGGAACTTCTGAGCAGACTACCTTATCAAGAGTTGTCACGTCGAAGTTAAAGTCATACTTTTTATTAAGTTGCTCAAGTGCAACCTTTGTCACCATTTCTCTTGCCCATTTATTTTCTAGAATTCCCTTTTCGCGGACTATTGTGATTTCATCAATCTCTAGAAAGTCTTCAAGAGAAACAAGGCGGCTTCCTGGTCGAATTGATTCAACAATCGTTTTTCCTTTGCGAATATCATTATGATATTTTTTTATAAATGGAGTATCCCATAGCCCTGCTAGTTTTAGTTTTTGTTCAGTACCAAGATAGATGGCGATATGACCAAAGTGTCCTGGGATAAAGAAGTCTGTTGCAGCAAATGGTGTTTTTTCTGCAATAATATCCAGCGGCTTTAGTACCGTATCGAGGTAATCGAGTGCTCGTTCGTTGGCATACATATGACCATGGCGAAAACGTAGTTTCCCAACAAGATTTCCAAATAGTCCTGAGATGAAATTTGTCGTACGATTAAAGATCTCAACAAACCAATCTCTAATACTATAAAACTCAATAGTTGGAAGTCTCTTTCCAAGTAAGTGTTTTTCAATCTGAAACTTCTCTACAAGCACAACACCTCTTGTTAGGTCAGGATTTAAAAGCTTTAGATAGTAGTAGTGATTATCAAGAAAGACTCTAAGGTCACTTTGTAGTTCATCATTAAACTTTTCACTCTTTGCTATTTTTGTAAATTGCTTGAGAACTTCGACTTGTTTCTCGTTATCCAGAACTTTAATAACTTCTTTTGTTAATTTTTTTATCGTTGGATTCTTATAGAATATATTATGTGTCGCAAAGTAGAGATTCACATAATTAAGTTTTGCAAGCAGGTTTGTAACTCTAATTTGTGCATAATCAATTTCTGAGTAAGAACGACTTTGTCTAAAATCTCTAACTGTGTAGAGGCTGGACTTTTCCATAATAAGTGCAGCTGTATTCATGAGGTTGCCAATAATAGATAAGTCGGCACCACGGATTGGTTTATGATTTTTTGATTGTCGGTAGAGAACTTTACTGTACTCTGTTGTGACGTTCACAAGTTGTCGACTTGCGTTGATTAGTTTTTCAAGTTCACGAATATTGTAGCCTAGCTTTAATGGGTCATAGCCTGTGTCATTTATTCTATCTTGGATTTCATATATCTGAGTCATTGTCGAGTGGAACAATTTATTGTCTTTCTTGCTCTGGGCCTGAGCGTAGAGTACGTTCATTGTTAAGAGGAAAATGGCGATAATTTGTTTCATTTTAAAGTCCTAATTCTTGAATTCTTTCGCGCCATTATGCCATTTTAGGTACTTAGCGTGTTGTAAATTGTAAAATTTTTAACTTTGTCTATTCTTTAGTGGATCAAACTATGTTAAAAGGAATGTATATTTAAGTACTTAGAATGAACCGAAGGGAAAAGTATGATATCGATCAAGTCGAAACGCGAAATTGAATTAATGAGAGCAACGTCGAAGTTAGCGGCATCAACTCTTGAGTATATTGAACCATTCGTAAAACCTGGTGTGAGCACAGAGGAATTAAATAATCTTTGTCATGAATATATTATTAAAAATGGTGCGTATCCATCACCATTAAATTATCACGGTTTTCCAAAGTCAGTTTGTACTTCACTTAATGAAGTTGTCTGCCACGGAATCCCTAGTACAAAAGATGTTCTTAAAGATGGTGATATTTTAAATATCGACGTCACAACATATTTAAATAAGTTCCACGGTGATACAAATAAAACTTTCTTAGTTGGTAATGTTTCTGATGAAGTTAAGAAGCTTGTTGATGTTACTTATCAATGTATGATGGAAGGGATTAAACAGGTGCGTCCAGGTGGCCACATTGGTGATATTGGAGCATCTATTATGGAGATTGCTCACGATCATGGTTATGGTGTCGTTGAAGATTATTGTGGCCACGGTATTGGCCGTGAATTTCACGAAGACCCTCAAGTTGTTCACGTTGGTAAGAGAGGTAAGGGCGCAGAGATGAAGCCTGGTATGACTTTTACTATTGAGCCAATGATCAACTTAGGTGTAAAGGACTGTAAAGTTCTTAAAGATGGTTGGACAGTTCTTACAAAGGATAAGAAGTGGTCGGCACAATTTGAGCACACAATCTTAGTTACAGAAGGTGGCTTTGAGATTCTAACTCTTAGAAGCTATGAGGTTCATCCTTAATAGTGAATACGAGCCTTATTGCACCAGATTTAAAGATTAATAATCCATGCCGAGTTGAGCTTAGGTTTTCTAAGCTCAATGAAGTGCGTGAGTACTTTGTCGAAAGTAATGATAGTTCTTTAAAAGAGATCATCGTGTCGGTTCTTGAAAAGGCAAAGAGCTCTAAATCACAATTGTTAAATGAAATTGAAGCTGCTCTTGTCGAAAACACAGGGCAGTCACTAGAGCTATTTAGATTCTTTAAAGAAGTCTTAAGTTATTTTTCCCCTAATCAACTCATGGCCATTGATACAGAAAATACTCTGTGTCGATGTTTTGGCGTGAGTCGTAGTGAAGTTGCTGCTCTTATAGAAAGGGGAGCAAGTGACCCTTTAACAATCACGAACCTATCAAAGGCCGCAGGTGGCTGTGGTTCTTGTCTTTCCGATATCATTCCAATGTTTAAAACAAGTCGCGAGGAAAAAGTTGTTCCAAGTGTGACTTTCAATGGTTTCAAAAAAGATATGGTTGCAGGAAAAAGGCCATATCAATTCCTATTAGAAGATATTTATCCTCTTGCTGAAAAACTTGGAGGAATTAGTGTCGAGGGACTTATTGGACACCATCTTTATATTATTGGTGACGAAGAAGCCGCAAGTGCAAAAGAGTTTATCTCTACTTTAACTGCACTGGATTCTCAATTAAGTATTTTCTTTATTTAGTTTTTTTACACTTCATTAATATCGCATCAATATTTTCTAAAGAATCATAAATCTTTAACAGCGACTCTTTTGAACCTTTTAGAGTTGAGAGACTTACTTCTCCTTCAAGATAGCGATAGCGAGCATAGAACTCTTTTAATCCAGGAATATTTTGTTCAAGACAGTCTGCGCTGCTTGCTTGTATCTGAATTTTGGCAAGATACTCCATTAGGATCTTAATAGACTTTAGACGAAACTCATTATAAGTCGACACCGAATATTGAACACCAATACCACCGTCTTCTTCCTTAAAGTCAAAGATATTTCTTTGGCCTGTTGTTAGGGCCTTAAGAAGCTTCAGAGTTGGTGACTTACTTGGATCAGAACAAAACTTATTGTAATAGCCTTTTGAGAACTGAGGGTTACCTACAGAAGAAATCTCATTGATCATAATTTGATTTAAGTGATAGCGTGGACCTGTATCGTGTCTCTTAGCATAGTAGCTTTCCTCTTGTCCTAGGCACAGCAATATCGTCTTGGCCTGGGCAGGAAGAGTGATCATAAAATTAACAATAAAAATTAATAATGGGTATTTCATTCGTTCTAACTGTGTTAAATTATTAGTATCAATTTATTTTACTTTAAGTATGGATGGAAAACTAGGGTAAGTTTTGAAAGAGATGGGATTAATTGACCATTTAGAAGAGTTGCGCTCTGCACTTATTAAAATACTAATCATTATTTTAGTATCTTTTGTGGTTTGCTATGCCTATGGGGACCTCATCCAGGAGATTCTGCTAAGACCACTTAGAAACGCTTTAGGTGATTCTGGTGGGGGCAAGGTCGTCTACCTTGGACTTCTCGATAAAGTACTTTCTCAATTTCAAGTAGCATTTTACTCAAGTGTTATTCTTTCTTGTCCCTTGTGGTTTTACCAGGTTTGGAAGTTTATCTCTCCTGGTCTCTACGATCATGAGAAGAAGGCCGTTAAGCCTTTCCTCATCATTGGCCTCTTTCTTTTTGCCACTGGTGTAAGCTTTGGCTACTTTATCGTTTTTCCTCTTACATTTGAAACTCTCATGGGATTTGGAGTGCAGAATGTTGAGGCCACAATTGGCCTAAAGGATTATCTGGTTCTTTCAAGTAAGGTTCTCGTTTTTCTAGGGCTTATTTTTCAATTACCAAATGTTCTTCTTATTCTCGGCTTTATGGGAATAGTGACAAAGCAGTCGCTAGCTAAAATGAGACGCTATGTTTACGTTGGCTTTGCTGTGGTCTCTGCCATGCTGACACCTCCAGATGTGATAACAATGATGGGCCTTTGGGTACCTCTTGTTGCTCTTTTTGAATTGGGAATATTGGCCGTTGCGTTAATTGTTCACCCATATCTTTCTCGTCATCACATGAAATAGGCGGTATGATTTCTTTATGAAATCACTACTAAAGAAACACGTATTGTTAAGTTTAATTTTTGGCGTCTGCCTTTCATGGTTTTTTGCAACGGTCTTTATCGACTTCATTGCAGCTCCTAGTATCTTTCGAAATGTTAGCTCTTTAAAAGAAGCTGGAACACTAGGTGGGATCATCTTCACTTCATTTAATATTATTGAAATGATCTTTGCCGTGCTACTTATCATGGCCACATTTCTTTATAAGAAAGAAGGCAAGACATCTGTTGTTATGAAGTTTATCGCTGTAACAACTCTCATTCTTGCTATCGTTTATACGACTAAGCTTTCTCCTGGAATTCGTGACTCTCAGATTGCAAAATCAAACTACGCTCATACAGATGAAGAGTACCAGGTTTTTGAAGATAAACTAAGAGGTTATCATAAACTCTATGTTCGCCTTGATAGCTATAAGCTTCTAGCGCTTTTAACAATGTGTGGAGTTTCTCTAACAAGTCTAATGAGACTAGAAAGCAATGAAGGTGAGGCATGATTTTAGTAACTGGTGGCGCTGGTTTTATAGGGAGCGTTCTCGTTGCTAAACTAAATGAGCTTGGACGCGATGATATTATCATTGTTGATCGCTTCGATCACAATGAGAAGTGGAAGAATTTAAAAGGCGTAAAGTATGCTGAGTATTTTCATGCTGATGAATTCATTGATATTCAATTAGAGGAAGTCCATAAGCAAATCTCTTGCATCTATCATATGGGGGCCTGTTCATCGACGACTGAGATGGATATGGACTACTTAATGACTAATAATGTTGGTCATTCGAAGTTCTACTTTGACTTGGCCTGTGATTTAAATATCCCTTATATTTATGCTTCTTCTGCTGCTACTTATGGTGATGGTGAACTTGGCCATGAAGACAAGGAAGAGGAGCTTGGTAAGCTTCGTCCACTTAATCCGTACGGTTACTCAAAACAATTATTTGATGAGTGGGTATTAAACCAAACAGATCGTCCAAAGCATTGGTTTGGGTTAAAATTCTTCAATGTCTATGGGCCTAACGAATACCACAAAGAAGAAATGCGCTCTCTTGTTCATAAGGCCTTTGAACAAATTAATGAAGTAGGTAAGGTAAAGCTCTTTAAGTCTCATAAAGAAGGTTATGAGGATGGGAAGCAGTTGCGTGATTTCGTCTATGTTAAGGATGTCGTCAACGCCATGCTTGAATTATCAGAGAAGGAGATGGCCAAGCACTCTGGTATTTACAATATCGGTACTGGGCGAGCAGACAGTTTTCTTAATCTAGTTAATCAAACATTCATTGCTATGGGACGTGAACCTAATGTTGAGTTCATCGATATGCCGATGCATCTTCGTAATCAATATCAATACTACACACAAGCAGATATGGATAAGTTTAGAAAGATTCTTCCTAACTTTGAGTTCCGTATTGTTGACGAAGGTGTTGCCGACTATGTTAAGAATCACCTGATGAAGGACAATCCATATGTCGAAAAACTCTAAAGAATCTGGGTTTGAAGCAATTCTTGAGGCCATCTCTTTAATGAATAAAGAAGAGAAGGAAACCCTTATTTCGAATATTACGAAAATGGATTTTGACTTAGCTGACAAGCTACGTGCAAGTATGTATCGTTTAAAGGATCTTCAATTCATCACTCCTCAAATGATGAGTGAGTTCTTAAGGGAAGTTAAAACTGAAAGCTTAGCTAATGCGTTGAAGCTTGAAAAAGAAGAAGACCGCACTGGTATTCTTGCAAAGCTTCCTAAGAGTATTCGTGAAGAGATTCTTTTCTTCACCCAGAAAAAAATTCCGAAAGCACAGGCCTTAGAGGCACATCAGGAGATTATGCTAATCTATTCTAAGATGATCGATGATCAGCGCCTGATTATCTCACGAGATGATAAACTCGTATAAACTCAACGAAAATTAACGACTGGTGCGTTCTGATAGTGCCAATACTGGCCTTAAAAAGTCAGTCTGGCACCAAAATCCTCCTTTGCACCCCCTAATTCCATAAAATTTATCCGAATAACTGACTAAAAAGTTGGCACGGGCATTGCTTTATAAATAGCAGAGAAAGGAATCTCTCTAAAGTTATCAGGATGAAGACTTTAGGTATGACGTGAAGGACTACTAATTTTTAGATTGAATGGAGATACTATGAACAATGAACAAAAAGAACATTTCAAAAACTTATTCATTAATCTTAAAAATCAGCTGGTCAGTGCAACAGGAAGTGTCGAGCAAGTACTAACTAACGAGACCAGTGGTGACATTATCGACCAAACTTCAAATGAAAGGGATGCTCAACTAAAACTTAAGCTTATGGGAAGAGACAAATTCCTACTGAACAAAGTTAATCGTGCTCTTGAAAAAATCGCTAGCGGTACTTTTGGAGAGTGTGAAGAGTGTGGAGATGAAATCTCAATCAAAAGACTTCATGCAAGACCAATCGCAACTTGTTGTATCTCTTGTAAAGAAGAGCTTGAAAGAGAAGAAAATTCTCGTACATATGAAAAGCGTTCTCATACAAATGGAAATGCAATGAGCGCACATAATAAGAATGTAGCTTTTAAGCATGCCGATGGAATGGATGAGAATACAAATGTTGTTTCAATTGAAACTTTCGCAAGAAGCTTCGATGAGAAAAATGCAGCATTCTAAAAAAAACTTTAAGCAAAGGATAGATAGAAAAAAGGCCAGTTTAAAACTGGCCTTTTTTTATTTGAAAATTTATTTTGTTAAAACAACATAAAGAAGAATATCAGCTTCGTCATTACTTAACTCATCACCAGAAGAAATCTCTCCAGCTTCTTCTAGCTCGTACCTAATAAGATCTCTAATTGAATCAAGAGTGTCTTGATCTTCTCTTTCAATCGCTCTTTCTACTTCTTCGCGATTAAGGCCATTAATTGCTCTTGCCGTAACTTGAAGAGTTGAAGCTGTAGGTACAAAAGTCAATTGAACTCCTAACGTTACTGCCACCTCTGTATATAATAGGCCAGCATATGCCCAACCACTTGTTACCATTGAAGTTGCCGCAACTGTATTTGAAGTTGCTTGAAATGCTTGAGCACTAGTTGTTACAGTTAATGCTAGAATTGTTGATAGTATAATGTTTTTCATTTTCTTACCTCTGTAATCTTTATTTTTGTTGATGTTTTTTGTTTGGGTATAGATATACGAAATAGATTATTAAAGCAATACTGTTGTAAAAAATATAGGTGAAAGAGAAGAGAGAGGCATGCATAGAAATAGGCCAGTTTTGTACTGGCCTATTATTATTATTTGAAAATTTATTTTGTTAGAATAACATAAAGAAGAATATCAACTTCCTCATTACTTAACTCATCACCAGAAGAAATCTCTCCAGCTTCTTCTAGCTCGTATCTAATAAGATCTCTAATTGAATCAAGAGTGTCTTGATCTTTTCTTTCAATCGCTCTTTCTACTTCTTCACGGTTTAGATTATTGATTGCTCTTGCCGTAACTTGTAATGAAGAAACACTTGCTGCAAACGAAGTTTGAAATCCTAGCGTTGCAGTCATTTCTGTATAAAGGCCCGCGGCATAAACCCATCCCGTTGTCACCATCGAGCTTGTATCTAAAAAGTCTTTTGTTGCTTCAAGGGCATTGGCCGAATTAGTAATTGTTAATGCCATTAAAATTGATAAAGTAATTTTTTTCATTTTTTCCCTCAAATTTATTCTTTAGATTTATTTGGTGAGAATATAAACGAAAAAAGTCTTGATAGGGTAAGTTTTGAAAATTATATAGAGATATGCACCACCTTTTCTCAATATTAAGCTCTTAACGTCTTAAAATCACGAAAAGGTGGCGCGTACTATTTAGTTGATATGATTAGATAATTCGCTAATAAGGTCTTGAGAACGTTTTACGAATACATCTCTTTCTTCTGGCTTAAGTCCTTCGCTAGAGATTCCCGCAAGGTCTTCAACGTGCTGACATAGCTTCTTTGCCAGGTCTTCATTCTTACCACTTGCGTGGATCTTGAATGCACTTTGAACTAGTGGGTTCGATGTATTTACAACAAGGGTTTTCTTAATAGGGAATTGGTGGTCTCCACCCATTGATTGAGTCATTTGAGCAAAACGCTTCATTGACTCATCAACTTTAAAGTATGCAGGAGTCTGTGCATTGGCCATACGTCCAATTTCAAGTCCCTTGCTTGCCGGTGCTTCACCTTCTTTTTCTTCAAGTTTGATATCGAGGAATTTAGCAAACATCTCTTTGACTTTTATATCGTCTTCAGAAGTTGATTCACTTCCTAGAAGGTTTTCAATTTCTGAGTCAACACTTACAAATTTGATTTCAACTTCTTCTTCACCTTTTTTGAATTTCTTCATCTCTGAGTGTTGAATAAAGTGTGGATCAATATGGTTATCTGTTTCAAGTGCCCAAATTCCAGCTTCTTTAAGTTGAGCTAGAAGTGATTGGTTGGCCGCATCTTTTTCAAAGTATAGGATTTTTCCTGCCATCTTCTCTGTATACTCTGCTGGTACTGATTCAAGGTATTCGTTAAGTGTAACGAATTTTCCTTCGTTCGTTTTGAAGAGGGCGCGCTCGCGCATGATAGCATCAAATTTTTCATCAGATACACAGCCGTATTTTACGAATAGGCCAATATCATTCCAGATGCTCTCATACTTTGCTCTATCTTTCTTATTAAGAAGCTTAAGTGCTTCTGCAACTTTTTTCACAATATAGTTTGAGATCTTTCTTACGTTTGGATCACCTTGTAGAGAAGAGCGTGAAACATTTAGTGGAATATCATGTGAGTCAATTGCACCTTTTAGAAGACCTAAGAACTCTGGGATAATATTCTTTACGTTATCCGAGACAAAGACCTGACGGCAGTATAAGCGAATATTCTTATCACCAACTGGCTTCATTGGATTGTACTTAGGGAAGAAGAGAATACCATTTAAAGTAAATGGGTGATCAACATTTAGGTGAATCCAAAATAATGGTTCGCCGTCCATTGGAAATAGCTTGCGATAAAGGCCCTTGTAGTCTTCATCTGTTAATTCTTTTGGATCACGTTTCCAAATTGGGTTAGTGTCATTAATGATAATTGGTTCAACATCCTTACCCTTATCATCACCATCTTGGATCTTCTCATTTACATCGCGAAGAGAAATTTCATATGGCATGAAATCACAGTGATTAGAAAGTGTTTCATTAAGTTTCCACTTGTTTAGAAACTCTTCTGATTCACCATTTACGTGAAGAGTGATTGTTGTCCCAATCTCTTTCTTATCTGAGTCTGTAAAAGTGTATTCAGTGTCACCTTCACAAGACCATTTTGTGGCCTTTGAACCCTCTGTCATTGAAAGTGAGTCAACTTCAACTTTGTCTGCGACCATGAAAGCAGAGTAGAAGCCAAGTCCGAATTTCCCGATGATATCCTTATTTGATTCACCGCCAGCATCTTCCATCTTTTTGATAAACTCTTCTGCTCCAGAGAAGGCAAGTTGAGCGATATACTTTTCAACCTCTTCTTCAGTCATCCCAATCCCGTTATCTGTTACGGTAATTGTCTTTGCTTCTTTATCAACGGCCACTGAGATCTTTCCAGTAGGGTTCTCTGCTCCTGTTTGGCGAGCTAGAGTTGATCTCTTCGTGATAGCATCACTTCCATTGGCAATTAGCTCGCGGATGAAAATATCATGCTCTGAGTAAAGCCATTTCTTAATAATTGGAAAAATGTCACTTGTAGCAACGGAAATCTGTCCTGTGCGATTAGTCATCGATACTCCTTCATATATAATCAAGTAGATAATTGTCTTATGCTTCAAAGATGGGAGCTAAAGTGTCTACGTCAAGGGTGGAGAGTAAAAAATTTACTTAAATTCTTAAAATCATTGAAAAAATTAGGTATAAGATAGGAATTCATAATTTATAGAGAGGAAAGCACATGGAAAACCATGTTCAGGATATACAATTAATTTCAACAGGTGGAACAATCGAGAAGTCGTATAGTGAAAGTGACGGCTCTTTAAAGAATCGCGACTCTTTTATTCGCCAGACTATTATTGACCGCTTAAGGCTTCCATACACTAAGCTGCATATTACAAATATCATCAATAAAGACTCTCTGTACTTTACAGACTATGACCGTCAGGTGCTGCTAAAGACAATTAAGGCACAGTTGGAGAAAAATATTCCACTTATCGTTCTTCACGGAACTGATACCATGGCAAAGTCTGCTAAATTTGTTTACGACGCTCTAGACGGTGCTAAGGACCTTCAGGTACCGATTATTTTTACTGGTGCGATGAAGCCTATGGGCTTTGTTGATAGCGATGCCTTTCAAAATGTTACAGAAAGCCTATATGCTGCTAAAATAGCAGATGCAGGTATTTATATTTCTTTTCACGGTCAATTATTTAAGGTTCCGGGTGTGAGAAAGAATCATGCAAAACGAACTTTTGAGTATATTGAAGACTAGATCAAAGGGGGATGCAAATGGATATGCATCATGAAGAGGAAACAATTGAAGTAAGTAAGGACTTTTCTTTTATTGATTCAATGTATGAATCAGTAAGTGCGATGAAGGGGAACCTTGCTCACTATCTACCACTATTTTTTCTATCATTTGCGATTAAGGCCTATGGCCTTGCATATTTTAATGCCCAAGATGATATGACAGTTATTACTGTCGCCGCAGTAAATGTCTTTGGGACAATTATTCAGTCAGTCTTTATTTTAAATTTCTTTTTCTTTGCTTTTGAGAAATTACAATATCGAGTTTCAAAAGTTCTCTGGGATATTCCAACGTATATGTTCTATGGCTTTTTAACATCTCTTTTAATGATATTAGGGGTGGCCTTCTTTATTATTCCATTTTTCTACGTGGCCTACTTCTATAGTTTTGTGGCCATGACTGCAATTCTCTTTGATAAAGAAGGGGAGTCTAATTTTGCCATTACAAAGAAGAAAGTCTCAACACTTGGGGGAACATACTTCTTTTATCTGGTGATGGTCTTCATTATTTCTGGGATCTCTCAGGTCGTTACGAATTATGCTCCTGGAGCAGGAATTGCTATTGAATTAATCTACGTAATTTGTCTGTTACTGACTCTTATCCAAGATGTCCTAACAGGGGTTATTGTTTCTTTATTTAGAAAGGCCTAATTCTTTCCACAAACACTCAAAATTGCACATATTTAAGGCAGCTGATTTACGATCTAATTCGTAAATTCAGCTCCTTAGCGCTTCATCGGCATATTTTTCAAGTTCAGGGTTAATATTTACTTAGGGTTAACTTAATTTTCGCTCAATTCGATAAGTGGAGTGAAGATAATTAACTTAAGGCCTAATAAATGATGAAGAATGTCTTAGTCTACCTATTCACACTTTCACTTTTTGTTTCTTGTATGGAGCAGCCTCGCTCTGTGCGCGATATTGTGGATAATCCATCTGAAGGTGTTGGAAGCGGTGATAATGGGAATGGCGGTTCATCAGGAGGGAATAATGCTACAGACGGCGATAATGAAGTCGTAACAAGTATTCCTGAATCGACGGCCGTTGAAATCACACAAATCATTGATCCAAATACAGGGTCTTTTAAAAAGAAAGTATCGATCCCTAAAGACTTTAGAGGAAAGCTTCACTTAACAGGTTTAAATATTTCCTCACTAAAGAATCGTGTTGTTAAAGGACGTTTCTACTTTGGCCGTGAGAGAACACCAATTGTTCTAGACGGAGTTGTTGGACAAGTTCCAGGATCTGGTATTACTGAGTTTTCAACAATTAACGTTATCACATTTGATTTAGCAGATAAGAAGTTTAACGATATCAGACTTCTTTATGATCTATTTGACTACAATGATTATGACAATGATACGGCCGAAGATATTGAAGGTGATGCAACAAATGCAGGTCTTTACTGTCGTGGCCTTCGTTTAGAAGATGATCCAACTTTTACATCTTCAATTAGTCACCCATACTGTAATCAAGCAGGGGATGTATGTCTTTACTCTTATGCAAAGATTAAAGATCAAACTCTTTGGTATGACGAAATTGTTAATGCAGAAACTGTTTCAAAAACAAATACTCCTGTCTTTGAGCAAATTGATATTGAAGGTAATCTTCTTGCAAATGAATCATTAGAAACAAATCTTTATAAGTGTCTTCCTGATAAGAAAGATTCGGCGATGTTTCAAAGCCTCTTTGGTGTAAATCACCCAGCGGCCGTAGGAACAGCTCTGGCCCTAGGTGGTGGAGCCTATGATTACCGAGGTCCATATCGTATTCACAACGAAGACGAATGGGAAATTAAAGGGGCAGCAGTTTATCAGTCGGGAACGACTCCAAGTGCAATCTTTAAAGCGCCTCTAGCTGGTGCGGCAGACTTTACAAATATTGCATCAGGTACTCAGGCATACCTTTTCCCACGTGCAGGTAAGATTAATTATCAAACAACTGGAATTCAATACCTAGGTTCTCAATCACCATTTGCGAACCGTTCGGTTCAAACATTAAATGCGGCCGGTGATACGTACTATATGGATGGTTGTAATATTAGAGCTAAGAATTATAACGCCTCTACGGGGGAGACCGTTTCAAGTTGTAATGTTACTGGAACAATTGAACTGTTTACAATGGAAGATGGTTTTGAAGTTCAGATTGCAGAAACGAAAGAAATTAAATTACAACTTCTAAAGACTGGTCTTGGTGCTAAAGAGGGTTACGACTTCAATTCACTTAAGTCATGTAGTGCAAATCGTGAATGTGGATCAGGAGAGTGTTGTTTTAATAATCGCTGTTTTTCTCGCTCAATTGTAGGGCAGTGTAGTGATGATTTTGATTCATCTGGAAACCTTCCAACTGGAAATAGTTGTGGTTCAGACTTTGACTGTGCTTCACTTTGTTGTGATGGAACGACAAATACATGTCGTGATCATATTAATAATGACTTTGAACAAGTTCTTTGTTCAAAAGTTCCAAACCAGAGTTGTGTCTCGAAAGAGTTCTGTCGTATCGAATACGTTAGACAGTGTTACCTCATTCGCGTCAACGACCCGAATAACGCTCTTTCTTGTGAGAAGAGATGTTACTCTGTTCCAACTTTTGGCGATTGTGTAAATGGTCTTTGTAAGCCACCAATTACACCTCAAGAGCCAGCGACTCCAACAACGCCTGCAGATTGTTCGGGTGAGGATGTTCTGGATTCACCGCCATTTAACTTGAGTGACCTGTAGCGATCGTTTGTATCCTTATACGGTTGCTCAAGCCTGCGGACTTTTCTATAATGCTTAAAACGATTAAGTAAGAAAAGTGGAGAAATCATGTTTAATAAAGATTGTTTCCTAGATCATATTGCGATCGCAGTTGAGAATCTAGATAATGCCGAAAAAATTTATCGTGACTTAGGTTTAGAATTTAACCACCGAGAAGTGGTTGAAGATCAACAAGTGACGACTTCTTTTGCTCATATTGATGAAAATGCTCATGTTGAATTACTTGAACCTATTAACGGTCAGGGACCAATTGCCAAGTATCTTGAGAAAAAAGGTCCAGGGATTCACCATATGTGTTATCGCGTTCCAGATGTTGCAAAAAAGTCACAAGAGCTTAGGGACTTAGGTTATAATCTTCTCTATGAAGCGCCACGCAAGGGAGCGAATAATTGTTTAGTGAACTTTATTCACCCTAAATCAACTGGTGGAGTTCTCATCGAGATTGCTCAAAAAATGTAAGGAGAAAGAATGCAAAATATTTATCTGCCGCCATTAACAAAGGTAAACAAGTATCTCATCGGGATCATTGTCGCATCCTTTGTCATTAGCGCAGTCTTTGCACAATTTCTAAATATTTCTCTTGTTAATATTTTAGGCCTTAATGTTTCGGCACTTAAGGCCGGCCTGATTTATAAGATGGTAACTTATCCATTTGTGAATACTGGCCTTTTCAATGTCGTCTTCACAGGACTTCTCTTTTGGTTTCTTGGAAGTGATCTTGAGGCACGCTGGGGAGCAAGAAGATACGTTCAGTATATTATCATTGCTGTTCTCGTTAATGCTTTTGCTTACACACTTTTTGCACTCTTTATGGGTGGGGCAACGATTAATTATCCATTCCATGGAATGGCATTCTTATCATCTGCAATGTGTGTGAGTTATGCTTGTATTTATCCGGATCGTATTTTTCAATTCTTTATGATCATTCCGGTTAAGGCCAAGTACTTCTGTTTAATTCTGGCAGGGATGAATGTGTACCAAGGCTTATTCACTCCAGGTGGAGCACAGGCTTTTGCAAATATTGCTTCAATGATCTTTGGTGCTGTATTTGTCTTAGGTTTTAGGGCCCTTGGAAATTATGTTCGCAACCAAGGCTCTCGCATTGCTCCTAAGCAAGGTGGAAAGAAGACAAGTAAGAAAAAGAAGAGTCATCTGCGCTTAGTTGATGATGAGGAGCGTCCAAACCCGGATGAGCCAAGGTTTTGGCAGTAAGCTTTTTAAGTCCCTGATATTTTTAGGGGTTTCCAAAGCAAATAACACATGATATAAAGCTACATTATTATAAATATATCAATCGTTAATTTTTTAAATAAGGAAATTCAATGAGACTTTCAAGAGCGTTACAAGAGAAAATTTTAGACCTAAGATTAAGAGATAAGCTTATCGCTGAAGGTAAAGTAACTAAGGCTCAGGTTGAAGAATACCTAAATGGATTAAATGACGAAGAGTCAAATGTTACGACAACTGACGAGTCAACAGCTCCAGGAATGAAGCAATAATTCAGAATAAAATTTTTTATATAAAGGCCGCTTTCTAAGCGGCTTTTTTTTGTCCTTTTTAAATATTTTCAGTCAGAAATTCAAATAAACTAGAGGCCACTGGCCCAAGTTTTCTAGCGTTTAAGTAGGCGAGGTTTAGCTCGTTTACCATATGATCTTTTGTTCCCTTAAAAAGCATCAGTCTTGATTTATTATCAGAGCGCTCAATAACGTGCAGAGGTAAAACAGAGATACCTACACCGACAAGCGTAAGGCGCAATACCCCTTGAACGTCCATTAACTGGGCCTTTGGTTGTTTGTGGAAGTTTTTATTTAAGTGGTACTTAAACCAACTGGTGATAACAGGAGACCCTTCAAGGTATGCAATGAAGTCCAGTTCATCGGCCTTTTTAAATTTTGTCGTCTCACTTAATTGGTGCTCGCTTGCGTATTCTTTTGAACAGCAAAGAATAAGCCTTTCACTTGATAAGTTCTTAGTTGCAATCTGTTTTGGAAAGTTGAAGCTATCAGTAATAGCAAAGTCTAATCCGCCATTTAAAAGAAGCTGGCTTTGTCTTGCAGCGTGGTCGTAGTTAATTTGTAGTGACACTTCAGGGTGTAGCTTTAGCCATTGCGCGATTATAGGCAAGAGCCTGTTATTACCAAACTCAATTGGCATTCCAATATGAAGTGTTCCTTTAAGCGCATTCTTTTTGGCCGAAACTTCCCCGAGGGCCTTTTCTAGATTTTCAAGAATCTGGCGACACTCGCGGTAAAGCCAGTGGGCCTGCTCTGTTGGGAGAACCTTCTTGTTGATTCGGTCAAAGAGTGAGATTTGCAGTAGCCCTTCAAGGGATTTGATGTGCTGAGAGACACCTGGTTGAGTCATGGCAAGGTTTTTTGCTGTTTGAGACATGTTCATCGTTTCATAAACTTCGATGAAAACGCGTAAAGTTGGAATAGAAATATAGTCAATATTCATAATTTCAATACCTTGGCCATTTTATGTCCGCTTAAGTATAACATATAATTATGGATAATGATTATTATATATAATTTCTACTAATTTATTCTTTGTTCTATAACTCCTTTCACAAGATAAGACTTTGAATTCTTTTAGAAAGATTTAGGGAGTAGGATTATGAGTAAATTAGTTTCAATTATTTTTCTTGCAGTACTAGCAATGAATGTAAGCGCAAAAGAAATTATTCTTAATGGTGATCTACTAGATTCTCAATCATTTAGAGGAAGAATCTTCAAAGTTATTATCACTGAGCAAAATGAAGAAATCGAATTAGTTAATGAGTACTTTGAAACTCAAAGCTGTGAAGATGGACAATTTGCTCTTAAGCAAGAAGGACTAGGTAAGTATAAGCTTGAGGCCGTTCTAAACTGTAAGAATTGGGTTGATGAGCCGAGACAACTTAACGTATGTCCAGAAATTTTCGCTCCTGTTTGTGGTGCCATTAGTGGTATCGATGGGGATGCATTTATTAGCTTTCCAAATTCGTGTGAACTATATCGTGCAAAGGCCATTTATGTAAATGAAGGCCGTTGCGAGTAATTTAAAAATTCCTTTTTTAAATTCCCATGTGTTGTTGTCTTAAGGCCCGCTTCCCTCGCGGGCCTTATAACGTTTGGGCCCTACATATTAATAAACATTCTTCTTAGCTTATTTCCATTACTATAGCGTGAATCCTTTGAATGACTTCCTTTAAGTGCAAAATGCTTTTGACGAAATTTTTCTTTTCGACGACGTTTCCCTTTTTTATAAAGTCGTGTTTTCTTTCTTAGCCTCTGCTTTCGCTCAGCTAAGTCGTATTCGGTAGAAATACTCTCTGTATTTTTACTTTGTGTTTTAAAACTAAAGCGAGCTTCAAATACCGGAAGCCCTAGTCCTAGATAGAATAGTAGTAAGTAAGATCGCATGGAGACCTCTCAATTTAAAATTGTGTAAATGGAAAAATGAATTTTAAATGAGAGAAGTGTTCACGATAATCACCTCGGTTAATTGATTGAAATAAAGGAATGGATTTCTAAGTGATTATAGATTCATGATTTCTAAACTATAACATAGATTCGATTTAAGTGGTTATTGAACAACGAATTTTGAATAAAATACTTCCTTAACAACTTTTTTCTTAGCTAAGTAGTTGATACGCTTTTTAATTCGCCCTTCAAAAATTAGCTTACCTGAAAGAGAGTTAAGCTCATCTGGCTCAATAGATGCAGCAACATCTATAATGATATCGTAAATTTGAGGCCTGATTGGATCAAGCAGCTTCGAATCTTCTTCGCTGAAGAGAACGAGGTTTATTTGAACATCGAGAAATCTTAGACGGCGAGTTGCTGAGTCTAGGTTTACAGTAATTTTATCCAAGACATACGTTGTCGGGAAGTTGATTTGCTTGAAGTCATCTTTTAACGCTTGCATTTCTGTTGCGCTATTTGGCAGCTCTTTCTTATAGATAATATTGGTGTAAACGAAGACACCAACAGTGGCCAATGTCGTCAGTAGCAAGAGTGCAATAATAATTTGATCAAGTAATTTTCTTCCTGTCATAATACTATAATATCATAGTTATTTTGGTGATTTAACTCGCTTGTCGCTAGGTAGAAAATACTTTTTTATGAGTGTTGTATTCCGAGTGAAGCACTCGGTCTATGCACTCGCTATAAAATTTGTATAAAATAATTTGCCTGTGATTATTTATGGAGGATGAAATGGGTAAATCTAATAAGAATAAACGCAATAAGAAGTATGTAACAAACCGTATAGAAGTGAAGAGAAGTTCTGCTATGAATACTTGGATTCTTCTGGCCATTACTGCAATTGGCGCATCAGTAGTCATCTATCTTTCTTAGAAGAAAATCAAATTCTCAATACTTGATGCGCAGCTAAGGCATGCGCATCGCTTCATTTGGCCATAAATTTTGTGATTATGGTTCAAGTTTGCTAGCATTTTACCCTTCACACATGAAAAGAATTTACTTTAAAAGAGGGAATATGTTTAAAACTTTACTCGCAATCGTTGCGGCCATTTCTACTTTCTCAGCACAGGCCGAAATCTCTGAAATTTCAAGCAATCAATCACTTCCAAAAGACTACGTAAGTACAATCAATCCAAATGCTTTTGTAGAAGAGGAAGTTACAGCTGGTGGTTTTAATGAGTTAATGAAGTATGTAGTAGCAGCTCCTTCACAAGAAGATGCTGGCTCATGTCTTTATATGTCTCACACTGGTGTTGTTGAGTGGTGGTATAACCGCCTTAATAACCTAGAGGGTGATAAGAAAATCAATTTTGCAGAACGCTACTATATGTCTTTAAAAACAAATAAGACAAATCAAGAAGAAATTGAAAATTGGAGAACTGATAATATCAGAAGAATTAATAAAAGTTCTGTGATGTTCTCTAATCAGGACTACCGCTTCACAAAAGGAAACTTTAAGAAAGTAGAGGGCAAGCGTGTTGTAACAGATGCTAATGATGAAGATGGGTCATATGGAACTCAGTTTAACTGGATTGATTTAACAGATTCAATTGACAAAAATGCTGTTGAATTCAAACTCCCAAAATTTAAAAGAGAAGTTCTTCATGTTGATGCTGATAAGGACCAATGGGCCGTAGCAAAGGCACCAGCTGATATTGTTGAAAGAATTAAGAAAGCGCTTCATAAAAGAAATGCGCCTGTTTTAGTCATTTATAATCACAAGGGATTTTGGCACGCTAATTATATTTTTGGTTATAATGACAATGCTGACACTAAAGGTTGCCCATTTGTTTCTTCTTTTAAACCACATATGGAAGAAAAACGTGATTACTACCTAGAGAAGGCAAAAAAAACGAAGAGTGAAACTTGGCGTAAGAAATACCTAGCTAATGCTGAAAAAGTTATGGCCAAGGGAAATGCGGTTCAAAAACGTTTTGAAGAAGTAGGATGTGCTTCTAAAGGTGTTTTCTACGTTCGCGATTCAATTTATCCAAATGAGAATATGCCAAAATATGATTACGATCTTGTCAAAGAAGGTGAAGAAGATTTCTTAAATGCACCACTTATTGCAAGAGAATATGCTTGGGTACAAACAACGCTAAATCATGCAATTCAAATCTACCCAGAAGGTATGGAGTAAGTTGAGATTTTTAGTTCTATCTTTACTATTTCTCTTATCATTTAATACTAGTGCTACTTGTGGCACTAGTAACTCTCATGAAGTTCACGATGTGGTCTTTATTCACGGGATCGCAAGCAATAAAGGGGCCTTCGGTTATTGGGCCCAGTACCTCAATAAATACCATCCAAATGAGTGCATAAACTCACACTTCTTTGAATACGATACCGGTAATAATAAGTTAAATCTCGATGATTTTATTCAAAGTTTTGACTCTTTTATGCATGATCGATTTGAGGAGAGTCATTCTAAAATATCAATAGTCGCTCATTCTCAAGGTGGCCTCATAACCATGTTTTGGCTTAGAAATATGTATCAGGCCCAAGACCCCATCCATTTTAGAGTGAAGAATATTATGACGATGGCCACGCCGTATTACGGGGCAATTATCGCAAATCTTGGCTATTCTCTTGGTACATTTATTTTACCGATTCTTGGAAAGAAAGAATTGAAGAATATGAAGATAGGCTCAAAGAAAGTCATTGAAACGATGGAGTACTTTAAGAGCCGACAATTTTTTGAAATGATTGCAGATAAGAATTATGTGACAATTTCCGCAACTTTGGCCCCGAGTATCTTTGATATTGAGGGTGACTTTGCCGTTGCTCCATCGAGTTCTAATCCTAATCTAGTAAGTGAAGATAAGATTTCAACTCATTATAATATAGATGGAGTCCACTTGCGCTTTCGCATATTTGGAACTCCGGCCACAACACTTGTTTCGAGAAATTGTCTCATCTCACCATCACGCTGTGAGAATTCTAGTTTGGCAATTTTTGAAAAAGAATTTCTAGGTAATCAGAAAGTTAAAATTAATTATGCGAAAGATATAAATACATTTGCAGTGTATTTAAGAACTAAGGAGAAAGGGCCTATTTGGGTTCATTCTAAAAATATTCAACGTGGTATGCGCTTTCAATTCATTCATATTAGAGATGACCTCTACTTCTATAAGGGTTATTTGTCTGATGGAGACACTAGAGGTGAGCTTATTATTACCCAAGGTCCAAGGACTTCAATCATTGAGATAAGCTCGGGGCAGACGAGTTATCTTACTCATTAACATGAAATTGGAATTCACTATATTGTGAACTAATCAAATTAAATACTTCTTTTAGACGGTAGTAATCTTGGCCTAATTTATTTTGAGCATCTTTAGTATTTGACCAATATAAACTTAAGTTTTTATCTGTATAGGTTTGAATGAACTCGTAGAGCTCATCGATATTATTTGAGTAAAAGCTTGGGAAATCAAATAAGCGGCCACACTCAACTAAGTAGTCATCAAGAGTATCAAGTCCATTGGAATTTAATTCAATTTCTCTGCGCATTTATTTCTCATTGCTAAAGGAAAATATATTGTTAGAATCAATTTATGACTAAGTTAATGAGTTTATTCGTATCCTGTCAATTGCTGTTTGGCCTTAGCTCTTATGCTTCTCATCCAAAAGTTGATCTTGCGAATCGATATCTTAAGGCCCGCAAGCAGTATTTATTAGAGTACACAACTTTTGGAGTTGATGAGTGCTTAAAGCTGCATGCCAGTAAAATTATTGCCAAAGAGGATGGCTCTGGTCGTATTGTTATTGGTACACCACGTTATTTTCAATTACTTAGTTCTTGCTTTAAAAATATCACCAATACTTGTTACGGTGAGAATTGCATTGTGTCACGTTCCATGTCCAAGCGCCTAAAGAATGTCGACCATGTGGATTCCATCTTGAACAGTCTATGATTTCAATTGTTTTTCCTTAAAAATTTCATCTTAGAAAGTGTCATTTCCTATTTAAAAAGCTATAATAACGCTCAACTAAGTTATTTTAAATACGTTTAATTACCCAAAGGAATTTACATGACTGTTCGTGTTCGTTTTGCACCTTCTCCAACTGGCTACCTACACATTGGTGGCGCTCGTACCGCTCTTTATAGCTACCTATTTGCAAAGGCAAATGGTGGTAAGTATATCTTAAGAATTGAAGATACTGACCTTGAAAGATCAAAGCGTGAGTATGAAGAAGCACAGATTGCTGATCTTAAGTGGATGGGAATTGAGCACGATGAAGGCCCAGATAAGGGTGGTGACTTTGGTCCATATCGTCAGTCTGAAAGACTTGATATTTATAAAGATATTGCTTGGGATTTTGTCAAACGTGGCCTTGCTTACCCTTGTTTCTTAACAAGTATCGAGCTAGAGCGTTTGACTGAAAAAGCAACAAATGAAAATAAAGACCCACACGCATATCACGGACAATACCGTGACCTAGATCCGGCTGAAGCACAAAAGAGAATTGATGCTGGTGAAGAGTATGTTATTCGTTTTAAGAATCCAGGAAAGACTTGGGAATTTACAGACCTTGTAAAAGGGCACGTTAAATTTCCTGAGAATATGGTAGGGGACTTCGTTATCTTAAGAGCTAATGGAATGCCTGTTTATAACTTCTGTTGTGTTGTTGATGATGCAAAGATGGAAATGACACATGTTTTCCGTGCAGAAGAACACTTAAACAATACTTGTCGCCAACTTATGATCTACGATGCAATGGGTGTTACACCTCCAAATTTTGGTCACGTATCACTTCTTATTGGTCACGATCGTCAAAAGCTTTCAAAGCGTCACGGTGCAACTTCGGTAACACAATACAAAGATCAAGGTTATCTTCCAGAGGCCTTAGCAAATTACCTATGTCTTCTTGGTTGGTCACACCCAGATGAGACGGATATTTTTGATGTTAATGAGCTTGGCGATAAATTTGGTTATGAGAGATTTTCTAAATCGTCAGCAATGTATGATATTGCAAAGCTTAACTTTTTTAACGAGCAGTGGCTAAGAAAATTAGATGACAAAGATATTGCAGCTGGCTTTGATCGTTTTATTCCTGAGGGCAGTGATTACCATAAGCAAGACGTCGCTTGGAAAGTTAAGTTTGCAGCTCTTATGAAAGAGAAGGTCCAGCTGTTTAGCAATATTATTGAACATCTTCCGATTTTCTTTGATGCTGGAGTGGATGCAGACGACCAATATAATGAGGCGCTCACTTGGGAGACAACTCCACAAATTAAGGAATATCTAAAAGCACAACTTGCTGATCAAACGACTAACGTTACTGAAGATCAAGTTGGTGAGTGGATGAACTACTTAAAGAAAGAATTAAAAATTAAAGGTAAGCCACTTTTTATGGGAACACGAGTTTGTCTGACAGGACGAGCGCATGGACCAGATTTAAAAACTGTTGTGGCTCTTACTCCAATTGAAATAATTAAAGAGAGATTAGCGTAATGAATTTTTTTGAAGAATTAGAAGCAAGAGGGATTGTAAATCAGTACTCACATGAAGAATTAAAAGAAATCTTAAATGATAAGAAAATTTCTTTTTATTGTGGTTATGATCCAACGGCAAAATCTCTTCAATTAGGAAATTTATTTGCGGTTGTAACGATGATGCGCCTCCAAAGACAAGGGCATAAGCCTTACGTTCTTGTTGGTGGAGCAACTGGAATGATTGGAGATCCTTCAGGTAAGAGTGATGAAAGAAATCTTCAATCTGAAGATCAAGTTTTAAAAAATCTTGAGGGCCAAAAAGCACAGCTTATGAATCTATTAGATTTTGAAGGCGAGAATGCGGCCACTATGGTTAACAATATTGACTGGATTGGGAAATTCTCTTTCTTAGAATTCTTAAGGGACGTTGGAAAGAGATTCCGTGTTGGTGAAATGCTTGCTAAGGATTCTGTTAAGTCACGTATTAGTTCTGAAGTAGGAATTAGTTATACTGAATTCACATACCAGGTTATTCAGGGTTATGACTTCGCTCACCTTAATAAAGAATATGATGTAAGTCTTCAGATTGGTGGAGCTGATCAATGGGGAAATATGACGGCGGGAATGGATCTTACTCGTAAGATGCATCAGAAACCTGCTTTCTGTATGACTATTCCTCTTCTGACTGATTCAAATGGTAAGAAGTTCGGAAAGTCTGAAGGTGGAGCAATCTATCTTGATCCAACAATGACGTCTCCTTATAAGATGTACCAATTCCTACTTAATTCTGATGATTCTTCAGTAATTAAGTATCTTAAAACTTTAACTTTCTTAACTCTAGAAGAAATTGCTGAGTACGAAAAATTAGTAGAAACTGAACCTCATTTAAGGGCCGCACAAAAGCGTCTTGCAGAGGAGATTGTAACTCTTGTTCACGGGAAAGAAGGTATTGAGGCCGCTAAAAAAGCAACAGACTTTTTCTTTGGAAAAGTAATTGAAAATACAACAGATGCTGAACTTGCAGGTATTTTTGATGACGTTCCATCAGTAGAGCTTAATAAATCTCAATTAGGTGAAATTAGCTACTTAGATATGTTAGCGGCCACTCCTTTATTTAAATCTAAGGGAGAGGCAAGAAAAATGGTCACTCAAAACGGTGTTGCTATTAATAATATTAAAAATGCAGATATCGAACACATGATAACTACTTCAGATCTGGCGAGTGAGTCTTGTCTGATTCTTAAGAAAGGGAAGAAGAACTATTGTGTGGTAAAATTCGTATAGAACGAGAACTAGACGGTATATGAATACACAGCAACTTATCGATTTATTAATGCTTGGTAATTTTGAAGAGCAAAATGTTCGTGTTGCTGTGTTTGATGATGAGGCCCGCTTCCTCTATGTTTCAACAACTCTTTTTGGCTTTTCAGAAGATTATATTGGCATGAGTGTCTATGATTACTACAAGGGCCACTTGAGTGAAGGTGAAGTAGAAAAAGTAAAACGATCTTTTGCGAAAGCGCTAGATGGTGAGTTTTGTAGTGAGCAAGTCATTCTAACGAATCGTTTTAATCAAGAGACCATTACTTGGGATGTGGAGTTCAATCCCTTCTTAGATGATGATGGAAATAAAAGAGTTCTTTCTAAAATACGCCCATACGAAGTTAATTTGACCACTAGTTCAACGAATTTCTTTATTCGAGAAATGGTTGAACAAAGTTCTGATATTTTTACTGTCTTTGATAAGGATTATAACTTTGTTTATGTCTCAAAGGTCGACGCTACTTGGAATGATAAGCCCTTAGTGGGACAAAATATTAAAGACGTTATTAGTGGAAAGAATCTTAAGAAGTTCTATCAACGAGCAGAACGTGCAAAGAAGTCTATCGGTGAAATTATCACAGATACTGTCTTTATCGAAATTGATGAAGATGAAGAGTCGGTATTTGAATGCTCGATGGAGTATCATGATTTTAATCAACTTGGTCACTTCTTTCTTGACCGTACGGCCGATGTGACCGAAAGATTTCGTCGAAATCGTGAAATCGAATCTCAGAAAGCTACAATTGATAAAATGAGCAAGTGGACAGCTCTTGGACAGATGGCCGCCAACATCGCCCATGAGGTAAATAACCCTCTTGCCATTATTGAACTTCAAGTTCAGGCCATAGAGCGTCGAGGTGAAAAGATCACTTCAGATCAGCTCTTAGAGAAGATTCGTTCAATTGGTGATCAGAAAAACCGTATCGCAAATATTGTGAGTTCCCTTAATATCTACTCCCAAGATGATCGCTCAATGCGTGAAATGACAAGCCTTTCATCAATTATTCACGACTCAATTGCCTTATTTAAAACAGGTCTTGTTGATGAAAACCTACGTATTGTGTTTTCAAATGATGCGGATTCGGATCTCGTTACGATTAATTCATCAGAAGTTATACAGGTGCTAATCAACTTATTTAATAACTCACATGATGCTATTGTTGGACTTAAAGAACAATGGATTGAAATCAATCTTCTTGATGATACAGACCATGTCGTTGTTGAGGTTCTCGATAGTGGCCAAGGAATTGAAAAAGATATTGCTCAGAAAATCTTTAACCGCTTTTATACAACTAAAACCAAAGAAAAGGGAACAGGTCTCGGCTTAAATATCAGCCGTGAAATTATTATGGATCATGGTGGTACTCTTACTTATGACCCTGACTCAGAGTACACTACCTTTATGATCACCCTTCCAAAGTCAGAACTTCTTTAGTTCGTTGTTCCCGTATGAATCCCTAGTACTGAGCAAGAGGCCTTTGCCATAATCTGGTCATCTTCAGTCCCAAATACATGAAACCATCTATGCTTCTTATTTGAATTGAATACGAGTAGATCATATTCAACTGTAAGCGTCTCTAGAGTGTCAATTTTGTCGAGATACTTAATGATATGCCCAGTTGTTCTAACCGTCATATCATCACTGATTAAGCGTATATACTTTTCAACTTGCGATGTCTCTTCAATCGTAAGATCTTTATCAGTGAGATAGATAAAAGTAATTTCTGCCTTGTGGGCCTCTGCTATTTGCTGGGCCGCCTGAATCAGGGTGACATCATTAGAATTCTGATCAATGAGAACCATAATCTTTCTCATATAACGAACACCGTTGTCTCTAAAGATGGCAAGGTGACAATTTAGATGTGATCTGAGCCATGCAACAGGACTTTGAGTTGTGAAAGTATCTCGAAGGCGTCCCTTCCATTCCATAAAGAGCCAATTGCAATGAAGTCTTTGGCCAATTTCAAATATAGACTTTGAGAGGTCGTGAGTGACGATAGGATCAAAGTTAATAGGTGTCGATTTTTCAATGGCCATGGCAATAACTCGGCGTCGAAGGGATCTAAGTTTAGGATCCTCATCGGTAAAGTCATTCAGATCTGTTTGTTCAGGGGCCTCTGTTAAGTGGGCGACTTCAATATGTTCGCCACCAGCTAGTGTCGTTCCCATGTCAATTAGCATTTCTGGAGATCTCTCATTACCAACAAGTGCAACGACAACATTAGCATCTTGGTCAAGGCTTAGCTTTTCAGAAGCCGCTGGTGCTGGGAATTGAGCTTCGTTAACAAGGTCTGTTCTCTTTCCTCTTATTCCTAGTACACCTTTTCGACTCACTCGTCCCTTTGCGTAGAAGAGATAGATTAAGATACCTGGGACAGAAATCGAGACAAGCCCAATTACAGCAAGGTCCTTCATCATAACAAGTAAGTAGAGCGTTGAAATGATTCCAAAAATTTGAACATATGGATAAAGAGGCGACTTATAAGTCGGCTTATACCATTGAATATGTGTCTCTCTTAGAGCAATAACTGCAATATTCTCAATCATATAAATTGTTAGAATAAAGGCCGAAGCAAGCTTTGCAATTTTAGCAATATTCAAAAAGTAGATTGCACAGGCGACAACTAGGCCTGAGGCAAGGATACTCCATACTGGTGTTAGGAACCTACGGTCAAGGTGACCAAATAGTCTTGGGATTAAGTAATCGCGACTCATGGCAAATGGAAAACGAGAGGCCGCAAGAAGGCCAGCGTTTGCCATGGAAGTCATGGTTAGGATGGCAAGAATCGCCATGATCATCCCAAATCCCTTTCCTCCAAACTCATAGGCCAGAGTATAAATAGGTCTTAGGTTATTCTTTAACTGCTCTATTGGTAAGTACTTAGCAAGGGCCAGAGTTGTGACACAATAAAGGAGTGTGACAATCAAAAGAGATAATAGGATTCCTCTAGGGAGGTTCTTTTCTGGCGTTTTAATTTCTTCTGCAATGGCCGCGACCTTTGTAACACCTGCATATGAAATAAATACTAGACCTGCGGCCAAGAGAATTGAGTCCATATGTGAAAATGAAAATGGAATACCTGTGATAACTTGGGCCGTTGAGAGAGTTCCAATATTTAATACAGTAAGGCCAATTGTGGAAAGAAGAACAACGGCGATAAGAAGGCCACTAACTTTTCCAACTCCAACAATATTTAATATTGTAATAATTGCTGTGAGAATGAGAGCAAAGTTCTTAAGATCAAAACCTGCACTTATAGCACCAAGGTAGGCACCAAATCCCATAAGAGCAAACGCGGCCTTAAGCAGCAGTGAGATCCAAAGACCTAGGCCTGCAATAGTTCCGGCCATTGGCCCAAATGTTCTTTCAATATAAATATAAGTACCACCTGAAGCCGGCATGGCCGTGGCAAGTTCTGATTTAGAGAGTGCTGCTGGAAGAACACAGAGTCCGGCCAGTAAATACGAGATCCATACGTATGGACCTGTCACTTCGAATGCAAGACCTGGTAGAACAAAGATTCCAGATCCAAGCATTGATGCAATACTGATTGAAATAACTGATGAGAGTCCTAAGTTTCTTTCAAGTTTCTTCAAATAAATTCCCTTATTCTAAATTAAGTATTTGGGCATTATCACTCAAAAGATAGGGATTGTTAATAAAAATAGGTATTTGGACTAGAGTTCGTTCAAAATCTCTTCTAGAGTTTTCTTTACTAAATCACGCTTAGAGTCAAGATCTTGGTCGACTTCAAATGCCTTAAGAGATGCACCGATTTTAAGAAAGTTATAGCATGAGAAACTTCCGGCCATTTTATGCAGGACCTGACGTAGTTCATTTTCTTGCATCGTTGCAATTTTTGGCAGGAGGTAATTAATTTCTGTTTTCTTAGATGCCTTAAACTTAGGAAGAAGTTTTTGAATATGTGAATTGAGACTCTTTTCCATGATATCACCTTGTGGGATATTTGAGGGAGCATTAGGCTCCCTCAATAGTGTCGAGTACTATTTTTTTACAGTTTTTCTTGTGGTCTTCTTAGTTGCTTTTTTTGCCGCAGCCTTCTTTGCTGGAGCTTTTTTTGCAGCTACCTTTTTAGTCGCTTTTTTGGCCGTCTTCTTTGCCGTTTTCTTTGGGGCAGCTTTTTTCGCCGGAGCTTTCTTTGCAGCCGCTTTTTTCTTTACGACTTTCTTTGCCGTTTTGGCCTTCTTCTTAATTGTGGCTTCGGCTTCTTTGACTTTCTTTGTTGCAGTTTTTTTGGCTTTTTTCATTTCATCTTTAAGATACTTATCAAGTGACTTTTGAAGCTTTTGAACATCTTTGATGTGTCCATCAAGATATTTTTTAGCGGCCTTTACTTCTTTTTGAATTGTTGAATCAACAAATTTTTCAACTTTCTTCTTTTCTTTTTGTAGAGTTAGTACAACTTTTTTAACGTCTTTATCCATTACGTTGCGGGCCTCTTTCTCAACTTGACCGATAAAGTTCAGCACGTTCTTTTCTACTTCTTTTACAGATTTATTAGCAATAACATTATCAACCATTGCTTTTACATCATCGAAAGAATTAACTACTTTTTCAAATGTCTTATTCATTTTTTCTTACTCCCTAAATCAATAGACTAGTCTAAATTAAAATCAACCTTCTTACATATCGGCACACGTCTTCCAAAACCAAAGCTTTTATCTTTAAGTTTTAAAATAGGACAGAACTGCTGCCTTTTGTATTCACTATTTAATATCAGTTTAATGACTCTTTCAACTTCAGTTTTGTTTAACCCAAGCTTAAGAAGGTCTTCCATGTCGTAGCGATAAGAAAGATATGATTCTAATATCATATCGAGGGTGTCGTACGGAGGTAAAGAATCTTCATCTTTTTGCTCGGCCCTAAGCTCAGCACTCGGTGGCCTCTCAATAACAGCAGCTGGAATAATATTGTTGAAGTTCTTATTGATATGCCTTGATAGGGCAAAAACCTCACTCTTATAGAGGTCCCCAAGAATACTAAGCGCCCCAACCGAATCTCCATATAGAGTTGAGTAACCAACAGCAAGTTCAGACTTATTAGATGTGTTGATAACCATCGCTCCAGTTTGGTTTGAACGTGCATACAGTATGGCGCCTCTAAGGCGTGATTGAATATTCTCATCGGCCAGTCCAGATAGTGGCTCTAGCGAGTCTTGAAATAGGTTTTGTACTGATGAGTGTAGAAACTTAATTGGTACATTATGCAGTTTTACTCCAAGATTCTTACATAGCTCTTCGCTGATCTCCCAGCTTAGGGCCGCTGAGAATTTTGAAGGCATATAAATGGCCTCAACTTCTTGTCCAGGGCGTAGAAATAACTTAACCAGTGTTAAGACAAGTGCCGAGTCAATTCCACCTGAAAGGGCAACTAGAAATTTATTCATGCCACATTTTCTGGCATAGTCTTGGAGACCTAAGTTGATGGCACCTAAGATTGCATCGAGCTTTTCTTCACTCAATGGCCTAAGCCTTGCTCCATTAGGAGTCTTCTCAATATGAGGGCCAAAAAGGGATTCCCATGAGTGTTTCCCCTGAGGTGCTGCTCCTAGCTTTTGCATTTTGACAGCTGGACCAACCTCAACTTCCATAGTATCGGCCACAAATGACTTGGCCTTGGCAATAACTGCTGTGCCATTGACGACAAAGCTTGCACCATCAAAGATGATCTCATCTTCGGCCCCAACTTTATTAACGTAGTAAAAAGGGATATCAAATGCCTTTGAAATTTCACTGGCCCTTTTAAGGCGCTTATCTTCTTTATCGATATTCCAAGGCGAGGCACTTAGATTGATGACACCATTTAGACTTTCACCTTGGGCCTTATCCATTAAGAGCTGGAGCGGGTCAATTGCATACTGCTTTGAGTGCCACATATCTTCACAAATAAGTAGGCCAAATTTGTAATCACCAAGAGTCCAAATTGTCGCAGAATCTCCTGGTGTATAGTATTTCGTTTCATCAAAAATATCATAGGCCGGCAGCAGGCATTTTTTATAGATATCATTTAGGTTTGAATCTTTTGTGACTTCATAAATAACGTTATAGATATTTGATGGAATCTCATGATTCTCTTCAAAGTCATAACGAATCCCACCGATTAACATGGCCGTATGATCTTCAAAATCTGTCTTAGCAAATAATTCTTTTAGAGCATCTAATAATTCGTGATATTCGCGAATAAATGTTTTTTGTAGAACTAAATCCTGAAGAGGGTATCCTGTTAAAAATGTCTCAGGAAAGATGTGAATCTTATTCTGAAAGCCTTGAGATTGAACAAGATTCTCTATGTATTTGTAAACTTGTGTAAAGTTGCCAATGGTGTGATCGGTTTGATGAATGACTATTTGCATTGCGTCGTCTCTATGTTAATAATATACGTTAAATACTGGTAATTAATGGACTTTATAGCATGTTTGCATATATAAGGTCTATATCATCATTTAAGTATATTAAAGAGGTTGAAATTGTCTAATTCGCATAAAGTAATTGTTATTGGTGCTGGAATGGCCGGTAGTGAAGCCGCCAATTTTTTAGCTAATCATGGTGTTGAAGTTATTCTTGTCGAAAATAAAACGATCCAGAAAAACCCTGCACAAAAAATCGATGCATTCGCAGAATTAGTATGCACGAACTCACTTAAGTCGATGAATCCAGCTTCTGGTCATGGACTGCTTAAATATGAGATGGACGCTCTTGGATCGATCATCCTTGACTCTGCTAGAAAGCATGCAGTTCCAGCAGGGGATGCTCTTGCGGTAGACCGTGATGGCTTTTCAGGGGAAGTAACTGATCGTCTTCATAAAAATGAAAAAATCACAGTTGTTGCACAAGATGCATCTGATCCACAGGCCCTAATGGCCGAGTATCAGGCAGATGCTTGTATTATCGCTTCTGGCCCCCTAACGACTGAAGGCCTATCAAATTGGATCGTTAAAAATATTTCAAATGACGACTTCTACTTCTACGATGCTATTGCACCAGTTGTTGATGGCGACAGTCTTGATTACTCAAAGCTTTATTATAAAGATCGTCACAAGCCAGTAAGTGAAGAAGAAGGTGAGGAAGCGGATTATCTAAATGCTCCAATGAATCAGGAACAGTATGAGGCCTTTATCGCTGAGCTTGTTAAGGCCGAGAAAGTACCGGCCCAGAATTTTGAAGATTATAAATTCTTCGAGTCATGCTTGCCTGTAGATATTATGGCAGAGCGTGGTGTTGATACGGCCCGCTTCTCATGTATGAAGCCTATTGGACTGGAATTACCTGATGGTTCTCTTCCATATGCTTGTGTTCAGCTAAGACGTGAAAACCTACTTGGTTCGGCATTTAATATGGTGGGATTTCAGACTCGTCTAAAATACCCTGAGCAAACACGTGTCTTTAAAATGATTCCAGGTTTTGAAAATGCAAGTTTTCTCCACCTAGGCTCTGTTCATAGAAACTCTTTTATTAACTCAAGAACACTTCTCGACTTTGATCTAAGTGTTAAAAAGTTTCCTAATATTTACTTTGCTGGTCAGATTACTGGTGTTGAAGGTTATACAGAATCAGCTTCTATGGGGCAGTATGTAGCGCTTCAACTTCTTAAGAAGTTAAGAGGTGAGGAAGTTAAGCAATTTCCTGTGGAGACAGGCCTAGGTGCTCTCGTTAACTATATTATGACTGTTCCTAAGCCAACACCTTCAAATATTAACTTCGGTCTTCTTCCTCCGGTTACTCTTACTAAAGAACAAAGACGTGATCGTAAGAACCGCAAGAAAGTCAAAAAACAACTTGCGGCGGATCGTGCAAAATTAGTATTTGATGAATTCATGAGTGGGTACTTTACGAAGTGAAAGGTTTAAGCTTTATTCTCATTGCTTGCTTCATTTGGGCGCTGGATACGCTTATTCGTTATCCTCTGCTTTATAAGTACAATAGCAGTGAGATCATTGTTTTTGGTGAGCACTTATTTCTTACCATTCTCTTTCTTCCGACTCTCTATATTGCGAGAAAGAAAATCTTAAAGATGAAGCCATTTGAAATGCTTTGCTTCTTTATGATTGGTGCGATGGGCTCTGCCATCGCGACTTTAACTTTTACAAAATCATTTGCACTCTTAAATCCATCGCTGGTTATTCTCTTACAAAAGCTTCAACCATTTATTGCGATAAGCCTTGCTTATCTTATTTTAAAAGAGCGCATTACGAAGCGCTTTCTTTTGTGGGCAGCAGTTTCTTTATTTGGGGCAATACTAATTAGCTATCAGGATATTAATAGTGCTATTAATTTGATTAAGACTGGACAGGTCAGTTTTGATCGCTCGTCACTCTATGGACTTTGCCTGGCCCTCATTTCAGTCATGAGTTGGGGGAGCGCGACAGTATTTGGAAAATACCTAATGAAGAAAAATTGGGTTGAAAAAGAAGTGATGTCACTGCGCTTTGCTGTTGGTCTGCTTGCCATTATTCCTTTCATGATCGGAACTGGCACAGGACTTAATTTTCCAATAGAGTTATGGGGAAAGGTCAGTATCTTGGCCCTTATTTCTGGAATTTTTGGAATGTACTTCTACTATAGAGGGCTAGGGCTAGTGTCTGCTAAGGTTTGTACTATTGCCGAGATGTCTTTTCCATTCTTTGCGGTCATAATCAACTGGGTTGCGCTTGACCAGAAGCTTAGCGTTGTTCAGCTATTGGGTGGAGCATTTTTACTGCTCGGATCAACAATGCTACAATTGGCAAATAGAAAACACGAATTAAACGTACAAGTTAACTAATTTTATTAGGGAGACTAGGTGGGCCATTTACCAATGGATCTAACAGATAAGATTTTTTTGATTGCAGGAGCAGCAGGTTTTGTTCCTTCAACTGTTGCCCAGCTTTACCTTGATAAAGGTGCAACAGTCTATGGCCTTGATAACTTTATAACGGGTTCAAATTCTAATATCGAACTTCTCTCTAAATATGAAAAATTCCACTTTACCAAGTGTGATATTGTTCAGGGACTGCCTGAATTTGAAGAGGTAAAATTTGACTTTATTCTCTCTCTAGCGTCATCTGCTTCTCCGGTTGATTTTGATATCATTCCTCTTGAGATTATGATGGCCAATTCAATTGGAACTCAGAATCTTCTAGAGCTTGCAAAAGATCATGGGGCAAGATTTCTAGAGGCCTCGACTTCGGAAATCTACGGCGACCCAGAGATTCACCCACAAGTTGAAGATTACGTTGGACACGTAAATCCAATTGGCCCAAGAAGTTGCTATGATGAATCGAAGCGCTTTGCTGAGGCCCTGACAATGACTTATTTTAGAAAGTACAATGTCGATACACGTATTGTTCGTATCTTTAATACATATGGACCTCGTATGCGTCCTGATGATGGCCGTGTTATTCCTAATTTTATCAATCAAGCATTGGATGGAGAGGATATCACAATTTATGGTGATGGAAGCCAGACTCGCTCATTTTGCTATGTAACAGATCTTGCAAACGCAATTGATCACGTTCTAATGCTAGGTGATGAGATGCCTTATAATATTGGAAACCCTGATGAGTATTCAATTAAGGAGACGGGAGAGTTAATTGTTTCGACTCTCGATTCATCCTCTAAATTAACTTATCAGGAACTGCCAAAAGATGATCCAAAACGTAGAAGACCAGATATCAGTCGTGTTATGAAATTAGGATACTCGCCAAAGATTTCATTTGAGCAAGGTATCTTAGAAACTGCAAAATATTTTAAAAATATAAAAAATAGGTAATGAGAATATTATGTTAAAAGTTGTTGTCAGCTGTGATGCTGTTATTGAAAGAGATTATTATATTGAGTGTTTAGAAACAATACTTGGTGTTATCGGTGATAACGTCGAACTTTACACTCTTGTTCACAGACAAGGTCAGGTTCTAGGGCCAGTTGAACAAAGAAAGATTCACTCAACATTTTTAAACCGCTTTGTTAAGTCGTGGGAAGACCTTGTTGATAAGTCTCACTTAGTTCACGGTGCTGCGAGAGGATTGTTTATTCCATGTAGTGTTGACCTTGTGGTAAATCTATCTCGTGGCTTTTCTCAAGAAATCAAGATGTGTGATGATACTTATCTTTTTACTTACTTTGTTGAAGATATCAATTCGATTAAGAAGAAATCCTCTTTCAAGGAGTTCTTTTTTAAAGCATTCACTCGTACGAAACAAAGAAAATATTTAAAAAGAGCAAATACGCTTTGGTCAAATGAAGATGCAATCTTAGAAGAATTTCCAAATGCAACTCAAGTCACGCCTGCAATTGCTTTAAAAGATTATAAGATTCTTCCTGAGGGAATGTTTAAGCGTGATTACTTCTTAATTAACTGTGAGCCACTAACTAGCTCAGAGGTTTATAAGATCATCGATATTTACGGTGATAAGAAATTTAAGTTTATTGGAAAGCATGATCACTTAGGGCAATATGCGACTAAGCATCCTGAGCTCTTCTTCGGGGATCGCTGCTCAGGTGAGTTAGCTCCACTTTTAGCTGGAACGAAGTATCTTATTGATACGACAGATAAGTTTCCTCATTTTTCGCTTAAGGCCTTAAGTTGTGGAAGGCCTGTTCTTACAAATGGAAATAAGTTCTTACCATTTGGTATTGGTGTGCATGAGTTACCTGCAGATTACCTTACACTTAGATACCCTGTACAAGTAGGGATTCCTGACGAAGATCCTAAGAAGCGTCATGGTGTTTCTGCAAATTATGAGATGGTAAAATTTAAACATATCTTCTTAAAAGAATTTAATAAGATCAGTGAAGTGATTGAAGCTAAGAAAGCTTCACAACAGGTTCAAAGAGATGATAGCTGCTGCGAAGCTTAGTTTATTACTCTAGTGTCTTTTTTAATTTTATAACATTGTAACGATTTGAAATAATCTTCCACAGGGACAGCTTTGAGTCCTTGTGGATTGTTCCTTTATCATCAACAATTTCTTCGTCATTTAATTGCTCAACTGCATCCTCATTCACTGTTGGATCAAAATTAGATAGCGCCATAACTCCATCTTCACTGTCGAGTAAACTTTCAAAACCATTAAGTTGATTCTTAAGCTTGTTTAGGTAGTCTTTTGAAGCAGGGTCATATGCAACGGCAAGGCCTTCTCCTGTTCCTCTTTCTAGCTCTTGTGAGTTCTTAGCGATATCTCTGGCCGCATTACGTCCACCAGCTCTTCTATAATTAAGTGCCATCTGAACAGGGGATACATGACCTGCTAGCGTATCTGCTAAATACTTTGAATTTCCTGCTGGATCAAGAATCGCATTGATTGCCTTTTTGGCCTTGTCACTGGTCTTATCAGATTTTGCTAGAGTTTTAAGAACACGATTGGCCGCTTTGTTAATTTTAGCTGCATTTTTATCAAGTGCTTCGTTTACGTACTTTGAGTTACCAGTGGCCTTCGTTTTATTATAGCCACCTTGCACTTCACTAAGTCCAATTGCGTTGGCAAAGTTTTCACCTGTTGTACCAAGTTTCCCCATCTTGATATCCATCTTAGGAATTGTCTTAAGTTTTTCTGACTTCACTTCATCCACGTCGAATGTCGCATCATTATTAGTCATCCCTAATCCCTGTGAGCCTGGCGTGGCCATAGCACTGGCAACAGCTGTCTTCTGACTAGAGGCCGGATTGTATTGGTTATTATAGCGTGCCAAGAGCTTTCTAAGAACAACTTCTGTTTTTTCTCTAGCACTCTTTGCACTCTTATGGGCCTTCTTGGCAGAAGATAGGGCCTGGCTTTCAAGAGCGAGTGCGACAGCGCCAAGACCTAATACCCAATATGTACATGGGTTTGAGGCCGGACAACCAAAGATTGTCAGGGCCGCACAAATGGCCGCAATAGCAGTAGAGATTGTAATCATCATCATAATTCTCTTATGATGCTTCATCTTATCTTGTGCTGCCTTTTCCATATCTTTTAAAAGTTGTACTTCAGTTTCAAGCGCAACTCTTTGAGTTTGGTGATTCCATGCTTTTTCATCTTTTTCATCAAGTTTTGCTAAGGCGTCTTTATAACCTTTAAATTTCTTCTTATAGCCATCACCCATGGCAGACATAAGAGCAACTGCTAGTATGATCGCGCCTGAGAGCATCGTTCCGATCCCATCTGTCTGGCACATTCCACCGAATAAAAGAACACAACCTTGACCTACTTGAGCAGCTGCGGCCAGATAGCTCATTGTATCTGAAGCACCTTTTGGCCCGCTTGTTTTATGATTAGTAAAGAGCTTTGCATCGGCCTTTAGATCTTCCTGACACTTTTTATCAATCCCGCAATTTTGGTATTCCATATTGTAGTTTTTATTGTCATTGGCATTAACACATTGTTCGAGGTGACAGTTGTAGACATTTCCACCATCACACTTCTGATTTGTTCCATCGTGATAACAGTAGTTGGGATCAGATTGTTTTTGTACTTCTGTGCGGCCATCTTCTTCTGATTGAACTTGTTCTTGTTGGGCCTGTGTATTTACATCTGTTTGTTCTTGGGCGTAGGCCATAGGAGTCAAAAGCATTGACCATGAAATAAGAGTTATTAATAACTTCTTGATAATTATAAATTGTCCGCTTGCCATTTTCATAGCGTTCTCCTCACCTTATAAGAGTATTTTATCGAAAATGTGACCATCTCCTTACTATTATATAAGATTTATTGCAATTTTAGATACTTAGGCATCTTTTACGCTTTTTCGGCCGTGTCTTTTTCGTGGCGTTTGATTCTATTTGTTCTCAATATTTAAAATTGTTCTAAGATTAGGCTCCTTGTTTAGAAAGTATGCACTGAGTTTTTCTAAGTTGCTAATAATTCATAAATAAGATTGGCCTCCAGGTTGCTTTGATATTAGCAAGTACAAACATGGGGGAAGAAGAGTGAAGAGGATTTCATCTTTATTATTTATTTTGGCGTTTTCAACACAAGCATTTGGGCTTTCATTAGAAGAGTATAATACTCAAGTTGATAAGATCAATTCGACAATTAAAGATGAACAAATGCGCCTTCTTATTAAGCAAGAGCTGGCAAAAGAAATAGCTAAGTCTCTTTCAAAGCAAAAAGTAGATATTAAAGAAGTAGAAGAGGCGCCTGGCGAAAAAGTAGAACAAGAAAGTCCTAAGACTGTAGAGAGTACACAAGTAGTGGCGCCTGAGCTCTTAATTGAAAAAGACAATTTTAAAGTTCAGCTTGGAATAAGTGCCATTGCATCGACACTGGATTTTTACGGAGCCTCTTTAAATCTGATCGGAAATGAGCTTTCAATCAGTGGAGTTAAGAAAGTTGATAATCATAAATTTCGCCTTGGCCTAGGGATCCGCTCACTAAAGGCGGATACAATCACGTTAGAAAATGGTGTTGAATACGATATCTTAAAAAAGGTCGATTATTCTGGTGCGGGAGTGAATCTCTCTTATACTTATATGGTGAGAAGTGGCTTTGGAGTAGGTGCTTACATGGCCTTTAATTATGGAGAGACTGATCTTTGCGAAGTTGATTATTGTTATAATCTTGATACTACAATTAGTGACTTAGGGGCACGATTCGATTTTAATTTAGCTGCCTGGAATCCATACTTAACAATTGGTTATTCTCTTTATAATATTGATGGGCATGAGTTTGATGCTGCCACAGCGTATTTAGGATTATTAAATTTTGAATTTTAATTTTTAGGAGAGTAATGAGTCAATTTGATCTTTTTGGAGCATGTGAAAATGATAGTAAAGAAGTTGTCTACAATTTAAAAGACGGTATTGTCGTTTATTATCCAAATTTCTTTGCAAAAACTAAGATTGAATTTAATGATTTGAAGAATTCCCTTAGGTGGCAAGAAGGGGAAATCATTCTTTATGGTAAAACCCACGCTATTCCAAGACTCCATGCTTGGTATAGTGATGATAAAGAATATAGTTACTCAGGTGTTAAGTTGCCTCGTCATAATTGGAATGAGAGCTTAAGCATTTTAAAAGAAGAGATAGAAGTAATAACAAAGCATCAATTTAACGGCTGTCTTTGTAATCTATACCGTGATGGGAAGGACTATGCCGCCTGGCATAGTGACGATGAATTAAGCCTTGGGAGAAACCCTGTCATTGCTTCTGCTTCATTTGGAGAGTCTCGAAAATTCGTTTTAAAGCATCGCTTTGATAAGTCCGTTGAAAAAGTTGAGATAGTTCTTGAAGATAAGAGCCTACTCCTTATGAAAGGCGCACTTCAACACAATTGGAAGCATCAATTAAATAAGACGGCCAAACAGGTTGATGAGAGAATTAACTTAACTTTTCGTTATATTATCGACTAGCTTTCCCAGCTCTTCGAACTCCAGTCATATAATTGGTAGGGAGTGTAGCGAGACTTATATTTCATAAACTCATTCTCTTCAATCCAGTAGCCAAGATAGTAATAATCGAGTCCCATATTCTTTGCATGCATAATTTCAGCAAGAGCTCCAAGATGTCCTAAACTCATTTTTTCAAATTGCGGATCATAGCAGAAATAAACACTACTTAAAGCATTTTGGGATTGCTCTAAAATTCCAAAAGCGATCAATTTATTATCAAAGAAAACTTCACTTAGAAGCTGAGTACCTGTGAAGCGATAGAATGTTTCTTTAAAGAGCAACTCGTTATCAATGATCGTTGCATCAATACTGTCAACAAAACGGTTTTGACCATGTAGGCGATAAATCTCAAAATGCTTTTGTCTGTATAAGAGTGGTGAGAACTTTACTTGCAAACCTTTATTGTGCTTTCTTTTTAAAAACTTTGATTGGTTCTTTGTTAGCTTGAATTTTTTAAGATCAACTCGAATGGGAATGCACTTTTGACAATTGGGACAAAGTGGCCTAAAAATGAATTGGCCAAATTTTCTCCAACCACGCTCAAGCAGAAAGTCTAATTCAGTATCATTTAATTCAGAACTAAAGAAGAACTCGTGCTGTTCCATTTCCTCTTTTAAATATGGACACTGATCAAGATCGCTAATTCGAGGGCTTAGAATCATTTTCATTTGATTATAATAGCATTAATTGGGTTTGTGTTGAAAGGCTTCTTGTTGTTTTATAAGCTCTTTTAATGGCGCAAGAAATTGATCCTTTTGACTCTGTTGAATATCACCTAAGGCAAGGAGAGTTGCTGTGATGGCCTCTAGAGTTGATAGGTGTGTCTCACCGCAAGACTTGCGAATGCTTTGATATATTGTCTTTTGATCATCTAATTCCAAGTGAAAGCAAGGCAGATCACTAAGTTGGGGCCATGTATGATAAATCTTTCTGGCCTTCTTCCAAGTTCCATCTAAAACAATAAAATTATTGCTCTCTAGTGAGTGAATATTTTCAGCATTTAGGGCAATAGATCTTTCATTTTTAAAAAGTAGAAATGGCCTTAGCCCCTTAATCTCTTGTATTAACTCTTCGTTGATATTCTCACTAGTCACCAGTTCAATATTAGGAGCAACAAGTTTTGCCAGTCTGGCCGTGTTAAAAGGATGAAGTGCTTCTTTTTGATCTTGTAGAATGATCAACCTATTTTCTAAAGGTACTTGTTCAATTGTGTGGCATAGACACTGGCCTTGTGGCCGTAGGCAATTGGGGCAATGGTTTCGTTTGACCATAATTAGATATTTAATTCTTTATTGTACTTGTCCATTAGAATTGGTTTTCGGTAGTACATAATGAAGTAGATAATTGGATAAATAAGTAAATCAAATGCAAAATTTTCAGTTTTATATTTGATATTATCTGTGATCTTTGTTTGGCCATTTCCAATATCGCGAATATGATAAGTATGAATCCACATAGTGAATGGGAATGGCGTTTCAATGGCCTCTGTTCGAATGATAATTCCATCAGAAGTTTCTTTCTTCTGAGTCACTTCGATAACCCAAGATTGGTAGTGGCCACAGATTGATGTAATTAGGTGAGTTTGATCAGATACAGAATTACCGTCGAAGCGAGGTACTTCTAAATTGATAAATGGAGGTGTTGCCTCCTGCATAGTATCGGCATTGAAATTATTCAATATTTCATCGACACTTGCATTAACAATGGTATTGATTACTAAACTCTTCATTCCATAGAATTATACATCTGATACTTACTTAACTCAACAACCAGTCTCTAATGTTTAAAAATAATAGAAAAACTTAACACAAAGTTAATTTTTACTTTGTTCGAAAATCTAAAACTATCTTAAGTTGATATGAAATGATTCATATGGCCAAATAGAATATAGTTGACCACTCAACCATGATGGCAAGGAGAAATCTATGAATTTGAAGGAAAGATTAAAGCTCGAAGAAAAAGAGGCCAGGGATCTAGTAAAGGCCTACTGGCACTTCTCAAAAGTCAAACCAAAGAAAAAGGATGCTGTAAGTGAGGAGGATGAAGAAAAGCTGGGAAAGCAAGTGGGCCTAATGCTGAACGAGTAGGGGTTGTACGTGATCTCATGGAGAGACGTAAGCAGAAAGAGGCCTTAAAGAAGAAACAAGAAGAACTTAAAAAGAAAGCTGAAAAAGAACTCAAAGAATTTCAAAAAGAGTTAGAAAAGAAAGCAGGTAACGAATAGTTATTTCAGAGCTTTTGTAACGCAGTAAGTAAGTCTCTTGTCTCCAGGGTTAAACTCTTGGAGGCATTTTTCGTAGATTTTAGTCGATAATTCATCACAATTATCCATTCGCTCTTTTATACAATGAAAAGAGATAAGTTGTTCAATTTCAATTCGTTGTTCATTGGGATCAACAGGAATGATTGGCGAAACTTTTTTAGGTTTAGGAGAAACTTTCTTCTTCCTAGTTTCAACAGTAATTTTCTTATTCTTATGATAGCGACGTTGTTGCTGAGCTCGCTTCTTTGTAATCTCATCCCATTTGTATGCACGAAGCTTCTTGTAGTAAAGAAGTTGTCTTTCTCTTTGTGAGAGAGGTTTAACTGGTACTTGCTTAGTTGCACATGAGGCAAAAAAGTTAGCAAAGATAAGTACAATGGTAAGTTTAAAAATCTTTAATAGCATCAACTAGAGTTTCGTCGTCGATAAAAGGATTACGACTATTTTGAATTTCATAAATTCGATTATTAATTCTTTCCTCAAATGCATCAACTGGATCTTCACTATGCCATTTTCTTAAGTAAAATTCCTGAGCTTCATCGATAGAAATATTGTAGCGAGTTGAGAAGTAGAATAGTGCTCTTGCAATATTTCCTCTGATTTCTTCAGGTGGCTCAAACGAAGTTGTTGTTTCATTTGCATAATTCACTTCACCAATATGTGAGTCCTGACAATTTGAGTTTACAACACGGCCGTTAACCTCACCGAAAGGGTGGTTGCTACGTGATGAATTAGCTCTTGAGTTTGCAGGAAACAAATGGTGAAGATCATTCTTTTGCGTATTGCGATTTTCTCTAGGGTTGAATCTTGATTGTGGCCAGCTGTGTTCACAGTTCATGACCTGGTGGTTAGGTATTTGCATTCTTCCAACCCCATTTTCTTGGCCAACTTCTTGGTTGCAGTAAATATCTTTTACGTAGAGACCTTGTGTTGATGTTTGAAGATAGACATCTCCAAAAAGATACTTTCTCGCTTCTTTATAATTACGAGGAGTCCTCTGCATAAAGCAATTTTGTCTATTTTTACATTCTCTGACCAAGGTATCATTTTGATTAGGTGTTCGAATATGAGCAGAAACAATAATCTCTCTTAGCTTCGCCTTAATTTTCTCTGAAGAATTTAAATCAGTATTCTTCTTTGCTCTAATAAGGGTTTTTGAGATGAACTGAGACGTATCCTCTGGGTAATAAGAGTTATTTGTCAGTTGAGTTGAGCTATACGCTGCTTGCGTATTAAAACTCGTTAGAATGTAGAGTAACACCAAAAGGTGACTAAGCTTAGTCATTTTAATTCCTTCCTTGGAATGATTATACTTTAACAAGAAAACATATCTTGGCCAATAAAAAAACGGAGCAAGAAATGGCCCATAAAAATCACGTCGGGGCAATTTAAGAAAAATAAAATTGTAAGTGTCCTCTCTATCGCATAGGCGAATCTTGTGATAAATTGAAAAGATATCATTCACCAATTCAGATGTAAGAAAATTTATGAAAAGGAAATACTATGGGTGTTTTGGCAAGTAAAATTATTGGTGTGGGTTCTTACGTTCCACCACAAGTTTTTAAAAATTCAGATATCGAAGAAATGATGAATACTTCTAATGAATGGATCGTTCAGCGTACAGGAATCGAGCAACGTCACTGGGTTGATGCAAAGACTTCAACTTCAGATTTAGCTCTAAAGGCGAGTGAAGAGGCCATCGCAAATGCAGGTATTAAAAAAGAAGATATCGATATGATAATCTTAGCGACCTTATCTCCTGATTTTGACTTTCCGGGGACAGGTTGTTTCTTACAAGAGAAGCTTGGGCTTTCAGAAATCCCTGCAATCGATATTCGTCAACAGTGTTCTGGTTTTCTTTATGCCATGAGTGTTGCTGATAAATTTATTGTTAGTGGTTCAAATAAGAATATTCTTGTTGTTGGTGCTGAAGTGCACTCAAAAGGATTAGATCAAACTCCAGACGGACGTAATGTTTCCGTTCTCTTTGGTGATGGTGCAGGTGCTATTGTTATGAGTGCGACAGAAGTTAATGATAAGAAGACTGAGCCGTGCTTTATCGACGCTTCTCTTCATAGTGAAGGAAAGTATGCTAAAGAGCTTTGGCTTCCAGCTGCGGGGACAGGTTTTGATTCGACTGAGAGACTCTCACAAGCTATGCTTGATGAAAAACTTCACTACCCACAAATGAATGGGAAGACTGTTTTTGTTCATGCTGTAAAAAGAATGACAGAGGCCCTTTCAAAGCTTATGGCCAAGAATGGTGTAACTGTTGATGATGTTGATGTTTTCTTATTCCACCAAGCAAACTTAAGAATCAATTCTAAGGTTGCTGAGGTGATGGGAATTCCTGAAGAGAAAGTTTTCAATACAATTCAAAAATATGGAAATACAACTGCTGCGACAATTCCTCTAGGAATGCACGATGCGATGAAAGAAGGCGTTCTTAAGCCTGGTATGCTTGTGGCAAGTGCTGCATTCGGTGCTGGATTTACTTGGGCCGCTTCTCTTTACCGCGTATAAAAGGGTGCCATGCACCTTTTATTTCTTACTTTTTAATTCTTTCATGTGATCAATGAATGCACGAAGGGTTGGAGACATATGTTTACGATGTGGATAGTAGAGGTAGTAGCCGGAGCTTGATGCAATATACTTTTCTAAGAGTAGAACAAGTTTTCCTTGGTCAATGAACTTTTGAACATTACCGCGCTCTGTATAGATAATCCCAACATCTGAAAGTGCGGCCTCGCGAATATTTTCTGAATTATTTAAAATAATATTTCCATTAATTTTAACACTGAATTCTTTCTTCTTTTCTTCAAACTCCCAACGCTCATAAATATTATTTCCACTTCCAAAACGGTGGCGAACACAATTATGTTCCAGAAGGTCTTTGGGGTGCTTTGGAGTACCGTTTTCTTTTAAGTACTTTGGGGAGGCTACAGCAACAAATTCTACCGGTCCGAATAACTTAAGAGCAATTAGATCTTTAGCTAAGATGTCATCAATGCGTATTCCCGCATCAAAACCTTCATCGAATATATTTGTGGCCTGGTCATCAGAGAAGATATCAATCGTGACTTCAGGATATTTTTTTAAAAAGCTTCTTATATGTTTAGAGATATAATAAGGATAAAAAACTCCAGGCATATTTAGTTTAAGAGTTCCGGTTGTGGACTTACCAAAGCTCTTAGCATTTTCCTGAGCAGTTATGATTTGCTCCATTGCTGGCCCTGCTTGATCGAGAAATATTCGGCCGGCCTGTGACAAGCTAACACTTCTTGTTGTTCGAGTAAGAAGTGTCACACCCATTTTCTCTTCTAAACTTGAAACCATTTTACTTATTGCTGGTGGCGAGACCTGTAGCTCTTCCGCGGCCGCACTAAAGCTTCTTTTTTCAGCAACGACTTTTAGAGCAATAAGCCCATCAAATTGATCCTTATTCATTAGTAACCTCTAGTTAATGATTCTTTAAGTATTGTGCCATTTATCGAAATAATTTTCTAGCCTAAAATCCATTTATAAACAAAAGGAGCTTGATGATGGAAATCTTGAATCTAAAGAATGTATCAAAGTTTATGGTTATTGGTAGCCTTGCATTTTTAACGGCCTGCTCAAATCAGAAAATAAAAAAAGGAGAAAACATGAACCTAGTTAAAGAATGGGATAAGACTTTTAAGAAAAGTGAACTTGTCGAACATAAGAAAGTGATCTTCAAAAACCGCTATAATATCGAACTTGTTGGAGATCTCTATATTCCAAAGAATACTAAAATACAAAAGCTACCTGCACTTGCTGTTAGTGGGCCATTTGGTGCAGTAAAGGAACAGTCTTCAGGACTTTATGCCCAAGAGATGGCAGAGAAGGGTTTTGTGACTCTTGCTTTTGACCCTTCATATACAGGGGAGAGTGGTGGGAGTCCACGTAATTTAGCATCAGCAGAAATTAATACGGAAGACTTTAGTGCTGCAGTTGATTTTCTAGGTACGCGAGAATTCGTCGATCGAGAAAAAATCGGTGTGATAGGAATTTGTGGTTTTGGTGGCTTTGGTCTGAGTGCTGCAGCTGTTGATAAGCGAATCAAAGCTGTTGTAACGACAAGTATGTATGATATGTCGGCGGCCATGGCAAATGGTGTTGGTAACACTCTTACAAAAGAGGCACGCACGCAGGCACTAGAGGCATTAAGTAATCAAAGATATGCAGATTTTGAAAAAGATGCGCCAGCTGTTGGGCCACGCAATCTTCCAGAGACACTAGCTGAAGACGATAATATCGTAATTAAAAGATTCTTTGATTATTATCGAACTGATCGTGGTTATCACGAAAGATCAATTAACTCGACAACTGGTTGGTCAGCAACTTCGCCGTTATCGTTTATGAATTTCCCACTACTAACTTATGTAAACGAGATTTCTCCACGTCCAATTCTTATTATTGCAGGCGAGGAGGCACACTCACTTTATTTTAGTAAGGATGCTTATGCGGCAGCTGCCGAGCCGAAAGAGCTTATGGTTATGCCTGGTGTGAACCACGTTGATCTCTATGATAAGAAAGATATTATCCCGTTTGAAAAAATCACAAAATTCTTTCAGGATAATTTAAAATAGGGCCTCCAACCCGCTTGACCTCAACCTAGGTTGAGGTCTTATTATTAGCTTACACTTAAATATTCATTATCAAGGAGAAGTTAATATGGAACACAAATTACCCGAATTACCATGGTCAAAGGACGCACTAGCACCTCATATTTCGGCCGAAACAATTGATTTTCACTACGGAAAGCATCACAACGCATATGTAACAAAACTTAATGCGGCGATTCCTGGAACTGAATTTGAAAATATGTCTCTTGAAGAAATCATTATGAACTCAAAAGGTGGACTATTTAATAATGCAGCTCAAGTTTGGAATCATACATTCTACTGGAATTGCCTTGCTCCAAATGCTGGAGGAGAAGCAAGTGGTGCTGTCGCTGAAGCGATTAATGCAAAGTGGGGATCATTTGATAAGTTTAAAGAAGAATTTTCTAACTCTGCTGCAACCAATTTTGGCTCTGGTTGGACATGGTTAGTAAAGAATAAGAATGGAGAGTTAGAGATCGTTAATACGGATGATGCACAAACTCCGATGACAGAAGGTCTAAAAGCTCTTCTAACGATCGATGTGTGGGAGCATGCGTATTATGTAGACTACAGAAATGCAAGGCCATCATATATTGATGCGTTTTGGAATCTTGTTAACTGGGATTTTGTAAACTCTAATCTTTAAAGTAGGTGGCCCTAATTAAAGGGCCATTTTTTTATGGAAGGTAAGCACCACCACAAACTGGTTGGTATGTACCATTTATGTGTGAGCTTTTGTCGCTTGCAAGAAAAGCCACTGTGTTAGCAACATCTTCCGGTTGAGCATTTCTTTGTGTCGGTGTTAGAGAAGCAAGGTAGTCCTTGAAATCACTTGGAGCATCCTTTGTTGCTTCAGTTTCGACAAAACCAGGTGCTACAATATTAGATGTAATTTTATGTGGACCAAGCTCTTGTGCTAAGTATTTACTGAAACTATCAAGAGCACCTTTTGCTGAACCGTGTGCAATGAATGATGGCATTGGTGATTCAGAAAGAGTACTAGAAATAAAGATTAAGCGTCCAAAGCGATTCTTTTTCATTTGTGCCGCTGCAATTTTTGCAGTGATATAAGAAGCGCGCATTTCATCATTTAATTTTTGAGAAAATTCATCCCAACTTTGTTCAAGAAATGGTTTTGCTGTAAAGTTCATATTTGCATTTGAAACAAGAATGTCAACGCCGCCATGATCCTTTTCAATAGTGTCAAACATGGCCTGAATTTGCGCTTCATCTCTTACATCTGCTTGAATTGGGTAAGCTTCTCCGCCCTTAGCAATGATTTCATTTGCTAAATCTTGAGCCAGTTTTGCGCTATTTACGTAATTAATAAAGACTCTGTGACCATCTGCTGCGAGTGCCTTTACTGTTGCAGCTCCGATTCCACGAGCTCCTCCTGTTACTAGTGCGTTCTTCATTCAATCTCCTTTTATTTCATATTGACGATAAATTGTGATAGTATTCTAAAACCTCAAGTTAACTTGAGGTCAATAGGAGATTTTATGGCCGAGTTAAATGAATATCTCTCAGTAGGAGAACTCAGTAAAAGAAGTGGAGTTTCTATTTCTGCGATTCACTTTTATGAGTCGAAGAACTTACTAAGATGCCATCGAAATAAGGGCAATCAAAGGCGTTTTCATCGACGTGAACTTCGTATTCTTAGTTATCTAAAAGTCGCTCAACGTATTGGTCTTAGCTTAGAAGAAATTAGAGAAGCATTTAAAAGTATTGAGAATAAAGAGCATCTTACTGCGTCTGATTGGAAGAAGCTTGGGCGTAGTTGGCAAAAGGTTTTAGATGAACGTCTTCAGTTAATTGAAAGAACAAAATCACAGCTTGGATATTGTATTGGTTGTGGCTGTTTGTCTTTGAAAGATTGTCCCTTGCGTAACCCTGATGATGAACTTGGTCAGGAAGGTACTGGGCCACGTCTGCTAATGGAAGATTAGTAAGTGATAGTTAATGATTCATAAACTATAGTGTCATTTATCGAAACAATAATTTATCCCATAATTGATTTAAATAATAATTCAATGTGGAGATCAATTATTCGTGTTCAATTCAAATAGAAATTCATGGGGGGCCATATGGGCCATGACTCTTGGAATCTCAAGTGTCATGATTGCAGAATTCTTGCCTGTAGGACTCTTAACACCAATGGCAAAGGATCTTGCTGTAAGTGAAGGCTTTGCTGGGCAAACCATTACGATAACTTCAATATTTGCTGTTCTAACAAGTTTAACAATATCTTATGTGACTAGAAAGATTGGTCGTAAGAACTTACTTATATCTTTATCAGCACTTGTTGCAATTTCATCTTTCATTGTTTCACTTTCACCTAATCTTTTGATTCTACTTTTTGGTAGGGGGCTTCTAGGTATTTCTTTAGGGGGGATTTGGTCAATGGCCGCGGCGCTTGCAACTCGACTTGTAACTAAGGATAATCTTCCTAAGGCCCTTGCAATCATCTTTGGTGGCGCTTCTTTCTCAACTATGTTGGCCGCACCTCTTGGAAGTTTTCTTGGCCAGTACTTGGATTGGCGATCGATTTTTCTCATTGATGCAGCAATTGCAATCCTATCAATATTTTGGCTTTTTTATAGTATGCCAACTCTTGCGGCAAATTCAAAAGTTAAGTTTAAGACAATTTTCAAAACTTTAGCAAGGCCTTCTGTCAAAGTAGGTCTACTTGCAGTTGCTCTAACTTTTTGTGGCCGTTTTGCAACGATAACTTATATGAGACCTTATCTTGAAAATACGATCGGTCTAGATGTTAAGGGGATATCTTTAGTCTTCCTTCTATTTGATGCTGCTTATTTTATGGGAACCTTCATAGCAGCTGAAATAGTAAAAAGAAGTTTAAATTTCGCTCTAAGCGTTTTTCCACTCTTGCTCGCACTTGCCTCGTTGGCCTTGGCCTTTAATGAAACAAGTGCAATCGAAGCAGGTGTGTTGATTTTCTTATTAGGTATATCTTTTGCACCAATTCCTGTTGGTTGGTCGACATGGGGAACAAAGATTGCGCCTGATGATACGGAATCAATCGGTGGTCTTTATGTTGCCTCGGTGCAAACAGCTGCTGGAATAGGAGCTTTGGCTGGAGGGATTCTTTATGATCAAAGTGGTTCATTTGCGGTTTTCTCAATGAGTAGCTTGTTCTGGTTTGTCTCTGCAATACTTACTTTCTTATTTGTAAAAACTGTTTTTAATAAAAATGAAGATGAAGTTGTTGAAAATGTCATCGCATAATAACCTTGGAGGTTTGTCATGAAAAATGGATTTATTTTAACGTTAATACTGTGTCTTGGTCTTTCTAGTTGTTCTGGTGTCTCTTACGCTGCAAAGGATGAAAAGAAGCTTATGAAAATTACGCCAACTGATAAGACGATTAAATTTGACAGTAGCTCTCCAGTTTTTACAGGTAATGTATTACTTAGGCCATTATTTGAAACCCACGATACATCAGACTTGACTGGTGGAGAGGTGACTTTTTCAAAAAATGCTAGATCAGCTTGGCACACTCATCCAAAAGGTCAGCTTCTTGTTGTCACTAAGGGACAAGGAATTGTTCAGCAATGGGGAGAAGAAGCACGAGTTATGAAGGCCGGTGATATCGTTTGGACTCCTGCAGGGGTAAAGCATTGGCATGGAGCAGATAATAAAAATACGATCACTCACTTAGCATTACAAGAAAAGAAGAATGGTAAGAATGTCATTTGGATGGAGAAAGTAAGTGATAAGCAATACAAGGATGGGCTTAGGAGCATTAGGGGAAAGAAGTAAGGTGAAGATACGAATTAAAGTAAATGATCTCGAGTTTGAAGGTGTTCTAGAGAATTCTAAAATTCTTGATCAACTACCACTCGAAGTTGACGTTGAAGACTATGCTTCAAATGAAAAGATATTCTATCTTCCAAAAAAACTTTCGATGGAAGGTGAAGCGGCCGGTTACGAGCCTCGTGTCGGGGATATCTGTTACTACGCTCCATGGGGGAATGTTGCGATATTCTATAAAGACTTTTCTTACTCTACTGGTTTAATTAAGCTCGGTGAGATCACAGAAAATATCGAAAAAATAAAGGCTATCAAAAACTCAAAACTCAAAATTGAGATTGTCGAATAAAAAAGCCTCCGTACTGGAGGCTTTGTATTTTGCTTTTTTATTGGCAGTAGTTGTAATCGCGGAAATAGCGAGCACAGAAGTTTTGTGGGAAGCGGCAGTCATCCATGTTGCTTGACCAGTAGCTTGCACTTTGGCAGTACTTTGTGTCTTGTTTTTCAACATTAACAATGAACTTTCCTGTTGCAACTTCGCGTCCATTTTTCTCTAGTTTATACTCGATTTCATTTTCACCGTAGTAGTTAAGTAGTGGTCTTTGAAGTAGAGTGTAGATCCAAAGATTAAACTTCTTAGAACTTTCACCTTTTTCAGCATCAAATGAAGATGACTTCGATTTCTTGCGTCCTTTATGATCCTTGTAGTATAGAGTTACTTCGTCTGCATCAACTTTTTCACCTTCTTCTAAAACAAAGCGTGAAAACTCTGATGGGCTTAAGTAATTGGCACTACAATTTACGTAGCGAATTTCGTGCTGGTTTCTCTCATTACAAGTTAAACGGATACTACCTTCAACTGGGTTAGAGGCCAGGTCGTTTCCAATCTGAAGTCCTGCACCTAAAGCAGGCAGAAGCATTAGTAAACTAATTAGTACTTTCATTATAAACTCCTTTTTATAATCCTATTAATGATATTAAGGAGTTTTAGTTTATGCAATTTTATCTAGCTTAAAGATAGAACTTGTAAGTTGACGCTTGGTGCAATATGTCTCTTTGCATTTACTTCCCGGCCGTGTATAATTTGACTATGTTTGTAAGGTTATTGTGTTTCATCACTATTTTCACTTTGTTAAATACTTCAGGTGTTGAAGTAGGTGAAGCCTATACTGTGGAAAATGCAATAAACACTGAGGTAACTCATCTACAATCATTAACTGTGGAATTCTTTGAAAGTGATCATTGTGAGGATTGTCACGATGATAGTTGTGATGACGATGGTGATTGTTGTCAAAAATTTTGTACATGTGCCTCAATATCACTTGTTCCAGCTTTAAACAGTCGTGTAAAATGTGCAGGTAAGTCTTACTTATGTACAGTTGAGTGGGAGCTTGCCATCAATTATATTTCTCCCTTTCCTGATCAGGCCTATAAGCCACCACTTTCTTCTTAATTTATATTTAAGAAGTTCAAATTTTAATTAATAAATTATCAAAGAGTAGAATATGAAAAAGATCATACTAGTTATTCTTGGTATGCACTTTTCTTTTATGGCCTTAGCATCTGGCGAGGATCGAGAACATAAAGGAAATCATCATATCCATGGTGCCCATGAGGAGTGTTCATTACCAAAGAGTACACAAGATATCATAAGTTGTGCCTTAAGTTTTCATCCTAGTGTGAAAAGACAAGAAGGGAAAATCACATCAGCGGCCTTACTCGAAGAGAAGGCGGGGCAATATCCTAATCCGAAAATATCTGCTAGATATGTACAAGGTGAAAATAACGGTGAGAGCGTATCTGAGCTTGAAACTAATCTTACATTCACAATTCAGTTAGGTGGAAAAAATAGTGCTAAAACAGGGGTTGCAAAGGCATATCATCTTGGGGCCCAAGCAAGTGCCGAAGCGATTAAGTCTCAAGTAAAAATGGATACAATTTTAAATCTCTATCGACTTCGTCAAGTTGTTGATGAAAAGCGAGTTCTAGCGGAGACATTAAAGGCTTTTGAAAAAGTGATAAGACGGTTGAAAAAACTTCCACGTTTATCGGCTGAACAAGAAGCCTCTTTGACACTTTTTGAAATTGCATTTGAAGAAGCAAAGGTTAATGAATCTGAGTTATTTGAAGAAGAGAGAAAATTAGAACACTACTTTCACATAGCAACAGGACATTCTTTTGATGAGATTTATCCTTATCTGCCTGGAGTTGTTAAGTCTTGGCCAAAAATTTCTGATAAAGGCACAGGTGAAGATTCTCCCGAAGTGAAGAAATTAAAGTCCCTATCTCAGCTTGCTACAGTTGAGTTAAATGGACAAGAGGCCCAAGCATGGCCAAATCTACAAATTGGGCCATCCTTTAGTATTGATAAAGATGGGGCTGAGGAAGTAAAGAAGATTGGTATAAATGTCGAAATTCCTATTCCTCTTTTTCAAGTCAATGGGGGTGGAAAGGCCCACGCACGAAGTGAGCTTTTACGTTCTCAAAGAAATATCAAGTTAACAAGAGCCGAAGAAAATCATGAACGATATGAACAACTACAGGTTTATGAAAGTTCCACTCGGATTTTATCTAAAACTCTAAAACAGGATGTGATTGCAAAGAAGCATAAGCGTATCGAAAGGCTTTACCAAAGGGGAGTCGTTTCAAGTTCAACCTTCTTAGATTCACTAAGACAAAAAGATAGTTATTTAAAAAGTCGTAATCATAAAGAAATAACCGCAATTAAAGCGCTATGGAGTATCTATATGTATGACGGAAAAATATTTGAGGTAAGTTTATGAAATATATAATCGTATTTTTAATTTCTTTTATCATATTTGGCAGTGAAACTACTGTTGAATTAAAGAAAGGCGGGGCCGTCACTGCGTTTACTAAGGAAGATGGCTTTAAATTAAGTGATAAGGCGATCAACAACCTAGGGGTAAAATTCACACCAATAAAAGGAAGTGGCCCATGGGTTATTCCGAAGAGTGCTCTTGTTAGAATTAAATATTCTACTGGTGTTTATCGTAAGTGGGATAACTGGATAACGCTTGTTCTTGTTAAGGTGCTCAGCCAGACGAAGAATACTGTGACGATTAGATCTGTTGATCTTGAAGCACAAGATTTGGTGGCCATTAGTGGTGTCGCGTTTTTAAGAATGACAGATGCTGATTTAAATTCTGATACAGTCGATTCTTGTGCACACTAAGGGGAGGATAAAATGATTTCTAAAATTGTTAGGTTCTCCGTCGATAATAGGTGGATTGTCATTTTATTAACTTTTCTTATTGGATTTGCCGGTTGGGAAAGTTTTAAGCATCTACCTATTGATGCGGTACCAGATATTACAAATATTCAGGTACAAGTTAACACTCAAGTTTCAGGCCGTGGACCGGATGAAATTGAAAGAACTGTTACGTATCCTCTAGAAACGGCAATGAATGGTGTCCCAGGTGTTACACAAGTTCGCTCAATCACTCGTTATGGCCTTTCCCAAGTTACAGTTGTCTTTACAGAAGGAACAGATATTTACAAAGCAAGACAACTCGTTTCAGAAAGGCTTCAGGCAATAATTGGCCAGCTTCCAAAATTCGTTGAACCGGTACTTGGGCCTGTCAGTACTGGGCTGGGTGAGATTTACCACTATGTCATTGAAGCTGACGAACTGGCAGACGGAGATGAGAGACTTAAGCAGTTAACTGAAATTCGCGCCATCCAGGATTGGTATGTGAAGCCAAGGCTTCTTACTGTTAAAGGTATTGCTGAAGTTAATACAATAGGAGGATATGAGAGACAGTATCATATAAGTCCAGATCCTTCCCTTATGGCAAAGTATGGACTTCACTTTGATGATATTGAAAATGCAATTGCTAGTGTTAATAAGAATGCTGGTGGAGGCTATATTGAACAAACTGCGGATCAATTTATTGTTCAAGCATCGGCCCTTTTCGAATCTCTTGATGATATTAAAGATGTACCAGTTAAGAGATTAGCAAATCTAGAAGTCGTTACAATTCGTGATATCGCTGAAGTTGGTTTTGGTAAGGAGCTTCGAACCGGAGCAGCTCTTCACAATGGACGTGAAGTAGTTCTCGGTACTGTCCTTATGCTCTTAGGTGAGAATTCAAGAGATGTGAGCCTACGTGTCTCAGAGCAAGTTGAAAAAATAAAGAAGGGCCTACCCAAGGGCTATCGAATTGAGACATTATATAATCGTTCTGACCTTGTTAATGCGACTCTCGATACGATTAAGCACAATCTTTTAACGGGAGCAGCTTTAGTCATTGTGATTTTATTTCTCTTAGTAGGAAATTTGAGGGCCGCACTTATTACTGCTATAGTTATCCCAATTTCACTTCTTATTACATTTATTCTCATGAAGAAATATGGAATTTCTGGGAATCTCGTAAGTCTTGGTGCACTCGATTTTGGTATTATTGTTGATGGTGCAGTTATTGTTCTAGATAATTGCGTAAGGCATATACAAGATCGCTCTAAGGGACTTGGGCGAAAACTTACTTCACGTGAAATCAAGAATACGATTCATGATGCCACAATGGAGATTAGAAAATCTGCAGGTTTTGGCGAATTAATTATTGTTGTGGTTTTCTTACCAGTGTTTGCCTTTGTGGGCATTGAAGGTAAGATGTTCATTCCAATGGCATCTACTTTTATTTTTGCTCTGCTCGCCGCTTTAGCGCTTTCTTTTACATTTGTCCCAGCTCTAGGATCACTCCTCTTACAAGGAGATGTAAGAGATAAAGAGCCACTTCTTATGAGTTGGTTAGAGAGAGTTTATTCACCAGTTTTAAACTATTCTCTTAGGGCGAGAAAACTAGTTTTTACTTTTGCTATCGTTGCTGTGATCTGTGGAAGTTACTTCTTTAGTCGACTTGGAGGAGAGTTTTTGCCAACTCTTAATGAAGGCTCAATTGCCGTACAAATGATTAGGCCTGTCTCAGTTGGAATTAATCATTCTGTAGCACTTGAAGAGAGGTCACAAAATATCATTAAGAAAATACCTGAAGTCGCTCATGTTTTTAGTCGTATTGGAACGGCAGAAATTTCGATGGATCCAATGGGGCCAAATATTTCAGATAGCTATATCATGCTTAAACCTGAAGCCAAGAGGCCGAAGGAAGAGATCGTGGCCGATATTGTAAAACAGCTTGAGGCCACAACTCCGGGACAGAGAATTCTTGTCAGTCAACCAATTCAATTGCGTTTCAATGAACTTATGGAGGGAACTCGTTCTGATGTATCTCTAAAAGTTTTTGGTGAAGATCAAGAAGTTCTAACTGCAGAAGCTGAAAAAATTGCAGCTGTTATTCAGTCAATTGAAGGCGCGGGGGATGTTGAACTTGAGGCCAAAGGAAAAATGACTGTTCTTGATATAAGACCAAAATATAAAGTTCTTAAAGGGCTAGGTCTTTCTAGTTCAGAAGTACTCGAGACTGTTGGAATAGCTATCGGTGGTGAACAAGTTGGAATCTTTTATGAAGGCATGAAGAGGTTTCCGATTATTGTTCGATTAAGTGATTACAAAAGGCAAAGCATTGAAGAGATTAAACGTCTTCCGGTAGGACTTACTGGAGGCTCTACTATTCCTCTGGAAGAAGTTGCAGAAATAAATTTTAGAGATCATTATAGTTCTTATAGCCGTGAAGAAACGAAGCGAAGAATTGCAGTTTTGATTAATCCACGTGGACGAGATACAGAGTCGTTCGTTAAAGAAGCTCAAAAAGCTGTGGAAGAAAAAGTTAAACTACCACCTGGTTATTATATGGAGTGGGGAGGTAATTTTAAGAACTTAAACGAAGCAAAGAATCGATTGGCAATTCTTGGACCTTTGGCCTTGGTATTCGTTCTCATTATGATTTATGCAGCTTTTAGAAATGTTTTTGAAACAATTCTGATTTTCTTATGTGTTCCTTTTGCTCTGGTTGGAGGAGTTGTTGCATTGATTGTTAAGGGGATACCGTTTAGTGTTTCTGCTGGTGTCGGTTTCATTGCACTTTCAGGTATTGCTGTTTTAAATGGAATAGTACTTGTTAATAATTTTAACAACCTCAGAGAAAAGGGATTGACTGGTGCTGAAGTTATAAAATCTGGAGCGCTCTTAAGGCTTCGCCCTGTTATGATGACGGCCTTAACAGATATCTTAGGGTTTTTACCGATGGCCATTGCTTCTGGCCTTGGTGCTGAAGTTCAAAGGCCACTTGCCACTGTGATTATCGGTGGAATTATCTCTTCAACAATTTTAACTTTAATTGTTATACCTGTTTTTTATTCTAGTTTAGAAAAGTGGATTTTAAAATTTAACCAAGAAAATATTTAAAGGAGAAAAGTTTATGAAATTATTATTACTGGCATCATTTTTACTTGGAAGCTTAAGTTACACAACAACTTCCATTGCTAGTACTGATTTAAATAGTGTTATTGAAACTAAGGATGAAAAACGTTCAACAGAGAAAAAGCGCAGAAGAAAAAAAGTTGAGATGTGCAATGACTGTGGGAAACCTGAAACAGAATGTGACTGTGAAGGGCATGGAGATAGTAAATCTCATGATGATCACAGTCATCACTAATTTATATAAAGCTAGGCCTGTGTCTTATTATAATTCACGGGCCTTTAATTTAGCGTAATTGTAGATTAATTCACGCCAGTTTTGCATAAGGGCAGGGGCCGTAAGCTTAACAAGTTTTGGATCGCTTGGAATATAGTCGTAAAGAAAGTATTCCATGGCAAATTGAATTGTCTGCATACCGATATATAACTCAGTAAAGAAGTCGATATCACCCTTTTGATAATAGGCGATTAATTCGGCCACGTCTTGGTGGTATTCACATGAGCCGCATCCGCTACACATTCCGTAGTTTTCAACAAAGGCCAAGTGTTGCTGCGTTTGAGTTGCAATAACTTGTTCCCTCTCATCTGAGTCTGCACTAAAGCTCTCAACTAATTCAAGTGCACGTTCTGGATATTGATTGATGGCCATGAAAATGCGCTCATAGAATGTAGCGTATAGGGAAGTAAAAATTGAATCTTCAATGAGGTAGTAGAAGAAGTCTTCTGTGGACTTTGTTCCAGCTTTTAAGTTTTCATAACTAGCAAGGGCCATCTTAAGAGGTGCATCTTCAAACTCTTCTAATTCAAAGAAGATTTTTGCAAGCTCTTGTTTGCCAAGATCAAATTCACTCTTTTGCTTAAATTTTGAAAACATGAACGCCTCCACATAAGTTCTTGTTCTAGATTTTATCAAATTAAATTAAATCAAGAACTTATGTGGAGTGAGTGGCAGAAAGTGCCAGCTCTATGGGCAAGGTATAGTAAATACCTTGTGTATTTCTTCAATGCGATTAAGAGTGTCGCTATCAAGAGTCACTTCACTTGTGGCAAGGTTCTCTCTTAACTGCTCCATCGTCGTTGCACCGATGATATTTGATGTATTAAATTCACGCTTGTTAACAAAGGCAAGAGCAAGAGTTGCAGGAGAAAGCCCTACATCATTTGCAAGTTCAACATAGGCCCTAATCGCATTCTGTGCATGCTCTGATGAGTAGCGAGTGAAGTAGTCGCCGTACTCAGTAAGGCGAGAGTTTGCAGGTCTTTTTCCATCAAGGTACTTTCCTGAGAGTGCGCCAAAGGCCAGTGGTGAATAGGCAAGGAGCCCAACTTTCTCACGGATGGCCATTTCAGCAAGACCAACTTCAAATGAACGATTAAGTAGTGAGTATGGGTTTTGAATTGAAACAGGGCGTGCGGTATTTGTTTCCTTGGCCGCATCAAGATATTTCATAACTCCCCAAGGTGATTCATTTGAGAGACCCCAGTGAAGAATCTTTCCTTCTTTGATAAGCTCATCCATTGCCTCGACTCTTTCATTGAAGCTTACTTCAATCTCAGGAGTGATATGCTCGTAATTTAGACGCCCAAAGAAATTTGTCACACGTGATGGCCAGTGAATCTGGTAAAGGTCTAAGTATTCAGTGTTAAGCCTTTTAAGTGAGGCCTCACAAGCTATTTTAATATCACTTTTTGAAAAGGCACTCTTTCTAATGTCACTATTTCTAATATAGCTATCCATTGATCCAGGGCCTGCTACTTTTGAAGCAAGAATAAACCTGTCTCTATGAGTTTGCATTTTATCCCATTTTCCAATGAATTGTTCTGTTTTCGTGTAAGTATGTTGTTGGCCTGGCACTGGATACATTTCTGCTGTATCAATAAAGTTAACACCGTAATCGATTGCTAGGTCAAGTTGTTCATGGGCCTCTTCAATTGTATTTTGTTCTCCCCATGTCATTGTCCCAAGACAAATTTCACTCACTTTTATATCTGTATTTCCTAATTGATTAAACTTCATAAACCCTCATTTGTATTTGGTTTTATTATTGCTGCTTAACCATTTCTTCTAATGGAAGCTGTGTTTGTTTCTTGATGTAATTAACTAATGTAAAAATAATAACCACTGTCACGATTAAAGTAGGAACAGAGATAACTGGAAAACTCAGAGCAGTCATTCTTCCTAGGCTTTCATTAAATTCAACTGTTCCTGGTGCTCCTTTAAGAACGATGACCGCAAGAACATAATTTAAAAATGCTGAAAGAAAGAATGTTGAAGAAAAGTAGAATCCTGCCACATGAATCTTTTGTTTGAAGTCGTCGTGTAAACCTCTTGCTTCAAAGGCAAGGTGGATTTTTTCCATATCAAAGATTTGTTCAAATAAAGTTCTTATCAGTGGCTTCTTTGTAAATTGCGATGCTAGTACAAAGAGACCAATCACAAGTGGAACAGCAGTTTCTTTGACAATCATCCATGTGCGATCAAGCTCAAGAAGACCAATCCCACCTGTAAGGAGAACACTGACAAGACCAATGGCCGCAATCCAGTTAAACTTTCTTTTTGAGATAAAGTCCCACGCTCCATAGAGAAGAGGAAAGCCAAGAGCAATAATAAGAGCATTTACTTGCCCTAGTTTTTCTGGCCCAGAAAATTTCGTTAGTATTACTGATGGAATCACAACATTACAAAGAATGTTGATGAACGGGTTTTCATTTTTGTTTTCTTTATTTAATTCAGTCGTATCTGACATTTAGAATCCTTTTATAATTTGCCCTTCATAATACCTAAATCAATAAAGTAGGAAAAGGTTTAAAAGACCAATGTGAAAACTCGGGTATTGTAACAACTTCTTACAACCTGAAATCTGAACTTGTCTTAAGAAAATTTAAATGAAATCATTTTTTTTACCCGAATTACTTTTGATCACGGATGAACATAAGGATAAATCATGAAAAAACTATTTCTTGCACTAGGTATGACGTGTGCACTGAGTGCTTCAGCTCAAAATTACAATGGTTACATTGTTAAACTAAAGCCAGGTTACGAATCTTTTGTTAACACAAATATGGCCGATGCTCAGGTTAGAAAACTAAGCTTTGGTACATTTGCTGTCGTTAAGCAAAAATTCGAAGGTCTTGTTCAAGACCCTGCGGTTGAGTATGTTGAGAAAAACTGGATCATTAACTTAAATGAATTTTCAGCTCCTCAACAAGATGATTCTTCACTAACTGAAAATCGCGATGAGCAATTTTCTAAGCAGTGGGGACTTTTAAATGATGGAAGCAACTCTGGTGGTTGGTTCTCAAGAGGAAAAGCTGGTGAGGACATTAATGCATCTGCTGCATGGAATGTTGAAACAGGTAACCGCGACCTCGTTGTAGCTGTTATTGATACTGGTGTTGATTACACTCACGCTGATCTTAAAGCTAATACATGGAAGAATGAAGGTGAAATCGCAGGAAATGGAATTGATGATGATGGAAACGGATTTGTTGATGATGTTTACGGATATGACTTTGCAAATAAAGATGGTGACCCAATGGATGGGCACTCTCATGGTACTCACTGTGCTGGTGTAATTGGTGCTCGTCACAATGGAACTGGAATTATGGGTGTTATGGCAAATGTAAAAATTATGTCGATCAAATTCCTAAGTGATAGTGGTTCAGGAGAGACAATTGATGCAATTTCTTCAATTGATTATGCTGTTGCTAATGGTGCAAAAATTCTTTCAAACTCTTGGGGTGGAGGAGAGTACTCTGAAGCACTAAAAGAGTCGATTGAGAATGCACGTGATAAAGGTGTTCTTTTCGTAGCAGCTGCTGGTAACTCAAGAATGGATAATGATTCAAGACCAACGTATCCAGCAAACTATGATGTTGCTAACGTGATCACAGTTGGTGCAATGGATGGAAAAGGGAATCGTTCATCATTTTCTAACTATGGACAAGAAACAGTTCACGTATTTGCTCCAGGATCAAATATTCTTTCAACTGTTCCAAATAACCGTTACAAGAAAATGTCTGGTACTTCAATGGCTACGCCAATGGTTTCAGGGGTTCTAGGACTTCTTCTTTCAAAAGAAGATGGACTTTCTTTCTCTGAAATAAAAGAAAGAATCTATTCGACTTCTGTTCCTAATCCAGGACTTATCACAAAAGCTAAGTCTGGACGTATTGAAGCTTACCGCCTACTTAACAATATCCAAAACTAGTGATATAAAAAGGGGAGTCATAAGACTCCCTTTTTTTATTATGAAAATCAAACTACCCGAAATCCTTATTCGAAAATTAAAAATGACTCCTTATCATAAACTAGGTGGCGCCGCGGGCGTTCAAGAACTTGTCAATGACTTCTATGAAGTTATGGATACTGATCCTAAGGCATCAAAGTGTCGTGCGATTCACGCAAGCTCACTTGAGAGTGCTAATAAGAAGCTCTTTATGTTCTTGTCTGGATGGTTAGGAGGCCCTAGTTTATATATTGAAAAGTATGGCCATCCAAGAATGAGGAAGAGACATTTTCCATTTAAAATTGGCTTCGCTGAGCGAGATGAGTGGCTCTACTGTATGAGAAAGGCCATGGATAAGAAGCAACTAAAGCCTGAGTTTGATAAAGAACTCTGGGGTGCTTTCGAAAGATTCGCTGAGCATATGAGAAACCAAGACTTTTAGTTCTTCGATTTCGATTCCGCAAAATTTTTCATAGTGTAATTCATTTAAGAGTTCGAGGCAGCGCTCAAAATGTGTTCTAAATGCACTTTCTTGCTTCATTTCTAATTTCAAAAGACCTGCCGCAATTTTTATAATGGCCTTAAATAAAATGGCAAAGTCATCTGTTCGGTTATGTTCATTCCACAGAGACTCTAGGTAAGCATGGGCCTCCCAGAAATAGCCTTCATTCACTAAATCTATGGCAAATAAATAATCTTCATTATTTTTAAAGTCATCACTTGAACTTAGGCGAGCTGTTTGAGGCTCGCCTGTAACTTCCATATGGCCACCAGTTTTTAAGGGGTGAGGATTCACTCCTGGACGAAATTTATATGGTGGTAGAGGACGAGTCGAGTATCTTATGAAAGTCTCCAGTCGAAATCAAAGAGAAGTTTTCCTTCATCAATATGAACTTGAGAAACAATCTTTGACCAAACCTTCTCATTTGGATCCCATTGAAATCTTGCACGTGCAACCTTATGTTTGATTGCATTGAATTTTTCAACTTCTTGACGATTTTTCCAATTTGGTGCTTTTAATTCTGCAACGATACGCACCTTTGGAGCACTTGCTAATTTTGCCATTCTTACATAGTCATAGTGAGAAGCGATCTTAAGCATTGCAAGAACGTCAGTTACAGCTCTATGTGGGAATGGATTAATGAAGCCATGTGAGTGCTCTAGAAGTGCCATTGACTTGTGAGTGATTTTTCTTGGGTACTCTACATCTTCTTGCGTATCGATCCAGACTTTATTAGGCATCTCGATACCATATCTTTTAAACATCGCCGTTAGCATTGGCTTATCATATTTAGCACCATTGTGGGCCATCATATAGTCGGCCTTCTTCATGAGTAAGGCAACTCTTTCAAGGGCCATTTTGATTTCATCACCGCGGCGACCCCACTCAGCAAGTAATTGTTCGTCAATACCTGTAAGCTCAATAACTTCTTCTGTAAGCTTTAAGCGATCTTTTTCATCGATTAGTTCTGAGAAGATTCTAACTGGAGAGTTGATGCGTGTGTCCCAAAGAACTGCTCCAATTTCTGTAACGCGGTCAACTTCGAGGTTTACACCTTTTTGCGTTAAATTTTCGTTAATACCTTCTAAATCAACTCCAAGAATGAGCATTTGACGTCCTTTTGTTGGTCTTGCTGTGTGCCATAAGATTAATTGACAATATTCTGACTTATTTAGGACAATTATTAACGATACGTTTAATATTGTAAATGCTGGGATTACTTAGATTTAATGAAACCTTATATTGTACTTATATTCACGGCGTTAATAGTTGCCTTTTTCTCTGGAAGTTTTGTTTTAAAAACTTTTGCTCCTCGATTTGCTAGTCAGTACCAAATTGATGAAATTAATGAGCTAAAAGTTAAGATGCAAACCTCAATTACACCTTACGCCATTGTTAATTTCTCATCTCTTTATTACTCAGATGAGCAGTTCCAGCTTCTTAATCCATCCCTTGCAATTGAAGAATTTGATGCATCTCTTCTTTCAAGTTCAAAAGGGTGTTCAAATATTGAAATTCTTCAATCTCAATTAACGGGAACGCGCAAGAAGGGAGTATGGGAGCAAATTCGTTGTGGAAGAATTAGAAATATTCCGAATTGGTTTGTTAAGTCACCACCTTATATTCATGAGTCAGGTGTAAGTTACGCTTATCTTCTTTTCCAGTACCAATTAGCAACAGGTCAGGCTTCGCAGACTTCATGGGTAAGAAGAAGGCTTTCATACTTTCATGTCTCTGAGCTGGCACAATTACAGCGTGAAATAGGCCCCCTAGGTGGGATCTATGGACTTCTTGCAAGTCTTTCACAAGAAACTCTGCAGGATATTATTAATGAAGAGGGGACAATCCTTGCTAAGAACTTCTTACTTGCTAGGATCAAATACCCAAGACAATACAATGTCTTAGAGTATCGTTTCTACGCTAATGATTCTATTGAGAGATTCTTAGATCAAACTCCTTATCAAATCACAAGGGCACGAGCAGGGAAGTGGTGTGTTTATAATGATGGCCCAATCTGTTGGAGACAAAATACCAGACACCTCTTACAAACAGTTTCCACATCAACCCTGACATCATTTACAGGGATTATTGTTATCTTCTTTATCATTCTTTGGTTGCTCTTTAGCAAAATTAAGGATGATAAGGTTGAAGAGAGTCGAAAGAAGATGGCCCTTCAGGTTCTAACTCACGAGTTTAGAACACCTGTTGCATCTTTACTACTCATCGTCGAAAAAATGAATCGCTCTCTTGGTTCTTTGCCGGAAGACCAGCAAGAAGATGTTTTGCGTATCGCAGGTGAAGTTTACCGCTTACAACGATTAACGGAGAAGTCTAAGCACTATCTACAGGGGGCAAATGCTTCAGGTATGTTAACATTCAGTTATGAAAAGTTAGAACATTTAGAAGATCTTATTTATGATACAATCATTCCTATTAAGGAAACTTACGATAAGGAAATTGATATCTCAATCGATGTCAATGATACGATCTTTGTTGATTATTACTGGTTTCAAATTTTAATAAAGAACCTTGTTGAGAATTCTTTTATTCATGGTGCAGAAGAACACTATTTAAAGATTTATGAGAAGGACAAATTCTTTGTTGTTGAAGTTGGTGATGGTGGTGAGATTACAAAGGATCTGGATACACTGACTAGTGAGTTTGTGAAAGGTTCTAAGAGTTCTGGTACTGGTTTAGGTTTAAATATTATTAAAAATATAGTTGATGAATGGGGCGGGAAGATTGAGTTGGTAAAGAAGCCGACGAAATTTATTATTACGCTACCTAAAAGGAAGTAAATATGGATAAGATTCTATTAGTTGAAGATGATATTTCACTAGGAAAAGGAATTCTTGATTTTCTTAAGATGGAAGGGTTTGACACAACTTGGGCACAGACTCTTGAAGAAGCTAGAAAAATTGATCTAAAAGGATTTAACCTTATCATCCAAGACTGGATGCTTCCTGACGGGCAAGGGATCGACTTTCTCAAAGAGATTCGTGCAAATAATAATAACACGCCAATGATTATTCTAACGGCCAAAACTGACTTAATAGATAAAGTCGTAGGACTTGAGTCAGGGGCAAATGATTATATGACAAAACCTTTTGAGTCTCGTGAGCTTCTTGCTCGTATTCGAGTTCAACTTAGAATAGGAGATCAAGGTGCAACGGCCAAGGAAATCGACACAAAGGGTGTGCTAACTCTTGGAAAGCTTAAAATTGATAATGATACGAGAGAAGTTACTTGGGACGGAAATTTAGTTGAACTAACAAAAATGGAGTTTGATTTTCTAAAGCTACTTGTTGAAAATCCAAACCGTGCTCTTTCACGTGATGAAATTTTAAATAAGGTATGGGGATATGAATGCTATCCATCAACTCGTACAGTAGATACACACGTTCTACAATTACGTCAGAAGTTTAATGAAAACTTAATTGAAACAGTTCGTGGAATTGGTTACAAGCTTCGCCCACAATTTGCTCAGTAAAATTAAAAACGTCGAATAACTGATAAATAGGGGCCTTTATAAGGCCCTTTTTTTATATTCTTTTCAAAGATTTGACATAACTCTAACGTATAGTGAATAAAGCTTGGCCATAATGTTACGAAAGGTTTGTTAACAAAAGTTACGAAAACTACTAGGGGCCATTTATGTCTAAGCGATTAACCATTCCACTTCTTTTTGCCTTTGTTGCCTTGTTCTTAGCATCTTGCCAGTCAAAGCAATCAGCAAGTGATCTTCAAAAAACATTGGAGAAGAATCCTGAAATCTTAACTGAAGTCATGAAAAAAAATCCACAACTGTTCATGGAAACACTCCAGAAGATGGCGTCTCAAATGAGGGAGAAGGCCCTTGAAGATCGCAATAAGAAAGAGCAAGAAATTTTAGAAGCAGCATTTAAGAATCCAATTGAAGTTGAAAAACACAGCGAGGACTTAATTATTGGTAATCCGAATGCAAAAGTTGTTATTTATGAATACTCTGATTTTCAGTGTCCATTCTGTTATCGCGCTCTAGAGACTGTTAAGCAGGTTCTTGATGATTATAAAGATGATGTTGCGTTTGTTTATCGTCATCTTCCTATTGATTCAATCCACCCTAATGCTAGACTTGCGGCCAAGTACTATGAAGCAATTCGAATTGAGTATGGACAAAAGGCATTTGATTTTCATGAGATAATCTTGAAGAATCAAAACAAAGTCCGTCATGGTGAAAAATACTTTGTTAGTCTCGTCAAAGAGATGAAGTTAGATGTTAACAAAATTAAAGGACTAGTTAACTCTAAACGTGTTGAAAATAAGATTGCTGCGGACGTAGCAAGTGCAAATAAACTGGGCTTTAGTGGCACTCCTGGTTTTGTCGTGGCCGGTGTTCCAGTTAAAGGCGCATACCCATATTCTCATTTTAAAATGATCTTAGATCGTCGCTTGAATGGAAACTCTAAGGATCCAGCAAGTGAGATGGCAAAGATTAAATAATTAAAGGTCCGTTAGCAAATTAATTAGTTCAGGGTAATCGATAAATGGATTACGGTTGCCCTGATACTTTTCTACTTCATCATTTCTAAATTTTTCAAATTCAGATACCGGGTCTAACTTATCCCATGCCCTTAGAAATTCTTCTTCACGATCATTGATTGGTAGCTCATATGTGACAGCAAAGTAGAATAGTCCACGAGCGATATCGCCTTTGACTTCATTTGGTGGTTCAAATAACGGCATATTCGGATACTTCTTATTTTTCCCAAATTTTGATTCCCCACAGTCTTGAAGTTTATTCTCATCGACTTCACCGTAGTGATATGAGGCCCTCATGCTGTTAACGAAAGAGTCGGTTGGGAAGAGGTGGTGCATATCTGCAACCATATCGTCATATTCATTCTTGCCGTGTTCTACTGAGTCTCCATATTCGAAGAAACGAGACTTTGGCCAAGTATGTTCAGTATTGATAATATTTCCATCAGGAAGATTTTCTTGATCTAAGTGAATATCAACATTATTTTCGTATTCATTTCCACAGTAGAGATCTTTTAGATACTTATTCTCAGAGCCATTCTTGTTGTAAGCGTAGATATTATTAAAAAGATAAAGCCTTGCTGTTTTATAGTAGAGCGTTCGCTTTCCTTTTTTCATAAGTGCAGATAAGCGTTTTCTAAACTCTGCTTGGTTGAATGGTTGATCAGTGTCTCCATGGGCCTTGAGGTCAAGGGGCTGGGCCACTGTTAGTGATGTTGCTAAAATTATTAGAGTTGTACGTAACATACTTTGCTTTTACGGTAATTTATGAACAGATGGTAGGAGATTGTAGAATTTACTTGAAATAGCGCCCCAATAAAAAAACAGGACCTCAGTGAGGTCCTGCCAATTTAAAAATCAAGCTCGTTATTTTAGCTACTTAGGGGACGACTAAGCAGCGTTATTGTACTCTTCGTAATCGTTATCACTATCCATATTTTCTTCATCTACACTTTGTCTAAGGCTTGTTAAAAGCTTCTCTAATTGAAGTCTTTCACCAACACCAAGTTCGACAAATTGTACCCCCATTCCCTCTGGGTAGCGTCCGACAGCATTCGACTTTCTAACGACCTTGGCCTTTAGTTCTAAATCTGTTCCGATATTGAAAGTAAAAGTGTCTCCACAATGGAAGATATCTTTTTGAGTAGGCGTATTATAAGAGATATAAGCACCTGTTCTTGAGATATCAAAAGTTTCACCAAGATTAATTGGAATATCTGTTGAAGAAACCTTTGTTGGAAGTGGCGCTTGGTAGCGAATTGCTGTTTTCCACCACTGAGCAGTAGGTGAGTTAATAACATTTGTTTCATGACTTAGGATAAAGTATGAAGTCATAAGGATATAGGCAAAAGTTGATAGAATAACTGAAGCTGCTTCAAAGTCATTACCATAAACTAAGACAATCGAATTATTTAAACAAACAAAGCCAATCGATAATGGAAAGCTCCACTTGATGTCATCTTGTGCTGTAAATGAGAAATAAGCATTTAGAAAACAAGAGGCCATAACCATGAAGTTAAAGACTGTCATTTTCGACCAGATGGCACCAATATCAGTTGCACCATGACCGTAGAGGAACATGACCTGAATTGGGATGCTAACTGCAATTGCAATAAATACAAATGCATAAATATTAAAGATTAATGGCTTGATCTTCATTGATGACTCCTTGAGTGTCATTTTGTGTAAAGTGATAACAATAACTATTTACGCGATTAATATAATTCTTTGCTTCTTGAAGGCGATCGGAGTTACGCCAGTCAGTTTCTAACTTTATTAATTGAGACTTCACTCTAAATGGGCCAGAGTTGTAACTAGCAAGAATCAAGTCTGTAAAGAGTTGGCTTTTCTCAAATGTCTTAAGATTTTTTATTTTTGGATATGACTTTTGAACAAGGTCGATATTGCCACGCCAATACTTCTTTAGGTATTCAATATACTCGAGTCCACCGATAACAGATTTCTTTCGATTAAGTCGCCAATCATTATTTTGATTAATCTTTCCAGATCTAACCATAAACTTTACGAGTCCATACGGAAGTTTTTCAATTCTCTTGTCTACTTTCCATGTGTCATACTTCTTAATGACGTGCTGGCTTGCTGCATCGGTAACTTGTGTTAGACCAATTGCCTTTGCAGAGCTTACCGAGCGATAATTAAAGCCTGACTCTTGGGCAATAATACCTAGAAGCATTGAAGGATTAGTATGCACTTTAGATGCTTCTTTTTTTACTAGATCAATAAAGCTCAACTTTACATTGAATGGGTCAGTCGTTGTAATCGTTGTTTTATTATTGGCAGCTGTGAATTGTTTACATGAAGGTTCTTCATAACGATAAAGTGAACGAATTTCTCCACGGTATTGGTAGCCAATTTTAATATCAGTCTCAAGTCTTGCAGGAAGACTTAGGCGGTTGATTTTATAAATAATATTTTGGTCATCTTCATAGATAACTTTATTATTATTTTTAAAGCTAGAAGTGATATTTCTACCATTCCAAAAGATCACAATATTTTCAGGGTTGAGTTTTCCACGAGTTGAGTTGATCTTAATATAGAGGTCATAAACAGTGTGACGATTTTGTTTCTTTGGAAAGAACTCGATACCAATTGTACTTGTTCCAACATTATCAAAGTTTAGATGGTTATCTAAGATATTAGTAAAGGCCTCAAGATTCTCGAAATGATCTCCGTCATTAATAATTGAAAGAGTGTCACTTCCGAACGGATTCATTGGCCCAGCACATGAGGTAAATAGGAGAGTTGCTCCAAAAAAGAGTGCCGAAAAACTTGCTCTTAACAAGACTCTGACAATGTGCTGACGAAATGTTGGTTTAAGTGCCATGTTCATTGACACTATTATGACAATTTTGGATAAGTCGCTGAAGTTGCGGAGTAAATAATTCAGTTAAATCAGTAGCTTAGGTGAGAATCACTATAAAATCTATGGTTAGCAAAATCCGTAAATTTCGCCAACTTTAGAAGCCATAGAAAAAACCGTTATTGGCATCTGTTAAATTCTTTAAAAATTTATATAAATCCGACGATTTACTGAAATTCTTTGCCCCAACTCCAATGGCATTAATTTGCACTTTTCTGAGATTATTTTTGTCTGTGATATCCCTAACAATGTCGTCGATATTATCCGGTGAAGTTGTTCGTCCAGACTTCGTAGGGGAGCCATCACTTAGGAGAACGATATCGGTTAGTTGAGGGTATTGATCAATCACGTACTTAAGGGCCGCCCTTGTTGGTGTTGCGCCATAAGGCCTTAGGCTTGCCAAAAATTCATATACCTCTTCTTTTATTTTAAGGTCCCTAAGGTCTTGTAAAACACCCCACAGCGCATATTGTGAACTTCGGTTCTTACCAGGGAAATAGATAATGTCGACATAGTAGTCCTTACCCATTGAGGCAATAAGCATCTTAAGTCCTGCTTTAACTTGGCCGATGCGATCATCTGTACCCATTGAGCCTGAAACATCAATAAGAAAGGCCACGTGTTTGCCTTTAAAGTTAAATCCAACATCAGCGCTTTTGGCAACTGGAGTAGGAGTTGGTTTTGGTTCAGGCTTTGGCTCAGGCTTCGCCTTAGGTGGAGTAATTTGTGCAGTAAGTTCTTGAATGACTTTCTTTTGATCTTTGGCAAGCTTCTCACATTGAGACAGGGCCTGCGAATTATCAACACATACTTCTTTCGGTTTTTCGACAACAGGAGTCTCATTCTTTGGAACAACAATAAAGAGGATGATAACCGCTCCAAGTGCTCCTGAGAGTAAATCGAGAAATGAAATATTAAAAACGTCTATGGACTTTCTTTGGCGCATTCTTTGCTTTCCTACATCTCAATCTTATTAACAAGGTTTTCAATAACATATTCTTTTGTCTTCATATGAAATTGATCTGTTGCTTTTTGTAGGTCGTGAAAGAGCCACATAAGAATGATACTTAGAATAAGTGCAACAAGTGTTGTATCAAAGGCAACACCAAGTGTAGAAGTAATCAGTTGCATGTCTTTAGAGTTTGCTAACATGAGTGCGCTTGAGATACCAAGTACGGTACCAATAAAACCTAAAGACGGAATGGCCCATAACAGGTAGCGAATGTTGGATTGTTCAGTTTCTGAGTTGTCTCGATGTAGATCAGTGATGATATTAATAACCTCAAGAACTTCTGAAACATTTTTCGTTGAACGAAATTTCGCACAAGAGTTTTTAATGAGTTGAGTTAAAAGAGTCTTTGTGTACTTCTTCTCAAAGTCTTTCACTTTCTGACCAATTTGAACAACATCATCAGACATGAGCAGGTGCTTTTCATCTGTCGGCAGAAGATTGGCCTTAAAGTAGGATTTCTCTGCTTTTATTTGGGCCTTTAATGCTTTTATTTCCGAGATTGACCAGAAGAAGGCCAAATATGTTAGCCACTGAATGTAGCCACCTTTGATGAAATTTCCACCTAAGAGAATTAGCAATCTTGAAACCATTCCATCTTGTGGGAAAATACCAGACAGATATACTCCATTTAATAGTCCCACCATAACACTGCTCACAACAACAGCTTGTCCAATGAGTTGCAATTCTTTCTTTTCTAGCATTGAATGACCTTTTACTCTAAAATTATAGGTATATTTTATATTTATTATAACTGACTTTAAAAGGATATAAATGGTGGGAAAAAATAGTGAAAATGAACCAGTAGGAGAACTATGTGTTCGCACGCTAACGATGCCTTGTGATACAAATCACAATGGTGATATCTTTGGAGGTTGGGTTCTTTCGCAAATGGATATCGCCGGTGCAATCTATTCTGGAAAGCGCTGTAATGGCCGTACGGCAACTATCGCAATTGAAGCAATGAAATTTATCCAACCTGTAGGGGTTGGGGATATTCTATGTTGCTACTGCTCAACTGTAAGAGAAGGAAATACATCTCTTGCCGTTAAGGTTGAAGCTTGGGTTATTCGTAAGTTTGAAACAGAAAGAGTTAGAGTAACTGATGGTATCTTTACTTACGTGGCCATTGATGAGCAGAAGCGCCCACGTAGTATCAACTCTAAAACAATTCTCGATAAATAAGGATTTATATATGAGCGTAATTAACGTTGAAAATGTCTCTAAGAGTTATAGAGACCAAAAGGCATTATCTGACTTTTCACTGACTGTAGAGCATGGGGATGTTGTTGCTCTTTTGGGGCCAAACGGTGCTGGGAAGACAACTTTTGTAAAGTGTATGCTAAACCTCATTAGTGCAGATAGTGGAAAAATTTCGATTTATGATATTGATTCAAGTGAGCCAATGTCACGATCACGGCTTGTCTACCTACCTGAAAAATTCACTTTCTATAATTATTTTACTGTCGAGGAAACTCTTAAGTTCTTTGCTGAATTTCATCAAGTTGAAAAGTCTCAAGTCAAAGAGAGAATTAAAGAGGCCTTAGGGAAACTATCAATTGGAGAGTTAGGTAAGAAAAAACTCAGTGAGTTATCAAAGGGACAAATGCAACGAGTTGGTCTTTGTATCGCAATTGTTGCAGATAAGGATTTAATTATTTTGGATGAACCATTTTCTGGTCTTGATCCGATTGGGATAAAAGATGTGAAAGATATTTGTCTCGAACTTTCAAGCAAAGGGAAAACAATTTTAATCAACTCGCACATTCTTTCTGAGGTGGAGAAGTTTGCAAAGAAAGTTATTATTTTAAATCACGGTAAAGTTCAGGCCCAGGGGCCAATCGATGATGTACGTGATGGAATGTCTCTAGAGGATCGATTCTATACTCTTGTTAAAGGGACGAAAGAGGAAAGTGGGGAAGCTCATGTTTAATTTTACGCTAATTAAAAATACAATTGAAAAAGAAGTTCGAAATAAATCAGTCATTTTCTTATTCGCTATGACTGTCGTCGTGATGTACCTAGGTGGTGTTTTAAGTAATACTCTACAAATTGAAATTCAAGAGTCGGGTTTTAGTACTTATCTAGCAACAGCTAGTATGACAGTTGTTATATGGATTATTAGCCTAAGTGCAAAACTAGTGGCCGCTCTTATTTCTGCCAATATCTTTCGTAGTGATCTAGAAAGTGGAGTTATTTCACAAATTTTAGCTCTACCGATCAATCGCTCATCATACGTGATTAATCGTATGCTAGGTGGCGCCCTTTTAAGTTTTCTTTACTTAGTATTCATTCTTATTATCGGTATCATTATCTTAATATCTAATGACCTTGTTCCTAAGGGAGTGGATTTTTCAATGATAAAGATGACCGCTTCTCTTATTCCACACTTCTTACAAATTTTAATTATCATGTTTGTTAGTTGTTTCTTTAGTTTATTCTTCAATAAGATTGGAACACTACTTCTAACATGTTTTTATGTTATTGCCTCGGTTGGTGTCTACACATATATCCAGGCCGGCAATCCTGCTCTATCAGGTATTAACCTTTCATCAATCTTTGGCCTTATCTTTTATTGGCTACTGCCAAGAATTGGAGAGATCTCAGGTCTTGCAGATATGTTATCTCTAGGAGCCGAATTAAACTTAGATATAGTTAAGAGTTTTGTCTTTGGCCTTGTTCACCTTGTGGCAACTTTGGCGATATGGGGATTTATTTTTAACTCTATTTTTAAGAGAAGATCGTTCTAATGAGAAAACTGCTGATCATCCATTCTGATGAGCGTATCCAATCAAGTGTGAGAGAGTACTTAACAAATGAGTACTCTTTCGAGATTGAGTGCCTAGAGAACTCTTCTCTTTTAAAGAATGCAGATGAATTAGCAAGCTTCGATGGAATAATTTGCGAAAATAAGTATATCGATAGTGAAGGGAGGAATATCCCTGGCGGTCAAAATTTTGTTAATTTTATGATCGATCACACGATTAAAAAACCTATTATTATTTTGGGTGAGATGGAAATTGATTATGGGAGCTTTGTTTCTCTACCATCAAGATTCTCACTTCGAGATATTAGCCTTCAACTTATTAAAAGCTTAAATATTACGGATGAAGAACTAAGGCACTTAAAGATGCCTGATTTTGTGAGTGTTGAAATCGCTAACTTTTATCAACTCTCAAATCCATCCTGTGATATCTATATCAAAATGACGAAGGCCGGTGTGGAGCATTTTGTAAAACGAATCTATGCCAATGATATACTCGATAAGGATATTGTAAGGCGCTATGAGCAAAATAATCTTACTCATTTCTTTGTACAAAAAGAAGACTTTGAAAAGCTTATGGGGCAAATCCTTGCTCAGTCACTAACTAAGGTGGTAAAGGCCTTCAAAGAAGATAAGAAGGTGATGGAAGTGAGTAGTGATACCTTTGAGATCTCTCAAAACCTTCTCAATGAAATAGGAATCACTCCACAAACTGTGAAGCTAGCTAGAACGTCAATTGTTGCCATGACAAAGACTGTAAGTAGCTCAAAGAAGTTATCGACACTACTTCGCTCTCTACTCGAGAATGAAACGACATACGCATTTAAAAGAAATTATTTAGCGAGCCTATTCTTCTATCAAATTATTCCAAATCTTGGATGGGGAAGAGGAGAACAGCTAAAGCAAACAATGGATAAGGTTTGTTATATTTGCTTTTTTCACGATATTCTCTTACGTGAAGAGAAACTTCTAAAAATTCACTCTCTCGATGATATGGCACAAGTGGACTTAAGTGAATTAGAAAAGAAGCTTGTTTTAGAACACGCCAATATGACCACTACTATGCTTCAAGAAATATCAGGAATTCCAACAGGCATTGATGTTATTGTTCGTCAGCACCATGGTTCATTAAATGGTGTGGGCTTTCCTGATGTTTACACGTCAAATCTTTCACCACTTGCGATATGTTTTATTGTTATTGAAAAGTATGTTGTGGAAATTCTCAAGTGTATTGAGGGCCGTGAAAAATTAAAATTAAACACGATACTTTTAGAGTTAGAAGAATTTTTTCACTTGAGTAGCTATCGTAAAATAATTTTCGAACTAAAAAGCCTTATAAATTAAAAGGCAAATTAATAAAAAGGAAATCTAATGGAACAAAGAAAAGTTTGTATTATCACGGGATCACGTATTCCATTTGCAAGGTCTGGGACAAAGTATCAGGGTGTTTCTAACAAGGAGCTAATGACTGCTGCTTTAAAAGGTTTAGTCGACAAGATGAATCTTAAAGGGCAAGAAGTTGGTGAGGTTGTTCTTGGTGCTGTAAGTAAGCACGCTTATGACTTCTCTCTTGCGCGTGAGTGTACAATTGAATCAGGACTGTCTTTTCACACTCCTGCAACAGATATTCAAAAAGCTTGTGGACTTTCTCTTGAGGCCTCAAATATTATTGCAATGAAAATTGCAGCCGGACAAATTGAGTGCGGGATCGCTGGTGGTGTTGACACTAATAGTGATATCCCGGTTGAATTTTCTAAAAAGTTCTCAGATGCCATGAGCCGTGCAAATTACGCTCGCTCAACAGGTGAGCGCATTAAGGCACTGATGAGTATTCGCCCTGCTGACCTTAAGCCTGCCTTTCCTGCTGTAAAAGAGCCTCGTACAGGTCTTTCAATGGGACAAAGTTGTGAGCTTATGGCCCAACGTTGGAATATTGCTCGTAAGGATCAAGACCAACTTGCGTGGGAGTCTCATCAAAATGCTGAGCGTGCATATAATGAAGGATTTTATAATGATCTAGTTGTGCCATTTAAAGGTCTCGAGCGTGATGGAATTCTAAGAGCTAACACAACAGTTGAGAAAATGGGCTCTTTAAGAACAGCTTTCGAAAAATCTGACAAAGCAACTTTAACAGCAGCTAACTCAACACCTCTTACTGATGGTGCTTCTTGTGTTTTCTTATGTTCTGAAGAGTACGCAAAAGAACACAACTTAGAAGTTTCAGCATACTTCACAACTTGTCAGTCGGCAGCAGTTGACTTTATTGAAGAGGAAGGACTTCTAATGGCCCCTGTTTACGCCGTTCCTAAACTTCTAAAACGTGCTGGTCTTACTCTACAAGACTTTGACTTTTATGAAATTCACGAAGCTTTTGCTGCTCAAGTACTTTGTACTTTAAAGGCATGGGAAGATGAAGAATTCTGTAAAACAAAGCTTGGCCTAGACGCTGCTCTTGGATCTATTGATCGCTCAAAGCTTAATGTTAAAGGTGGATCACTTGCTCTTGGACATCCATTTGGTGCAACAGGAGCCAGAATTGTAGCAGGCCTTGCAAAAATGCTTAAAGAAAAAGGCGGCGGACGCGGACTGATTTCTATCTGTACAGCAGGTGGAATGGGTGTTGTTGCAATTATCGAGCGTTAGAAGAAAATAAGAATAAAAAAAGGCACCCAATGGGTGCCTTCTTTATTTGTACTTATTTATCTAAATTATTTTTCAGTACAAGTTTCGTAGCAAAGGTTTCTTTGAGCTTCGTCTTGAACAAGTGCACACTCATCAAAACACCATGGCATTGACTTGTTTCCTGATTGGTACATATAGCTATCAATACAGTAGTCACGTACTGAATTAAAACATGTGTAGAAATCTTCTTTGTTTGTTAATTCTTTACAAGTTTCTTGAGCTTCCATCGCACAAATTTTGATTTGGTTTGCGCTTGCGTTTACAGAAATAAAAAGTGTAGCAGCTAGTAATAGTTTTTTCATATTTTTTCCCTCTAATGATTAAAGATCATAAACACATGAAGCCTGATTTCCAGTGATCTTTGCAAGTTCACTAAGGGCCGCTTCATATTGATATGAATTTAGTTTTCCAGTTTCTTTAAAAGTATATTTTGATTTGTTATTACCCAGAACTTTCTCAGCTAGAACTCTGAAATTGTCTGAGTAGATAATATTCTCAAGATCAACTAGGGCATGATCCGAAATACGGGCCCAGTTGACGATGAGATTATATTGATGAAGCTTAGTATAGCCAGTGGCATAGTAAGCGTTTTCACATATTTCTCTAATATTGCTTGAAGCTTTTGCATTAGATGTAACTGCAAAAAGCATCGCAAGTGTTAAAATCACTGATTTCATATACCTCTCCAATAGCATTGAGTGCCCACTTATAGCCAAGGGGTAACGAAAATTAAAGTGATTTTATGAAATATGTAATTTCTGCACGCTAGATATTGAGCATGGATTCCACAAAGTGGCGTACGCCCTGCGTTGCGACTTCAGCGATAGTTTCATCAAAGAGTTCGGCGTTATTTGTCGGGTGAGGATTGATCTCAAGACAGTGAGCACCAGCGCTCTTGGCGATAGCGACAAAATTGGCAGCAGGGTAGACAAGCCCTGATGTTCCAATAGAAATAAAGAGATCACATTTTAGAAGGGCCTCTTGAATTTCGTCGAGATAAAGCGGAACTTCACCAAACCACACAATATGTGGCCTTAGGTTACCCTTTGTATGACAACACTGGCAGCGATCTTCAACTGTAAGATCATCTTTCCACTCATAAACTCTCTTCGTTTTCTTGCAGCGAACTTTTAAAAGCTGTCCATGCATGTGGTAGATACTTTTTGAGCCAGACCTCTCATGAAGGTTATCGACATTTTGAGTAATAATTGTTGTTTCAAACTTCGCTGATTTTTCAAGTTCGGCCAGGGCCAGATGAGCATCATTAGGATGAACCTCACCTGATTGGAGTTGTCTTCTTCTTTGATTATAGAATTCATGAACTAAATTGGGGTTATTGTTGAAGGCCAAGGGAGAGGCCACTTCGTAAATATCGTGATTTTCCCAAAGTCCATTTTGGTCGCGAAAGGTCTTTAATCCCGACTCCTTAGAGATTCCGGCACCAGATAGTATACAAATGTTTTTTATGCCTGCAAGGAGTGCTTGGTCTTTTAAAAACTTCATGAATTTATGGTAACATACTCTTGGTAAATACATAAAGTGAGGATTTTAGTGGACCCATTATCACAGGCCGTACTTGGCTCAATGGCAGCTCTAGGAGCGACCAAAATTAAGTCAAAGATACGCAGAAAGAATGAAGTATCTAAAAAATCTAAAGAAGCACCTAGTTTAAAGGTGATAGCTCTTTGGGGTGCCCTTGCAGGAATGGCCGCAGACCTCGACATTCTTATTCGTTCATCTACTGATCCACTTTTTCACGTACAATTTCACAGACACTTTACTCATTCACTCTTTTTCATTCCTATAGGTGCTCTTGTCGTTAGTTTATTTCTTAAACTATTTAGGGTTCCTATTAAAAGAAGTTATCTTTATACATTTTGTGCCTATGCTACACATGGTATTCTTGATTCATTTACAAATTATGGAACGCAACTTTTTTGGCCCCTTTCTTCCACTAGAGTTGCTTTAAATACTGTTGCCGTTATTGATCCACTTTGTACAATTCCACTTGTTATTCTTGTCATCATTTGTCTTCGTACTAAGAATTTAAAATTTAATACTGTGGCCATCATCTATGTCGTTGCATTCATGTCTCTTGGTTTCTATCAGAGAGAGCGTGTGACAAACTTTCTGACAACAAAGGGGCTCATTAATGAGCATACTGAGAGGAAGATGATTAAGCCGACAATCTTTAATAATGTGGTTTGGCGTGGAATTGTTGTTGACCAAGATCAGGCTAAGTTCTATGCCGTCAAAAGTATCCCTTTTGGTAAGATCAAACTCTATCCAAAAAGTGAGAGCGCTTCCATTGTTAAAGAAAAAGAAATTAAGAATCTTTTAAAGCATTATAAGTCAGATAAGTTTCCTTATGATTATGAGAGATTTAGAAGTTTTACTAGTGGCTATCTTCATTGGGGAGAAGGTAATACGATCGTGGATTCTCGCTATAGTATTCTTCCTTACTCATCAGAGTCTATGTGGGATATCGAATTTCACAAAGGTGAAGGACACGTAACTTTTAATACTTCGCGCGCTGTGGATATTAACTCACGAAAAGAATTTTTAAAGCTCTTATTTGATTTCTAGTAAGTATGACTCTAGGGACTTTATATTCTCAGGTGAAATCTCATGAGTATTAATCTTAAAGCTTTCGTATTGAGCATCTGTAATTTTCTTTTTTAGCTGCAAAAAGCTATTGTGAGAATTTTCAAATTCGACAACAGGGTCACCTTCGTTATGAATTGAAAGGTGCTTAAAGTTTAAGTTCTCACCAAGTTTATCGACTCGTGTGTTTGCATTAATGGCAATCGACGCATGGATTCCTGGAAGGTGACTTGCCATAATTGGGGCGAGATAGCCCCCTTGAGAATAGCCAACAATAGTAACATCTTTAAATTCAATATCTTTTGCTTTTAAGAAGTTTCCAAGGGCCTCAATTGGTGTACTCATATCAATATAGTATTTCTGTCTTGTGTGGTCATAGAAGTACCAACTATAGCGATATGTAATTTGTTTAGGCCTAATTTTTGGAATAGGAAAAACTCCATTTGGAATGAGGATACGAAAACTCTTGAAAATTTGAGGTGATAATTTATCAACGATATTTTCTTTGATTTGTTCATTATTCTGAGCAAAACCATGAAGAACAAAAAGTGTCTTCTGTGCTTTAGGGTTACCCATTTCAAGCGAATCAATCGGGAGATTTGTACCAACAATTGTGCGACTAGTATTATTTTCCATATGTTCTATAATAGATGGGGCGAGGGGAATTTTAAAGTGAATTCTAAAACCAATGAGAACTTACAAAATGATGATATGGATCTGGCCAAGGAGATTATCTTGGAGAATATCTCGTTCTTTGAGTGGATGAATATGGAGAATCTCCTCATCTCAATCAAAAGTGAGGATCTTAGTCTTCTTGATGAAGTGAATATGGAAGTGCTTGAGTCCTACCTAAATGAATTTATCAAAGAAGGTCTTGTGGAAGTAAAGCACGAGGCCAAGAATGAAGCCTTCTATCGTCGTGTTCAAATTAAGAAAAAGAAATTTCTAAAATTCTTTTAGAACCCAGTTAGAGAAAGATTGCCATAAATAACCAAAGAGCTCCTGCTGTTGATAGAGGAATCGTTAGATTGTCATCGATTTTAAAATCCATAAAGTCGACGGCCGTCACAACAAGTGAACTAAAGATAGTGACAAGTGCAATTCTTACATTAAATTCATATACACTTAGAAGAACCATTAGGTGAATAGCGAGTGTTGCAATTAAAAAGGCAAGTGTTCCCTCAAGAGAGCGGTTATCTTTTAACTTTGTCTTTCCAAAGCGAATGCCAATAATGGCACTTAAAGGATCACAAACTGCAAGTGTGAAAACAGCAACAAGTGTAATAGTTTTTGGAAATGTTAAGATAGTTAGAAGCAGTCCCATTAGATACGGCATTGAGGCCGATTCTTTCAGTTGCTCTTCAGCACGTAAAAGGTAGCGACTACCTAATTTCATTAAGCGGTTTTCTGGGTAGTTAATTCTAATCTGTTCAAGAATATAAAAAACACATGTGGCAATACCAAGAATATGGACGGCCTGAGCGTGAGTTAGAAAATGCTTATAAATCATCCCCGCAATAAGGCCCATCGAGAAGTGGAAGATCCTACGTGGCATATGTAGGTCTTTTCTTGTCTTCGTAATCTCTTCTTTTGTTTCGTTTTCTTCTTGTGAAACTTGTTCAGTTATATCTTTATTCGATGTTTCCACATCGTTATTTTCATTATTTGAAATAGTCGTATCCATATAGGCATCTTAACTCAGGTTGTTAATCCTGACAAAACTATTTTTTTAGTCCAGAGAGACTGTTCGCGATAAAATCTTTGGTAATTTTGAAAATTGAACGGCGATCTTGTCCATAGCTAAATTGCCCATCATTTAGAGACTCCAGAGAGACCTCTCCACTGCGTTTTAGTGCTTCTTTGAGGATTAGTGGACCAGCTATTTCAAAGATAAAAATACTGGAGATTATGGTATGAAAAATTATGTCGCTTGTAACGTGAGGGATTTTTTGAATGGCCATGGCAACGGCAATTGCTGTCCCAGCGTGAGAGTAGAGGCAATGACCTAACATACTGTAATCATTGGATGTTACACGCTTGGCAAAGAGACGATGAGCAAAATAAACAGAAAGGGTTCGTATGAGAATGTACATGATCACAAAGAGCGCATTTTCCGAAATTAGTCCTGCAATATTTATATGAGTACCAGCGTAGACGAAGAATATTGCATAAAGTGAACTTCCAATATCTCTTACCGTTGTGTGAATCAACCTTCCTTTTGAAGAGGCCTGAGTCACAGTAAATCCAAGAACGAGAGAAATCAAGAGAACATTTAAGTTTAAAAAATAGGCCAAGGTCTGAGAAAAGAGAATCATAGTAAGGATTGAGAAGAGGAAGTTACCGATCTTATTCTCAAAATTCTCAAGCCATGTTAAAAGTAGGCCAAGGGCAACTCCTACAGCAATTGATCCAATGACCTCTTTGGCCATGGAAAGGATCGCCTGATAGGAAGAAACTGATGAGGGCCAAAGACCCGTTGCCTGGAATACTGAAGTAAAGAATAGGCTACCAACGATGGTTAGCCCTGTTACGACTGCTAGGTGGATCATGATGGCATCGGTAATTGGCCCATGAGTATTATACTCCTTCATGACAAGTACTGTGGTAGGTGGTGCTGCTTCAATACTTATAATTCCAAGCATGACCGAAATGATAAATATATTGGCCGCGGAGAGACCGGTAAATATCAGCAGGCAAGTAGCAAAGAGGATGCTACTAATAAGAAACATGAGAAAGACCTTAAAGTGTGTCTCCTTTATGAGCTCGTTACTTAGTCGCCGTAAAAGATACTTATTAAACTCCCCTCCAATATTGAAGAGAATAAGCCCTAGGGCCAGGTCTGACAGATAATTTGTTTTTTCAAGAAATTCGTGAGTGATTATTCCTGTGACATAGGGACCTAAAACAATCCCAAGCATAATAAAGCCACTGACTTTGGGGATACCAATGATTTTAGTAAATCGTGCTACCACCAGGCATAGCAAAAGGCACAGGCCTAGAATTGGAATAACGGCCTGGGTATCTGTTAAATCGATGAAGTCGAACACATCTAACCTCGCTCTTTGGCTTTGTTGAAATTTAACGCAGACGGACGCTCCGTCAAACTTAAGAGGTATAAAGATACCTTAATTAGATTAAGTTTTTTACAACTAATGATGGAAATGACTACAATAGAAGTATCAATTATTTAACGAGGTTGTTCATTTGAAGAAGAAAATCTATTTCACACTTTTTATTCTCGCCATTATTGCAGCTCTTATGGGTTGGGGGATTTTAAATTACCCTAAATCAGATGGGACTCGCTCCGGAAAATTAGTGCGAATTACGAAGAAAGGTGTCTTCTTTAAAACATATGAGGGAACACTTGATCTAGGTAGTGGAGACAGGCTTACTTGGGGATTCTCTGTTCACGATAAGGCATTAGGTGAGCAGTTAGTTGCTCAGGCCGGAAAGAATGTAAAACTTGAATATAAAGAGCTCTTCTTTAAATTCTTCTACGAGACAAATAATGTCGTTGATGGTTGGTCGATTGTTGAAAGTGCCGAGGATAATGTATTTCTATGCCGCTTAGTTCGTATCCTACAAGAAAACTCTTCTATTGTTGAGTACCTAAGGCCTCGAATTCAAGAACAGGATAGCGAATTACTTCAGAGGATGCGAGATTGTAAATAAGCGTGCCATGCACCTAAATGGCAGCTAGGGTTGGCAGTTTGTAAATCTGTGATATTAAATCAGGGCCATGGCCAGATTTTGATATCACAACAGAATTGGTTTACAAGTGTCCAATATTATTAGTTTCTGTGAACAGTTTCTTAAGCTAGTTATGCTAAATACTAAAAATTGTTAAGAAAATTTACTTTATGTCGATAAACTTGTTTGAGTAACGAAAATTATTTAACAGGTTTGATATCGATGCACGTATTTCTCTTTCTAATAGCAATAGCTTTTAGCTCCTGTTCGAAGATTAAGTATTCTATCGTTGGTGGTGGAAGCATTTCTATTCCGACAGTCTCTCTTCTAGACTCAGACTCTAGTAGTGAGGAATTTAGTAATGACTTAACAGTTGGTATTAGTGTCGCAAATACAGATGGTGCGACAAAATTTTGTATTTCTGAAACGCAAACAACTCAACCGACGGACACGGCCACTTGTAATGGTGGGACCTGGATGCTAACTCCTCCAGCAACTTATACTTTCACGCCTGGTGAAGGAAGTCGTGATGTCTATGTTTGGACAGCTGATAGTGCTGATCATATTTCTGAAGATCCAATTGTTGGAACTATCGAAGTTGATACCGTTGCACCAACAACGGTCATTACAACTCCTCCTGCTACCGTTATTGATGAATCAAATCAAACAAGTTTTACTCTTAGTGGAAGTTGTAGTGAAGACGACGGTGAAGTTCAAGTATCTAATGCAATAAATGCAACGACAACATGCTCTGGTGGTGTCTGGAATGTTGATGTGGATACTGCAGCAATTCCAAATGGTAGCCTCGACTTTGATGTTGTCTATACTGATAGCGCAGGAAACTCTTCAGTTCAAGAAACGATTACTCTTACAAAGAATGTTTCGATGCCTGATCCAACACTTACGATGTCGTCAAGTGACTCAAATGATTTAACAGTAGGGCTTAGTGTTGGAAATGATACCTATGCAACCATGTGGTGTTTATCTGAAACTCAAGCTACAAAACCGGTCGACACTTCGACTTGTGCAGATGGAAGTTGGGTGACGACTGAACCTACTGACTTTACTTTTTCAGCAGGTGCCGATGGGTCAAGAACAGTTTATATTTGGACGGCCACAACTGGTGACTATATCAGTGATAATCCTATCAGCGCCACAGTTAATTATGATACTTCAGTTCCAAGTGTGACTATTACAAACACAGCAGGCGAAGTCTTTGGCCCAAGTGCTACTTTATCAGGAACATGTACAGAAGATGGTAATGTTACTTTAAGTGGAAACGTAGTGACTAAATCAACAGCGTGTACGGGAGGGAATTGGAGTGATACCTTTGACTTTAGCACCCAAGCCGACGGTGCCGTAACTGTAAGTGCGACAGTTACAGATAATGCAGGAAATATATCTAGTCCAGAATCTAAAAACTTCTCAAAAACTTCAAGCTACTTACACTCTCTAAATATCGATACAATTAATAGTTACGATATTGATCTTAGCTACGCAGTAATTAACACAACAAATCTTCAAACATATAAATATCAAATAGCAACAGGAACAACGGCGCCAAGTGATTGTTCAACAGGTGTTGATTTTGGAAATACTAATCTTTCCCAATCGATTTCTTCCCTTGATCCTTCAACTCAATATAGCTTAACAGTTTGTTATATCGATACTTCAAGTAATACGATTGGACAACAAAGCACAACGTTTACAACGGCTGCAATCGCATCTTCGGGAACAAGCTTAACTTGTTCTGGTGGTGGAGATGTTAATACAACTTGCTATGTAAATGATCTTCAAACCATGGCCGATGCAACAGTCATTTATATTCCGGGAAATCTTGTGATTCAAAGTGGTGGTGATATTTCTTCCAATGCTGTTGAAAAAATTATTATGCAAGTTGATGGAAGCACGACGATTGAATCTGGTGGAAAAATTTCTGCAAACCTAACTCTTTTAAGTACCACAACTCTTGATATCCAAGCAGGTGCAAGTATTGATGTCTCAAGTAAAGGTTATGCAGGAGGAGCAAGTGGTGCGGCCAATGGAACAGGTCCTTCTGGAGGTTTTGGTTTTACTGGCACGAGTGCTGACCCAGGTGGTGCAGGACACGCTGGGCCTGGTGGTGATGGGCGCTCTAGCGGTGGGACTACTGTCTATGGTTCAAGAACTGAGCCCGTTGACTTCGGTTCTGGTGGTGGAGCTGGTGATGCTCAAGCCGGTGGGGCCGGTGGTGGTGTTGCTAAAATTATTGCGACAAATTTAAATATTGACGGAAATATTCTTGCTCAAGGTGGTGCTGGTGTTAACAGTTGTTGTGATCAGGGAGCTGGTGGCTCCGGTGGGTCACTGTGGATTACTTCTCAAACTACAATTACGGGAAGCGGAATAATTTCTGTAAATGGTGGCTCTGCAGGTGGAATTAATGGTTCAGATGGGACGGGGGCCGGTGCAGCTGGACGTCTTGCAATTTATCAAAACTCTGGTGTTTATACATTCAATGGGACGATTGGTGTTTCAGGTGGAAGTGTCGGAACACGTGCTTCTGATGGTAGCTTCTACTTAGCTCTTGCAAGTAATGATCAGCTTTGTGATAGTGGAAACTTTTCTTCAACATGTATTATCAATACTTCCAAAGTTATTGGTGGTGATACAATTATCACAAGCGGTAACTTAACAATCGATACAACTGGAAATCTAAGCGTTAAGGGCCTTGATTCAGATTTTGCCTTTAACAATGCTGCTGGAAATTTTACGATTGCTTCAGGTGGTGTTTTATCAATGGATGCAATGACGGCCATTAGTAATATTGTTGCTAATAATTTTAATATGGCCGGGACGTTAAATGCGAATATTTCAGATTCAACTATTTCAAACGCAATAATCTCTGGTTCTATAAACGCCAATAATAAAGGCTACTTTGGTGGCCGTGCGATGGGCAATGGTGGTGGACCAGCTGGTGGTATTGGAACAGATGATAACGGTGGTGGCGGTGGTCACGCAACTGATGGCTTTAATGGTAATGCTGGGACGGCCGGAGCTCCTGCATATGGTTCAATTAGTGCTCCTGTCGAATATGGCTCAGGTGGAGGTGCTGGTGGTTCACGTATTGGTGGAAGCGGTGGTGGTGCCGTTAAATTAAGTGTCACAAATACTTTAGATATTTCAGGAACAATATCTGCCAATGGTGGCAATGGCCAGGAGAGTTCTGATATCTCAGGTGGTGGTGCTGGTGGATCAATATGGCTTTCTGCTGACAACTTAGTTTTGGCAGCAACTCTCACAGCAACAGGTGGTACATCTGGACACACGAATTCCGGCGGAAACGGAGCTGGCGGTAGGATCTCTATTATAGCTAACCAAGCAACTGTTAATGCAAGCGTTAGTCACCTTGCTGGACGTGGTGTTGCTGAGGGAACTGCGTATGTTAACATTCCAAATATCTATCCTAATTGTAGTGGTGGTGGAGATGTTCTAACTACGTGTTATATCAACGACACTCAAACATTGATGGCCAACGTAACTTATACGATCTTAGGAAATTTAACTCTTCAAAGTGGTGCTCTTGTACAAACACCAGATGCAACAAGTATAGGGCTTAATATTGGTAGTAATCTTGTGATTGAATCTGGTGGAACACTTGCGGCCAATATAACTGAACTTAATGCGACAAATATTGATATTCAGTCGGGTGGTGCCATTAATCTTAATGGCCGAGGTTACACTGGAGGACGAGATGGTGGTGCCGATGGAAAAGGCCCTTCTCCAGGTTTAGGAAATGGTACTGATGAATCTGGTGGTGCTGGACACGCATCTCCTGGTGCAAATGGAGAAGGTGGATCAACTACTGGTGGAAGCGTCACTTATGGTGTCGCAAGTTCACCTATCGAGTACGGATCAAGTGCTGGCTCTTCAAATGGGCGAGATGGTGGAGATGGTGGAGGTGCCATTAAAATCATTACAGATGACTTAATTGTTAATGGTTCCTTAACTGCTAATGGTACTGATGGGGCATCTAGCTCTATTTATGCAGCTGGTGGTGGAGCTGGTGGATCAATTTGGCTACAGGTTAACAATTCATTTTCTGGTACAGGATTAATTACAGCAAAAGGTGGTGCAGGTATGACATATACCTACGGAGCAGGGAGTGGTTCTGGGGGCCGTATTGCTATTGAGTTCAATGGTGCTTCATATGACTTCTCTGGAAGTGTTTTAACGACAGGTGGCCTTGGAAAGAAAAGGGCCGGAGATGGAACGTTTTATTTAGCTCTATCAAATCCTTCAGCGATTTGTGATAGTGGTGATCTCGTTTCAACTTGCTTTATTAATCAAAGTAAAACAATTGGTGCAAATTATACAATCAATGCAAATAACTTAGAAATTGCAGATAGTGTTTCTCTGTCTATTGATGGCCTTAATCCGGGGATTGCAGTTGACCTAACTGGTAACTTAACTCTTAAGCCTAACTCAAGTATCTCATATCCTGCCAATGCTCGTGGTATTGAACTGCTCGCAGATGGAAATGTAACATTAGAAACAAATGCAACGATTCTAGCTAATCTCACAAATCTTGAGGCCCAAACACTTGACCTCCAAACAGGATCAAGCCTCAATGCAAAAGGGCTTGGATATCTTGGGGCCGGTCTTGGCCGTCAAGATGGTTTTGGGATCTCTCCTGGACTTTCAAATAATACAGATGAAGCCGGTGGTGGTGCTCACGCATCTGCTGGTGGTAATGGAGAAGGCGCAGCAACGCTAGGTGGACAAACGCCTTACGGTAGTGAAACCAATCCTGTTGACTATGGTTCAGGTGGAGGAGCTTCTAAGAATGTTGCTGGTGGTAATGGTGGAGGGGCCATTAAGATTGTGGCCAACGATATTATTCTAAATGGGAGTATTCTAGCTCAAGGAAATGACGGGGCGACTACTTCTATTTATGCTTCAGGTGGTGGTGCCGGAGGTTCTGTTTGGATTCAAGCGGCCAATTCAATTATTGGAAGTGGAAATATTCTTGTTTCTGGTGGCGAAGGTAAATTGTATTACTACGGAAGTGGTAGTGGTTCTGGTGGAAGGCTTTCAATTGAACTTGCAGGTAGTAATTATAACTTAACAGGTGTTGTTAATACTAATGGTGGCTCTAGTAGTAAACACGGGGGCCCTGGAACATTTCATTTAGGACTTTCAACTAACGATGCTATTTGTGATAGTGGTAATTTTGCAACTACTTGTACAATTGCTTCAACTAAACCATTAGGAAATAATATTGTTCTTACTGGTGCGAATCTTATTCTATCTCCAAGTGCAGGACTTGCAATTTCTGGTCACAATGGAAATTTCTCAATTGATTTAACAGGAAGCCTAAGCCTTCAAGCTGGCTCAAGTATCACTTATACAGAATATCTTCGATCGATTTCAATTGCGGCCGACACGGCCATCACAATTGAGAATGGATCATCAATTAATGCGAACCTATCTCTTCTTGAAACGTCTGCTTTTGATCTTCAATCTGGTGGCCTAATAAGTGCTGTCGGACTTGGGTACTACGGTTCTAGAAATCGTCTTGAAGAAGGTTTTGGGCCTTCTCCTGGACTCACTAATAGTAATGATGAAGCTGGGGGCGGGGCCCACGGTGGAAATGGTGGTAATGGTGAAAATGCAACATCGACTGCTGGTGGAAATAGTCCATATGGTAGCTTAACTGCTCCTATCACTTTTGGTTCAGGTGGTGGTTCATCTGGAAATTACCGAGGTGGTAATGGTGGTGGTGCCATTAAAATTATTGCTGATACAGTAAATGTTGATGGTGAGATTAAGGCCGATGCCAATGCTGGTGCAGGTGCAAGTATTTACGCTGCGGGTGGTGGTGCTGGTGGTTCCATTTGGATTACTGCTAACACAAGTTTTACTGGTACAGGAAATATTCAGGCCAAAGGTGGTAACTCTGGTGGACGTGGTGCTGGTTCAGGATCAGGCGGCCGATTATCAGTTGATATGACAACTTCAACTAATACATTCTCCGGAATGTTCTATTATGGGCCTGGAGCTTCAACTCATCCCGGAGACTCTGGTACTTTAAATCTAACCTATACAACATTAGATGAATTTTGTGATGTTGGAACAAGTACTACGACTTGTGAAATTAACAATGTTAAGTGGCTTCCGAGTGATCTCTTTGCAGGGAATTTAACGTTAAATAATGATGTCTATCTTTTTGATAGTACAACAAATATTACAGTGACTGGTGACCTTCTTGTTAAATCTGGAGCAACGATTCAATCACAAAATCGTGATAAGTACACATTCGATATTTCTGGAGATGCTACGATTGAGGCCGGTGCCACAATGAAGGTTAATCTTGCTGATTTTATTGCAACAAATCTCGATCTTGCTGGAACAGTTGATGTCTCAGAGAAAGGATATACAAGTACATCAGGCCCTGGTGGAGGTAAAGACTCTAGTGGTGGAAATAATCCTGGTGGTGGTGCTAGCTATGGAAGTGTTGGCGGCCAAGGCTATAGTTCCAATACTTGGGGAAATCTATATGGAGATGAAACTGCTCCAACTGACTTAGGCTCTGGTGGTGGACGAGAAACTAATGCTGCTGGTGGAGATGGAGGCGGTGCTGTTAAATTTAGTATTTCAAATTTAACTAATTTTACAGGATCAATTTTATCAAATGGTGGCGATGGAGAAAATAATGGCGATCGATCTAGTGGTGGTTCTGGTGGATCTATATGGATCAATACCGGTTCAATTACTGGAAATGGTTCAATGGCCGCTCAAGGTGGTTCTGCAAGTGGGTCTTCAAGTGGTTACGGTGGCGCGGGTCGAATTGCTATTACCATGACAGATATTAGTGGCGTCTATCAATATGGTGGAGCAATCGATATGAAAAATAATGACTTTGGAATTGATGAGGGCTCATTCTATGTTTCATTAATGGACCAGGATTCAATTTGTACAACGGGTGGCTTTGGTTCAACTTGTACTGTTAGTAACGACCTAACACTAGGTGGTGTGCAAAGCTTTACAGGTGCCGGAAACTTTATTCTTGATACAGCTATGACTCTTAGAGTTTATGGAAATAATACAGATGTAGGTTTTAATGTTAATGGGAATTTCTCAACAGCAATTTCTAGTTTAATTTCTGCAAGTAAAGATATTACTCAAATCCATTCAGGTGGTGTTGTCACTTTTGATGGATCTGTTGAAGCGGGACTTCCAGACGTCTACGCTGTCGGTGATATTAATGTGAATGCTCCAATCTCTTCACTTGGAAAAGGGGAGCTGCCAGGGCGTCTAGGTCATAATGGTTATGGAACGGCCGGTGGTGTTGCTTGTTCAAGTGGTGATAACCCTGCTGGTGCAGGTGGGCACGCTGGTGCTGGTGGTAATGGATATTGTGCTAATAGTGGAGTTACATATGGTAGTGCTACCGAGCCTAATACTGCTGGTTCAGGTGGTGGAAGTGATGATGATGGTGACTATAGTGGTGGTGCCGGAGGTGGTGTAATTTGGTTAGTTTCAGATGCAAATGTTAATATTGCAGCATCTGTTGATGCTAATGGTGTGAACGGAAACTCTACCGGTGGAACAGGTGGTTCTGGTGCCGGAGGGTCGGTTTACGTAAAAGGCCTTACTTGTGATGGTAGTGGAAATATTTCGACAATTGGTGGGTCAAATACGACAGGTTATCGCGGATCAGGTGGCGGTGGTGGCCGAATTCACGTAAATTGTGGAACGAATAATTGGCTTGGACTTGCTGATGCCTCTGGTGGACTTGGTGCCGATGCTAGTCGCGATGGAGGAGTCGGTAGCGTTGATTATACAGTTATTCCATAAGCGTGCCATGCACCTTTGGTTTCGCACCTGCTAAATAATCTCTTTGTACTTTCGTATTTAGCAGGTGCGAAACCAAAGGTGCATGGCACCCTCTTACCAAGACCAGTACTTAACTGTTAAAGCAACGAGTAGACATGGAAAGAGGATGATCACAGTAAAAAGCAAAAAGTTAAATGCATAGAATTCTGGATCTTGAAAGAATTTAGTTATCATTTTCTTTAGTGACATGTCGGCGCTCCTGGCGCTGGACTCCACATCATATACACGCGGTAGATGATTGTAGCAGTTCCAATAATTAAAAATAAGTAAGGGACACCAGCTTGAATTCTGCTTGGGAATTTTATTTTTCTAATGGCTCTTGGCCCAAGGACCAGTCCAGGAAGTGTTCCCAGCCAAAAGAAGAAGACAAAGAGTGCCGCTAGTGCAGGTGAGGCCGCACTTATCGCTAGTGCTAACATCGCCCATAAAAGCCCACATGGAAGAAGAACACTGATACTCCCAATTGAGAAATTAAAGAGGTGAGGTTTATTTCCGACTTTTTTTGAAATCTTTGGCCAAAGCTTGGCATTCAAGTTGTGTAATTTTTGTGAAACTATTTGAGCAAATTTAAAATTTGAAAATTTAAAAAGCCTTTTAAGTCCCATCCAGATTAAGATCAAACCAATACTCAAACCAGAAAATAGCATGAGGTATGGGTTTGATTTGATATCTAAGATTGTAAAGCCAAGCACCGGAATAACCAGTGCTGTGGCCATGTAGCCCAAGAGTCTTCCTACTTGGTAGGACATATTTTGACTAAAGGACTTAGAGACGGCCATGGTAATTCCACCACACATTCCCACACAGTGGAAGTTAGCAACAAGTCCCATTGTAAGACCTGCGCTTATGATAACGTATGGTGAGATTCCCTGTAGACTACTTAACTGGTCCAACAAGTACCGCCTCTTTTATGATCTCTTCATTTGTGTCGAGATCTTTTATGATGAAGTTAAACTTTAAGCTTCCGTTAGTAAGCACTTCATTGTTAAAGACAATGAAGACAATTTTTCTTTCGTGATTTGATTTTAAGACGAATGGATTTCTTGGCATCTTTAACTCGAAAGATCCTTCTTTTATACCTTGGACTGCAATTTCGATATTTCTTTCAACAATTTCACCACTCTGTTCAATAACGATATGAAAGTGGTTTCTCGTTGTCGTTGGTGTACTTACTGTAAATGGTACTCCTGGTCCTCTTAGGACTGTCGTTGTAATACCTTGAGTAAGTGAAAGACTGTAGATAAAGCCAATTAGTAGACCAACGAGTACAACTAAGTAACCAACATTTCTAATAGAGAAAATATGGCGGCCTTTTCCTTCAATATTACTTTGAGTGTCATAGCGAATTAGCCCTTTTGGTCGATTCGTTTTTAACATGATGTCGTCACATGCATCAATACAATTTGTACAAGCGATACATTCAAGTTGTACACCACGTCTGATGTCAATTCCTGTTGGACAGGCCTTAACACATGCATAGCAGTTGATACAATCACCATGCTCTTCCGGTTTCATTCCTGGTTGACGTCTTGGCTCTCCACGTTTTTCATCGTAAAGAATTGCCATTGAATTCTCATCCATGATTACTGACTGCATTCTTCCGTAAGGACAAGCGATAATACAAAACTGCTCTCTAAACCAACCAAAGTCTAAAAGGATAATTGTTGTGATAAGAAGCATGATTGTAAATAAAGTGAAGTTTTCTGCTGGGTTTTGAAAACTTACAGAAAGTAGGTGATGAGTCCCTACAAAGTATCCCAGAAATGTATGTGAGATATGTAGAGAGACGGCAAGAAAGGCAATCCACTTAAGTGATTTCTTGATAACTTTCTCTTTCGTCCATGGCCCTTCAGCTAGTTTCTTTCTCGCTCTTGGTTTCCCTTCAATAAGGGCCTCGAGCTTGAGGAAAATAGAGGAGATGAAAACTGTTTGAGGACATGCCCAACCACACCAAACGCGCCCAAAAATACTTGTGATAAACCCGATGAAAAATAAAAAACCGAGTATCACAAATATTAAAATAGGCGCATTGTGGGCATAAAATTTGTATGTAAAGAATGAAAATTCTCTGGCCGGGATATTAAGGAGAATCATTTGTTCTCCTTGAATATATATCCACGGCAAGACGAGATAGACAAAAATCAGAAACCAATAGAATATCTCACGCCTGGTTTTCCAGAAACCTTTTACTTCTTCTGGGAACAGGAAGACACGGTGTCCACTATCATCAGTTGTACCTAGCCTTGATTCGTGTAATTCAAATTGTGATTTCTTTGCCATTTCTTTCTCTTTTATTTCTTACTCGTTAAGTAGCTCACCTTGTGGCTCTTTAGCTTTTGCAGGAGTTGTTCCTTGTAGTGCTATTACATGGTCAGTAACTGCCATGATATCTTCCTTACTTAGGATGTCTCCCCAAGCAGGCATCCCCATCTCTTCATTACCATGAACAACAAACTTATAGATTTGTTCTGGATCAAGTTTTGTAATATTAATCCAGTGCTTATCTGTTAAGTTTGGACCGATATCCCCACCACCATCGTCTAAGTGGCAAGCTGCACAGTTTTCAATAAAGACAGTATTTCCAAGTTCTTTTGCAGCAGGTGTTGCTACATAGCTATCGTATGCTTGGATATCAAAGTTAGCAGTATTAGCTGCTTCAGCATCGATGATCTTTTGCATTTGTGCCATATCCATTTTGTATGTATCCAATAGAGTTGGCCCGTCCATTAGGACGTAGTACATAAAGTATGGGATAGAGAAGATAAATGAAAGTGCCCAAACTCCTGTCCACCAGCTAGGTAGAGGGTGGTTAAGCTCCTGAATACCGTCGTATTCATGATCCATAACAAGATCTTTCTCATCTTCAAGTACGATATTTTCTTGCTTCGATTTGTTATTTTCGTTAGTCATTGTTGCTTCCTTTGTTTTCATTAACGACTGCCTCGCCGTCAGAAAGTGCATTGTTGGCAACTTCTTCATAAAGCTCTTTCGAGCCCGGTCTCATTGACCAGAAGAAGGCCCCCAAGAAGATGGCCGCGAAAATGAATAGCGACACTGCTGGCATCCATTCCCACGGCATATTTTGCATTACTTCAGATTTCATCTCTATTCCTCTGACTTAGTTTCTTTTGTATCGATACCAAGTCTTTGTAGATACGCAATTAGTGCGATGATTTCTTTATCTTGCATTTTCATTGGAACACCAAACTCATTTAATCCCTTTGTGATTTGAGTTGCTTGCTCCATTGCAAGATCAATTGCATTTGTTACTTCATCTTCACTATATGGAGTTCCTAGGGCAACCATAACGTCCATTTTCTTAGGAAGCATTTTGAAGTTAACTTTCTTCTTAGTCAGCCATCCATAGTTAGGCATGATCGAACCTGCAGTAACTTCACGTGGATTGATCATGTGACGGTAGTGCCACATATCGTTATATTTTCCACCAACACGAGCAAGGTCTGGACCAATTCGACGTGATCCCCATTGGAATGGTCTATCGTATACAGATTCCGCAGCCGTTGAAGGATTTCCGTAACGTAATTTCTCAGCGACTGTTGGACGAATTTGTTGTGAGTGACAAACGTAACATCCTTCTTTAACAAAGATATCTCGTCCCATAAGTTCTAGTGGTGTGTATGGCTTAACTCTTGGGTCAACTTCCACAAATTTGTTTGAAAGTATTGAAGGTATAATTTCAATTGCTCCACCAACTAGGATTGCAATTAAAGATAGAACCGTAAATGTTACAGGAAGCCCCTCAAGCTTTCTGTGAGTTTCAGCATTTGCATCTTCAGGGTGAGCTGAAATAGGTGCCGCTTTAAACACTTCTTCAGATTCTTCTTTGTCTCGGTTAACATACTTAGACTTCTTATAAGTCATCCATAGGTTGAAGATCATTAAGAAGAAACCAGTTAGTACGAATACACCACCAAATGCACGTACCCAGTACATTGGAATAACTTTAATAACTGTTTCAATAAAGTTAGGGTAAACAAGTTTTCCTGTCGCATCTACTGCACGCCACATTAGACCTTGAGTAATACCAGCAACCCACATTGACATCATATAAAGTAGAAGACCGATTGTTGCTAACCAAAATTGTGCGTTTGCAATTTTCTTAGAGTATAGCTCTGTCTTCCATAGTTTTTCGACACAGTAATATAGGACACCAACGATTAGCATATAGTTCCAACCGATTGTACCAGCGTGAACGTGACCTACAACCCAGTCAGTGAAGTGACCGATATAGTTTACTGATTTAATTGAAAGTAGTGGACCTTCAAAAGTTGCCATACCGTAGAAAGTTACAGCAGTAGCAAAGTACTTTAAGATTGGTTCAGTTCTAACTCTATCCCAAACACCTCTTAGTGTAAGAAGAAAGTTGATCATCCCACCCCAAGAAGGCATCCATAGGATAATTGAGAAAGTCATACCAAGTGTCTGTACCCAGTCTGGAACAGATGAGTATAGAAGGTGGTGAGGACCTGCCCAAATGTAAATAAATACTAGTGACCAGTAGTGGATAATCGAAAGTCTATATGAATAGATTGGACGATTTGCCGACTTTGGTAGGAAGTAGTAGATGATTCCTAAGAATGGAGTTGTTAGGAAGAAGGCAACAGCATTGTGCCCATACCACCATTGAACAATCGCATCTTGAACACCAGCGTAAACAGGATAAGACTTTAAAAAACTAACTGGTACAGATAGAGAGTTGAAGATGTGAAGTACAGCAATTGTTACAATTGTTGCAATGTAGAACCAAAGGGCCACATACATATGACGTTCACGTCTCTTAATTAGTGTACCAATAAAGTTTACAGCAAAGACGACCCAAATAACTGCAATGGCAATATCAATTGGCCATTCTAGTTCGGCATACTCTTTCCCTGTTGTAATACCTAGTGGTAGTGTTAGAGCTGCTGAAACAATAATCAGCTGCCATCCCCAAAAGTGTACCCAAGATAAGAAATCTGAAAAGATTCTCGCCTTACATAACCTTTGAGTTGAATAGTAAACCCCTAGAAACATCCCGTTTCCAACAAATGCAAAAATCGCAGCATTTGTGTGAAGAGGTCTTAGACGGCCAAATGTTGTCCATTCTATACCTAGGTTAAGTTTCCAATAGGCCAATTGAAAAGCGATGAAAACACCCATAAATAGTGCAATCGCCCCCCAGAAAACTGTCGCCATTAGAAAAGCTTTCGATATCTTATCGTTATACGAGAACTCTTCTAGATTGGCATTTGTACTCATGCTCATAATCATTCTTCCTTTTTTTGGTTGTGAACAATATTATTATTCTCTTCTTCAAATAAAACTCTAATGGATGGCGTATCCAAGTCATCATATTGACCCGACTTAGTTGCCCATATAAAAATCAATAGGAATCCTACTGCTAAGAATATTGCAAGAGGCAATAGAACGATAATGACTTCCATCAGCTTTTTCCTTTATTTTTTAACATTCTCTTATCAAAACCGATCAAAGGCAATGTACTCGAAAGAAGAACTGTTAAAGAACTGATAGGCATTAAAATCGCCGCATGCAGTGGAGTAATTATATGCATTAGCGCTAATGTTATTCCTACGATATTATATGTAACTGCAAACATAATATTTCGGCGTAAAGTACCTTTCACATTACGTGCAACTTTAAATAAAACCTTTATTAAATTTAGATCTTCTTGTGGCAGATAGATATCACAGCTTCTAAGGGCAATGTCAGCTTGTGCACCAATGGCAATGGATACATTGGACTTAATCATGGCCAGAGCATCATTGTCGCCATCACCAACAAAGACGACGTTTTCTAGCTTGTCAGCAAGCTCTAGCTTCTGTTCTGGGCTTTGCTCGATATAAAGGCTAGACTCATTAATTCCAGCCTCTCTAGCGATCTTCTTGGCCATCTCAGAGGCATCGCCTGTTGAGAGGTGAATATCAATATTTCGTTGTTGTAAGAAGCCTACAAGATCTCTTGATTCAGGTCTGATGCTATCTTCGATCTTGAAAGTTGCAACGATTTCGTCGTTTGCATAAAGTGCAATTTCGCCATCAAGAACACCCTTTCCAATAAAGTAAGTTGTATTCTCGATTTGTGCTTTAACACCTTTTCCTGTTAAGACTTCAGCAACAATATCGGCATATTTTGAAAGGTCAGCATTCGATAGTTTTTGTTTTGAATACTTCTTTAAAGCAAAAGCAATAGGGTGTTGGGCAGCTCGTTCTAGAGTAAACGTTAGGGCAAGAATCTCTTGATCACTTAAGTCTGAGTGATTAGTGAAGCTACTTACTGCAAATTTTCCTTTTGTCAGAGTCCCTGTCTTATCAAAGATGATATTTTTGGCATTATTTAACTCTTCAAGGCTTAATTCATTTTTAACGTAGATTCCATAAGACTTAAGCTTGTTTATTCGAGTTGCAACAACTATTGGTGTGGCCATGGCAAATGCACATGGGCAACCAACAATTAATATCGCTAAAATGACCTCAAATGATCTTGAGAGATTTCCTGTCATTAGGCCTTGTATAAGTGCCACAATACTTAGAATGATAATTCCAATTGTAAAATAGCGTGAAATTTTTTGTGCCCATACATTGGCAGGATTTTTAACAATCGTATTATTTTCAATCGCAGAAAGATTCTTACCTAGTTTGGTTTGTGTACCAATGGCACTAATTTCAAGTGCTAGGTCATTACTTAAGCTTACTGCTCCCGCTGCAATAAAGTCACCTTTATTAACGACTAATGGACGGCTTTCTCCAGTATTGATCGAGTTAAGAATAAGCGCCTTCTCACTGGCAAGCTTGCCATCGTAGATAACTCTTTCGTCTTCTTCAAATAGTACGACATTGCCAACTTCTACTTCATTTGAGAAAACATGCTTGACCTTATTATCAATTATTTTCTTAACGCCTGTATTGAGGAATAGAGAAGAGATCCCTTTAGTCGACATCGACTTTTGAGTCAGCATCTTCACAAAGTAGCGAGAAAGAAGAATTAGAAAGACAAGTGTTGTTATTGAATCAAAGTAAACTGGGCCTGACTCTCTAAAGAAGTTAATTGCAGACAGTAGGAAGCCAAAGATAATGGCCATTGCTAAAGGAATATCAACATTCGTACTTCTAAGTCTAATAGCGCTGACACTATTAACTAGAATTGGTTTAGCACTGTAAAGAATGACAGGAAGACAAAAAGCAAAACTGATTCCATCAAATAACTTAACGTAATCACCTGTTGCTCCTGCATAGTTGGATACTGCATAGATCATGATATTACTCATGGCCGAAGCAGCGACTCCAATTTGCAGAATGTCGCGACGATCACTTAGTTTCTTTTCCTGATCCTTTTCAATATTAAATGGGTGAGGAGTGTAGCCAAGTTGCGCAAGTGTTGCTGCAAGCTTTGCAATCGAGTAGTGCCTCTTTGTATCAATTGTGAAGCTACCTAAGTTGTTTCCAATATTAACCTGGGCCTCGATGACCGAGTTTTCTAATTTTGAAATTCTTTCAATGAGCCAGATACAAGCAAAGCAGTGAACACCCTCTAGTAAGAAGTGAACCTTAAGCTTATCTCCTTCGATTGTGACGTACTCACGAATGAAGGCTTCACTATCCATATATTCAAATTTACTTGTCGAGTTACTAGGGCGCTCTTTTAAGCTATTTGCTTGAGAGCCCTGCTCATTTTGATAACGGTAAAAGTCTTCAAGGTTATTACTAAGAAGAAGAGAGTGGACACTCATACACCCATAGCAACAAAACTTTTCCAATTTGCCATCTCTTTCATTAGTGATCAGCTCACCAGGGGCAATTTCTTCAGAGCAGTGAAGGCACACTTGTGCCTCACAAGACTGACTCTTGCTTGTGATACTTTGGATATCCATCTCTTTATTCTTGTTAGTTATTTTTTTTTTATAAACTTAAAATAGTAAAACTTTAATAAACACCTTCTGCTCTTTTTTCTAATTCAGCAGCGTCTTTGATGATGATTAACTTACCATTCTGGTCAATTAGTCCATCCTTTCTGTATTCAGAAATTATGCGAATTAGTGTTTCGTTGGCCGTTCCAATCATCGTGGCCATCTCTTCTCTTGTTAGCTTTAGTTCGATTTGAACTTCGCCATTGATAAGAGTGTTACCGTGAGTCTTAGCAAGGTCGAGGAGAAGTCTAGCAATTCTCTCGCGAACATTCTTTTGGTGAAAAGCACTTGAGCGCTCTTCAGCAATTCCCATGTCGCGACTTAATTTATTTATTAGCTCAAGAGCGATTGCCGGTTTATCATTAATTAACTTTAATAAGCTTGGTTTATCAATAAAGCATACAGAAACATTATCAATGGCCGTTGCCGTCCCATTGAAGTCTTGAGCAGTAAACAGTGACCTATGACCGATGACATCTCCATGTTGAGCAATTCTTACAATTGTCTCTTTTCCATCAGCGCCTGTCTTTGTCAGCTTAATATTACCTGACTGAACACAGTAGATTCCCGCAGGGCGATTCCCCTGAGAAAATAGCTTTTCACCACGTTTAAATTTTAGAGAAGAAGCTGTAAGTGATACTTTAGCGGCTTCATCATTTGATAACCCACAGAAGATTCCTAACTCTCTTGATGGGCAATCTACACACTGTCTCTTTTCCATAATCTATACCTTTTCTTGGTTAAATCTATCTTATCACTTCATATATCTAAATTAAATAAGTTATGAGGGAAATAATATGACGAATATCATGTTTTTATGTTAGAAGTGCTTTTTCTTCTTAATATTTTTAGTTATTTACTGTCATGCAGTACAAACTTTAGATTTAGGTTAACAACTTATGTTAAATAGCTTAAATTAAAGGCTTATTTGATATAATGGCGGATATATGAGCGACAAAAAACACGAAGATAAATTACCAGCAACAGATGTTATCTCTTTAATTCTTAAGGAATCTAAGGCCTACACTTCAATGGAGCTTGTAAATAGCTATATCTCAAAGGGAGAAAGCCTTGAGAAACTTCCTGTTCAGCCTCTTTATGTCTCTGTAAAGGCCCTGCCAATCGAAGTTAAGTCTCATGCTCTAAAATTACTTTCTAAAGAGCAAAGAGAAACATTTTACGATATCGATCTTTGGACAAAAGATGAACTTGATATCAATGAATTTACATCGTGGGTTAGCACTGTTGCCAAGTGTCCAGATGAAGATATCCGCTATGAATTTGTTAAATCAGACCAGTTCATTCTTTTTCTTAAAGGTCGCTTTAATGTTTGGACCTTTGATGTTGAAGACCCTCTTTATCCAGATGATCACGACAACTACTTCTTAACAGAAGACAATCTTCTGCTTTTTGAATTCGATGAAGATTGCGATATTGTTGATGAGGTTCGACAGCTCATCAAGGACCTCTATACCGAAGTTGGTGTTGAAGCCGCTTACCAACACCTCTTTAAGATGATCTCTGAAGATTATATGATCTATAATGAGAATCAGTACCAAGATAAGAAAGAGAGGCTTAGAGACTATGGTTTCGTTGACTATTTTGAGGCCCTCCAAGTGGTTAATCCATTTCCTTCAATTGGCCATATCGACCTCTTTATCAGTAAGAAGCAGCCACTAACTGGAAATATTTCGACTAAGGGAAAGATGCAAACTCTGCACCAGAATTCGATTATTGCCTTTGAAAAGAATGCTGGAAGTATCCATGATGAGCTCAATAAGGTGGAGGATGAGAAGCGCTTTAGCTACTTACATTTCAACTTCATTCGTATGCTCAATGCTAGCATGGAATATTATGGTGTATTAAAAGATGGCCCTGTTGCTATGACTCGTATTGGTAATCAAAACCGCGAGCTTATTCTTCTTGGAATGTCTTATATTAAAGATATTCGAAACTTCGGTGATGAAAGCATTTTCGAGTACTTTGATTTCACTGATATCTATAAGATCGGAAACTCACTAATTCGTATCTTACAAAAGGATGTAAAGAAGGCCTTAAGAAATCACCTTTTTGAGGACTCGGAAGAGAACTTCCTAGGTGCTTCATTTGATCTATTCCTAGATGACTTCTTTAGCGACCTTGTGAAGTATCGTGACAATGATAATAAAATTGTTGTGGTAAATAATGTTGAGGTTTGGAAGAAGCTACAAAGTAAGTGCAAGCTTCTTATAGAGCTAATGCCTTTCATTAAGACATTGAAAGAAACTTATCTGTCTCTTAAAGATGACGGCATGCTTTCTGATAATTTCTATCTAAATTACGATATTAACTCAATTGACTTTGAGGCCATTATTCTTTCAACTCTTATCAACTATAGCCTTGATAAATTTGACAAGGATGACTCACGCAAGATGGGTGTTTCAATTGAAGAGTTTAGAGAGTTCTCTAAGAAGTCTAATTTAAGCTCTGGTATTTTCAAGAATGATTATATTACGCAAAAGGTGGCCGGCTTTGCTCAAACCTTTGGCCTTGATCAGATTGAGAATATTAATGAGTATATCCTGAAAATATTACACGACCATTTATCGGGTTATGAATTCGCTGATCTTCGGGATGATGAATTCAAACACGTTGGTGGGCCTATTATTTTTAATACGTTAAGCTAGGCTAATTCTATATATTAGTTTTGGCTAATGTTTGAAGTCGTGTGTTTCTTACATAGTTGTAAAATTTTCTCTCCCATTAGCATGTGATTAATGGCAATATGCCTTATCAAATTGAGAGGGAGATGAATATGAAATCATTGATGAAATTACTTCTTTTAACCGTTGTTACCACGACTTCACTTATGGCAGCACAGGTTAAACTTGTTCACATTACAAATGATGAAGATAAGAGCTTCTATCATCTAGGTGTAAATGTTGATGAGGAAATCGGAGAGGTTACATCAGTTTATAAGAAGGAATTCTCTGATAAGGGGAAAATCATCGGAACTGACACTTATTCACTAGAGCAAGTGATGAGAGGTGTTGTCTTAGTTAGAAGAAGCGATCGTGATGTTGTTAGGATTACTGTTAGTAACCTAAATCCATCAGACGGTGGTGATATTGAAATTGATACTCTTTATAGTGGTGTTAATGATAGTCGTAAAAAGTATTCGGCATCAGTTGAAAGAGTTGGAGAAGACTGGCTTTTTAACTTTGAAAATAGAAAGACTAAGAATCTTCACTTCATCTCAAATAAAGTATTCCTAATTGGTGTTGTTGGAATCAAGGACATCAAAAGAAAATAAGAAAAAGGCGAACATTGTTCGCCTTTTTTATTTCGTTTCTAAAATCTTAATAAATTCTTTTAAAAATGCAGGCCTATTCTTATAGCTTAAAGTGGTCATATAGATATTCATATTCTTAAGTCCACTAACAGGCTCTGTAACAAAATTATCGTGCTTAGAAAGCGTATGATCAGGCACAACCGCAATTCCAACACCGTGCTTTACAAGGGCCTTGATACTCTCAAGTGAGTCCACAACAATCTTCTTAGGTGGTGCCTTTGTCGAGAGCTTATGAAGATGGTCTAGCTCACTAAAAACAATCCACGTATGTTCGTGAAGCTTTCTCTTGTTAATTGTTTCATTTGAAATAATGACGAACTTCTCTTCAAAAAGTTTTAAAGAAGAAGTGAGGTCTGATTGAAAATTATCAGTCGAGAAAATGATATCGTAAATACCATCTTCGATTCCACGTCTTAGGGCCGGACTGTCGGCCACGTGAATGAAGATATCTCTCTTATAATTCTTTGCATACTTTGCAAGAATGGGATTAAACCAATTAACTAGAAGCCCATCGAGAATCCCAATATGTACTGGGCGCTCCTGAGTGGTTTCAAAAATATTTCCTAGGCTATCTTCAAATTGGTCAATCGATTTAAGCAGCTGCTTGGCCTTCTTCGTAAGAATTACCTTCTTACTCGAACGAATGATAAGTTCTTCATTCATGGACTCTTCAAGGAGTTTAACTTGTCTTGAAACCGCTGATTGTGCAATTTTTAGTTCTGCGGCAGCTTTTGAAAAGCTTAAGTATTTTGCAGTAAGTGTAAACGCCCTGAGGTAACGATAGTCCATTTTTTATTGAACCTCGGCCTTTGGAGGAATCTTTGTTTTGTCTTTTCGCCAAAACTTTCCTTGGAATTCTTCTTGCTGTTTATTTGTCACAATAAAGCCTTCTTCATCATTGATATAATTAAATTGATAATCAATGAGAGTTTCACCTAGATAGAACGCTGTAAATGGGTCGATAATAACTTCAATATCCATGCTTGGAACAGGGATTAGAAAGTCATCGTCATTTAAGTTGTGAAATCCAATTGAGTACTTGAATCCCTCACATCCTTTACCGCTAATAAGAATTCTTAAGTATTTCCCCTGTAGAGTGAAATCATTTTCAAGCATAAGATTAAGTTGATCTTGTGCTATCTGCGTGAAAGTCAGTTGCGGGAGAATAATTTGCGAGCGGTCGATGTTATAATGCCCAGACTGCTGTACGTTGTCAGATCGATTTTCCATTATGATTTTCCATTAAATTGTGTTGTTAGAGGGCTTTTAGCAAGTAAACGAATCCTTTTCAAGAGGTTTTTCTTGAAATAAATTGGTGGTATAACAAAGCTTATAAAAGGAGCGTTAAATGCTTAAATATATAATCGATATTCCAAATCCTCAGACTCACTTAGTTAATATTTCTTTAGACGCTATGCTTGATAAAAAGGCGAACGAGGTGCGTTTTTACATGCCATCTTGGTCTCCTGGCTCATATTTAATGAGAGAGTACGCTCGAAATATCAAAGAAATCAAAGTCGAGGACTCAAAGGGAAATCGTCTTTTTCATGAACAGGTTTCAAAGAATGAGTGGAGAGTTGATCTTGCTCACCCAAGTTTTCAATCTGCTTCATTTAGTGAAGATGGAAAAATTAGAATTGCCTATACGATCTATTGTCATGAGCTAACTGTTCGTACTTCCCATGTTGATAACACTCATGCTTTCTTACATGGGCCGAGTGTCTTTATCGGTATTGAAGGGGAGACTGGAAGCTCACAAGTTGAAATTAAAATTAATCCTCTGTGGTCAAAGGTGACGACGGCACTAAAAGATATCTCTGAAAAAAGAGACCACTTTATTTATGAAGCGGCCGACTTTGATGAACTACTGGATACGCCAATTGAAATTGGCTGCCATGAAACTTATGGTTTCATGCACCAAGATAAGGAGCACCATATTGCTTTTTACGGTGACTTTGCTCATGCACAAGCGTCACATAAAGTGATGGATAAACTTAATGACGATATCAAGACAATCGTTGAAGAGACGGCAAAGATCGTCGGTGACGAGCTTCCATATGATCACTACTATTTCATCACTCACTTAAGCCCAAGTGGCTTTGGTGGACTTGAGCACTTAGACTCAACAGTTCTGCAATTTTGTCCGTACCACTTGGCCAAAGAGAAAGGCTACAAAGAGTATATGGAGCTTGTTGCTCACGAGTACTTCCACCTTTGGAATGTTAAAAGAATTCGTCCTATTGAGCTAGGGCCATTTGATTATAAGAACGAAAATTATACTCGTATGCACTGGCTAACGGAAGGAATGACAAGCTTTGTTGACCAGTTAATTACTTATCGCAGTGGCTTTTATTCGCTTAAAGAATATCTTGAGTGCATGAAGAAGAATATCAATAACTACTTGGGAACTCCTGGCCGCGGTTACCATTCCCTTGAAGACTCATCATTCAATGCATGGATTAAACTTTACCGTGCAGGAGAAAATTTTAAGAACTCATCTGTGAGTTATTATCTAAAGGGTGGACTTGTTTTCTTTATCCTAAATACACTCATGAAGAATGAAGGAAAGGGGATCAACGATCTTGTTCGTGCACTTTGGGCAGACTACAAAGAAAGGCCGGCCGTTGGCTTAACTAAAGAAGGCTTCTTTGAAATTCTAGAAGGCCTTGTTTCTAAAAATGTAAGTGATGAGTTTAGACTCTTTGTTGAAGGTGTGGAAGAGATTGATTTTGAAGATTATCTAAAGCGCATGGGTGCAAGTGTTGAGTGGACAACGCCTAAATTAGATATTGGCGCAAATATCGCTGAAGAAGGTGGTAAGCTTATCATCAAGTCTATTCGCCAAGATAGCTGTGGGTATAAGGCCGGCCTTAATGCTGGAGATGAACTTATTGCCATTAATTCCCTTAGACTTGATAAGAAGGCCTATGACTCCATTGCAGAGATGTATAAGGAAAATGATCAGATTGATTTCTTAATCGCTCGCACAGGAAAGCTTATGACTTTGAAAGTGACACTTGGAAATGGCCTAAAAGAGATAAAAGAAATCAAGATTGAAGATGAAAAGAAATTAGAAAGTTTCTTAAAATAAAAAATTAATACTCTGTCAGGGCAAGCTTAAAAGGCCTGCCCTGATATTCTTCTTCGATAATCTCATAAATAAGCTTACTGTCATTTGGCCCTTGTAAAATACCTTGTTCGATAATTTCAAAGTCAGTTAGGACGAGAATCTTTTCTTTTTCATCATCGTGAAATGGTGAGTAGGCCTTAAAAGCCGCTTCTTTTATACACCAGATCTCAAGTGGAGTATGGAGCTTGAGTTCTCTTTCATGAGAGACAAAGTATTTGAATGTACCCTCTCGCATCTTACGATCAGACCACTCAATATCGATACCGACAGATTTTACTTCAGGGTTTGTGCATAGCGCACAGGCTGCAAGCTCTTTGGTGTGGCTAATTGAAACTAGCTTGCTCTTATCACTTTCTAAATGTAAGTGGTTGATAATAGATAAGTCTTTAAGGCCTGTTAGTGAAGATAAGCAGAAGCGACTTAGTCTGAAGTCGTTGCGCTTGTCGGCCATGAAGCCCTCTGGAAGCTCGCTTTGGCCTAGGTATAAAAATGTACTACGCATGAATTTTTTATTGCTCATCAGCATTTCTTTTGCCATTATGCTCTAATATTAAGTCAATTAAATTAGCCTAAACTTTTGGAGTTAGCAATGTTACCACCGGATGCATATGAAGCAATCGTAAAAATGATCTTTGTTTTAATGGCAGGATGTGTACTTTGTATGTCCAAAATTAAAGCAGCTGAAATCGATCATAATCAGGTGTTTGATACTCAAATCATCTCACTACAAAAATAAATTTTCATTGGACACAAATCCTCTTTAGTCCTTATAATATAGGTAGTTATCCATCTATACTGCCACGGAGAGGAAGTAAATGAGTGTCCCAAATAATCTAATTGAAGGTTTAAATTTTCTACGTCCCAGAGATAAATCAGGTAAGCATCAAAAAGTAACAGATTACTACGGTGAGAATACGTTTGATATTCAAACGGCCGAGGAAATACCTGATTCAATTAAGGAAGAAATTAACGAGGCAATTCACTCAAACTCTCATATCTCTAAGGCCCAGGCAGAGATCGTTGCTAAGGCCGTAACAAAGTGGGCCCTAGATAAAGGTGCAACTCACTTTTGTCACTGGTTTCAACCACTAACTGGCTCGACTGCTGAAAAACACGATGCTTTCTTAGACTTCGATTACTCAACAGGAAGACCTATTGAGAAATTATCTGCAAGTCAGTTAATTCAAGGTGAGCCCGATGCTTCATCTTTTCCAAATGGTGGATCACGCTCGACATTTGAGGCCCGCGGTTATACTGCATGGGACTTAACTTCACCAATGTTCTTAATTGGAACGGGAGAGTCAAAAACTCTTTGTATTCCAACGGCCTTTGTTTCATACCATGGTGAGGCCCTCGATATTAAAACTCCACTTCTTCGTTCAGTTTCTACTCTTGGAGAAAGTGCAAAAAAATTCTTTCATTTAACGGGGGAGACGAATGTTGATCGCGTGATTGTAACGTGTGGAGCTGAACAAGAATATTTTCTCGTTGATAAGAGTTATTATAATTTAAGAGAAGATTTGGTTATGACTGGACGTACGCTTTTTGGTGCGCCTTCAACTAAGAACCAACAATTAGATGATCACTACTTTGGTGCAATCAATGAGCGCGTTTTAGCATTTATGGAAGAGCTTGATTATGAGCTTCATAAATTAGGGATTCCTGCTAAGACTCGTCACAATGAAGTTGCCCCAGGGCAATTTGAGCTTGCGCAAATCTTTAGAGATGCAAACGTTTCAGCAGATAATAACCATATGGTTATGGCCACTATTGAGAACGTTGCCATACGTCATGGCTTCGTCGCTCTTTTACATGAGAAACCTTTTGCTGGGATTAATGGTTCAGGTAAACACTTAAACTGGTCTCTAGCAAGTGATACTGGAATTAACCTTCTCGACCCTGGTAGTGAGCCACATCAAAACTATCGTTTCTTGGCCTTTACTTCGGTTGTTATCGCAGCAGTACATCGCCACGCTAAACTTTTAAGGGCCTCAATCGCTTCTCATAGTAATGATCATCGTCTTGGTGCCAATGAAGCACCTCCTTCGATCATCTCAGTTTTTACTGGTTCAACGATTGAAAGAATCTTTAAGGCCATTAAAGAAGGTGAAGAATTCTCACCAGAGTCTCAAACAATTCTCGACCTTGGAGCTGGTGCACTTGCTAAGCTTCCAAAAGATAATACAGACAGAAATAGAACGTCGCCATTTGCCTTTACTGGAAATAAGTTTGAATTCCGTGCATGTGGTTCAGATCAATCTATTGGTTTTCCATTAACAATTCTTAATGGTGCAGTAACGGCCGTTTTAGATGAGGCCAATAATTTACTTGAAGCTAAAATTCGTGATGGTGTCTCAATTGACCAGGCCCTTCTTGATATTTGCCATACTTTTATTAATGAATCTTGGGATATTATCTTTAATGGTGATGGTTATTCTCAAGCATGGCTTGAAGAAGCACAAAAGAGGGGACTTCCAAATCTTAAGACAACGGCCGATAGCTTAAATGTTCTTGTGGATAGGGAAGAAACAGCATTTTTAACGAAGCATGGAATTTACCGTGAATCAGAGCTTGATACTCGCTACAATGTTCTACTTGAAACTTATATTACAAAACGTAATATTGAGTTTAATACTCTTTCAAATATGGTTAATCAGCTCGTTATTCCAGCTGCACTTAATTACAAGGCCAAACTTACTTCATCTATTGCGGCATCAAAGGCCATTAAAGTTGAAGCGTCAGTGGAGATTGAAATTTTAAAAGATCTTCAATTTTCTTTAGAAGCTGTTTTTGAACAAAATCGAAACTTGAAGAATGCACTTGCTGGACTTGCTGATGTACACGATGAGGAGAAAGTAGCTCATTCATTAGCATATGATTTAATGCCAATTAGTGAAATGATCGCAGATCACTGTGGCCGTTTAGAAAGTATTATTCCTGATGATCTATGGCCTGTGCCAACTTACTTTGAAATGTTATTTTTGATTTAATAATGTAGAAGGCCGCCAAAAAGGCGGCCTCTTTATTTAAAGTTTCCCTTGCTCGTTTAATTCTTCTAATTTATCTCGCCCACCAATTCTTTCTCCATTGATAAAGATTTGAGGAACCTTTGTTTGCCCTGTGATGGCAAATAGAGATTGATTAGATGTATGTTGGCCTAGAATAATTTCATTATATTTGTGTCCTTTCTCAGTCAATAGCTCTTTGGCACGGTGACAGTGAGGACAACCTGGGCGTGTGATAATTGCAATTGCCTCTGGTTTCTTTGCTTCTGGGTTTAGGTAATTAAGCATTGTGTCTGCATCTGAAACCTCAAATGGATCACCTGGTTTATCTGGCTCAATAAATGACTTTTCAACAACTCCATCGTTAACAACCATTGAGTAGCGCCAAGTTCTTGCACCAAAACCGATATCAGACTTATCAACTAGTAGACCCATTCCCTTTGAAAATTCACCATTCCCATCTGGAAGAACACCGATTTCATCAGCGTGTTGATCCTGGATCCAAGCGTCCATAACAAAAGCATCGTTTACCGATAGGACGTAAATTGCATCAACTCCTTCTTTCTTAATTGCGCCAGCAAGTTCATTGTAGCGTGGAAGGTGAGTCGATGAACATGTTGGTGTATAAGCACCAGGAAGTGAGAAAACCACAACTCGTTTACCCTTAAATACTTCATCATATGTTAAATCAACTAATCCACCGTCTTTAAAAATTTTAAAAGATGTCTTAGGGACTTGTTTTCCATCAATACTTTCAAATGCCATTATAATTCTCCTTGATTTTATTTAGTTAGCTTAAGTTGACCGTTTTAATTAGTCACCTCATTTGTCTTATATTCATTATCGTCGGCCTGGCCTAATAAATCCATTAAATTAATATTAACTTGAGATAAGTAAAATCTATCAATATTTTTGGGTAACTATTCAAAACTTAATAAATGACAATAAATAATAAGAAAATCTTGCATCGTGTCGAATAATGAACGTAGAATCCCTTTTAGGCTAAAAGAATCTGTATTGCACGTTCGTTCCCGTTTCTTTTCCGCTAGTGAGCCTTGGGTATTGGGTGATCACTAAAGGGGGACGTGGTGAACTTTTTAAGTAATACAGAGGAAAGAGTGAAGAAAACACTTATTCTCTTAATTTTCACATTTCTATTTCAAGCAAGAGCAACGAATGTCTTCGCTCAAGAAGATGTCGTTGAACCTGTTACATTTTCTAATTTCTCAGTCGATAATCACAAGTTAGAGTCTGAGTTTTCAGATACTGACCTGGCGGATATTTCTCCGATCTATCGTCAAATCTATGATAATTACCAGGCCAATTATCAGGCAATCGGTGATCGTCTAAGTCATGATGCCAATGGGTTCTTTGGTGGAGTTAACCTTGTCGGTTGGCGACACGCTGGAGACTTTCATGGATTTAAAGTTCTTTTTAATCGTAGTGCGGCCCCATCTTTATTTGATGAAGATCGCTATCTCGTTAATGATGAAATGATTATTGAAATTTCTGCTCGAAACTTCCTTGGTGCACTTCAAGCGAAGGGAATTATTAATATTTCTCCGTCTGTGCTTAAATCTTATAGTAATCTTTCACTCAAAAGAACAATGAGGTTTAACCACTTTGCAAATAATGTGGAAGATGCACTTCAGACAAAATTTGATCGTCTCTTTTTTATGTATAAGTATCTAAGGCCAGAAAATTTTTCTAAGCTTGGCGATTATGATTTTATAAAAAAAGAAGATGCTCTAACTTTTGCTGCAGGCGCTGCCGCGACTGCTGCATATAGTGGGATTGGTGTTGCTGCTGGTGCGCTGGCCAAGTATGAAAGAAAGTCGACGGTTGAAATCCAACGTCTAGGGCCAGCTGATAATGCTAAGGCCAATGAGATTATTCGTTTAAGTGCGGAGGATTCTAAATTAATTTCTGCCGGTGCGAATGTGACTTTAATGGCAGACTTCCTAAATCTAATCAGATTAACTTTATTTCGTTATGATTTTAATTATAGCTTTGAAAAGTCATATAAGGCATATATGTCTTTATATGTCGATGATCTTAGAAATAGCGATAAATTAAATGAGCTTAAGGGTGTTGTTCGTTTTGGTAAATTCAATTACTCAACACTTGCTGATAATATCACTTCTTATGAAAATCGTAAAAAGGAACTTAAGGAGTCAAAGTATCTTGCTTTCATTATTGGTGGAGTAAAGAACTCACAAACTGAATCAACAGAAGTTGTAAAGGACGGGCGAGTTTATAAATTTTTCTCTCATCGTTATGAAAGATTATCGTATACACAAAATATCTTTTCAAAACTTCTTGGTGCCGTCTTAGGTAAGCTTATTGGTTATGACCAATTAGTTTCTAATGATCGCGTTGAATCAAAGAAAGTTAATATCAATTATCAGTCTGAAGAAGAGCTAATTCATGCCAGACGTGACTTTGATATTTTTAGCAATAATGTTTTTACTATGACTTTTGATCAACAAAGTAAGGTCAATAAGGACTATAGTTGGGCAGTATCAAAGACAGAAGACAAGATGAAGGATCTTGTAAGAGCTCGTACAAATAGTTATGGAAATTTTGCAACAATGTTTGATCATTACCAAGTTCGCGCTCCAGCTGAGTTTACTTCGACGATCACTATGGATAATGCAAATATAGCTAACTTCTTAAATCGTAACTCTGATGAAATCTACGGAGTATTTAAAGAGGCCTGTGGTGGCAAGTCCAAGAATTTCTTTGTCAGACTTCGATCACTATTTAGTAGTTGTCGTCACAAGCTTTATAAGTCATATGCAAACTTCTTAAAAGAATGGTCAACAGGAAATTATACTTCTGAGATTAAAAAGAAGTGTGAGAAGAAGTATCGTTGGAAGTATATTTTTAGGCCATCAAAGAGAAGATCAATGATTGCTGCTTGTATGGAAATAGGCTCTAAGCAACTATTTGCAAAGTACAAGCATGAGCTACCTTTATGGCGTTTTAAAGATATTGCTTATAACGTTAATAACCAGATTAAAAATGACTACCTACTGACACGTCTTTTTGGAGCTCACCCAAATAAGGGAAGTGTTAGTGCAAATCTTAATGGGGATATCCCTTATCAAAACTTTTACTCTGAAGGTTCCAATAAGGAAAATATCTTTACGCAATTTCAAATTAAAGAAAATCTAAGATCACCGGCATCACTATAGTTAGATAAATATCTAGACGCCCTTTGAGTGGGCGTCTTATATTCTTGGCAGATTTCTCGTATTTTTCCAAAGTGTAAATTAGCTCTATTTATTAGAATTTTATTAAGAATTTGGTTGTTGTATCCCATCACGGTCATTCATGTTAATATTTCTTCTATGAACGCATTTTATCTATTCTTCTACCACCCAAAGCTTAAGGACCTTCTTTTAGAAGAAATTAAGCTAAAGCATCCAGAGCTTCATCTAAGCTTTTCGAATAAAGAGTTTGTGAGTATGAAGGGCCCTAGTGATTATGAATCACAGCTTGTAAATCGACCTGTTGTTTTTGCTCGTAGGCAGGCCACATTCATTGATAAATACAATCAAGAACCAGCTGAAGGCGAGTATACTAGTGTTGGAGAAAACCAGTTTTGGCACTTTGAAACGATCAAGACGCCAATAGATACATTCTTTCTAGAGGAGTGTGAAATCAGTGAAGAGGTTCCGGCCAGGGCCTATCATAAGGCCTGTCAGGCATTTAGGCTATTTGAAGAGGAGATAACTTCTGATAACCAAGTTATTGAAATAGGAAGTGCGCCAGGTGGGATTTCATATTACGTCCTTGAAAAAGGTGCAAAACTTGTTTCTGTTGATCCCGCTCTGATGTCACCACTTATCGAATCAAAATTTGGTGAGCAATTCTCACATATTAAAAAGAGTGTCTTTGATGTCACGAGGGCCCAATTACCAAAGCATTGTGATTGGCTCATCTCTGACTTAAACCTCAATGGTGACCTCAATACAAATCAGTCACGTCGTATTATGGACTTTTACAAGAATATTAAGGGTGCTTTCTTAACGATTAAGACACCTGTTATCAACGATCTTAAAAAGGTTGATGAATGGATCAAGGTATTTACTGATGATGAGAAGTATGAAGTATCTGTCTGTCATCTTCCTTCACACCGTAGAGAAATTGGAATGTTTATAAGGCCACGCAAGTAACGTGGCCTTGATATTTTAATTATTCAGCGTTTAAAACTTCAATTGCTTTTTCAATCCAACCTGACATGTAGTTAGTTAAGTCTTCTTTTGTCTCAACATAATTTACATCTGCTTGAACTGGAACGTTTTCAGAATTTAACTCATAGGCAGAGTCAATTCCTAAAAGATCACCAAATTGATGGCCTTGAACTCCATAGCCAAATAGCATATTTGGAATCTGAGTCGAAAATACGTTGTAGCGGTCCTTAAATTGCGTGTTATAGACGTCATTTGAGCGGTAGCCTGCACCTGTCCCGTTCGCATGAGTTCCGATTAATTTCGCTCTTTTTGAGCCTTGTAATAAGATGCTTGTGATATCACATGCTGAAATACAATTTGGTGAAACTAGGGCAACGATTTTACCATCAAATCCACCAACTTGTGGGTCTGCCGTAATGTCATAGTTTTGTGTTGCGCGTGAAAGCATTCTTCCTTCACTTGCTGCTTCAAAGAAAGCATCTGACTGCATTGTCCAATCACTACCATCAATGTCTTTGAAAATTTCTTTTACACCATAGTACTCGATAAGTTGTCTCATATAACGAGTAACAGCTGAAGCCCAAGTTGCGTTAGGGTATGATTGGCCTTGCTCTGTTAGCATCGATAGAAGTTGAGCAGGGTAGCCACCGTTTCCGCCGCCATTATTTCTAATATCTAAAATTAGGTTTAGGTTTTGAGCTTTAAAGAACTTTACATTCTTCCTTAGAGCTTCGATGAAAGATAGCTTCTCTCCCTTAAAGTACACAGTTGATACTGAAAAAGAGTTTACTTGCATATAAGCATAAGCTTTTGCTTCTTTAAGAATTAGAGCAGAGCGAACGATAGGACTTCCGCCACCATTTGCAGATGTCCAGTTTTCTAGCTCTATTGCTCCTGCTGGTAGACCCTCTGGGAGAGTTTCTACTTTAAGGCTCGTATCTTTTACGAAAGTTCTGTTTTGGTTATCCCATTTAAAGCGTAGTTCTTTAAGTTTTAAGAATCCTTTTTGATCTAGATAGAAAGAGATATCTTTCTTTCTTACGATACTTGTGTCACCTGAATAGTATAAAGGTAGACGAACTTTATGAGTTTCTTTTGTTTTTGCACTTTTAAACTCAATATCAAAGTATGGTTTAGTTGGGTATAGGAAGTAGCGCTCAATTAACATTGCAGCTGCACGTGATTTTGCAAACGCTGGGCTTGAAGCATCAATGTATGGAATAAGGGCATCAATTGCATCACTTACTTTTACACCGTCTACACTAATAAGCTCATCACCTAATTCGATCTTATTAAGGTAGTAGTTTTGTGTTTCAATAACCGACTTCTCAATTACTTTTGAATATTTAGATGCGAAGATAACTTTTCCGCTATCTTCAACTAGTTTTGTATTAAAACCTGATACGATCCAAGGAGGAGCAATATGAGTGCTTAGTCCAAAGTGAGTATCTTGAAAGTTTGCAATTAGCTTTCTTGCACGGTCATAGAATTCCATGTTGCTTCTAGACTGTGAAAGAGCATCATCAACATCAGCGATGGCCTTTTCAGCTTCAATTGCTTCATTAAATATCTTGTCACCGTCAACACCGATGCGCTTCTTCTTTACTTCCCATAGGGCGTATTCAGCTTTTGTCTGTTTATATAGATCTGTAATAATCTCAACTCGATCGATTTGATCGATATACCAAAAATTCTTGCCAGAAAATGCTGATTTATTGATTTGTGCTCCATAGCTAGAAACGGCCATGAAACTTAATAGTAGTAAGGACATTATCGTCTTCATTTTGCTCCTTTTGTGAATTGGGAAATCTAACAATCGTGCTGATACAAGTCATGTCCCTTAGCATTAAATACTGAAATTATTCATCGTTGGACATATTCGCAAGGTGGCACAATGGCACTAATAATTATTGTAAATATTATTCTTTTGACGGAATTTCCCAAAACTGTTGTTAGAAATTGAATAAGATTTCACTAGGCCCTTTCTAAGGGTGCAAATTTATAGGTATTATTAGTTTGCAGGATGAAATTGGGGAAATTTTAATAATCTTTTGTAATTTTACTTATGCTTAAGCTTATTTCTAAGATGTCCCCATCAAAAACTCTAACAGGAGAGAGTAATGATTAGACAATTAGCTGTATTGCCAGGTGTTATTGTTGGGACAGGGCGTCGTGTTAAGCGTATTTATCGATCGGAGCTTAGGTGTATTAATGAGCTCGATGAATTACAAGAGTTTCAACAACTCGCATACCAAAGAATTGGTGTTAAATTTCCTTTAGACTTTCTTGCTAGAAATAAGACATTTGCACTGTTTAATAAACACGGGCTAATGTGTGGTGGTTTTACTTTTGCGTTGGGAAGTGACTCTCGTGTTGTTAAAAGTTTACCTGATGAAGCCTTAGCGAAATTACAAAAAGACGTTCCAGATTTTGAAAATGATTTATTTGAAGCAACTGCGCTTTGGATGTCTCGTTATCAACGTTGTCGTCTGCTAGGAGTTTACTTTTGGCTAATGATGTATATTGAAGCATCACGCATGGGACGTAATTTTTATATTTATGCTTACTCAAGTGCCAAGCCAAAGCTTGGTGAGATCTATAATACAATACGCCCGTTTAGACTTTATAAAGGCTACACTAAAATGCTACCTGGTATGAGTGAGCCTGATGATGAAGTGATTGAGTATGGAACAATGATGAATGTACACCTTTCTTTTGGTCGCATTGTAATGTTCCTTTTAAAGAGATTACTAAAAGCTCGCTCAATTAAAAAAGTTAAATCTTATAGCTAGTCTCGCTAGCAAGGAGCGTTTGTATGTTGACCTTGGAAGAGGTCGTTGCCCCTTACTCACACATAAGGCTTGCGACTAAAGAAGATAACGAAGGGATCTTAAATTTCTATAAAGATATTCATATGGAAACCGGAGATGAAGCATTGTCATTTGATCGTGGCAATGACTTCTTCAAGTTTTATGAAAGAAAAGGCAATCACTTTTGGACTTTCTTATTTCTAAATGAGGACTTAAGCATTTGTGGTGTCGGAACAATTGTAAGACACCTGCGCTATGTTGACGGTGACTATCGTCCAGTGGCCTATTTTTGTGACCTAAGAGTCTCTCCTCAGGGTGGACGTCGAGCAAAAGTTCAGTGGAGAAAGTGTTTTGCTGATGTTATTGCTGCTCTGCCAAAGCTTTCGGATGATCGACGCTGTGAGATGGCCTATACTGCTATTCTTTCAGACAATGAAAAGGCCATTGCTTCCTTAACAAAAGGAGGGCGTGGTTATAACTATCGTTACATCAACAACTACCATGTCTATTCCGTAGTGATTCCTGCTATTTTTAATCCAACGTTTTATGATGTTAGAGAAATTCCTTTTTCTGATTTCTCAAAGTTCTATACCCAAGAGGCCCATGATTTAGACCTGATGGAAGAGGTTGATGACGTCGAAGGAAATGCTTATTATGGTGTTTTTGATGGTGGTAAGCTCTTATCTATCTTCATGATTTCTAATCGAGATCTTGGCCGCTCATATAAATTATATAATTTAAAACTCGCTAAGAAGTTTTTAACTAATATTGTTGAAATGATGGGGAGACCTAAGGTCGATAATGGAATTTTGAAAACATTAGAAATTCAATACCTTTGTTTTCAGTCACAAATGAGTAATGACGCAAAAAAAGATATCGTTTCCGCAATTATTAAATATTTAAAAGAGTCTAAGATTTTAAAACAGTATCATATTTGTAATCTCTACACGGGACAGGATGCAATTGAGTTCTCACCATTGATTGATGGGGTTGTTGTGGAGAATACAGGACATATGTTTGAAATTCACAGTGATGAAAATCAGGGTCTGTGGCCTAAGAGATCATTTCGTTTTGAAGGAAGTCTTCTGTGATCTGGCCTTTTAATATTATATCGAAACGCTACTTTAGTCGTGACTGGGTTGGTGTTTGGTATGAATTATTAAAAGAAAGGGGAGAAAATGATCAATGTGTTATTGGTCGGGCAAAGTGGCACGAGGGAAGTCTCTTGTCACCTGAGTATTTCGAGTACTCCCACTCTTTGATGGATGGAAGTGCTTCTATTCCATATTATCTTACTCAGCTCGGCGCCAAAAGAGGGCCGATTTATTCAAATTACAAGAAGAATATTTCATTTTGGCAGCATGTGAAACTTGCCTTAAGGGCCACTGATATTTCTCCTGCTGAGCCTCCTCAGTGGAAAGAGCAAAATGATATTAGGCCCAAAGATAATTATGAATTTGAGATAGGAGTACTCAATCATGAAGAAACAACGGCGTTTAATAACTTTCTAAAGGAAAATAAGCTCTCTCAAAATGTTGTACTTTTAGAACTTATTAATCTTCATGTTTTCTCTCTCATCAAAGATGAATGTCAAAATGAGCGCTACTCGTGGCTACTTCCTATCAATATTAGAGGGATTGTTAATAAGCATAATCCTTACGAAAATCACACTTCATTTGTTCAGCTGCGCCTAAATGCAAATTCTGATTATAGTGAAATTAGAAATAGCTTTTCTGAAAAAGTTAAAAATCTCAACCATATTGGGCTTTGGTGGGTCCACCATATAGGAGTACTATTTGGTAGAAACTATATGGCAAAACTTTCTAAAAATTCTGCATCAAAGAATTTTTGGCTTGGGACATTCTCAAATATAGGTGCTTGGAATGTTGAGGATGAAAGCTATAAGTCTCTTGGAAAAGATGAGGTTTGGTTTGCCACAACTCCTGGATCAAAGAATTTTCCCGTTGGTATTGTTGCCATGGAATTTAATGGACAACTAAGCCTAAGCATGAAAATTCATCCTTATATCGCTAAGGATAATAGAGGAGTGGCCAAGGCACTCCTCAATAAGATTATTGATGATATTAAATTTAATTACAGTTAAGAACTTGAACGGCCGGTGTTGAACCTTGAAGCTCACTAGCAACATTGGCCGGAAGACAGTAAACGTGAGCATTCCACTTTAGACCTTCTAGAAAGTAATCCACACGTCCTAATTCATTATCGTTATCAGTATTTTGCATAAAACGCTTAACGTTACCAACTCCTGCTGCATCTGCATCGGCAAGAGTTTCTTCAGGTAGGCCATATTGTCCATGAGCTAGACCAAAACCAACATATCCGTCAGCACACATACTTTGCTGACATGCTACGATTGCAAGTTTTTCACGATCTTTCATATGACCAGTCATTGGTTCAAAGTCTGAGTCAGGAAGATTTTGAAGCTCGCTTGATACATAACGATTCGTATAAGCAGAAACGTTAGCATAATTCTTTAACTGACATTTATTATTTTGCGGGTTGATATAACCAGTACAACAAAGATTCGCATCATCACCGGCCTGCATTTGAGTTCCCGCTGGCATACAACAAGCAAATTCATCACTTTCAAATACTGGCTTAAATTCATTTGCTTTTGATAATGGCTCATAGTCCGCAGAGTCAGCAAGCATGTAGCCATCGACACCATATTCTGGAGTTGCTGTATCATCTCGGTAAATCGGTTTACTACACTTATTATCAGTCATATCAACAACACCTGAGATATGATCCTTGATAACAATATTTGGAATTCCTGTTAATTCAAAATAACCAAGCCACTTTGTGATATCTTCTCCAATTGCATCTGGAATATCAACGAGAGAACAGCTTGATGTGTTTTGAGCTTCATTAGCGCTACAGTTTTGCTTTGATTGGTCAGCATAGTTGTAACATTTAAAGTCTTCAAGTGAGTCTTTGCCATGTGCCTGCATTTTGCTTGGTCCCCACTCATGGCCACCACCATTCACTTCTTTGTTAAAGCTTCGAACCCAGTTCTCGCTACAACACATTTTCTTTCCATATGTTGAAAGGGCCTTAAACTGAGAGTAGGCACTTGCTTCTGGGATTCCGGCATCCTTAGTTGCCATTGTCATTGTGTTGATACCGTCAGTTTGTCTTTCGTATTCAGTCAGAACATTTCCTGAAAAACGAGTTGCTGTCTTGGCCCCAATCTCTGCACCTGGAACTCTTGTTAAATCAACACCATCGCTATTAGTGATTGTTGAGTCGTTTGAAATTGGGTTCCCAAAGATATCAAGAGTAGGGACTTTAAATGTATTTCCCATCTGTGTACAACAGCGATTATTTCTGATGTCAAAGTCATCATCGCCAACACGTGCTGGCTGTGAACAAACTTGCTGCGTTTGCCAGAAAGAAAGCTCATACTGACTTGTTGCCGTAATAAGATCATCGATTGAGACACCTTTTGTATTATCAGTGACAAATTTAGATGCTGAGCAATCAAGGTCTGTAAAACATGTTGAGCCAGGAGCTCTAAGGCATGCATTAACTGGAAGTGCTTGCGAATCAACGTATGGTGCATTTTCATCTTCAAGATCTTTTAGAAGCTCATTATTAGTCAACCCTTCAAAGATTTCCAAGAAGTATGTACTTAGGTTTTGTGATCTTGATAGTAGTTGAAGGTCACTTGTTCTTGTTGTCACATCATTTACTCGATCAAAGGCAATATAGTCGCCAGTCGTATCAAAAGTAGGGCAACTTAGGAATGTGTTAGGGTTCACATTATTTTGTAGATCAGTAACAGTATTTCCCATATTACCAATAAAGTCTGGAACAAGAACGGATTCACGATCCATTGAAACCACAACATCTTCTAAGTTTGCATCGCGTCCTGGTAAGCAGAGTCCTTGTACATTATTTAGTAGTAGGTTTTTCTTTGCGTTTGAATTTGGAACTTCATTACCAATATAGTTGAACGGGCGACCAAGGGCCGGAGCTTCTAGTCCAACTGTTGAGACTAGATCTTCATCTGTATCAACTTGGCCATTTTGGAAGGCCAGTGAAGTTGCTTTACGTGAAATTCTATTGTTGAATTTATCATTATTGGCACCTTCAAGTGGCTGACAGTGATTGTTAAATGAACAACCATGTAGTCTCTTAGAACCAACTGTTGTGTAAGACTGAGAAGAGTTGTTAACAGTATTATATTCTGGAAGACAAGCTGCACCACGCCCACGGTAAACACATCTTTTTACTCCACCTGAAAATGTTCCTGTTAGAGAAAGTAGTCGATCAATATCGCTTTCTTGTGGAATTTCATTTCCATTGACATCAAAATTTGGAAAGGGAGATGAAAGTGTTGAAATATTCTCACATGCATAATCCCACCCTAGTGCTGAAACACATTCATTATCTGTGTTACAAGAGTGAATTTGCTGGCAAGTTGCACCATCTGTTGCGTAGTCCGTTGTCGGAATATTTGTACTTCCATTAATGACAGAGTCTTGTACTGTAACTGAATAACTATTTTCTACTGTTTGATCAGAAAATTTCGCATTAATCGCTAGAAAGAGCTTATTGCTAGTTGCTTTGATTCTTCTTTTTGAACCAACCGCAAACCATTTAACACCGTCAAATGATCCAATAACAGATCCATAGTTGAATCCATACCAGTCGCGATCATAGCCATTGGCAACCATAAAGTGTTGGGCCTTCATACGGTTTAGTCTTTGGTCTTGTTGGTCTTCGTAAGGTTGGTGAGTCCAAGCAAGCATTGTTGCTGGAACAAAACATGCACGGCCAAACAAGAAGTCATCTGAACGATACTTTGTTGTCTTCTTTCTCGATGATGTTGTTAGGTCTGGTTGGTAACCTGCTGGGCCATTTGTGAATTCGTTTGATAGATACTTCAAGCTTGAAGCGTAGTAATCATTTCCACAAGATGAACAACTCGAATAGTTTCCACCTGATACGAAGATATCATATGTTGTCCCTTCATTAACTGAAATCTCTTTTGCTGCCTTTGCTGCAGTACTTGTTAGATCAAAGCTTCCATAGATTTCATTAAAACCAACATAATCATTTAAGTTATTAGGTTTTGACTTATCTCCACTCGTATAAGCAAATGCTGTCCCTTCTTGCGCAAGATTTGGCTCAAGAATTACATCTGTTAATGTTAAGTCTTTTTTAGAGACACCATTACTATCAAAGTACCTCTGTGGTGCCGTTTTGGCCGAAAGATAAAATGATTGTTGTAGAGGAGCTTCCGGCTGATTTGAAACTAGGTAACATTGGTAATTAACAACCACGTCATTTGTGTCTCTAACTTCTTCAAGCGCACATTGTGTTAGTGAACACTTACAATATGTAGCAATCTCTTGTTGAGCAGCTTCTTTCGATGTCAGGATTGTCGGATACGTCGTTAAGTTAACATAGAAGATTATCTTAACTGTTTGCGAATCCTGAACAATGTAGTTATTTCCAAAGACAACTTCATTAATTGCTCCAACAGAAAGGGTCCATGAAGTATTTTGTGTTCTTGTTACTTGATCGACTTCAACTACTAGTTTATTGCTTAGATTTGCGTAATAAGGAATTTGGAAGCGTTGTGTTCCTGGATAGTGGTCCGTGGCCATCCCTTCATTTTGTCCTTGCTTATAGACTTTATAACATTGGGCCTGGAAATTATTAATACGCTTACATGAAACATCAGTGTAGGCATCAATCTCAAGGTTTTTGTACTTATTCGTTTCACTATATGGTGTTGTGATCTTAAGTTTAGTTGTATCTGTTAAATTATCGTTTTCCCCAGAGATACTTACTGTTCCAGCAACAATAGGTGCACCTTCTTTATAGATAACACCATTTTGATAGCGAATTTCGTGGATTGAGTTAGCAAATGGCTTTGTTCCTTTATATGTCGTCGCAAAATTTGTGTCGTCAATATTCGTTTCGTAATTTTCTTCTAGATCAGTGCGAGCACCTTCATAGATTGTTGTACAAATACCTCGTTCACCATCAAATGGAGTCGTACACTGATAAAGTTGTTTTAATCGGTTAAAGCGAATCGCTGCTTCTTCATCAGGAGTGTATTCATCACCAGGATCTGTTCCAGGAACTGAACCTGTTGTACAAATATTATAGTAATTAGGATAGTTGTAGATTGCTGATGGATTCAGATCAATCTCATTTAAAATTGTACTTGGGATATTTTCTGTCTTTGCAGATAAATCTTGAACGCATTGTCCGTTTAGACAGCAGTAATCACTTCCGTTACTTGTACATTGTGAGTCTTGCGAGCAAAGGTTTCCATTATCTGGTGTTCCGATATAAGTGAAGAATAGCTTGAACGAAATGCTATTACCAAGTGCTGTTGTGAGGTCATCTCCTGCACTTGTTGTTAAAAGAAGTGAGCTTGATGTTGTCGTGATATTTGAACATGTTGGACAAACATCGTCGACATCGTATTTTACTTTTGTTGAATTTAAGGCCTTACCTACGATAAATGATTGAACATCAAGATTGTCACAATAACTTTGTGTAATTGACTTATCAATTGTTCGATATGTAAATCTTAAGAAATATTCTTTTGAGTTCTCAGAGACATTGATTGTGTACTGAGGGAAGCCTACTGCAACAAGTGGAGTACCATTTTCAATACTAGGGAAGTTTACGACTGCACAGTACGTTTTATTGAGATTCTCTTTCACATAGTTGTGAATCCCACGCCCTCTTAGTGTAAGTTTGTCATCAAAGTAATTATCCATTTCAAATACAGAATCATAAGCATTTCCTGCATATTGAATATAGGCCCTTGAGTCATCGAAGCTTGGGTCGTTGATCTCTGTTTCTACACCATCGCTGTCACTGCTTGATGTAGAGCGATTATTAGCTGCCTGAGGTACGCATGAGCTTGCCATCATAAGCAATAGCGTAAACATCAGAATGAATTTAAACTGTTCCGTGTATTTCTTCATTTTCTATCCCAAATAGTTATCGTCTCAATCACGTAACTACTTAAGATTAATATAAAGTAAGGTTAAAATATGCCGCAGTAAAAACGAAGTAAAGTGAGTTATTAGGTGGTTACAGTATAAATCCATTGGATTTATCCTGAGCGTATGGCTCAGATATTAGGCAGCGGCCAATATTATTTACGTTGGCCACAATATTTGTCACTTTTGGTGTTCAACTTACAAGTTGGTTTTTGGCCCCAAAAATGCTCTCTAGCACTGTTAAGTTCGTGTAAATATTTAAGTTATTCAGATAATCCAAAGACCTAGAGGCCATTGCCTTTAATAAACTCTAGGAATAGCTATCCTATGACCTGTTCGAGGGTAGGATTATGAAAAGAGAAGAAAGAAAAGACGACGGGTCAATCTGGAGTTCATACTCAGATATGTTTACAACCGTTGCTGTTGTATTCCTTGTTATGTTCGTTTTTGCCATGATTAAAGTTGGTGTTAAGTCTCTTCAGCAAGCGCAGGAGAAGAAGAAGCACGAGCAGCAGCTTGAAGGAATGGTATCCAAAGAGCAGAAAATCAAAGAATTGAAGGCCAAGAATGAGATTGAGCAATCAATCACTGAGGTTACTGATTATAAGAACGTGATTAACCAGAAAATGGTCGAGCTTTCTAAGTTTGTTGAGAAACTTGAAAAGAATAAGAAGATCATGGAAGAGATGGTTGAGAACCAGACAAAGAAAGAATCAATTGTTGAAAAAGTTGGAAAACAACTTGATAAAGAAAAATATAAGTCAAAAAAGATCTCTCGTGAAAATACGGAACTAAAGAAAGAAATCAACGAAAAAGCTAAAGAGATGAAGAAGCGTCTTGAAGAGATTCGTAAGAATCAAGATGACCTACGTTCTAAAGAAGCGCAGCTTGATAAACTTTCTCGTATGATGGAGAGGCAAAAGAAAGAGGAGCAAGAGCTTCAAAAGAAAATTCAACAAATTGTTAAGCAGATGAAACAAAAGTCTCAAGAAAACGAGAAACTTTCTAAGAACCTTGAGCAAACTAAAGAGAAAATTAAAGAACAAGAACAAGAGCAAAAAAGAATTAAAACTGTTCTTGAATTCAAAGAAAAATCACTAATTGATCTTGAAAAACAAATAGAAGAACGTGACTCAATGCTAGCTAAGGCGCAGGATAAGAATAATATTCTTTATTCTAAAGTTGGTGAGCTAGATAAGAAAAAGAAGCAGGTAGAAGAGCAGAAAAAGAAAATTCAAGAAACACTTTTAAGTGTTGAGCAAGTAAAGACTCAGCAAGAAAAGAAGCTTAAGGAGTTAGAGCAAGAAATTACTAAGCAAACTCAAGATATCAAAAAGATTACTCAGGTGAAAACTAAGCTTGAAACAAAATTAGAAGTTGAGCAAAAGAAGGTTCGGGAACAACAGGCAGAAAATAAGCTTGTTAATAATGAAATAGTAAAGGTTAGATCGAAACTAGCTAACACTCTTCAAAAAGTTACAGAAGACACAAAGAAAATTCAAGAGCTTCAACAAGTAAAGCGTAAGAATGAAGAAATAATTGCTAAGGCAAATCGTGAGATTAAAGGGCGTATTATTGCTCAAGAAAAGCTTGAAAAAGAGATTGTTGAACAAAAGAAGGCCCAAGAGCAAGAGGTTCAAAAGCTTAATCAAGACCATACTCTAAAAGTAGAAAGTTTAAATAAGAAATACGCTAATATTATTTCTACAAAAGAGCATGAAATTAAAACTCTAAATGCTGAACACCAAAATAAAGTTGCAGATATCACAAAGCAATTTCAGAAAAAAGAGCAAACTCAAAAAGCTGGCTTTGAGAAGAAAGTCGCTGACTTAAATAAGAAATATCAAGCTGAACTAGATACAAAAGCAAAGCAACTTGCTGGTCAAAAGAAAGAATCTCAAGAAACCATTGCTCGTCTTAACTCTGATCATCAGAAAAAGGTGACTGATTTAACTAAGGCTTATGAGAAACAGCAACAAAATACAAAAATGGGTTATGAGTCAAAGATTGCTAATCTTAATAAGAAGTATCAAGGTGAACTTGATGTTAAAGAAAAGCAACTAGCTGGTCAAAAGAAACAGTCACAGGAAACGATTGCTAAACTTAATTCAGATCACGCAAAGAAAGTTGACGACTTAACTAAGTCATATGAGAAGAAGCAACAAGACACACAAATGGGTTATGAAACTCAGATTGCAAATCTTAATAAGAAGCACCAAGCAGAGCTTACATCTAAGCAACAACAGTTAGACGGACAAATTAAACAGTCTAAGGATACGATTGCAAAACTTAATGCTGATCATGCTGCGAAAGTGGATACGATCACTAAGTCTTACGAGAAGAAGCAACAAGATACAAAGATGGGTTATGAAACTCAAATTGCAAATCTTAATAAGAAGTTCCAGTCAGAACTTACATCCAAAGACCAGCAATTAGCAGGTCAAAAGAAAAAGTCACAAGAGACAATCGCTAAAATGAATGCTGATCATGCTAAGAAAGTTGCTGATCTGACAAAGTCTTATGAAAAGAAAGAACAAGATACGAAAATGGGTTATGAGACTCAAATTGCAAATTTAAATAAAAAGCATCAGTCTGAACTCGATACAAAAGAGGCTCAACTTGCTGGTACGATTAAAAAATCTAAAGAGACAATTGCTAAGTTAAATTCTGATCATGCTAAAAAGATTAATAATCTTGAAAAAATGCACAAAGATACTGAAGCAAAGACTAAAGCAGGTTATGAAACGAGAATTGCTGATTTAAATAAGAAATACCAGTCTGAGCTTGATACTAAAGAAAAACAATTAGCTGGTACAATCAAGAAATCTCAAGAGACAATTGCAAAGCTAAATTCAGACCACGCTAAGAAGATCACTGATTTAGAGAAGATGCATAAGAAATCAGAAGCAAAGCAAAAAGCTGGTTATGAATCACGCATCGCTGATTTAAATAAAAAATATCAAAGTGAACTTGATACCAAAGAAAAGCAACTTGCTGGTGTGAAAAAAGACGCTCAGTCGCAGATTGCTAAACTTAATGCCGATCACAAGCGTGAGCTAACAGACCTAACGAAACAATTTGAAAAGAATAAGGCCGATCAAAAAATGGCCTATGATAATCAAATCAAAGACCTGAAGGGAAAACATGCGCAGGCAATGGATTCAATGAAGGCCCAAAAAGACTCTCAAATTAAGAAACTTAATTCAGATGTTGCAGCTCGTGACGGTAAGATTGCAGGACTTAATGATGATGTGAAAGGACTTAAGTCAAATCTTGCTCGTTCACAACAGAGTAATAAAGGACTGAAAGGTGATATTAAAAACCTTCAATCTAAACTTGCTCAAGGTGATGCTAAGAATAAGGGCCTTGCTGGTGAAGTTGACCGCTTAAAAGCTATGGTTGGAAAACTTGAAGGTGATAAGAAGTCTCTAATGGCACAAAATGGTGGACTTAAAGATGCTCTAGGGCAAGCTGAAGGAAAGCTTAAAGGGATGTCAGAAGAAAACGGTGGCCTTAAAAAGGCGCTTGGTCAAGCCAAAGGTAAGCTTGCTGGTATGGCCGAAGAAAACGGAGGGCTAAAGAAAGCTCTAGGTGAAGCAAAAGGTAAAATGAAAGGCATGGGTGAGCAGATCGGTGGCCTTAAAAAGGCACTTGGTCAAGCTGAAGGTAAGCTAGCTGGCATGTCTGAAGAAAATGGTGGACTTAAGAAAGCTCTAGGTCAGGCAAAAGGCAAGATGAAAGGCATGGGTGAAGAAATCGGTGGCCTTAAAAAAGCACTTGGTCAGGCAAAAGGGAAAATGGCCGGTATGGGTAAAGAGATCGGTGGACTTAAGGAAGCTCTTGGTCAAGCAAAAGGCAAAATGGCCGGTATGGGTAAAGAGATCGGTGGACTTAAAGATGCCCTTGGGAAAGCGAAGGGGGAGCTAGCTGGTCTTGGAAAAGAAAATGGTGGACTTAAAGAAGCTCTAGGGCAGGCAAAAGGTAAGCTTGCTGGTATGGGTAAAGAAATAGGCGGTCTAAAAGAGGCCCTTGGACAAGCTAAAGGTAAGCTTGCCGGTATGGGTAAAGAGATCGGTGGACTTAAAGACGCTCTTGGGAAAGCTCGCGGTGAGCTAGCTGGTCTTGGTAAAGAGAACGGTGGACTTAAAGAGGCCCTTGGACAAGCTAAAGGTAAGCTTGCTGGTATGGGTAAAGAAATCGGTGGACTTAAAGATGCCCTTGGGAAAGCTCGCGGTGAGCTAGCTGGTCTCGGTAAAGAGAACGGTGGACTTAAAGAGGCCCTTGGACAAGCTAAAGGTAAGCTTGCTGGTATGGGTAAAGAAATCGGT
>NZ_JBEBMJ010000002.1:0-233590 GCF_043196375.1 Halobacteriovorax sp. ZH5_bin.2 | reverse complement strand
GTGGACTTAAAGACGCTCTTGGGAAAGCTCGCGGTGAGCTAACTGGTCTTGGTAAAGAGAACGGTGGACTTAAAGAAGCTCTAGGTAAGGCCAAAGGTAAACTTGCCGGTATGGGTAAAGAAATCGGTGGACTTAAAGAGGCTCTTGGGAAAGCTCGCGGTGAGCTAGCTGGTCTTGGAAAAGAAAACGGTGGTCTTAAGAAAGCTCTTGGTGAAGCACAAGGTAAGCTGGCCGGTCTTGGAAAAGAAAACGGTGGTCTTAAAGAAGCTCTTGGAAAAGCAAAGGGTGAACTGGCCGGGCTTGGAAAAGAAAATAATGATTTAAAAGGGAAAGTTGCAGGGCTTGGTAAAGAGGTAAGTGACCTACAAAATGCCCTTGCTAATAAGAATGATGAAAATGGTAATCTTGGTCGTAAAATCGCCTCTCTTGGCGAAGACCTAAATGCTTGTGAGACTGGATCAAGTGCCTTGAATCAGAAAGTTACTGAACTTGGTAATGGACTTGATGGTGCTAATAAGAAACTTAATTCATGTCTAGCTGAAGTAAATGATAAGAAAGACTTTATGAAACAAGTTAAGAAGATTGCTAAGAAAGTTGAAGATCAGAAGAAGAACTTACGTGCAAATATTGCGAGAAACCTTGCTGATAAATTTAGAAATAACAATATTGATGCAGCGGTTGATCCAAAAACAGGTAACGTAACACTTCTAATGGATAAGAACTTACTATTTGAAACAGGTTCTTCAAGACTAAGTAAGCATGCTAAGAAGAAACTTAAGTCGCTTATTCCACTGTACTCTGAAGTTTTATTTGCTGATGATACAGTAAGAGAGCAACTTGATAGCTTCAATGTTGAAGGTCACGCCTCTCCACTATTTGGTGGTAAGGCACTTGATCCAATGATGGCAGAAGCTTACTCATATAACTATAACTTAAACTTATCGTCACGTCGTGCCCTAGCTATTTCAAACTATATCTATAGCGATGGTATGAACTACCCATATAAGTTCTATATGAGAAATGTGACGAAGTCGATTGGTTATGGTTTCTCAAGACCGATTCCTCTTGAGACAGTAATTGAGAGACAGCGTGAGTCGATTGCTGCAGAACTAATCGAACCAAAAGGGTTTATTGTTGAAGAAAGAAAGCCAGCTAGTTTTGCAGTACCACTTGCAAACGAAGACATGAAATGTGGTCAGTATAGTTGTTCACAGTCACAACGTGTTGAGCTGAGCTTTACATTAAAAGATGATCCAAAAGCAATGGAGAGGCTACTGCAACTGTCTCCACAAGTGAAATAGAATACCAATAGTCGAGGATTGGTAGACCTAACAAAGAGGTACGTATGATTGAGTTAGTATTAGGATTTTTCGGTACATATCTTATCGAATTTATGATGGGGCTTCTAGTGTGTGCCCTAGTATTCCGCTATCTAGCATATCGTCACAGTAAAGATGATGATGCTTATTACTCTCGTTTTACTCGTGAGCTTGATGCGGCCATTGATGATGACAAGCAAAAGAATATACCAATCGATGATATCGATTCTTATATGTCTAATCTTTTAGGACGTGTAAATGCGGCCCTTCCAGATAATGCTCTTCGTTTCAGTAATAATGCCAATATTCAAAATCGTCATTATGACGGAAAAGAGGTCATGCAACAGCAACAAAGAGAAATTGATAAAGAAATCGATAGCTCAGATGGATCAAGTATTTCACTGAATCAGTATATCGGATCTAAACACGGTCTTATTGCTTCGATTCACGGAGAGAGTTCGGTGTTTAAATCAACTGTTCCGCCAAATTATACTGAGCTTACTGATCGTATTATGAGTGATGATAAGAATTGGACAAAGCTATATGGACATATTCCTATCGATGGTGCTTCCCGTATGATCGATATTCTTCCAAACTTATTTATTGTATTTGGGGTTTTCGGGACGTTCATTGGTATTGCCATGGCCCTTCCTGAAATTGCGGCCATTGACTTTAATAATATTGAAAAATCTTCAGATAACCTTACTCGTTTCGTTATCAACGTTGCCTTCTCGATGAAGACTTCGATTGCGGGGATTTTCTTTTCTCTAATTTTAACTTTCCTAAACACTCTTTTCCCTCTTCCGGAAAAGCGTTACAAGATCTTTAAGAAGGTTGAAACTTCAATGCAGAATCTTTGGTATCACCTACAAAGAGGTAATGCTAAGGAGCAGAGTACAATGCAAGGTGTACTTAAAGTTCTTCAAAGTATCGAAAGATACATGCGTGAAGATGCTCCAATTAAGAAAGTGGACTCTGATAAGAAGAACGTTGCCTAATTAGGTAAGAAGTAAAATTGACTTTTAATTTGGAGAAGAGAAATGAGTGTATTATCAATCGTTAAAGGTTGTCCGCTATTTTTCGACCTTTACGACAACGAAATTATGACTATATGTGAGCACTGTAAAGTTCTCACGCTAAAGCCAGGTGACTATGTTTTTAAACACGGTGACATTGGAGAGGAATTATTCCTCATCCTAAGTGGCTCCGCAAAAGTTTTTAATGTTGATGAGAAAGAAATTGCTCGTTGTAAGAAGGGTGACCTCTTTGGTGAGATGGTTCTTCTTAAAGAAAATAAACGTTATGGTACTGTTCAATCAGACAATTATACAGATGTTCTCGTCATGAACTACTCGGACATATTCGGCCTGTACAAAACCAATCCTCGAATCTTTTCACTCTTGATACTCAATCTATCAAGGTTACTGGCCGGACGTTTACAGGGCGCAGGTAAACGAATTTCAACCCTAATCATGGAAATGGAAGAAATTAAGAAAGCTGCCTAAAGCTAGCGCTGAGATGGGGGGAGGGGCAGTTCACTGAGCTGCCCCCCTTATTTCGGTACGCGCCACCTTTTCGAGATTTTAATCACTTGGTCTCCAGTTTCTTCTATACTTAAGCCTAAAGTTTATACTTCGTTGCCTTTCATTAGTATTCATTATTGAATGATATCTTTTATATTAGTAATCTTAATTGTTGTGAGTTTTTTGAGGAAGATTTCTCCTTTTTGTTAGATAACTTTCTAGAATCTCGAAAAGGTGGCGCGTACTATGTTTCATAATTGAATAAAAAAATAAAATGATGTCGTTTTTATTTATTTGTCATGTCAGATGCGACAGAACGTTTGAATGCCTAGACCTAAATTAATAAGACAAAATGAGTTTCCTTATCACGTAACATCTCGAACTAATAATAAAGTTCCTTTTCCTCTACCAATGTATCATACTTGGGATTTAGCTAAGCAGGCATTAGTTTATGCTCGGAAAAATGTTAATGTTGAAATAAATTGTTTCGTTTTAATGAATAATCATTATCACTTACTTATTACAACTCCTAATGAGAATCTTGATAGATTTATGATGTATTTTAATCTTAAACTTTCAAAACTAATTAGTCGTAATGCAAGGGTAATAAATCATAAATTCAGTAATCGCTATAAGTGGACAATCGTGTCCAATCAGGATTATTTACAAAATGTATATCGTTATATTTATCAAAATCCTCTACGAGTAAATATTGTAGAAAGATGTATTGATTATCCATATAGTTCTTTACACTTCACAAGCATTGAAGCTCGCTTGTTAAACTATAGGCCACATTTTAAGTATGCAGATGAGGTGTCTTATTATGAACAAAGATTTTCAAGTAACTTATCTAATATAATTAGCACTTCTTTAAAAAGGAGTGTTTTTGAAATCCCTCTTAGTGTAAGTACTCATGATCGCAAGATGTTGAAATCCTGAAAAGGTGGCGCGTACCTTAAAGGTCGCGTACCTTCGCAAGCAGTAAGATTAAACCCTGCTGGCAGAATTTATTTTTCAAACGCATTCGGTCTCCACGAAATTCAAATCTTTCAGCTGAAACACCTTCTTTTGTGGCCACACCGATGCAAACAGTACCCACTGGTTTGCCAGGAGTCGCACCACCAGGGCCCGCGATTCCTGTATAAGAAATTGCAATATCAACACCTAAGGCCTTGCGAGAACCAGCGGCCATTTCCGTTGCTGTTTCGATACTTACAGCGCCATGGGATTGAAGAGTTTCCTTTTTAACGTGAATAATATTTTCTTTCACCGAGTTGGCGTAACTTACAACGCCGCCAAGAAAGACAGATGACGATCCTGAAACATTTGTGATCGTTGAGCTCGCAAGCCCACCTGTACAACTTTCAGCAAAGCCAATTGTTAGTCCTTTTGCTTTTGCTTCTTCAACAATCACTTCTTCAATTGAGCGAAGACCGTAAGTCCAAATATTGTTTTTAATTTCTGTTGCTTCAATGATGTTGCGAATCTTTTGACGAGACTCTTCATTTTGAAATTCAGGTTTTAGGTTAATTGTAATATCAACACCTGATACAATTGGAAGAGAGCTTACTTTTCCAAATTGTTCTAGATCTTCCCAAAGGTTTGGGCAAAGCTTAAAGAAGATAGTTTCTTCTGGGATGCTGTGTGTTCGGCAAACGAATAACTCGTGGCCACTTTTTGCACGATCCTTAAGCATTGGAACAATACTGTCTCGAATCATGGCCTCACATTCCCTTGGTACACCTGGAGTACAAAAGATTTCACAGTCCCCAAGTTTTGCATGTATTCCTGGAGCTAGTCCAGATGGGTTATAGATTGGGGATGTATCTTTTGGGAGCATATGATAGTTACTCGATTCACGTGAAAATATTCTACCAAATGCCTCATATTGCTTAATTGCTATATTCTCTGCATCAAGGTTTTCGACAAGTTCAACCCCAAGGGTATTTGCCACAATGGATTTTGTTAAGTCATCTTTTGTTGGCCCAAGCCCACCAGTAATGATAAGAAAGTCATTTTCAGCGGCCTGGGTTTTGATTTCTTGAGTTACTTGATCAAATTTGTCACCTAGTACCGTGCACTTCTTGAAGTCAAATCCAAGTGGAGCGATCTCTTTTGCAAGTATTTGCAAGTTAAGATCATTAATTTTTGCGTTTAGCAGCTCGTCACCAATGATTATTTGGGAAATTTTGGCCATGTTAATCCTTTAATTTAGGAAGCATAGGTTATAATATACGCTGATTATTTTAACACATAACTTTATCATTTATAGAAAGAAAGAGTACGAATGAGTAAAATTACAAATTTTAAATTAGACTACGATCAAGACCTAGAGTTTTACCTAAATAAAAACTTTCCTGGTTTTGCGGATTATCGAATCCATAACAAGGCCCTTGATGCTCGTGGCGCTAATCGCGGTAAGAAGCCGATTTATAATTATAAAGTAGAAATTATTTATCCTGGAGAAGAGTTTGCGGCCTACCGTGAACAATTTAATTTTCTCGATAACTTTTCACAGACGCCTGTCATTATTGGTGCAGGGCCAGCGGGGCTTTTTTGTGCTCTTCGCTTAGCTGAATATGGGATAAAGTCAGTTATTATCGAAAGGGGAGATCGTGCTCATAATCGAATGAAGCATATCGCTCGCTTTTGGCGTTATAATGAATTTGATGATGATAATAACGTATGTTTTGGAGAAGGTGGTGCTGGTCTGTTCTCTGATGGGAAGCTAATTACACGTATTAAGTCTCCTTACGTCCAATATGTAATGAATCGTTTTGTTGACTTTGGTGCACCTCCTGAGACGGCCTATGTTTCTAATCCACACTTGGGGTCAAATAAGATTCGTGGCCTAATTAAGAAAATTACTGATCATCTTAAAGATAAGGGCTGTGAGATTCACTACAATGTAAAAGTTGATGAAGTTCTCTTTGAAGAAGATAAGAAAGTTGCAGGTGTAAAGCTTAGTGACGGTAGAATTCTGGAGACTAATAATGTTGTTCTCGCTACAGGTCACTCAGCAAAAGAGATTTACTATCATTTGAAAGATAAAGAAGTTGCGATGGAGGCAAAGGACTTTGCTGTTGGTGTGCGTATTGAGCACCGTCGTTCGCAAGTTGACTTCCTTCAATATGGCCGCTTTGTTCAAGAGGATCTTGGGGCCGCTCGCTACAAACTTACTTATCATAATAAAGAAGTAGATAAAGGAACATATTCTTTTTGTATGTGTCCTGGTGGCTATGTTCTGTCTTCAGGAACAGATGCTGATGGTATTGTTGTAAACGGAATGAGTAACTTTGCTAGAAACTCGCCGTGGTCAAACTCGGCACTTGTTGTCTCTGTTAACGCTGGTAAGGACTTTGGGCTAGATGATGTTTTAAATGGCCACTACTTTCAACGTGATATTGAAAAGAAGGCCTATGAGGCTTCTGTTGCAAATGCGAGTGGAAAAGAAATTCCTTCTCAAAGAGTCCAAGACTTCCTTGATGGGAGAGTATCAAAAGATCTTCCAAAGACTTCTTGTCCTTCTGGAATCTTCTCTCATAATTTAACAACGATCTTACCTGAATTTATTGCTCAAGGCCTTCGTGAAGGCTTAGAGTCTTTTGATAAGAAAATGAAAGGCTTTGTTAATAACGATGCTCTTCTTCTTGCTCCTGAAACACGCACTTCAGCGCCTGTGACAATAAAAAGAAGTCGTGCAACATTTGAATCAGAATCTCACAAAGGTTTATATCCTTGTGGTGAGGGTGCTGGTTATGCCGGTGGAATTACATCTGCGGCCGTCGATGGTGTTAAAGTTGCCATGGCCATGATTCGTAAAGAAAAAAATATCTAAAGAAAATACTCTGCAACTGCAAATAGGCCATTTTGAATTACTAAGAAGTGAACAGAATGATTAGTTGGGTTGTAGAGAATTTTTCTCTGTGATGAATAGCAATCAACTTGTGCATCCCAACTTAATTCAGTTTCAATATCATCCGTAAAATTATATTGCCAAAGTTTATTACTTGCACAGTAATAGTAGTATTCCTTTGAATTGTGGCGTACGTGAGTGAAGCCGTTAGTCGTTCTTGGTAGCATTGTATAGTCAACAATATTTCCATCGCCACCTTTAACCATGACTCGTGCAGAGCTTGTTTGCTTAAACATCCAACCTAGTGTTGAGTCATAATGTGCATTTACCATTCCACCATAAGTTGGTACACGAGATGTTGCTAGAGGCGTTCCAGCACTATAGAAACTTCCTCGCTCTGTACTAGGCATCCCTGAAAAATGTGACTGACGATAACTATCATTCATGTCATATAGTTTAATAAATGCATCTGATGTTGTTGTGCCATTATATCGTGACTTGTGAAGCATAAGCTGGCCATTTGCCACTCCAAGAATTTGTTCGTTATACCAATCAAATTTAATATCAGTTCCAACTAGGCCATCTGATCCTGCATCAAAATACCAAGTGGCACCACTTCCAATAACACGAGTGTTTGTAAGTGTCGTTCTGCTGTAGCGATTAACACCTGAGCCAACATCATCAAAAATATCTCCCGTTGTTCGATCAACTGAAAAGCTGTAAGAGCGAGCTGAGTAGCCACCAACAACAGTTTCGATGGTTCCGCCAATTGTGAACTCACGATATGTACCGGAAACATAATCCCCAACAACAATAGTGTTGTCTAGGCCGTTATCTTTACCCCAATCAATTTGCCATGAAGCTGATATACGAGCAGAAAGGGCACTTTCTCCATCTCCCGAAGATGAGAATTGACCGGCCAGAGTAACGACATTACCACTGTCATCTAAAGTTCTAATAAGTCCATGGTCATTAAAGTAGATCTTTCCTTGTTGGTTCACAAAATAACCTTGAAGGTCAATTGGACATGATGTGGCGGCAGTACCATCTGCACACGGTGTACTTGATGTCGAGTCTGTTCCTAGTACTCTTGAGTACGTATTTGTTACGTGATCATAGAGCATGAGGTTTCGGCCATGGTTATAATCAAAGTAGATTTTTCCATCAAGGCCAGTTTTATAGATAGAACGATAACCTGTATAGATATCATAAGGGGCAATTGCATTATAAGTTGTTGTTGGTGTTCCTGAGGCATAATCTAGTCTTGCCACTCGATAATGAGTATTTCCTGGTACAGGCTTGTGAACTGTCACATGCATGTGTTCAAGTGCTGAGTTTACAGCATTAAATGCAATGGCCATATTTGTAACACTTCTACCTGACCAGCTATAGGTCTCATCAGAATAGATCCCAACGCCGTCGATTTGTATACGATTAACGATATTTTCACTTGCATCGAAGTGAAACCAATTTCGATCAGTATTACTTGAAGTGCTTCTAAAGTAGAGGTCACCATTTGGTAGCGGGATAAGTGTACCTAGAAATCGATGAAAGCTTGCAATGTCGATTGCACTTGGTGCAAAACTTGTTCCTGGGTTAGAGTTCGAACCTCCACCGATTAGAGTCGTTATTTGCCAAGGTGTCGTATTCATATCAATACGTCTAATACTTCCCTTATCGACAATTAGAAGTCCATTGTTGTAGTCAAGTGTAATGGCACTAGCAAATCCAATAGTCGCATTTTCAATTGGTCCGCCATCTCCACTTGGTGTACCTGTTGTAGGTAATAGCTCTTTAATAATACCTGTGGCAGGATCAACCCATAATAGGCCTGCATCAAGGTCACGGTAGAAAATATCACCACGGTCAGTTACAGCTGTAGAGAACTGGTCTATTTCGTAAGTTGAGTTTCCATCTTTAAAAATAACTGAACGACCACTTCCACCAACACCTTTTTCTGTACTTCCTGCAATAATTCTAAAGTTAGACTCATTAAGAGGCGCCGAAGTCATAAAGGTTTCACTACCATCGCTATCAAGTGCCACAACTCTAATTTTATAAACAGCATCAGTAGGTGATAGGCCCGTAAGCTTGATACAGCCTGTTTCTTGGGCCGAAATCGTACAACCACTTCCTTGCGTGTTAGCAATATTATCAAGTAGTAGCGCGTATTTTTCTTCTGTCCCATCCATATATGAGTAGTAAATACTAATTGGGTTAGTTGCGAGTCCTTCGTTATCAATGGCCTTCCACTTGACGTAGAGATCACTATCTTTTGGTGCTTGAAGCTGTGTTAAAGTTGCAGGTGAGCTTGGTGTATTTGTATTAGTTGCACTAATATTAAAAATTTCAGGCGGCGTTCCTGGCATATAATTAATCGACTCTTTGTCAACACCAACTACTTGAGTATTTGTCGAAATATTTCCAGCAGCATCTGCTGCCCATGCATAAACACTGTAGCTATTAGTTACAAAACCAATTCGTACATAAATATTATCTGCATTCGTAATTGTTAGGTTTTGTGCTCTTTTTACTTCTGGCAGGGTCGTGAAGCATTCATCGCTAATACTTGCCGGCTGAGTTGCATCGTCGTATTTAAGACAGATATATGTGATATCTGATGCGGAATCAGCTGCAGTGAGATCGACTTGTACATTATTATTCCCAGTGGTTGTTGCACCACCATTTAATGAAATCGATGTAATCGTTGGTGCTGTTCCATCTATCACAAAAGATTTTTGTACAGTCGTGCTATGTCCTGCTGCATCTGTAAAGCTTACTTCAAAGACTGCGTTATTGGCCTCACTACCTAAGCTAATATCAGTGGAGTAGCTTTTTGAAATATTTTCACTTGTTACCGCAGCTACGGCCGTTAGGTTTTGCCAAGAACTTCCATCAAAGAATCTTAGAGTGAAGTCATTTGCACCAGCATCAATATGCTTTTCAGTTAATGTCCATGAAAATGTCTTAGTTGAACTTTGTCCATATGATGTAAAAGTGTCGTGGGCAATTTGTGGTGATGTCGAATCAATCCAGAATGTATTCGATTCTACTGTGTTAGTATTTCCAGCTAGGTCACTAAGTGAGATTCTTATTTTAGCGTCTTCTATATCTAGGGCAGGTACTGTCCATGCTTGTGTGAAGGTTGTATTCGATAATGGACCTACACTTGCATTAAGTGTCGAAGTTATATTTACCCAAGCACTACCATTCCAATAGTCGATTGTATGTGTTTGTGCAGCTGAAATATTATCTTCTGTAACATCCCATGAAAGTGTTATTCCATTTGAGCCTGCTTGATTAGCAATTGTCGAAAGCGAAATTGTAGGGGCCACCGTATCATAGTAAACAGAGATGTCTGTTGATGTTGCCGATACGTTGCCATTTGCATCTTTAGACCATGCCTTAAGTGTATGGAGTCCTTGGTTTGTATTGGCCAATGTATATGTAATGGCCGAAGCTGCCGTTGAACAAGATTGCCAAGAGCTATCTGCAGGAGCTGGCCTAGTTCCTTCATTAATTAGGACAAAGCTTATATCACTGCATGAGCTAACTGTAAGATTAGTATTCGTAGAATTCGTATAAAGAGCAGAGCTCAGAGCTATAGTAGGTGATGCTGAAGGAGTCTTGTCAGCTACTGTGATTGTGACAGTCGCTGAACTTATGGCATCTGTTGTTGAGTCATTGGCGATAAATGAGAAAGTATCTGTACCATTATAGTTTACATTAGAAGTATATGTACAAGTTAGATCTGTCCCGTAACTCCCTGTTGTTATACAATTCGTTAGAGTTCCGTTTGTCGGCATCGATGTAATCTTATAAGTTAAGCTATCTCCATCAACATCCGTTGCATCTGATAGTGTAATACTTAGTGGTGTGTTGTCATCAGTTGAAAAACTTTGGTTTGAGGCCATCACAGGTGCATCATTAATAGCAGTTACGTCAATTGTTACTGTTGCTGTGTTAGAATCAAGGCCCGCATCACTTGCTTTATATGTAAAACTAGCTTGACCGTTAAAATTTACGCTTGGAGTATAAGTACATGCTCTTGAACTTCCTTCATCGCAGACAAGTGTACCGCTAGCAGTTGTTGAAACTATTGTATAAGTAAGGGCATCATTTTCAATATCTGTTGCCGCGTTTAAGTCAAAACTAACAGGAGTGTCTTCTGTTGTTAAAACACTTTGTGTGGCGGCCAGTACTGGGGCATCATTTACTGCGGCAATAGTAATTGTAACAGTTGCCTCTGTTGGAGAGTCTGCTAGCGTGTCATTAGCTCGATATGTAAATGTATCTGTTCCATTAAAGTTTAAATTCGGAGTATAGTCACAAGTAATATCTGTTGTGTAGCTTCCACTTGTAATACAGTTTGAAAGGGTACCATTAGTAGGGCCTGTAATTAGTTTGTATTGAAGTGTTTGTGCTGGTACATCAATATCTGTCGCACTATTTAGCGTGAAACTTACAAGAGTATCTTCATTTGTTGTTTCACTCTGATTACTTCCGATTAGTGGCGCATCGTTTTCTGAAGAAACCGTAATTGTAACGGTCGCGATATTTGAATCAAGGCTGCCATCGTTTACTTTATATGTGAAAGTATCAACGCCATTGAAGTTCGCTGAAGGCATGTACTGACAATCTCTTGAAGTGCCTCCTGTACATGTTAAAACTCCATTTGAAGTTGTGGAAACCACGAGATAAGTCAGTGTATCTGCTTCAATATCACTTCCTGTATTTAGAGTGAATGCAAGAAGAGTATCTTCTGCTGTCGTAAGTGTCTGTGTTGAAGAAAGTGTTGGAGCATCATTTACTGCTGTTGTATTTATTGTCACCGTTGCTTGGCCAATTGAATCGTATTGGCCATCATTTACGATATAGGTAAACGTATCTGTTCCGTTATAGTTTGCACTTGGTGTATAAGTACAACTTAAGTCCGAAGTATAAGTACCTGTTGTGAAACAATTTGATAGGGTCCCATTTGAAGGGGGCGTGATTAATTTATAGCTTAACTCAGCACTAGTATTGTCTATATCACTTGAGTCAGTGAGGTTGAAGTTTAAAACTGTGTCCTCTGCCACGCTAAAAGTTTCATTTGCTGCAATTGTTGGCCTATCATTTATATTTGCTACATTAATGTTAACTGTAGCAATATTTGAATCAAGCTCGGAATCATTTGCTTTATATGTAAAGCTATCATTACCTGTGAAATTAAGATTTGGAGTATATGTACAGCTAGTTGTACCAGCACTACAGTTTAGAGACCCATTTGTTGGTTGCGTTTCAATTGAATAAGTTTGTGAGAATGAGTCTGGGTCAACACCTTCTGTTAAACTAAAATCTAAGTTTGAATCTTCTGTTGCACTAATTGTTTGTGGTGTTACCAAGGTAGGAGCGTCATTCACTTGATTAATATCAATTACATAACTCTTTTCATGAAAAGGGAAGTTTGTATCAACGCGGTCATTACCACTTTGTTTTTTACCAACTTTAAGTGTGATTGTTGCCTTTGGTAGAGTATTTGATGGAGGAGTGTAGCTCCAAGCATTTCCTGTTCCTGTCGATACACCATCAACAAACCACTCGTAGGCAATTTGATAATTCGAATCCCAGTGATCTGCAAGCGCTGAGTATGAAGCGGAAACACCCTCATCCATAAAAGTTGGCGTTAAAATTTGCTTGATTTTTGGCTTCGAGCTTTTTAGGACCTCAAGACTTTCACCATCTGTTAGTTCGTTAAATGTATTTTGTATATCGCTATCACTTTCAATTTGTGTATAGGCATCTTCAAGATTAGTCAGATTCTCATCAAGAGATTTTGATAAGGCCTCTTCAGCTTCTTCTAATTTCTTAGTAAAGTTCGCATCTGTCGAATAATCAACACTAGTTGAAGGAAGTTGCGCAAGTATTGTTGAAGCTGCTGTAATATTTTGGTTTTTATAGAAGCTTGTGACAATTTTCTCTAATTCAAAATCACAACCTAAAAGCTTGATCTTGTAGCGCGCTGGTGCTGTTAAGTCTAAATCAAGATCATTAATATTGAATTCAAATTGAGTGGAAGTTTCAATAGTCTCTAAATCTATTGGATTGTCTTCTAATATTGACATCGTCACAGTATCAAAGACTGCAACTTTTGGATCAGGACAAGTCGTTGCTGCATAGGCACTAAATTGACGAGAAAAGAAATTTGTATGTGTAATAACACCATTTAATGGTGGCACTAACCCCTGTAGTCTTGGTGTCGGAGGAATGTATGGATCAGATTTAGAAGAAGATGAGGACTTAGAACTTTGGCCTGACGTTGAAGTCGACTCTTCTTGTGATTGTACTGTTGTTTGGTAATAAAAGCTTGAACTCGATGAAGCCGTTGACTCTTGAGCAATATTTTTATTGCTACTCAAATCTCTCGTTGGTTCAGGAGGAGAGAAATGAGAAGAGCTTGGGTTGTTAGAACCCGAGTATGCTGGAGTCGCGTCTTCTGTTACGTTTATAGCTCTATCACTAGAATTAAGATCTCCTGTCGAGTGAGTAGAGTCACTAGGGTAATTATTGTTAATATAGGCCGGTGTCGTATGATCGTTATCTGCGGACTTGTTAACAGCTGCAGTATTCTTTGGTCTGAAGATTTTCTTTTTTGACTTTACTGACGTGGAGGCCGGTGTACGTTTGGGATTTCTTTGTTTATTTTCTTCAATAGAATTTGTGTGACTTAGATCGTTAGAACTAACTAGACTTTCGTCATTTGAATTTTTATTCGTCAATAGTAAGACCAGCGCTAATATGGCGATGGCCGATATTGCCTTAAGTTTCAAACTTGTTCCTATCCTGTTTACGTACCACTTTTATTCTTCAAGTTCTTATCGGAAATATTACATACTTTTTAAGGTTTTTTTATAATAACAGAGTATTGAAATAGTAAAGAATTCAGTAGTTTAGGTAGGTATTTTGGCCATTTCCTCTAGGAAATAGCCAAGCTTATATGGCAGTTGGTAACTATTTAAGATAATAACTCAAAAAGTTCTTCAATCTTTTCGTTGAGAACACTCTTTTTTTGATTAAGTCCTGCGATTAATTGGTTCTTTTCATCATCCATATTTGAGTAATCAAAACGAGAAAGTAGTTCGTCAATTTTAGCAATTTGATCTTCAATATCCATGATTTCGGCTTCAATTTTATCAGTATCAACCTTTGGTTTTGTCTCGACCTTCACTTCTTCAACAGCTTGTGGCCTAACTTCTTCCTCGCTTTGCTGCTTCTCTAGATTTCTTTCAATTTCACGCGCCTCAAGGTATGGACGGACAAATGTGAAACCACTTGAGAACTTAGTGACAGATTGATTTTCAATTAGCCATACACGATTTGTTATATTTTCTAAGAACGATCTATCGTGAGAAATGATAATAACAGTCCCTTGGAACTCGGAGAGTTTTTGTTCTAAGATTTCAATCGATTCAATATCAAGGTCGTTTGTTGGTTCATCAAAGATCCAAATATCTGCCTCATTCTTCAAGTTTAGCGCTAATTGAAGTCGATTAAGCTCACCACCTGAAAAGCTTGAAAGAGGACGATAGAGTTCACCGCGATCAAAGAGGAAGTTTTGAAAATAACTTGCAACATGGATTGAGCGGCCATTTTTGAAATGTATAAAATCTTCACCTTCACCGAGTAGATCATATGGCGATTTTGTTAAATCAAATTCATCTCTCTTTTGCGAAAATAGACAAACTTTTAAATCATCGGCCCTTTTAATTATTCCACTTGTATTCGTGAGGCGTTCAGCAACTAATTTCATTAGAGTTGACTTACCAACCCCGTTTTCTCCAAGAACACCAATTTTATCACCTTTAAATACTGAAAGATTGAGTCCTTCAAATAATGGGGCTTGATTTTCAAAACCAAAAGAAACGTCTTTGAATTGGACAAGTTGCTTTGTCTTTCGATTGCTATCGTTCATGGCAAGATCAAGCTGACTGCGTGCCTGATCCTTTAATTTTTGGACTGCTTTCGATAAGTCGTTAAAGTTCTCAACACGCTTCTTTGAGCGTGTTCCACGGGCCTTGATCCCTTGGCGCATCCACGCAGTCTCTCTGCGTAGGGAGTTCTTCAACTTTGTTAAAGAGTTAATCCTTAGCTCTTCCTGTGCTGCCGTGAACTCAAGGTACTCAGCGTACGTTCCCTTAAAAGGGGAGACAACTCCGGCATGGATATGAAAAATTTTTGTCGTCACTTTTGAAAGCAAGTATCTATCGTGGGAGATGATTACGTGAGTCTTATTCGACTTCATAATCTCATCTTCAAATTGTTCGATCGTTTCAAAGTCTAAGTGGTTTGTTGGCTCATCCCAAAGAATGAGATTTTCTTTTGCCGTTAATCCAAGACTTAGTTGAATCTTTTTCTGCTCTCCACCTGAAAGGCCTTTTATTTTTGCGTGAAGATTATTAAGGCCAAATGATTTGATATAACTTTCGTAATTATTTTTGAGCTCCCAGTAGTTTTTATGCTCAAGCTCTTCCATGATTTCGTTTTGTCTCTCAAGTCCTTTATCTGTTGATAAGTCTAGAGCAAGTAAGTCATCATTGAGTTTTTTTAGATCACGATATTGAAAATAAAAATATTCAGCAATAGTGATATCGTCATTTGGGATTGTGAAATTTTGGTCGACTTTAAAAACATTAAATTCGAGAGTTGGGCCTTGTGCTTTAGTGGCCTTTTCAAATGTAAATGGGGGTGTTGATGAATCAGGTACTAACTCTTCGTTTATAATTTTTAGTAGCGAAGATTTTCCCATTCCATTTAGCCCAATGAGGCCAATTTTATCACCATGCTCAATATAGAATTGTGCGTTATTGAAAATGACTTTCTGCCCAAAGGCAAGATTGGTGTTTTTTACGTTACAAAGGATCGACATAGGTCAAATCTAACCTATTTTTAGCCATTTGGCCCAAAAAATTGTCATCCATTTTCTAGCCGAAATGAAGCCTCTTAGGTATGATAATGCCTTTAATAACACACACTTTCACTTATTTCGGGGTAAATATTATGAGAAATTTATTTAAAATAGCATTGGCCGCTTTTGGCTTACTAAATGCACAAGCAAATTACGAATTATTAGCAAGTAGTGGTGAGTTAAATATAAATCTTCCAGATCAAACTTTTTGGATTAGTACTTCTCTAAGATTAGAGAACTCTGGCAAGGTTTGTTTTTCTTTAAGTGGTGCAGATAATGGAATTTCTAAATATGGAATTCTTTGTGGAGATCAAAGTGACAATGTAAAGCTTTTTGCTGGAAACGGTGACGAGGCCATTAGTGAGTTCTATCTTTTCAATGATGGAGCGACAGGACAAGATCATGTTGTTTTTGCTCCTAATAATGGTTACGAACACACTGGTATTTACACGATCAACCTTGAAACAGGTAAGCGTTTAGAGCATGAAAACTTTGAAGGGATGTATACTGGTGTTTCAGGTGTGGCCATGAATAGCGAAGACACTTTAATTTACCGTCATTCTTTTGGAACTAGTAAAGCAAAAGTTGTGATCAAGAACCTTGATGGCCAAAAAGATGTTTTCACTAGCTTTACAAAAGAGATGGGTTATATCTTCTCTCCTGTAACGGCAGGGAATTATGTACTAACAAAAGTTAGAATGGGGAAGTCTACTGCTGAATCCCAACCGGATCGTCTCTACCTTTACAATATTAAAAAAGGTAGTCGTCAAATCGTTATGCAAGATAGCGATGGACAACCATCATCAAAAATTAAAGCAATTCAAAATCAATACACTGTAAACAAGAAGGGTGATATTGCAGTTTGGGCGCAAACAAATGAAGGAGTAAAACTCTTTGCTTCGACAAATGGAATTATTAAACCAATTCTTTCATTAGGTGAGACGATTTCTAAATTTGATGGCTTCGCTCCAGCTATGAATGATAAGGGTGACATTATTATCCGCGGATATGATAAAACAGGTGTTGCTGCAATCTTTACATATACAAACGGACAGTGGTCAAAACTAATTGGTGAAGGTGATGCACTTTCTATTAATGGTGTTGATTACGAGGTTGTTGATGCAACGACATCTCCATTTGTTCACGCTCCACGTATCAATGACAATGGTACAGTTGCATTTATTGTTTATGTAATTAATCCAAAAACTCAAAAATTATCAACAATGGTATTAAAGAAAAAGTTATAAGAAAATGGCATTACTGAAAAAGAAAGATCCGATTACTAAATTTTATGACGTCATCATCGTAGGCTCAGGGCTTGCTGGGATGACGGCAGCTAATAAACTGGCCAAAGATGGAAGAAGTGTACTTCTGCTTGAGGCCCATAATAAATTAGGTGGCTTTGCTACTTGGTTTAGACGTCCAACAAATGAAGGTGAAAGACATATTTTTGACATCTCTCTTCACGGCTTTCCTGTTGGGATGATTAAGACTTGTCGTCGATACTGGTCAAAAGATATTGCTGACTGTATTGAGCGTGTGGACAAAATTCGATTTATCAATCCACAATTTGAAATTGATACTGATTTTACGAAAGAAGATTATATCAATATTATGGTCGAGAAATTTAAACTTGATCGTGAATATGTTGTGGGTTTCTTCAACGAACTTCGTGCAATGAACTTTTACGATGATGAGGCCATGACAAATGGCCAATTATTCGAAAAATACTTTCCTGGCAGAAATGATGTCGTTCGCTTCCTACTTGAGCCTATTGCTTACGCTAATGGTTCAACACTTGAAGATGAGGCCATCACATTTGGAATTGTTTTTTCTAATTTCATGAATAAAGGTGCTTATATCTTTAGAGGTGGAACGGATAAGCTTATTGGGATGATGAAAGATGAACTTCTTGCCAACGGAGTTGATATCAAACTTCATGCAAAAGTAGATGAAATCTTAGTTGAAGATAATGTGGCAAAAGGTGTACGAATTGGAGAAGAAAAGGTTTTATCAAAGTCAGTACTTTCTAACTCTGCCCTTTATAATACAATCTTTAAAATGACTCCAGATGCGAATTATTCTGAAAAATTTGCTAAAGAAGCAAAGGCCGTAAGAGTTAACTCATCTTCATGTCAGGTCTTTATGGGGCTCAAAGAAGGAGAGTCGATTCCAAATATTGGTGAGCTGATCTTTTATTCAAGCTCTGATAAATTTGATACAGACCTACTTCTTTCACCTAAGGCGTACTCACAAACTTTTTCTATCTACTATCCAGATATGAGAAAGCATATGAAACAAAAATATGCTGTCGTTTCGAGTATCAATGCTCGCTATGAGGATTGGATGCACTTAAGTGATGAAGAGTATAAAGAGCGCAAAGAATATCTTGCGCAGAATGCTCTTGATACAATGGAAAAGCTCGTTGCTGGCTTTAAGGACAAGGTTGAGCATGTAAATGTATCCTCTCCTCGTACCGTTGAGAAGTATACTCACCATCACTTTGGATCTTCATTTGGAACAAAGTTTGAAGGACTCGCTGTTTCTAAAGAACTTCCAAATGAAATAAAGGGCCTTTTTCATGCAGGCTCTGTTGGAATTATTATGTCTGGCTGGCTTGGGGCCGCAAACTACGGTGTAATCGTAGGGCATGACTTAAATACTTACTTAGATAAATCTAGCGAAAATTAAAAAATAAAAGGAATGAATATGTTTGATTTTAAAGATCAGGTTGCAATTGTTACTGGTGGAACTCGTGGAATTGGCCGTGGAATCACTGAAGCTTTCTTGAAAAGTGGAGCTCGAGTTATCGCTACTTATGCTGGTAACCACGACGCTGCTAATGCATTTAAAGCAGAGTTAGGCGAGTTAGGCGAAAATCTGTTTCTTGAGGCCTTTGATGTTTCAAATGCGACAGAAGTTGAAGCTTTTTGGAATCGTATGAATGAGCAATTCGAGCAAATTCATATTCTTGTAAATAACTCAGGTATAAGACTTGATAACCTTTCTCCAATCATGCCAGATGAAGACTGGGCACGTGTTCTTGATATTAACTTAACTGGTACATTTTTAATGACAAAAAGAGCAGTGAATCACTTTCTTTCAAAGAGATATGGCCGAATCGTTAATATGAGCTCTGTTGGTGGAAGTCTTGGTCTACCAGGTCAAGCTAATTACGCTGCTTCTAAAGCAGGTCAAATTGCCATGAGTAAATCAATTTCTAAGGAAGTTGGTAAGAAAGGGATTACGATTAATAACGTTTGTCCTGGCTTTATTGAAACTGAGCTGATTGCAGATCTTCCTACTGAGCAGGTTAAAGAATACAAGAAGCAAGTTCCTCTAAAAAGATTTGGAAAGGTTTCTGAAGTTGCACATGCTGTACAATTTCTAGCATCTAAAGAAGCTGCATATATTACAGGTGCATCACTTGAAGTAACAGGTGGGCTGTAATGAGTGAACTTAATGTAAAAGATCTAATCCCTCAAAGAGAGCCTTTTCTATTTGTTGATAAAATCATTGAAAGGGAAGGTAATAAGATTGTGACGACTTATCAAGTAACCGGAGAAGAAGACTTCTTTAAGGGGCACTTTCCAGGAAATCCAATTATGCCAGGTGTTCTTTTGCAGGAAGCACTATTTCAATCGGGGGCATGTCTAATGGCCGCAGGAGCTGATGGTGGACTTGGTGTCGTTGCAAAAGTATCAAATGCAAAATTCAAAAATATGGTTCGCCCTGGTGATGAGTTAGTGATGGAAGTTGAACTTACTGAACAAATCTCAAATGCATTTTATTTTAAGGGAAGAACGAAGGTTGCAGGTAAGAGCGTTCTTTCAATCGAATTTACATGTGCAAAAGTATAAAGGTATAAAGTGAGTTTTTTAAATTTTGAAAATAAATTATTTCTAATCACTGGTGTTGCAAATAAGAAAAGTGTTGCCTATTTCAGTGCAAAAACAATCATCGAAAATGGTGGAAAGTGTGTGTTCACTGTTCAAAGTGAGGATCATCAAGCAAAGCTTTCAAAACTTTTTCCAGAATCGAAAAACTACCTTGTTGATGTAACTAAAGAAGATCAAATTAAGGCGCTCGCACTTGATCTTAAAAAAGATGAAGTAAAGCTAGATGGAATGCTACATTCAATTGCATTTGCGAACCTAGCAAACCCTAAGCCTTTTCATGAGACTTCTTGGGAAGACTTTGCTCAAGCGACGCAAATATCTTCATTTTCACTGGTTCAATTATCAAATGAATTGTCAGCTCTTTTTGAGCAAGATGCTTCTGTTGTGACTATTTCAATTTCGGACACAAAGGCCACGTCATATGGTTATATGGGACCTATTAAGTCAATGCTTGAGACGACTTGTTCTTATTTAGCGAAAAGCTTTAGTGAGTTTTCACGTGTACGTTTTAATAGTGTTTGTTCAGGACCTTTAAAGACTTCAGCGTCTGCTGGGATTCCTGGTTATATTGATAATTATATCTTTGCTGAAAAGCTTACGATGAGAAAGGAAGCTCTCAAAACACAAGAAGTGGCCAATACGGTAGCGTTCTTATTATCTAGTGCTTCAAGCGGGATTAATGCTTCTGGTGTTTTAGTCGACTGTGGAATGCGTTCTAACCACTTTGATCAATCGGTCGTTTCCGGTAAATAAGTCCATACAATCCATTTAATTATTTTAAGCTATAATAGGGGAATGAAGTTTCTATTCCCCATTTTTTTTTCAATAAGTCTCTTTGCAAATCCTACATACAACTCATATTGTAAAAAAGTCAGTTTTGACAAAGATGAGTCAATTTATAATGAAATTGCAAAGCTTAAAGTCGATCTGGCCAACTCTAGGCCAATTGCCGCTGTTGCTGATGAGGCGCTGGGAAGTTTAATTGCTAAAAAAAGCCCTGTTGTAACGAGTTGGATTAAGCGTAGAAAGCTTGATATTAACGACCCTGTCAATGTCGCAAAACAATGGCGTCTTTATTATATCGAAAATATCGTTCTTTCTTCTGGCACATTCAAAGATCGCCCGAAAGTTATTCAGGATTTACTTGATAAAGAACTTTCAGCTGTATTCACTAATTTATACACGAAGAAAAAAATTGCCCTCCTTGAAGATAGTTTTAAGCGCGCTAAAAAGAGTGCTCTTTCTGTTTTGAAAATTCAACTTGGTAAATCTAAGGCGCTTAAAGAAATTGAAGAGAAGGTGAAGACAATTAAAATCTTTATACCAAAGAAGGTCTCTGGTACTAAGGTCGCGCAAGCTCCCCGCGATTTCTTAGAGTGGGGTTTTTCCTATGATCCAAAATCTAACGAAATTAATATCGGACTTGAAGGTTTAAATTTTGCTTTTGCTAAGTATCGTGCAAGTTTGGTGAGTCTTATAGCCCATGAAATTGCCCACTCATTTGATAGTTGTCGTTACTCTGGTTTTTATAAGAGTAAGAATCCTTTTGAATCTATTCAAAAATGTTTAAGAAATTCAACAAGTGCTGGTGCCAAGTATAGAGATGATTCACAACTTAACTTCTTAGTTCAAAATAAAGTATTAACTAAAGAAGTTAGTGACAACCTCTTAGCAAATCCAACATGTAATCGTTCTCTCTATCCACTTCCAGGAAAACAACGAGATCAACTAGATGAGGTCTTTGCAGACTGGTTTAGTGCTGAGGTTGTGGCCCATAGTGGTATTGATGTCGATAACTTAAGGAGTGAGCTTTGTTTAGACAAAGAGTTAAGAAAGGGCTCATCTTACATATCTAATAAGAGAAGATTGACTTCACTTTATTTAGCTCAGCCAACGATCGCTAAGAAGTTAAAAATATCTGAAAATGAATATAGGTACTGTTCACACTAAGGTTTTTGAAGATACTTTTCAAAGACCTGTATACGCTGCAGGATTTTATTTGATAAATCTAGAAGTGATTGATCGATATTTTGCTGTAGGTTTCTAAAGTCGGCCTGCATCTTCTTCACATCATCAGCATGTTTTAGTTCCAGTTTATTTAAGCGATCTTCGATAACCTTGAGGCCGTCCATATTAGTTTCTTTATTCTTAAGTTCTTCAAGCTGTGCCTTAAGAGACTTAAGCTCCTTGCCCATTTTGTCATCCATACCTGTTTCGACGCGACTTATTTCTTCTCTGATTTTTTTGACGTAATTTTCAAGTGCATCAATCCTAAATATTTTTGCGTTACCTGGTCCTGAGTCAAACTCTGCAAGCTCGGCGTAGACAGGTGACGTGACAGAAAATATTAACAATAAAAGAATATGAAATCTCATTTTTAAATCATATAATATTTTGCAATGACTATGCACTATAAAATTTGGTTGAATTACTTACGCCGCAAAAAATCAGCTTACTTTCTAGGAATTATCTCAATAGTAGTTTGTAATATTTGTCAGGTATTTTACTCACGGGCCATGGGGGATGTCGTTGACTTCTTTACGAATAAAACCATGCCTTCTTGGACAATTGATTATTTTATTACCGGCGATGATTTAAGGCATAAATTCTTCTATATATTCTCAGTTGTTTTACTTTCTAGGGTTATGCTCTACTTTGGCCGTGTTGGTTGGCGTATCTTCTTAGGTAGACAAACACATCATGCTGGTGGTTTCTTAAAAGACGACATTTGGCAAAATGCCCAATACTTTTCTATGGACACACTAGTTAATAAATATCCTAAGGGAATTCTTATGAGTGCTGCCAATAGTGATGTTGGACAGGCCCGCTTTGTTTTTGGCTTCACGCTTGTGGGTGCTGCAGATGTACTCTTTTTAGGTTTATTTACTGTTATTTCTCTCTTTATGATCAATATACAGATTACTATAATATCTGTATTAGCTCTATTAATCGTTCCAATTCTTGTTCGCTATATTTCAACAATTGAAATGGAACGCTACGATGTGGCACAGGATTATCTGTCTTATTTTAATGATGAAACTTCAAAGGCCATCTCAACAGTAAGGCTACAGAAATTAGGAAATACAGCATTCTTCTGGTACAAGCGTTTATTCGCTGGTGCTCAGAAGTATCGTAAAATGCGACTAGAGGCAAATAACACTTCGATGCTCTATATTCCTTCTTCTGGACTTGCATCATTTGCAACCTATATCATTCTATTTACTTACGGTTTTAGTATACTAATGAAGGGTGAGATAACAGTTGGGGAGTTTGTTGCTATCCAAGGTCTTGTTCTCCTTTTACAAGATCCACTTATGGAACTTGGTTATATTATTTCAGATTGGAGAAAGTCTTTTACATCTCTAAGACGTCTTGCTGAAATCTATACTCATTTAAAAGAAGAGTACTTACTCGATAAGAAAGTTGACCATGAATTAACTGGTGATACCGTTTTTAATCTTAAGGACTTGAGTTTTAAGTATGATGAAGGAAACGATATTCTTTCAAATATCAACCTTGAAGTGAAACGTGGTATGCGTATCGGTATTATCGGTCAGATTGGTACTGGAAAAACGACGCTTTTAAATATCCTAAGTGGACTTGAACGAGATATTGGAGGGGAAGTGACTTTCTTCGGCCGTCCTTTCAAGGAGTATGGCCACAAATTCTTAAGATCTCATATTACCATGGTTCATCAAAAGTCATTTCTCTTTGCTGACTCTATTCGTAACAATATTCTGATGGATCGAGAGTATGAAGATGAAGTTCTGTGGCAAGTTTTAGAGATTGCAGGTCTTAAAAGTGATATTGAAGGTTTTGATGATGGCCTTGATACACAACTTGGAGAGTGGGGTGTAAACCTCTCTGGTGGTCAAAAACAGAGACTAACTCTTGCTCGAGCTCTTGTGAGAAGGCCAGAGATTTTACTCTTAGATGACTGTTTATCAGCAGTCGATACTGTCACTGAAGAAACTATTTTATCAAATATTAATAAATACCTGCCAGAGTCAACTCTTGTTTGGGTTGCTCACAGACAATCAACGCTAAAGTATTGCGAGAAGGTGATTAATTTAGATCGTATCGAAGCAGGGGTTAAGTAATGAGTGATGCAAAACAATTCTTAGCACAAGATGATCAAGATGAATCAAAACACAAAGAGCAAGGACATTCGGCCTTAAAGACAACTGCCTTTTTGTTTAAGTTTGCTAAAGGGCATCGTCTAAAAATTTTAGTGTCGATTCTTATGCTTATTACATTCACTGTTTTTTCAATGCTATCTGGTCATGCTCTTGGGGTATTAGTTGGTGAGGGGCTTGCGAAGTCAAATTGGGAACTTGCCAAGAAATGGGCCTTCTATGTTTTAGCTCTTGAGCTAGGAGGTGTTCTTATTCACTACGTGGGCCGCCGTTATTTAATTGTACAAACAAGTTTTGTGATCTTGAAAATTAGAGATCGTCTTTTTCAAAAACTATCTCACTTACCACTTAAATTCTTTGATTCATGGCCCCAGGGACGTATTGTTACGAGAATGACTCATGATGTAGAAGGGATTGAGAAATTCTTTACAAGCTCTCTAGGACGTCTGGCCATCTCTGTTCTTATGATTATTTCATCAGCAACAGCAATGCTCATTACTGATTTAAAAATTGGTTTAATGGTTATCTCTGGGATGATCCCAGCAGTTATCTTTTTAATTGTTACTCGCGATAAGATTGGATCACTTAATAGGGCCATTAGTAAGTACTCATCAAATATTAACTCAAAACTTTCCGAATATATTGATGGAATTCATGTTATTCGCTCTTTTGGCGTTGAGGATTGGTCTTATGATAATTTCAAATCAGCGGTTAATGAACAACAGGTTGTCCAGTTAAGTGCAAATTCATATTATGCACTAACTATGCCAATGTTGTCTTTTCTATGCGGACTTCCTCTTCTAATTTTAGTTTGGTTTGGTGGGAATGCTTACTTAGATGGCACGCTAACTCTTGCTCTTTTTATTGCTCTTATGCGCTATTGTGAGAGGTTCTTCTGGCCAGTGCTTTCTCTTTTTAGAGAGATGGCCAATATCATTACGGCCTTTACAAGTGTGAATCGTGTTGCAAACTTTATTGAAGTTGAAACAGAAAGAGAAGTCTTTGATCAGCATGATAATAGACATCACAAGATTAATGGGGAAATTGAGTTTAAAAACGTTATCATGGGCTATAATGAAATCAGTACGGCATTAAATGATATTTCATTTAAAATTCACAAGGGTGAAAAAATTGGGATTGTCGGCCCAACTGGTTCTGGAAAGACTACTGCTGTTGCTGTTCTATCTCGTCTTTATGATTACCAAAGAGGTGAGGTTCTAATTGATGGTCAAAACCTCAAGGATTTAGATATTGATCACTATCGTGATCAGATTGGAATTGTTTCACAAGATGTTATTATCTTTGATGGAACTCTTAGAGAAAATCTCTCTGTAAATCCTGATCTCACAGATAAAGATATCCTTTCAATTTGTGATAAGACTGGAATGAGTAAGGTAATGAGTTACTCAAAGCTAACCTTAGATAGTGTCTTAAAAGATGGTGGTTCAAATCTTTCTGCAGGTGAGAAACAAGTCATTTCTCTTACGCGTGTTTGTTTACAAAATCCTAATATTCTCATCTTAGACGAGGCCACGGCACATGTTGATCCATATTTTGAAAAGATTCTTCATGATGGGATTCATAATGTGATGGAAGGTAAGACATCATTTTTTATTGCCCACAGACTCGATACAATTAAAGAATGTGATAGGATTCTTGTTTTCAAAGATGGAAGACTTGCAGAATTCGATACTCCAGACAATCTAATGCTTCAAAAGGGGATTTTTTATAACCTAACACAAGCGACTAATTCTAATAATGGCCTCTAATTTTACTTAGGGCCATTATAAAGCTATGATCTAAATAATTTAATAGGCTCATGCTTAGCAACCATGATCGTTTTAGTTAAACACCATGGAGACAAGATGAGTATATCTGAATTAATGTTCTTAAATTTACTAGAAGGTAAAAAAGGTGACACCACTAAGTTTTCACCTCTACAACTTGCTTGTCTCTACACAAAATCTGCTTTCTTAGTGACAGTAATGGATTTTTTAAAAGATGAACTTTGGCTGCAAAAACAAGAAGATAAGAAAAGTAGCCAAGTGACATCTTATGAAAATTTCATCTCACCATTTTTTGATGATGAATTAGAGGCCGTCTCATTCCTTAGTGACTTCCTTGTGGGTAGTGGACCAAGTAAGTTAAAAGATATAAAGAAACGCTCTAAAAAGATAGAAACTCAAATCCTAGAATCAATCACTAATAAAACAGGACCAGAACAGAAAGAATTTCTTATCCACTCTTTAAATACAATGAGTGATTTCTTTATCAAAGAAGAAAAGGATCAAGAGGGACGCACCCAAGAGATGGGGCACCAAGGGCCAAACCTGTATCGGACTTTTGATAATCTCGATGATATCTTCGATCTAAATTATAATCTGGATCAAGAAATGGAATATGATCATGAAACAAATGAACGCCTCTATCAAAGGGCCGGAATTGGTGTTCAATCTGGTTATTCCACTATTTTACTCGCTCTCGATCAAATTGACGCCGCTAAAGGCAGCTCTATTGTAGATCTTGGCTCTGGCTATGGCCGTGTTGGATTAGTTTGTTCTCTTGTTAGACCAGATCTAAACTTTGTCGGATACGAATATGTCCCTCACCGTGTTGAGGTTTCTAATAATGCTTGTGAGGAACTAGGGCTAGAAGAGAATTTAGTCTTCAAAGTTCAAGATCTTTCACTTAAGTCTTTTTCAATTCCTATCGCTGATATTTACTACCTTTATGACCCATTCTCTAAAGAAACATATGAATATGTTTTGAAGCAAATTTTAGAAATAAGTCGTCAACAAGAAGTGACTATTGTGACAAAAGGGAATGCGAATATCTGGCTAAATATTTTGGCCGATGAGAATGGCTGGCCCTCACCGACTATTGTCGATGAAGGTAACCTTTGTATATTTAAATCAAATTGAAAGTAATTAATTCCAGAAAGCTGGATTGATAAGAAGCCCATGGGCCATATTAACTTTGATAGGCTTAACTTCATCAACTTTAAGTGTCTGCATGAAGCCTAGAACAAGTGCCATATTTGTCACATCTGTTGATGCATACTTGCTGTTAATCTCTTTGTCAGTTAGCTTTGCTCTTTCAAGAAGCTTTGCTAGTAGTGTTGATTGGTTGTAGACACGATTTGCTTTTTTGAATTGTCCACCGATACTGAAGTAGTGAACGCCACCAACACCATAAACTTGATAATCTTTTAAGTTTCCAAAGTCAGTCAGTTGATCTTTTGCTGTAACTCTTGCAAGGTCCATGGCCTTAAGGGCACGCTCTTCTTTTAATGGGTTTGGTGTCTTTGTTCCTTTTGGATAAAACTCTTTAAGAACTAGGTTTTTAAAAGTCACAGATGCTACTTTCAGAAGTGCAACTTGTGTCTTTTCACCTTTTTCATCAACTGGCTTTGTGATTTGCATACTTCCACCACCAATATCCCAAATTGCAATAGGTGGTGTTTGGGAAACATTCATAGACTTAAGTTTTGAAAGTGCTGCTGAATATGCAAACTTGGCCTCTTGTTCTTGAGAGATAATTTCAAGGTCAACACCTGTTTGCTCTTTTAATAGATCAGCTACGTCACCACCATTGTCCGCTGTACGAAATGCAGATGTGGCCACGGCCCTAATATCATTTGCTCCTTCACTCTTAGCGAGGTATTTGAATTCATCAAAAACATCTCTTAGACGATTTTGCATTTCTTCATTAAATTCATTGTCATCTGATGCTTGTAGTTGATCTTTGAGAGGAACAGCTCTTTGTGCCTCAAAAAGAATTCCTTCTACCATGCCACGACATGTATCAACTAGACCAACTACTAATTTAGTCGATCCTGAGCCAAGGTCGATGGCCGCTCTCTTTGTGTGACAACTTGTTGTCTCAAGATTTACTGACTCTGTATGACTTGCACAAGAAAGGGTTAGTAGAAGTAATAATAATGTCGAGATTCTAGCGATAGACAAATGCTCCTCCTCGGACATCATCAATTATAGACTTAACTTTTGTTTTCTTTTTTACTTTTCCGTCTACAGCTGTTTTTAGGTATGCATTGTGCATTTTCTTAATTGCACTACCGATTGCCTTACCCATAAGTGGTGGAACAGCATTACCGATTTGTCTCCATTGAGCAGAGATTGGTCCACAGAATTCAAAGTGATTTGGAAAACTTTGAATCTTTGCTGCTTCCCTTTGAGTAAGATAGCGATGCTCTGTAGGGTGGTAGTAGCTATGACGGTGAGTCATGATTGTTGGCGATACACTCTTTGAATCAAGTCTCTGGTACTTTGTTTGTCTAAAACGACCTTCACGCATTGTCTTCCAGTCGACACCTAGTTTTAAAGACGGGGTAAGGTACATCTTTTCATCTTTTTCGTAACGAATACCTTTTCCTTCTGGAATACGTTTAATACGCTTTAGATCTAGTTTAGATTTAATTTTTGCACTATCAAGGTCGTGATTTAAAATTTCACCATTCTTTGTTTCGATATCACTTAGGGCCTCACCTACAGTTACTGGTGGACGGAAAGTTTTTGCAATAATTGTATCGTGTGTAATTTTTGGAAATTCAACTTTCTCGTTGATACGGCTACCAATGAAAATTGTACGGCGTCTCTTTTCTGGTACACCATAATTTTGAGAACTCATTACTTTTACATCTAAATTGTAACCTAGAGAGTTAAATTTCTTAAAGATTGCTTTTAGAGTGGACTCATTCTTCTTTGCAAGAAGACCAGTTACGTTTTCAATAACGACAAATTCAGGATTTGTGAGCTTAACGACTCTTACGAACTCAAGAAATAACTTATTTCTAATATCATCAGGGTTACCTGGGCCAACTGTCGAAAAACCTTGGCATGGAGGACCTCCAACAACTAGGTTTACTTCAGTATCACCAAGAACTTCTTTAATCTTCTTATTCGTTAATTTTGAGATATCACCACAATACGGGAAAGCTTTCTTGTGATTAAGTGCAAATGTGTCCATAGCATGCTTGTTAAAGTCAATTCCCATGACACATTCAAAGCCTGCCATCTCAAGTCCACAAGAGAATCCTCCTGCACCTGAAAAGATATCAATAAATTTTAGCTTCTTGCTTCTTTTACTATTACCCTTACTCGTTTTCATAATCTGTGTTGTGTCCTCGTGTGTTATTGCGTCGTGAATGAATATTATCTGATTTTGCGTTGAGTTATGTCAATGAATATATGAGGCTTTTAGTGGGATAAAGTTATCGATAAAATTAAATTTACCCTGTTTAAATTTTCAAAATCACTTATAATTTAATTATGCAATTCGCTAAAAAAGAAATGAAGAAAGAGAGGATTATCGTCGGAATGGATGGCGGTATTGACTCGGCCGTTACCGCACTGCTTTTAAAAAAGCAGGGACATGAATGTATTGGCGTAAATATCTCATTTTTTGAGCGAATAACAAGTGAAGACGAATCACTCGCCGAGCAATTTAAAGCGAAATTAACTCCAGAGGGACAATTACCAGAGGAGTTACGTGGTGATGAAGAGCAACTTGAGGCCTTCAGACACTATGAGAAAATCACGTGGCTAAAAAAAATAAATAATATTTTTGCACCATGGGCCAGTGAATCAGAAGAAAGAATTCGCGATATTTGTCGCTTAATTGGTATTCCATTTTATGTGACAAGTGCATCAAGCGCTTTTGAGGAACGAGTTATTTCAAAATTACTTGAAGGCCGTGTTGCAGGTGTTTGGGTCAACCCAACAATTGATAAGGCCACACTTGTTTTGGAAACCCTCTACTCAAAGCTTGCTGCTCTAAAAGCGACAAAAATCGCAACCGGGCATTACTGTAAGGTAACCCCTGTTCAAAATCGCTTTGTTTTAAGTGCCCCAAATGATCCTATTAAGAATGACTGTCACTTATTGATCGAAGCTAATGATGAATTAATGTCGCATTTAATTTTGCCCTTAGCTGATTTGAAGACCTCTGAGGTTGATAAAATCGGACAGCATGTTGATTCCAAAACTATTAGTCGGACCGAACATGATAGGAAGGCCAGTTTAAGGGCCAAGGCTTATGCAAGCGAAGAGATTATAGAATTAACTGATCGCTATATTGCACCAAGCTTTATAAAAGAAAATACAATTTATCTTCACGATGATGATAGTGTTGTCGGCGAACATAAAGGCCAGCATCAATATTATTTGGGACAAACTCAGTATAAGACTTTCGATAACAAGCCTAAGGCCCCTGATAGTAAAGTTGTATCAATTAATATGTCTCGTGGTTTTATCTACGTCGCAAAGGCAAAAGAATTAACATTTGAGCGTATTGTTGGAAATCACTTTGTGAATTACGAAGTTGTGGACACTTCAAAACCAGTAGAGTGCTTCTGTCGTATTAGTTCATCAGGTGATGTTTATAAAGGGAATCTTTTTATCTTAAATAATGGCAATATTTATTTCGATCTTGATGATAAGTCCTCAGGTATCCATTTTAGAGGTGATCATTTCACTTTCCTAACAAAGAATGGGCCGAGTGCTAAGGTTATAGGACACGCAAGAATTTTTCAAACAGGGCAATTCATCGAAGGTGAATTCTACCGTCTACCACTAAATAAGAAACAAAAAGAAGCTAACGAAGAAGCACAATCTCGTCCAAAGAAAAGAGAATTAGGGTTTTAAATGAAGTATTTAATTATCGCATTATCAATGTCACTTTCTGTGACAGCTAAAGAATTTAAAAATTTTAAAGACACATATAAACTTTCTAAAAGTAAAAGATCGCCAAAGAAATTACGCTCTCTTTATTATGCAGTTTCAAAGAATTCTGAAAAAGACATTGAAACTCTTATTAATAGTTTTGTTAAGGAAACAAGGCCGAATCGTTTTGTAGGTACTAGTGGACACAAAACGGCACAGGATTATATTGTTAGTTATATCGAAAGTAATGTACGAAAAAATAATACTTCTCTTAAAACAGTAAAGTTTGTTCCAGATATTGAGTATGCGAAAGAACTCTTTAGGAAGGACCTGGCCGCATCAAAAGATAAATTGAGTGCCGCTAATTTAAAGAAGTGGCAAAGGCTTACTAATGAGAGAATTCAGCAAGTCGATGGGCTTAAGTCCACAAATGGTTACAATATCGTCTGGGAAAAGAAGGGGATAAAGAATCCAAATGAGGTCATTATTATTGGTGCTCATTACGATACGGCAGCTTATGACTTAAAGAATTTTAAGGTCGTAAACAAAGGACGCCAGCCTGGTGCCGATAATAATGCTTCAGGGGTTGTTGCTGCCTTAAGTTTAATTAATATCCTTGCAGAACTTGATCTTGAAAAAACTGTTCGCGTGGTCTTCTTTGATTATGGTGAAAATGGCTTCTTAGGTTCATATGATTATGTAAAGAATCTTAATCTAGAGAAAGGAATTCGCATCTATTCTTATGTTGAACTTGTTATGCTTGGTTACGATACAATGACTCAAGATAAGGAACAGAAGCTTGGAAATATGAAGCTCTATTATTCTCCTGCAAGCTCTGGCCTTCATAAGGCCGAAAAGTCTATCGCCCAAAGGTTCTATACCAAGTCTTCTGAAGGAACTTTCCGAGTGGACTTCAAGGTAAGTCCTTATGATTTTGTCTATGGTGATAATACGTCATTTCAGAAGTTTAATATCCCTAGTGTTGTCTTTACCCAAAATTGGGAGAGTGATTCAAATGCAACTCGCATCCACACACCTGCGGACCATGTGAACTCACTCAATATTAAGACTTTACATCACGCCACCAATAATATTGCCATGTCCATTGCTTCATGGGCACTAGACCTCTAGTGCGTAAATGTGCTAAATAAGGCACATGGAAAATGTAGGTAACGGAAAAACAGTCATTGTCGGAATGAGCGGAGGAGTGGATTCTTCAGTGTGTGCTGCTTTATTAAAAGAGCAGGGCTACAACGTCATTGGCATGTTCATGAAAAATTGGGAAGAAGAAGACGAGAATGGTAATTGTAAGGCATCACTAGAATTTGAAGATGTTATTGCTGTTTGCGAAAAGCTTGATATCCCATACTACTCGGTAGACTTTGTTAAAGAGTACCGTGATAACGTCTTTGCAAATTTTCTAGAAGAGTACGAACAAGGTTTTACTCCAAATCCAGATATTCTTTGTAATCGTGAAATCAAATTTAAGGTCTTCTTTAATAAGGCCATGGAGCTTGGTGCAGATTATCTAGCGACAGGGCACTACTGCCAGACAAAGAAAATCGATGGAAAATCAAAGCTTATCAAAGGCATTGATAATAATAAGGATCAAACTTATTTCTTATATACAATCAAATCAAAAGTACTTGATAAGGTACTCTTTCCAGTTGGTGCAATTGAAAAGCCTGAAGTTAGAGAAATTGCAAAGAAGTACGATCTAATTACTCACGATAAAAAAGATTCAACAGGAATCTGTTTTATTGGTGAGAGAAATTTCAAAAACTTCTTATCAAATTATATCCATATCAAAGAAGGGGACTTTGAACTTCTTGATGGAACTAAAGTAGGCCGCCATAGCGGTAGTGCCTTCTATACGATTGGCCAAAGAAAGGGTCTTGGCCTTGGGGGGCCAGGTGAGCCTTGGTTTGTTGTAGGTAAAGACACTGAAAGAAATGTTGTTATCGTAGAGCGCGGTGAAAAACATGGTGCTTTATACGCTGACTACCTAACGGCCACAGATCTGTCATGGGTTGATGAGGAATTTAAGCCTGAAGTGGGAATGAAGCTAAAGGCAAAGATTCGCTACCGTCAAAAAGATCAAGAATGTACAATCACTGAAGTCTCTGATGACTTTATTAGAGTTGATTTTGATATTCCTCAACGTGCAATTGCCAAACGCCAATCAATCGTTTTCTATACCAACTTGGAAGGTGAGGAAGTGTGTCTTGGTGGTGGAATGATTAAAGAAGCTGGCCCAACCTATTATGAACAAGGTATAGAGCTTCCAGATTCACAGGTCTAAGACGATTTCATAACTTCGTTTAATCGCTTTTAAGAAACTTAGATATTTCTCTTCTTTGTTTACCTTTCTATCTTCAAGCATTTGCGCTACATGGGAGCGTGCACTCGATTGGAAGCATATTGGGAGTTTTCCGTTTTGCATGAGTATATAGTCAGCGCAAAGTCTTGCACATCTTCCATTTCCATTTTCAAAGAAATGAAGACTTACGATCCATTGATAGAGGTGAAAGGCCTTTTCGTAAAAGCACATTTCATTATTTTCTAAGATAAGGTTGATAAAGTTGTTCTTGGCCTCTTCTAAGTATTGCGGTTTGATAAATTCAATACCACCACCAAAAATTGGTGATGTTCTCGTTTCTACATTCTTTGCATTTAAGATAGAATTAATTTTTTGGATGATATCAAAACTCAATTGAGATTCATTTTGAATTTCACTACTGATAAATTGGTTGGCCTTATCCCATCGCTCCAAACTGTTGTCCAGGCGCTTTGATGCTGTATTGGAAGAGAGTAGGCGTGAGTGCGCAAGCTTTGGCCAGTTTGCCGTAGGCGTTTTTATTAAACGAAGCTCGAGCTGTTCGATTTCTCGAATTACTTCTTTAAAAACACCCCCTTGATTTTGATCAAGGGGAGTTTGTAAATATTCTAATATTTCTTTGGAATTCATTCTTTTATTTGTTCTTATTAACTTGCACAAAGAACACATCTTTATATTCAAATTGTGAGAATACATATTGAAGATTCTTAATTAAAAGAATTTTTTGGTCTCCAATATTTTCAAGAATCATCTCAGTGTTTGCGTGCTCGCTTTGGCAATTAAGTGTTGAATCACAGTTGTAAAGTTTAAAAACTTTGTCAGTTAAACGATCAACACGATATTCATTTTCAGAACTTTCAATGTGTCCGTCTTCAAATTCTTTGTTCAATACTAAAAAGTATTCCATTTTTAATTCATCTTCAGTATGAGTCATTGTCTCATCACTGTTGTCTCTAATTTCGATTCTCCATTTGAATTTGCGATAGTGTTTTGTTGCATCATTAAGATCTTGATTATAAGTCCAATAATGACCGTCGAAAGATTCACTAGACACAAATGATAAATTTGCTAATGTTTCATACTTTGATAGCATTTGCGCTCTGACCTCAGTAATTTCCTTGGCCTGAAGATTTGCAACTGGGTTCATCATAATTAATGATGTTAATAGAATCTCTTTTTTCATTTTTCACCTCACATACTTGATTGATGAGGCTTATATATGATGTTTTTATTTATATTAGAAATAGTATTATAGGATAATTATTATACTAAAAAGATATAGGTGATTTTACCAAAGGCTTGGGTCATTAAGATCGTCTAATTTACTCTTTTTCTTCTTCAAATGTTCTTTTTGTTCAAAGAAGCTGCAATCTGAGCCACTAGATTGGCGAACGAGGATATAAGGCATATTTGTCGATTTCATATTAAATTTACGACATCCGCGAGGTGCATCCTTGTCCCAAGTGCTAAAATAATATTTGCATTGCATACAGTTGATTCTTTTCACTCCAATATTGTACCACGCTCATGATATCTCGCAAGTTGGTGACTAAATAAAATACGACTAAGTGTTTGATATTGTGAGGTTAATTTGTCTAACGAACACCCTGGCCGACCAAATAATTGACGTTCAATTTTTGTAACCTTCCAAATTTACATGGGTTATCCCAAAAAATCTTGGCCTAGGTTATGCTTTATAAATAGCGACGACAATTAAACGCTATAAATGCTTATTATGAGGAATTGAAATTAATGAAACAAATTGAATCAAACACAAAATCAGAAAACGATGTTCTAGTGATGTTTCCAGCATCAAAGCACTTTCCTGTAGAAGATCGTACTGCTAAAGCCCCTACACCTCTAAATAAGCTAATTGAAGAATTTGAAGAACAGGTAGCTTTAGAGCAACAAAAAGAAAAAAGACCCGTTATGAATATCCCATCGAAAGAGGGGATTGAATCAATCAAAACTCGCCGCTCTTGTAATACGGCCATCGAAATTCGTCTTGCGGCCCTTGAAGAAATTGAGCAGCGTCTAAAATTTTATCTTGATGATATTGGAACTGCTAAAAGAAAAGTCTAAAGACGTTATTGAGCTAGATATTGTTTCTGAGGCAATAGCTCATTGCTGTTTCAAAATTCAGATATTCACCGGCCGGCCGTAGTATAAGTCTCTAGCACATTGAATTTTTTTGGAAATGGTGCCTAGAAACGGATTGGCCGTTTTTCTATTGACTTGCTTCAAGACACGGAGGAGTATCAAACTCGTTTATAGTTTTAAGGTAGTTGTTATTTTAGGTCTTATTCTCATCACTTTATTTTATTACTTTGGCGTTTTACTAAATCATCTTGGTGTTCCAATTCCTTCTGCGGTATTGGGGTTACTTTTGATCTTTTTTGCTCTCATTTTCAAAGTTATTCCGCTTAAATTAGTAGATAATACGGCGCAATTTATGGTTAAGCACATGACTCTGCTTTTTATCCCTTTACTGGTTGTTTTGCCTAAAATATCAGGTCAGTTAAAAAGTGATGGAGTGGCCTTACTAATTTCTGTTTTGATTAGCTACTTGATCGTATCACTAGTTACAGGAATATTAGGGGAGTATCTCCTTGTAGATAAAAAGGGGGAGAAATGAATATTTTTTCAAATATTACTTCTTTAACCTTTTTTTCGCTTGGGCTGACTTTCATTTGTTATTGTATCGTTTTTAAACTTAGAAAGCGTTATGCTTGGTTAAATCTTTTAATTGTTCCATCAATTTTGATTTTTGCCGTCATCCAACTTTTCAATATTTCATACGAAGATTATGAAAAAGGATGCTCATTATACTCTTTTCTTTTAGGGCCATTTACTGTTGCTCTTGGCGTTCCAATGTATAAAGAGGCCCAGAAATTAAAAGGCCATAGAAGAAAACTTTGTTTCATTATTTTTATTGGATCACTTGTCAGCATGATTTCAGCAGGTGTTATTGCTTGGATTTTTGGAGCTTCATTTAAAAGCATTATGTCTGTTATTCCTAAGTCAGTTACAACTCCTATAGCGATTGAAGTATCTAAGCAACTTCATGGAGATCCTTCGATAACGATTGCAGTTGTTATCATTACCGGGATTCTAGGTAGTTCTTTCTCATGGAAGCTACTTCATTTTTTTCATATCCGTAATGAAAGAGCAGTTGGAACCGCAATGGGAACTTGTGCTCACGCTCTTGGAACTGTTAGTGCATTTCAAAAGTCAGAAACAAGCGGTGGTGTTTCCTCTTTATCGATGGCACTAGCTGGAGTTTTAACTTCAATTATTGCTGGAATTGTTACGTATTGGTTGTAGAGAAAAACAGGTCGAAGGTGCGGCTTTCGGTTAGTTGGCAAGTACGCATCGGACTTGGCCGACTCTCGGCTCCTGCCTCCGTCGGCATACACGCCATCCTGGCGCTAAACCAGCACGCCTACGGCTTGCTTTTAACTAAGCAAGTTATCTATTAAAATATGATATTTGGAATTTGTTTTTGAAATGGTGCCTAGAACTGGACTTGTTCTTCGGGATCTCCTGATCCCTCGAATTTGTTCGGCATCAATTTGCCATCGTGGCAATTGACGCCTCCAAAACCAGCACGCCTACGACTTGCTTTTAACTAAGCAAGTTATCTATTAAAATATGATATTTGGAATTTCTTTTTGAAATGGTGCCTAGAACTGGACTTGAACCAGCAAGCCTTGCGGCACACGGCCCTCAACCGTGCGTGTTTACCAATTTCACCACCTAGGCACATTGAAATCACTTGAATTCTTTAGATATATTAATCACTTAGAAATTAATTGGCAATGAAAAATCTTGCTGGATATTGACCCATTGTATCATTGTCGCTTAAGCTTTATTGGTGAGAGTTTTATTAACGTTGGTGCTAGTGGCACTTTCTTTTACAGCAGGGGCTGGTGAGTACACGAGGCCTTCTGAATACGCTGAGTTTACAGTTGAGATCAACGCTCCAATTGATATTGTATGGGACTATAATTCCAAAAATGAAAATGCCCGCCAGTGGTCGACTTATTTCTACAAGATTGTTTCTTGCCCGATATCTGATTGCCCATGGAATGCAAATTTAAAAGAAAGTGATATTGGCTTCACTCGTCGCTGTTATCGAAGAGAAAGTGAAAATGGTACTTTTTGGGATGAGACGACCACAAAAGTCACGAAGTCTGATGGAGAGTACTATAAGCAAATTAGGGCCTATAACTTCAATGAGTTTATGGATTTCATGAATTACGATGAGAAGGGAGAGTTTCTTGTGGAGCAATTTTATAAGAAGCTTGACGAAAATAAGACGTCTCTAACTTTTCGTTCTGGCTACATTAGGCGTCTTGAACTTGAGAGTCCACCCTCTAAATTTGAGTTCTTCTTTTGGGAACAAATCTTTAACTTCATAACAAAGAGAAGTGTTACCAATACCTTCAAGTGGAACTTGATTAATATAAAGGCCCATATTGAGCAGGGTGAAGATTATAAGAGAATACACCCTTATAGTTCAAATGATGCTGACTTTTACTAGTCTCTTAAGCGGTAAAACTTGTTAAGGTTTTCGTAGACTATAGGTTTTGAATTCTCAAGCTCTTGTGCCCTTTCAAAGTACATCAAAGAGAGTTTAGAAAAATCACCATTCATCTCTTTTAGGGCCAGCTTTCCAAAATCAATTTCAAATTGCTTCTCATTGAACTTCAACCATTTTTCAAATGGCCACGTCTTATCGATGAACTTTATGCTTGGATAGTAATTTGTTCTCCTTTTAAAGATAGGTAGGCACGCATAGTATGAAGTCAGAATACGTTGCTCTTCTTCGATTGATTCGTGCCAATTTTTCTCACTGTAGAAAACTAAGATCGAATTTAATAACTTATCTTTGTCTGGCGTCGTAAGCTCACTAAATAGAGAAGCCTGCGATGTAAGAAAATCATTCCACAATAATCTGTTTTGCTCATATTTCTTTTTCTGAAGATTTCTTCTTAGTTTATGAGAGTAATGCTTATAGAAGAAGTAACCAAATAAGAGAATAAAAAATAAAAGAATAGGAATGACAATCATACTGTCACCATAACATAAAAAAGCGGCCAATAAAATTGACCGCCTATTAATATTTTAGATTACTTTAAATACTTCATCGAAACTAAAGCGTACTTTTTCAAGGTCCTTGTACTTATCTTCATCTGATCTGTAACCAAGAGCTACTGTTCCAAGAGTTTTGTACTTTGTACCTTCTAATCCTAGAATTTTGTCGTACTCTTCAGGAACGATCCCTTCGATTGCACATGTATCAATGCCTTGAATTGCCGCTGTCATTAAAAGTTGCCCCATGGCGATATATGTTTGGCGTTGCGACCATTCTGGGATAGTTTTTGAGCGTGGCCCATCAATAAGCGCTCCTTTCATTACGTCAAAATAGCCCTGTAAGCTCTCACGTTCTACATTTCTTTGCTCAGCAATTGATTGCACAAATTTCTCAACGTACTCTTCATCAAGTTCTGTTAGGTAAGCTAGAACGACGTAGTGAGAAGCGTCTGTCACTTGAGATTGTCCCCAAGAATGTTCTCTTAGTTTTTCGCGTGTTGCCTGGTCATTTACTAAAATAAATTTCCAAGGCTGTAATCCAAATGAACTGGCCGCAAGTCTTAAAGACTCATTTAAAACGTGTAGGTCTTCATCTGATATCTTTTTCGTTTTATCAAAAATCTTTGTAGCGTAACGCCAATTTAGTGCTTTTATAATTTCTTCATTTTTCATGTGTACTCCATTGATTATAAATTTTATCTGCTTCAGCTTTTAATTTTTGAATCTCTTTAAGATCAACATTATTTGAACAAAGTAGCTTTTGCGGAATTGTTTTTGCTTTTTTCTTTAACTTCTTTCCACTAGTCGTGGTTGTGATATAGACAATTCTTTCATCTTCAAGACAACGTTTCTTCTCAACCATACCTTTTTCAATAAGGCGCTTAATTAAAGGAGTTAAAGTTCCATTATCAAGAGAAAGTTTTTCACCGAGTTGAGACATATTCACTTTGTCTGTCTCCCATAGGGCAAGCATGACAAGGTATTGTGGGTAGGTGAGGTTAATCTCATCAAGATATGGCCTATACTGGCTTGTAATTAACTTACTAAGTCTGTAGAGACTAAAACATACTTGATTATCGATTAATAGAAGCTCATCACTCATTATTTAAAACTCTTTTCAATATCTTTTTCTAAGCTTTCAGGCTTATCAATTGGTGCATATCTCTTAACAGGTTTACCTTCGCTATCAATGAGAAATTTTGTGAAATTCCATTTGATTTTCTTGCTGCCAAGTAGCCCAGGCAACTTGTCTTTAAGATATTGGTAAAGAGGGTGAGTGGTATCTCCATTAACATCAATTTTTTCAAAAAGTGGAAATGACGTTTTAAATGTTAGATCACAAAATGATTGAATATCTTCTGAACTTCCAGGCTCTTGTTTTCCAAACTGATTACATGGAAAGGCCAATATTTCTAATTTGCCTTGATATTTATCATAAAGCTTTTGTAGACCTTCATATTGTGGAGTAAACCCACACTTACTAGCAGTATTTACAATAAGGAGACTCTTTCCTTTAAATTCAGAAAGAGACCTTTCATTACCTCTAATATCGACTGCTTTATAATCATAGATGCTCATACATAATCTCCCGAGATTAGTTTATATGAGTATTATATATTACAAAATTATATTGTGTACAACATAATTGTAAAAAATAAGATATCGAAATAAATTCAATATCTTATTTATACTTACGATCAAATAGAGGAGGTCTGGCATGTCTTTCCATGTACTCATTCACTCTATATTCATCTTGCTCTTGGGCCTGATCTTGTGAAGCTGGTGTTCGCTCCATCTTCTCCTCTTCCATTTTTTCTTCACGTGACTGGTTACGTTCTTGACTTGCTCGTTCCTCTTCACCGTGAATTAGCCTCTGAACGGATGGGTCATTTTCATCTATAATGGCCGTATAGCGCTCACCGTAAACCTCCATACTGAATGCAAGGAGAGTTAATGTAATCAAGATATATGTGAGGACTTTCATCTTAAACCTCTTTCCTCTCTATCAAAATACTCTTATTCGTATATGAGAAAGTGAGTGTCAGTTAATGAGACACCTTTCTTACCTTCTTTAGAAGCTGGCATACGATCTCTATGTTGCTTCATCTTTGTTTTCTTATCTTTTTTCATCATTCGATGAGTTTCTGATTTCTCAGACATTTTCTTCTGCTTATCTTTGCGTGCAAACGCAGGCGTAGTCAGTAGGACAACAATTAATGTCATGGGAATTAGTTTCATATCTTACCTCTTTTTTGTGTTATAGCTTTAAAAGCTCTTTCGTTTGATTATGAAACTGTACTTTGGATTTTTTATGTAATTATTGTGGATATTGTTTGATAGTTTTTTTACTTGTAAGGTCTCTTATATTTCTCATCACTATCTTGAATATGACCGTTTTCATCTTCAGCTGGAATACTTGCCGGAAATCGACTTTGTTCAATTTCTTTTGGGATGACTGGGCCCATTCCATCATCATCAACTTTGAAGAGTTCTGCTTGTGTATCGTAAGTAGGCGTTTGTGTCTGGATTTCACTATCGACAATGATATAACCATAACTATATGAGGCCATAAATATAGAGATTAGAACAATTAAAGAGAATGCTTTCATTGGCCTTGTTACCTTTATTTTATTAAAATAACGAATATAGTTTTACTAATTTTAACTATCGGAATTTTATTTATATACTTTATTTAATAAATACTTTTCCGTGTAAATGTAATGGGTTACACATTGTCTAAATCAATTACTGAATTCATTCATAAGAAGCGACTTTCATCAATGCAGTCATTCTTTGATGTTGGTATAAAACGCTTTTCTCGAATCACTCTTGATGAGCTTAGAAGGGCGATGGATCTTATTGAAGGTGAGTATAAGGCCCTTGTTAAATGCTCTGTTCAAAAGCTCAATAATCAGACTTGCTTAGTATGGGGGGAGCCTAAGTCTCACTGTATCATTCACCTTCACTCTGGTGGCTATGTAACAGGTCATGAGTATACTAGTGCTCAATTCTGCCAAGCACTCTTTAACGAGCATAATGAGTCTGCATATATCATCTGCCCAGATTACCCATTATCTCCAGAGTCTAGCATTCCTGAGATTACGAATTGGTGCCTAGCTCTTTTAAATGATCTTCATCTAAAAGGTGTTAAGACTTTCACGCTAACAGGTGTCTCTGCTGGTGCAAACCTTGCGACTTTACTTAGCCTGGCCAATAATCACCTGGGTGATAAGAGCTTTGAAATTACTGATCTTCATCTTCTAACAGGTCACTATCAAAGTGACTTTGAGACGGCCTCTGCTAATAGATACGAAAGTGGGGAAGAGAGTGGATTATCAAAATCAATGCTCTTAAAGCTTTTGGATTACGCAATTTCCAATAGAGAAGTTCATATGCAGGATCCTGCAATTTTTCCACTCTATAGCGATGAACTTGATACATTACCAAAGACTTATATCTATGCTGCTAAGTATGATGTTCTCTATGATGATAGCTTAATGTTCTATGAGAAGTTACTTAGAGAAGGAGTGAATGTGACTTTCAAAGAGTTTTCACATGGCTTTCATGCATGGTCCAATCATGTACTTGAAAACGAGGAACTACTTAAGTATGCGAAGGAGTATATCTTTAATGAAATTGTTAGTTCGTAGATTCCTGTTGTCTAATCTATAATAAATAGCTGATATGGATATGGCCACTAAATAGGTCATATTCTTCCTTTAAAAATGATCAGAACTACGATAACTAGGTGTATTTAGAACATTTGTTGAGTAGCGATAAAATCTTACTTGTGAGAGGTTTTATGAAGACTCAATGGGGGTTTTACAGGCGTAACTTAGCAATTGGAGAGTTATATTCTCTACAGGGCCTTCTAAAATTAATTACTCTATTTTCGCTATTTTTTTTCATCTTACTAACGATTTTAATATTAATAATCCTATTTGATTATATTCCCTATGTTCCAAATATAAGCTTCATCCTTGTTGCTTCTTTATTGATTTATCAACATCGTTTCTCTAATGAATCTGAAGAACTTTTTGGTGAGTTACTATTTCCGAAAACCTCATTTAAGAAATGGTTTGAAAGAAGTTTTATGATCTGTTGTTTATCTCTAATTATTTCCTTCTTCTGCCTTTCGATGCTTAGGTATATCCGCTATTCTTCTGCAAATACGCAACAGCTGTTGTCTTACTTTCATATGGCCAAACCTGTCTATGCCTTTGTTTTTATCAAAAATCGTCCAGAAGATTTTTTAGCTTATTATGATAAAGGGATGCCTCTTGATCGAGACTTTAGATGGCTCAATGATGATATTCTTATTAAAGCTATGGTTGTTAATAATCGTCATGAGCTGCTAGTAAAGTTTCTATATAAGAAGAAGGGCCTTAATATTTCTTCTGCTCAATAATGAATTCTTATATCTTGTGTGAGTAAGTTTAATTCGTTAAAATTTATCCATGGCACGTATAAAACTATCGACACCTCAAAGAGAAGCTGATTTTAAAACAAAAATCGAGCTAACTATTAACTTCGTCAACTATGGAAATCATATGGGCAATGATGCTGTGGCAACACTTTGTCATGAAGGGCGTCTGCGCTTTCTAAAGTCCCTTGGCCATGATGAGCTTAATTGCTTTGGTAAATCTCTTATTCAAGCTGACGCCGCTTACATGTATCGCGGAGAAGCTTTCCATGGGGATGTTTTAGAAGTTGAAATGTTTGTCGAAGATATTAGTGAATACGGCTATGACCTTCTTTATAAGTTCACATGTGGCGATCGTCTTATCGCTTACGCTAAAAATGGCCTCGTTTTCTTTGACTATGAAGAGCGCAAGCTTGCCAAGGCTCCTCAAGATTTTTTAAATTATTTTAAGAAATAAAAAAGGCCTCAAATGAGGCCTTTTCTTATATTTGAATTAATCTATTTTTTGAATTTGTTGAATATATTCTCTGTACTCTTGAATATTATCATTTTGTGCTTGGATATTGTCTAGCTCTGGTAGGTCGACATTATCAAAAATATTTTTAACTTTGCTATCAATCTCATGCTTAACACCAATTGATAGTAGGAAGTCATAACACTTTAGTGCTTCTTCAATCTTCTTGTTTGCTTCGTGCATAGTCGCTGCATTTGAAGTTTCAAACGTTGAAGGAAGTTCAAGCTTTCCTAGTTTTCCACCTGAAACAACGTGAAGAAGTCCTGGCCAAAATGATGCTTCGTCTGCATCCATTGAGTCGTTAATTGCTAGTGCAAGGATGATATCAATACGCGCTTTTAAAAGAGCAATTGAAATTTCACGGTTGTGTCCTGCAACGATATACTCTTCAGACTTACTCAGAGTTGCACCTTGAGAGTCTTTAATCAGTGCATCTTTCATAAGTGTGTACATCGACATTTCTGCAAAACCATTGTTTTTTGCATTGAATGTTTGACGGTGGTGAACCTTGTGAAGGGCCGCAGCTACAGCATAGAACGATTGCTCATAGTTACGTTTTTTAAGTGACCACTTTCCAGTGTGAATTGGAGTCATCTTACCTTTCTTCATTGCTTTTTTAACGTTGAATTCACCCTTGATATCTGTTTCATAAACAGAGGCCATATTCTTGTAAAATTCTTCAACTGCATCATAGAAAAGCATGTCACGAATTTCTAAATTATCGTAAGGCTTAATTCCTGTATAAAGGTTGTACTCAAATGCCATAAAGAATTTTGCTGCATTTGTAAGTTTTTGACCCATTTCTATATTATCATTAAGGATAAGTGCGAAAGCATCACGTCTTTCAACTGAAGACTGTGCCGAACGAAGCTGTGAGTATAGCTGTGATGTTGTATCACTCATACCATCAGTCGTCTCACCAAGTTTATCCATTTTTTGTGGCATTTTGATGGCCTCTTTAACTTCCTTACAACCTGTAAATAGAGTAAGTAGCATTAGAGGAATTAAGATCTTTTTCATGACTCTCTCCCAAATTTTTTATGTAAAAGTAGGTCTTTGTATGATGTGAGTCACTAAAATGAAAGTGTTTATCTTGACGTGTGAAAGAAGTAACCTGTCTAACTAGCTGAATTAACACTCAGTGACGTTGACAGCGAGTCCTCCGCGACTTGTTTCCTTGTACTTCGTTTGCATATCGGCGCCAGTTTCTTTCATGGTTTTGATAACTTTATCAAGGCTCACAAAATGACTGCCATCTCCACGCATGGCCATTCTGGCCGCATTGATTGCTTTTACGGCACCCATGGCATTTCGCTCAATACATGGAATTTGCACAAGGCCACCAATAGGATCACAAGTAAGTCCCAAGTTGTGCTCCATTGCAATTTCAGCAGCGTTTTCAATTTGTTCGTTTGTTCCGCCTAGAACTTGTGCAAGTCCTGCTGCGGCCATTGAACAAGCAACGCCAACTTCACCTTGGCAACCAACTTCGGCACCTGAAATTGATGCATTCTTCTTATAAAGAATTCCAACACAGCCTGCGACTAAGAGGAAGTCGACAACCTTATCAATTGAAGCGTCTTTTACAAACTTTAGATAGTATTTGATAACTGCAGGAATGATTCCTGCTGCACCATTTGTTGGTGCCGTCACAACTTTTCCACCAGATGCATTTTCTTCGTTTACTGATATAGCAAAAAGATTTACCCAATCCATAATTGCTAGAGGATCAAGATTCTTTTCACAGTCTTTCTTTAAAAGAGCTTCGTGTAATTTTTTTGCGCGCTTATTAACTTTTAGGCCACCTGGGAGTTGACCTTCTGCTTTTAGGCCCCTACTTATACAATTGTCCATTGCTTGCCAAATAGCTTGTAGGCCGCTGTTTATTTCTTCTTCACTTCGCCATGTTGTTTCGTTTGTCTTAATCAGCTCACAAATTGAAATACCACTTTCATTGGCCGTGGCTAAAAGTTCATCGCCACAAGTGAATGGGTACTTTACCTTACTAGTGTGCTGAGAAAAGATATCGCCGTCATTATTCTCACCTTCAGCAACAATAAAGCCACCTCCGATTGAAAAATAGACTTTCTTAAATAACTCTTTGCCATCTTTATCGATTGCTTGAAAGCACATTCCATTTGAATGGAAGTCTAGCGTTTGCTTGCGGTGAAATAAGATATGTTCACGTGGAATATATGAAATAGTCTTTGCGTTTTCTTTGCCTTCAAAAAAAGTGAGCTTTTGTTGGTCATGTGCAGAATCTAGGATACGATCAATTTGATCAGGGCAGATATCTTCTGGTGTGTGGCCACTAAGACCTAGGATAACTGCCTTGTCTGTACCATGTCCTTTTCCTGTGAGAGCAAGGGAGCCATAGAGTGCAGTCGAGACAATATTAGTCTCTTCATAAAGGCCCATCGAAACAAGCTTATCCATAAATTCTTTAGCGGCCCTCATAGGTCCAACTGTGTGGGAGCTACTTGGCCCAATTCCAATTGAGTAGATATCAAAAACACTTAAATTCATGAGGGATTTATATCAGATGATTATGATTTGAGCTAGCCTAGTTCCACTTATCTTCAAGATATGTATGAATTGTGTTCACAGTTGCCGCATCTGGCGGGTCGTTAAAGAGCATTAGCTCCATGACATCGCCGTTGAAATAGCCGCCATTTCCACTAAGAGATCCTGTATGAGTGTAGCTATCACCAAGATATGAACCAAGAGAGATAGCGCCTGAGTGGGCATATAAAAGGGAGGTTGAGACTGTTGATCCGATAGAACTTCCGTTGACATAGCAAGTGAGGTCTCCGTCAGGCCCAGCTGCTCCAGCGTAATTGGTGTAATCAAATACCCATGTTACGTGGTAAATGGTATTTATTGAAACAGGTGCACTCACTGAGGTAAAAGGCTGGCTTCCATCGCCGTCGTTATTAATATTCCAAAAGCCACAGTAGAGGTTTCCGCCTTGGATATAAATATTCATTCCACGGCTAGCGCCGCCTTCTTCGTAAATGATCTGTAGATTTGTCACATCAGCGGAGGTTTCAAAAGAGGCCGTTATATTTCTCTGATCAGTAGTGGCCGTATTTAACTCAGCATGGTTTGCAACTGTTAGATATTGACTTGTTCCATTAAAGACAACGTGATTATCAAAAGAATCAAATGTTGGAGCTGCACCGTTTTGGTAGAAGTGATGAGTGTTGGCACTTGCTGATGTATCAAGCCAGTCTTCAACCGAACCATTGAAGGCACCATTTGAAGCATCAAGGCCTCCGCTATCTAAGATTGAACTAAGATCACTCGCATCTAAACGCGCTACCATATTTGGTAAAGACGTGGCCGGGTTAAAAACCTGGAATGCTCCCGAGTTTTGAATTACTTCAAAGCCGGCCTCATCAACGGCCTTTAAAGTTATGTAATAATTTGTTGCTTCTGTAAGAGTGAAGCTTGCGCCATTTACGCCATCTTGAATTTTATAAGATGTGACGTTTCCAATATCGATCCAAGTTTGTACATCTGTTGCTCCTGCACTTGTGCCAATAGCTATTTCATAGTGATCAAGAACACAATTATCTGTTGCTGCCGCCCAGGTTGTTGTCGTTGATGAGCCTGCCGTGGCATCATCTGCAGAGACATCTGGTACGCCTAAACCTGCAGGGGAAGTGTTGTCCCAGTAAAAACTCGTGCTTGTTAGTGTTGTTGAGATTTGCGCTGTCGCACTTACTGCGCGTACAGAAGGGTAGTAAGCTTGACATTCAGTGAGTCCGATAAGGCCTGTGTGAGTGTAATTTGTGACAACTCCAATATCCGTCCAGGCCGTATGCTCTGTGCCACCTGCTGAAGTCCCAAGAGCATATTCAATATGATCTAAGCTTGCTGGATTGGTCCAAGATATGGCCGGTGAATTTTGAGGTAGAACGCCTGTAATCACTGCTTGTGCAGTTGAGATAGCAGTAGGCGCTGCCTGTCCAACAGGAGCTGCCTGAATTCCTGATGCACCCTCTGCTCCTCCTGAACAAGAGGTGAGAGTAAGCCCAAGGTAAGTTAATATAATTGCGCACTTAACAGCATTCATTCTGGTTAAATTATAGAATGAATGAGTTACAATTTATTTAGGAAATAATTTACCTAGTTTAAGTTGCTGAAATTATTTACCACGAGAGTCTGGATAGATGCATCGATCCCCACAATTCTCTTCGATATCCTGCCACTTGGGATTTTGTTCCAATTCATACTTGTATTTATAGATTTCTTCAGAGGAAGGTTGACGAATTTTCCGCTCATCAGGAATTGCAGCTTCTTCATATGGATTGGTTGTTCCAAAGCTATCCATGCGGTATGCACCGCTCTGATTTTTTGATTTCTGTGCATATATACCAGATGTGAGGAGCAATATAGTCAATATACTTAGGACCTTCATACAAACTATCATGATCAAAAATCATGAATCTTTGATGAAAGAGTATGAAAAGAAATTCTTATTTGGTTTCTAAGGCCTGATAAAGTTTTAATGAAATCCAGGCGTCAGTTGCAGCATAACGAATCTGGGCATCAGTTAATTTATTATTTTCCCAATTTGTAAGCTTTGCTTTTTTGGAGATCTTCTTCTCTAAAAGAATTCCTGTAAGGGATTGCAGGCCAAGAGTGATATAGCCTTGGGCCTTAGCGAGATCCTGAACATCGACAACACCTTTAGCATTGATATGATATTGCTTTTTAAGATCACGACAATCGTCCTTTACCGCAACTCCTGTCTTAATAAGCTTCTCGTCTTCTAAGTAATCCACTAGGTAATCTGGGCACTGAATCTTATTTAAACGAAAAAGGAAGCATTCTTCTTCAAATGAAACTTGAATAAGGCTTATGCGAAAGTTATCTGTCTTTTTAAAAGATGGCCTTGATTCAGTATCAAGGCCAGTAACGATGTATTTTTGATTTAATTCTTGAAATCTCTTAGCAATATCTTGGGCCTTTTGTTCTGTATCAATAAGATAAATCTGGCCCGTGTAATCAATCATCTCGAAAGAGTTGATTTCTTCTTTGGTGATTCTTGCTTTAATATTCTTCGTATTCTTCAATGATCTCTTCCACTTCTTCTTCGCTATCAGCGCCTTCTTCAAAGATATAAGGCCCTAGAGCTTCTTTTAATTTGTAATCCGTGTAAGCAGAGGCAACTTTTGTAACTGTTTCACCTCGTCCACCAAGTGGAGATGATTGACTATCACACTTCCCACCTTGCTTCTTACACACATTTACTTTATAGCAACCTCTTTTAAAGTCAAAGGTATAATCGATATCACCTGCAACTAAAATTCCAATGACTTCATCTTTATTGTTAAAAACAGCTGAGCCTGAGTTTCCACCAAATGTGTCGAGGTCTGTTATAAACTCTTTGCTATAAATTGGATTTGATACAATTTTTGCACCTGCTGCAACCTTTAATGGCAACCCCGATGGGTAACCTGCTACATAAATATCTGTACCTTTTTTAGTTGCACTTGTTTTATGATTCAGTGTTAAAGATTTCTTATCAGATGCTTCGCGATCAAGTTCGATTACAGCGTAATCAAGAGTTCCTGTGTATGATGCAGCAACAACGCGCTTACATCCATAAACTTCGCTTTTTTGAATCTCTAAGTGTCCATCTTTATTTATAGAAGTAGAGTTGTAATTAAAAACCCACTTATTATCATTACAGGCCGAAGTCACTTGGTCAGATACTTCTGTTCCGCCACGGATCATACAGTGTCCGGCCGTCATTAGAAGATTTTTTCCAATTAAGAATCCGCTACAGCTTGCGATTGTAGGCTGATCTCTAAATCTCATGTCATTACATGTAGGGTAACCTCTATGATATTTTAAAGTAGGAAATCTTAGAAGCTTTGTATCAGCAACTTTTCCTTTCTCGTCTTTTAAAAAAGCGTAAGCTGGAACCATTGCTGCAACACTATCAACTAGAAATTCTTTATTTGATTCATGTACTTCAACTCGATTGTCACTTCCATAAATAATTTTATTGATGGCCATCGAATTTGTTGAAATTAGTACTGAAAATAATGCGATTTGCGTAAGATTTAACTTCAATTTTCCCTCTCTTTTACTTTTTGTAAGTTTTTGCAGTTTTCTTTACTTTTGAATATAAGAAAGTTGTGATTTGAAAAACTTACATGATGACGATTACCTAATTTCACGCTACTATCGGGACCTATGAACCAATTAAATAATGTGGATTTACAGCTATCGTCGTACGATTACGACTTGCCTAAAGAGCAGATTGCAGAGCGCCCAATTGAAGGACGTCATCACTCAAGATTATTAGTTTACAATTGTGAAACTGATACGATCTCACATCATAAATTTAGTGAACTGATTAATTTTCTCCCAAGTGAGACAACTCTGGTCCTTAATCAGAGTAAGGTATTCCCATGTCGACTAAAAGGTCACAAAGAAAGTGGTGGTAATGCAGAGGTTTTCTTTTTAACTGTTGAGCCAAATGAGGCCGGTCACTATCGCGCTCTTGTTAAGGCCCGTGGAAAGAAGAAGGCCGGCGACAAGTATATCTTTGCCAATGGTCTGACAATTTCTATCGTCGACAATATTGAAGGTGAGTTCTTAATTGCCCCTTCTATCGTTGGTAATGATTTAATTGATTACTTAAATGCTAACGCACTTGTTCCAATTCCTCCTTATATTCGTGGGGGAGAGTCGGACGATCAAGATAAGAAAGACTATCAAACAGTTTTTGCAAATGAGCTTGGAAGTGTTGCTGCTCCAACTGCGGGGCTTCACTTTTCAGATGAACTGCTAGAGCAGATTAAAAGTGAAGGGCATGATATTGCAAAAGTAACTTTACATGTCGGTCTTGGAACTTTTGCTCCTGTAAAAGTTGATAATCTAGAAGATCACAAAATGCACTCTGAAAATTACTTTGTTGATAAAGTAAATTTTGAAAAAATAAAAAATGCTAAAAAACGTTTTGCTGTTGGAACAACGAGTTTAAGAACTCTTGAAACGATTTGGCAAAATGGAGTGGAAGACTATACTCCTGGTGAGATGAAGGACACTTCAATCTTCTTGCATCCTGGTGTTGATGTGAAGAGTATCGACGGTTTAATAACAAATTTTCACCTGCCAAAGTCAACTCTTCTTATGCTTGTGAGTGCGCTAATTGGCCGTGAAAAAACATTAGAAATTTATAATATTGCAGTTAAAGAGGGATATCGTTTCTTTTCATACGGTGATGCGATGTTAATTTTAAGGTAAGTGAATATGATTAAAGTTGAAGGATATAGCGGCAAGGCCCGCGCAACTACAATTACAACTGAACACGGTGAAATTAAAACACCAATCTTTATGCCTGTTGGAACTCGTGCATCAGTTAAGTGTATGTGGCAAGAAGATCTTTATGAGATGAATGCTCAAATCATTCTTGGAAATACATACCACTTATACCTAAGACCTGGGCATGAGCTTATTGAAAAAGTTGGTGGTGGACTTCATGGGTTTATGAATTGGGATCGTCCAATTCTAACAGACTCTGGTGGGTTTCAAGTATTCTCACTTTCAGACATTAATAAAATTACAGAAGAAGGTGTAACTTTCTCTTCACATATTGATGGTTCAAAACACCTTATTTCTCCTGAGAAAAGTATGGAGATTCAAAAGGGCCTAGGCTCTGATATTGTGATGGCCTTTGATGAGTGTCCAAAACTTCCTGCAACGAAGGAAACTCTTCGCGAAAGTATGGAGTTAACACTTAGATGGGCCAAGCGTTGTATCGACTACAAGCTTCGCGACTATCAAAAACTTTTTGGTATTGTTCAAGGAGGGCTTCATAAAGATCTTCGTACGGAATGTATGCAGCGTCTTGAAGAAATGGACTTTCCAGGACTTGCTCTTGGTGGACTTTCAGTTGGTGAAAAGAATGAAGAGATGGTTGACTTCTTAAATGACTTTGTTCACACAATGCCGGATCAAAAACCAAGATACCTGATGGGTGTTGGTAAGCCTCTTGATATTCTAAATGGAATTCGAGCAGGTATTGATATGTTTGATTGTGTTCTTCCAACTAGAAACGCACGTAATGGACAATTCCTAACACACGATGGGCCATTAAATATTAAGAACCTTCGCTTTAGAGAAGATACGTTACCACCCGATCCAAGTTGTGACTGTAAAGTTTGTAAAACGTATTCACGTTCTTATATTAGACACCTCTATACAACTGGAGAGTTTCTTTCTGGTAACTTGATCACTTATCACAATCTTTATTTCATGATTAAGATGACTCAGGATGCACGCGAAGCGATTCTAGCGGATAGGTTTGACGATTATTACAAAGAATTTTATAACAGATACACTTCACGAAAATGGGCCTCAGGCCAATAAATATAATTAAAAGTTAGGAGAAACAAATGTTACAACTTTTTATATCTAATGCTTATGCTCAAGGTGGTGCTGCTGCTCCAGCTAATTCAGCAATGAACTTTGTTCCAATTATTGCTGTAGTTGCTATTTTTTATTTCCTTGTTTTCAGACCACAAAAGAAACAAATGGAAGAAGAAAAGAAAATGCTTGATACACTTGAAAAAGGTAACCGTGTTTACACAAAGTCAGGTATTTTTGGTACAATTGTTGGGATGACTGAAAAAGTTGTGGACCTTGAAGTTGCTGAAGGTACACGTATTAAAATCCTACGTTCACAACTTGGTGGACTTGAAGAAAGTATTCTTTCTAATAAAAAAGAGGCGTAATCATGTTTGGTGGCTTTGGTGCTGGTGAATTACTTATTGTTTTAGTTTTTGCTCTGATTTTTATCGGACCTAAAAAATTACCTGAACTTGCAAAAGGTTTAGGAAAAGGACTTCGCGAGTTTCAAAAGGCCAAGGATGATTTAATGGACCACGTCAATGATGCTGCAGAGACCAATTCTCACAAAGAGGAATCTGTGGCATCACAAATCACAGAGTCACCTGAAGCTAGCGTTGCAGCGCAAGGTGATGCCAAAATTAGCAATTCTGATAATTCTGAAGATGAAAAAGACCAAGTGATTGAGTCGGAAAAATCAAAGCAATCGTAAGTTTTTGAAATTAATATTCTCTTAATATTGTTTTTAAGTAGTTAATCTCATATAATTTTTGTAGTTTATTTAACTCAAATATTCGAGAAAACCAAAAGAAACCCAAGGATTAGGAGAATCTAATGAGAAGAGGCTGGTGGTATCGCTTCGTATTTCTACTTATCGTAGCGATCATTTCAGGTATTTCGATTGTACCTACTGCATTTAATTTTAAAGAAACTGACAATTTTCCAGTTAAGTCTAAGATCAACTTAGGACTAGACCTTCAAGGTGGTCTGTACATGATCTTAGGAATTGACTTCAAAAAGGTCTACAAGGACGAGGTTAAAGGATACGCACGCCGTTTAGAATTTAGCTTCAAGGACAAAACTGGTAACGGTTTTGAAATTGGTGACCTAGATTCATCTGATGAACTAGACCCACGCCAAGAAATCATCTTAGGTTCATCAACTGATGTTGAAACACTAAAGGATATTATTCACGATCAGTACAACGGTTTCTTAAGAGTAACAAAAGATACTGGGAGTACAATTTCTGTTGCCTTAACTAAGAAAGTTAAGACTGACATTGAAGATCAATCTGTAAAGAGATCAATCGAGGTTATTCGTAACCGTATTGATGAATTTGGTGTAACTGAGCCAGAGATTATCTCTCAAGGTAAAGACCGTATTGTTGTTCAGCTTCCGGGTGTTAAGGATATCGAAAGAGCAAAAGAGCTAATCGGTAAAACAGCAAAGCTTGAATTTAAGATGGTTAATTCTGAAATTGCACCAATCACTATTCAAGGTTGGGTGTCAAAAGCGAAAGAGCAAGGAATCGATTACAAAAAAGGTGAGAGATTTTCTGATTACGTGACAAAGGTTAACGAAATCGTAGCTTCTGATCTTCCTAAAGGTCATGTTCTTGCATTTGAAAGAGTAACTAATGCAAAAGGTGACATCCTTCAATTAGTACCATACTTAATTGAATCTGTTGCACGTCTTACAGGTGAAGACCTTGAAGATGCAAGAGTTCAATTTAACCCACAAAATAACAACAACCCAGAAGTAGGGCTTAACTTTAAGTCTCGTGGTGCAAAGATCTTTGCAGAAGTTACTGGTGAGAACGTAGGACGTTTAATGGCGATTACTCTTGATGGTAACGTTTATTCAGCTCCACGTATCAATGGTAAGATTGCTGGTGGACGTGCAACGATTTCTCTTGGTGGTAAAAGTTATAATGAGCAACTTAAAGAAGCAAAAGACTTAGCTCTTGTTCTTCGTGCCGGTGCTCTTCCAGTACAACTTGATTTCCTTGAGCAAAGAACAGTTGGTCCATCTCTTGGTGCCGATTCAATTGATAAGGCAAGATTTGCTGCAATCATTGGTTGTGTTCTAGTATTTGGTTTCATTCTTGTTTACTACAGAATTTCTGGTGTTTTCGCTGTTACAACACTAGCGCTAAACGTACTTATTATTCTGGCAATGCTTGTAGGTCTTGGGGCAACTCTAACTCTTCCTGGTATTGCAGGGATCGCTCTTACTGTTGGTATGGCCATTGACGCCAATATCATTATCTATGAGCGTATTCGAGAGGAAATACGAAATAATGTCGGCTTTTATAAAGCTGTTGAAAACGGATTCAACTCTGCTTTCTGGACAATTATTGATGCAAACATCACGACTGCTCTTGCTGGTATCTGTCTACTAAACTTTGGTACAGGTCCAATTAGAGGTTTCGCTGTTACATTATTAATTGGTATTTTTGCAACTGTTTACACTTCTTACTTTGTTTCAAAGCTTTTCTTTGAATTCTATATGAATAAAGTAGAAGGTCAGGACTTAAGCATTTAAGGATTGGAGTTTAAAATGTTTGAAATTATTAAAAGTAATACAAATTTTAATTTTGTTAATAAATTTGGAATTGCAGGTTTTATCTCTTTAATTCTTGTAATTGCTTCACTTGTTCTAATCGGTACTAAAATGAAATACGGTGTAGATTTCCGTGGTGGTGCTGAGATTCAAGTTAAGTTCCAAAAATCTGAAAACCTAGATGAACTTCGTCGTGAGATGAAGTCAGCTGGTTTCACTGGGGTTACAATCCAAACAATTGGTGAACCTCAAATGAATGAATACCTACTTAAAGTTAGTGCAAACGAAGGTAACTTAAACGAAGTTACTGAAAAGGTTTCACAGACACTAACGACTAAGTATCAGCAAGATGGTGTAGAGATCAGAAAAGTTGATATCGTTGGTCCAAAGGCCGGTGCAGAACTTAGAAAGTCTGGTTTCTTAGCAATGCTTTGGGCGCTTCTTGCAATTATGATCTATGTTGGTCTACGTTTCGATTTCAAATACTCGCCAGGTGCAATTGTTGCTCTTTTCCATGACGTAACAATTATTCTAGGTGTATTTGCTCTAACAGGAACAGAGTTTACACTTCAGACTGTTGCTGCAATTCTTGCGGTTATCGGATACTCGGTTAACGATACAGTTATCGTCTATGACCGTGTACGTGAGCATGAGCAAAAATTTGTTGGACGTGATATTAAAGATCATATCAATAATGCAATTAACGAAACACTTTCAAGAACAATCCTTACTTCAGGTACGACACTTTTCGTATCTGCGACGATGTTCTTTGTAGGTGGTCTTGCTATTCGTGATTTCTTTATGGCAATCACTCTTGGTGTTGTTGTTGGTACTTATTCGTCTAACTTTGTTGCAGCACCAGTTGTACTTCTATTTGATAAGTTTAGAGGGGAGCAGGCGAAAACTGCAGATGCAAACGCTTAATTCAAAATTTAATTTTATTAAATACTTAATTGCCCTGTGTGTACTTCTGAGTACACATGGGGTTTTTGCGTATGGTGATGAAGATTACGATAGTCGTGATAAGACGACTTCTTCCCAAGATGTCGAAAATCTTCAAGAGTCAATTGAGACTCTAAACCAAGAGATCAATAAAAATGGCGGCCAAGCTACAAATATAGTGGCCATGCCAACTCAAGGGCTTGCTCTAAAAAATGGTAAGGCCGACCCTGAGATGATGAGACGTGCTATTAAGATGATTAATGCACAATTTAAAAATGTTCCTGATGCACAAGTTGCCCAGATGATTCGTGAAAATGCTACGCAAAATCCAATCATGCAATTCTTTGTTAATAGTGATAAGCTTGTAAACTTTGCAGTAGGGATTGTTAAAGATGATAAGGCCTTGCTTTACTTATTCGAATTAACTCAGGATAAGGATGTTCTAAAGCTTGCCCTTGGTGTTGTTATCTTTCTTTTCATCATTAGCTTCTTTCTAAAACGTGCATTTATTAAGAAAGACGAATTCTTTGTCTTTCGCTACGTAAAGTCGCTTATCTTCTTTGTTTTTTCAACGGGATTAAAAGCCGGTGTTCTTTATTTTATCTATAAAGACTACCTAGATCCAAGTGTCGATGTTTTCATTAAGAGAGTTCTCTAACTTTTAGTTACCACTGGTTACAGGAATACAACCCATCTTACGATCAAGCGGTTTGATTGTTGTAGGAATTGATGTTGTGTAACCACTACTTGCAAGCTCACTTGAGTGCATCACTTGATATAGCTTCTGGTAACCACGCTTTTGTACATATGGTGCATCTTCATCAGCTGGCCAGTAGAAGTAGGTAGGTTGTGATTGTGTATCACTTGTTGGTTTGTAATGGATTCCATCATTAGTTAAGTGAAACCATATTTTCTTTAGCTGGCCTTCTCTAATAAACATAACGTCAGCAGGTTTAATCTCTTGCTTATTTCCATCACCAAGATCAATTACTTCACGTGGACCTTTGGCAAAGTAGAGACCTTCTGTAGGTGTTCCAATAATTTCACCAAGGGCCTTGAATTCAATATTCGATGAATTGTATTCAGTGTAGCCTGGACAAATTGCACGTCCACTATTGTCTGTAAAGAATGGAATCATAGCGAGTCCTGATTGAATTAGCCCTGACTCAGCTCCTGAACATGCCTCTGGGAAGCCTCCATCTTCAACGCTAACATTTGGTGCCACACAAGTTTCAAGAGGTGCAAAGTACGTTTTTGTGCCGCTAACGTTGGCCCCCATTTCAATCATGCGATCCTTAATTAGGAAATCAACCTTGCGGTTTTCACCATCTGCAATAAAGCGCACATCGTTTACATCCCACAGAGAAAAGTGGTCTGGCACTAGCTCGAGACGCGGAAATTGTGGAGCATCATCGTTTTGTCCTGTCTTGATATAGTCGTGACAAAAGATTGTATCTGAAACACCCGGTGGAAGATAAGGAGTCGGGTAGTCAACAGGCATATAGAAGTGCTTTCTTACTGTATCAAGATAGATCTGATCTCTTGGATCATAGTTTGAACTTGTGGCCGTCGCGCGAATCATACAAGTATATTGTGAGATAAGCTTTATTTTGAGGTTACCTTCGTACTCGTCATCATCACCTGGCTCAAATAATTTGAACTGCTCGTAATCACTTTTTGCATTCTCAACGCCACTTCCAGTTTCTTCAATATGGAAAGTATAAGCTTCCCCAAAGTTTACTGTCGTGGCCTCAAGGTTTGCTTCAAAAATATTTGTTCCTTGATAAGTCTTAAGGTCGGCCGTGTAGCGACGTCCGTCGATATCTGTGGCCACTAGCTGACAAGAAGGTGGGTTTTGGGCACCGTTATCAATTGAATTGTTACAGAAACCAAAAAGATTTTGTAGGTTAGCGTCGTCTTTAATTTTTGGCCCAACTGTTACTGTTCCGTATAGTGTAGCAACTGTGGCCGTCTTTTCTTGGCAAGTTGCTGCACATGAGGCACCACTTGTTACCGAGGCAACTTTTTGATTCTTACAAATACAAAAATCGTCATCAATAAAGACGGAGTCACTTGGACGAGCAATTACTTCGGGTGCTGTGATACAAACACCTGCAGAGGCTTCAATATTTTCGCGAGTAAAATCATCAAGTGTTTCATCGGCCAGGATTTCTTCTAATTGTGATTCGTCTGCAACGACTTCTCCTTCACCACATGAACTTGCACAGACATTTCCTTCGTTTAGAAGAAAGAATAGATCTTCACATGTATCGATATTATTGATGTCATCAAAGAACCCATCTGGACGTGCAACCTGTGGAACACAGGAAGATGTGATAAATAAGAATACAATTAAATATATTACCTTCATTGGCCTATTTCCTTAATTTTCTACTTACTTAATCGCCAGTTTTCATTGACTTCTTTAATTTTAGGTTAATTTCTTACATTTCATTGAAATTGTGTGAGAATTGACGTAATTTTAAGTAGTTATGCTGTTAGGAAATAAAATCTAGTGTATAATGATAGTAAAGTTTTTGTGGCACAATAAATATTCCTAATGTTTTTAGAGACTTGGACGATAAGTGAGGTAACTAAAAATCATAGGATTGAGTTTGTGCTCGAAAGAGTTCTCATATCGAGAGGAGATTATAATGACAAAAGCAGATTTAATTGCAGCAATCGAAAAGCAAGCAAATGTAACGCACAAGCAGGCCGAGACTGTTGTTAATATTTGTTTTGATGACATGATCAATGCTTTATTCAATGATGAAAGAATCGAAATTAGAGGTTTCGGATCTTTCGCAAACCGTAATTATAAAGCGTACGAAGGTCGTAACCCAAAGACTGGTAAGGTAGTGAAAGTGCCACCGAAGAAAGTTCCATTTTTCAAAGTTGGTAAAGAGCTAAGAGAAATGGTTGATGAGGGTAAAGACAAGTACGTTATCCGCGAAGCTTAACGGCCACGCATCCTGTTTTTTTAATACTTAAGTATAGGCCTGCCGCATTAGTGGCAGGTCAATATTTTTAAGCATTTAAATTGACTTATTAAAAAATATCCATATTATAGGAAATCTAAAATCATTCTGCGGACGGGTGCTAGAGTGGTCTAATAGGGCAGTTTGCAAAACTGTTTTTCACCGGTTCAAATCCGGTCTCGTCCTCCAAAAAAAAAGCCAGCTTCACAGCTGGCTTTTTTTATTCCTAAATATAATTCTTGAATTAATTACTTTCTTAGATATTCATACAATCGTATGTTGCGTATTTCTTCGTTTCGATATCGTATAGATAGAGTGCTTCACCATATTGTTTCCTTCGGTTATATAAACAATATATACTAAGATACTCTATAAGGAACTAGACTCTGTAAATTTGTACTAGGCTATCAAATGGTTTCTTTCACTACTGATAGGTCCTTGAATAGTCTTTTGTTGTCTTTAAGGAGCTAGTTAGAGGGGGGTGTATATATTTCAGTTGGTTATGCCTTGAAGCTTATCTTGTGCATAAGATTCTGAATATATTTATATCTATATTAAAATATGACGATGAGTAGTTATATGAAATTTTTAGTCCTCCTTATTTTAATAAGTACTTCGATTAGTGCAAGTAACGTCAAGATAAATTCCCAAGGTCCTGATGATGCTAAAATAATTGAATTGCAGCAAATTTATATAGAGTGCAATGTGGAGGATGCCGCTACTGATGTCACTTGTGAATATTTTGGAGATGGGTACTTTGATGGTTCAACTGCAATTTGGAAGCTAAATAATCAAAGCGTAGAAAAGCCTGTTTTTAAAGTAAACACTTTAAAAGATAGGAATGTGGTAGAGTTATTTAAGAAGACTGGTGATAAAATAATTTTAGGCCAAACTTATATTTTCTATAAAAAGCACATTGGAATAAATCTTAAAAATGGTTTTAAAGATATTCCAAATGTTGTCTACTTTCGTAATCGATCATTCAAAGAAACAATAGAGTTAAAGTATCCGTTAGATACTAAGAAGGCAAATGTCGAAATTTATTTAGAAGAAAAATTGATAGATAAATCTGGTGTAAGTATACAGAGTAATCAAATTACTTTCGATTTAATCGGCATCGAAAATAAAGCTAACGTAAAGCTTGTTTACCGCGAAGGGGATTATAAGTCTGAACTTTACATGACTTATATAAGAGGAGATGGGAGAGTCAAGCTTTCAAAAGATTTTGAAGGAAAGACTGCATATATTAGTTTTGTTGAAGAAGAGATTGAACGTTGGACAACTGTTTCTCAAAAAATTAGTGATGGTGAAGTTAGAAACTTGTTTGATGGAAACTATTTTATATTTATCGATGGTGATGATCAGTTGGGAAAGTTCATGCAGGTCAAAAATGGTAAAGCTGTTGAGTTACATAAGCTTACTTTTAAGAATAAAGATTATAGCGAAACGTTGAAGTATTATACTTTGGATTCAGCACCTGCTATCCAAGGTGAATCTTATACTTATAAATCGGGAACTAAGGTCATCTATGAAAAGACTAATTCTGGTGACTATGGTGGTTTATCAATACCTTTAAACCTTAATCATGCGATAGAGAAAACGTTACTCTTCGTTGTTGTGAAATCAAGTAATGAAGTAAAGGTCCATCCATATGATTTAAGTAAATTATATGCAGGGGCTTCTGATACTGGACTTGAAGTAAATACTATCGTTGAAAAAGGTAGTGATGTGTTTATTTCTTATTGGTATTTTAAAAATTAGTACATCGATACTTTTGGTAGTTTCAGTTAGTTAAGAAGCTATTTTGTCGAAAAGTATCGACGTACCATACTTAATACTTATGAAAATTAAAACAAAGTGGCCGTTCTATTTAATTGTTGCTCCTACCCTTTTTGTCGCTATCTACTTTGCGATGACTGTGGCAGGTTTCTATATTGGTCATCAAAGAGATGTTAAAGGTGAAGCAATACATCGTATTTATATTGTAGAGGGGGCTATTCACACTGGAATACTATTTCCTATGGAGTTATTAAGTCCGCAGCTGAGATCTTTTACAATAGAGGAAGGATCAAATTTTAATTATTTTGAATTTGGCTGGGGTGATCGTGAGTTCTTTTTGAACGTACCTGAAATGAAAGATCTTACGCTTCCTATTTTTACAGCGTCTTTATTTCTCCCTAGCTCCTCTGTCATGCACGTAACTCAATATCAAGAGTTACCGAAGAATGCTTTTAAACTATTTGATGTAAAAGTTTCGCAAATGCAATTGAATATTATATTAAATTATATAGAAGATTCTTTTAAGTTAGAAAAATCACGTCCTATTAAAATTCAAGTAAAGGGATACTATAATTCTCCCCAAGTTAAGGATAGCTTTTTTGAAGCTAATGGAAGCTACCATATGTTTAATACTTGTAATATGTGGACGGCCAGAGGCCTCTTTGAGGCAGGGATTAAGACATCCATATTTACTCCGTTTAAATACTCAGTTTCAAGGTTTATTAATAAAGATTAAGATCTTCTTATCCATAATGTGACCTATGTCATATTCGAGTACTATTATATAAAGAGATAATATCGATATAAGAACATAAGGAGGTTCCATGAGTAAGCTAATGATTTGTGTTGATATAACTGATGAGTCAATCAATGCATATAAGAATCAATTAAAAGATTTTGACTGGAATAGTTGGGATGAAGTTCATCTCGTGCACGGCTTTGAAACTCAGGTCTATGCAGATACTTTCTACTTCGCTTCTTATCCGCTTGAAGGACAAATGGGAGATATCGAAAAATCAGTTTCAGATCTTTTATTGGGGCTTTCTAATGAAATCGTCGCTGAAGACTATAAGGGAAAGGTACTTGGAAAATGTCTCTTTGCTAGTTCTGCAAAGGTTGCTCTAAAAGAGTATGCCGAAGAAAATAAAATTGATGAAATGATCATAGAAACAAGAGGGAAACACGGAATTGCGGCCCTGTTCTCAAGCTCGTTTGCCGAGTATATGGTGGGCCATGCCCCTTGTCGTCTTATGATCTTACGTGAAGTTAAATAAGGGGTGATTGTGAGAAATTTGATATTACTCTTTACGCTATTTCTTGCTTACTCTTCATGCTCAAGTGTTAACACTGAATCACGTCAGTATTATGAAGATAAGAGCATGAGGCATGGAGTTGTTCCAGTGGCCGAGAGTGAAGATAAGACTCCTGTGACTCGAATTTATAGTGCCGAATCTGTACTTAGAGGCAGACGTATTTACACTCGTTTCTGTTCTCAGTGTCACGGTGAAAATGGCAGGGGAGTTGATAAGGTTGATCTCCAAGAGCTGTCGAAAGAAATACCTAATTTTAATTTCTACTTACTAGTTTCTAGTTATAAACAAAAGATGCCTGGATGGAAGAATGTTTTAACTGAAAAAGAAATTAAAGACCTTGAGAATTATATTTATTCGCTTGCTAAAAAATAAGAAAGGCCCCAGTCTAAACAGGGGCCTTTGTCATTTTAAAATTATCTATTTGCGCGACCTTGGTGTCTAGGACGATAGCCTAGGGCCTTAAATTCTTCTTTTAGGGCCTTTTTGAGTTCCTTCTTATCGATTACTTGTCCAAAAGTCGTATAATCAAAGTAAGTGTAACGGTATAAAAACCATTCCTTGTACTCTGGTGTTAGTACAGAATCCACTCCATCGATTGTAAGAAGATCCATCCAGTTAAGCTTAACTCCTACTTCGACACTTTTTCTTTCAAGCTCTCTAAGCCCTGCTTCCGATATTTTGTGTACTCTATCACGAAGGCCAGGCTCATTACAAAGACTTCCATTTTCATCCATCTTAGTAAGAATAGACATTAAATCTTCATTTGAAACATGCTTATAGGCCGGAAGATAATTCTTAATTAACCATAGGTCTCTTGTGTTACCAGAAAGTACACTGTAGAGACGACTACTTAATTTAAGTTGGCGCTTGTGATCAATTCCTGAAATTCCATTCTCATCTTTATTTCCATTTTCTATTACAAGAACGATTCCTGCAAAAATTGGAGCAAGAATTGGTAATCCTGCACCTAATGAGACTCCAATAATCGCACCAGGGATATAGGCAGCAAAGCCACAATACAACATATTTTCTTTAAAGTTCTTTTGCTTCGAGAAGCATTCTTTAATCATCTTTCCAGGGATTTTTGATGGTAGATAACTTGTTGATTTAGTTCTAATTTGAATATCTCTTGCTAGTTCACTTTTACAGTTAAAGGCAAAAGTTTGTGTCGCCAGTAGTAGTGATAATGTAAGTGCTAATTTTTTCATTTCCTGTCTCCATTTTTATTTGTTTTTGTTATGGAGGCAAAGTAATGGATATTAGAATTTATCTCATTTACATGAGGTGACGTTTTCAAAAATCGTGTATTTATTTCATAAATACATGGCGTTTTCTTTTTTTGTTTCGATCTGTCATTTCAAAATCAAGTTGTATCCATTTTGAATATGAGTCAAATAAGTTGATAGTCTCTTTAACATCAAGATTATTTGGGAAGTGAAGAGGATACTTTCTCTCTAGTGAAACTTCATTTTCTACTGTTGTTGGAGAATCATTTAAGTATTGCCAAGTCAGGTATTCAAGAATCTCTGCATCGCCATCAAAATAGATATGCTCCCATGTCGTCTTCATTTCTTGATTGGCAACCTGAGCAATATCAAGATCAGCTAGTGTGAGTCCTGCCTTTTCAAAATAGAAGTTAAGCTTGGCCGTCTCTTGCCAGTAGCGTTTTGACTGTATAATTGAAAAAACAGAGTTTAGCTCTTCTTGTGACAAAGCTTTTTTTAGGTCACTGTATAGAGAAATGGCATGGTGTCTGGCAAAGATCTGACCGAGTCGCATATTTGGCCTGTGATCTGCCTGTGAATGTTCTTTTGTGTCAAAGAAGTCCTTTGTTGCAACTCTAAAAGGAAAGGGGGCCCCTTCACGAATCATTTTTCTTCTAACGGCCTCGCCGCGTGAATCCGTACTTTTTAAAAAGTTTTTCACATAGCTTCGATCTCTGATATTTAATAGGTCATTTCGTTGACCAACAAAGCCTTCCCATATTGGATATTCTCCCCACAGTGGCTTTGGTCTTTGACCGTGACATTCTAAGCATTTTGCTTGATTTACAAGCCATTTCTTTTTTTCTAGATCAAGGACGAGAAGTTCATAGCGAAGCTCTTCTTGATTCCAAGAAATCGCCTCAATTGAGTCTTCTTCGTGTTGATCTGTTTCAAATGTTGAGAAGGTGATAACAAATGAATTTTTCTCATTCCAAATTACTGGCCTTAATTTATCTGGCGATGCTGGCAGTAGAGCCCCTGACTTATAGGCCAGTGTCATATTTTGATATTCCTCTTCTGGGATACTTTCAATAACTTGTGTAAGTGTTTGAAAGTTATTTGATGTAACCCATTTTAGGAAGGCATCTTTGTCGAGGACCGTGGCCCTCGACATTGATGTGATAAATATCGTTAGAATGATATATTTAAGCATTATAATTACTATCTTCTGTCGTTGTAAGAGTCGTAATCAAAGTTTTCAAAAAGTACGTCAATTTCTTCTTGTGTCCCGTAGCGAACTTCTGAATCGATGCTACAACGAGCCTCGAAAGTTGTTTCGTTATTGTATAGAGAGGCAATTTTTAGCGTTCCTCTAAGATCATAGCTTTCCCAATCTGGGTTGTAGAGGTGAGCATCCAAGCTTGAAGCAGTTAGACTTAGTGTCGAAGACTTGTCGGCCGACTGATGACTTAGTTCTAGAAGATATCCTATTCTTGTTTGGTTAGTTAGTGGGTCGACAAATTTCTTAGCTTCGAATTTGTAGTCAATTTTTTCAAGTGTTTTAGCATCAATTGAAATTTCGCTGTAAATAGCTTCTCCAGATACTTCAGAGGTCACTTTCTTTACAATTAGTTTCTTGTTGAATTTACCGTAATTGCATGATGTAGTCGTTTCGATAACTGTGTTGATGTCTTCATCATAGTAGTCATCGTATCCGTCATAAGATGCGAATGATGTGTTAGAAGTAAATACAAGTGAAATAAGTAGAAGTAGGGAATTCTTCATTTGGTTCTCCAAGAAAAAAGTTTTGCTTGGAGAATTATTTAGTACGGATTTCTAAGCAGTCTGTCAAATTTAAACTGAGAAAGAAAACTATGTTTTTTCAGCTTTTTATATAATTACTAATGTTTATATTAGAATTTAATATTTAAAGAACAATAATTTAAAACCGATATAGTATTATTACAATTCAATAGAGGTCATCATAAAATCAATTCTTTTTGTCATTTTTGTTCTTTGTCTATCATGTCAATCTGGCCAGGAGTCTAATATTAATACTGAAAAATTAGATAAGTTTTTTGCTGTCTTAGAGAATAAGAAAGTCGTTTCAGGAAGTGCTACTCTCGTTAAAGATGGTAAGACAGTTTATGAAGTAAATTATCATTTTGATAAAAAAATAAAAAATCCTATTTTCCGCATCGGTTCTGTTTCAAAAATATATACAGCGGCAATAATTCTGAAGTTAGAAGAAGAGGGGAAATTAAAGCTATCAGATAAGCTTTCTCTTTATTATCCAAAGATAGACATGGCAAATGCAATTACTGTTGAGGACTTACTTCGACATCGTTCAGGAATTCCAAATATGACTGATCTTACTGATTACAAGGAATATTCTCAAACACCACAATCTGAAAGTCAGATGATGGAGCGTTTCTATCGCTATAAGTTGGAATTTATGCCAGGTGAAAAGTATGAGTATTCAAATACTGGTTATGTCATCTTATCTTATATTGCTCAAAAGGCGGGAAGTGATACGTATGCCAATTTATTAATGACGTATATTACTAAACCACTCTCATTAAGTAGTACTTTTGTTTATGATGCTAAAAGTATTCGATCTAATGAAGTCACTAGTTACTTCAAAAAAGTTAATTGGGAAGAAGCAACTAATACACATCAGAGTGTTCCTCTTGGTGCAGGAGCGATTGCTTCAACTCCATTAGAAGTTGCAACGTTTCTTAGAGGATTATTTAGAGAAAAAATAATCAGTTCAAGCTCTCTTAATAAAATGAAAGAATTTATCGGCGAGGGAGAGTATGGCCTTGGTTTAATGAAGTTTCCATATAGTGATAAATATTTCTTTGGTCACACTGGTGGAGTCGATGGGTATGCATCAATTGCTGCTTATAGTATCGAAGATGATCTTGCGATGGTAAATCTTACTAATGCAATGACATTCAATTTTAATGATATCTCCCTTGCTCTTTTGGCGGGATTTTATGGTGACGATTTTGATATTCCTGTCATTCAAGAGTCAATTTTAGTTAAGAAAGAAATACTTGATCAGTATAATGGAACATACGGAAGCAATGATTTTCCCATTAAACTTAGTTTTAGAAATGAGAATGGAATTCTTCTAGGTGAAGCATCAAGTGATAGTCAGAATGAGATTCCTTTTGAAGCTTTTTCTAATACAGTATTTAAATTTCAACGCGCTCATATCAAACTAGAATTTAAAGATAATGGCGAGACACTTATCTTTACTCAAGGGCAGGAATTTGAATTAAAGAAGCTTTAGGGGCTACTCTATTTAGAGATAAACTTTTCTGCTTTGTAAATCCCCATAAAGCTAATTCCTGTTGAAAAGTATTTGACCTTAGCACTGTCTAGAAAAACTGTTGTAGGCGTGGCCTGAATTGCTAGATCATAGCCAAGATCATTATCTTCGATAAAGGTAAAAGGATAGGGATTCTTTTTTAGAAACTTCTTTATCTGGGCAGTGCTTTCAAAGGGATTGACGGCATAGATTGAGCCTTTGGATATTTTTCCACTTTCAACTGATTTCTTTAATCGTAGCATTTCAATTTTACAAGGAGTACATGTTGTCATCCAAAAGAATGTAACCACCTTCTTGTCTGGTGGGAATTGTATGCTTTTAGGGTTAGCTTCAATTGTTTTGACAGGTCTTTTTGAAATATTCTTTTCTTTTAGTCTGAAGCTATTTGCGATACTAGGGTATTGCTTAAAGGCAAATAGAGTTAATGCAATTATGAGTGCTAAATTTTGTAAAGAGATATATTTTTTCATTTGCTTCTAATTTTATCATTAGACAATTCAGACGCAAAATATTTAGGTAAAGAGTTGGTTATTGAAGTTAGATTCGCCGTGGCACTAACAAAAATTTCGTATCACTATCATTTGTTTGACGTTTCAAATTTATGTGATTTGTTTTACAGCACCTAATTCTTAAACTATTATTTATACGATTGTTTTTATTAAGGTCGTTGGATTGAAGATTAACACTAATATTTTTAAGAAGAAGTTATTCTTGGCCTCTGTCTTGGCCTTTTTGCTTCTTAGTATTAGTAGTGCCTATTATTTTTCAAATAAGAATCGAAAGGCCGTCATTGAGTTAAATCAACGCATTGATCTCTTCGTGTCTGTTGTTGGAAATTTTGGCTATAACGGCCTAATTCATAATTTCAAAAATTTTGTCTTAAGATCAGATGAAGGCTATTACAATAAAGCTGTAAAAAAGTTTGATGAGATCGAAGAAGCTTTTATTCGATCTAAAGATTATAATTTATCCGAAACTGAGTTGAAGTCACTTGAAAATTTATTCTCTACGGCCAAAGAATATCGCGAAAATCTAGAAATATTAAAAAACCTTGATGTCACTCTTTCGGCCGAGCAAAGAGATAATCTCGTGAGAGTAGATGATACTCAAGCCGATCTTGCTGCCAAAGAAGTTATTAGAATACTAGAGAGTAAAGAAGCTCAGTTAAATGATATTTCACAAAATATTTCACGCTTTGGTGTGGCCGCAATTGTTCTACTTATATTGGCCATGGCGGCGATGTACTATTTTGACTTATTAGTTCTTGATCGTACAAATAAAAAGCTTTCGCAAACAAATGAAGAGCTTCTCCAGTTTTCATACCGAACTTCACATGACTTAAGGTCTCCTTTAACAACAATAAGTATTTTATGTGATTTAATCGTCAAGAGTATTGAGAAGAAACGGTTTAATGAAGATGAGATAAAAATAAAAGTTGAAAAGATCAGAAGTCGAGTTACACATTTGGCCGAACTTATTTCAAGTCTTTTAGATTTAGCAAGATTAGATATTTCGACACATACAAATGAGGAACTTGATTTTGAAGCAATGATTTCAGATATTGTTATTTCAAATGAGTACTTAATTGAGAAAAATAATATCAAATTCTCTACCGATGTAGATCTTTCTCGAGGACACTTTTCTCAAAAATTAAGAATCTTTCAAATATTAAGTAATATTATAGTCAATGCTGTTAAGTACTATGATGTAAATAAAGATGAACCTTACGTGAATGTTGAAATTCATGATGACTATAATAATCTTTATATTAAAGTCTCAGATAATGGCGTGGGAATTCCTTGTGAGGAAAAATCTGAAGTTTATGAGCAATTTGTGCGTTTTAATGAAGACAAGTCAATTGGTAGCGGAATAGGGATGTATATCGTTAAGAAGTCTGTTGATAACTTAGGTGGAACAATTGATTTTTCTTCTTCGAGTCAAGGTACGACATTTAAGGTTATTATTCCTACTGATGTAGCAAGTGCTAATATTAATTTGACCGCAAAAGATAGATCAAGTAATTCTCTTCATTAGTGCCTAAACTGATAATGAATAGATTCCATCTGGTGAAATAGTAATTTCGCCGTCTATCTTCTTTTTGAATCGGTAAAGAAGAGATTTAAAGCTTGTTTCTGCCTTAAGGTAGTCGCAGTCTTCCCCATAGATCATTAGTATAAGCTGTTGTCTTTCATATCTTGCTTCTTCTAATGCATTTAAAAGTATATTCTCTTTTTTACTAAGTTTCCCTGTTGTTTTTGGCGAGTTTTGCTTAGGCGCCTTCTGAATTAAGCTTGAAATTAAATTATAGAACGGGTCCTCTAGGGAAGAGTTCACATCAGCTTCTATTATTTTCGAGAAGTCTTCACGATAAAGCTTTTCTGAAAGAAGATAGAAAAGTGTACGATTTAATAAATTATTCTTCTTGCCTTTTATTAAGCTGTGAACAGTCTTAAGTTGTTCTTGCGAAATATTCTCAATATCTACTAGTTCAAATAATTGTTTATCAATCTCTTTTAAAAGGGCCTTAATCATACGATTGACTCCTTTGTGGCAAACTCTATCTTTTCATTATTGGAAAGAGTGAAGGATTGGCCTTCTTGATCGAATCGAATTAACCCCTCTTCCTTTTTGTTAATCCTTGAAACCAATGTCGTTAGACGGTTCTTCGCATCTATCTCACCTATATTTGGGTAAAGTTTATTTATAATCTCGTCAAAATGAATCGGCCCATGAGCAAGCAAAAGGATGAGCTGATCACTCGTTTCTCCCAGTAAGCTCACTATTGCCTTTTCTTCAAGCCTAATTTTCCAGGCCGTTGTCAGATGATCATTGTTTAATTTGTTCTTGCCATTGAGGTAGAGGTTTTCAATTGCTTTTGACGACTCTCTTATTTCATTAAATTCATAGCGATGAAGCTCTTCAAGAGTATTTTTTGCATTCAATTTTTGATCAAGACAGAATTGTGTCTCACAAAGGTGAGTAAGGGCCTGGGCATATTGAAGAGTATTTTTTTGGTCTTTAAGAAGATTGAGAGCTTTTTCGAGGTAGCGGTAAGCACTACGTTGCGCTCCGATTTTATGAAATTCATCTGCTATATTAACACAGACATTTGCGGCACTTGTGAATGATTTTTGTGTGATTAGTTTGTCCACAGCTTCAATATAATTTGAAAGTAGTCGTTTTCGTATATCAATATTTCCTTCAGCTGTAATTGTATTCATTTGTGCATTTAAGGCCTTCTTAAGCGCTCCAATTTTAGAATAAGAATGATAGGCATTCAAAAAATTATTTTTTACGGCCAAATGGTTTTCTTGTTGAGCAGCGATAAGTGCTATTGCAAAATATAGATCACCGATAAATGGTGAGTTCTTAAAAACCTCTATATGATCTATTTGATATGATGAGTTTTCTAATATTGCGATGCGGGCCTTCGTAAAAACATCTAGAAAAGATTTCTTTGTAAGCGTAGCTTGCATACGTTTCAACTTTACTATGTCGTTAAGGTAGTATGCCATCATGATCTGAATATAGTTGAATTCTTCGCTTTGGTACTCAACCTCAAACAAAAGCTTTGTTAACTCGCCGATATCGGCATCAATTAAATGTGAAGGATGGATTGAGTTTCTCATTAATTCCAAGTGTTTATTAGTGGAATGCTTCCTCTTGTACTATCTGATTTTTTCAGACTGTAGAGTACTCTAACTTTAGAGTCTCTTTGTATAGCATCTGAAAGTTGTTGGTTTCTACTACGTTTTGAAATACTTAACATATCTGTAAAGAATAGCTCCTTTATATCAGCAATAATTGAATATTGCTTATCAAGCTCTATTTCAAGTCTTGGGTTAAAATCCTGAAGGTCTCTATTTATTTTAATCGTCTTACGAAATTTCTTCTTATGATATTTCCCATTTATTGTAAGTAGAACCTCATTTTTTCTAGTTTTAAGAGATGATCTTATTGAGAAAGTCTCTTCTGTATTTTTGTCTTTGTTACTCTTGTTACTTTTTAATCTTCTTTTTAAGAGAGAGATCAAATCGATCGAGTCAGTTGTTTTAATTTCTTCACATTGATTGCTTTCGCTATATGAAAGTCCTTCCCAGTTTGCAAAGATATAATCATGATCATTCTTACTGACTTGTCCCTGGCACTTAAATCCAATAACAAGGTTTCCGTTTATTGCTATACCTGTTGGAATATTGATCCTTTCCCTGAAATCTAAAGAGTTTGTCGAAATAGGGCCTCCACCATTGCCATAGCCGTTTCCACCTCTGATGATCGTTTGATCTTTATTGTCGTTTTTGAAGTTTTTAATGACTTCAATTGTTTTAACATTGAGTTTGTTATCATTGTTTATGTCTATTTCTTTCTTCTTTGCTAGATATAGATCATAGAGTTCTTTGATTTTTGAATCTGTTAAGTCGCCATTCGCCTTCCCATGCGAACTTGGAATTTCTTCGATGATAGATTGTGTAGATTTCTGTCGATACGTAGATTGATACTTCTTAGAGTATTTAAATTGAACATTATCTAAGTGTCCACGTCTTCCTTGAATGTAGCTGTTAAGACAGTTCTTAATATTTGAATGAGATGCAAAGATGGATTTTTGCATAATACGATCATAAGAAGTTGCAATTCCGACTATCTCATATTTGCTTTGATTTAAGTCATTATTTTGTAATAGTGGTGAGCCACTCATACCTGGTACGATACTGGATGGAGTTATAATTGAGCGACTTATGAATGACTGGCGACTCTTTTCATGATCCTTTTCTTTTGAATCTAAGTTAATCGTACATTTATTATGAGAGATTAAGTCCATAATAGAGTTCATTGTACCTATTCGATTATGATGATTTTGCTTGTAAGGTATTGGGCCAATGGTTATGGCCTTAATTGCTTCAGAGATCGGAACAAATAGTGCGTTGCCCTTGTATGGTTCAGGGGAGCTTGGATAAAAATTGCATGAAAGATCATACATATTGCCAATTTGGACATATGAAAGAGTTTCACCTGTTCTCGAGTTTTCAAATAATGGCCTATTATTATAGTTCTTCGATTTACTTTCTTCAAAAATAAATTCGTTCTTTCTTATACTCCTAGGAGAGTTATTCATCCCATGGGTATAAAGACTATTCACTTTCGAGTTATAGACTCCAAAAGTTTCTTGTACTTCCTCGTTGACTTCAATAACGGCAATATCATGATTGGCGCAAGATAGGGTTTTCTTTTCTTCAATTGGATAAAGCTTGCCACGGTAGATGAAAAATTTATTTTCACCATCTATTAAGTGTGAGTTTGTGATAATGAATTTTTGATCTTCACTCTGTAGCGTAAATCCTGTTCCTGCAATAGGCATATCACTTTCTTTATAATGCGAACCTATAACAACGAGGGATTCCTTATCGTGAATATGATGTCTTTTGTAATATTCGTATATAGATGTATTGTCGACATTCTTACCAAGTAAGATTTCAGTATAGGGATCGGCGTGTGTTACTAGCGATATTCCCATAAACGTCGTAAATATTGTCTTATATATACTTCTATACATAGCTATTAAATACAGCAAAGTTTATGCCACAATTTGCCTTTGAAGATCAGATTTTTGTTAGTTGAATTGTTTAAACAACTAGGCCTTTGTCTATACTTTAGTCACTTTTTACAAAATGTAGCCTTAGAATTGTGTGATTTTTTGGCACTTTTTTTGCTTAATTAAATATATGACAAAATTTCTCGAAAACGTAATGTTTATAAGTACGCTATTACTATGTTCAAACACAACTTCTGTTGTGGCCAATGAATTATATGGTGTGGAAGCAGGTGTTAAAACAAATTTAGGAAATTGGTATAAAAACCCAAGTCTAGATGAAGGGCCTGTTACTCTGACTTTTAGGGCCGACAGTAATGGAGAGTTAGAACTTTCTGAGCTAGATTGGATGCAATTTGAAAAAAGATATCAAAGAGAAGAGTTTGGTGGAGTTGAAATTGCTCTTAGGGCCTTAGGTGCGAAGTATGAAAAACTCCATCAGTCTATTGGCCAGCATGGGAGCATTCAATATGCTCACTTAGTTATTAGAAAAGCATTTGTTCTCGATGACGGCGCTACAATTATTCTCTCTGGTGTTGCTAAGGCCAGTGATACTTGGAGTATTCATCAGTTTAATGAAGATGATGAGCGAAACCTCGGACGCTCTTATAAACGAATGTATAATCAAGATTCGATTAACTTAGATATTGAGGCCACTGGTGAGATCCATTTTAAAATAGGTGATGGGCGCGCTAGGGCCTATGGGTATTATAAGCAAGGTGATGAAAGAAGCTTTAAAACAGAAGATAATAAATTTAGTTACTCCTATCAAAGAAATGAATATGGTGCCGGTATTGAGTATCGGCCAAGCGAAAAATCAAAACACACCTTTGGCTTTAAGGTTAAGCGCAATGAGTTTGATGAAAATTATGGTAAAGGAAATCGCCAAGTAGATGAAACTCAATTTATGCTCACTTACCAATATCGTTTCGACATGCAAGAGTTTTTCTTTGGAAAGTCGTATGAAGTAGGTACGAAAAAAGGTGATGAAGAATATGATGAATATGTTGAAGAAGAACTCGATCTTCCAGAATTCTACTAATTTAAAATAGGCCATATATGAAGAGATTTTTATTATCAGTTTTATTATTCAGCTCTTATGTATTTGGGGAAAACCTAAATATCAATCATGCACACCTAAATGAGATTGTTGGTGATAACGATGCAGTCTTTGAGCCGATTGAAATTAAAGAGCTTGAACTAGATGAGGAATCCTTTCTTGATGGTATAAGAAAAAGATTTGTGATCTCCTACTCGCAAATAAATCGCTCTGAAATGGATACTTCATATAATGTTTCTCGAGATGATGAATCTGTTTATGACTTTTATGATGAAGATTTTAATCATTATCTTGAAGAGAATTTAAAATTTAAGGAAGGCCATAAAGTCACAATTGAATACTTAGTAACACAGAACTTCAGTATTGAGCTAGCTGATACTTATCGCCGCTATAATATGTCTGGTAGGCATGTTGGAGTGACAGAAGGAGGTCTCTTAGAAGATGATCGCTACGATGTATATGAAGCTAAAAATGTTACAATTTTAAATGATATTCAGCTTGGAATGAAATACGCTATTCGCTTGGTTGATACCCCAAGTTTTAGGTTCGAAGTAAGTCCTGGCGCGAGTGTAGGGCTTGTTCACGTCTATTCTGATACGAAGACATATTATAACGGTCAAAAGTACGAAGAGAATCACTTTAATGATATTGGTGGTTATTCTTATGGAGTCTCTCTTGAGGCAAAAGCCGTTTTTTGGGATAACTTCTTTGTCCAAATAGGTGTTGAACAAAGGGATTATGTCCTCGCTCCGATGTCACATGAAAGCGGTGTCTCACAACATATTGATCAAAGCGGTTATAATTTCTATATCGGGGCCGGAATTAGGTTCTAGTGATATTTTCATTGATAAAAAAAGGGATCCTAAGGATCCCTTCTATATTCTACTTTCTAAGGTCGCTTAAATGACATTTATAAGATTTGAAAACTAATCTCGATTTTTCTTCACAAGTTACATTGTAGAAATGGGTTCCACATGTGTTCTTATTTGAAGAACATGTCGCTTCATTGATGTCAGATAAGGCATCAAAAATATCTTGGGCCTCGCTTCCTTTTACTGTTTTTACAAGAATATCACCATTTGAAAATACACCAACCTTACACTTCTTTCTTTTTAAGATGTCTGTACATAGAATTTGGTCAAGCTCGATAAGACACTTTTTCCCACTACAATCAGGTGTTACAGTTGATTCAAGAGAAAGAAATAAGTTCTTTGCAAGATCTTTTTCAACCCTAAAGTCGCCAGCATTGGCCATTAGTGCGACGAGTGTTATAACTAAATACTTCATCTATTCCTCACTTTCTTCTAGGTTATGATAAACAGTTACGACATCATCATTTTCTTCGAGAAGGTCGATTAACTTTTCAAACTGTTTAAGAGTTTCTTCGTCATCAATTGCCTTGTAATTAAGAGGCACTCTTTCCAGTCTTGCTTCTTCTGGTGTAATACCAATTTCTTGTAATTTTTTTTGAATATCACCAAAAGACTCTACAGGTGCGATGATCTCAAAAACACCATCTTCAAGTGTAATATCTTCTGCTCCAGCATCGATTACTTCGAGTTCAAATTCATCGTGGTCAGATACATTTTCTTCGTTAACTAAAAAATTTGCTTCTCTTTTGAATACGAACTCTAATGATCCTGATTGTCCAAGTGAGCCTTGAACTTTATTGAAGTAGCTTCTTACACTTGCTACTGTTCTTGTATTATTATCTGTTGAAGCTTCAACGAATACGGCAACGCCACCAGGGCCATAGCCTTCATAATTAATATCTGTATAACCGACACCATCTCCACCTTGACCTTTTTTGATCGCACGGTCGATATTGTCTTTTGGAACGTTAAACTTCTTACAACGATCAATCGCAACCTTTAGAAGAAAGTTTGTTTCTGGATCGCCACTTCCACTTTTAGAAGCTAAGAATACATCTTTTAGTGCTCTCGTGAATACCTGTCCACGGGCCTTGTCTGCTGCGCCTTTTTTGGCCGCAATTTTTGCTGATTTTCTTCCCATAAATCTCTCTTACGTTAAATTATTATTCTATAGTTTTAGTCAAATCATCATAATTCGTCTAGTTTTAGGCCTGTTTATTTAAGCTAAGTATTTGAAATATGTATAAGTAATAGTCAGCAATGAAGTATATTCAAAATATGACACTCTGTGTTTTTTAGGTGTTAATCTGTGCTCAAAGGAAGAATATTATGGGTAAATACTTTGCATTAACACTTATCAATTTGAATCTCTTTGCTTCGTTTGGAGGCCTAGGTGGCATGGGGGGATTTGGCCCTGATATCGATCATAATCCTACATATCGCCATCGTTCTCAAAATCAAAAGCAAGAGGTTACAAAGTGTACCATCAGTCGTGGAGACCGTAATTTCGACTTAAATAAAACAAATTACCAACTAGATGATTTGTTCGCATTAGTGTCGACGACTAGCAAGGGAAAGGATGTTATCAAAAAGATCAAGACTCTTTTAGAAAGAGGTGAGCTAAAGATCAAAAATCTCTCGCAATATGAAAGGCAACGTCGAGGATTATCTCATAGAACTTCAGCACTCTTTGATTTCACAATGGAGACTCCAACAATCTTCATTGGCCTTGAAGATGAGCTAGGCCTTGTCGCGCACTTCTTTGTTCATGAAGCAACTCATGCGCTAGACGAGCTAATTCCACAAGAATACGAAGTTGATATGATTTATTATAATACATTTAAAGACTTTCAACGATTATTTGGCCTTGATATAGAACCAATGAAAGAGCTTACACCTTATGAGACTTCTAAAATGTATGAAATCTATGAATTAAAAGAAAGAAACCGCGCCCAACACGCATATCGTGCTGAGCGCTTCGCTTTTGATCAACAGGGCATATTCACGAATCAAGTTTTAGAAGCTAATGATTGTTACGAAGAATATATTTCGCAACATCGAGAGAGAAATAAGCTTAAACTCTATCGTCATACTCCTGATGATCATATTTTCAATGCCTATGGCATTAATAAAGACTATCTTTAAAACTCGTAGCTTGCACTAATGCCATAACTACGTGGTGCCTCTTTTTGTGTATAGAGGTCGTCTTGCCACGCTGGAGGCATATTGGCGAAATAGTAACCACGAAGAGAGTATGTTTCATCAAAGATATTCTTGCACCAAATTGAGATATCTAAAGACTTATAACGATAACCAACTTTCGTATCGACTAATTGATAGGCCGTTGACTTTAAGTCGTGAGAGTTTGAAAAATAAAAATCATCAGATGCATAGAAATTGATATCCCAATACATACCGTTCTTGTACCTGTAATTTAAATTGAGGTTTACTTGGTAATTTGGAGCATGAGGCATCTGTCTACCATCGAGATCTCTTGTTCCGATATTATAATCACCATACCTTGTTCCTAGAAGGCCTAGTCCCGAGCTAATACTTAGGCCATAGGTCTTAGTCAGGGCCGCTTCAATTTCTGCTCCATAATTGAAACCACTTGCCGCATTATCTGTATAGAAAGTAAATGAGCTCGGGTCCATTGGATCATCTTGAAATGATGTTTTTACTTGTGCATTGTTTCGGTACATGAAAAAGAGAGAACTACTTAGTGAAATCCCTTTTTCTTTTAAATGATATTTTTGACCAAGTTCAAATGAGTAAAGATCCTCTGGTCTAAATTCTTTACGTGTATCAGGGATTGCTGACTGTGTATTGATTCCACCAGGCTTATACCCCTTAGATAGTTTTAAGTAGGCAAGATCTCCAAGTAGGCCTTTCTTAGATAGTGTAATATTTAGGCCATACATTAAATCTTCTGGTGAAAGTTTTGTTTTGATTCCACTTTCTTGCGCTTCAAATTCGACATTGCGATATTCGATACGGCCACCATAATTTATATCAATTTTTTCACTTAGGTCTTTCGTTTGTTCGGCATAGATTGAGACTAGTTTAGTGTCGACTTCTCCATCGATACTTTTTCTAACCGCTGAATCTTCATATCCTATTTCTTTAAAATCTTCATTTGATGACTTTAGATAAACACCGATAGTACTGCTTTTTGATGAGAGTCGCTGATCAAGAGTAAAGTCTTCGCGCTTTCTTGGGAATTCAATATTGTAGTCGTAGTCAGCATTCCAGCCAGGGATTGTATTCCAGTAAGGGTTGTTGCCCCAGTCTTCATCATAGCTATAGTATGAGTTATTTTTAAAGTGGGTAAGAATTGTTGTGCTTGTTGAGTTTACACTAAGATCCTTTTCGTATTTTAGGTACTGGCCAAGAGTTTCACTCTTATCCTTTCCTGGTTTGTCTGAACGAGTTGTGTGGCCATTATCTTGCACAAAAGCATCATAACCGTTGGCCTTATCAAAGTAGTGAAGTCCAAAAGTAAGAGTTGAATCGATAAAGTCTTTAACTAGACTTGCACGAATATTTAGTTCATCTTGGCCATTTGTATCGTTGCGTTTGAGGTATTCATTTTCCATGAAACCATCACTGTCTCTCTTTGATAGGCTTAGAGCCAGCCCTGTCGATGAATTAAGCATACCTGAGTAGCTAATGCTCTCTTCCCATGTATTAAATGATTCATATGAAAGATATGTTTTAAACTTTGATTCCTGCGTCGGGTCTTGAGACTTTAGATGAATCATTCCCGCCATTGCACTTGGCCCAAAACGTGTGGCCTGCGGCCCTTTGTATACTTCTAATTGCTTAATACCATTTAGATTTGTTGTTCCTGAAACACCAGTATAGTCGATTTCATCAACCATCAGCCCTACTGAGTAGTTTGATATACCTTCGTAGGCCGATCTCTCGCCAATTCCTCTAATTTGGAAGAAGTTAGAACGTGAGCTTCCATTTGCCATATTAAGATTAGGAACGGACTTAAATGATTCACTCATATCTGTGGATTGTTCTTGTGAAAAGTCTTTGGCCGTCTTTAGAGATGTACTATTAGCGTCGCTATAATATTCTTTTTTTTCAAATAGTCCGTAAATATAAATAGCATCGTCACTATTGGCCGAAGTTGTTTGTGCAAATGTTAGTTGGGAAATTAATACTAATATCAGTATTTTCATCTGAGTCTCCTTACGCCAGCATTACCTGGATCAAGTTAAAAGGTTTGACGGCCAAATCCGCTCTTCTCAGCCACATTATGGTGTAGCTCCCTTGGGTAAATTTTCGTATTAATTACATTAATATAATTAAAAGGGCAAATAAAAAGGCCAGCTTAGCTGACCTTCATATTTTAAAATTAGAATTTAACTTTGTAGTTTTTAACTTTTACAACGCCTTTTTTCATTTTCGCTGCAATGACAAGCTTAACATCTGTTGCACCCTCACATTCGTAACGAAGGTAAACATTAAATAGAGTTGCAGATGCCTTTTGTGGTTGAGCGATACATGCAGCAAGATAGTCATCTTCAACTGTTTCAACGATGGCCTTTACTTCATCACTTGCCATGAGTTCCTCAACGGTTTCTGCAAATACACGCTGAGACTCTTCAATTGCATCAAAGTCAGGCATGCTCATACCTGGAGGTAGTCCAATAGAGATACCAGCTTGTGCGTTAAGAGTTAGTAGACATACTAGAGCTAGAAGTACTTTTTTCATATATTCCTCACTTTTATTTATATTTCTAAATTGATTTACTAGATCCCATTTTGCTCAAGATAAAGCAAGTGAAGCTGTCATTGTTTGAAATAATTTCTTACTTAAATTCAGTAATAATATCGAATATTTCAGTGTAGCTAGTTGATTCAATGTCATCTGAAATTGATAGGTTAAAACGAGTCTGTATTGAAAAGTTAATGGCCGAGCAATAACTCTTTGCTGTGTTATTCTTAATTGTAAGATAAGGAAGGCGTGATGTGAGGGGAAAAGGGACTTTTTCACATTCTATTGAGAATGAATCTCCACCACTTTCACTAGGTGCCACGACAATAAGTGAGTCGATAATTGAGTCACAAGTTGGAAAGTAGATAGGATCAATACTACGTGGTGCTAAGCTTATTAGTGCTTCATCGTTTGCGCCGAAAACACCCTCTAACTCGATATTCCAACTCTTTGATACCGGATTATAGAGATCCTCTTCAGAGATAGAGTAGTTGAAATGAGATTGGTTTCTTATTTGTAAATAGCGACTATTTGCAGGATCTCCAGAACCGTTACTTATAATCCATTCGAAGTCATCGATATTAGTGAGGAAGGGGATTCTAATTCTTATTTGCTCTAATGTTCTGGAGTTGCCTGAGAAAGTGTGGCGGTATGTTTGCCAATACCAACGATCACCATCAACTGCGTCATAAACGACTTGGTTTCTAACCCTTTGAACATGTCTTACACCGTTTGATGTGATGGCCTTAATATCGAGTTCAGCACTACGATTAGTTTTAAAACTAATCTCAAGTGTCACGCCTGCTTGTACACTTATGTCTTCAATGTCTAAATTGTAATTACGTGTACGCCATGAAACACATGAGTAGCTTCCCTCATAGGCTTGCCAAGGGTTGAGGTATAGTCCATCAAGGCCATTATCAGAATAGCTCTCACATTTGAAAGAGCCTCCCATATTACAGCTAGCTTGGATATTAACTGCAATAAGAAGTATGAATGTGAGAGCTATGTTTTTTATCATTAATTACCGTCAATACCTGTCAGGGCAACTTTGATTCTTGTTGAAAAGTCACGTGATTGTGTAGTATCAGTTGTTTCAAGTGAGATAATTCCCCTTACTGTTAGTGCAGTATTGTCTTGAAGAGCAGAAAGTACTTTGGCATTAGCTACGCCTGGGTTTGCAGCTCCTGAGTCATATACGCCTGCTGCAACGTCAGTAAGAACTTCCTTTGTGTCAACCATGATTGAACCATTTGATAGGTTAGAGCTTGTGTCTCCAAGTGTTTGTTGACCAAATAGGTTCGAACCAGCTGATACGAAGATCATTTTTTCAAGAGCAACAGAAACATCGCTTGAAGGGATTTCTAATGACTTTGAGATTTTTAGAGTGTCACCAGCGAAAAGTAGCATTTTAGATTTGATTTCAAATTTCACATACCTTACGTTCGACTCACCATCTAAAGTTCCTAGAGATAGAGATGCATCCTTTTGGTGAGAACCAAATGTCGTTGACTCAAGAGTAGCATCACAGTCGTTAAAAGATACATCTTTCCCACAGTCAACTAGTGCAATTGAAACTGTACTTACTTTTGGCGAAAAAGTACCAGAAAGTGTGATTGACCCATTTGCAGTAGAATCTGCTGCAAAAGAGCTGAAGCTAAGTGCCGAAGCAAGTGTTACAAGTTTAATTAATTTCATGTCTTCTCCTTAAGTAAATTAATTAGTTTGAATCATTACTGATTTTAATCCTAATGGTATGTTTTTATGATTTTTCCAATTTTCATAGTCAATGCCATAGAGAGGAATGGCCGTAAGGTTTAACACCTCAGGGAATTCCTGACCTGGGAATTGATGTTTGAATTGTTTTTTCAAGTTTCTAATATGTGAATCTAAACTGATTTGTGAAAGAATTGTCTTTCCTCCTGGAAGTAAGTGGTTTCTAATATTTGCTTTAAAAAGATACAGCTCGTCTTCATCCACAACCCCGCGTGATTCAAAGCCAGTCATTGGGTCCGTGTAGATCAAATTCATTGTAAAGAAAGTGTATGCATTACCTTTATTGGCAACCGCGTAAGCAAGTTTCTTCTTCTTTTTATCAAATTTCAAAAATCTTAATTGAGGTGATACTTGTGTCTGCTTCGTTGAATAGTAAATTTCTCCAACGATAAAAGAAGTTGATCCATTTAAGTAATCAATTTTGTAACCGGCCTGAAAGCTTCCTATGTTTTGAGCTGCTGGAATATTAATTTGAAGGCCGTAGTGTCTAGTTTCTCCTGGGGCCAGGCGTTGCTCAATGGCAAAACTTTCATTTCCTCTCTCATCAAGAAGAGACATAAAGGGTGCTAGTGAGAATTTTATATCCTGTCCAATTTTGTAAGGGAGGTAACTATAGCTTCCATCTCTTGACTGGATAAGTTCTGTCTTAATGATTGTGAACTGACATGTCTCATCACTCATATTTTTAACAACGATTTCACGCTTCTTGTCTCCACCTTCAAGGTAGTGCTTGATTGCTGGGTGAGACTTCTTGCCGTTGTCGTCTTTTTGGAGGACGAGGCAAGCGGAAGTTGTAAGATTTGCACAAAGTAGAATGAGTGTTAAAAAGTATTTCATCATTATGACCTTTTATGTCCTTCTAATTATTGTAAAAGAGATTTCTAACTCTTTTGATTTGTATTTTTTTACCGTTTTCATTTTCTAATTCAATGTCAATCGTGATCTCATTTTTTTGACTTATTAATGAGATAAGATTTTTAAGGTCAAGATTGATATCCCACAGTCCGGAATATACCTCTTGTGTATCGATATCAACTTGATAGCCATCAAGTTTTACCGAAATATTTGAAAGAATATTATATTCAGTTTCTGCCGTATCGAGAGTTAGAAGTGCGCTAAATTTAGGTGCACTAATAATGCTATTATCAAATTCTGTAATGATTAAGTCTTGGATTGGAAGTGTATCCACATCAATTAGCTCAAAACCAAATGTCACGGTTTGCATATTGTCTCTAGGAAGATCAAGAGTAACTTCCTTTTGAATATCTTTGTAAATAGAAGAGATTGCTACTGCACTCAATTTATACTGTCCATTACGAAGACGTGAATAGTTAATTGTATTTAAAGACTTACCACTAATAGGGATGATCTCATTGTTTTCATCGATTAGTTGATAAGTGATATCTCCTATAAGTGTATCGAAGTCTTTATCATAACGTCCATTCTTATTGATATCATTGTAAGAGAATGTATTAATTGTTGAGATTTCTTTAAGAGCAAAATCAACGTACACCGTTTGATTCTTAAGAACTTTTGTTCCTTTATAATACTCTGACGACTCAAGTGATTTGGCCGTAACTTGTCGCTCTATAAGGGAGATATGATCAATATCTGGCTTAAGCTCATTAATTAGATACTTTCCATCTTTATCTGTTGTAGCACTCCCTGTAACGCTATAAATACTTAGGCCTTCAACACCTTTTTCAAAGTCTTCACAAGTTCCATTTAAGTTGCGATCGATGCAGATGCGACCTGCAATACTTCCGGTACGTTTTCCACCAAAGGCGTCTTCAACTTTTCTTGGAGTTTTTGCTCCAAAGCGGTATTGAAAACGAATTCCGACTTGATAGTCAATATCATCATATTGGTGATTATCTTCTGCTCTTGTGTAGATCTCAAAAGAGTAGTTACTATCTGTTCCTGTACGGATACCAGCTTCAATATAATCGAGATCAGTTTCTGTCTGAGTAACATAATCTCTTCTTTGGCCTTCATCGTGTCCGATTCTTACGTAGGCATTTCCATTGAAGTGATTATTGTCGATATTATAATCGATTCCAATATTTGTGCGCGTACGATATGAGTCATCACCGTATGACTCATATTCAACGTGTGATCTAATCGTAAATTTCGGTGCTTTATAGCTTAAGTCAACTGAGACAAATGGCTCATTTGTATAGTCTTGAATATTACCATCAGTATAATTCTTGCTAGCAACACCTGCTCGCATCGCCGCATATAATTGTTTGTTTTGGTAAGCAAAGGTAATGAATTTTCTCTGCTCTTTCACACTTGAGCTAGTGTGGTCTTGGTAGTTAACACTTGCAGAAAGGCCACCACCCATTGGAAAGCTTACTCTTACTTGATTTGAACTACGGTGTTCTCTATTTTGCTCATTTGTTGCAAAAGTATCTCGATCTAACTCGTCATTGCGACTAAGCTCAATTAGTACTCCGTCAAAGTCATAAGAAAGGGAAGCGTTATTATAAATGACTTCTTGAAAGCGATCCTTTCGATAACCTGATGAAATAGCAATTGGAAGGTTCTTTCTCACCATATAACGAACGGCCGTACGGTAGTCTTGAATGACTCCACGTTGTGGATCATCTGAAATTGTAAGGGATGGTGCAAATGAAAGCTTATCATTCGGATTGAAATTTCCACGATATCCGATTGATCCAGATGTTTCACCTGAGTCCGAGTTTTGATTAATGACTACAAATGTACGCTGTCCTGGCCTTGGGTCGTATTGAACCATGGCCGCAGTGTTAAATTCATCATTTTCGTCAACACCCACAAGTGTTCCAACTTTTAAGTTTGGAAGAATATCTCTTGTATAAGCGACACCATCACGGGCCTCGTTACCAACATTTGTATCCACGTCAAGATCGACGTTATTTCCAGCACTAAAACGCCAGCTGTCACCATCAAAGTGGAAAGTCCCACGTGCATCCTGTGCTTCTCCGTTAACCATATTGGCCTGCACGTAGCTTGATAAAGAAACGTAGTCTGATAGGGCGCCATTTGAGTTTAGAACAACTGAGCTAAGGTTGGAGTCTCTTCCTTCGACACTCATATAATCATTTGTGATGGTAAGTGTTGTATCAAGGTAATTTCCTTGACGGTCTTGATTATTAGCAGAGCTAACAAATTTAACCTGAAACTTCTTCTGAAATTTTGTGATTCCACCAACTTTGGCATTTACTTCGAATGCTGCATATGTCGAAGTACTATTTTTAAAATTAACTCTAACTGGAAGAAGCTTCACCTCATTAGTTGCAATAGTAATAGGGGAGCTATTTACGCTTACACTTACTTCTGGTGTTAGGTTTCTGATTGAAAAATGATAAACCTCGCTTGCATTACCAGTATTTTTAACTTTTAAATTAAGTGTGTGGTTTTTCTTATTTGTTTCAATATTTTGATCAGCATCAAAGAAATCAAGGTCTCGCTTCTTTGCTACAATAAAGCTTATGCTATTTTCAATCTTTTCCTGAGTTTCAATATTTGTGAAAATAATCTTTAACTCATGAATTGTCCCTGCATCAACGAAGCTTGGAGTATATGTATAGAAAGTTAGGTAAGTCAGATCACCTGCAATCAGCTCAACAGTTTCAGGGCCCTCGGCTCGCCACTGTTGATTGCTTTCAATAGAAATTTTATAAGTTGTGTTTGTTGGCGACTTAATCGGCAGAACCTGAATGGCAACCTCTCCAGGTTGAACACTCTTGTCTGGAAGCATACTAATATCGAGTTCACTACCAAGTACTAGTAAATTAACGAAAAACACAAATAGGGACATGGCGATTTTTATCTTCTTCATAATGCTCACATCTTAACTTAAATAAGATGAAAATATTCATTGTTTAGCATTATTTATAACGATGTATACGCTTTGTACATGAGTAATATCAGTGTTTTGTAAGGCGAACTTTTGTAGGGGCCTAATATTGCCTTAGAGGAAATATTCTGCGACCCCATAGAGCCCATTTTGCTCAAATGGGAAGATGATTGAGTCATTTGTCGGGTTGTAGTCGAATTGCACTCCGCGACATGAAAGTTGTGGCATTGTCCAGCTCAGGGCACCTAAGTCTGTATCTGTATCAATATTGTGGCCATAGAGACGACTTCCATAACAGTAGTAAAGGTATTGAGTTCCACCGCGTCTCGTGTAGACAAAACCATCGTCAATATTTCTTGCTGTATAGGCAATCTGCTCGACGTTTCCGTCTTTTATAGCAATAACTCTTCGTTGGGCACCACGGTACATTTTGGCCGTAACATACTTAGCATCGACACTATCGTAGAAGATATTTCTGTAGTTATCCCAATATTCATACTCACATGTGCTTCCCGACGTAGGTGCTGTTCTAAGCTCTGTACAACCTTCGTTTACATCATTGTATCCTAGAACACCCCAAATATGCTCTTGTCTGTAGCTATCGGCCGAGTCGTAGGCTTTAAGCATAAAGTCTTCATATCTAAGATCTGTTGAGTTATGTTTCATTCTACTTAAGAATAACTTTCCATTAGCAAATCCAACAGGGAGGGCCCTGTTATTGCTTCCGGCAACGTCAATGTCACTTCCAATTTTACCATCTGCTGTTGGATCATAGTAGCTTGTACCGCTAGTATTGCTGAAGACATCTTCCCACATACCAGTTGAGCGGTTAAGCATAGCGAAACGGCCATAGTGCCATTCCACTCGGTCCATATAGATATTTCCAGTTGCGCGGTCAACAACTGTCCAGTACGGGTTTCTTACTGGTTGTGTATTAGCAGCTGCAGATGTCGATGCTGTTGCAACGGTACCATTACCAGCTAAAATATTGATATTTCCTTCAATTGTGAATTCTTTTAGATAGTAAGAAGATGTGTCATTTACAACGACCTTTCCATTATCAAGTCTTGTAACACGGCTAATATTACTAAAGCGTGCATTAACAGCATTGACGTTGTCACCATACGACTGACTTTGACCAAAAATCGTCACAACTTTTCCTTCTTCATCAAGTGTTCTAATTCTTCCACGGTCATTAAAATAAACCTTTCCGTTCTTATCGACAAAGACAGAGTAGATATCCATATTACACGCTGTCGCTAGCGTTCCGTCTGCACACTCACCAAGAGTTCCAGAGCCTAGAATTCTTGTATAAGTTCCATCAAAGTTATTTCGATTCATATAACTTCTTGCAACTGTTACATAAGACTTACCATCCATTCCTGTATAGTTGTAGTAGTGATACCAGCGGTAACTATTATCAAATGGTGTGATTGCCTGACCTGTTGTTGGGTCAAAATAAACTCTGGCATAAGTATAGTCAGAAGTTGACCCATACATATCACATCCTGGAAAATTCTTATGGTGGTAGGCCGTTCCAGTGATCCCTTCAATTTGAGATGTTGCCTGATTGAATTTAATTCCAGTATAACCAACACGACACTTAGAAAGGTCTTGAGTTGACTGCCAACCATCTCCTGTTCCACCTAGATAGAATGATTCAACTTGTCCTGTCGCGGCCTTATAGATTCTAACTTTAAAACTTCCGTCAGTATTAATACTCTCAGATCTTTCAGCATTAAACCAAAGGTCACCATTAGGAAGCGGTGTAAAGAGAACAGCATTTGTTCGATAATCTGAGCTTGATAAACTTCTCATTTGAAGATCAAGTGGGTTTGCTACTGTGTCGGCCGTGCTTGAACCACCACCAATAATCGTTTCAATTGTTGGGTTTTCTAGATTTAAGTCAACTCTTCTAATTCTATTATAATCTAGAATTAAAAGACGTCCTTGATAATCTAGAGTAATCTTCATTGGATAGCGGAGAGTTGCACTCTCGGCCGGTCCACCATCACCTGTCGATGTTCCAGTCTTTGCAATAAAGAGCTTTTGCTTACCATCGGCTGGGTCAACTGTAATGATTCCTCTTTTATAGTCAGCAAAGTAAATATTCCCATCATCAGTAAAGACGAGAGTGTGAATATCTGAAGAGTCACCAACACGCTTATTAAAGAATAGGGCAGACCTTGCATCTCCACCAAGGCCGGCCTCAGTATTACCTGCAATAATCTTAATACGATCAGCATTAATTGGCGTCGATGTAAGCTGAGTGCTAATACCAGCTAGATTCGTTACTTTTACTCTAACTTTGTAAGCTGTTGCTAGAGGTGAACCACCTGTCCATTTAAAACAGCCTTCATTTGCTGCCAGTGAAATCCCTGGGCAACCATGGTTTGTATGAGGTGCGATTCCTTGTGCTCCAGCAATCGCAGTAAATGTTTGTTCATCTTGTGTGTAATAGATATTGATTGCTGTCGCAGGAAGGCCAATCGAGTCATCTACTTTCCAACGAATATATAAATCAGTCCCAGTTGGAACAGCTGAGTCAGCTCTTGTTGGAGGAATTGAAGAAGTATCATTATTTGCGGCCGCAACGTCCCAAATCGTCGGAGGAGAAGCCTTGTCATAAGTAATTTGATCGTAGTCAGTACTTAGCGCTTGCGTATTTGAAGAAATATTTCCAGCTTCATCTTTTACCCATGCATAGACATCATATAGTGCTGGCTCCCAACCAAGTAGGTACGAGTAGTCTGTCACAGTGATATTCTGTGCAGGAGTGATTCCAATTGATGTTGAATTAACAGCAATCCAACATGCATCATCAATGGCCGGCTGAACTGTGTTATTTGATTGAAGACAAATATGTGTCAGATAAACATTCGCATTTTGTGAACTGGCCGTTAACGAATATGGCACAAAGTTAGTTGGTGATGGATCTGTAACTCCTGCTGTAATTGAGTTTACTACTGGAAGTCCTGTCTCTCGATACCAGTATCCTAAAACAGTTGTTGTATTTGATGCTCCATTTGTTTGAGAAAAATTATAAGTGTTGTTAACATCTGACGCTGTCGTGGCCGTTGTCCAAGACCAAGTACCAGAAGAACATGTTGTTGTTGTCGTCTGAGGTCCAGTGATATTAATTGTTAGGCCGTCTTCACATGTTCCTGTAAAAGTTGCAGTCGCACCATTATTCTTGATTGAACCAAGATCGATAGCAAGAGCAGGGAAGTTAGAGTCTCTTGTCCACGTATAAGTTAGGGCCGAAGTATTCCCTGCAGAGTCTGCTTGAGTAAATGTAAAAGCTCTTGTTGCATCTGTTGTATAATTTGCAGATGTCCAAGTCCAAGAAGAAGCTGAACAAGTAATCGTGTCTGTTTCAGTTCCAGAAATTGTAATAACATTTGTTCCTTCACATGTTCCCGAGATTGTGAAATTGTCTCTTAGTAGAGTTTCAGATTGGTTTTCTCCAATCTCAATTTGAATTGGGGCCGTGGCATTAAATGCAGGAGGAGTTGCATCTCTTTGCCAAGAAAGAGATAGGGCCGGAGAAGATGTATTTCCTGCAGCGTCGGTTTGTACTAAATTATAAACAAATGTTCCATCTGTTGTTTTTGGTGATGGAGTCCAGCTCCATGTTCCAGATGAACAATTAAATGAAGTTGTTTCATCACCTGTAACATAGATTGTATAAGCTCCTTCACACGTACCAGACCATGTGTTTGGTGTATTGGCATTTGTGAAGTCCGGTGAGATACCAGCTGTCTTTGTTAGGATTGGTGCAACTTCATCGCGAATAAATGTTCTTGAAGCTGATGTTGAGTTACCTGCAGCATCAACCTGATTGATTGTAACAACCTTAGATCCATCATTGTCAGAGAAGTTTACTGTTTGTGAGAATGTTCCACCTGAACAAGCAATAGAGAAGCCTGCTTGAATATCCCCTGAGATATTAATATTAAGGCCACTTTCACAATTACCATTAATCGTTGTACTTGAAAGGTGATATGAGTTATTGGCCGGTGATGTATAGCTTAGGGCCGGGGCAATTGAGTCAATCTCGAACGCACTTGATTCAACTGTTGCAGAGTTTCCTGCAAGATCAGTAAATGAAACTCTAAACTTAGCATTAGTCGTATTAATTGAAGGCACTGTCCAAGCTCTAGTAAATGCTTGTGTGCTAATTGGGCCGTTAATTGCGGCAGTAGTACCTACTGAAGACCAGCTACTTCCATTATAGAAGTCTACTTGGAAGTTTTGAGCTGATGATGTGCTCGCATCAGTTGCATTCCATGCCAGGTTGATATTATTTCCACCCTTTTGAATTGTAGGTGTTGTTAGCGAAAGACTAGGGTTAATCGTATCGTAATAAACACTTATATTTGAAGATGTTGTCGAGATATTACCATGCGGGTCTTTTGACCATGCTTTAAGTGTATGAAGACCCTGAGTCGTACTAGCAAGAGTATATGTTGTTGCATTTGCTCCAGTTGAACATGCTACCCATGCATCGCCAGCAGCTGGTTGAGTTCCCTCATTAATAATAATCGATGCGATATCGCTACAGCTACTAATTGTCATCGTATTTGCTGTAGAAGTTGTGTAAATTGCAGATGTCAGTGCAATTGAAGGAGGCGGCGAAGGAGTTTTGTCAGTTACTGTGATCGTAACTGTCTCAACAGAAGCTGCATCAACAGTTCCATCATTTGCGATAAAAGTGAATGTTTCTGTTCCATGGAAGTTTACATTACTAGTATAAGTACAAGTAAGGTCCGTTCCATAAGATCCAGTTGTGATACAATTTGAAAGTGTCCCATTAGATGGTGCTGTAACAATCTTATATGTTAGAGCATCACCATCAACATCACTTGCATTACTAAGTGTAATTGCTAGGGCCGTATTATCATCAGTTGAATATGACTGATTTGCCGCCATAACAGGAGCATCATTAATAGAATTTACAATAATCGTAACTGTCGCAACACTTGAGTCCGCAACACCGTCATTCACACGATATGTAAACGATGTTGTTCCATTATAGTTTGCAACAGGCGTGTATGTACACGAGCGAGACGTTCCACCTGAACAACTTAGCGTCCCTGTTGCTGGGTCAGTAAGCTTAACATAGTAAAGAGTGTCGCCGTCAATATCCGCGCCAGCATTTAAGCTAAAGTTAAGTGGAGTATCTTCATTTGTTGAAACAGTTTGTGTTGCTGCAAGAGTTGGAGCATCATTAACTGCGTTAATTGTAATATGAACAGTTGAAATGGCCGCTGAGTCTAGTAGCCCATCATTAGCAAGATAAGTAAATGAGTCTGTACCATTAAAATTTGCATTTGGCGTATATGTACAGGTGATATCAGTTCCATAAGAACCTGTAGTAATACAATTTGAAAGAGTCCCATTAGTTGGTAGACTTACTACTTTATAACTAATCGTTTGTGCTGGCACATCCACATCCGTTGCACCATTTAGAGTGATATTAAGAGGAGTGTCTTCATTTGTTACTTCATTTTGATCGGCCACCATTTCTGGTGCATCGTTGATAGCGTTGACAGTAATACTGACTGTTACTGTATTTGAGTCCAGAGCACCATCATTTGCTTTATAAGTAAATGAGTCACTTCCTTCGAAATTTGAATTTGGTGTATAAGTACAGGCCGTTGAAGTTCCACCTGTACATGATAAGTTTCCATTTGTTGGATTCGATACAACGATATAAGAAAGAGTGTCATTTTCAATATCTGTTGCTGGAGTTAGGTTGAAGCTATGAGCTGTGTCTTCATTTGTTGAAAATGACCAGTCGCCCGCTATAGTTGGAGCATCGTTTACACTATTAACAGTTAAACTTACTGTTGCATTTGTAACCGCAACACCAACACTATCAGTTGCTGTATAGGTAAATGAGTCACTTCCGTAGAAATTAGTATTTGGAGTGTACGTACAAGAGATATCAGTCCCATAACTTCCTGTTGTAATACAATTAGAGAGCGTACCATTTGATGGGGCAGAGATGACCTTATAGCTTAAAGTTTGTGCCGGTAAGTCTACATCAGTCGCACCATTAAGAGTGAAGTTTAGTGCTGTGTCTTCATTAGTTGAATGAGCTTGGTCTGCTGCCATAATTGGAACGTCATTAACTGCGTTAACAGTAATTGTTACGGTTGCAGTATTTGAGTCAAGTGCCCCGTCATTTACTTTGTAAGTAAAAGTTGTCGAACCATTAAAGTTTAAGTCCGGTGTAAATGTACATGCTGTCGATGTTCCACCTGTACAGCTAAGGATTCCGTTTGCTGGAGTTGAAACGATAATATAAGACAGAGAATCAGCTTCAATATCTGATCCGGCCGTTAAATTAAAGTTTAAAGCTGTATCTTCGTTTGTTGATACACTTTGCGTGGCCGCAAGAGTTGGAGCATCGTTAACAGACGTAATTGTAATTGATACTGTCGAATCAGTTGCTGAATCAGTTAGCGTATCATTTGCTCTATATGTGAACGAGTCATTTCCATTAAAATTCGCCCCAGGTGTATAGTTACATGTAATATCTGATGAATAAGTAGATGTGTTAATACAATTAGACAGAGTTCCATTTGTAGGAGCTGTAATTAGCTTGTATTCGATAGTTTGTGCCGGAATATCAACGTCTGTTGCCCCGTTAAGTGTGATACTTAAGACCGTGTCTTCATTTGTTGTTAGGTTTTGATCAGCTACCATAACTGGTGCATCATTTTCTGATGTAACACTTATTGTTACAGTCGCAACACTTGAGTCTAGTTGTCCATCGTTTACTTTGTACGTGAATGCTGTTGATCCGTTGTAATTTAAGTTTGGTGTGAATGTACATGCCGTTGAAGTTCCACCTGTACAGCTTAGAGTCCCATTGGCAGGATTCGATACAATCAGATATGATAATGAATCACCTTCAATATCTGATCCAGCAGTTAAGTTAAAGTTTAAGACTGTATCCTCATTTGTTGTTAAACTTTGAGTTGCTGCAAGTGTTGGAGCATCATTAACAGAGGTAATCGTAATTGATACCGTTGAGTCTGTTGATGAATCTGTTAATGTATCATTTGCTCTATATGTGAAAGAGTCACTTCCGTTAAAGTTTGCACCTGGAGTGTAGTCACAAGTAATATCGGTAGAGTAAGTTGTCGAGTTAATACAGTTAGTAAGTGTTCCGTTTGCAGGAGGTGTAATGATCTTATATTGAATAGTCTGTGCCGGAATATCGACATCTGTGGCACCTGAAAGAGTAAAACTTAAAGTGTTATCTTCTGCAATTGTTTCGGCCTGATTACCTGCCATTACTGGAGCATCATTTTCAGATGTAATATTCACAGTTACTGATGCAGTAGGTGAGTCTAATTGTCCATCATTTACTTTATAAGTAAACGATGTTGAACCATTATCGTTTAAATCAGGTGTATAAGTACAATCCCTAGATGTACCACCTGTACAAGCTAAAGTTCCTTTACTTGGCCCTGAAACGATTAGGTATGAAAGTGAATCTCCCTCAATATCAGAACCAGCATTAAGTGTAAAGTTAAGTGGATTATCTTCGTTAGTACTAACTGTTTGCGTAAGTGCTAAAGTTGGAGCATCATTTACTGAATTGATTGTGAGATTTACTGTCGCAAAAGTTAGTGCATCAGTTATCGTATCATTTGCAATATAAGTAAATGAGTCAGTTCCATTAAAATTAGAGTTTGGTGTATATGTACAATCTCTATCATTAATATATGAAGCAGTTGTAATACAATTTGATAGGCTACCATTAGTTGGGCCACTAATTAGCTTATATGAAATTGTTTGTGCAGGTAGGTCGACATCTGTCGCAGCATTCAGTGTGAAGTTTAGAGTCGTATCTTCATTAGTTGACTCTGTTTGGTCTGCGCCCATCACAGGAGCATCATTTTCTGAAGTAATATTAACTGTAACTGTTGCAGTTGTTGAATCTAATTGGCCATCATTTACTTTATAAGTAAAAGAGGTTGTGCCGTTGTCATTTAAGTCAGGAGTATAAGTACAATTTCTTGAAGTTCCACCTGCACAAGTTAAAGTTCCTTTTGTAGGATTTGTTACAATTAAGTATGAAAGACTATCTCCCTCTGTGTCTGCTCCAGCATTTAATGTGAAGTTAAGAGCTGTATCTTCTGTTGTATTAACTGTTTGTGTTAGCGCTAGAGTAGGAGCATCATTGACTGCGTTAATTGTTAGCGTTACTGTCGCAAATGTCCCTGCATCTGTAACTGTATCATTTGCAATATATGTAAATGAGTCTGATCCGTTATAATTTGCATTTGGTGTATATGTACAATCTCTATCGTTAATATATGGGCCTGTTGTAATACAATTTGTAAGCGTCCCATTAGTTGGGCCAGAAACTAGTTTATATGAAATTGTTTGGGCCGGAAGATCCACGTCTGTAGCAGTATTTAATGTGAAATTAAGAGCAGTATCTTCATCCGTTGCCTCAGACTGATCAGCACCCATTACTGGAGCATCATTTACTGTATTTACTGTAATAGTCACTGTCGCAGTCGTTGAATCAAGTTCTCCATCATCAACTTTATAAGTGAAGCTATCAGTCCCAAAGAAATCTAAATTTGGCGCATAAGTACAAGCTGTTGAAGTCCCTTGACTACATGAAAGGACACCATCAGATGTCGTTGTAAGTATAGTGTAATTTAGCGTCGTACCTTCGATATCACTACCAGTATTAAGATTAAAGCTAAGTGCCGTGTCTTCATTTGTCGACTCCGCTTGAGTAGCTGCAAGTGTAGGAGCATCGTTAACTGGAGTAATGGTTAGAGATACTGTTGCTACACCTGCAGAATCTAGAGATCCATCATTTGCTATATAACTAAAGCTATCACTTCCATAGAAATTTGCATTTGGTGTATAGTCACATGTTAAATCATTTCCATATGCACCTGTTGTAATACAATTTGAAAGTGTTCCATTACTTGTTGAGCTAACGATCTTATAAGTGAGAGTTGCTTGGGCATTATCCACATCAGTTGCCTGATTAAGTGTGATTGCAAGTGTATTATCTTCTGCAATCGTAAGACTTTGATCCGCCCCAATAACTGGCCTATCGTTTACATTTGAAACATTTAAAGAGACTGTCGCTTCTGTTGAGTCTAGCTCTCCATCATTTACTTTATATGTGAAAGTATCAACACCAACAAAATCAGCATTTGGCGTATAAGTACAATCATTAGTTGTTCCTACACAAGTTAGTGTTCCGTTTGCTGGTAGTGAAGTTGTAATATAAGAAAGACTTGGAGAGTCTACATCATCACCTGGTGTTAGAAAGAAATTATGTACAGTATCTTCTGTAACATTCACACTTTGTGACGCTGTCAGAGTTGGGGCATCGTTAATTTGTTCAATATCAAGTGTGTAGGTAAATTGATGATGTGGTAAATCTGTGTTTACATTTACATCGCCATCATTCTTTTTCCCAATTCTAACAATAATATTTGCACTTGCAGCAGTATCTGCTGGTGGAGTGTAAGTCCATGTACTTGCATTTGAAACAGTCGTACCATCAAGTATCCATTGGTATGCAACTTGATAAGATGAATCCCAGTGAACAGCATTAGCTTCGAAATCACTTTGAATCCCTTCTTTTAATGAAGTTGGTGTTTCAAGTGTTTTCATCTTTGGTGCAGCATCTTTTAAAATTGACGCTGTTTCACCTTGAGTTATCTCGCTAAAGATAAGACCAGCATCAGTATTATTTTCTAACTCAGTATAGATGAGATCGTAGTCGATTGTTTGGTTATCAATATTAGCTTGAATTAATGATTCAGTTTGATCTAGATAATTTGCAAGTTCTCTAGTTGGTGTGTATTCAATATCTGTATTCGTAATCTTTGCTAGAAGTGTTGTAACAGGAGTAATATCTTGTGGTTTAAAATAACTTGTAACAACTTTTTCTAGCTCGTCGCTACATCCCGAAACCTTAACCTTGTAACGAGCAGGTGCTGTTAGGTCTAGTGCTAATTTCTTTGCATCAAATTTAAAATATGTTGAAGTGTTAATCCCTTCAAATGTAATAGGGTTATCTTCAAGCACTGTCATTGTCACAAGATCAAAGAGTTCAACTTTTGGATCTGTACATGTCGTCGCTGCATAGGCATTGCTAATAAAGAGACTCTTGTTATTTGTCTGAGTAATTAGTCCAGATAGTGGAGGAATGCGTCCTTCAATGGCCGGAATTTCGATAACAACATTATTTGAACCGTTATTTTGTTGGCCATTTTTTGTCTCATCATCTCCCTCTTCTTCATCATCCTTTGGAGGTGTTGGAAGAGAGTAAACAATACTTTTTTCTTTTTCTTCGCCTTCTAATTTCTTATCTTCAGTCTTTGCAGGGGTTCTTTCAAAAGAGTTATTTGCATAGAAAGGTCTTGAGTCACCTGAATCATTTAAGAAGACTTGTGTTGATACTTTCTTCTTTTCATTAATTGCATTTTTTGAAAGCTTGTAATCGGCTACTTTCTTACTAGGAGCAACTGATTCTTCTTGTTCGCTTTGTTCAACAGAAGAAGGATCTCTTTTTGTAAACGGCGATGTTGAGTTTAGCCTTGCTTTAACTTTTGGTTTAACAAGCTCATACTCGATCCCAATCTCTTTCGCTAATTCACTATAACTATCAGTCTTCATTGCATTATTATCTGCAAAGAAGATATAGCTAAAGCTAAATAGTGATGCCAGAGCAAGTCCGACGTAGAGTATTGGTTTTTTCAAAGTCCCTCACAAATCATTCGTTTTTCGTTACTTGTGAATAAAATTTATTCTTAAATGTTTTCGACTTATTACAATATTTCTTTAGTATTTAAACACTTAATGAACAAATCACTAAATTCAGAGACTTATATCGGTTTTTTGGAGGAATTGTTTAATTTGGTGGCAATTTTTTGTGGACTTTCAAAAATGTAAGACGTGATTTCAAAGTGTTAAAAAGTTAATTGTTTAAACTAAATATTTTTACATTCAGGTTTCTTGAGGATTTCTAAAGACTATTACGGGATATTTATTTAGTTGTTTAAAAGGGCCCAACTTGAAGCTGGGCCTGATATTTTTTAAATTTATTTGCTAGGATTATTCGGCCGCAAAGTAGCCAATATAATCAATCGAGCATGTATCTGGGTTAACTGCAACTGCAGCATTGAACCAACCAGAGTGCTCTGAGCCGATTGCTGAGTAGATAAGCTTGTCTTCATTGAATTGTGCTAGCTTATTACCTCTTTCATTTAGAAGTTCAGTTCCTTCAGTTAGATACATTAGGTATTTAACTTGTAGTGGACGATCTGCTCTAATTTTTCTTTCAAGTCGCTTATTGACAACATTGTCACAAGCAATTGAATTAGAGCTAATGGCTAAAAATGAGATAAGAGTTAGAAGAGTCATTACTAGTTTCATAAGATGGCCTTTGTGTGGGTTTTAGTTGGCCGCATCCTATCTAAGTAGCGTCATATAGACAAGCTTGAGCTACTTTAAATGTAAAATTTGCTATGAAATTAACAAGATCTTAATAATTCTCACTAGAGTATTTTAGAAGCTTTTGCTCGTCCACAATTTCGATACTTCTGCCACTCTTTGTAATTAAACCTGCGGACTCTAGTTCACTTAAGATTCTTGTAACACTCTCAAAAGTTGATACCGCAAAATCTGCAATTTCTTTACGAGTCCAATTATGCTCAGGGTGCTTAAGTTTTAAATAGACCAGGGCTTCAACGATTCTTGCTTTGGCCGACTTATCTGCCATTCCTGCCAGTCTTCTTTCAGCATTTCCAAGCTCCCTCGCTAAGATCTTCGTCATATTCTTAAGTAGGGCCGGGCTTTTAAGACAAATATTGTCACATTGTTTACGATCAATGAGCATTAGCTTTGACTTTGTCAGACTAATTGAGTTGGCGTGATAAGGTGTTTCTAAAAAGTATGAACGATGACCGAAGATTTCTCCTGGCCCATAGACTCTTAAGAAGCTCTCTTTGCCATTCTCGCTATTGTAGTAGAGGCCAACTATACCTTCTTCAACAATATAGAGGTATTGAGGGGATTCTGATTCTCTGTAAATTGTTTCACCTTTTTGATACTGTCGATAGATAGGTTGTTCAATATTATTTAAGATTTCCTTAATCATGTTTTTCCAAGTTTGATGGCCATCAATGTTAATTTATAATCATTATATATAATTAATTTAAGTTTGAAAGTCTTTGGAGTATTGCAAAGGACTGATTTATAAAAAAGGTGAGTATATGACTAACTTTACATGGCCTCTCGTTGGCGGGATATTAATTGGAGTTTCTGCTGCTTTTTTGCTCTTTTTTAATGGGCGAGTTGCTGGGATCTCTGGAATATTTTTTAATTTTCACAAGAAGAATGACGGTGGCTTTTGGCGCATCTTCTTTGTGTTAGGACTCTTAGCTGGGGGTCTTGTTGTTAAATTAGTGGACCCAAGCTTTTTTAATTATGCCCTCAATCTAACATATACTAAGGCCATCGTAGCTGGATTATTTGTCGGTGCTGGAACACAACTTGGCTCAGGTTGTACTAGTGGGCACGGTGTATGTGGCCTTTCTCGTTTCTCAAAACGATCTCTGGCCGCAACTCTTACATTCATGGCCGTTGCTGTCGCAGTCGTATCTTTAATGGGGTTATTATAATGAAGAAATTAACAAGTTTAATTGCAGGTATGATATTTGGTATTGGTTTAACTGTTTCAGGAATGGTTAATCCAAAGAAAGTCATCGGTTTCCTAGATATCTTCTCTTTACAGGGGGGATGGGATGCCTCTTTGGCCTTTGTTATGGGTGGTGCCGTTGTTATTGGTGTTATTGCCACTAAGCTTATTACTAAGCGTGGTGCTCCGATTTGTGATGTTCAATTTCACTTACCTACAAAGACGATTATTGATAAGAAGTTAGTCTCAGGTGCGGCCCTGTTTGGGATTGGTTGGGGGATTGCTGGTATTTGCCCAGGCCCTGCTATCGTCAATCTAATTAATCTTTCAGCTCCGATGGTAGTATTTGTTCTAGCAATGATCGTGGGTTCCCAAATCTCTAAGAAATTGGCTTCATAATTCCACTTTTTTAGATAATTTTTTTATGCGTCAATTAGTCTTATTGACTATGGCGCATAAAATCATTACTCTTGTTTAATGTATGAATATTTACACCAATTCTCTCTAAATTTTTGGCTTGCTTTTGGTTATGTCCTAATTGCTCTTGGAGCTGCGACATATTTAATCTCATTAGGTGTGACAAGTATTCATCTCAATCGCCTAAGCCAAAATGCACAGTCTTCTCCTATCAAGACAGTTGTGATGTGCTTTTCTCAAGCTGCAGTTTGCTTAATCATTGTCTCTAATTTCTTTTTTCCCCTCTATTCTGTTTATAAAGTTCCTTTGACATTGGTGATGTTTATTTTCACTTACACTGCTAGGTGTTTTTATTGGCGCAATCTTTCAGAAGTATTTAACGAGAATAAGACTTTAAGAGTTATCTATAACGGTATTGTTGTAGGTGCTATTGGTTGTTGCCTCATCCATTTATTTTGGTTTTTAATAAAGGGACCAGGCCCTTGTTGTCTCGGGGAAGAATTTGTTAAAAATCCTGCATCAAATTATATCTTAAAGGTACAGATTCCATATTTAATGAATGATAGTTTTGCAGGTTTTGTAAAGTTTTTTACGATCTCAGTATCTCTTGTCTACATTCGATTTTTTCTAATCTCATTAAAGTCTCGAGACTACCTCATGATATTTGGACTCTTTATTAGTGTTTTAAATATCTTTTATACAACGAGCTATCATGCTTTTGGTTTCAAGTATTGGATTCCACTCTATTTTATAGTGGATTTATTAGAGTACACAAGGCTGCAACAACTTGAGGTTTCTCATTTTGCTCAAAAACTTAAAGAGCAAAAGCAATCATATAATTCTATGATTCATGATTTGGCCAACCCACTACAGTTTACAAACTTACGTTTGCAAAAACTAAAGCGTGAAAGCTCGATAAACGAGTCCAAAGAAGTTAAGGCGATTTATGAAGGGACAAAAAGTGCCATTGATATTTTAAATAACTATAAAAATCAAGGCACAAACGACTCTCTTATATCGGATGTTGTAGAAGAAGTGATCTCAATTTTTCCCGACGTTAAAATTATATATACTAGGCCTCATAAAGAAGTGAAGGTAAATAAGGGTATTATCAAGAACTCCTTGATTAATTTGATTAAAAACTCTCATGAAGCACTTAAGGAAGAACTTGAGTGGATAAAAATTAACATTAACAATGTTGAAGATCGTCTTGTTATCAAAATTATTGACAATGGAAAGTTTGTTAATTTCAAATCTCCTGAATTGGCCTTTGATTTTGGCTCCTCAACTAAAGGCGACAAAAGGGGAGTAGGACTTTATTCAATAAAAAGAGAAATTGAAAAATTGAATGGTAACTTGAAGTTAGATAATGAAGAATCATTTACCTGCTTTACTATAGAGATTTAAAATATGCTTGATCTAAATCCAAATGGTAGCACTATAAAATTGATTCCAGTTGTCTACTGTATCTTCACATTTATGGTTGGTTTGTACTTTCTCTATTTGAGTTTAAGCTCCTTTCGTGTTCGCCAAGTCTTTAAATCTAATTATGCAATTGAAAGAATGCCTTTTTATCAGGCCATTATTTGTTTTCTTGTCGTATCTGTATTCTTTGTTCCTTTCTATTCCGACTATAAAGTAGGAGTTGCGCTCTTGATTTTTCTCTTTCTTTTCTTGGCCCGTTTAGAATTATGGAAAATACTTGGAGATTATCTTCAGGAACATCACCTGTTGATGATTCTATATAAGATAGTGGTCTACTTAGCACTATTTATCTTTGGTATTCATTATCTTATCTATTTGATGGAAGGTAGCGGTGCTTGTTGTATAAGTGATAATGTTATTGCAAAAAGTAATAATCAACTAGCAAAAACTCTATTACCATTTAACTTGAGTAATCTTCTAACTTCCTCTTATCGAGTCGTGGCGTTCTTAAGTCTTGCTATTTATATGCGCTTTACTTATCTTTCTTTTAAGAAGGCCGACAAATATTTATTTGCGGGCCTTGCAGTTCATATTATTTACTATCTACATTTTTTTGTTAATTTCTTGGTGACTCATGATTATTGGGTACCTATCTTCTTTCTTGCTGACTTAGTTATCTATTTAAGATTAATTAAGCTTGTTAAAAAAAAAGTAGTTAATTACATTTTCCAAGTTCAAAATTAATTGTTCCGTATCCGTTTACACAAGTCGAGCAATTCATATATGCTTTAACTTGATCTCCAGGAGCGATATGGACGTTAACATTTCCTCCTGGAAATGAAACTGGCATTCCCGCTGAAATATTATTTAGGTAGACTTCAAAATTTGCTCCTGAAACATCTCCAGATTTTGTTTCAATATAAATATTTTCAATACACCAATATTGAGATGTATTGTAGCCTTCAACATCTGTTGCATTCGTCCCAACTTGATTTTGAATCCCGAAATACCAAGTTAAGGTTGTATCCGCATTAAAGAAGTCAAAAGAGATAACGGCCCTATTGTCATTTTCAAAAAGGTAGGCATTCCCATCAGCATCTGTTTTAAAGCATGAAGATAGACCTAGTAGTATTGTAATTAGTAGTAGCGTTCTCATTAAAACTCCATTTCATATAAGACGCTGAAGTCTTTATTTTTAATAATGATATCTTTTACGATAAATTCGCGATGTAAGAAATTAAATAGTAGAGCAGTTGATTTAGAAAGATGTCTTCTTGCTCCAAGCTCAAAGCCTTTTCCTGAGTAGATGGCAATATTAGGATGATGAGAGTCAACAATATATGAGCGGTAACTTGTTAGGAAGCTCCAGTTATCACTGTAGTCATATTCTGCTCCAAATTTTAGATAAGGTGCAAATTGTGTTCTCTGATCCATGACTGGTGTAAGGCTTGTTTCAAATCGAGCTGTTAGAAACATTTCGTCATTCATGAAAAATCCTGTTGTAAGTCTAAAGCGATTATTTAGCCTGTAGTATGCTTGAACTCCTAACTCAAATGTTAAGATGTCATCATCCATTTCTTCTGGCTCAAGATCTCCGCGATCCATGAAATAGGCGTGAATTCCAAAAATATAATCAAGATATAATTGTTGATTTAAAACATGACGGTAATGACCAATAATATCCGCTCCAAGGCCACCATAATTGTCATCATCGCCACCGTTATTATTGTCCATATTAGCGTAATTCATCTGCTTTACACTTAGGCCAGTTTTTAATCCCCATGAGTTCTGCAGTCCTGCTAGTCTAGCAGGGCCAGAATTAGGCCCATGATCAACAACTTCATGTCCTTGAACTTCTTTGTATTCAATCTTTTCATTAAGTTTTTTGACAACTTCTTTCGTTTCATCGTCTTGTTTCTTTGCGACAAAGCCCTTCTTCTTATCAAGTTCAATTCCATTGGCCGCAACAAATTGACCAGTGTTCTTATCGACACTACCGATATCAAGTGACTCGTCTTGAATCGCTGGAATAAAGATAGCTGAATCAAGGTCGACGATGGCACCATTTTTTGGAACTTCATCGGCTTCGACATTATTTCCATACAGCTTAGTGATTTCTTTCTTACTCAACTCTTCATTGCTAGCAACTTGAATATCACTTCTTTTTACACTTTCAAGATTTTCGTTCTTTTCAAGGGCCATTAGCTGACTTGGGTTTACTTTCTGTGGTGGAATTTCATCGTATAGGTGAGCGTACGTTGTCGAGGCCGTCCCTTTTTTAACGATTGTTACATCATCACGGTCAACATTATCTTTAACTGTCTTTTCCGGATCAATACTCTCGCTATTGATCTTCTTAACTGCAACTTCACCTTCTAGTGTTACTACTGATGTGGCCTGGTTCTCTTGACTTACCACCGTAACAAATTCTGTTCCACGAACACCTAAGGCCATGGTCTTTGTCTTTACATAGACTTTATTAAAGGCACTATGTCCTTTTGACTTTTTTGCAGGAACGATCTTTGATCGCATCTTTCCATTCAAAACTTGGATAATACTTCCGGCCTTTTTTTCGACCTTTGTTAACTCGATTTTTGAGTTTGGCCCTACGACGATATAACTACCATCTTCTAGAATTTCGATCTTCACAAAAGAGCGCAATCTCGTGACAATCGATGTATTTTCCTTAAGGAGTTGACCTTTCTTTATCCAGCTGGCCTGCATGGCCCCTGGTGGAAGCTGAGAAACTTCTCCTCGAATATTGACGACCTTGGCGAAGGCCGCAATTGCGTTTGCTTGGAAAAGACTAAGTGGAATTAAAATAAGTAATAGTTTAATTAGATTCATAAAAGTAAACATCCGTGTTTAATTAATTTATCTAATTATAAATAAAAAACAGGTGAATGTTTACTTTTTTTTACTTTCTTTAAACAGATTCAGATGCAGTCTGTAGATAATTTTGTAAACCAATTTTATCAATTAGTGAAAGTTGAGTCTCAAGCCAGTCAATATGATCATTTTCAGTATCTGAAAGTAGCTCTAAAAGAATATCTCTTGAGACATAGTCATTAACTGACTCGCATAGAGCAATTGCTTTTCTGAGTAATTTACTATTTTCAACTTCATATTGAAGCTCGTCTGATATCAGCTGCTTCACATCGCGACTTGGCTTATATGGTAGGCGAGTACCTAACTCAGGTAAGCCTTCTAGAAAAATGATTCTTTCAATAAGCTTAGTTGCGTGGATTGTTTCATCATCTTTCTCATGATCAATGCGTTCATAAAGCTTTGTTAGCCCCATGTCTTGGAAAAGGCGTGAGTGAAGGAAATAGAGATCGATGGCCGATAGCTCTTGTGTTAATAATTCATTAAAAATATTGATAACTTCTTGATTTCCCTTCATTTTTTCTCCTTTCATAAAGCATACATGAAAGGTGACTTTTTTCAAATACAATAATAGTTGAGTAAGATGCTAAAGATATTCTTAAGTATATCCGATAAATTTACTACGTGAATAGGACGTAGGAGGAATTATGAAAAAATTAATGGCCATGGCCGTATTAGGGCTTACGCTCGTTTCTTGTGGGTCTTCCCCCCAACGGGATATTGCCTCAGTAGATGGTGCTTGTTCACTACAAAAGCACCCAGCTAAGAATCATTATCGGATCTTGATTAATGAGAAACCTCATAGCCAGTATTGGTACACAAAAGGTGATGCATTGAAGATTCAAGATTCATTCTCGAAAAAAGGAATGTGCGGTAACTAGAATAAATTATTAAGGGAGAGAAATAAAAAGGCCCGCGGATGCGGGCCTTCTTTTATATAGAAATCAATTAGATTAATTCTATTTGATGGCCTCTCTAATTTTAGAAGATAGCCAGTCCATGATCCAAACAATCGCTGCAATAACGATTACTAGAAGACCAACTTCGTTCCATTTTGCTAGACCTTGGTACTGCATTAGCATTGTACCAATACCACCACCACCAACTAGACCAATTACTGTGGCCATACGAACGTTGATGTCCCAACGGTAGATTGAGAATGATAGGTATGGAAGAACGATTTGAGGAACAACACCAAACCAAATTACTTGGATAGGGTGAGCACCAGTTGCCATCATTGCTTCGATTGGTCCATTTGAAACGTTTTCAATTTGCTCAGAGTATAGCTTCGAAAGTGAAGATACTGAGTGAAGGCAAAGTGCCATCATACCAGCGAAAGGCCCGATACCAACCCATACAGAGAAGATAATCGCCCATACAAGTGGCTCAATTGAACGTGAAACGTTTAAGAAAAATCTAACGACAGAGTAAACTGTCATTGTTAGACGAGATCCATTCATAAGGTTTCTTGCTGCAAAGAATGCTAGAACAAATGCAATTGGAAGTGCTACTGCTGTTGCAATAAATGCCATGTAGATCGTTTCAATTGCTGCAAAAAGAGCTTCTTCAAAAATTGCAAAATTTGGTGTTAGAAGAGCAGTAAAGATCCTCTTTGCACCAGTCATTCCTGATTCAGAAAGAAATTCATAAATTGAAATTTGTGAAACATAAATACTAGCAATAAATGTTAGTACTACAGTTGCAATAAGTACGAATGAGAATGGCTCTTTCATGAATAGAGTGTTCTCATCTCTTTTCATAATTCCTGTTAGCCCACGTCCAAGAGACATTTTAGTTGTGTAAAGAGCTGCTGCTACTACAAAACCTGCTCCAAGAGCAATAAGTGGCTGGTTCCAAGTAAAATCAGGGTAGCGTAGACCAAGAATTAGTCTCTCCCATACGATCTTCCATGAAACAAGAATCATGTATGACCAAAGAAGGAAATCAATTAGGAAAGAAAAGAAATTCATCTTAACTTTGTATGATGTGTACTCTTCTCTTGGTTTTGGTAAGTTATTAACTTGCGTATCTGCCGTTTGAGTCGTCGTTGTCATTATTTAATCCTATATCCAAAAAACTTAGTTAATTGTTACTTCTACAGCATCTTCACCGTAGATTGTCTGGAACCATTCTTCGTTAATATCAAGTGGTTGACCTTCATAAATTAGCTTCCCTCCTTTAAGAGCTACTACGCGTGAAGCGTATTCTCTAACAAGTGATAAGAAGTGAAGGTTACAGATAACAGTAACACCAAGTTCTTCGTTAACTTTCTTAAGGTATTGCATTACCGAGTGAGAAGTTGCAGGGTCAAGAGACGCTACAGGCTCATCAGCAAGAAGTACCTTAGGGTTTTGCATAAGAGCACGAGCAATAGCAACACGTTGTTGCTGACCACCTGAAAGATTGTCCGCACGTACGTTTTCTTTACCTTCAAGACCAACGATCTTGATGTATTCCATTGCTTTTTTCTTATCTTCTTCAGAGTAGATACCAAGTACCGACTTGATAACTCCTGTTCTTGCAAGCGTTCCTGAAAGAACGTTAGTCATAACAGTTCTTCTTGGGATTAAGTTAAAGTGTTGGAAGATCATTCCGATGTGTGAGCGAGCATTTCTCATTGCTGCACCCTTAAGTTTCGTAATGTCTTTTCCTTCGAAGATGATCTCACCACTTGTTACATCGTGTAGGCGGTTCATACATCTAAGCATTGTCGACTTACCTGAACCAGACAGACCGATAATAACAAGGAACTCACCCTTGTTAACGTTAAAGCTAACGTTATTTAGAGCGTGGCATCCGTTAGGATAAACTTTGTTAACATTTTTAACTTCTAGAATCATTTCATTCTCTCTTTATTTAAAATAAAACCTATTTCTTGTTTAGTTGTTCTTCAAGATTGATATTTAGTGTTTTAATTACGTTTCTTAATCCATCGTAATCTGCATCAGTTGTATCAACTAGGCCACCTACACTGTAAATATTTTCAAATACATCTTTACCTTCCGGAGTAGCGATATATTTTTTAACAGCTGCAATAAACTTCTCTGTTACTTCTGCCGGAAGATCTTTTCTAAATACGAATGGGTCGTTAGGAATTTTTTCAGTGATTTGAACGATTTTTACTTTATCTTCAACATCTGGGAATTGTGTTTTTACACGTGAACGTGCATCACGGATTGTTCCATCAGAAGATGGAGCAGAGTAGTAAGTTGCACCAGCATCTACTTGTCTTTGGTAAACCATTGTTACAACGTTGTCGTGCTTAATAGCAAAAGTTGTATTACCTGGCTTAACATCATTTTCCATCATAATCTTAAGTGGAAACATATAACCTGAAGTTGATGAAGGATCTGTGTAAGCGAATTTCTTACCTTCTAGGTCTTTGATTGAGTTAATTCCGCTATCTACGTGAGCGATGATTTGCCCTTGGTAGTAATCGTGTCCATAACGAAGAACTTTAAGTTTTGCACTAGCTCCATATTTTTCGTTTGCCATTAGGTAACCAAAAGAGTTCATAACTGCAATGTCTGCTCTTTTTGAACCAAATGATTCAACTACTGAAATGTAGTTTGTTGGAATACCTGTTTTGAAGAATAGGCCAGTCTCTTTTTCTAAGAATTTGATAAAGTGAACTGAGTTCGATGCAATTGTGTCTGCATCAACTGAAGGTGTGAAGTATAGTTTTACAGGATTGTCTTTACTTCCTAATTTCATATCCCTCTTGCAAGAGATTCCTGTTGTTATTGCTAGCACTAAGCTCATTACCGCAACAATAGTGTGTTTCATTGGTTGTTCTCCTCGTATATTGAATCCTAATATATAGAAACCTAAAAAAATCTAACATTTTGAAATTACGCTCTTTTAGCATGAATAAGGCATTTTTTTAATGTCAACCTAATCACAATTATAATTTTCTTTAAAAACTGAATAATTTCAGTAATTTAATGAAGGTAGTTTTTATAATATTTAATCTTTGTTTAATTTGATCAAGGCTATAATATATACATGGCGTTAAATATCAAAAAACTCGAAAATCCTGTGCGTCCAACTGATCAAATTAGCTCTGATCAGACACGCGTCAAGAGGCTACACAAAGGCTGTGATGGCTCAAAAAATTTTGATGAGAGCAATAATGATAGTAAGCGTATGTCATTGATTAAAAGCTTCCTAGAAGAGCTATACGAACGTAAGCACTCCGTGAAAAAGAAGCTTAAGGACAAGAAGGAAAAGGTGAATGAGGCCATTAGAAGACTGGATATCCTCTAATTTTTTTTCAAAGCCTACAGCCCTGATGTTGGACAGAAGTCGAGGTGGTTTGGCCTTAGTAAAGTTGTTTTCTTTAGGGCCTGATGGGCCAGTTTTCCAAGCTTTGATTCTGTAAAAACCACTCTTTTAAGCTCTTTTGGACCTTCCAATAAATTGATTTCTTCATTCATCAGAATTTGTAATCTCTGCATAAGAATTAATGCCAGATCCTTATGGTAAGGGCCAAGGCCAGGATAGAGTTTTATGAGGTTTTGATGAATATATTGCTGAGTTTCTCGATGAGACTCAAAGATATACTGACAGGCCATAAATACTAACTCGAGCTTGGCGATCAACGGTTTCTGATTTCCCGCTATTTTCTTGGCAAAGACAATGGCCAGTTGAATTTGATGATAGCAGTCCTCTGAATTATTACTATTAAAGGCCACTTGAGCATGATTGAGATAATTCTTTATCGTAAAGATCTCTTTTATGGACTTTGATAATCTTGGTGTCTTCTTTGTCACAGAAGGACTCGACTGAAAAAGGTCACTGTAGTGAATTTGCTTAATCTCAAAATTCTTTGAATCAATAAGTGAAAGAAAAATATCATTTGAATCAATCGTTAGGGCCGAAACTGTTGTTGGCCAATGCTTCTTTTTGTAAATCTCAAGATGATACTTAAAGGCCTCTTTTGTGCCTCGTGATTGTCCATCGCGAATATCTACTTCTTGGCCATCGATTGCGATGATCTTATAATTACCTAGCGAGTCTTTTACGTGAAACTCCCAATGAAAGACTAATTGTTGGCCCTTTAAAAATTTCTCTACTTCAACAATATCATTAAAGCCAAGTAAGATAACAAGGGCAAGAAAGCTAGCACTCATTCCATGGTAATTAATCTTTAGAGCATCTCTTTGAACTAACTGAACACTTAGGCCTGACTCGTTGACGCCACCATATGTTGCAAATGGAGACATGAGATTTTGAATGACAATGGCCTCAAGATTCTCCGGTGATTTGAAATGAACAAATCTTAGCTTGTCATTAAAAGTCTCTTGAATTGGAGTATTAATTAATTCAATTGGAGAGTTACTTTCAAGGTGATGATCTTTAATTCCTTCAAAAATTGCACTTGGATTATTTAAGTACTCATGCATGAAGCTTAGGTAGAGAGCGTCCTTGGCCCTTATACCAAGACCTTTGGCATAGCTATTAATTAGCTTATTATAAGAACTTTTGAAGAGTTCTTGTGAGTCTTCCTTTTCCTTTAAAAAGGTACTCTGGTAGGCAAATACCTGACTAAAGAGTTTATGGATTGCGCCTTTTAAGATATTTGGCCCAAAGTATGAACTTTCTTTCAAGTTGCTCCAGGCAAGATTTACGTCTTCCTTATCTAATGCGGCCAATTGATAAATTGATTCTTCTAAGTTGTCGAAGAGTTCTATGTATAACGGAGAATTTTCTTTAAATGGAGCGCTCATGTCTAATATTTTAAGTTCACTTGTTAATCCTAGCAATCAAACTTTTATTGCCGTATGTGTTGCCTTATCAGGCCTCAGAGTGGCCATAGAATTAACTCGATTTTCTCCAGCTAATTGGCCTATTTCAAAACAATTTTCTAAAAACTTTGGTGAAGATTTCACACAAAGGTTTCACAAAGTTGGTCTCTATATTTGTATTGGACAAATTATTCTGTGGGCGCCTGAGCTTCTATTTGCTTCTTAGAATCTTCCTTAAGAAGGTTTCCGTCATATAACTCAATCTTTCCATGATAAGAATTAAATGGAGCACGAATATTCAGTTGTGACTCATTACCTTTCTTTCTAATGTAGATCTTTACTTCTTTATCGAGTCCGTGGTGTTTGACGTTATCTTTGATTTGGAAAATCTTATTTAAGAAGAGTCCGTTTTGACGGGCCGTAACCTTAAAGTCTTCTACGCGTTTTAGCTCATTCCAAAGTTGTCTTGGTTCCACTCGTCCGGACATTAGTTCTGAAAATGTTAAGTAGATTAGTGGATCAGACTCAAAATTATCACCCATTAAAACGACTGAAGATGGGATATCTGTCATATTAACAATATCAAGGAGGTGCCCAAGTTTATAGATCCCTTGAGTCTTGATATCTTTTGGAGTTAGATCATTTTCTAAGATCGAAAGAATACGACGATAGTCTTTTAAAAAGATTCCGGCCGTAAAAATCTCATTAGCGTAAAGCCAATCGCGAATTGCATCTTCATAAAAGTGCGGAGACGCAGATAGAATAAATGGATGGTAGCCCATTTCAATATATGATTTTAAAAGCTTTACTGAATTTTCTAGAGTTGGATAGTTTTTTAAAGGACTCGTCAGTGAGTCATAGATCTCACTCGGTTTAGAGTACTTTGTTTCAACTAATGTTTTATCAAAGTCACAAATGATGATCTTGCGATTATCTGTAATCTTTAATGGGATAAATGTTCCAAGATGTAATTCAAGCCCTGGGTATTTTGAAATTTCGTAGGCCTCAATCTTTGCTAAGCAATCCTTGCAACCCTTTGGCAGAGGAATTTTGGCAAGCAGCCCACCATATGAATCTGTTTCTAAGTTCTTTGTGAACAATTCCTTGTTATTGTGATCAAGGGCCACAACCTTGATTTCGAACTCATAGGCCCTAAGTAACTTATATGCTTGAATAGGAAAACGCGCTTCAAATTTTTCAAAATCCTTATTCTTCGAATACAAGTTTTCACTCATTGTGAAGTCTGCCTTGATATTAAGGTAGTTATTCGTTTGAATAGCTAAAAAATTTACGGCCTTGGCCCTTTTCAACTTATAAATCCTTGTTAAAATAGACTTTAGTTTATTTTATTCCACAAGAGGTTATATGTATATTGAATTCATTGGAGAGCAACCAGTTTATATTTCGATGGGCATCAAAGTAGTTAGCTCAATTATTCTAGGTGGCTTTATTGGATATGACCGTGAGCAGAAGATGAAGTCTGCGGGGATAAAGACGAATATGTTGATCTGTCTTGGAGCAGCGACATATACTTCCTTAAGTGTTTTAACCATGAGTGAGCATATGGGAACGGTGGCCGACCCCAATCGGATGGCCGCGCAAATTGTAAGTGGGATCGGTTTCTTAGGTGCCGGTGCCATTATTCAAGGCCGTGGCAATGTCGTTGGAATGACAACTGCTGCAACAGTCTGGGTTGTTGCCGCTATTGGGATGACTGTAGGATTTGGCTACCCTGTTATCGCTGCTTTAATTACAATCTCTCTCTTTGCTGTTCTTCGTTTGATAAACCCGGTTTATCGTATGCTTGAATCAGACAAGGCAAAGCAAAATTTCTATATCGAAGTTCTTTCAAATGGACGTATTCGTGGCCATGTAAAAGAAATTCTTTACTCTAGAGTTGAGGATATTGAGATTGTAAGTGAAGAGGTTCTTGATGCGGTTTCGGATGAAAGACTTCTAACTCTAAATGTTCAACTTCACCCTCGTTGGGTTGCACTAATTAAGCGTGAAATAAAAACACTTATTCGTGTAAACAAGGTAGAGTTTCATCAAAGAGATCGCGATATTTTATAAGAAATTATCTTTTTGCTATACGATAGGTAAGAGTCGAAGTTCCAATATCGTAATTTCGACTTACCTTTTTTCCATCAAGAATATCTGGTACATCAAATTGTCTAACTAAACTTTCTGAACGCTTTGACTTGAATGTACTACCATTTTCTTCAACTCGTTGATCAAATTTTCTGTTTTGAGTAACTGTTATACCACGCTCTTGAGCATTGATATGTATGGTTTCTTGCTCATGCTTAGGCACTTCGATGGAAAAGTAATAAAAGTTCTGATCACTCTTAATACTAGGTTCTAGCTTTGTAATATTATAGAAGCTGTCCTGGCCTTTTTCTTGGATCGTTTCCTTGGCCTTTGTGTAGTAGTTTTTAAGAGTATTTAGCTCTTCATCTATCTTTGTTTTAAGACGTCCCATAAGCCCTTGATGCTCTTTTTGGAGGGCAACATACTTTTGTTCAAAAGCATCCTTTCTACTCTTAACTGTATCCTCGTGGAATGCTTTTTGTGTTTTGAGCTCATTTTGTTGGAAAACACCTGTTTGTGTCAGCTGTTGATAATGATCGTTCTTAAGCTTAGACATCTCTTTTCGTTGCTCTTTTTCAAGATCTTTCACCGTTGTGGAGTTTTCTTTTGAGAGCTTTTGAACACGCTCATCAAATTGCTTATTAATTCGTTGAATAAACCCATCATTTCGAACAGAGATTTCATTAGCAAGGTTTTTGGCCTTTGCCGTCTCATCAATGATGAACTCTTCATTGTCATTTTTTATCTTATTGGCCAGATCATTTACTGTATTGGTCGTGTCTTCAAGGTCGTCACGGCCTCTTTGATGGACATACTCTAATTGCTGTTGGTAATTATCTCTGATGGAGTCGATATTTGCATCAGCTTGAAGTTTTGCATAGCTTTCTTGCTTAGCAAATTGTTGGCCTGTCTTCTCAAGACTTTCTTTGATATCATTGAGCCTGGCCTCTTTGTTATTGAGTGATTCGATGATAGCGACTTGATTCTGATCACGAACTGAGTCGAGTTTTTCTTCTCCAATAATTCTTTGGTCATTTGCCATTTGATTATAGTTTTTACGGATTGACTCAATTTCTTGTTTCTTATCTTTTATGAGACGATCACGCTCATTTTTAAGCTTTAGATTCTGCTTCGTAAATTGGTTGCTATCTTCAATTCTCATAGAGCTGCATCAACTCCTTGCTGTATCGCTTCAGGGTTGTCTTGTGGGGTTGTCGTGTCCATGAGCTTTGCTAGGGGAGCATTACAAATTGGATCTCCTCCAGTATGTCCTTTACACATCCAAGTGTTAAGAAGATTTACACGAATTGAACGGTTACCACCGTGATACTTCACATAAGAGTTTGGGTCTAATGTCGAGGTAATCACAACACTTGCTGGCCCTCTTGGGTTTAGGCGAGAAGAAACCATATACTGATAGACACGGTACTCAGCGCTAGCGCTTAGTGTGATTGCAACAGTTGCAACGAAGAATAATGTTTTACTGAAGCTGCGGATTAGCATCAAGAATCTTTCCTTCGACCATTTCAACTAGGGCACGGGCCACGATGTATTGATCAATTTCATCAAAAGTTGAAAATAACACACGTTGTTTTTCAAGATTGTTATGAGATGAGATTTTTTTAAGTAGAGACTTTGCTTTTAGACGTTGTGCTTTAGTCATACGAACTTCTTCAAAATTACTTCCCATAGCAATGTCTTCAAATAATGGGAAATATCCATTTGCACCAAAATCGATTAACCTTTTAATTGAATCATAACGTTTTAAAAATCCTAACTCGATCAACTCATTCCTCCTGAAATTCTCTAGAGATATTTTATAAATTTTAGGGGCCTTTTGGCAGTCGGAATACATTTCCATTGATGCTATACGTATTTTCGGCCTAATTTATGAACGCGTATCAGCAAGTCGTTGTTATTGTAGGCTTAGTTGAGCGTTGTGGTAGGATATGCTCGCATTGAAATTAAGAAAATATAAAGATACAATTAAGTAGGCGCTAAGAAGGCGTTAGTTTTTTTATGAACAAGGAATGTTTTTGATGAATATCTTAACAGCTGCAACCCTGACTATTTTATTTAACTTTTCTGCACTTGCTTTGGTGGACTATTCTCCAAAGTCATCTGGTACCAACTCATATAATCCTGTGTCTACGAGATCTAGTGCTCCTGCTAGAAGTGAAAGGGCAGTCCCTCGCCCTCAAGCTCCAAGCTCTAGCTCTGATTTTTGGGCCTTTCTTCCTGATTATTATGATTTTTCGTTAGGATACGCAGCTCATAAGTCTTTTTTCACTGACGAGAATATTAATTTTGTTAACTTCAATTTAAAGATGGGATTTGCTCATGGGATTTTTCTCGATCTGGCAGCAAGTGGTGCACAATCTCTTGAGACTGCTGAATTTGAGCAGGCCAATTCCGGAGTGAAACTAGGTTTTAACTGGCTCGAGGTTGGAAATGACTATAATAAACTTATTATTGACTCATATCTCGGGATGCGATTTAAAGGAAAGAGCGAATACGCAACTCAAAGAAATGATCGCGTGCTAGGGATTACTACTGAAAAGCGTTTTGGTGCGGCGGCCCTTGGTGTCGATTACGAAAGAATATTCGCTGACACTCTTGATACTGACGAAGAGATGGCCATTGGCGATATTTCTCATATTAAAGCAAACCTAGGAATTATGGTTTCACATGAGATTCAATTTCTTCTTACGTATGGTGAAGTAAAGGTTGCTGCTAGTGATTTCTTTACTGCTAATTCTTTGCGTTCTGATTTAAAATACTCATACTTAATGCCACAAATGTTCCTTCGTATGTCACGTTCTGTTCGTTTAAATATGGGGGCAGGATTTCAGGTTACTCGTCCTGATTCTTCTGTGTTAAATGAAACAGCAAAGCTTTGGGACCTGCCTGTTTTATACGGGAATACGCTATTTGCAGGCCTTAATTTATCAATTTAAAAATAGGATACGTCATTGTTAATTTCAGATAATATTTATTATTGTAAAAATTGTAAAAAAGTTGTTCCTTCAATTGAAGACTTACTCTTTGTTGAAGATGGATCCAATCTAAGCTTTTGTAGTGAAGCCTGTATTGAAAAATTCTATTCTCCACTAATTGACTACTTTACAGGAAAGATTGAAAAGAAGAGAAAAGATCTTAATATTGTGGATGAGGCCGCTCTAGAGGCCTTGGAAAATCCAAATTTTGTTGACCGCGTTCTACATAAGCCTGATGAGATTTGGCGTTTAGAAAATGACCTAAAGGAAGAAATCTTTACTTTCATTTCCAAAGTAAATCATAACGGCGAAGATATTCATTTGATGGCCCTGTGTTTTGTTTTTAATCACACACCTTCTTTTGTCTTGGCCCTTACGGCAACGTCTAATGACTACTTCGTTCAAGACTTTCAGGTAGGTGAGGAAGTTGAATCCCTTGAAGACTATCATCGTGAAATTGAAGATAATTCAATTTTAGAGCCTGAAGACTTTGAGCTTATTGAACTTAAAAAATCTAAGCTTCTTGCTGAAATGATGATTCATAGAAAGGAGTTTGATATTCCTTTTGAAGACTTCTCTCTTTATATGGATTACTTGCGTCCTACGATAGAGACGTATGATGAGCTTTATGAATTTAAGGATGAAGATGGTGATGAGGCCTTTGCTTATTTTAAGGCATTTGAAAAAAGTGGTGTTAGTTTTTTCTATATCGCTCTTTGTACTCGAATCGAAAAAGGAGAGCAGAGTTTAATTGTGCCAATTATCTCTTTTCCAACAATTGATGGCGATCTGTCTAATTCATATAAGTCAGGCAAGCTCATTGATGGAAATAAGCTTGCCCATTAATAACTGGTACTTTTAAATGGTGTTAACTTCGTACTGAATGTATTTGAAGTTGTAATAACTTATAAAGATATTTATATGTCTCTGAAGCATTTTAGGTGATTTTGTTGAACACCATGTTTTTCTGACTAATCGGTTAATAGAGTCCCTAAAGATTGCACAGGTATGATTTAAAATAAAAAGTGGGTCATATCCTTTTCTCTTTAATTCCCCCTGCCCAGCTACACATGAGCGACCACCTTCATAAGCTTTGTAGGTACAGGATGAAAGATATTTTGAAACGAACTTTGGATAAGACTTATGCATGTCTGATTTTATAATAGCGTCTTTATCAATTGTCTTAGAAATGCTCTCAAATAATTTGGTAAGTCCAGCTTCGTGATAGCTCTTTCTGTACCCATACTTTCTTCGTGATTTCTTAGCGAGGTGGCCAAAGGCCGGTATCTGTGAGACCTGTGCTCCAAGGATCAGTCGAGTGTCCTTATCAACTGCAATAGAGATCGAAAGTGGTTTCATTTTCGTATGCTCAATTGTTATCATGTCATCAAATTGCATATGAGTGACTTTTTTCTTTTCTAGATAATCTAAGAGCTTACGGTGTTGTCTTAAAGCTCGTTTCTCCAGAGCGATCATTCTTCTTGCAACAGTTTTTCGATCCATTTTTAATACTTTTGCAATTCGTCTCATTGATACTTTTGCGCAAAGTAGATGTTCAATCATTGAACTATCACGTCTTCTTCTTAATCGATAATGATCATTTGATGTCGCTTTGGAAAATCGTTTACCACACCCTTTGCAACGATACCTTTGAATACGTTTAGAGTCGTCAGCTCTAAAGTAGCTTCCATCTTTATTGATATTCTCAAAACTCTTACATGTTTTATTTGGGCAGATAACTTTCATAGGGAAAGTTATGCAAGTTGATTCTCAGATTAATTTATGTAAGTTATTGGAAATTAAGGGAGTTTGAAATGGCGTATCTAATTATTTACTAAAAAGATAACACCATTTCTCAGGACCAGTTTTAAAATGATTTGTAGAAATACTGATTTAGTGACTTGAAAGCGTCACAGTATGTGCGGTCATTGTAAAGGTCAACATTGATTGAACACATAAAGTAAGCATCATAAGAGATTAGCTCACGGTTAAATGGAGAAGGGAATTCATAAGTCTTCTCCTTCATGACCATCACACCATTGATTCGAAAATTTTGATAGCGTCCATAATCACGGTTTTTAGTTAAGTTAAACAGTGAGATCGTCCCTGAGCTATCAATATACTTACATTGAGCAGATCCTAGATAAATTGAATTTCCAGATGCTTCAGAAGTAGGGATGACACAAATTCGAGAATTTGGATCCGGGTTTTTAAGTTGTACATAAATTTGAGTTTCGTTTGTACGAGACTGACAAATAGTATTTGGTCCAAGGTGACTATTTGATGTATTTGCAAAACCTGTTTGGCCGTCTAATGACCAGCTACAGTGAGCAATCGCACTAGGAATATTTGCATTTGAGCCATTAGAAGTTGAGCTTCCCGAGTCATCAATGTCGATAACTGAGCCACCACCTGTACCTAGGTTAGAGTTAGGGCCTGTACTATTCGTATCATAAATAGAACGGGTTTCTCTTGGAGCGACACATGAGGTAAGCGCCATAATTGCTGTGATAAAAATTAGTCTTTTCATTCAATTCTCCGAATTTACCACCTAACTTATCGGTAATTTTGAAAAAATATTAATTTTTTCATGTAGTTTAATGGTCAGTTAACCGATAAATATCATAATGAAGAAGTTAATCTTCCTAACAACCATTCTTGTTCTCGTAATATCAAGTGCTTATCTTGTTGTTACGATGCCATATCGATTTTATTATACCTTCCAAGATGAAGGGATTCAATCGGACTACTTTATTGCCACTAATCGATATGAGGTGCTTTACAAGGGGCTTTCACCATATGAAAAATCTCGTGGTGTGACACCATTTTGGAAGAGTATTCATTTTCAAAATTTTCAATTTGATATTCCATTTGATGATGTAAGCTTTAAGGTCTTTCCAAGGCCAAATATTTCAAAGATTCAGGCGCAACCTTATTTTGATATTGTCGATTATAAGAATAGGCGCGTTCTAAGTGTGAATGATTTTGAGATTGAAAAATTTAATGTCGCAATACCGATGGACCCAATTTTCAACCTTCCTGTTGTGACTCAATTTATCAAGGCCTCATCAAATCAAGAAGTTTGGTTAGATGTTCTAAATCTTAATATAAAGGTTAAAAAGCTAAGTCTTTATAGCTACAAAGATATTAAGTATCTTCTTTCAAATTACTCACTTTCAAAATTAGGCTACTTTCTCTATATCTATAAGATGCGTGAGCAGTTGTTTGATAAGGATGCAAGCCGAATTGTACAAAATGGGCCCTTTCATATAATGCAATTTTTTGATGAGGCCAAAAATATTGGAGTTCTAAAGAATTACTTTTATGAGAAAGGACGTATATATCGTGCGACGATACGTTATAATAAGAATAATCCTGACCATAACGTTGTTCTTAATAAGCTCGTGAAAAATTTCAAGTTAAATCTCTCTCGTGATGAGGAGAGTTCGCTTGCTATGTATAATGAATTTAGAAAGCTTAAGTATGAGAAGCGTTTTGAGTATAAGGGGATGGCCTTACTTTATAGCGCATGGTCTCATGAGCTTGAAAATGAAGCTTTCTATCGTGAAATGATTTATTACCTTGAAAAAGGAAATTATAAGACAGCGCAGCTATTTAGTCTTTATGATTTTGCTAAGAGAAAATTTGGGAAAACATTTTCAAGCCGTGATGAAGTTTTAAAAAACGATCTTAAGGCAAAGATTGAAATAGAGACGAAGAAAGAGAGAAAGAAGCAAGAAAGAGACCTTGCTGACTATCAAATATCTGGAGAAGTTGACTTTAAAGACGACGATGCCAAGCTAGATTACATTCTGAAAAATATCGAAGTAAAAGAAGAAAAAGACGATTTAAGCGAATACTAGGAGATTAAGTCTTCAAAACTATCTGGGTGGTGAAAGTTTGGAGAAGTATCTGGGTGCTTATTTGAATAGTAGTATGTTTTATCTCCTTCGGCCGTTAAGACACATGTAGGAGATACACGCAGATTTGAAAGGTCTTCAAAATTATGGCCAAGCTTCTTTAGCTCAAAACGACAATTAAGAGTGAAGAGTTCGTCTTCAGATTTAATGGTGATATTTTCAATTTTAATATCTGTGTATTCTGTTAGTTCTGATCGATAAGAATTAAAGATGAAACAATTCCAGCTTGAATCACTTCCAAAGTTAAATTCAAAATACTCACCATCAGTTTTATTAAGAATAAAGAATTCAAAACATGTCTGAGTCCAAAGTCCAATAACTCGATTCAATTTGCCATTGTCGCGTTGTATATAAATAGGAGAGAGATCTCCTTTTAGACAAAAGTGAAAGTTGACATGGCCGTCAATGACCTTGATCTCAGCACTGGCATCGAGACCAAGGTCATTTTCAGCAAATGGTATTAAGTTGAAGTATTTTGAAATCATATGTAATTTTCTTAGTTACCTTTACTCATGATATTTGTTAAGAAATCAACTGGTAGTGGGAAGAATGTCGTCGACTTTCCATCTCCACTTGAGATCTCTTTCATTGTATCAAGATAACGTAGAGTAATTGCATTAGGTGACTCATTAAGTACCTTTGCAGCTTCTGCAAGCTTCAGGGCCGCGTCGAACTCACCTTGTGCCGAAATAACCTTTGCACGTTTATCTCTTTCTGCTTCCGCTTGTTTTGCCATCGCTCTTTGCATCTCGATAGGTAGGTCAATGGCCTTAACTTCAACCGTTGAAACCTTAATTCCCCATGGCTCAGTATGCTCATCAAGAATTGCTTGTAGTCTTGCGTTGATCTGTTCACGCATTGATAGAATTTCATCAAGTTCGAATTGACCAATTACAGAACGTAGAGTTGTTTGAGCAATTTGACCAGTTGCTAGTAGATAGTTCTCTACTGCAATTACAGACTTTTCTGGGTCTTCGACTCTAAAGTAGACAACACCATTTACTTTAAGAGTTACGTTGTCTTTTGAGATAATATCTTGTGAAGGAATATCCATCGTCACTGTTCTAAGATCTGCTTTTTGCATTTTTTCTAATCCTGGAATTAGAAGAATTAGACCTGGCCCTCTTACTGAAGTGAAGCGACCTAGAAAGAAGATAACACCACGTTCGTATTCTTTAAGAACCTTAACAGTGTTGAACAATAAAATTAATAGTAGAATTATAAATGGTAAGTAAGGCGCGAAATTTATCATATATCCTCCGTTGAATTGACAAAAACTTTACATTTAACTGACTCTAAAAAAAGCTGAGAGTTTAATATTAATTTAAGAAAACTAAGGGGAGATTTTTAATAAACTCTCTCTCTTCCTTGTCAAAAATCAATCGTCCCTCAACGTCCCCTTAGTTTTTTCTTTCTTTATTTCAATTATTTAAGCCATAAAAATTTCTTAATCTCTCTTCTTACCCAGTCGATATCGCTCTTCGTTGGCAGCTCATTCTGACACATAGAAAAGATTAAACTCATTAATTGGCGAAAAGATTTTCTTTGACTCATTTTATACCTCTATAGTTTTACTTGTAGTTTTAAGTTGTCTTTTTTGATGACCTCTACCTTATCACCAACTTTAAGCTTTGACATATCGCCAGTGGCCGTAAGTTGCCATAATTCTCCATTGTAGCGGGAGAATACTTTATCACCATCAATATCTGTAATTGTGATCTGAATACCTGTGTAAGGATCATCTGGTTCAGAAAATATTCTCTTTCTGGACTTATAAAAAACATAAGCAATTAGGCCAATAAAGGCGAGAATTGCACCGATACTAGAAAAGAGAACAGTTGAAGAAATTTGTAGGTATGACTCTTCTGTTTGAAATAGAAACATGGAGCCAAAGATTAAGCTGGCTATGCCTGCGAGGGTTAAAAGGCCAAAGCTTGTAATATATATTTCTAAAATAAAGAGAATAAAGGCCGCAATGATAAGAAGAAATGCGCCAGTATTTAGTGAGAGAACATTAAAAGATATCCCCGCTATTAAGATGGCCACTGCTCCAATACTTCCAGCGATAAATCCACCTGGTGCTTGAAACTCAACATAGATAAGGGCCGCACCTATGAGAAAAAGAATATAGGCCATATCTGGAGACGCAAAAAAACTTAAAAGCTTTTGACCCAGCGTTTTTTCAAATGTTGTAAGGACATAGTTATCGGCAATCTTTACTTTAAATGGCCTGTGGTGAGAATAGAATACCTTATTATTAATAGTGCTGACTAAGCCGCCCTTACCTTGAATTGTATCCACAATTCCATTATGGACATTTTCTTTTAAGGCCTCTGTCTCAGTATAGCTCTTTGCCTCAGTAATCATTTTTGTGAAAACTTTTTCATTCTTACCTGTCGCTGAAGCTTGAGATTTTACGAGGGCAACAAGATCGTTAACAATCTTATTTTTCATATCGCCTTCTTTTATATCTGAAGTCCCTGAGATTGGCGTGGCCGCACCGATGCGTGTTCCATCTGCCATGTAGAGTACTGGGATACTACTTGCGATGATGGCCCCGGCACTGGTGGCCGATGCTGAGCTTGGCCCAACCCAACCAATGACGAGATTCTCACTATTAGCAATTAAGTGCATAATCTCTTTTGTAACGCTAACTAGACCACCAGGTGTGTTTATCTTAATCAAGATGGCACTCTGACTTTGGCCCTCAATACTTTGAAATGCCTTTTGGAGATAATTTAAAGTGGCGGGAGTAATGGCCTCTTCAATATTAACTGCAACGATTGAGTTGATATTTATCTCTTTAGGTTCTTTTGAGCTATCTTCTGCAACTGCGCTGAATGACGCTAAAAATAGGGTAAAGAGTGCTACAAAACTTGTAATGATACGCTTCTTCATATATGTTGACCTGCTTATTAAAGGAGATTTCATGTCATCAAATAATATTACTTATAAAGTAATTATCGCTCATTTTTTCAATCCTATAAATGATAAAAAATGTGAATTTTTAGAAGATTATGCAATTGTTGCAAAGCGCACAACAAAAGGTGATTATAAAATCATCGATCGTATGCCTAAAGCACAGCTTTCAGCTTACTTATCACGTAAGAAGAATGTTGAGATTATTGATAAGAGTGGCCAATACGTAATTCCTGGCCTCTATGATACACACTTTCACTGGGTACAAGACGCCGTTTGTGAAATGCCAAAGGCGAATCTACTTCATTGGCTAGAAAATTACACTTGGCCATATGAAGCTAATTTCAAAAAACTTGCTTTTGCACGCAAAAAAGCAAAAGAATTCACGAATAAAATTGCAAATAACGGAACAATTGGGGGAGCTTGCTATGGCTCTATTCACTCTCATTCTGTTTCTGAAGCACTTAAGAATTTTAAAGGTGATTATGTACTTGGTAACGTGCAGATGACGATGAATTCGCCAGAGTATCTTACAATGGGCGTGGAAGAAACAATTGCGCAAACTGAAGCGTTAGCAAAACAGTATAAAGACAAGTATGCAGTAACTCCTCGCTTTGCCATTACAACAGATCCTGTGACAATGGCAGCAGGTGCAAAGACTGCAAAGAAACATCGCTCATTTATTCAAACCCATTTAAGTGAAACTGAGAATGAAATTGATTTCGTACTTAGTATCTATAAGGATATTAAAGGGTTTGAAAAAGTTAAAACATACACAGAGATCTATGACAAAGTTGGACTTTTAACTCCTAAAACAATTATGGGCCATGGGATTTATCTTTCACCAAAAGAATTAAAACTCTTAAGTGAAAAACAAACAATGATTGCTCACTGTCCGACAAGTAATGCTCCGATCAAAGAGCTGGGTCTCGGTTCGGGGCTTTTTGATTATAAAAGGGCCAATCGTTTCAAGGTTCATTGGGCACTAGCTAGTGATATAGGAGGAGGTCCATTCCTTTCTATGCTTGATGTAATTAATTCATTTGTTATGCAAAACCACAAAAGAGGTCATCGCGATACTTCTTATACCCAAGGTTTATATCGAGCTTCGCTTGCTGGTGCGACTTCGATGAAATTAGAACAGGAGAGTGGTAATTTTGAGCTAGGAAAAAAGCTACATTTTGTCAGCCTTGGTAGTAAAAAGATGAGTGCAAGTCTTACGACGGAAGAAAAACTTAAGAAATTAATTAAGAGGCCTAACAAAGACAGGGCCTTATACACAGATTTAATTGAAGCGACGTATTATAACGGTAATGTAATTTCAGGTAGATAGTTAAGCTAAATCGAACATATTGAACAATATCTGCTATCGACAATAAATTTACGCAAATATAGTAAAAAGTTTTCTTACAAATTTGTTAATATGTTTACAAAAATATTTTATTGCTTTAGAATATATTTAGATACGAATCGTAAGTGCTTGAATATAATACTTAGGAGAAATACATGAGAAGTTTTAGTCACATCGCGAAGCTAATTAAAGAAAAGAGAACAGCACATCCAAAAGGATACTCTCAATCAGAATTATCACACCTTCTTGGTTATAAGAATGGTCAGTTCATCTCTAACGTTGAACGTGCTCTTTGTAACATCCCACTAAAGATGCTACGTAGAGTTTGTGAAATCTTAGACATCAATGAAGCAGAATTAAAAGACGCTATCATTAAGGATCACGAAGAGACTTTAGATAATTATCTAAAGGATGGATCAGGTGTTGTTGGTGCAACAACTGGTGCAGAAGCCGCGGCAACAACTTCGAATTTTGTTTACTAATCTGATTACCTTTTCGAAGGTTGTTAGTTAGAAAATATTGATAAAAAGAAAGGGAGCGAAAGCTCCCTTTTGTTATTGATAAACTTTAATTTCTTTATTTAATTAAACCCCTTTATAGGCCTTGTAATCTTCCAGTGAACCAACTGACTCTTCAGTATCTTGCGTATAGTCGGCCTCAATCTGTGTTTGGAGGTAATGAGGGTCTTCGATTTCTTCTTCACTTACTTCTGGTTCAACTTCACCAACTGGTAGTTCATGATTAGTTGAATAAGTTAAATCCATCTTTAATGATTCAAACTTTTCTTCAAAAACTTTTAAGTCTTCTTCTTTTAATCGACTCTTAAAAGCAAGAAATGTTTTCTGAGTTTCAATATAGTTTCGCTCTAGCTTTTCTCTTTGTTTTTCACCAACACGATCAAAGTTATCAAAGTACTTGCGTCTGGCCATGATATGCTGCTCAAGTAAATTGAAGTATTTTACAATGATAAAGTCCTCTCCACTTAAATGTTGTGGGTTTGGACGGCGATTCTTATTTGGTCCACGGCGTCTACGATTGCGATTTGAAGACTTACCTTGAACCTTTTTACTTGGTTTAGATTGATTTGACTGCGGGCCTTTTCCACTAGGTTTATTGCTAGATTGAGTTGCCTGTTGCCCTTGTCCCTTTGGGTTACGACTTGCATTTGCTGGGCGTTTACGACGTCTGCGGTTATTTGAACGACTTCTATTTCCACGGCCTTGTGGTTTGTCTGAAGACGACGATGATGATGAATTAGAGGCGTTCTTGTTGCCTTGCTCCATTTGTAATCCCTTATTGATAATTCATAATTACGTTTAAATTTAATTATAGCCCCTAATATTGCTAAGTAAAGCTACAACTTGTCTAACACCTATGTTAAAATTGGCCAATTTCAATAGAACAACTCTCTAATTTTTTCAAAAGGGGAAATTACATGACTAAAAGAGTTAAGGTTGCAGTTACAGGTGCAGCAGGACAAATTGGTTACGCGATTCTTTTTAGAATTGCTTCAGGTCAAATGTTTGGACCAGATACAGAAGTTGAACTACAACTTCTTGAACTACCTCAGGCACTTGGTGCACTTGAGGGTGTAAAAATGGAATTAGATGACTGTGCTTTTCCATTGTTAAAAAATATTGTTTGCACAGACAAGATGGAAGTAGCATTTAAAGATGCAAACTGGATTCTTGCAATTGGTGCTGTTCCAAGAAAAGATGGAATGGAAAGAGCTGACCTTCTTAAGGTTAACGGTGGAATTTTTGGTCCACTTGGTAAAGCAATGGCCGCTCACTCGGCACCAGATTCAAAACTATTCGTAGTTGGTAACCCATGTAATACAAATTGTTATATCGCAATGGAAGCTTCAGGACTTGATAAGTCACGTTTCTTCGCAATGACAACTCTTGATGAGAAGAGAGCTAAGACTCAACTTGCTCAGAAAGCAGGAGTTGATGTAACTGAAGTTACTAATATGACAATCTGGGGTAACCACTCAGCAACTCAATACCCTGACTTCTACAATGCAAAGATCGGTGGAAAGTCTGCTGCAGAAGTTATCTCTGATGAAGAATACTTACAAGGTGAGTTTATTTCAACTGTTCAAAAAAGAGGTGCAGCAATTATTAAGGCACGTGGTGCTTCTTCTGCTGCTTCAGCTGCAAACGCATGTGTTGCAGGTGTATACGCTCTAACTCATGACACACCGGCCGGTGAGACATTCTCTATGTGTCTTGCTTCAAAAGGTGAGTATGGAGTGGACGAAGGTCTTATCTTCTCATTCCCATGTCGTGTTGAAAACGGTGAGCTAAAGGTTGTTGAAGGTCAAGAGCACAATGCTTTTGGACAAGAGAAGTTTAATACAACTCTTGAAGAACTTCGCACTGAAAGAAATACTGTAAAAGAACTAGGTCTAGTATAGGTGCCATGCTCCTTTGGTTTCGCACGCGCTAAATCAAAGGAGCACACCTTATATTCTAATTCCCAATTTAAGTTTCGTTAAAACTTGAATGATGATAAGCGGTGACAGGGATGCGTAGGCTACAATTTTCCAACTTTCTAGTTCGATAAGCCTTAAGCTGAGAATACTCCTAAGGCCTGGAATATAAATCGTAGCAACTAAGAGTAAAGTACACAGGCATATTGCTCCCCATATATGAATATTCTTAGTGATCTCATTTACAAATATATTTGAATTCTCAAGTCGCATATTAAAAACATGGAAAACTTGGCCAAAGGCAAGGCTTAAGAAAGAAACAGTTAATGCTTCTTGATCATCACTTGTTGTCTTGAGTGTATAGAGGAAGCCAGAAATTACGCAACTTGTAAGAATAATACCGTATAGAGATATCAGCGCCCATTTTCTCTTTGTGATAATTTGTTCGTCACGGGGACGGGGAGATGACTTTAAATAGCTAGGGCCTCCTTCTCCCATTCCTAGTGCTAATGCCGGGAATACGTCTGTGACGAGATTTAAAAATAAAATTTGTAATGGTAAAAGGGGTAGTGGCATGTTCATCAGTGAGGCAATTGAAACAATAAGAATTTCACTAATATTACAAGAAAGAAGATAGACCACGAAGCGCTGAATATTGCTGTAGATAATTCGTCCCTGTTTGATGGCCAAGATAATAGTGTTGAAGCGATCATCTTGTAGCACCATATCTGCTGCTTCTTTTGCAATTTGAGTTCCTCTTAGGCCCATGGCCACACCAATATCTGCATTCTTCAATGCTGGAGCATCGTTGACCCCGTCTCCTGTCATGGCAACGACAGCGTTCTTTGATTGAAAGTGTTTAATTAATTCAAGTTTTTGAACGGGACTTACACGACTAAAGACCTGGGTCTTGTCGATTTTTTCAATGAGCTCTTCACTCCAGTCTTGCTTTGGTCCTAAGTTTTTCCCATTTATAGCGTAGCAATTATCTGATTCAATAAGACCGATGTCTTTGGCGATCTTTAGGGCCGTGCCTTCTTGGTCTCCAGTGACCATAATTGTTTTAATGCCGGCTTCATTTGATTTAATGATTGCTTCTTTCACATCTGATCGAGGAGGATCAAGAAGGGCAACGAGTCCTAAAAAAGTAAGGTTGCTGAAAGGTTCATCATCGACGCGTTTTACTTTTTTCTCGGCCAAGGCGAGGATACGCAGGCCATCACTTGCTAGTGCATGATTTTCTTTTATCCATTCTCTTTTTAACTCTTCATTAAAGACGTTATCTTCAGTTCGATTTCGAATATATGTGCTATGACTTATTATGGCTTCTGGTGCTCCTTTTACAGCTACGAGTATTGTCTCCTCGTTCTTTTCTTTAAGCATATGGTAGGTTGCCATCATTAGGGTTGAGCTATCAAAAGGGACTTCTTTTACTTCAGGTTTTTGTTCAAGAAGCTTCGCTCTGACAAGTCCGAACTCTTCACCAATACTTAGTAAAGCAATTTCCATCGGATCACCAATATTATGACTCTTCTTTTCTTGACTCAGTTCTGAGTTGTTACAAAGAATTCCTATCTCAAGAAGTCTTCTTAGTTCTCCTTCTTCTTTTGCCTCTATATTATTCATGTGAAAAATAGAGTTCAGGCTTTTAAAAAGCTGAACCTTCATTTTGTTTTCAGTGAGGGTTCCTGTCTTATCTGTGAAGATTATTGAGGTTGCTCCAAGAGTTTCAACAGCTGCTAGTTTATTGATGAGCGCATTGTTATCGGCCATGCGCCACATTCCTTTGGCCAGAGCAAGGGTGGCCACAATAGGGAGACCTTCCGGAATAGTTGCAATAGCTAATGCAATGGCCGTCTCTAACATTAGCATAGGTGCTTTGCCGGCCATAATTCCTGAGACTGCTATGAGAGCGGCAATTGCTAAGGAGAACCAAACAATTTGTCCAGCAAGCTTGTTTAGTCGTTCTTCCAGAGGAGTTGTTTCATCCCTACTAGCTGCACCTATTTGCACCTCTTTGGCAATTACACCAACTTCAGTGTCCATGCCTGTTGCAATGACGATTCCTTTTCCTGAACCTCTTGTCATTGATGTTCCTTTAAAAAGAATATTACTTCGTTCTGCTAAGATGGTGTCTTCTTCTAATGCTTCACTGATTTTATCGACTGGAGCTGATTCACCAGTCAAAATTGATTCATTAACGTTTATATTATTGGCCTGAGCAATTCTAAGGTCGGCCCCTAAGATATCTCCGGCTTCAAAGATGACAATATCACCAGGAACCAGCTCTTTTGTATTTAGATGAAATATTTGTCCTTGGCGAATAACTCCACATTTTGTGACACCTATTTTTTTGAGCGCCTCCATGGATCTTACGGCCTTAAGTTCTGTGAAATAGCCTAGGGCAGTATTAACAACTAGTACTGCAATAACTGTAAAGCCTTCAACAATATGGCCAATGGAAAATGAAATGCCGGCCGCTATAAGCAGCAAGACTACAATGATACTCTTTAGTTGCCTTGTAAGAATCGTAATTTTAGATGTTCTTTGCCTTACTGAAAGTTCATTAAGGCCATAGATATTTTGTCTTTTTATGACTTCTTCTTGAGTCAGTCCGCTGTTAAGATCTGTTTCAAGCTTATCAGAGACATCACTTACACTACATTTTGAATAGAATAGGCCGTTGTACTTTTCCATATACTCGCCCTTCTTGAGTTTACTTTATAAGTTCAAGAATCTCTCGTTGTTCGTCAATACTTAAAGGCTTAACAGTGTCGGCCTTCTTTCTTTTGATACCACTTTTTGCGATAACCTTATCGAGGTGGTGAATACGATCAACTACATTCTTTGTCATTTTAAAGAGCCAATCAGGTAACTCTTCTTTTATTGTTACACTATCAATTTCCATTAGTGTTACTTTAGTTTTGGCCATGACATAGGCTGCGCGATGAGTGCCGGCGAAGAAAGCCATTTCACCAATCATCTCACCTGGCCCAACTGTAGCAACAGGGCTGACTTTATTTCCGTCGACAACAAATACAAGAAGTTCTCCCTCTTCAACAAGGTAGATTGTATCAGACTGATCTCCCTGTTTAATGATGATTGCATTTTCGTTATGAACAATTCTCATATGGCCTCTTATTTTAGTTGGGTAATTTGCTTGAGCTTAATAACTAGCTCACTGACAAGTTTAGGATAATAGATAGATTGTGGAACTTTATTAGAAATAAATAAAGGGTTTCTTGTATAATTTTGCTTAAGAACTTCGTTAAAATTTACTATATCAACATTTTGATGAGTAGAGATTTTTTCAAGCTGCTTAACGAAGAGTGGGTGCGAAGACTTAACCTCACATGCAAAGGCCACTTTTTGTAAGGCCTGATCATATGCCTTTGTTATTTCACCCTGTTTTTCAAAAAATTCTTGTTTTAATTGATGAAATTTCGTGTTGGCCAAAATATTCTTTTCAAGAGACTGAACAAGTACATGGGCCTCTTTAGTTTTAGATTCTGAAAGAAGTGTGTCGAGTTTTTTCAGGGCCTCTTCAAACTCTGGGCCGTTGGTATCTTCACAAACTCTAAGATCATTTATCTCCATATTGATTGGTGGAATAACTGTAAGGATATTAACTCCTTGGGCCTTTAGGGTACGAAAGAATTTTTCGAGACGAATCTCATAAAGAAGAAGTTCCTTTTCTAAGATACTTCTAAAACGCTCAGGAGTTAACTTATCGAATTGAATTGGTTCAATTTCTGAAGTTAACTGCTTAAGGTCTTCATTTAAGAAAATTAAACGTGACAGATTTGGATGAAGCTTAATCAAACTTTGGATATAAAGATTTTTAAAGAATTTAAAATTCTGATTATTTAGTTTAATGGCCTCTTTCTTCTTTGGATAAATATCTTCTTGTAGCTCTGAGTAACCAGTGGCCAAAATAAGAATTTTAGGTACTTTCTTTAATGCCGCTACTCTTTGTATAGTGCGATAAAGGGACTCGCCCTTAGAAGAAATATTGTAAATAGAAAGTGGTCTGGCCAATTTCTTTGAGAGTTGAGTTGTGATGTCATTGATAAATGGGCCGATTGAAACACCCATTTCATCACCGACAATTAGAACGTCGGCATTTGAGGCAACTTCATCTGGCCCAAAGGTTTCTGGTGCCATGACATATGGTGCTGGTGTCTCTCGTAAAGGAGCCTCGTGATAATGGTAACTTAGAAGTCCCAAAATTGTGATAATGAACGCACAGGCCAAATAAAATATAGTGTTAAATATTTTTTTCATAAAAACTAATCAAGATTTCCCTATGACTTTATTATATACGTAATTTCTGGTACATAGAAGACCTTATGAAAGATGCAAAAAACACCAGATGGGTACCTGAGCTTTTAGCTCCAGCAGGTAGCCTAGAAAAATTGAAAGTGGCCATTAGTTACGGTGCCAATGCCGTATATCTTGGTGGTCAAAAATATGGACTTCGCCAAGCGGCAGACAATTTCACTATTGATGAAATACGTGAAGGAGTTGAGTTTGCTCATGAGCGAGGTGCTCTCGTCTATGTCGTCTTAAATTCATTCTTTCACGATAAGGATTTTGATGGCCTCTTAGACTTCATTAAAGAGCTTGATGATGTTGGCATTGACGCTGTTATTGTTTCCGATCCAGGTGTGATCAATTATATTGCCGAGAATACAGGTTTAGAAATACATCTCTCAACTCAGGCAAGTTGTCTAAATGTTGAAAGTGCAAAGCTTTGGAAGAAGTTAGGTGTAACTCGTATTGTTCTTGGAAGAGAAGTTGCCATTGCTGATGCTAAGAAAATCAAAGAAGAAGCAGGTGTCGAAATCGAGATGTTTGTTCATGGTTCAATGTGTATGGCCTACTCTGGAAATTGTGTAATTTCCAACTATACGCAAGGACGTGACTCTAATCGCGGTGGGTGTGCTCACAGTTGTCGTTTTGAATATAAAATTGATGACGGCAAGAAGGAGCTAAATAGCTACTTTATGAGCTCTAAGGATCTTGAAGGTATTAGGCTTCTTCAAGACTTTATTGATGCTGGAATTGATTCTTTAAAAGTTGAGGGGCGTATGAAGTCTCCGATGTATGCTGGAACAATTTCAATGGTCTACTCTCAGGCCTTGGCCTATTATAAAGAACATGGAAATTTTCTAAGCGATGATCTCCTTAAGTGGGAAGAAGAGCTTACAAAAGTTACTCACCGTGCTTACACTCAGGCATCTCTTGTTGAGGAAGCCGATGAGACTTCGATATATAATGATCGTGAGCATGAAGATAAGACTTATCGTGCGATTGGAAAGGTCGCGCAAGTTGTGGACAATGAGTTCATCGTTGTCGATGTAAGAAGTGCATTTGAATTAGGAGAGTCTCTTGAGATTATGCCTTTTTCTAATACTCATGTGAATGTGAAGATTGATCATATCTCTAATCTTGCAGGAGAGAGCTTCGAACGCACCCGCCCTGGTGCACTTTTTAAGATTCCTTATGTTGCAGGTGTCGAGGTGAATAATCTTGTGCGTGCAAAGGTTGTAAGTTAATGAAAACGACAACTTACCTAAATAGTCTTAATGATCTTCCTGGTATAATTGCTAATAAATCTTCAGTAAGTGAAGTTATCTTAGCGACACGCTTATTTTCTCAAATTGGAAAATTGTCTGTTGATGATATGGCCCAGGCAATTTCGTCTTTAAAATCGGAAGGGATGGCATTCTCTTTAGAGTGGGATATTCTTATGACAGAGACTCGCTTTGGGATGTATAAGCAGCAATTTTTAAAATATGCTGACTTAGGTTTTAAAAGTATCCGCTTAAGAGATCCTGGTGCAGTTAATTTTTGCCTAAATGAATTCCCAAATCTAAAGATTGATCTTCTTTTAGATACTGGTGGACACCATAATCTTAATTCGATCAAGGTTTGGAAGAAACTTGTAGGTGATCGTCTAAGAAAGATTGTTCTTTCAATTGAACTCTCAAGTAGTGTGATTAGAGATTTTTGCCAAGAGATACACTCATGGGGTGTTGAAACCGAACTGCTTGTCTTTGGACGTATCTTACTTTTCTATACACCAAGAAACCTTGTCTCTCCATTGTACTCAGATGAAAGTTTAGAAGATAATTATCTTGAAGTTAGCGGCTCAAGTGAAGAGTCTCCTCATAAAGGCTTTCCGATTGTTGAAAATCAACACGGAACATTTATGTTTAATACAAAAGATCAATTTCTTTTAGAGTATATCGACGAATTAAAAGAGTGTGGTGTTAATGATTTAAGAGTTGATACTCGTCATCTCGAAAATAACAACCTTCTAAGTGATGTTGTCGCACTAATAAATGCCTTCGACAAAACAAAGGCCAAAGAAGTAAAAGATCAATTTGGTAATTCAACAACACGTGGGTTCTTTCACGTAAATAAATCTGATGTTCTATTTAAGAAGCTTAAGAACAAGCGTACCCAACGCCAAGATGAAGGCTTCTTAGGTGAAGTTGTCGATGTTGTGAAAAAATCTCATATGGCCATTCTTATTAAGGGAATGCGCGCAGAGGAATTTGCTCTTAAAGTAGGAGATGAACTTCGATTAAATACACCAGATGGTAAAGTGAAAACAACGAAAGTTCATAAAATCACACATACTAACGGTAGCGAGACAGACTCTGCAAAGACAGGTGAGTTAGTGCTAATTCCACATGTTAGTGGTGTTAGTGTTAAGACTATGGCCTACAAGAATTAGTTGTAGCTGACTTTTACAAATTGTACCCAGATTCCACCGTTGTTGATTCGCTGTGATCTCTTGACCTTATACTTCTTATCGATGATAAAGGTATCTGGCATCACAGCATATGCACTTTGGGCCCCGAGCTCTTGCGACTTTGCAAAGAAGTCATTTACAAATTCATGAATATTTTTCTGCGTTTTAATTCTTTTTCCATATGGAAGATTACAGGCTATAACTAAGTTATTTGCGGAAGTTTGTACCATTTTAAAAAAGTCACCTTGGGCAACTTCTAGATCATATCCGATAAGGTTTTCTTTGATGGCCCTAATATTGTCTTGATTAATATCATTTGCCAAGGCCTTGCGTTTTCTTTCATCTTTTGTAATATTTAGCTTCTGCGCAGGAAGCTTTCTAAAAAGAGGGAAGTTTTCAAAATTATAATTTCGCTTAGAATTTATTTGATCTTGTAATAGGTACTCACTGACAATCGTTCCCGAGCCGGCCATTGGGTCAAGTAGAGTGTAGTCTTTTTCTTCATTCCTATTAATGAATCGAATAAGAGCTGCTCCAAGTGACTCTCGCATTGGGGCCTTTGCCGTAAAAATCTTATGTCCTCTTTTATCAAGCCTCTCTCCTGAACAATCGATAGAGACCTGACACATATCTTCTTCAAAGCGAATAAAGATAATTGGTGCGTGACTCCATGTTAATTCATTATACTTTGCCTTAAAGGGTTGTGCCTTTTGATAATCGAAAATAGCATCCTTTGCGGCCTTGATGATTTTTCGATCATCAAATAAGCGTGAATTATGAGAGCTTACTTTAAATTCAAAGTCGGCCGTTGGGATATAATCATTCCAATTTATCTTTGATAGCTTTTTGTATAGCTTTGGAAGGTCTCTGGCCTTAAATTCTTCAACTCTTAGAAGTGCCCTTGTTGGGATCTTTAAAAACTTTATCAGTGTCAAAAGTGAGAAAAGGTCTTTAGACTTAAGAAGTAGTCCCTTTTCATTATCAGACTCTATTTCTATTGATGTGAAGAATTCGTAACGAATTAGCTCTTTTAGCTCATCTTTGGCGAACTCCTCGAGGCCTGGAGTTACAGAGAGAAATAATTCATAAATTTTTGAAGTTTTTTGCATATTATTTGTATACACGATCTTGAGTTTATAACCAATTGGTCATATATAAATGATATGGCCAAACAAGGTAAATACGGAACTCTCTATTTAATTGCAACTCCAATTGATGAGCAAAACCCTCTTGATACGACAGCTTTAAATTTATTAAAGTCTGCCATTGAAAAGCGAGAGCAAAGTCTCTTTCTTATTGAAGACTTAAAGCCTTGTCGCAGGCGTTGGATTCGTTTTGGACTTGATCGTGAGATTATTGAGGACTTTATTCTCTTTAATGAACACACTCAAGTTGAGATTGAAAATGAAATCATTACAAAGATTCAAAGTGGAAAGAATGCTTATCTGATGAGTGATGGCGGGCTTCCTGCATTTTGTGATCCTGGCCAAAAACTCGTCAAAAGATGTCATGAGTTGGGGATTCGCGTGACTTGTACTCCCCATAGTAATTCCATTTCACTTGCGGTTGCCCTTTCCGGTATTGATTGTGCTAATTTTACATTTGCTGGCTTTCCACCGCGCAGGCCCGAAGAGCGCAAGGAGTTTCTAAAGAATTTGGCCAAGGTAAATATGCCTAAGGTTCTGATGGATACACCATACCGCTTAACAAGACTTCTTGAGGAGTCTGTTGAGGTTTTTGGTGATCGTCTTGCCTTTGTCGGCATGGAGCTTAATGGAGAAGACGAGGAACTCAAATACGGTAAGTTGTCGAAATTACTTAAAGATGTTTCAGGTTTAAAGAAAGAGTTCATTCTTATTATTAAGTAATTGTTTAAAGGCCTTGCAAATCAGATAGATTTTTCCAAAGCATAAATGGAATGTTGTTGCTTCGAATAAAATCTGCTAAATTGCCTAAATCATTAGGTATGTACATGAAAAGAGACAATTTAGAGGCCCAAGCAACGAGCGATCGTAAGCTTGAGCATATCAAATTAACGGATGCTGCACAAACAGCACAAATCTTAGCTGATAAGCGCTTTTACTATGAACCACTTTTTAGTGGGAATAGAGAAGTGCCCGATCTCAGTCTTAACTTTGCTGGACATCATTTAAAGTTACCAATTTGGGTTTCATCAATGACAGGTGGAACTGGTGTGGCCGCAAAGATAAATGAAAACCTTGCACGAGCATGTGCAGATTTTGGCATTGGGATGGGCCTAGGCTCTTGTCGTAAACTTCTTTCTAATGAAGGTCGCAGTCAATACTTCAGCGACTTTGATATCTCAAAATATACAGGTCGTGCGCCTTTTTATGCCAATCTTGGAGTGGCCCAAATAGAGGAGCTAATTGAAGATGGTGAGCTTGATCGCGCCAAAGAGGTTGTTGATCTACTTGGTGCTAATGGCCTAATCATTCACATAAATCCGGCGCAGGAATGGTTTCAACCAGAAGGTGATATTATCAAACGATCTCCACTAGAGATTATAAAAATCTGTTTAGAAGAGTTTGATTTTCCAATCATCGTCAAAGAAGTTGGACAGGGAATGGGGCCAAAATCTTTGGCCGCTCTTATGCAGTTGGATCTGGCCGCAATAGAATTTGCTGCCTTTGGCGGAACTAATTTTTCTAAACTTGAATATATTAGAAATTCCAATGACTTATCTATTCATGAACCTCTGTGTCATGTTGGCCATACTGCCCTAGAAATGGTAAATATGAGCAATCAAATTATCGATCAATTAGGAGAGCAGGTAAGGTGTAAGAACTTTATCATCTCAGGTGGTATTAAATCATATCTTGATGGTTTCTACCTGTGCAGCCTTTCAAAAGGAAATGCCATCTTTGGTATGGCCAGTGAGTTCCTAAAGACGGCAATGATTGATTATGAAAGTGTGAGTCGACAGGTTACACAAATAAAAGCAGGTCTAGCATTTGCTAATTCATACCTTAGTGTAAGGAGTGAAAATTGAAATTGATTCAAGGTTTTTCAAAACTAACAAAAGAACAGAAAGTAGACTTTATCTCAAAAAATCTTGAGGCCGGTTCAAAAGAACAGATCCTCTCTTTCTGGCATCAGGATCAAAAATTACAAAATACACTTGATGAATTCTCTGAGAATACCATCTCAAATTTCTTCCTACCTTATGGTGTGGTTCCTAATTTTGTTTTAAATCAAAAAGTATATAACGTTCCAATGGTTATTGAAGAAAGCTCTGTTGTTGCGGCCCTATCTAAGGCAGCAAAGTTTTGGAGTTCTCGTGGTGGTTTTAAGGCCGAAATCATTGGCAGTGAGAAAATCGGACAAGTGCACTTTATTTATGAAGGTGACAAGGCCCAACTTAAAGAATTTTTTGAAAATGGAAAAATTGATATTTTAAACTCTCTAACTCCTTTAACTATCAATATGGATAAGAGAGGTGGTGGAATTCGTTCGATTGAGTTAGTTGATCTAACAGATAAAGAAGAAAACTACTATCAAATCAAGATGGCATTTGAAACTTGTGATGCGATGGGGGCCAACTTCATTAACTCTGTTTTAGAAGCTGTTGGGAAGTACTTAGAAGAAAAGTTAGGAGAGCACGTACAAGTTATTATGTGTATCCTTTCTAATTATACGCCGAATTGTAAGGCCCGTGCATGGGTTGAGTGTTCAATTGAAGACTTAAATGAAAATAGTCTTGGAATGGATGCAAAAACATTTGTACAAAAATTTGCTCGTGCAGTTCGCATTGCTCATATTGATCCTCATCGTGCAACAACTCACAATAAAGGTATCTTCAATGGTATCGATGGTGTTGTTATTGCAACAGGTAATGACTTTAGAGCAGTTGAAGCCTGTGGCCATACTTACGCTGCAAGAGATGGACAGTATCGCTCTCTTACTAATTGTAAAGTTGATGGTGATAAGTTCTTATTTGAAATTGAAATTCCACTAGCACTGGGAACTGTTGGTGGTTTAACAAAGCTGCATCCATTAGCGAAGATGTCTCTTGATATTTTAGAGCGTCCAAGTGCAAACGAGCTAATGATGATTACTGCAAGTGTGGGACTTGCTCAAAACTTTGCGGCCTTAAAGAGTTTAGTGACAAGTGGTATTCAAAAAGGTCATATGAAAATGCACTTAATGAATATCTTGGGACAGCTTGAAGCTAATAATGAAGAGAAAGAAAAAATTGCTGAATACTTTGCGGACAAAGTTGTTTCGTTCAGTGCAGTAAGAGAACAACTAGAGAGTTTAAGAAACTAAATTATGAACACAACACACACAAGCAACACGATTTTAAAATATTTGGAAGGAGAGCAATTTCTTGAACTTCCAAAAAATGGCCAACTTTACTTTGGTCATGGAAAATTACTTCTATCTGGAGAGTATTTTGTTCTAGACGGTGCTCAGGCACTAGGCCTACCAACAACTGTTGGGCAATCTCTTCGCGTTCAATATTCAGCATCTTTTGATCCAAAGCTATATTGGAAATCATATGATCCTGCTGGAAAATTATGGTTTGAAGTGATTTTTGAATTCTGGCACTTCAATATCTTAAATGAAAACCCAACGAAAGAGATGATGGTTCTACAACAAATGCTTAGACAAGCTAGAAAGCAGAATAAGCACTTTTTGAGAGATGGAGTTGATGTACACGTTGTTACTCAACTTGGATTTCCTCTAGAGTGGGGCCTAGGTTCATCTTCAACATTAATTCATAATATTGCTGACTGGGCGATGGTTTCACCATTTGAGTTAGCATTTAACACACTTGGCGGCTCTGGTTATGATATCGCTTGTGCTCAAAGTGATGATCCACTTATCTATCAAAAAAGTGGTGATGGACCAAAGTGGTCACCGGTTGAATTTAACCCGTCATTTAAAAATAATCTATACTTCATTTACTTAGGTCATAAGAAAAATTCACGCGATGCTATTGAGTATTATAATCAATTGCGTCCACACTCACCGGAAGTAATCAATACTATCAGTGAATTATCAAATCAGATTGCTTCTGCAAAAACGCAGGAGGAATTTAATTTCTTAATCCGTGCCCATGAAGAAATTATTGGAAAACAACTTAATCTTAAGCCAATTAAGCAAGAGGCCTTTAGTGACTTTGATGGAGAAATTAAGTCTCTTGGCGCATGGGGTGGAGATTTCATTCTTGCTTCAACAATGAATAATAAAAAGTACGTTGCCAACTACTTTGAGGAAAAAGGCCTAAAGGTCATCATTCCTTACCGTGATTTAATTGTCGATAATGAACCAAAAGTTGAAGCTAATAATGTCCACTAATTTCAAGTTAACAAGTTATAAAATAGAAAAAATAAGTGAAGGCCGCTCTTTCAATGTAAAGAGCCCTTCTAATATTGCATTGATTAAGTACTGGGGAAAGTATGGAGAGCAGCTGCCTTCAAATCCTTCCTTAAGTATTACACTTGATAATGCCCATACTTTGACTACTTATAAAGTTTCAAAATCTGATAAATTTGAGTTAGATTTTAAATTTGAATCGAAGACTAATGAGAAGTTTCAGGCCCGTGTCGAAAAGTTTTTTAACCGAGCAGTCGAGTACTTTCCATTTATCAATGAATGTCGAATTGAAATGGATTCAATGAACTCATTTCCTCATTCGTCTGGAATTGCTTCTTCTGCTGCATCGATGTCAAATTTTGCTAGTGCACTTTGTGAGATTGAAAAAATAGTGACTGATGAAGACCACGACCAAGAATACTACCTAAAGAAAGCTTCTTTTATGGCCCGTCTAGGTTCTGGTAGTGCTTCTCGATCTCTTTTTCCTAAAATGTCGATTTGGGGTAAGTCCGTTCAAGGAAGCTCTCAAGAGTATGCTGTCGGGCTTGATAGCTATGATAAGTCTTTTGAAGGAATTTGTGATTCTATTGCGATTGTAAGTGCAAGTGAGAAGGCCGTAAGCTCTACTGCTGGCCATGCTTTGATGAATACTCATCCATTTGCAAAAACACGCTTTTTAAATGCCTGCAATAATTTTAACTCACTTTGTTTTGCTCTAAGTAGTGGTGATTTTGATGGCTTTGCTGATATTGTTGAGGCCGAGGCATTGGAGCTTCATGGCCTAATGATGAATTCAAAACCGTCATTTATTCTGATGGAGCCAAATACATTAGCAATTATCGCTAAGATCAGAAATTTTAGAGTACAAACAGGTGCAAAGGTCTGTTTTACTCTTGATGCCGGGCCAAATGTACATATTCTTTATCTAAAAGAAGATGAAGCTAAAGTTCGCCAATTCATTGATGAGGAAGTTGCTAATCTTTGTCATAATAACGTTGTTATCCATGATCACATGGGCAACGGTGTTGAAGTGGAATTTTTAAATCGAGATTCATAATGGAAAGTGTCGGAAGTTTTAGCGCAAAAATTCTTCTTTTTGGTGAGTATTCTATTATTCGCTCATCAAAAGCGTTAGCGATGCCTTACTCACTTTTCGACGGAAAGTTAAACTTTCCTGAAAAGCAAAACACAGGAGTTGATTCTGAGTTGTCTGCTTTTTCACAATATTTAAAGAAGCAAAATGAGAAGGGAAACCTAAGCTTTAACTTTGATCACCAATCATTTTCTTTTGATATCTCTAGTGGCATTAGATTTAAATCAACTATCCCGCAGGGATATGGTGTTGGAAGTTCAGGGGCACTATGTGCGGCCGTTTTTGATCGTTATGCTCGTATTAGTGATGAACAAAAAAATGATATTGCATTCTTAAAAGATTGCTTCAAAGAAATGGAATCACACTTTCACGGATCTTCATCTGGTGTTGATCCTTTGATTAGTTACTTAAATGTTCCGCTTTTAATTGATAGCAAGAAGCAACTGACAGAGGTTGTCTTAAAAAATGATTCTAAAGGTCCAGGGCTTTTCCTTCTAAATACAGGGCGTGCTAGAAGAACAGAACCACTTGTAAACCTATTTATGGAAAAGTGTTCCTCTAAGGACTTTGCTTATCTTTGTGATCGTGTTTTAACGCCAATATCTGATGAGTGTATAAAATATTATATTAATGATGACCGTGAAAAACTTTGGAAGAAGTTTAAAGAGTTATCTTCGTTTCAATTTGAACATTTTAATCCGATGATTCCTGCTCTTTATCGAGATCTTTGGACAGAAGGTCTTGAATCGAATGACTTCTATTTGAAGTTATGTGGTGCCGGTGGTGGTGGCTTTCTTCTTGGACTCGCACGCGATATCTCAAAGTTACCACCACAGCTTTCTAGTTTTGAAATTAGGCCCGTTTAGATGGCCTCTGCAACAGTGGGAGTTTGTTTTAAAACACGAGCGAAGTCACGTGGATTAATGAAATCCTTCCCATTTGCGTAGTTTTTAAAGTCACCAGTTGCTAATGTTGAGTTGGCAAAAGTGATTTCCTCTAGAAGATCATCTTCCATTGCTTTAATAAGAGCGTTGTTAAATGATCTCTTTGTTTGAATTCTTGCAGTAGGTGACTGCTTAGAGATACGAGTTACAATATCTTCAAGTTCATTCTCACTGTAAAGGATTTTTCCAACGAGGCCTGCACTTATAAGAGCATCGGCGCTTACACTTTGAGAAGATAGTAGGTATTGCATAAGCTTTGCACTATTTGCTTTTTCGTTAGTAAGGGTATTCATTCCTGCCATTGGCGTGATTCCCTTATCTAGTTGATTAAATGTCACACTAAAAGAAGGAGCACAGTAGCGAATATCTCCACCCATTGCTAATTCAAGACTAAATGGGCAGGCTGTTTTTTGAAATGACCAAAGGATCGTCTGTGGTAACAGTAATTGTCCCCAGCTAAGTCTTGCTAGTTGTTGAAGCGTATTACCAAGGTTTACTTCATCGAAAAACCTAAGTTCTTCTTTTTTGAATAATTCGATATCATCACTAGCAAATTTAAAAACTACTGAATGAATTTCAATTTTATTAGTTAACCAGTCAAAGAAGTGTTCAAGTTCATTTAAGTACGTCGAAGTATTGAAAAACTGTTCATCGTTGGCGATGACAACGTTGCATGTACGAGTTTGTCTAGATAGTGAAATATTGAGTGTATTGTACTTAAAGAAATTACTCATTGATACCTTCCCTGGTCTTTTTAAAACTGCTATCCGATGCAGTTTCTAGTTACTAAATGTAAACTCTCAGATCGATCCGTGATCTGTTAATAAAATTATTTCAATTTTGCTTTGGGTCTGTCAAATCTAAGACGCTTTTTTTCTCATTAAATTTTCCACAAAAATACTTTCAGTATTCTTATAAGAAATAGACTTATCACATGAATTTAAGGTGTTAAGGATGTATTCCTGTAGTTGAGTGTTTTGGTTGCTGTTGAGGATTTTTCTTGAATCCCTTGCTTTGAGCTTGAGATGAAGTACTTGTTCGTTTGACTCAGATTTTAAAAGGGCCTTAACGATTATTGAGTGGAGGGTGCTATTATTGAAGTCCCAGTTAGCGGCCTCTAAATCATTTATTGATTCTTGTGAGAGTTTTTTCACACTCATGCCACGTTTAGTGCACTCGTATTTAATATAGTGTTTTGCGATTTCAACAATCTCTGCTCGACGTAGTCGCAGAGGTGGAATATTGAGTTTCACTGTTGTGATGAGATTGTAGAGGTCTGTTAAAATGATGTCGTTCTTCTCTAGCGCCTTTAGATCATTGGTAGCAATTGTTACGATTCTAATTTTTAGGGATCTAATAATATTGTAGAAAGTTGCTTGTTCATCGTAGCTTAGCATCTCAAGATTTTTAACGATTAAATCTTTTATACCCTTATTTGTTAGCTCACTTATTTGTTCGAGCTTTTTATGATTGGTAACTTCATCATCATTAAAATCAATGACAGTTTCTTCATTGTCACCACAAATATAGCGTGCATATGCTCTCTTTCCAAGGCCTGTTTCTCCGTGGATGTAGAGGTTTTCTCTAGTGTTTTTAATAGTGTTGAGTGTGTTAATTATCGATTGTCCTGTTTGTGATTTATCGCTGAAAATGAAGTGATCAGGTAGTTTGTTTTCTACCTTTTCACTGCTAATTGTATGCTTTTTATCTGCATAAAAATATGAGATAAGGCTAGCGATAATCTTTATATTTTCAATCATCGTAAAGTTAAATTTTCCACCTGATACGCTATTGGACATACAAATAATGCCAATACTTTCTCCATTATGGTTAACAATAGGGGACATAAGAATATTTTTTATGTCGAGATCGACACCTGTTGCTTTTTTCTCGTGAAAGCTTTTGTTAATGATAACTTTATTGAAATAGGCTTCTTTTAGAATACTGTTAAAGCTATGGTCTCTTGGTGTAACGTCGCTATTAGTTCTCTCGATTTCAAATTCACCTGTTTTGGCATCAAAGAGAAAGATATGGTAATTTTCACAACGAAAAATACTAGGAAGCTCGTTTAGAATATCGATAATCCTACCGCTATAGGTTTTTTGAATTAAGCTTTGAAAGAGTGAAAATAATTCAACTCCATCATCTCGGTTGATCTTTATCTTATTTTGGCAGATTTGAAAGAGTTTATCTTTAAGCTTGGCCGTACGGTAATGTGATAAAAAATCTTTTAAAAAATATTTTAAAACTGTTGTTTGAGAATTTGGCTCAATTGAAATTCCGTAAATAGTCTTTGTCACATCCTCACAATAGATGAATGATCGGATGATTATCCCCGTTAGTTCAAAGTCCCAGTTATTAAAAAGTCTTTTGGTTGCTATTTTAATTTTAATCTTCTCGCCAATTGAATATTTTTGCGAGCAAATGAAGTTTAGGCCAGAGAGATTTATTGAGTCAATGCGAACATTATTATGTTTTATATTTTCACGCTCCATTGTGATAACTTCAGCACTAACTCTATCTTCCTCGTGAATTGGAAAGCGATATGATTTGAAAAATTTGTAATTTTGAATATTAAATTTCAATTATTCCTCAATGATGGATCTGTTTTCAGATATCTCCTTATCGTCGATTTCTTTAGAATTTTTATATCTCTTAGAGTTAAAGTTAGTAATTTTACTAGACGATAAATATTCATATGAAGAAACTTAGAAATTATCGTATTAAACTAAAAGAGTCGGATAATATAGAGTGTATTCTCTATGAGATGATTGGAGACTCAACTTCAAACTCATTCAATGTGGCCGTCGACAATATATCAACAACAGGTATTGGTGTTCTCATTGGCGAGTATGTTGATAGTCAGATTTTTAAGATAGAAATTAAGTTTAAAAAAATACGATTATTCCAAACTGTTAAGTTAAGACGATATCGTCCTAATTTTAACAATGCCGGAGATAATTATCTTGGCCTTGAGTTTATTGACTACGAGGTTGAAAGCATTATGAACCTCATGACAGAACTCGTTTCTTCAATGGGCAAGAGACGTCTTCGAAACCTTATGTATGATATGGTTTTGAATGAAGCAGTTGCCGGAAATTATGACTCTGATAATACTTTTGATAAAGATATCGATGATAATGTTTCAGTTTCAATGATTCTCGATTTATTTCACATTTTTAAGAATTATCGCAATAAAGTTGAATTGATAAAATTATTCATTATTGAAGTCCAAAGAATTGTTAAGGCACGAGATGCTAGAGCATTTATTGTAGGACATGATGAACACACTTTTAGTGAGTTTGACTTTCACACTAATCAACTCAAAGAGATTGAGTATCCTATTGTTGGAATACTTGAGGAGCTTTATAACAATCCACGTGGTATTAAATCTAAGTTCTCTCAATCTCTATCAAGTGATGAGTTCTTTAATATGTACGAGGTAGTAAATAATACGACCATTTCAACATATATGATGTGTCCGATTTTCGATCATAATGAAAATATCTTTGGAATTTTAAATTTTTCAAATAAAGAGAAAAATGAACTTTTTACTGACAACGATTTAAAACAGGCCATGTTTTTAGCACGAGTTATTGGCCTTCTCTATTTTTATAAGAGTGATGAGATCGATGAGTATGAAGAATATAATAATGGTGACTATGGAGACGAGTTCGATACTGATGTTGCTTTTAATACATCGATGGGAGTTAGTGTTTTTGCTAAAGGTGCACAAGCGTTCTTAGATCAATATAGCGCACCTAATGAAAAAGGCCCTGTTTATATTTATGGCGGCGAGGGAAGTGGTAAGTATTATCTTTGTGAGAAAATTGCACGCCAGTCTAATACGGCCAATACTCATATCGAAGTTGTTAATTGCTATGCAAAGATGACAAAGAAGGATATTGATGAGGTTGTTGATAAGATTAGAGATCGTGTCATTAATGGCCATGTGATCTTTAAGGGCCTCGATAAGCTTTCACCTAGGGTTGCCAATTATATTATCGAGACTGTTGATAGTAGAGAATCGTTCAGAATTCTATTTACTGGTACTGTTTATTTGAATGATTTAACGATTCCAAGCTTTAAAACCATCTCACTTGTTGAGAGAAAAGAAGATATACTCTTCTTTGCAAATTATTTTATCTCACAATATAGCCTTAAAAATCATACCACTAAAAAACGTCTTTCTCATCGTGTTCAGAAAATGCTTCTTGATTATGACTGGCCTGGTAATATCTCAGAACTCAAGGCCTGTATTGCAAGGCTAATGATCTTTAACAAAGGTAGTGGAAATCTAACGATTAGAACAAGTGAGATCACTCCTTTATTTGAAAGGGATATACAACCACAAATTTCGATTGAGGCAAATGATTTAAAAATCAATGCCTTCGATGAACACGACTTAAATGAACAGGAGTGTGCTGACCTTTATCTTTACTTCTTTGTGGCCAAGCAATTAAAAGAAGGAGCTGTTGGGCTTAAGTCTGTGGCAAAGGGCTCTTTAATTGATTACGAGGATATGGTTGGCCGCCTTAAAAATGGTAGTAAGGTTGTAAAGCGTTTGTTTAATGAAACTGTTGAAAGAGTTGAGTTGTATATTTCAGATAATGTGGCCTAGTTTATCCCTAGGCCACGATATGAATTTTAATTATTCGTTTTCTTCTAAGAATCTTTCTGCTCTGATTGCTGCCTGACAACCTGAACCTGCCGCAGAAATCGCCTGACGGTAGTAAGAGTCTTGTACATCGCCACATGCAAAAATACCTGCAACGCTTGTATCTGGGTGTCTACCCTCAGTAATGATAAAGCCATGATCATCAAGATCTACTTTACCTTTTAGGAAGTCTGTATTTGGCTTATGTCCGATACCCATAAATAGGCCATCAGTTTTTCTCTCTGTAACTTCACCCGTTTTTAGGTTTTCTACTTTAATTGAAGTTACACCAGTTGCATCAGCGATGATTTCTGTTACAGCGCTATCCCATACGAATTCGATCTTTTCGTTATTGAAAGCACGCTCTTGCATTGGCTTAGAAGCACGAAGCTCATCTCTTCTGTGGACAACATATACTTTAGAAGCAAATTTTGTTAGGAAAGTTGCTTCCTCCATTGCCGTATCTCCCCCTCCAACTACGTGAACAACACGGTCGCGGTAGAAGAATCCATCACAAGTTGCACAAGCACTAACACCTTTACCAATTAATTCTTTTTCATTTGGTAAACCAAGGTATTTGGCCGAAGCACCTGTTGCAAGGATAACTGCATCTGCAGTGTAAGTTTTATCTTCATCAACTGTAAGAGTAAAAGGTCTCTTTGACGTATCAAGTCCAGTGACAAAACCACTCAAGTATTGCGTTCCAAATCTCTGAGTTTGTTTTTTCATATTGGCCATAAGTTCTGGCCCCATGATCCCTTCTGGGAATCCTGGAAAGTTATCAACATCAGTTGTCGTCGTTAATTGCCCACCTGGCTCATGTCCTTCAATAACAAGAGGTTCAAGGTTTGCACGTGATGCATATAGGGCCGCTGTATAACCAGCAGGACCTGATCCAATAATAATGACTTTGTGGTGTGCCATTCAAAAACTCCGTTTTTTTCTAAATTTTACTCAATTCCTAATTCTTTCTTAATTTCCTCAGGACGATCATCTTCCTCAGGATTCATTTCGTAGTATGCGTTTACACTAACAAGATCATCAGGATTAGTTGCTTTCTTAGTAGTTTTGTAAACTTCGCCAGTCATTTGGCATTCGTATCGAAAAATTTGAATATTCTTCTTTCTTTTGGCCATATCTTCCTCCGTTCACTCATGGTGCACCGTGGCATAATTTTGTAAAAATATACATACCTTACCATATTGTTTCAAATACTTCCATTCGTTATAATTAAATATATGGATAAATATAAACAATTCGTAATGATACTTTTGCTAAATTTATTGATGGCAAATACTTATGCAATGATGCAGGCAAAAATTGTGGCCCTTTCTCAGTCAGGACGCACAATTAAGCTTTCTGTCGGTAAGCTTACAGGACTTAAAACTGGTGATGTGGCAGACGTTTCAATACGTATTGGCGATTATCAAAAACCTAAATATCTCTACCTTGGAAGTATTGAGCTTCTTAAAGTATCAGACCGTGAATCTTACTGGTATTTCAAAGAAATTTCTGGAGATAAGCTAAACCGAGCTAATTTTGCTACAGATAAAACTATTGCGCTACAAATTCGATCACAAACCGCTAGTGGCCGTTATAAGAAAAAACCTGTTTACGAAATTAAGGCCTATGAATCAAAGAAAACAAAATTTAATAATCAACACGCCATTGATGGTGAAGTTCCAACAGACCTAGTTCAAGATAAAGAGACTCCTAGTGATAAGAATTATGATTCAAGTTTCGATGAGTCGACAATTTATAAGGTGACAAAGAAAACTCAGTTAAGAGATGGTGACGAGATTATCGTTAAAGATGGTAGGCTTCGTTATAAGTATGTCGATTCTCAGCTAGGGCCTGTTGATACAACAAAGCTTACGGCCAAAGAATTTGATGTACAAATGGCGCGCCAAAATCAAGAACAATTAAATAAGATCTCTGCTGCCCAAGATGGCTATAAGGAAATGCTCTATAGTGGAAGTCCTGATTTAACTGGCGCAAACTCAAACCTCTCAATACCCAATGTAATGGAAGAGAGTCTTGCAAGAGAAAGAGCTAAGAATCGAGTGACAAAATCGGCAAAAGCAGTTCTCGATAAAGAAGGACCACTGTGGTCTGCTGATATGGATAGTGAGCAGCTTAGCCGCTACTTAAAGTCATCAGGTATTGCTCGCGAAAAATTTAGAAGAGAAAATGTTCTTTCAATTGAAAGTGGTAATGAAGTTCAATTGAGCTTTATTTCAAACCTTATGCCTAATTACACGGAAAGTGATAGTAATCACCAGAACCTTGGTTATGGCCTGGCCGCTTCTTATGAATTTCATCTTATTAGAGCACATGACTCCCTTAGGAAGTGGAGCGTGGACTTTGGTCTCGACGTTTCAAACTTAAATGTTGATCTTGGTGGTATCAATGGCCGCATGACTTATATGAATTTTGGCGCACATGTTAATTACTACTTCTACAATGCCCCATATGTTCGAAATAAACTTCTTGCTTTTGTAGGTCTTGGAATGAAACGTGGTACGGGTGAGACGACTTCAGCCTCTTTTACAAATTACAGTTATGACTATGAGTCAGTCGCGCTACCTTCAATTACTCTTGGAATTAAAACGAGAATCTCTACATTTCGAGACTATGAAAAAGGTAATATGTTTGGCTACGGTATAGGTGCGAAGTTAAACTACGAGCTACTAAGTTTGTCTCCTATAAGTGAAGTTAATGTAGCGGATGCTAATAATTTTGCACTAAACCAAACAGTTAATAATTTAAAATTTATCGCTAGTTTAAGTATATTTTTTTAAGGATATGATATGACAGGACGTTTACTAAAAATTCTAACCTTCTCACTAATTGCTCTATTTAGCTCTAGTACTTTGGCACTGGATATTGATGAGAAGTTAACTTTCAGAATTCTTCAGACTTCAACTTCGAAGAAAACAATTCTTATGAATCGAGGTCTAGAAGATGGCCTTGTTATTGGGGATCATGCAAAGTTCTTTATTACGACAGGTGTTTTTGCAAGAGCAGTATGTATCAAGGCCACACCTTCGCGTTCTGTTTGGAGTATTTATCGAATTGTAAAACCTAATGAAATACAACGTGATAAAGTTGCAAATTTAAAGATTTCCTCTCCTGTGAAACTAACTAATGATCGTTCGAAGTCTCTACAGGCAACATATCCAGGTGGAAAGCAGATAGGGGAGCCTGTTGATATCAATCGTTCTGCCCCACAACAAAGAAGTGCCTATACTCAATCTCAAGCTTCAAGTAGCTATAAAGATAACTACGAAGAACAGAGTGAGCTTGAGGCCATTAAAACAACATCATTTTCAAGCAATCAGACAATGTCTAAGCCTACACCAAGTAAGATTCTAGACAAGAATATGGCCTTAAATGTTTCTGCAGGTTTTAATATGCTTAGCGGAACATATGATAATGTTGGTGTAAGTACTGATACAGAATTAAGCTCGCTTGGTTTTGCTGGAGAGTTTGAGCTATTTTTTCCAAAGTCTCAAAGTTTTTTACAAAAGTTTTCACTTAAAGCAAGTGTTGGTTACTACTCTGGAAGCAATGGGATCTCTGATTCAACTTCATCTTCAATTGATTTTGGCGGTGCCGTTAATTTTCATATTTTCAATCCTCTTGCAACGAACCGCTTTATTCCTTATGTTGAATTTGGATTTGGTTTATCGATGACTTCACTTAATGAAATCCCACAGTCTGCTGGCTCTTCAACAACAGAAAGCCTGTCAGGTTCGGGGACATATATGAATTTTGGTGGTGGTATCAAGTACACACTTGATTCAGGATTTGGTTTTTATGCTAAGGGGGACTACTTTAGTAGCTCTTCAACTTTCAGTATTGAAACTGGTGGATCGACAGTTGAAAACACGATCTCTTTAAGTGGATTTAGAGCAATTGCTGGAGCCTACTTACGCTTCTAGTTTCTCTTAACAGACGCTACATTATTCTCTAGTGGCGTCTGTTAAAATCTTCTTCACAACGTACAAACTCATACTTCCTAACTTCTACTTCCTGCTCAGCAGTGAAGCCTTTCTGCTCAAAGGGATTATAGCGCATCTTAAAGCGAAATTCTGCAAGGGTTTTGTCTTGAATATATGGTTTCTTATGTTTGTGAACTATTGCTCTTGCTACATCCTGGGCCATCGTTCTAAAGGTTGTATATTTCCCTCCAATGAGAACGTGACAGTTTTTCAATGGTTGAAAGTATTTGTGAACTCGCGCAGTCTTTCCTAGTGCGGCAGTGGAGTCATCTTTTACGAGAGGACGAATCCCTGCAAAGCTAGAGATTATGTCACTTTCTGCAATCTTGGCCTTTGGGAAGTATTGATTTAAATTAGCGAGTAAGTAATTGATCTCTTCTTGTGTTGCTTTTAAATCAAAATAATCTTCTTCTACTTTTGCTTCTGTTGTACCGACAAGAATTTTATCGGCCTGTGGAATGACAAAAATAACTCGGCCATCATTTGGTGTTAAAAGAATTGCAGTCTTTATTTTTAAACGTTCCTTTGAGATCCAAATATGACTACCACGTGATGGTAAAAGTTGTGGTTGCCAGTGGATTTGTTTTGATTTTTCGAGGATTTTATCTGTAAAAGGTCCTGTCGCAAAAACCAAATCATTGCAGTAGACTTCCTTTGTTATTCCTTCAATTTCATCATTTAGAACAACTCTGACTGTACCATCTTCTAGAAACTCATAATCTTCTAGGCCCACATGATTAAGAGCATGACAGCTAGGATTAAAGGCGCCATCTCTAAGGACTTCAATTGTTAATCGGCCATCGTGTACAACAGCATCATGATAAACACCGCTTCCTTTTAAGTCGTCCTCTTTTAAATCCGCATTAGTTTCAAGTGTTTCGATTTTACTCTTCATCTCATACGGAGAGTTTTGAAAGCTTGAAAGAAGATCATATAAGAAAAGGCCAATTCTAATCATCCATTTTGGACGAATTGAATCAGAATAGATTGGTAGATAGAATTTTTCTTCAAAGCATAGGTGAGGCGCAAGCTTTAGCCAAAGGTTCTTCTCATGTAAGGCTTCCCATACTAGGGGAAAGTCAAAATTTTCAAGATAGCGGATTCCACCGTGAAGCATTTTTGAGCTTTTAGAGCTCGTTTGGGAAGCAAAGTCCTTCTTATCCACAAGAAGAGTATCGACATCATGTAGGCTTAGGTCTCGGAAAACTCCGGCCCCTACAATGCCTCCTCCAATAATAATGGTGCTATAAAAAACTTTTGTATCGCTTAAATTGCTAATCATAATTGTCTAATCTCTATGCCTTGTTTTCTTCTAAAACGACATAGTCCCCATGGGCCATGATAATAATATCATTCGACGCTGAGTCTTTATTGTGGTGATTTACTGTAAAGTGGATCGAAATAATTGCATTCGCACCTTTTTTAAAAGCGCTTTCTTTAAATTGGTCAGAGAAGTATTCGATTAGGTTAATTGACTTAATATCATTAAACTCGTTACCATCGATGACTTCATTTATCTGCATTGGGCCCAAGCTGTGAGTGATAAGATATCCTGGGACGAAGTGAGAAGAGCTAAGTAGAACATCTTCTTGGTTAAATTCTTTATTATTTCTTACAAAATGCTTTGATTTATTCTGATTGATTGAGCGTGGCCCTGTTAAACCTCTTTGGTCACTGTGGTCATAATTTGGGCTAGCATGTATTTCATGGGCCAGTCCAACTTTGATCACGCGACAATAGCGACGTAATTTTCCTGCTAAGTAAATAGCACTGAACTCACCAATTTGTGCAATAAGGAGCTGTCCACTTTCAAGGCCTGTACGATAAAGGTCTTCATTATCTCCCAAGAGCCCATGTTCATTCAAAACGGCAAGAATACTCTCATCATATTGACCAGGAGTTATCCCTTGCATAAGGATGGAAAAAGCAGGATTACCACCAATTGCAACCTTGCCGTATGTTGAGTTGGCCGCAAAGTCTCTGACTTCACCAAAGTCTTGGGCCACTTTGATTTCAGGTGCTACCGTTTCAGGAGTTGCTGTAAGTTGAGTTTCCACCTGCTCATATGCTTGTATTTCTTGTTCAGTTAGCTCTTCTTGCTGAGGGGCTTCTTGATAGGAGCTGTTGTCTTCTTGAGTTTCTTCTTCAAAAGGTGAAAGTTCAATTTCAGCTTCTTCGCCCTCTTGGTCATCTAGCTGTCCATCTTCTCGCTGATCTTCTTCTAGTATTTCGTCTTCGTCGTTTTCAAAGTTTTCGAAATTATCAAAATTTGTCTCTTCTTGGCCTTCAGTGTTTTGGTCTTCAAAGCTTGCAAAGTCTTCGTTGAAGTCTGTTTGATCGTCTTCCTGAAAGTCGTTCTGAAAATCGACCTGATTGTCTTCTAGATCTTCTTCTAAAGCATCCTCTTGGTCGTTAAGGTCAGATTCATCAAAGGCGTATTCTGCCTCGTCATATGAGTCATCTTCATTGTTGTCATTATCAAATTCTTCTTCTGACTCTAAAGTGTCATCATCAAAATTTTCTTCTGAATTATTTGAATATTCAAATGGCGCTAACTCGATTTCAGCTTCGTCCGCTTCGTTCTCATTGTTTGAGTCCTCATTAGACTCATCGAGGTCAGCAAGAAGCTTGTCGAGCTCATCATCTCCCTGATGAAGAAACTCAGACAAGTCCTCAATGCGTGTTAAATCGTTCTTGTTATCGCCATCTGACATATTCGTTATGATCCGTGACAGTGTTTAAATTTCTTTCCTGAACCACACGGGCAAGCGTCGTTACGTCCAACCTTTACTTGTCCACGTGAGCGAGGAGCTTGTGCTTGCGCAGGCTCATCACGTCCTTCTTCTTCAGCAATTCTTTTTGCTTTTAAGATCTCAAGTTGCTTTTGTAGCTCCTCTTCCTGTTGACGTCTTAGTTCCTCAATCTCTTCTTGAGTATAAAGACGAACAGTAAACATATTGCGAACAACACTTGCTTTTACATCAACACGCATTTGCTCGAATAGGTTGAAAGCTTCTCTCTTATATTCAGTCAGAGGATCTTTTTGTGCGTAGGCCTTAAGGTTGATCCCTTCTTTTAGGTGATCCATATTTCTTAAGTGATCTTTCCAGTGCTGGTCAAAAGTAGAAAGTAGAATTTCTCTTAGAGCAAGTGTTACTTGTCTTTCATCATAACCAGCAAGCTTTGTTTCTAGAATTTCTTTTGCTCTTTCTTCAAAGTACTTACTTACATTACCTTCGAATTTCTCTGAACATTCAACCGCACTTACTTCGTATTCTGTGTTAAAAGTTGCACAGAATCCTGATTTCATGTCTTCCCAAGGAAGGTCCTCAAGAGGAACTTTCTTTTGCGGACGATATGTTTCGTAAAGGTTGTCAGCAACATCTTCAGTCATCTCTTTTACGAACCCTAGGTTGTCTTCATCTGAAAGAATATCACGACGGATACGGTAGATAACTCGACGTTGTTCATTCATGACATTGTCGAAGTCAAGAAGGTGCTTTCTTATTTCAAAGTTGTGCGTTTCTACTTTCTTTTGAGCTTTAGCGATGGCATTTGTGATCATCTTGTGCTCAATTGGCTCATCTTCTTCCATACCAAGAGTGTTCATCACTTTCGCAATACGATCACTACCAAAGATTCTCATAAGATCATCTTCTAGAGATAGGAAGAATTTTGAACGACCTGGGTCTCCCTGACGTCCTGAACGTCCACGAAGCTGGTTGTCAATACGACGAGATTCGTGTCTTTCTGTACAAAGGATATATAAACCACCAAGGGCCTTTACTTCATCATTAATTTTTATGTCGGTACCACGACCGGCCATATTTGTTGCAATTGTTACAGATCCCTTTCGACCAGCATTTTCAATAATACCGGCTTCTTTCCCATGTTGCTTGGCATTTAAAACATTGTGTTCAATTCCTGCCTTTTCTAGCTCTTGTGAAAGTAGGTTAGAAGAGTCAACTGTAATCGTCCCAACTAGAACCGGTTGGCCTTTTTCGTTTAGTTCTCTTAGAAGCTTAATAATTGCTCTATATTTTGCTTGCTTGTTCTTATAGATAACATCCGCTTCATCAACACGTGCAATTGGAAGATTTGTTGGGATAACAATTACGTCAAGATCATAGATCTTTTTAAATTCTTCAGCTTCTGTATCTGCCGTTCCTGTCATACCTGCAAGGTTTGCATACATTTTAAAGTAGTTCTGGAATGTAATTGAAGCAAGAGTTTGGTTTTCTTGCTTGATCTCAACACCTTCTTTTGCTTCGATTGCCTGGTGTAGGCCATCTGACCAACGAGAGCCTGTTTTTAGACGTCCAGTGAATTCATCAACGATAATTACTTCACCGTCTTTAATGATGTAGTTAGCGTCTCTTTTGAATAAGTGGTGAGCACGAAGTGCTTGGTTTAGGTGGTGAAGTAGAGCAGAGTTTTCGATATCATAAAGATTATCAACTTTCATAAGCTCTTGAACTTTTAAAATCCCTTCTTCTGTAAAAACAGCTGACATTGATTTTTCATCAATCGTGAAGTGTTTTTCAACTGTAAGTTGTGGGATAACTTTATTTGCAACTCCATAAAGAGTTGAATCACCTTCACTTGGTCCTGAGATTAGCAGGGGAGTTCTGGCCTCATCAATTAGAATCGAGTCAACCTCATCCACGATACAATAGTGAAAGTCTCTTTGAACATATTCCTCTAAAGAGAATTTCATATTATCTCTTAGGTAGTCGAAAGCAAATTCGTTATTTGTTCCGTATGTGATATCTGAAGCATATGCCTTCTGGCGATCTTCATCTTCCATATCTGCGATAATACAACCAGTCGTTAGACCTAGCCAATTATAAAGAACACCCATTTCCTGAGCATCACGACTAGCTAGGTAGTCGTTTACAGTTACAAGGTGAGCACCTTTTCCTTCGAGAGCTTTTAGGTAAAGAGGCAGAGTTGCAGTAAGAGTCTTACCTTCCCCTGTCTTCATCTCCGCAATAATTCCTTTGAAAAGAACAATTCCACCGATGATTTGAACATCATATGGTCGCATTCCAAGGACACGCTTAGCAGCTTCTCTAACCGTTGCAAATGCTTCTGGTAGAAGTTGGTCTAGAGTCGCTCCTTCACTTAGGCGTTGCTTAAACTTAGTTGTCTGCGCCTTAAGCTCGTCATCACTAAGTTTTTCCATTTGTGCTTCAAGTGAATTAATTTCATTAACGATTGGCATGAGCTTTTTGATATCGCGATCGTGTTTCGTGCCAAAAAAAGACTTAAGCGGATTAAACATTTAAATTTCTCCTAATTAATCCAGTACATAATAAAGTGGATCCACCGGTGTTCCATTAATGCGAATTTCGTAATGCAAATGGGGGCCTGTGGATAAACCGGAGTTACCAACTTTTGCAATTGGCTGCCCCCGTTTGACCCTTTGGCCTTTTACAACGATGTTTTCTGAATTATGTCCGTAAACTGTAGTTATACCGTATCCATGATCTATTTCAACGTGGTTTCCAAAACCGTAATTTTTCTTTGATGTTTTAACGATACCATCCGCAGGTGCAAGAATGACGGTACCAATAGGTGCACCAACATCTAGGCCCTCATGCATTTTTACTCGTTTTGAGTAGTGACTCATACGAGGCCCATAGTAGGAAGTAATCCAACCACGTGCAGGAAGAAGCGTCGGTGTTGATCTTAAAAAAGACTCGCGATCAAGTAAGAATTGATCGAGCTCATTTACACGAATCTCTAAATCACCTGAAATCTTGCGTAGGATTGAATATCGATAATCAAAAAACGCAAAGTTTTCAGCTAACTTAAAACTTTGTTTAATTAAGCTACTCCATTCTTTTGTAAAGCTATAACCAGAAGTTAACCCAAAGTTAGTTGCAATCTTTCTCTCGTAAAGATCATTGATGTCGCTAAATTCCTCGACACTCTTGAGGTCTATTAGCTCCGACTTAACTTTATCCATTAACTCCCGGTCTCGTTGGGGGATGAGAACAGACTGCGGATTACGAGAAGGGTTCGATGGGGCCGAGTGATTATGGCCGTGATCGCCTTCTTGGGCCTCATGCTCATCAGAGTTTTGCATCACAGGTTTTGTCAGATCAAAATCTTTAAAGCCAGAGATAACCCTTAATTTACTTTCAATTTTTTGAATACGTTCAATATCATCTGTTAATGTATTGAGTTTCATATTAAAAAGCTGAATTTGCTCTTTAAGTTGACGGTTCTCAATGCTTAGGTGACGGTTTTCGTAAACTTGTTTAAGAATTTTAATATAGTCAAAAGTAAGAATACCTATAACTGCTACGATGATAACGATGAAAAATAGGACTGAGTTAAAGATCACGCGTGGAATGCGAAATGACTTAACTCCCTTCTCCTTTTCAGGAATTACCATAATTGTGTAAAAACGACTCAAAATTACTTCCTTGAATTTTCAATAATTTCTGATGTTTATTGTAGGTTTCTTGATAACAGTTTGCAAGATATTAATCCATGACACGTTGAGACGTATAATCGGCCTCAATAGGAGAGGGTTAAGATTAATTAACTACCGCTAAAATAACAGATATATTGTCCTGTCCACCGTGTTCATTGGCCTGCCTCACAAGTGTTTGTGCGCAGTCGTGAATGAGCTGATGACTTAGTTCGTCGTTCTTTTTTATCATATCGCTAATGATAAAGAGGATATCTTCGTCACTTAGTTTTCCATGAAGCCCGTCTGAGCAAAGAAGAAAAATATCTCCCTTATTCGGTTTGTAATCATAAAGATCGACTTCAATTCCTGATTCAAACCCGACCGTTCGAGACAGGTAATTCTTATTTGGATCATTAGCAGCTTGTTCACGAGTATAGATTCCAAAATTGATTTTTTCTTGGATGACAGAGTGGTCTTTTGTTAATTGAAAGATTTGTCCTTGAGTGATGACATAGGCACGTGAGTCACCAACATTTGCAATACTTGCTTTATCTTCGCCAAAGAGAATTCCAACAACAGTTGTTCCCATTCCTTTTAAAGATGGCTCTTCATCAGCGTAATTTTTAATTTTTTCGTTAGCAAAGTGAACAGAGTCTTTAAGGACAGAAGAAGTATTGGTACTTGATGCTTTGAGCTCTTTCACTTTCTCTGCAATATATTTGATGGCCATTGTTGAGGCCAGTTCACCGCCAGAGTGTCCACCCATGCCATCTGCCACGACATAGAGTTTACTTGAATTCCCAACGTAAATTGAATCCTGGTTGGTCTCTCTCTTGCGTCCAATATCTGATACGCCGGCACAAATAATTTCCATATTCACCCTTGTAATCCCTCAACAATGCTAAATCTGTAATTCCTATATTTTCAATTGGATACAGATTTTAGTCAAATGCTTTTGTTGGGCATTCATTTTGCCAAATATTTGCCTAGTAATTTTAGTGAGTACCTGATTATTTTACGGTGTCAAAAAGTCACTACATATTTTTTTTATAGTTACCTTTGCTTCTACTTAGTTTTTCACGTTATAATATATTTAGGAATTTAGCTTGCATCGAATGCAACTCATGGATGGAGAAGATATGACTAAAATGAATATGAAAGACTTTATGAGTGAGAACTACAAAGTTGAAGACTTTGCTCACTTACACTGGACGGGGAGTTTTCAGGATTACGTAGATCTTGTAGCTGAAGACCCAAGAATTGGACGTAATTCATTCCAAAGAATTTTCGATATGATTATGACTTTTGGAACGAGTACTTATCTAGAATATAAAAAAGAAATCACTCGCTATCACTTTTTTGATGATCCAATTGGAAATGGTAAAGATGCCGTTTTTGGAATTGATGTACACCTAATGAAATTAGTTAACTTTTTTAAGGCCGCAGCTCTTGGTTACGGAACTGAAAAAAGGGTTCTACTACTTCATGGGCCTGTTGGTTCTGCTAAGTCATCAATTGCAAGAAATCTTAAAAAAGGTTTAGAACACTATTCACGCACAGATGAAGGTGCTCTTTATACTTTTGAATGGTATGACGAAGAAGAATCAGACATTCTTGGTGGACAAAAAGTTTTTCCATCTCCAATGCATGAAGATCCATTAAAGCTAATTCCACACGAAGTAAGAAAAGAGTTCTTAGAAAATATGAATAAGGGTAATAAGGACCACAAGATTAAAATCCGTGGTGAAGTTTGTCCTGCTGACCGTTATATCCTCAATGAATACATGATTAAGTATGATGGTGACTTCATGAAAGTTATGGAAAACCATATCCGTGTAAAGAGACTTATTCTTTCTGAAAAAGATCGTCTAGGTATTGGTACCTTCCAACCTAAAGATGAAAAGAACCAAGATTCAACAGAATTAACAGGTGATATCAACTATAGAAAGATTGCTCAATACGGGTCAGACTCAGATCCTCGTGCATTTAACTTTGATGGTGAATTCAATATCGCTAACCGTGGGATTATCGAATTTATCGAAATGTTAAAGCTTGATGTTGCTTTCTTATATGACCTACTTGGTGCTTCTCAAGAGCAATCAATTAAGCCAAAGAAGTTTGCTCAAACAGATATTGACCTTGTTATTCTAGGCCACACAAATGAGCCAGAATTTAGAAAGCTTCAAAATAATGAGTTTATGGAAGCTCTACGTGACCGTACTGTAAAAATTGATATTCCTTATATTACTCGTCTTGATAATGAGGTAAGAATCTATCAACGTGACTTCAACGCTGAAAAGATTCCTCATGTTCACATCGCCCCACACACTTTAGATATGGCAGCTATGTGGGCCGTTCTAACTAGAATGGAAGAGCCAAAGAAAGCCGATCTAACTCTTGTTCAAAAGCTTAAGCTTTATAACGGTAAGACGCTAACTGGTTATAATGAAGATAACGTAAAAGAACTTCGTAAAGAAGCTGTTAGAGAAGGTCTTGAAGGGATCTCTCCTCGTTATATTCAAGATAAAATTTCAAATGCACTTGTTAAGTATGGACACACTGGTTCTCTAAATCCATTCATGGTTTTCAACGAACTAGAGTCTGGACTTAAGCATTCAATGGCAAATAATCCAGATGCTGTAGAGAAGTATCGTGAGATGCTAGCAATTGTTCGCCAAGAGTATACTGACATCGTTAAAAATGATGTTCAAAAAGCAATCTCTCTTGATGAAACCGCAATTGAAACTCTATGTGCAAATTATATTGATAACGTTAAGGCCTACACTCAAAAAGAGAAGGTTCGCAACAAGTACACTGGTAAGCTTGAAGAAGCTGATGAGCGTTTCATGAGAAGCATCGAAGAGAAAATCGACATTGCTGAATCACGCAAGGATGACTTTAGACGTGAGATCATGAACTACATCGGTGCTCTTGCAATCGAAGGTAAGCAATTTGATTACAAGATGAATGAAAGACTACACCGTGCACTTGAACTTAAGCTTTTTGAAGATCAAAAAGATGCGATTAAGCTTACAACAATCATCTCAAATGTTGTTGATAAAGAAACACAAGAGAAGATTGATGTTATCAAGTCTCGTCTTATTAAGAATTACGGTTACTGTGAAATTTCAGCAACTGATGCTCTTAATTATGTCGCTAGTATTTTTGCAAAAGGAGACAGTGCTAAGTCTTAGGACTTAGCACCTCCACAACTGGAGAGTTAATGGATCACCCGATTAAAAGAGACCACGCACGTTTTCGTAAAATTATTAAAGGAAAGGTGCGTGATAATCTAAGAAAGTATATTGCCGGCGGTGAGATGCCTATTCCAAAAGGTAATGGCCAATTTAAAGTTCCAATGCCTTCTATCAACACTCCACAATTTCGTTTTGGCGACAAAAGCCAAGGTGGAACAGGACAGGGTGATGGCCAACCTGGAGATCCAGTCGATGGACAAGGTGAACCACAAGAAGGTCAAGGAGAGCCAGGAGAAGCTGGTGAAGGGGAAGGTGAGAAGGCCCTTGATGTTGAAATGAGTCTCGATGAGCTTGCTTCAATTCTTGGCAATGAGCTCGCGCTACCTAAGATTGAACCTAAGGGGAAGAAGAATATGCAGTCAACTGTGGATCGCTACACTAGTATCGGTACAGTTGGGCCAGATTCCCTAAAGCATTATAAGAGATCTTTTAAAGAGGCCTTAAAGCGTCAAATCGCAATGGGGACTTATGATCCAAAGAATCCTGTGGTTGTTCCAATTAAAAGTGATATGCGCTACCGCTCAAGTGATTCAAAGATTGAATTTGAAAACTCTGCGGTTGTTATTTATATGATGGACGTCTCAGGTTCAATGGGTGATGAGCAAAAAGAAATTGTTCGCACAGAATCTTTTTGGATTAACCTATGGCTTAAGTCTCAGTATAAAGACATTGAGATTCGCTATATCATCCACGATGCAACGGCAAAAGAAGTTGATGAAGAGACATTCTTTAGAACGCGTGAAAGTGGTGGAACTCTGATTTCGTCGGCACTTAAACTTTGCAAGGATATGATCGCTAGTGATTATAATTCAGATGAATGGAATATTTATCCTTTCCATTTTTCTGATGGTGATAACTGGTCGGCCGAAGACACAAAGGTTTGTCTTGATATTTTAAAGAATTCAATCATTCCAAATTCAAATGCATTCTTCTACGGACAAGTTGAGTCTCGTTATGGTTCAGGTCAATTTTATAAAGACCTTTCCAAAGAGTTCGGTGAAAAACATGAGGATGTCATTTTAAGTAAAATTAAAAATAAAGAAGCAATCTTAGATTCAATAAAAGATTTTCTAGGAAAAGGTAAGTAAGGCGTGACTCCAGTAATAAGTAGTATGGAAAGAACAAAACCACTAAGTGGTGAACTTGCAAGATTAAGAGATGAAGTACACGGCTATGCAGTCGAGTACGGACTTGATTTCTATCCTGTTGTATTCGAAGTTTGTGACTATGATACAGTTTGTATTCTTGCCGCAAATGGCGGATTTCCTTCACGCTATCCTCATTGGAGATTCGGTCTAGAGTATGACCGCCTTGCTAAAGGTAATAAATACGGTTTTCAAAAAATATACGAACTTGTGATTAACACAGACCCTTGTTATGCCTATCTTCTTAGCTCTAATCGTTATGTTGATCAAAAGCTCGTTATGGCCCACGTTTATGGCCATGCTGACTTCTTTAAAAATAACGCTTGGTTTAGAGGAACAGATCGTCGCATGATGGATGTTATGGCCAATCATGGGACAAAAGTACGTCGCTACATGGATAAGTATGGCCAAGATCGTGTGGAAGAATTCATTGATACAGTTCTTTCTTTTGAAAACTTACTGGATGTTAATGTTCTTTTCCAAAGTGAAGAAAAACAAAAAACATCGGCCGACGAGGATTTTGAATTCAAAGATGATCGCTCGCAAGTTCTGCGCTCTTTCATGAACTCTAAAATGGGACGAGTTGGACTTGAAGAAGGTAAGGACGAAGTTAAAAAGACGCCTCTAGAGCTATTAGATGAAGAAATTCGCGGCACACGTGATATCATGAAATTTCTTATCGATCATGCTCCAATTGAAGATTGGCAAGCGGATATCATAGGAATTCTTAGAGAGGAAGCATATTACTTTCTACCTCAAAGAATGACAAAGATTATGAATGAGGGATGGGCCTCTTATTGGCACTCTAAGATTCTAACGAAGAAGGCATTGAATAGTTCTGAGATTATTGATTTTGCAGATATTCACTCTGGTGTTATGGCCATGAGTAAGCAAAATATTAATCCATATAAAATCGGTATTGAGCTGATGCGCGATATTGAGTACCGTTGGGATACTGGAAAATTTGGTAAAGAATACCAAGACTGTACAGATCTACACAAGAAAGAGAATTGGCATATCGAAACGAATAAGGGACGCGAAAAGATTTTTGAAGTAAGACGTACTCATAACGATATTACTTTTATCGATGAGTTCTTCACTGAAGAATTTTGCAACCGTATGCAGCTTTTCACTTATAAGTATAACTCACGCACTGGCCGAAATGAGATCGAAACACGTGACTTCAAAGAAATTAAGGCAAAGCTACTAAATCAACTAACGAACTTTGGTTCTCCAATAATAGAGGTCGAATCTGCTAATCATAAGAACCGTGGAGAGTTACTTCTTCGCCATGTTCACCAGGGTGTCGATCTTGACCTAACTCAGGCCCAAGATACGATGGCAAATATCTATAAGATTTGGAAGAGACCTGTTTCAATCACAACTGTTGTGGAAGATAAGTCTATTGTTTATCAATTTGATGGTGTTGAGTTTAAAGAAGATAAGTAGTCGCTTTATTAATGAGTTGTCTATATTGCTTGTTGACCTAAAAATAGTTTCAAGTAAAATTGAAGTAACTTTCAATATTAGAAATTTTAGAATTTAAGTCAATTTAGGAATATACATGCTTTTAAAAAGTACTTTCTTTGTTTTATCACTTTGTGTTTCAATCCAAACATTAGCTGCAATAAAGCTTAATTCAGGACGTGGTGATATTTCATTGATAAGTAAGAATCAATCACGCCAAATAGATGCAACTAAAATCTCTAGTGATATAAATCTTTCTCAAGACACTCTTATTATTACTGAAGATAATTCTTATGCTCGACTTTCAAATGAACGTGGTGATTTACTTATCATTGGGCCAAATTCAAAGGTAACAATTGAGCTTATCAATGCACCAGAAGGTGACTTTATTTCACTTCACGCCGGGATCATAAGGCTTAAAGTTAAGAAACAAAGAAAGGTTAGGGACTCTCGCTTTGATCGTATTTTTGTAAGAACTAATAGCGCTCTTGTTGGCCTTGAAGACACTGATTCTCTTGTTCTCTACAATATCTATAATAACGTAACTGGAACACTGACTTTTACTGGCAAAGCAAATATGAAGCGAATTAACCGCTCTCATAAATTCAGTGCGGGGGAAAGACTTGTTTTTAGAAGAAGTCTTAATGAACAAAAAATTAAATTTAAATTTCGTACAAATAATGAAATCAGAAATTTTAGCAAAGAGATTAATGATGTTCTCTTTGGTGAAAAATTAAAGGACGTGGCAACAGTTGCACGTGGCCAATATAGTGCTACATTTCACGAGTCAAGGCCTGTTTCCATGCCTGTTAAGTTAAACCCGTTACAACTATCAAGGCTTTATTCGAATAATCGTTTAGATATGACAGTCTATTCAGAAGATACTGATAGTGAGGAAATTAACTTATCTCCGTATCCACTTACAGAAAATCTCTTCAAACCTGCTGAGCAGAGAAGCTCATATCGTGGCCAGTATTCAAGCTCACAAAAAAGGTATGCGCCAAAGGCCGGTGGATTAGTCGATTTGGTTTCTGGTATTTATATTCCACCTGAAAAGAATGCGACTTTCAATGAGAATTATCGTGTCTATGAAGCACGAGAAATTGGACGTATCAACAGCTCCAATGGGAATTTTATTTCCCCAAAGAATCTTACGCTTGATCCAAACCGTGGATTTCTTGTTGTTAATAACACTCATGAGTCAATTCAAAAACAAAGTGAATTAAATGACCTCTTAAAATCAAACTTACTTCTTGCAAGCTATAAGAGTGTTAGTGGCAAGAAAATGACGACGGCCGAAAGGTTCTCTTCAAATATTGTAGGGCTCTCTCTTGTGAATCAGGGCCATACATTCGGCTATGATAGTGGTGATTACGAATTAGGCAAGAGGGGGATTGAGCTTAGCTTGGCCCTTATGGGGAATGGACGCTTTCGTCCATTTGCCAAGTTTAGATTATTGAATGAAAATTTTGCGAGCTCAAGTCTATCAAATAATATTGAACGATTCTATCAAATGAATCTTGGTGTCGATTATCAATTTGGTTCGATCTTCTACGTTAGTGGACAGCTTTCAATTGATGAAGAGCCTATTGTTTTAAATGCTACTTCTAGTATTGTCAGTGCAACTCTTACCAATTTTATCGGAGAGTTTGGTGTTAAGGTTCTTAATTTGAAAAAGCTAGACCTCTTTGCTAAAGCTGGTGCTAAGTATAGCTTGGCCAATGCTGATGATGGCTTTGATATTCAAAGTGGTATGGGCCTTTATTTCGGTGGTAAGCTTGATTATTGGCTTAATCGTTATAGTTTCGTCTTCGCTGAGCTAGAGTATTTAACACACTCTTTCTCTATTTCTGGTGGTGGTAATGACAGCGATGTTGATATGAGTGGCGCGATGATTAACTTTGGCTACCGCTATTCTTTCTAGCTTTACTAGACTTTGAAAATCAGTGCCCTAGGTCTGGGTACTGTGCTAAGTCTAGCTCGTAAATATCTTTTTGATAAATAAGCACTGGCTCATCAAATTTCTTTTGTGCTGGCGCTGTAATCATGGACTCAAGTCGATCCTGTATCGTTTTTGATTCCATCTTTTGATCCTTTCGAATCACTTCTGTTGTAAAATTATCCCATAGTTTCGATTGCATATGCAGCCAGCAACTGATGATGTTCTTGTTAAGGCATGACTTATCACTAAGCTGAATCCAGTTTTGATCATTATTTAATAATTTTAAATATGTACTAAGAATCGCAGCCTCATAAGGTAGACGCTTGTTATAACGAATATCCAGATTATTCATTAGGTAAACGGCCTCTTTAAACTTTCCTTCTTTGATAAGAATATTGATTCTTAAAAGTTCTTTTTCACGAGAAAGTGAGTCTGATAATGGAATTTTTGAAAGTGCGATTCGCGCATTCTTAAAATTTCCACTAAGCCATGCTGTGGTAAGTATGAGTTTATTATTTACGATTGATTCAGGCTTTTGAATTAAGTTTGATATATAGTGAGAATAGGCCGTCTTGATATCTTCTTTATGAATCTCCATGTGGCCTTTAATTTTATTTGTATTTGTATTGTCAATTGATTGAGCAAGTTTTAATGCTTGATCATACTTTCCAGCGTTATAAAGATTAACTGAAACTAGTGTTCTAAGCATTGGGTCAGCATAGAATTCAACTGGTATTGTTCCATAGTGTTTTAAAACTCTTTCGTGTTCTTTAAAAAAGATACCATAACGAAGAACTGTTTTTATGATATCGATATTATTGCTGGCCATTAGGTCTCTGATTCGTGTTGATCTAACATAACCTTTAAGGCGCTTTTCTAAGACAAGGTTAAGCCAAGTATTGTCCTGATAAGGATTCTTGTTGTGGCTTCTGATAATGCAATTATTAAAGATTTCTTCAATTTTCTCATTCATTTCTTTTGGCATTGAAAGGGCACTCACCATTCTCATTGTACAATTTTGATAAAACCAAGAGGCATTATCTTGTAAGGAGGCCAGTGTCTCGCGTGTCTCCTTGGCCCGTGCATCGGAAAAGTATGCAAGTACAAGGAAGCGGTTAATGAGAAGTTGTTTCTTATAACTATTTGTTTTGGCCGAAAGTTTTTCTAGAACAAGGATGGCATCATTGGAATGGCCATCAATTAAAAGGGATTTAGCAACCCTCAATTGATCAAGAAAATCCTTGCGATCATCTAGTTGTAGCCCTTCATTGAAATAAGCGGCCTCAATTTCGTGATAGATATTATAAGGTGGGTCTAGTTCTCGTTTGGCCTGTCTTGAAATAATATGTGCATTAGATTGTGCACGAATGACTTCACTTAATAACGATAAGCTTATGAGTAAGAGAATGGCCTTAAGTGAAATTATTTTCATATTTATTTCTTTTAAATTTCCTATTAAACCTTTCGGGAATAATTCCGATAACTTAAGGGAAAGTTTAAATGGATTTTACATGGATGTTTTTGCAAAATTCTTAAAGTATGTGCGTTTGTTGGCCTGCCCATTGCTGGTAATCATATCGCTACAAGCTCTACCAGCGGATTCCCTTGTTCTTAACAAGCAAGGTGATAAGATATTTGATAATCTTGGTAAATCTATAGAGCAATCACGAGTTAAAAACTCTAAAGAGAATTTTGACCTTTTAAATAATTATCGAAAGTTCTATCTCGAGGACGAAAAGCTTGATTATTTTTGTCGTGAAAATAGTGCGAAACTATATTTCAACAATGGACTAGAAAGAGATGAGTTCTATCGTACAATTATGGCCACTCTTCAATATAAAATGATGAATTACTCGATGCAGGCCATTGCAACCTATGCTAAGAAGCTTCAGTTTGATAGTGAGCAATATGACAACCTCGTTAATTCTCTGGTTTCGAAATGTTCACAAAATATTACTTTGATGGGCCATCGCCTTATTAAATATCTTTTTCAAAACTACTTTAAAGATGAAGGTGAAATCTTTTTACCAATTGATCAAAGAAAGAAACTCTACACAGATAAGTTAAATAAACTACAAAGTGAAAATGAAATTCTAGTTAATGAGTTATATTACACAACAGGTGTTTTCTCATATGCCTGTTCTTGGGGTGGTCAAGTCAATTACCCAAGAAAACTTGCTGATTTCTTATCGTCTTCTGCTGTCATGAGCTACATCATTCGAGAGCTAAGTGGGCTTGATACTTATGCATTTAAGGATAAGCTTTCAGATAAAAAAGGGGGCCTTTGCCGTAATCAAATCTGTCGCCCAAAGAGTGTCTCTAAAATTCAACAAGATATTATTCGTCCCGTTGGTTCTGCTAATCTAAATTTTGATTTCAAGTTGGCCTATTGTGAAAAGTTCCGCTTTTCGTCACCTAAGTACTCGACAGAAGTTGATAGTAATTTCGTTAAAGCGCTTGATGAATTTAAGGATGAAAAACCTCGCCTTATTGGCCAATTCCTGGCCCTTGTAACACGAGTGCCAGACTTTAACGTTTGGACACATGATTCTAAAACGATCAAAGATTATATTTCTTTATCAAATGACGGCCTATGGGATTTTTGGGCCCTTGATTATCTTAAATCAAACGCTAAGAAACTTTCTTATGAAGAAGCGCTCGTCATGCAAGTTGATAAAGAAGTGAATGATTACTTTGTCTACCGTAAAAGCTTTCCCGAAATAAACTTCAATGTTCTTCATGGTGAGTTTGATAAGGCCAGTGATGTGACAAATATGATTAATTTGCACTTCGATATCAATATTCCACGCACTGATATTAAGTGGATTTATGAGCAATATAAAATCGCTCATGTTGGAAATGACGACAAGAAAGTTGAACAGCTAAAAAAGCGCCTAAGTCTCTATATTGAAAATGACTATAAAGGTATTAAAGACACCTTAATGCAGTTTTCTGTGAATGCTGATCTAACACAAGTGATGACGAACGAACTAATTAGACAATTCGATATAATTGACTATATCGAGCTGCCTAAAGGTGATGGTGCAAAACAATTAAAGATTGGTGTTAATATTCGCATTGCTCCGTTTGCCCTTGTTGCGATACGAAATAAGAGGATTGTCACCGATCTATCAACAAGGGACTTAAATGAAATTAAGTCTTTAGAAACCCTAAATAATATCGATTCTATGGCCGTCGAAGCTAAAAAATGATAAATAGCCTTAATGGCAAAAGTTAATAATAACAATAATAGCAAAGATAAATCAAAGTACGATGTTGAGGTGCTCCCATCGGTTGAAGAATCAGGTCTTATCGAATCTCCTCATACAATATCTGATGAGGAAGGTGACTATGTTGATATCGGCCCTAAAAAGCTGACAATTGATGAAGAAGTTCAGCTGATACAAGAGACCTTACCGGCCCTTGCTTCAAACCTGCCAGTTCCTTCAAAGCTCGATAATAAGCTCAATCAATATCTAAAAGAGATCTCTCGCTACGAACTCCTATCGCCTGAACAAGAAAAGTTACTCGTTAAGCAATTTCGTGAATCAGGGGATATTGATCTGGCAAAGAAGCTTGTTGTCTCAAATCTACGCCTTGTTGTTAAGATTGCCATGGAGTATCGCAGTGCTCATGCCAATGTGATGGACCTTATCCAAGAGGGAAATATCGGTCTAATGAAGGCCGTCTCACTCTTTGAGCCAGATAAAGGCGCCAAGCTCTCTTATTACGCTTCTTGGTGGATTAAGTCTTATATCTTGAAGTTCATCCTCGATAATTTTAAGTTAGTTAAGTTAGGTTCAACCAATGAACAGAAGAAGCTTTTTTATAACCTCATGCGTGAAAAAGAGCGCCTCGAGGCCCAAGGGATTAAGCCAGACCATAAGACCATTGCCCAAAACCTCGATGTGAGTGAGAAGGCCGTGGCCCTGATGGATATGCGCCTAGGTGAAGGGGGCTCTGAAGTTAGTATCGACACTCCTGTTGGAGAGTCATCGTCGACAATGGGTGATCTGCTCCCAGATTCTGGTGATTTTGCTGAGGACATCGAATTTCAGCAGTCCTTGAAATTATTACAAGATAACCTGGACCAATTCATTCAAGGCCTAAAGCCGAGAGATCAAGAAATCTTTCGCGAGAGGCTCCTAAATGATGCTCCGCGCTCGCTCCAGTCCATAGCAGACGATTATGGGGTGTCCAGAGAACGAATTCGCCAAATTGAGGCCCGACTTCTTGAGAATTTAAAGGTTTACATGAGTGAAATTATAAGATAATATGCTCAAAATTATAGCGCCCCTCACTTGGCCTGGAAAATAACTTCCTTGCTCGGTTTTGGGTAAGTACGGAGAAAATTATGATTACAAAAGCAGAAACTGCAGCAATCGTTGCTGAATTCGGAAAAGAATTTGGTGCAGGTGAAAAAGACAGCGGAAGTGCAGCGGTTCAAGTTGCTATTCTTACAACAAGAATCAACAACCTAAAAGCTCACTTTGGTTCACACATCCACGATTATTCATCTAACCGTGGTCTTCTTAAGATGATTGGACGTCGTCGTCGTCTTCTTAAGTATGTAGCTACTAACAGCGAAGAAAGCTACAAAGCACTTATTAAGAAACTTGGTCTAAGAAAGTAAGCCAAATAAAAAGAAAGGAAGCTTTATGCTTCCTTTTTTTTATTTATAAAGTTAAAATTAAGTAACGAATTTTTTTGATAAGTAGACAAGGACAGTCTAGGGATTTAAGGGATATTAAAATTTAAGAACTCACAAGTCGAATAAGGTTTTTAAGTTTTCATATTCTTTGGATTTCTCAAGATCATCCTCAATTCTTAAAGAAAAAATTCTTAATACATTCAAAAATATAAAATGGAGTTTTTATGTTAAACAACAAACGTGAGTTTACTTACAACTTCGGTGGTAAAGATATTACTATCGAAACTGGCCGTATGGCCAAGCAAGCAGATGCTTCAGTTATCGTAACTAGTGGTGGTACACAGGTTCTTGTTACTGCAACTTCTGCAACTCAAGTAAAAGATGGGCAAGACTTCTTCCCACTTCTAGTTGAGTACACTGAGAAATTTTATTCAGCAGGGAAATTCCTTGGTGGATTCCTAAAAAGAGAAGGCCGTCCTTCAGTAGGTGAGACTCTAAATGCTCGTCTAATTGATAGACCACTAAGACCACTATTCCCAGAAGGGTATATGTTTGACACTGTTATTTCTTGTACAGTTATCTCTTACTCACCAGAAGGTGACCCAGAGGTTCTTGCAGCAATCGGTGCTTCAGCAGCTCTTACAATTTCAGATATTCCATTTGCAGGACCTATTGGTACTTGTAAAGTTGGTCGTATTGACGGTGAATTCGTTATCAACCCAGATCAAGATAAGTGGGAAGAATCAGATATGGAAATCGTTGTTGCTGCAAGTGACAACGCAATTCTTATGGTTGAAGGGGAAGCGAAAGTTGCTCCTGAACAAGATGTACTTGATGCAATCTTTTACGGTCAAAAAGAGATCGAAGGATTTGTTTCATTCCTTAAAGACGTTCAAAAAGAAGTTGGTAGAGAAAAACGTGAGTTCGTATCTGCTGCTGCAAATAAAACAATGCTTGAAAAAATCAGAGCTGACTTCACTGCAACAGCACGTGAAGCACTTAAGATTACAGACAAGCTTCTTAGACAAAAAGCTGTTAAAGCTATCGAGACTCAGGTTAAAGATGCTATGGCAGCTGATCCAGCAGCTTTTGGTCTTACTGAAGACGATGCTTTTGGAAAAGAAGCATACAAAGGTGTTGATGAACTAATGTATGAAATGCTACGTGGTGATATTCTTAATGAAGACAAGCGTATCGCTGGTCGTGGTCTTGCTGAAGTTCGTACAATCGAAACTGAAACAGATATTCTAAAGGTTCCACACGGATCATCTCTATTTACTCGTGGTGAAACACAAGTTATGGCCGCTGTAACGTTAGGTGGTAGTAAAGGTGCCCAAATGAGTGACCGTATTATCGGTACAAAAGAAGACCAATTCTACCTACACTATAACTTCCCTCCATTCTCTGTAGGTGAGGCCCGTGGTGTACGTGGTGTAGGACGTCGTGAGCAAGGTCACGGTAACCTAGCTGAGCGTGCTCTTAAAGCAGTTATGCCAACTGACTTCCCTTATACAACTCGTCTTGTATGTGAGGTTCTAGAGTCTAATGGTTCTTCTTCAATGGGTTCTGTGTGTTCAGGTTCAATGGCCCTTATGGATGCTGGTGTTCCTTTAACTGCTCCTGTTGCAGGGATCGCTATGGGTCTAGTAACAGATGGTGAAAGATTTAAAATCCTAACAGATATTCTTGGTGATGAAGATCACCTAGGTGATATGGACTTTAAAGTTGCTGGTACGACTGAAGGTATCACTGCAATTCAAATGGATATTAAGATCACAGGTCTTACAAAAGAGATCGTTGAAAGTGCGATGGCACAAGCAAGAGAAGGTCGTCTTCACATCCTAGAAGAGATGGCAAAGACAATCTCTGTAGAGAGAAAGACTCTTAAGGACGGTGTTCCTGTAATGAAGACGATGCAGATCAAGCAAGATCAAATCGGTGGCCTTATTGGTCCTGGTGGAAAAAATATCAAGAAGCTTCAAGAAGATTTCGACCTTACTATTGAAATTGAAGAAGATGGAACAACTAAGTTCATCTCAACTAACCAAGAGATGATTGATGAATGTATGGCACTAGTTGCTCTACAAATGAATGGCCCTGAAGTTGGAAAAGTATATGAAGCGAAAGTTGCTTCTCTTAAAGACTATGGTGCATTCGTTGATATCGCTGCAGGTGTTGGTGGACTTGTTCACATCTCTGAAATCGCTGAAGAAAGAATCACTGATGCAGCTGACTACTTAGATGAAGGTCAAGACATCAAGATCAAGGTTCTTGAAATCGATAAAATGGGACGCGCGAAGCTTTCTATCAAAGCAGTTGAAGCTCTTAAGAGAAAAGACGGTAAGACTGAAGCTGAAGCACAAAAAGATGCTCCTAAGCGCGAACCACGTGAGTCAAGAGACGGTGACAGAGGTGATCGTAGGCCAAGAAGTGACAGAAAACCTCGCGGTGACAGAAAGCCACGTGGTGACAAAAAAGACTAATAGGCAGATTGAGACTTATGATCGATAGAGTAGTTGATTTAAAAGTTAAGAAGCTAGAGCATTACGACTCTAGCTTCGATCTTCCACAATATGAAACAACTGGAGCTGCTGGAGCAGATCTTCGTGCTCACCTTGAGAACAAAGATAGCCTAGTTATCACTCCAGGTGCTCGTGTTCTTGTTCCAACTGGTTTAAGCTTTGAGATCCCACATGGGTATGAAGTTCAAATCAGACCTCGTTCGGGACTTTCATTTAAGACAGACCTTCTTGTTGTTAACTCACCAGGGACAATCGATTGCGATTACCGTGGGGAAGTTAAGATCATTCTTGGAAATTTTGGTAAAGAAGACTTCATTATTAAGCATGGTGAGCGTATCGCTCAGATGGTTATGGCACCAGTTTGGCAGGCCAGAATCTCGGCCGTGGATGAGTTAACTGATACTCAAAGAGGGGCCGGAGGCTTTGGCTCAACAGGAACAAAGTAAAAAAATACAATAAGGATTATTACGATGAGTTTAAAGGTAAACTATAGTCAGGCCTCAAATCAAGAGGAAGCTTATAATCTAGGGAAGCAGGCCGTAACGCCTGAATACGTGGCAAAATTCAACGTAAAAGCTGATGTCACAACAAATGATGGTAATTTTTCCATGCAAGCTAAAGGAAAAGGCTTTGAATTGAAGTTAAAGTTTGAAGATTCTTACTGTCTAGTTGATCTTGACCTATCTTTTATGCTAAAGCCTCTTAAAGGAAAAATTTTAGAAACCATTGAGAATAAGATCAAGAAGACGGTTTAATCGAGTTATTCGTTCTCAATAAATTTAATGAAGGCTTAAAATGTTCAAAGTTAATCTTACTCCATCAAATGAGACAATTTACGTTGATGATGAGGTGTCTCTATTAGAGCATCTGAAAAAGAATGGAGTTTATGTTAACTCTAGCTGTGGAGGACATGGTACATGTACTGATTGTATTGTGAGAATCACTGCTGGAGCAGATAACCTAAATGAGCCGACGGAAGTTGAGCAAAAACTTTTAGGGAATGTATTCCACATCACTAAAGAACGTATGTCATGCCAGACAATCGTTAACGGTGAAGTTACAGTGGATATGTCAGGGCACACGAAAGCAGGTGTTGAGGCCAAGCGTGAAGCTAAGAATAAGAAAGTTGTAAATGAGAAACTTTCAAAGCTTAAGCAATCTGGAAACTTCAAAGTAAGAAAGAAAGACGAAGTTGAAAAGGTTATGACTGAGCGCCAGGCCAAGTGGGAAGAAAAGAACTCTAAAAAAGAGGATTGGAAGAACCACTGGGAGCGTGAAGGACGTGACAGCTCAAAAGAAAAGCGCCTAGGAGGCGGACGTCGCCCTAAAACAATTCGTCAAAATTATAAAGAAGACGACAAAGAATCTAATTAAAATTCCGATAGCAGGGCCTGAATCTTTTTCAGGTCTGCTTTTCTATTTGAACGATCCACAAAAATATACTTCCCATTTTCAAGCTTCGCAAAAAGTTGAAAGTAGCCTTTATTTTCAAATCCACGCATTGTCGGATCTTGCTTCATCTTTGCCACATTTGGAGAGTCCATAAAGTGGTCAATTGAAAAAGCATCCTTTGCTTCTAGCTTATAGACCTTCTTGTATATTGGGATGAAGAAAATTCTGTGCTTTAGAATAAGCTTATCACCTTGCTTTACAATGAATTTTTCATACATATAGAAACAAAGTGTAATAAATGGAATTAGAAATAGTGTGGCCGCTACAGCAATAACGAGTGCCTGGTTGATACTATCACCAGTGTTATATAGCTTAATCATCGGTCCCTTAACGCCAATAAACATGGCAATAACGACTGTTGCAGCTGCTAGAAGGTAGCCCCAAAAAACCATCGGTAGTCCGTAGGTCTTAAGAGTTAATCCCTCTTCGTTGATAGTGATACGATCTTTTTCTTCTTTTGATACTGGAAATATAAACATTAGGCCCATGTGGCGTATTTTAGTCACAGGTCTGCGATTAGTCTACCAGATAATTAGAAGATATTACTCAATATCTTCACAACTTTTGCAAGAGCTGGAGAGTCGCTAAAAAGACAATTGCGCCGATGGTGGAGATAACGATACTTCCTATAAGGCCATAACTTGCAAAGCCTACCAGGTGGAATGTGAAGCTTCCTACGAAGGAGCCCATGATGCCCACTATGATATTGCCCACAAGGCCAAAGGTTTCTCCACGGTAGAGACTTCCTGCTAGCCAGCCAGAGATGGCACCAATAAATAAAATAATGATAAATTGTTCGATGGCCACGAAACACCTCCTAAATGAATTTATTTTAGGAGATGTATCGTATTGATTGTTAGTTAAGATAACTTAAATAAGTAAAACTTTTAAGCTCTAAGTACTGGGCCTATAGCCAAGTACTTAGTGAGAAGTTAATTGCGTACCCGTTCGTTTCGTCCGCATTTCCATCTGTTGATGTATTTGTTTCTTCTCTTAGTTGGCGCTCAACAAGGAAACCACCATTAAGTTGTACTTTTCTTGATAGTTTGTATTGTGCACCGATATCTAGCTTATAGATTGTTGTTCGACTTACGTTACCGTCGTTGTATCTCGACTGGCCAAAACCTGTAGTAGGATCAGCTGAGTAGTCATTCTTATCGTGAGCTTGGTCGTAAACGAATGAGTACTCAGCGTTAACACCAGCTGCCCATTTGTCGTCGATCTTATAAAGGAAACCAACTTGAGCATTATATGTCTCTTGTTTAAGAGTTGCGTAGCGATCATTTGGATGCTTTGAGAAGTAACCAAATAGTCCTTCAGTCCAAAATGCCCAGCTATTATTCTCATATTGGTAGGCAAGTGAGTATCCGTGATCTGCTTCTGGATCAATATCACGCCAGTAAGTGAAAGCACCTACGATGATCTCGTGATTTTGAGTAGGGTTGTAACGTCCCTTATAAGCAAAACCTCTTTGGAAGTTAGTGTTGAAAGTTCTTTCAGTGTCATATGAAAGCTCTGAAGCCGGATCACCACCAAGGTATGGAATAGACTGGTTATCTCTGTCACGTCTTACCTGTTGGTTTGAACCAAAGAAAGTCACATCGTGAGTTTGACCTTGTCTCCAACCACCGTAGCGAAGAGTTAGAAGATACTTTCTTTTGAAGTATCCAGCTCTCATTCCTGAGTATGTTTGAGTTAGGTATCCACCGTCCATTAGGTTTCTTTCAGTGATACCAAAGTGCATTGTATAGAAAGGAACTTTACCCTTACCACCTGTTAGCTTCCATTTATTATTAAAGCGGTAAGTTAGTAGGGCCTCTTCCATCAGGTCAACTGTTGTCCCTGCTTCTTCTGTTGCATCAATATCAAGCTTAAACTTTGCACTCCACTGCTCGTGGTTGAAATAAACTTTAATATCAGCAGTTCCGTAACCCATTTCAGCACGTGTGCTGTTGCCACCGATCTTCTCAAGTGTCATTAGGTCTAAAACCATAAAGGCACGAACGTTGAAGTCGTAGGCTTGGGCCGTAATACTACTAAGTAGTAATAGTGAAATTAGTAGGGATCTTTTAAACATTGTCTACTCTCTCTTATCAAATAGGCTTATAAATTGGCGAATTAATAAGAGAGATGTATCAATTAAGTGACAAAGTGTAAAAACAGAATTGTGTTAAGTATGAATTACTTACAATATAAATTTGTCTTTGTAGTAAATTAGAGCTGATTACAGTCTTCGTAATTCTCGTAATATTGTTCGTAGTCAGGAACAGATGTTTCCTTACAATCTTTTCGCTCAGAAGCGACATCACGAGTTGTGCTTGAAGAGCACGAGGCGCTAAATAAAACTAATGTAGACAGGGTAAGTAGAGAGATAATTTTTTTCATGAAAAACTCCTTTTCCTGCCAATATTATAACTCGAATAGGGATAAAAAAAAGGCCTGCAAAATGTGCAGGCCCTCTATTACATGATCGATAGAATCGATTATTAAGACTTCTTCTTAGCTTTTTTGACCTTGCGATCACATGACTTTCCATCGCATTTCTTAGAGTCTTTGCAGTCTTTCTTCTTTTTAGCGCAACAGCTCTTTTGCGCACGATCACAAGACTTACCAGAGTGGTGTGAATTAAACGATGAGCATGATCCCATAACTAACAGGGCCGTTAGACCAAGTACTTTAAACATAACTTCTCCTTAAAATTTGTTAAAACTCTTCAACACAAAAATTAAAGAGGCCTTGCTATTAGCAAACTCTTTTCAGGTTGAAATTCTTTAAATAATTTTAACCCATTTTGATAGAAATTGAAGGTCGAAAGGCCTGCGGAATTATTTTCTAAAGCTGCTAAATGAATAACAAAGTTAAATAATTGAGGGCACTCAAGTCCGCTAGTGACTATTATCTGCCAATTTCTCTTGTCGCGTCTTAGCTGGAAGAACTCAAATACATTGATATTCACACCAAATTTAAGAATTATATGCTGAACTTCCTCTGGAATATTATTTCTGAATTGAAATTCAAAACTTTCGTCGAGTGCTAGGGCAATGCGATCGCTCCACAGGCTTTGGGCCCAAAGTCCAAGATCACTAAATGGCTCTTCAATATACTCAATAGCATCAATTGTTTGAGGCTCTAGATTATAAAGGATGCTTTCCAAAACTGAACTATCAAGACTACGGTTTCCGTCAAGGCGTAGTTTAACACCTTTTGCTGCCAATGAGTTTAGGTCTGCAATTACATCATGAGTATTGGAGTTTGTTGAAATTTTATATTTTAAAATATCATGAGAATTAAATTTTAAGTCTAGGCCCTTTTGGAAAAGTAAATTTATTCTCACGCTGTTGGCCTGATTAAAATAATCATGATTACCATTTACCTTTCGGTAGTACTTAATGAGAGCATATTCAAAGGCCAAGATAACATTATTTGGAATTTCCTTCTCATTAATTATAGGAGCTTCAAATAAGTCACCTTTGATAAATTCTTCAAGAGGGTAGTCGATCTCATACTCGTGTTCGAGCTCTTGATATTCATAGAAGAAGGCAAATTGGGTGATATAGGAAGTGAAGACTTCCTCCCCAATAGAGACTTCCACTTCAAAATAATCAATTTTCTTATATTCTTTAGCACGCGCCTTAAGAGCTAGGCGCATATTATGAACTTCTTTGTATATAGGTCTAAGAACTAACTTAGCCACATGACCCCACTATAAATAAGAGTTGAAATGAAAAGGTATTTACCTGTTCTGGCAAGGCTTTCATTATAGGCCGGTGATGGCCTATTTTTAATCGGGTAGGTCCATGTTTTTAAAAATACTAAAGTTAAAATGAGAAGGATAAGATTTAGGGCCATGGCCTGGCCACTTCTTAAAATAAGATGAGAATGTCCGCATAAGATAGCAAAAGCAATGGCAACAAATATTAAAGGTAGCCAGCTTGAGGCATTCTTCATAACCATTTTATTAAGTAAAATACCAAGAGTTAGCTTGCCTGCGGCCTTATCACTTTCAATATCACGAGCATTATTAATTGCCATAATGGCCGCACTTAGCAGTCCCGGATAGAAACTAAGAAGTATAATTGAATCATTAATTGTACCTACCTGAAGATAGTACGCACCACAAACTGCAATATTGCCAAAAAAGATAAGAGCAAGGAGCTCTCCAAGTCCATAGTGAGATAGCGGAAAAGGGCCACCTGTGTAGGCATAAGCTCCAAGAATTGAAGTAAGGCCAACAATGACAATTGGAAGTCCCCCAACATTCATAAGAAAGATTCCAAGCAAGAAGGCCATGGCAAGTGTAGCGATGAAGAACTTCTTTACTGTCTGTGGACTTACAAGGCCTGTGCTTGTCACACGCTGTGGGCCTATGCGTTCTTGTGTATCAACACCTGTTTGGGTGTCATAATAGTCATTAATGAGATTAGAAGATATTTGTAAAAGGAGAGTGCATATCAAAGTAATAATAAAAATAATCCAACTAACATCGCCTTGATCAAAATAGGCCGCTGCCGTGGCCATGATAACCGGAGAGGCTCCGGCCGGTAATGTCTTGGGCCTTGCTGCAGTTATAAATCCTTTTACAAGTTGACTCATTATTTTACCTTTTTACTGTTTTTAATTTTTTAAAGAGTGCCAAGTTCGACTCGTTATTAGTGATGGCCTCGATGATATTAACTCCTTTACTACTTAAGGCATCTGCCACAAGCTTATTAAAGTCATTCTTCGTTTCACAGCACTGATAGGTCAGCCCATCAAATGCCTTAATTAGACGATCGAATCGGTCTTGGTGTGGCGTTGTAAGAAGTGGAAGAAATTCTTTTTCTTTTGATATTGGAAGAAGATTAAAAATATCACCTTGGAAATTATTAATAATAATTACTGTTAGGTTCTTTCCGGCATTGGCCGCTTCTTCAAGCATGTAAAGAGAATTTAAGTCGTGTTTAAATGAAATGTCACCAAGAACAAGAAGTTTTGGTTTATCATTCTCATCACTAAGCCCAACAAGAGTTGCAACAAAGCCTTCGATACCACTTACACCGCGGTTACTAAATACATTAACATTTGATCTGTAGTTGCTAGACACAAAGTTATCAAAACTGCGTACAATCGTTGAGTTACCAACTAGTAGGTCGTAATTGTCATCGATATTTTCAATGATATTCTTAGAAATAAAAGGTTGAGTAAGCTCTTCCTCTTCAATGATGGTCCTTTTCTTCTCGACAAAGTCATGCCACATAACAGGTGGGGCCTGATTTAATTCAAGCTTAACAAGCCCATTTAAAAATGACAGTGGGTCACAGATAATTTTATGTGTATTCGAAAAACCAGGGTCATGATCAAAGTCCACATTTGTCACGTGGATTAGCTCACAATTATTTCTTTCTAAGTAATTATAGTAGTGCTTAGAAACTAAGCGGCCACCAATATGAATAATGATATCTGGTGGATTTTGCTCATAAACATCTAAGACTTCTGGATGATCAAAATTAGGTGTTAGGTAGTCTTCTAAGCAGAACTGATACTTAAGTCCACTCGTAAGATCAAGATACTTTGGGACTTTGATTTTCATTAGGGCATCTTGGTAGTGCTCAAGATCTTTTTTCCCATCAAGCTTTCCGATAACAAGAAGAATATTTTTCGCTTCAACAAGTTTTTGTCCTAGTTCAAACTCCATTTGATAAGTTTGATAGGCACTTGAAATAACCTTTGCTCCATTTGCGTTAAAGCTTACTAATGCCTTTTCTAAATATTCTTTAGAAATAGGCATTGGAGTGGAGTCCAGTGGCTCTCTGAGAGGAAGGTTAATATGTACTGGTCTCTTATTGATCTTTGCTCTTCCAATGGCCGTTGAAATTAAAGTTCTAAGTCTTGTGGCACTTAATGCTTCATTTGGTGCCTCTAAACTTAGGTTATAACATGTGTGATCAGCGATAACACTTAGTTGGTCAATGGTTTGATTCGAGTCAGTCTTAACTAACTCACTTGGCCTATCGGCCGTCAGTATGATTAGTGGAAGCCCCGATTTATTCGCTTCAATAATGGCAGGTGCGAAATTGGCCATGGCAGTACCTGAAGTACAAGTCAGTAGGGGAATTGAATCCGAGACCTTTGAGCGCCCTAGGGCCCTATAGCTTAATGCTCTTTCATCAAAGTATGAGAATGTGTCAACTAACTCATGGTAGTGAGCAGCTGCAAGAACAGGGGCATTACGCATACCAGGTGCCGTGTAGAACTGTGTAATTGAGTTCTTTGCTAACTCATCAACAATAATGGATGCCCAAAGTCTTGAAAGATTTTCTGTTATTGGAAATTTGTCCATGATTTGGCCTTGATAACTTCAGTGAAGTTTTTCATTTTATTTGTGGTTTCATTCCATTCTTTTTCAGCTGAAGAGTCTTTGACGATTCCACAACCAGCATAGATATGAAGGTCTGTTTTATCCACAAGAGCACACCTTAGCCCTACAGCAAATTCAGTTCTGTCTTTTGAAAAATACCCAATTGGTGCGGCATAGAGTCCTCTCGAATTTGTCTCGAGTTCACTAATGAGGTCCATTGCTAGAGGCTTTGGAAGTCCCGCTACAGCTGGAGTTGGATGCAGGTGAGTGATCAAGTCACTACGTTTTGCATTATCATTTAAGACGGCCTCATACTTAGTATGAATATGCTGAATATACTTTAGCTTTAAGATTTGCTCTTTCTTTGTGATTTCAATATCACTTGCAAGATTAGCAAGTGTATCTTCAATATAACTAGAAACATGCCTGTGTTCTTCTAGCTCTTTTGTATTTGTTAGAAGTGTTTGTTCAAGAGCATCGTCCTCTTGTTTATTTGCACCTCTTTTTGTCGTCCCTGCAAGACTATCAATAAAGATCTTTCTGCCATCAAGTTTAAATAGAGTCTCTGGTGTGACACTATAGAAACATTGGTGAGGCGAAAATTGAAATAAGAGATTGTAGCTGTTGTGACTATTATTCTCTTTTAGGGTCTTAAATTGTCCATAAGAAGAAATTGGATTCTTAAAAGAAACCTTAAGTTTTCTTGAGAGAACAATCTTTGATATCTGTGAGCGATTTATTTTTGAAACTGCGGCCTTAACAATTTTATTCCACTGGTTCTTACTCGTTTCAGACACGTTCTTCGTAATATGGTTATAATCTGTAAGGGTATGCTTTGGGTTTGGATCTAAAGTGATCGCTAGCTCGTGTAGAGCTTGCTTCTTATTTTGCTCATCTGCAAAGAAAGAATTTGGTAGAATCACATTAATGTCAACGCCTTGAGGAGTTGATTCAATTAAGACCTTTGGCACAAAGTAAGAGCAATCTTCAAGGCCGTGCCACTCAAGTGAGTCTGCTTCAGCTTTAAAACGTTGTGCTCCACAGATTTTTAAGAAGTCATGAGATTCTATTAGGCGCTCAATATCTTCGTAGTGATAAAGAGAACTAAAGTCACGCCAAGAGCCTAATGCTAATAACTCTGTGTCCTTGTCTTTATTTAAAAAGTAAAACTTCTTAAAAGTTTGAAAGTGATCAATAATTGATGAAATATTATTAAAACCAGCTTCAAACTTATAGAGGCTATATTCACTACCTTTGATTAAATCCTCGCTTGAGCAATCAAGCTTAATCAGGGCATTGATAATATCAATTTGAAGGTTGTTAGCAGATAAACGCAATTACTTCTCTCCAATGTAAAGAGTGGCAATTCCAAATGTTAGAGTAATAAATCTAACATTCTTAAACCCTGCCTTTGTCATCTCATCTGCAAATTCTTGTCCATATGGAAAGTCTTCAACAGTTTGATTTAGATAAGTGTAGGCATCCTTGTGCTTTGAAATTAAGTTCCCTACAAACGGTAGTAAATATCTAAAGTAGAAGAAGTAGATGCCACGAAATACGAAGTTCTTTGGAATTGAAAATTCAAGGACAAAGCTTCTTCCACCTGGGCGAATAACTCTGTACATATTTTGTAGAGACTTTTTGAAATCAGGAAAGTTTCTGATACCAAAACTTACACTTGTTACATCAAATGTCTCATCGGCCGCTGGAATCTCAACTCCATCACCAATGTGCATCTTTGCTTTATGATCTAATTTCTTTGCGACAATTTTTTTCTTACCGATCTCAATCATACCTTTCGACAGGTCAATTCCTGTTACACTCTCGACGTTTTTTGCGCGGGCAAGGGCAATTGTTAAATCCCCCGTTCCACATGCAAGATCTAGGCATTGAAGCTTTTCTTTCTTTGGAAGGTTGGCAATAACCACCTTACGCCAGTAAATATCAATACCAAATGAAAGGATATGATTTAGTAAATCGTATGTACCAGCGATCTTATCAAAGATCTCAAATGACTTCGTTTTTCTTGTAGCAAGCTCTTTACCTCTCATATTTAATCAGTCCTTCTGCGGTGCAGTGTTTGTCAATAGTATTTGCGTTATATTAATCATTTACGGCCCCTTTCGACAAGTGGTATTACTATTAAAACGGAAAAAACTATGAACGAATTTTTTGAAAGCATCCCTCCACAAATTTTAGAGAAAGCGGTCAATATTGACCTCGATATTAAGTCTGAAAACTGCCTTAAATCTATTAAGGAAGTTCTTGCTAAAACTGTTTTATCTGGTGGAAAACGCCTGCGCCCAATGTTGACATATTTAATGGCCGATTTTTTTAATGCGCATGAAAAAGAGGATGTGACGATTTGTGCCCGTGCAATTGAAATGGTTCACGCCGCTTCACTTGCGCACGATGACGTTATTGATGGCGCAACGCAAAGGCGAGGAAATCCTTCAATTAATGTTGAAGCATCAAATAAGAAGGCCGTTCTTGCTGGTGACTATTTACTAGCTGACGTCATTTTAAGCCTATCAAAAATTGGTTCAATCAATATTCTACAGAGCATGTCTCAGGTTATTCAAGAGCTTGCTATTGGTGAATGGGTTCAGTCAGATGCGCTTGAGTCCCGTAAATATTCGAAAGAAGTTATTGAAAATATCGCCTTCCATAAAACAGCTTCTGTGATGGGGTGGTGCTGTTGGTCAGGGGCCTATCTTGGTGTAGAGGACGCAGAGTTGGCAGCTAAGGCCGCACGCTTTGGACACTTAATTGGTATCGCTTTCCAGATGATCGATGACACTCTTGATTTTAGTGATGGAGAGAGCTTGAAAGATGCTCATCTTGATCTTGAGCAAAACTTAGTTAACTCAGTTGTCTATGATTATCTGGCGGCCAATCCACTTAAGATGGATGCTTATAAAAAAGGTGGCGAACTAAAGGAAATCGTTAATCTCGATGAGATCTCTGCAAATGTGGCCAATATTAAAAATGAGGCAACAGCGTTAATTGACGAAGCAAGTGATATTCTTCATGAGATTCGTACCGAGTTAATCTCTCGTGGATTCAATGAAGAGCGTTTATCTGAAACGATCAAGCCTCTTGAGCTTATTGGTGGCTTCATTCTAAATCGCCAAGTTTAAGATTCTTAATAGTTTAAATTTAGATCATTATTTTACGAATAAAATATTTTAGGCCAAGCTTAAGCTCGGCCTTTTTTAAAGTCTAAACGTTGCCCAGATAGGGAAGTGATCACTTGCCTTTTTAAGCTCGATAGCATCATCATCAATACAAGTCACACGCTTATCTAATCCTTTAACCATATACTTTGGTAGCTCACTTGGTGGCGTACAAAAAACATTACCTTTATTGACAAGTGTCTCTGGGTTATAGATTCCAGCATCCATGAGCTTTAGGCCCCTGTAAGCAATATAATCTAGTGTTAGTGGATTGCGATTGCCGGCAAAAGTCTGGCGCTCATTTGTAGGCCCTGGGTTTTTAAGCCAAGGACTTAGGTGATTAAATAATCTTCTAAGAACAACAGAACCTGGATTATTCATATAAATTGAAGTGTTGAAGTCACCCATGATGATCACTCGATCTTCTTTATGAATCGGTTTTAAGTGAGCATACTTCTTTGGAAGCTTGACATTAAAGTTAGTTGCCCCTGTTACATACCACTCAAGAAAACGAAGTTGATCGCGGTTTCTTTCATAGTTTGGCGTCTGGCGATTTCCAAAGTGATAGCTTGGAACTGTGTGAAGAAGAATAAGATGTACTTCTTTATCGGCCACTTCAATGACAAGGTGAGTGAAGCTCTTATCAAAAAGTTGCATCTCTTTTGGAAGTTTTTTTCCACTACCATCGCGAAATTTTGAAAAGTCAGCGGCCGGATTAAACTCTTTCCACTGAAGATCCTTTACGATAATTTCTTCTTTAATTGGATGCTTTGAAGCAAACCCTGTTGAATACTGACCTGGGAAAAGCCCATAATTTACTTGGTCGGCATTCTTGCGATCTTTAGTATACTTACCATTAACTTTTTTCGCTTTATTTCCAGTGTTGGCCTGAGTAAAACTAAAGGCAAACTCACTTGTATCTTCTTTTAATTGGCCTAAGAGCTTTTCGAGATTCTTTCCATTAGGAAGGTCGTATTGAATCTCATTTACGCTAATGGCATCAAAATCAAGCTTCTCTAGGATATTTTTAACACTCGTAAGCTGATCATTCTTCTTACTTAGTTTAGTTGTATCAAGTTCCTTAATATTCCAATGGACGAGATGAATTTCATCATCTCGTCTATCATTAGAGGCACAAGAAGCACCGATTAAAATAAAAAGTGTTATTAAAAGAAGATTTGTCGTTTTCATTACAGTAGGAATTCCTTTGCGTCTTTTGCACAAGCTTCTTCAACTTCTTCAACTGTCTTTGGGATCATGTGAGATAGATTCTCGTATCCATCGTCAGTGATAAGAATGTTGTCTTCGATACGAATTCCAATCCCTTTTAACTCTTCTGGAATATTTGTGAATTCATTATTGAAGTAAAGTCCTGGCTCAATTGTAAAGATACAACCTTTTGTGAAAGTCATTGGATCTTTTGTCCCTTCAATTAAGTAAGGGTTTTGATCGTGAACATCAAGCCCTAGCCAGTGACCTGTTCCATGAGGGAAGTATTTTCTATGATTTGCTTGTTCAATATTTGAACTAACAGTCCCTTCAAGAACTTTAAGATCAATTAGACCTTGAGTTAGGATTTCACTTACTTTGTTATGAAGCATTGTTGCGTTGTTACCAGGTTTAGATAATTCAATGGCCGCAAGTTGTGAATCAAGAACGATATTATAAACTTCTTTTTGAATTCCCGTGTACTTTCCACTAACTGGAAAAGTTCTCGTGATATCTGTTGCATAACCATTTAACTCACTTCCTGCATCAATAAGAAGAAGATCACCTTCATTTAGAACTTCATCGTTTTTGATATAGTGTAAGCAGTTTGCATTATTTCCACCTGCGATAATATTGTCATATGCACTTCCTTGAGTTGGTCCTTTCATAAAAAGGTAAGTCATAAGTGCATTCACTTCTTGTTCTGTTGCTCCTGGACGAGCAAGTGCCATTGCCGCACGGTGAGCACGATCTGTTACGATCATCGCTTCTCTCATTGTAGCAATTTCTGTTTCATCTTTAATAAAACGCATCTTCTCAATAAGGTGACCTACGTTTTTAAATGTGTCTGGTGGAAGTTCTTGTTGAGCTCTTTTCTTGTGAAATAAAGAACCAGCGATTCTTCTTGCCTTATCTGCAATATCTGTGCGCTCACTTAGGTGAACATAGAGACTCTTGTGTCCAGGAAGAAGTTCTTCTAATTTCTTATCAAGCTCTTCAATTGAGTAGCCTTCATCTGTTCCAAGAAGCTCACTTGCTTTTTGTGGCCCAAGTCTTTTCCCTGCCCACATTTCTGCAATTTCATCTTTTGGACGAACAAAGATAATCTGTTTTTCAACACCATCTTTCTTTGAAAGGATAAGAGCACTATCGGCTTCATTAAGCCCTGTTAAATATCGAAAATTTGAGTTTTGGCGAAATGGAAATTCAGTATCATTGCTCTTATGAGCATATGTAGCGGAAGCAATTACAGCAATTCCGTCATCCATCATTTCTAGTAGCTTTTTACGGCGGTTTATGTAGACATTATTTGTCATTGAATACCTCACTTTTTATGGGGTTATCCTATCAAAGTATGCCCAAAACGCAAAGAGGGCGCCCTGGAAAAGGCGCCCCCTTCTTACAACCAAAATCTAATGGAGTATTAGATTTATTGAAATATTATTGATTAGTATCTTCTCATACAAGTGTCACGACGGTGGCTATATCTTGCGTCCATCGAACAGTCACTTGTAGCTTTTTGACATGCACGACTTTCTGCTTCATATGCTGTTGGCGCTGTAGCACTTGAAGTGTAAGTTTGAACAACTCGCCCTGAGATTGTTCCATTTGCAATTCTATCCACAGTACAAAATCTTGTCACTGTTGGGTTTGGTCTTGGTGGCCTAGAACCTCCACGAACTTTCTCACAAGAGAATTTCCATGGGTTTTGCTTTGTGTATCTTGCATCAAAACACTTATCATCTGCTTTACGACAAGCATGGTGCTCGTTATTTGCTTGAGCTGTAAATGTATTAACAACTCTGCCATTTTGTGTATTAACTAGATTAAATGAACAAACTTCTTTTCTTTGGTGTGGTGGTGGTACTGGCCTTCTTGAAGTAACTGTACATGTTGCACGAGCGACAACGCGGTCATATGACCTTCTGTCTTGTTCGCGTGTACATTGCCTTAGGGCCTGGCGACAAGCAGCTTCAAAGTTGTAATCATACGATGAGAATTTATCAATTGAGCGTCCATTTCTGGCAACCATATCAACATGACAAGTCTCGGCCATGGCCATTGCAGATGTAACTAATAAAGCAGCAGCAACTAAAAATTTTTTCATAAATAAAACCCCTCTCGTTTCTTTTATTTTGTTAATTTAGTTTTATGAACAAAGAACAAGAGTGACAATTTCAATAATTTAGCGGGCCAGAAATTAGGCCGAATGTAAGAAATTCTAAGAATTTTCACAAAAAATGACATTTTAAACTTGTACATTTTACAAAAATACCCTGATTTTGGGCCCCTAATGTCACTATTTTGCCGATTATGATCAATATTTAAAATTTATTCACACTTACTTTTGGCACCGCCGATCATTTATCTATGGAAATGAGCTTCTTTGATCGAGTTAAAATTCACGCCTTAAGCAATGAGTACGTTAACCTAAGAACAGTAGGACAGCAGGTGTACTGCAATGATCAGTTGATTTGTAGTCCAACGACTTGGGATCGTAAGCTTTTGCGTCACTCTTATGCCCTTTATGGTGTAATCAAAAGGGAAGTGATGCAAATTCGCTTTCACTTGGCCGGTGATGTTATTTTAGAGTCAAAAATTTTTAAGGGGACTTCGCAAAGCGTTTCTGATTATAAGACTATTATGAACGCAATGCTGGAGCTTGAGTCTCAAGCGCGAAAGTGTGGCCTAGAGATAATTAAGGCCGAAATTGGCCATACTCATCTAAGTTCATGTCATATCGATAAGAATAAGTTTAAGCTTTGTTTATTATCTAAGAGTGATCTCGAGGTTGCGAGACGTTTGAAACAATTTAGGGATTATCCGATTGAAATAAAGGCCATCGCAAAGGATGGCCTAGTATTTAAAAAAGTTTTTAAATAACTCTTTAAGTAAGCTTTGATTACTTTAGAAGCTTAATGACACGTTCCTTACCAATTGTGCGGATAAACCCTGCAAGCTTTGGCCCTTTTTCACGTGAAATTAATTTTTGATAAATTGGTGCAAAAATATCTGCAGGCTTAAGTTCTAGCTCGTGCATAATTTCATACATCTTATCATTGAACTCTTTGTCATCTGCAATTGAGTCCCACTCTGATTCACAAAGAGCAACTAGCTTATCAAGGTATGTACGCACACTTTCCTCAAGAGGCATATCAACTGCTTCTTTATTGATAGCAAATTTAAATTCTTCTGGAGCATTTTCTTGTAGCCAGTGAAGAGCACAAGCACTTCTTTCTCTAAAGCGTCTTTCGTCTCTGTCATTTTTAATTTGGTCAGCATAGAAAGCACGAGCGGCCTCAATGTCACCATCATTAATTTGAAGAACGTTACAAAGGTGTCTAAAAGATGGTTGGAATGGACACTCTGCTGGATGCTCTCCAATTTGTGATAATTCAAGAACTCTCTTTGCCATGGCAACTTTCTTTTCGTTACCTTGCTCAAGCCCATAAGCTAGACGTTCTTGACGATCATAATCTTCATAAGTCTTAAGAACATCAAGATCAAATGAGATCGCAAAGTCGACATTTGTCTTATAAGAAGCAAAAATCCAACGAACCATTTCTGGCTCATATACTTTTAGGATATCATTTACAGTAACAAGGTTACCTTTTGAAGAACTCATCTTCCCACCAAGGCCTTTAATCGATACGAAATCGTACTGAAGATAAATTGGCGCTTCCCAGTCAAAGATTTTTACAATGTCTTTTGCTGTTGTAAAAGATCCACCTTGAGAAGAGTGATCCTTTCCACCTGGTTCAAAATCAACTTTTTCAAATGCCCAACGCATTGGCCAGTCAACTCGCCAAGGAAGCTTTACAAGGCTTGTTGTATTAATATCGATTTCACCTTCATAGTCATGCTCATTATGCTTGTAGCGTAACTTGCTTTCTCCATCCCATGAAAGAATTGTCGTCTTATCAGTCTTATACTTTTCACAGTAAACAGATACAGGATAGTAGTCATCACCATATGGTTCTTTTCTGTACTGGTTTAGAATATCGCGAATTTCAAATCTCTTATTAAGAGCAAGTTTAATCTGTTCCTTATAATCACCAGCGCGATATTTCTTTGCTTGATAGATAGGCTCAACGTCAACACCAACTTTTCTAAGTTGTTCTTCAAAGTTGTGCTCGTGGTGAGCAGCATAACTATCATGTTCTCCAAATGGATCTGGAGTATCTACGATTGGTTGAAATAGGTACTGAGCTAATTCGTCTTGTTTAGGAAGGTTTGCTGGAATTTTTCTGAATGTGTCGTAATCATCCCATGAAAAGATGAAGCGAACATTCTTACCGCGAGCGCGTAATCCACGTGCTACAAGGTCAGTTGTGATTACTTCTCTAAAGTTTCCAAAGTGAACAACTCCTGAAGGAGTGATCCCACTGGCAACAACGTAGTCGTCTTTGTCGCCGTGTTGGCGGATGATGCGATCTGCCGTCATATCGGCCCAGTGAACAAGATTTAATTTTTGTGTCATATGATACCTACTGCTTAAACTATATAAATCGAAATTGCTCACACTATAACAAAATAATTTCACGTAGTTAAGATTTTTAATGATATTTTGGCCACTTTTATGCTAGATTTTAAGCATGTTTGCAGCATTAATTAAGGCCGCCATTTTCTATTTTATCTTTATCCAGATAAGAAAGTTTCTTCGAAACTCTGGTGTACTCACAGGTTCTAAGCCTTCGCCCCAAAAATATCAACAATATGATCATTCGGCGCACCGTTCGAATCATCAGTCTCAGCAAGGGTCAAACTCATCAAATGATAAAGATGTGATCGAAGCTGATTATCGTGTTATTGATTAATTAATTGTAAGAAATTAACAGAACCCAATTTGCTTTTTTTGTTAAAATCAGAGTTAAGTATTATATTTTTTATTGGAGTTTCTCATGCTTAACAAAATCGGTTCAGGCTTTCTGTGGCCTATCTTGATTGCTCTTATATTCTCTTCTTGTGACGACTATGGAGAAGCTGGAGATAGTGATCGCGGTGTTATTCGCGCTGGACAGGCCTTAGAAATTACAAATACTCTACTAACTGATATTAGCTTAACTCGTCTAACTAAAATGTGTGAAGCTCTTGAAGAGTATCACGATAATATTTTAAGAAGTCGTTTTTCAGAAGATTTTATCTTTTCTCGTCGTCAAAAAGTTTACGGTGACCCAACTGTTAGAGATATTTCTAATATTGGTGTCTATATTGACGTTCCTAATGATTATCAGACAACTCCTGTCTTTAAAGGGACAAGGGGAGTCGTTAAGAATTTTATTACTCAAATCCCAACTGAGAATAATCTCTATATGGCCTCTTTGTGTGACTATACATTAAATAATGTTGGCCCAGCTCCGAAGGTACAAGAATTAGTTGGATCTCGTTACTATGTTTATAATGTTGTGTCTGACGATCGTTTGAACGTTGGGATTTATACTAAGCATAATGATTCAAAATACTATTTATATCGTTCATACCAGTATCGCTTTGATATCAATAAGGCCTCTCGCTACTACGGAATGGCCATTGAGCAGAGTGAGATTTTCATTAGCGATCACTCTGGTAAGGACTATAAATTAATCTATCAAAAATTTCTTAGAGCTGATTAAATAAAAAGACCGAGTTTAGCTCGGTCTTTTTTGTCTTCTTATTTTATATTCATTGGGGGGAGGGGTTATCTCATCTCGATTAAATCTTGATGGATATATTCAATATCTTCTTCTAACGCTTTTAAGTATTCCGGTGAAATTTCACTAGGGAAGTCATTTAGATGAGTAAGTTCATCTGCCATGTTATGCAATTCATTAGCATAATCTTGGCCAGCAATATCTCTCATCTTTGCATATTCAAAGATTGCTAAATTCAGCTTCTTAGTCATTTCTTTTAATTTTTGGTCCTGCTGTAGCATTTGCGGGATATTATTAATTGATCTCTCATCATCTCCACTTAGTGGGATGGCCGCAAAGGCCTGAGTTGAAATGAATAGTGCAAGAAGTAGTGCTTTCATATTTTCATTTTAGCACTTTCATTAATGACATTCTTTAATTGGTGTAAGGCTTACAAGGGTGTATTAGTGATTGACAGGTTATCAGTTTCGCAGATTCCTGTCAGTGTTTCTCATAACTTAACAGGAAATCTGCACTGATAATAAGCTTATAGTCCTAGACGAGCATTCACTTCTTTTTCGTCTGCTTGGCCAGCTTCAATTGAATTCTTGATGACCATTAGGGCCTGTTGGCTAAGAAATCTCTTATCTGCTGTTGCAACAGAAAGGTCGATATGTTTTTGATTATCAATTGTTGAATACTTCACAAGTGGTTTTACAATTTCAATCGCTTCATCAAGCGTTGGTAACTTACTCACTTTTTACTCCTTTTATATCTTTAATAGAGATAAGAATACACGATTTTAATAGGCCAGAAAATAAAAAAGGTGACAAGTTCAATTAAGTTTCTATAAAATTTACTGTAAGACAATAAAAAACACATACAAATTTTGAGAGAGTAGAACTAAAACAAAGGATTGTTTAATGATTAAAATCGCAATGTCACGAGCGATGATGGGGCTCATTTTCTCTATCATCGGCCTAAGTACTTATGCTCAGGGTTATGGTCAAACGGAAATTGATCTACAAGAGCGAATTAACGAATTCTTTGGCATAATTAATGGAAAATACTTTCCAGTCTTATTCTGGGAAATTCCTTTTATCCAAATGCCACTAATATTATTTGTCATGGTTTTTGGTGGCCTCTTTTTTACGATTCGAATGGGATTTATCAATGTGCGACTGTTTAAACACGCTATTGATGTTATTCGTGGAAAATATGATAACCCAGAAGATGAGGGTGATATCACTCACTTCCAGGCCCTAACCTCTGCACTCTCTGCAACAGTTGGTCTTGGTAATATTGCAGGTGTGGCCTTAGCTATTGGTAAAGGTGGCCCAGGAGTTGTTCTTTGGTTATGGATCATCGCCTTCTTTGGAATGTCGATGAAATTTGCCTCATCAACATTTGGTCAAATGTTTAAACACAAAACTTCTAGTGGTGACATGTTAGGTGGGCCAATGGTTTACCTTACTCAAATGTTTAAGCTTACGAAATTTGCTTGGATTGGAAAGTTTCTTGGTATCTTCTATGCTGTTATGACTATTGGTGCTTCATTTGGTGGAGGAAACCTTTTCCAAGCAAACCAAACTTTTAAAATTATTGCGGATCAACATCCAGATGCTTCACCATGGGTTGTTGGAATTGTTCTAGCTTTCTTGGCCGGTGTTGTTCTAGTAGGTGGTATTAAAAAAATCGGTAATGTAACTTCAAAGCTAGTACCGATTATGTGTGCTTTCTATGTTTTTACATGTCTGGCAATTATTCTATCTAATTATCACAATATTCCACATATGTTCTCTTTGATCTTTAAAGAGGCCATGACTCCTGATGCGGCCTTTGGTGGTGCCTTTGCCGTAATGCTTGTTGGGATTCAAAGAGCGTCATTCTCGAATGAGGCCGGACTTGGTTCTGCTGCCATTGCTCACTCTGCTGCTAAAACTAATGAGCCAGTAAGAGAGGGTGTTGTTGCTATGGTTGGTCCTGTTATTGATACTCATATTGTTTGTACAATTACGGCACTAACACTTCTTGTAACAGGAGCTTATGAGAATCCAGCTGTTGCTGGTAAGGGAGTTGAGATGACTGCTTATGCATTTTCAACTCTTGGGGACTGGGCACCATATTGTTTACTGATGGCAATTTGTGTCTTTGCATACTCAACAGTTATCTCATGGTCTTATTATGGAGAAAGAGCGACGTTATTTCTATTTGAAAAATCGATTGGATTTAAAAGTGTGAAGATGTATCGTCTTTGTTATGTCTTTATTATTATCTTAGGGCCTGTTCTTAAAATTGGTCATGTTCTAGACTTCGCAGACTTAATGCTACTTTCAATTGCTTTCCCTAATATTATTGGGATGGTTTGTTTTTCTAATTTACTTAAAGCAAAAGTGAATGATTATCTATCACGCTTTAATTCAGGACAAATGAAAACTTATAACTAGATATGAAATGGCCCGATTATTTAATTTGAATCGGGCCTTTGTTTTATTTGTAAATTTTAATTGATTCGATTTCTTTTAGGTATTCCGCATGGCCTCTCGTTTCAAATTCTCGTAGCTCACTCATGCTCCCAAGTCGATTGACCCAGTCTTTTACAAATTCCGTTCCGTTAATAAGATCGATGGCAAGCTTGCCAAAAGCGTACTCATAATCCTTTGCATCCCACTCAAATTTGTCACCTAAGGCACGCTTGAACTCGCGACACAGATACTGAGAGACTTGCCAAGAGTTAAACTCTTTTTCATTTGTGACGTGAATATGAACACCACCGCAGGCACTTCCAGCATGCTTATTGAAGGTTGGCATGAAGTTAACTGGACGTAAAATGAAGCTTCCATTATCGATTTCTTTCAGTGTTTCCTTTAATGAGTCGACAAATGAGTAGGCTTCAATTGCTGGGTGACCTATGACTTCAAGGGAGCGAGTTGTTCCTCGGCCTTCACTTAAGTTTGTTCCTTCATAAAGGACGGTACCACAAAACGTTAGTGAGCCCTCTGGTGTCGGAAGGTTTGGTGATGGGTTAACCCAAGAAAGCTGCGTGTCTTTCCAATGCATTGATCTGGTTAGACCTTGAACTTCAATGACTTCAAGCTCAACATCAAATCCTAATTTCTTCTTTGCAAACTTTGCGTATTCACCCATAGAAAGGCCATGTCGCTGAGGAATTTCAAGTGCACCAACAAAAGACTTAAACTCTGTCTCTAGAATATTACCTTCAATCTTTTCTAATCCTACTGGATTTGGTCGATCGAGAATAACGACCTTAATTCCTTCTTTTGCACATTCTTCTAAAAGATAAGTAACCGTTGTGATATATGTATAAACGCGAGTCCCTACATCTTGAAGATCAACAACAAATGTATCGATACCTTCAAGCATTTCTTTAGTAGGCTTTCTAGTTTCACTATAAAGTGAGTAAACAGGCACGCCAAAGAATGGGTGAGTGTAGTGGTTGGTCTCAACCATATTATCTTGTACATCACTGACAAATCCATGTTGTGGCCCAAAGAGTTTCTTGAATCGATCTCCAAAAATTTCCTTGAAAATAATTGGGGCGACCTTAAATTGTGAATCAACGCTAGCACTGTGACACAAAAGTGCGATATTTCCTGTTATTTTATTTTGTAAAGTTGCGTCATCTCTTAGACGCTCTAGTCCAATTTTTATCATAATTAATTCCCTTATTTGTCATATTTTATGGGCCTTTTTGACGAGTTGCAAGCTATTAAAATTGTACTAAATTCTGTATAATTAACTTTAGACAAAACACACCAAAATACACACAAACCTAGGGAGACACACGGATGAGACAATACTTAGATCTAATGAGACACGTGCTTGAAAATGGTCAGAAAAAAGAAGACCGTACAGGAACAGGAACGATTTCTGTTTTTGGTTACCAAGCTCGCTATAATTTAGAAGATGGCTTTCCATTAGTGACAACTAAGAAGTGTCACCTTCGCTCAATCATTCACGAATTACTTTGGTTTCTTAAAGGTGATACAAATATTGCATACCTTAAAGAGAATAAAGTACGTATCTGGGATGAATGGGCCGATGAGAACGGTGATCTCGGTCCTGTTTATGGATATCAATGGCGTCACTGGAAAACTCCAAGTGGAGCAGAGGTTGATCAAGTTGCAAACCTTGTAAAAGGTTTAAAAGAAAATCCATTCTCTCGTCGCCATATTTTAACGGCGTGGAATCCGGCAGATGTTGATAATATGGCCTTACCACCATGTCACTCTTTCATTCAATTCTATGTTTCACCTGATATGAAATTGTCTTGTCAGCTCTATCAAAGATCTGCTGATATCTTCTTAGGTGTTCCATTTAATATTGCTTCATATGCACTTATGACAATGATGCTCGCTCAAGTATGTGATTTAAAGCTAGGCGATTTTGTCCACACAATGGGGGATGCTCACCTTTATTTAAATCATATCGAACAGGCACAGCTTCAGCTGACTCGTGAGCCACATGCACTACCGACAATGAAGATTAATCCTGAAGTTAAGTCGATATTTGATTTTAAATATGAAGATTTTACTTTAGAAAATTATGAGGCCCATCCACATATTAAAGGTGAGGTATCAGTTTGATTCTCTCTTTGATTGTTGGAATAGGAAAGAATCGCGAAATAGGAAAGGGCAATGATCTGCTTTGGCATATTAGCGAAGACCTCAAAAATTTCAAAAAGATAACAAGTGGTAAGCCGATTATCATGGGACGAAAGACCTATGATTCGATCGGCAGGCCACTGCCTAAGAGACGCAATATCGTTATCTCTCGTGATCCTTCGCTTAAAATTGAAGGTTGTGATGTCTTCACTGACCCTGAAATGGTTTTAAATGAACTTAAGGAGTCCAACGTCGAAGAGGCCGTTGTTATTGGTGGCTCTTATATTTATGAGTATTACCTTCCTAAGGCCGATCGTATTTATCTTACTGAAGTTGAATTTGAAGGTGAGGCCGATGTCTTCTTTCCTGAATTTGACCGAAGTGAATTTAGAGTAAGTGATGAGGCATTCTTTGAAGAAACAGAGAATTCCCCAGCTTGGAAATTCTCCGTTTTAAATCGATTATAATCTATTTGATTAATGTACTATCTTTCATAAGTTGAGCAAAGTTCTCATTGAGATTCTTTGCTACTTCTTTACCGTCATGAATAAGTAGGACTGTTGTAAACGATTTATCATCTCCAACTTTTTCACCGACATTATCTGGTGAAATCGTGTAGCGTCCGGCCGCTTTAGCTATTGGCCACTCCATATCATCAAATGTTACGTAAGCAAGTTCCGAGCAAACGATTCTCTCATCTGTTTCAACGTCAAAGTTAAAATCATAGACCTTACCAATTTGTTTAAAGGCATTGATTAGGTAATCTTGTTTTTGTTCGCGAGTAAGTTCTCTTTGGTAGCGAACTGCTGCAAGATCATCAATATCCATAAAGTGGTGAAGGGTGTTGTATTGAACGCCTGGCCTTAAGGCCTCAATGATTCTCTTTCCTTTATTTTCGATCTCATCATGAAATGGCACAACTTCTGGATGGTCCCAAATACCTAACTCTTGTAATTGGGCCTTATTTCCTGTCCAGATCGCTACGTGTCCCCAGTGGCCTGGAATAAATTTATCCGTCAGCCTAAATGGTGTCTTTTCTAATAAAATATCAAGAGGCTCAAGTTGTGATTCTAACTCTTGTACTCTCTCAAGCGATGGATCATAAAGTTTTCCTCGTCTTGTTTGAACAAGCCCTGCTGTGTTGCCAAATCCTTTAGAGACAACGTGAGTAACGTTATTCTTACTTTCTTTGAAGTAGTCACCAATGTAGCGCCAGATCATTGAGAGTTTACGTCCAAAGATACCTCTCTTAAATTCCTTGTTTAACTTCTCAAAACTTTGAGATGATTGAATTAATGAATCGAGATAGTAATTTGCACGATCTGTGACAATTTTATTTTCATCATTGAACTTTAGGAGGTCATGGTACAAGGCAAGTCCTCGTTCAATACGATTGTAATTATCATATTTATTATAACTAAATGTAATTTTTGCGAGTTGGTTTTTTAGTTCTGCATTATCGTAGTTGATGAGGTGGCGAATCTTTTTCATCTCTTGGATTTGGGAAAGTACAATCATGTAATTGTCGTACATAACAAGTGATGTCGCGATGGCCATTTTCATATCATAGATTAATGCCTTCCCAAGTTCATCTGTAGGATTAATGGTAATTTCTTTGTATTTCACCCAACGATAATTTTGCGAATCATTCTTTTTTGGTGGCCCTGGCCTTTTAACTTTTTTCTTTTTCTTTAAAATTTCGGAAGGGCGGTCCGTTACAATATTAATTTCATTATATTTGTCGACAACCCACTTTGTCTCTTCAACTTTTGGCCATACAGAGTCTCTAAAATGCTTATAGGTCTCAGTTCCTTCTTCATGCATTGTAGTGATCTGATTACTTTTAAGAACCTTTTGCTCTTGAATATCGATGATAAAGTCGATGGCCTTGTGTCGCCATACGAGAATTTCTTCAATTCTATTTTGATAATTTTCTAATTCTTCATGATCATAATAGGTTTCAACTTCTGGGCCGTAGAGGCTAACAGAGGAGATCTTCCTATTATTGATATTCGCATAGTCTTTGGTACAGCTTGAAACAAATAAGCTGGTTGCCATTACGACAACTATAGCGCTTTTTCTTATCATGATAACTCCCTCACATTCATAGATATCGATTATTTATCGGCATGATTAGGGGAGTTATTTAGTCTGATACTTGAAAACTCTGTTTTTTCAGTAGTTTATAGTACTTTTATTCCAAATTCTTCCAAAATTTTTGAAAGTGAGATAAGTGGAAGTCCGATAATCGATGAGTGATCTGGACATTCGACTGTATCAAAAAGAGCGATTCCTAGTGTCTCTAACTTATAGGCACCACAACTCCATAGAGGCTCATCGATTTCAATATAGCGCTTGATTTGTTCGTCACTAAGTTCTTTCATTGTCATTTTTGAAACAACGGTTTCAATAACTTGCTTATCCTTTGAGATAACAGCAATACTTGTAATTAGCTCATGGGTTTTACCTTGAAGGCGTTTTAGGTGGTTAAAGGCATTTTCTGGGGTTTCTGGCTTGTTAAAGATTTCACCGTTAAAGTTTAGAACTTGGTCGCCACCAATAATAATTGCATCCTGATTTGTTTTAAGTACTTCTTGGGCCTTTTGAAGAGAAAGTTCACGAGAGACTTCTAGTGGAGTAAGGCCCTGAGTTTTGATGGACTCTTCATCAATATTAGGAGAAATACATGTAAATTCTAGGCCTAGCTGTTTCAGTTGTGCTTGGCGAAATTGAGACGAACTTCCTAAGATTAAATGCATATTTTACTCCGTTAACGATTTAATCTAACTTAGCAAATCTATCACGCTTGGGCCATTCATGTTATACTTACTCAAACTTTATTGAGGTATTCTATGTCTGATAATAATGAAAAAAATAAGATTAAACCAAGTGAATTTCCATATCTGCATGGTTTTGATAAGGCCGAACAGGATCGTCTGCGCGCCCAGGCCCGTTTTGCAGAACAAACTGTTTATAAAGATGTGAATCTTTCAAGAGTAAAAGAATTAGTTGAGATCGGTAGTGGTGTTGGTGCCCAAACAGAAATTCTTCTTAGAAGGTTTCCTGATATGCATATCACTTGTGTTGATCGAAGCGAGCATCAACTTGCCTCGGCGCAAGAGTTCCTTGGAAGTACTTTAAATGGTGCCTTCAAGGATCGATTTGAACTTCATCAAATGGATGCGACAAATCTGACTTTTGACTCTAGGAAGTTTGATGGGGCCTTTCTCTGTTGGATTCTTGAGCACGTACCTGAGCCAGCTAAGGTTTTATCAGAAGCTAGGCGAGTTTTAAGACCTGGTGGACGTATTTATATTACGGAAGTTATGAATTCAAGTTTCTTACTTGATCCATACTCACCTAATACTTGGAAATATTGGCAGGCCTTTAACGACTACCAATATGATATGGGTGGAGATCCTTTCATCGGTGCAAAGCTTGGTAATCTTCTGATGCAACAAGGTTTTAGAAATATTAAGGTTGAGTCGAAAACATGGCACCTTGATAATCGTCGCCCCGATAAGAGAAAGGAATTTATTGATTATTGGTGTGAGCTGCTCTTATCTGCCGCTCCTCAACTTGTAAAAGAAGGCCGTGTGGACCAGCAGACTGTAGACGAAATGAAGGTAGAGCTTAAGAAGGTCTCAAATGACCCTAATGCTGTTTTCTACTATAGTTTTGTTCAGGCCAGTGCCAACGCTAATTAATTCAATGCTTTATGGCCCGTCTATTCTGTAGACGGCCATAACATTCTTTCATTTTTAAACTAGCTACCCTTTATTTACTGTATTCATATTAATATGAAGTTATTATCTAGTGTTAAATTAATCACTGCCTTGATCCTATGCCTGATGGCCAGTAGTGCACTAGCTAATGAATTGAATTTTAGAATTCTAAATAAAGACCAACGATCTCAATTTCTCTCTCTTACCAATTGGAAGAAGTATATTCGTCATCTCCACTATGATGACTCGAGAAGACGTCAGATCGTTTATAAGTCTCAGAAGCTTGAAACAAATTTTAAAAATCCAAGTGAAGAATTCGATCACTATGTTACTCGCTTTTATAACGATGCTAATTTTAGATGTGATGAATTTACAATTTATGAATTCATGGCAGAAGTGGCCGGCTTTAGACCTAGTGCAAATAAATGTGATAATTATTTTTCAACTTTTATCTTCCAAAAAACTGGTTTAGTAGATATTGGCTTTTATAAAAATCGTATCATAAAACTTTCATATTTGATGGCATCTAAAGGTGAAAGTGCCATGAGCCGCTTTGGCCACAGTATGTTCTATGTAGCTGCTTGTAAGGTCGATAAAGAGAAATGTCCTGTAAGGCAACAAGTCGAGTTTGTTCTAGGAGTAGCGGCCGATGTTGATGACTTATCTCCTGGCCTTTTCAAAGGGATCTTTGGCGGTTATGCTGCAAAGATAGATTTCATGAGTCTTTCTCAGGTTAAGCAAAAATATAATTATGAAGAACTTAGAGATCTTTATCAATACGATATAAAAGTAACAGACAATAGTAAGAGGAGATTTATTTCCCATGCTCTTAACTTATATAAGAGCAAAGATATGGGACGTTATAAATTCTTTTCAGCAAACTGTGCAACGGAATCTTATAAGCTCATTAGAGCAGCTTTTGGGCATAAGAGACTACGATCAAATATTTCAACGCCAAAAGGTCTTTTAGAAGAATTGCAAGACAATGGATATATAAGCACTAAAAGGACTCGTACTTTTAAAGAAAAATCAAAGAAGGTTTTAAATAGCCTTGCATTAGTTAAGGTTGAAAGTTTTGAAGATTACCTTTCGCTTGCGCCAAGTACAAGGGCCGCCAACGCCCAGATGTATCATCATCAACATTCTCGACAAGATACAAAGGATACTTCTGTGTTACATGCATTTGTTTTTCTTGAAACAATGGCCTTTTCTACAGAAAATACGAATTTACTTCAGCTTGCTTCAAAAAATGAACATGCAGATATTGCTAATGAATTTGAAGCTCTAGCTAGCGAGTATAAGAATTGGTACCGACAGAGCAATTTACTTTTAAGAGAAGGAAAGAAGCCTAAGGCAAATGATATCACAAATAGAATTGACCAATTCTATCGTGATCACTTTATGGAAAAAATTGAGAAAATTAATGCAGTCGCTATGAATATAAGAACGACGAAAGAACTTATAAGAGATATCAATAAACGAAATCGTTTAGAAAAGGAGAGTTTATGAAAAATATTGCACTAATTGTTTTAACAATTCTAAGTCTTAATGCACATGCAGAAGGTATGTCTGAAGGTGAACTATCTACGATTCTTACAATCTCACCATTTGTGACAACTACTGAGGCCATCACTGATGCTTTCACGACGGATGAGTTTGAAGAAGCAGGTCAAATCATTGCAGATGGAGTCGTGACTGAAGAAGAACGTCAAGAGATGTCGATTGAGCTTAAAGGAAGACTAGAGGAATGTATTGAGTCAGATGGAGCTGAATTTGAATCACCGGAGGCTGACTGCCTAAAACTTCTTGCAAGTTACGATTACTAATTAGCTTTATATCTTGGGCCAGCTTCTTAGTTGGCCCAAATATAGCGTCTAACTTTCTTAATCCCTTCTTCTTGGAATCGATCCATTGCTTTAGAACTTGCTTCATTGATCAACTTAAGTAATGGGTAGTGCTCTTTTGTTTCTTCCTTATTTATTGCATAAGGAGGGCCAAAGTCACGAGGGCCATCATGATCCATTGTAATCAGGAGAGTCTTTGTTTCTTCTTGGATTAATCTCTTAATTGTAGGGTAGTACTTCTCTTCTCTCATGCAAACCGGAAGAGCAACATTTGAGGCCCTGTCGTATAGAAAGTCGATCTTTCCTAAGTCGTTAATTTCGAAAAAGTCTTTATTATGAACTTCGATCTTTCTATCTTTTGACGTATAGACACTATCAACTAAATTAAAATCAATTTCATTCTCTTTAAAGAACTGTTCAACAGGATCTTTTACAACTTCAACGCCAATAACTTTTGCGCCCTTATTTGCAAGATAGATCATATCAAGGGATTTTCCACATAGGGGAATTAGAACAGTTTTACGGTTAAGATCAAGATCATTAAAGTAGTCAATCATGGCCTGGTTATATTCACTTTGATGAAAACCTGTGAAGCCTTTGTCCCATCCTTCTTGCCAAAACTCAGAGTTATTTTCGATTTGATTTATTGTGATATCTTTTTGATCAGGCATGTGTTGTACCTTTGCACAGAGTTGGTCGACTCCGGCTCCTGCCTCTCGTCGACATACCATCCATCCTGGATATAAGAGGGGCCAAATCCCTTGGCCCCTCATTTCTAGCACTTCGATTCAACCGGAGTTGGATCAAATTTAATTTAATTGTAACTTCTAGCTTCCACACATTTGGCAATCTTCTGGATTGTCGATTGAACAAATCATTGCCGCTGCTTCTTGCTCAAGTTGCTCAGGAGTTTTCTTTCCTTCGTTCTTTACTGTGAACTGAACAGCGTTAACTGCAGCACGTGAACGTAGGTAGTACATACCTGTCTTAAGCCCTTTCTTCCATGCATAGAAGTGCATTGAAGAAAGTTTCCCGAAGTTAGGATTTTCTAGGTGGATATTAAGTGACTGACCTTGATCAATATAAGGCCCACGTCCAGCAGACATATCAATTACTGCTTTTTGCTTAACTTCCCATACTGTTTTGTATAGAGCTTTTAAGTCCTCAGGGATTCTTTCAATTGCTTGAATTGAACCATTATTAGCAATGATTTCATTTCTTAAAGTATCATCCCATAGTCCACGATCAATTAGGTCACGTACTAAGAACTTGTTAACAACTGCAAATTCACCTGAAAGAACACGTCTTACGTAGATATTTGAAGTAATTGGCTCAAAACATTCGTTATTACCAAGGATTTGAGAAGTTGATGCTGTTGGCATTGGAGCAACTAGTAGTGAGTTTCTTACACCATGCTTTGCTACCTCTGCTTTTAGTGCATCCCAATCCCAACGTCCCGAGTGAGCTGAGTGTCCCCACATGTCAAATTGGAATTGTCCTTGTGACATTGGAGAACCTTCGTAAGTTGAGTAAGGTCCATCAACCTTTGCTGTATCTTTTGAAGCTGTTACAGCTGCAAAGTAGATTGTTTCAAAGATATCGTTATTAAGCTGAAGTGCTTCTTGTGACTCAAATGGAAGTCTCATCATGAAGAATGTATCTTGAAGACCTTGTACACCTAGACCAATTGGACGGTGTCTCATATTAGAGTTCTTCGCTTCAATAACAGGGTAGTAGTTTACATCAATAACTCTGTTAAGGTTCTTAGTCATACGGTAAACAACTTCATATAAGTGCTTGTGGTCGTATGTTACATTCCCTTCTTTGTCAGTCTTAACGAATTTGTTAAGAGCAACTGAAGCAAGGTTACAAACGGCAACTTCATCAGGTGCAGTATACTCAAGAATTTCAGTACAAAGGTTTGAAGACTTAATTGTACCTAGGTTCTTTTGGTTTGATTTTTCGTTAGCTGCATCTTTGTAAAGCATGTACGGAGAACCAGTTTCTGTTTGTGATTCAAGTACTGCAAACCATAGGTCTTGGGCACGAATTGTTTTCTTAGCTTTACCTTCAGCTTCGTAGCGAGTGTAAAGTGCTTCAAATTCTGCACCATAACAATCAGCTAAACCTGGACACTCGTGTGGGCAAAATAGAGACCACTGTCCATCTTCTTCAACACGCTTCATGAATAAGTCTGGAGTCCAAAGTGCGTAGAAAAGGTCACGCGCTCTTTGTTCGTCTTTACCAGTGTTTTTCTTCATTTCTAAGAATTCGAAGATATCTGCGTGCCATGGCTCTAGGTAAACTGCGAATGAACCTTTACGCTTTCCACCACCTTGATCAACGTAGCGAGCAGTATCATTGAAAACCTTAAGCATTGGAACGATACCGTTTGATGTACCATTCGTTCCTTTGATAAATGAACCTTTTGCACGGATATTGTGAATTGATAGTCCAATACCACCAGCAGACTGTGAAATAAGTGCAGTTTGCTTAAGCGTATCGTAGATACCATCAATTGAATCATCTTTCATTGTAAGTAGGAAACAAGAAGACATTTGTGGCTTATTTGTTCCTGAGTTAAATAGAGTAGGAGTAGCGTGAGTAAAGTACTTCTGACTCATTAGGTTGTAAGTTTCAATTGCTGCTTCCATGTCATTCATGTGCATACCAACAGATACCCTTAGTAGCATCTGACCTGGTCTTTCAACAATTTTACCTTCCATTCTAAGAAGGTAAGACTTTTCTAGAGTCTTAAATCCAAAGTAGTCGTAGTTGAAGTCACGCTTATCTACAATTGTTTTATCTAGTAGTTCAGCGTTGGCCACTACTGTTTCATATAGTTCTTTTGAAACAAGAGGTGCATGCTCACCTGTTGCAACGTTAACGTAGTTGTACATTTCTTTTACGTTCTCAGAGAAACAACCTCTTGTTTCTTTGTGAAGATTCGAAACCGCAATACGTCCAGCAAGAACATTGTAGTCTGGGTGCTTTGTTGCAAGATATGCTGCTGTTTCAGCTGCAAGGCCATCTAGTTCAGTTGTTGTAATACCGTCGTAGATTCCTTCAATTACTTTTTGAGTGATAAGTGTTGGATCAACATTACCTTCTAGCCCAAAAGCAAGTGTATTGATTCTATCTGTAATTTTATCAAATTTAATTGGCTCTCTCTCGCCACTTCTTGTTTGTACGTACATTTCTTAAAACTCCGCGTCTAGTGTGAATGTATTTTCTGACTTCTCAGAAAGGATACCTGGTCTTTGGTATTCAGAAACTCTCTTTTCAAAGAAGTTTGTTTTACCTTCTAGAGAAATTAGCTCCATCCAATCAAATGGATTTACTGAACCGTAGTGTGCTTCAAGACCAAATTGTTGCATCCAAAAGTCAGCAACAAATTCAATATATTGCTTCATAAGATCAGCGTTCATACCAATTAAAGAAACTGGAATTGCATCAGTGATGAATTCTTTTTCAATTTCAACTGCTTCAGTAAGAATCTCTTTGATCTTTTCTTTGCTACATTGTTCTTCTTTATCAAGAAGTGAGTGTAGAAGAACTGCAAATTCACAGTGTAGACCTTCGTCACGAGAAATGAATTCGTTAGAAGTACATAGACCTGGCATTAGGCCTCTTTTCTTAAGCCAGAAAATTGCACAAAATGAACCAGAGAAGAAGATTCCTTCGATGGCCGCAAATGCAACAAGTCTTTCAGCGAATGTATTTTTTGAGTAAAGCCACTTCATTGCCCAGTCAGCTTTCTTCTTAACTGGCTCGAAGTGATCTACTGCGTGGAAAAGACGATCTTTTTCTTTAGCGTCTTTCACATATGTATCAATTAGAAGTGAGTAAGTTTCTGAGTGGATATTTTCCATCGCAATTTGGAATCCGTAGAAACATCTAGCTTCAGGGTTTTGCACGTCATTGTAGAAACGTACTGCTAGGTTTTCATTAACAATCCCATCACTTGCAGCAAAAAATGCAAGAACGTGAGTAATGAAGTGTCTCTCATTGTCATTTAACTTTTCCCAGTCAGTAATATCTTGGGCCAAGTCGATTTCTTCAGCAGTCCAGAAAACTGCCATGTGTCTTTTGTACATTTCCCAAATTGAATTGTACTCGATTGGGAAAAGGACGAATCTATCGTCATTCTGTGCTAGAATTGGTGAAGTCACAAGTTCCTCCTTAACTTTTGCAATAGCGTGTGTGTGCTAAATACATGCAACTTATATTTAGTAAAAAAAATATAAAATCTCTTAAATGTTATTTAATAAGATTGTGTTGTGTTGTTCTTATTCAGTGTATGACCCGTAACTTTTTATTTCAATACACAAGACTCCATAGATTTTTCTTTTTTTTGGAGGGCCGCTAATTTTTATACTTGATCAGGTTGATGTGTCTTTCTAGACCCATTAGACAAGGGGTTTAGGCACTTTTACAAGTATTATTTTTAGAAAAAAATACTGTCTTAAAAATTCTGTCATCTAATTTTTAGTGCTATCAGGAGACTTTGATGCGACGTGTGTATACCATATGTTGTGGCCGTAATTTTTTTGACACTACTATATCTTGATAAAATATACGAACAATGAGGCGCGTTGGTTGAAGCTTGGCCTATTCCCAGTTTAATTTTAGTGTAGGAGACTCTTTAATTTTATTTCTTCTCTTGTCGTATTCACCTGTTGTTTTTACTGAAGCGTGGCCAACTTCGATGGCTATTGTATAAATATCAACACCAATTTCTAGCAGCTCACCAATAAATGTGGCCCTTGCAGAGTGAGGAGTAATTTTAAAACCAATACCAGCTTTTTGAGCGTATTTGTCTAGCAATTCGTTGATCGTTCTTGGGTTTATTGGCTTATTTAAATTTGTTGGATCACTTGGATTTCTTGTTGGTTGAAAGAGCCAATCATTTTCTCCAGTCTCTCTTTCATTTTCATTCATCCACTCAATATATTCGTCAAGTGCTTTGATTGCGATAGGATTTAAGACCTTCTTTCCTAACTTACCACCTTTGGCACGGTATTGAAGGATCTTATTGTTCCCTTGATCTTGATAGTCTTTAAATCGTAGATTTAAGATTTCACTCTTTCTAAGTCCTGTTGTAAAAAACGTCGTAAAGAGGGCCAAATGGAGATACTTACTCCTTTCATTTTGTCCCATATGATAAAGCAGTTCTAAGACTTGTTGCTTATTTAAAGCATTTGTAGGGGACTTTACTTCGCTTCGTGGCCTTCTGACACTTGCAACAGGATTGGCCTTTAAAAGGTTTTTTTCAACAAGGTATTGAAAGAATGCGCTTAAGCTTGCAAGCTTTCGGTTGATCGTTTTTGGTGTCGAAGGGTTTTGATTGTGGCCACCAAATTCTGAGAGATAATTTCTATACTTGATGACATGAATGCGCTCGATAGAATCAAAAGAAGTGAGTTTGTAATAGTCACTAATCCAGCAAAGAAATTGGTTTATATCATTCAGATAAGATTTTCTTGTATGAGATGAAGTGAAGTTTTCAAAAAACTCTTCATCGAGAATAAAATCGTGACCAATATCATCTTGCTTTAAATCGAACATAGAACAATTTTAGCAAGATTTTTATCTGGGGTAAGTTAGGGGAAAAAAAAGGCACATATGAATGTGCCTTTAACAGGTATATAGGCTTCGTTTAGGCCTGAATTCTGGCTTGAATTAACTCAGGACGTGTCCTCTTAAGATTCCACGTTAAGCCTACGAAGTTTAAAGAACGAATTAACCATTTTGTCGGATCAAAGTGGTACCACTTGATGCCATTTCTATAGTCAGTTTGAAATGTATGGTGAAAGTTATGGTATCCCTCGCCATATGTAAATAGGGCCATCACCCAGCTATCACGCGCAGTTTGGCCTTTGTCATAAGGTCGAGTCCCCACAACATGACATAGTGAATTGATAAAGAATGTGCAGTGGTGAACAAAAACAATTCTAGCAACACCGGCAACGAATAGGCCTCCTAGCCAAGAACCTGCCCATAAGTAACCAATTAGCGCAGGCAGTGCAAAGCTAAATAGAGCAACAAAGCCAAGGTAAAATTTATGCTGGAACATTACCATTGGGTCTTTCAAGAGGTCTTTAGAGTATTTATACTCATCTTGATCTTCAAGAAGGAGGATCCAGCCCATGTGAGCATAGAAGAAGCCTTCATTAATATTGTATGGATCTAGTTCAGTATCAACCTTTCCGTGGTGAACTCTATGGTCGTTGCACCACTTTAATGCTGAGTTTTGAACTGCAGCAGCACCAAAGATAAGAAGTAAAAGTCTTACCGGCCAACTCGCTTGATATGATCTGTGAGCAAATAGGCGGTGGTATCCGGCCGTAATTCCAAGTCCCGTTGCAATATAGAAGATTAGGGATAACGCCATGATTCTCCAATCAAAACCATCAAGTTTAAGCCATGCAATTGTACCAGCAATGGCAATCAGTGGTGTGATTAATAGAAAGAGTGTGTTTGTTTTATTTAAGTTTTTTAATGAATAAGTCTTTGTGCACATAGGTGTCTCTCGTGTTTGTGTTTAATTAATCTTAACAATTCACGAGCAATTTCATTGTAAAACAAATGTAAATCTTGACGATAAGTAAGTCATAAAAGGTATAAAACTGACAAATTGTAATTTAATTTGTTTAACACGAATGAGGTGAGTATGGCCTATCTTGGTCGCGGGGTTAGCCCACGTAAACTATTTTGGTGGTTTTTCTTTATTTCAAATGCTGCCACAATATTTGCAGGCGTTTTCTTTAATGAATTTTTCTACTACCAATACTTGATACTTGGGCCAATCTATTTACTTGGTTTTTACGATCTTATGCAAAGTGAGCATACGTTAAAAAGTAACTACCCTGTTGTTGGACGTTTTCGTTATGTGATGGAAGACTTGCGTCCTAAGATCTATCAATACTTCATCGAATCTGATGAAGATGGAACACCAATTCCTCGTACAACTCGAAATGTGATTTATCAAAGAGCGAAGCTGGCCCTAAGTACAAAGCCTTTTGGAACACAAAAGGATGTTTATGAAACGGGTTATGAGTGGATTAACCACTCAATGTATCCAAAAGAATTTCATGAGGTGCAAAAGGACTTAAGAGTTTTAGTTGGAAGTAAGCATTGTGAAAAAAAGTATAACCTCTCAATCTTTAATATTTCTGCAATGAGTTTTGGTGCTCTAAGTTCACGTGCAGTTGAAGCATTAAACTTAGGTGCAAAGTTAAATAACTTCGCTCACAACACAGGAGAAGGTGGGATTAGTGATTATCATATGAAAGGTGGTGGAGACCTCATCTGGCAGATCGGAACAGGCTATTTTGGGGCGCGAACACCTGAGGGACGCTTTTGCGAAAGAACGTTCAAAGTAAAGGCCGGCCATGATCAAGTAAAGATGATTGAACTTAAACTTTCACAAGGGGCAAAACCAGGACACGGAGGAATACTTCCGGCCAGAAAGAATACCGCTGAAATTGCACGTATCCGTGGTGTGAAGCAAGGAACAGAAGTTGATTCTCCACCATCTCATAAAGAATTTCGAGATACGACAGAGATGGTTGCCTTTATTCAGCGCTTAAGAGAGTTAAGTGGAGGCAAGCCCGTGGGCATCAAGTTATGCTTTGGCCGAAGAGACGAATTTGTTGAAATGGTTGAGACTTTTAAAGACCTTGATAACTATCCTGATTATATTGCAGTTGATGGTGCCGAAGGTGGGACAGGTGCTGCTCCTCTAGAGTTTTCCGACTCTATTGGAACACCTTTAATTGAAGGCCTTACAACTGTTGTTAATATTTTAGAGGAGTATGGACTCAAGGATGAAATTAAGGTTATCGCTGCTGGAAAGCTCTTTACTGCATTTGATATCGTAAAGGCGGTTGCTCTTGGAGCTGATGCCTGTTACGGTGCACGTTCTATGATGCTTGCGATTGGTTGTATTCAGGCCCTCACATGTAACTCTAATAAGTGTCCAGTAGGGATTACAACTCAAAATCCAGATCTTGTTAAAGGGCTTAATGTGGATCAAAAAGGAAAGCGAGTGGCCAATTTTCATCACGCAACCGTTGAGGCCGTGCGAGAAATTGTTGCAGCTGCGGGCTATGAAAATGTAAAGGATCTAAAGCGTAAAGATATTTTTAAGCGTGATAGTAATCACGGCGTTCATTCATATGAAGATATTTATCCTTCATATAAAACGCAATAATTTGGGAAATATGAAAGGGAAGTTTGAAGATGAGCTTAGCTGAGAAGATAAATTACGATGAACTCTCTCAACAATTGATTCGCTCCATTCGTGATGACAAAAGTCAAGAATGGGTGAATCAAAAGATTGGTGCAAGTTCTAATATTGTCCATCGTTGGGAAAAAGGACACTCTAAGGCATCATGGGAAGATTTCCTCTTGTTTTGTTCAATCTTTAATATCGATATAGAAGCTATTCTCATGTCTTACTTACGCTTTAATGATGAGGCCATTAAAACTGATAAGCTTCTCGAGCATCTCTTTAGTAATAAGTCCTTGGGTGATATCTCAAATTCTTGTCAAATCTCGACTTCTAAATTAAGGCGCTTAAAAAGTGGCGAAACAGGTCTGTGTTTAAACGATTTTTTACAAATTATTTTTGGACTTGATGAGATGGAGTCAATGGCCCTTGTTTTTGAGCTCACGTCAAATCGTTCAATTGAAATATTAGATCAGTATAATCAAATGCGACTTGCGATTACAAAGCACTATTTTGAAAATCCTAATATTGGCCATGTATTAGTTTGCTTAGATTTACCAGGTTATAAAAAGCTGAGCTTTCATCAGGATTCCTTTATCGCTAAGGCCAGTGGACTTAGTATAAAAGAAGTAAATGAGATTATTGATATATGTGAGAAGAATAATCTTATTGAGAAGGTTAATGGAATCTACCAGGCCGGAACAATTAAATTAAGTGATCGAGGTAGTGCCAAACAGATGACAGATGTGCGTCGCTTTTGGCTAAATAAAGCAATCTCTAATCTCGAGAATAAGTCTGGTCTTGATGCCTATGGTTCAATGGTCTTTAATACGAGTCAAAGTGCAAGACAAGAGATCATTGCGCTTTACTTGAGGTTCTTTGAAGATTTTAAAAAAATTGTTAGTGAGGATAAAGACAAAGAAGAAGATGCTGTGACTTTGGTTCTTAATTTCAATCTCTTTAATCCTGGTGATGACGATATAAATGAATAGAGATATTCACTTGTGTCGATATTTGTTACCAATTGTTCAAAATCGGGGAGAGTTTCTTAAGCTATTGTCGCTTTGAATATATCCTAATCATTTTAATCTCTATACCTTATTCCTAAAGAAATATTAGGGAGGTATCATGAAAAAAATAATTCTTACTCTACTTTTATCATTTGTCTTTATGGGGATGAGTTTAACTACCTATGCGAACTCGACAGCGAGGTTTGGATTAGAAATAGAAATGACTAATGTTATGACAAACGAGGTTGTTATCACGGCCGAATGTGAAGTAACGCAAGTTCTTGAATGGCGAAATGGTATTAACGTTTTTAACTGTATTGCTAATGAGAAAAAATTCTTAATGAAGAATGTTTCAAATGGCCTAGGCTATGATTATACAAAATCTAGTGCTTTCACTCATTACTTTCTAGATAGCTCAAAAGGTATTGCCGCTCAATTATTTTCATATCTCGGTTTTGACTACGAAATAAAAAATGCTGGAACTCTTGAAGTTGTCTATCGCAATGATGGCCCTGAGGTTGTCTCAAATGACACAATTGTCGAAACAAATAGTGATGTTCTTTTATTTTCTGTGACTGAGATCGAATACCTATAATTGAAAAGGGAGCCTGAGCTCCCTTCTTTCATTTGATTATGCTGCTAATTCAAATTGCATTTTTTCTTTTGTAAGGTTTGTTAATTTGTCAAAGTCATAAGTGTATCTTTCTCTTAATAACTTATTTTCTTTAATCGTGTTCACAAGGGCCATTAGATGATGTCCTTTGCGATAGTCGACTTCTTCTTTATTCGACTTTTCACGATTACAAGTTGGACAAAGAACCTGAAGGTTGTCGATCATAAACTCTAAGTGTGGGTGAATCGATTTAGGTTTAATATGATCAATATGCATATTGTCGTGTTCGATTCCACACTTAAGACACTTCGTGCCTTGGATACGAAAGACTTGCTTACGTAAGTACTTCCAGTTTTTTTCATTCCCAAATGCCACTTGGGATTTTCTTGTGTGAATAAATTTGGCAATCTCCATCTGCGTTCTAAACTCAGCTTGCTCGGCCTGCGCTAGACCAAATTTTGGTCTGATAACAAAAACAAATAGCGATAACATCAACGAGAGTGAGCCAATATACCATACTAGTGTCATGGCCAATTCACGATAGAAACCAAACGATAATCCATTCATCGCGATTGCATTCATTGCGTTTTCCTCCGTCAAAATGTCTGTGTAATGTGCGTGTGTTGTGTGTGCCTTATAAAGGACTTTTTCCACCTCCTTAGCTATATAAAAGCAAGGGGCGTGCCAAAAAACATAACAATATTAGATGGTTATTATCTAAAAATTTATAAATTTAAAGATGAACAGGTGACACAAAGTAACCGTCTAAAACGCTCGGGATCAGAGCGGCGCCACAAAAGATTAAAATCTATATTATAAATAATGTTTTAAGTTACAAGTATTCTAATTAATTTGAGCTTACAGGACTAAGTGGTTTTTATTGTAGAGAAAGTTCATTTTTCCGATAGGGAGATATCTAATTTTAAATGGATGGAATGTAATGATGCATAAAAATATACTAGAAATTGCTAGTATTCTACTTTGTAAATTAATACTTGGGACTTTCTTTGTTTTGCCAATAAAAGCAAGTACTGAGGTCTATCAGTGTCGGGTATTTTATGGAATGAAGTCAGATCAGTTTTTAGCATGTAAAGACAAACAAGTGTTAAAGCTTATACAGAAAGGCCCGGCCAAAGATAATATTATCGATTTAAGAAAATTATTAGAAGTTAAGAGAAGTTCAGAAAAGAACCGCTTTAGTGAGGACATATTACAGCGAAGATATAAATCAACCTATTTTGTTATCACGAGACAAAAGAACTCTATAAGCACAAGTACTGTTTATAATATTGATCATGAGCTATCAGCTTTCGCATATGTTCTCTATGCAATAAAAATGAGAAATGCTCCTGCATTGATAGAACTCATTGATCATTATAAATCTAATTATTTAAAATATGTTGCACTTCGCTTTTCGTTTTTAATATCTGAAGAGGTAGAGATTCTTAAATCAATAGGTGAGGATACACTTCTTGAAGCTAGTTTGTATGATGATTACTTCTTTTCAATCATAGAGAATTACCAATACAGTGAAGAAGCCTTAGAGCGTTTTTTAGTGAAGCTTGAAGATTTTGCTTCTCATAAGAAGAATGGTCAAAACTATGGAAGTATTGAGAGTAAGTTATTTGATGATCAATTTGTGTTTGAAAAGCTACAAAAGTTAATTAAGGTTGGCCTGCCTGCAAATAGAGTGATGAAAGTAATGACGAATAGTTATAAGTTCAAAATATCACTAAGCAAAGAAAGATTAAAGTTCTTATATGATCATGGGTATTCCTTGTCTGAAATGTTTGTCTTAGAAAAGAACACTTCAATTTCACCACTGTCATTTTTACTACAAAACTCAAGACAAGGTTATCTTGAGGAATATATTTTCGAATTATCGTCTTATCTTAAAAGTGTCGACAGAGAAACTAGGGATAGTTTCTATAAAGATATTTTAAAAAATGAAAGTATTGAAAATTATAAAAACTTAATGGTTAAAAATAATTATATTTTTAGTGATGGGACCAATATTATAGACTATGCGTGGAAGAATCGTTTGTATTACGCATTTTTTAAACTGCTTGATGAATTTACTTATTCAAAATCAATTAATCAAAGAGAAGTATCTAAGGAGGAAATTCGTCCTCTTATTAAAAGTCTTATCAAAAAAAGTCGATATATCGTAAATGATCCAAGATATTACTCACTGACAATATTAATAAAAAATGAGTTAGATGAGCTCGAAAATGAATATCGTAAAAATTTTAAAAAGGAATTTGAGTATAATAAATTAGAGCTTAGCTACTTGTCTAAAGTTCAAGAAATAGCAGCAAAATATAAGGATATTAGAGGAAATCATTTTCGTGAAACGATTGAGTTTATCTCAAAGAATAAAAAGAAGATCAAAATTAATAATAAATTAAAATTATCTTATAATGTTGAAGCATTAGACATTATTTCATCTCATACTCAAAGATATGAATACATCTTAAATAATGTTCAAAAGGATTCTAAAAGCTCATTTAGTTTGATTTGTATGGATGATCGTCTAAGACCTCTTGATGTGTATGATGCAAATTTAGTGATGGATAAAGAAGGCAAAAATGGAAAAGTATATTACAAATCTTTAGTGAATCACCTTTCTGCTGAAATATGTACTTATTATTATAGGCCATCTGATTTAAATCATATTGAAAGAATTTCGAAAATGAGTTTCTTTGAGAGTGAAAATGATGTTCAACCTAAGAAAGGGAGCTCTGTTTCAATATATGAAAAAGGCAAATATTATATTGGTTTAAAAGATTTTGGTGAGGGAAAAGGTGTGCTTACAACTAAAATAGATAGTGAGTTGTTTAATGCTGTTACAATAAATTGTCATTCTTCCGGTCTAGATCGTAGGCTTCTCAGCTGTGATCACCGTGTTAGTATTGTTAGTTATGGTGATATTAATAATGATGGTGTTAATGATTTCGTTATTAGATTAACGAGTGAAAATTCACGGTTTACTAGTTTTTTTAGTACCGTTGTTTTTATTTCAAATAAACGAGGTCACGACAATATTATGTTACACTAAGGTTTTTTAATGAAAAAAAATATCTACAAAATCATACTCTTTCTTTCTGCAATACTGTTTTGTGGCTTCTTCCTGTTCTTATTTAACCCTCTCACTGGTGGGCTAGGTGCATACGCCTTAATCTCTGAGTTAAGACGTACCCCAGATCTTTTCACTCTTTTAAATGCAGATAAGACAGACTCTCTTTCTGGTGTTGATATGAACTTAGATGGTATAAGAGATGATGTTTATAATTTTTCTATGAGAAATATAAAGAATAATAAAGATCAAAGAGATCTTATGATTACTTATTTACAATATTACGAGCGTATTTTTTATATTGAAAAATATTTTGTATCGCAGCTCAAAAGAGAGATTGAAATTTATAGAAATCTTGATTTTTGTATTGGAGATCATATTAATTTTGATAATTACGACTTCAGAAAAAAAATGTTTTCTCTTTATTTTAATACAGAAAAAAGAAGAGGCTACTATAGAAATATAGTTGTTAAGCATGATGATATATACCCACAGAAGGATTATAGCACTTATGATTTTATTTCCTTTTATGAGCGTTGCACTTACTTTCAAAATATTGATTTGTTTCCAATTCAGTTCAAGCTTTATCGAAAGCACTTCAAAAATGACATTTCTAAGGCAAAGCGTCTTACATTATATTCATACTCTGAGTTGATTGATATGAGAATATCTGCTCAAGAGTTGGAAAGCATCAAGGTCTTTTATAAAGAGCTCGATGCACGCTACAAAGAAGGACAATTTAGTGATATGAAAGGTTGGTAGCTTATCTGAAAACTGTGGTAAGACTCTTCATCACTTCACTAACACTTGGCAGATCATGAATTGCGCCAGAGGCCTGACCTACTTCCAATTCTCCTTCGTCAATATCACCATCAAGCATACCAAGCTTAGCACGTCCTTTTCCTAAGTGCTCAACTAGTTTTTCAACTGGTGCACATTCGAGCTCAAGCTTGAGAGACTCCATAGCAAATTTGTTTTTGAGTAAACGCACTGGAACATATGGTTTCATTTGAAGGCGTGTGTCTCCAGGGCCGGCCTTTAAGATCATTTCTTTATAGTTTTGATGAGCGCTACTTTCTTTAGTCATAAGAAAGCGTGTCCCAAGTTGGACACCACTTGCCCCAAGGCAAAGCCCTGCTGCAATTGTTCTCTCGTCAAAGATTCCACCTGCTGCAATAACTGGGATCTTAACAGTGTCGCAAACTTGTGGGATAAGACACATTGTAGTGATCTCATCACGTCCATTATGGCCTCCGGCCTCAAAACCTTCCGCTACAATGGCATCAACTCCAGCATCTTCACACTTTTTGGCAAGAGCAGGACTTGAAGTGACATGAACGACTGTGCATCCTTGGTCTTTTAAAAACTTTGTATATTTCTTTGGAGAGCCTGCTGAAGTAAAGAAGATTTTAATTCCTTCATCAAGGCAAGTTTGTATTTGTTCTTCGGCCAATCGGTAGAGAAGTGGAACATTAACACCAATTTGTTTTCCCTCTTCTAACAGAGTTTTAGCTTTTCTCAAATGCTCCCTTAAAAGATCCGGCTTCATAGAGCCGGCACCTATGAGGCCCAGGCCTCCAGCATTGCTGACTGCGGCCGCTAATTTTGAGCCAGAGACCCAAACCATACCACCTTGAACGATAGGGTATTTGATATTAAAGAGCTTACAAATCGTATTGTCTTGAGTGTTAAAATTCATTTAAATCCTTATCTGAAAAAGGGGGAGTCTTTGAGCGTGCTAGTTCTCCCTCTAATTTCTCATCTTTGTACTGGCCGTTAGTGAAGGCGCGAGTCGCTGTTCGCTTATTAGCAAATCCTTTCATATTCGTAACATGAAAGCCTGCATCTAATATGGCCTTTCTTATTTTGACGGATGCACTATATGTTGTCATTACTGAATTACTATGGCATAAACTACGCAGATTCCTGAACCATTCTTTAGTCCATAAAGAAGGATTTTTAGTAGGCGAAAATGCATCTTGATAAATACAATCGATCTTAATATCTTCTAGGATAAGATTCTTTATTGTTTCTCTCGCATCACCAATAAGGATTTCTACTTCAAAGTTTTCACTCAAACTAAACGAAATTTTCTCGTCGATTATTTCGCCATCTGAAAATTTATTCTGTCTGCATACCCATTGTGCTAATTCTGGATCAATTTCTGTTGAGATAAACTTGATCTTATGTTGACAGTTTTTTGCTTCATTGAATGTTGCTAAAACTCCTAGGCCTACCCCAAGTCCTATTTCTAAAATTACTATAGGTGAGTTATCGGCTCGGTTAATAGTGTCACAGCCGTAAACATAGTTATGAAGGGTTTCTTCATATGCTCCAGCAGTTGAATGACAGTTCTCATCATAGAGGCTACTGTGAAGTGTTAGATGACCATCAGCGGTTTGCACAGCTTGGTATTCGCCTAATTTTGTTTCGAATTTCATAGGTAAAATTTAACATTTGAGCTATTTCACGGCCATGGAAATTTAAGTTTACTTAACTGTATCCGAGAAGATTAGTGATGAATAAGGTTTTAAAATCAAAATTCTTTCATATTTTAATCGCCATCACCGGCACACTTGTGATGTCATCATGTGGTGAGTACGGTGGCGGCCCTGCACCACTTTCGAGTGCTCAAATTGGAAGTATTGTTGAAGTTCAGCCTTCTCTTGATGAACTTTCTCTCTCGAATGCCCGTTCGGCCTGTTCTCGTTTAAGAGCAATGAGAATGAATCTAGCAAGTACTGACGATATCAACACGATCAAGTTCGAAGTACGCAGTGGCTCTTGTAATGGAAATCCAGATGTTGCGACAACCAGAGCTACAGTAGATGCTGTTTTTAATAATAAAATTACATTATCAGTAACGACTCTGTCTCAATATGATATTCCTGGCAAGTTACTCGAGGAAACTGTTAATACGGATGAAGATGGAATTATGCAACAGTTTTGTCAGGCATTTTTTAATAACGCTGATCCCAATCAAGTTTACTCAAATTTCTTAGCTCTAGGAGTAGTTTACTCTTTTCCTAACTCGAATACTATTGTGAGAAGTATTGTGACTAAGAATACTGTAAACGAAACGATTTTGTCTCAAAAGAAAACTTATTCAATTGAAGCAAACTCTGTTGCTACTAGAAATGCGATGATTGAAAAGATCGAATACGAAACACAATGTTCTAACGGCAATGTGAAATACGACTATCAAAATATTGAAGAATATTCTCTCAAATAAAAAAAAAGCCTCTTTCGAGGCCTTTTAATTATCTAATATCCCAGTCATTATAAATTGCAGTAAGCCTTGGTGTGACAAGTCTCATATAGCGTGAAAAAAGATCATAGCGTTCTTTATCAATAGAAGCATGGTTGGCAAGGACTCTTAGTGTCTCAAGATAAGAGAGACCTTGGCAGATTGTTTCTGCATGAACCATTAACTTATCGACATTTTCCTCATTCATCCATGCTTTTGGATTTGCAAGATCAGAAAGACTATCAGGCTTAAGGCATTTAATAATTAACTTCACTAGACTTTTCTTAAAAGTGTACTGAGTTGAAGTTAGTTCTTTTTGCTCTTTGCTTTCTGCACTTACCCAAGAGAAAGCAGGGTGCTTGATAAAAAGGTTCTTAAAGTACTTATCAGGATTTTTAGCGATATACTTAATCATATCCTTAAGTGCCATAAGCGCCTGAATCTGACTTGTTCCTTCATATAGTAGTGGCCCAAATGAATCACGGTGATAGCGACTCATCGGATACTCTTCCATAAACCCATATCCACCTAGGACTTGAATCGCCTTCGTTGATAGGTATGTATAAGCTTCACAAGAATAGTATTTTACAAGTGGTGTACGCTTTCTTGTCCAGATTGAAGCGTTCTTAAATTGTGCTTCCTCTTCACTAGAAAGTTCACCAGTCATTTTCTTTTTAAGGTCTAATTTTTGAAAAATATCATATGAAGAAATCGTATCAACAAGAAGTGCTCTTAGTGCATCTCTTTCCGTTTCAAAGTCTTCAAGATTTCTCTTCATTAGTGGAAGCTCTGAAATTGGCTTATCAAATTGCATACGCTCATCGGCATACTTTCTAGCATAACCGATACATCCCTCGATTCCACCTAGTGCCTGCATTCCAACAGCAATACGTGCCTCATTCATTAGGTGAAGCATATATTTGAAGCCCTGGCCTTCCTCTCCAATTAGACGAGCAATTGAGTTTTCATAAACGATTTCACAAGTAAATGAGCCGTGCATTCCCATTTTATGTTCGTTCTTTGCAACGATAAAGTTTGGCCCTTCAATACCTTCTTCATCTTGCTCACAAAGGAAAAGTGAAAGTCCTGGAAGACCTTCTGGTGCACCTTTGATACGTGCTAGAACAAAGCCTACACCGCCACCACCATTTGTGATGAAGATTTTTGATCCATTAAGTTTATATGTTCCATCTCCAACTGGGGTTGCTGATGTTTTAATCATTCCAAGATCTGAGCCACATCCTGGTTCAGTTAAGTTCATAGATCCTGAAAGTTCTCCAGCGATAATTTTTGGAACAATTCTCTGTGCAGTTTCATGATCACAAAAACGATGAACCATATCTGCAATCGAACTAAAGAATGCAAGTTGGGTACACTGTGAGTTACAGGCACGAGATAATTGCTCTAGTAAAACCATAAGTGCCACTGCTGGAAGTCCCATACCGCCAAATTCAGTAGGGAGGCTTACTCCAAATGCTCCAAGCTCAGTAGCTTCTTGATAAAATGCTCTTAGCTCTGGCCCTTGGATCGTTCTCCCATCTTTTACTTCGCCAGCTCCATTTTGGTCAATAGCTTCAGCTCTGCTGTAAACAGCATCGGCCGCCCAGCTTCCTGTTTGAGTTAGAAGCTCTTCCATAAAGCCTAGGATTTCTTCTTCATTATTAAAGCCATCTTCAGTAGGGAAGTTTGGATAGTACATTGGAATGATCGTTTTCCAATCAATTGCGTTTCTAAGCATCCACTTCCATTCACTTTCATCACTAAAATAATTCATTTTTTACCTTTCCTTTATTTTAAAATCGAATAAATGCACTAATTATGATAAATCAAACCTATGTCAAAGTCACGTCGAGATACAAGAGATTCCCGTTGTCCAAATTGTCGCATCAATACTCATTGGTGCTTTTGCGACGTTTTAAAACCGTTTGCTAATCAAACTAAAGTGATTATACCGATGCACTATACTGAGCGTTGGCTAACGAGTAATACGGCCTATTTCGCAACAAAAGTACTTAAGAATTGTGAAATTATGGAACGCGGAAATCTGGAAGCGCCTTTTGACGTTGACTCTTTCGATTTTGAAACATTTGATTATATCTACCTTTTTCCAACTGAAGACTCATTGCCTTTGAATGAATATAGGTCGACAGGCAAAACTCCTTGCTTAGTTGTTCCCGATGGTTCGTGGTCGAAGGCGAAGAAATTTCACAAGCGTGAAGAAGTTCTAGCTAAAATGCCAAAGTTTCACTTAATCGATGTAGGTCATAGTATTTATGAATTAAGAAAATCTCCTGGAGAAAATTTTCTTTGTACCTACGAGGCCATTGCCCATGCACTGGCCGTGCTTGATGGAGATCCTGTAAAACATCATATGATTGATATTTTCAAGGTCATTGTTGAGCGCATAAAGAAAAGCCGAAAGGGTGACTTTCGGCTTTAGCTTATATTTTTATTCTAGCATTGCTCTTAATTGCCAATTTTCCTTTTCTAGCCAAGCAACTTTTTCGTCTGCATAAGCTACTGTTGTAGCATCGTTTTCATCACTAGCAGTTGACGAAAGTTCCTTGAATGCCTCTAAGAAGTACTGGTTATCTTTTAAGATAAGCTCAAGTGCTTGAGTACTTGAAAAAGACGACTCGTTCGTTTCTTTAATTCGACTAATTTCAAGTGCACTTGCCATTGTTAGAACTGGTTTTTGTTGAAGTTGTAATTGTCTTTCTGCTAGATCATCAAAAACCACGGCAAATTCATTGTATAGTTTTTCTGTTAAAAGGTGTATTGGTTGAAACATCATCCCTGTTACATTCCAGTGAATATTGTGAAGCTTCATGAAGTATACTTGGGCATCAGCTTGAATTAGTTTTAGTTGATTAATTGTGTTCATACGTTCTCCTTTATTTCTTAGAGTATAACAATAATATTTATACGAATCCAATAAAGAATGTATGTCAGCTCATAGTAAAAATCTATTGAATTTTAGGAAAGATTAAACGTATGCATACACTGCATAAAAGTGGGATGTCGTCCCTAAAAGAACGCAAATGTGCCAAATTGCATGGCCTAGATAGAGGCTTTCACGCAGATAAAATAGGACTCCGCTCATATAGCATGCCCCTCCGATGACAATCCACTTAAGACAGTCAAAGCTAAGGCTTGCAATCATTTCGGTTCTAATGGCAATAACCATCCAACCCATGATGAGGCATAGGACAACAGTAAGGACTTCTGAACGATTAAAGGCAAAGACCTTGATCAAGATTCCAATAAAGGCCAGGGCCCAAATATTGATCATCATCCACATGCCTGTTTCCCCCTTAATGGCAAGCATGAGAAATGGAGTATATGAACCAGCAATTAAAAGATAAATACCGATATGGTCCATTTTACGAAAGATATTCTTAAGTTTTTTGTGGGCCGTCCCATGATAGAGAGTAGACATTGTGTAGAGAAATGTAATGGAAAGTCCAAATACGGTGTAGGCGAATGTATGCAGGCCTGTTTTGGCCTTCATTATCATCATTATTGTTCCTACAACTCCAAGAATGATTCCCAGACTGTGAGTCGTTGAGTTGATGATTTCTTCAAATTTGGAATAGAGTTCGCCATTACGATCGTGCATACTGAAATTATATCAGAAGTTAAAAAATTATATAGATACGGCAAAGTTTCTCTTAACTAATCTTAGGCCAAAAATGTCAATGTACATGTGAAGTAGCTGAATTTGCGAACCAGCATGGTAAACGCTTGTCGAGGTTTTTTATTGAGATCTCGTCACCGTTATATTCTAGGAGTGCCCCATTTTTGATGATATCCATACGGCACTGTAGCGTCGGATAACTATCTAGAGTTTTATCAACAATAGTTGGGTCAGAATTCGTGATTTCTATTTGTTTACTTGGCCCTGAGCTCATGTGTGCAATGGCCTTTGGGAAGTCTTGAGCAACTTGCATCGTTTCGAAACAAAGTTCTTGGTTAAAGCTATCGGCCATGAATTTTTCGCGACATAGTGCGGCCACGTATGGGTCTAATTCAATCGGAGTGTCAAAGTAATTAGGATTATTGATAACAAATTTCTTATAGCAACTTGCCGCTGCAAAGAAGTCTGATTGGCCTTCTGTACTCATTTGAGAAAAGTGCTTATTTTCCATACGAGGAGCTTTGCCTAGAACGTGACCAATTTCGTGACAGGCCGTAAAAGCATAGGCCCTTTTTGTCATATTAGGCATACGCGCAAAACCACCCCAGAAGTTGATATTATAGTGATCTGCATTTTCGTCATATAATGCCCAAGCACTAAAATACGGTGTTTGCCAATCCAGTGTCTTAACTGAAATTCCACGTTTCTGCTTAAGTGCTTCGTCTTGATAAAGCCTAAGTGCTTCCACGACAACGAAGTAGAAGTCTTGTTCTTTAACCTCTGAACCAAGGTCTTCATGTGCCAGAATCTGATATTCATGAGGATTGCGCTCATTAGCAAAAGAAGTTGTTAAGGTTAATAGCAAGGTGAGCAAGATTTTCATATGGCCAATTTATAGTACAAAAGGGGATTTTGAGGTATATTGTTGAAAATAATACAACCATTTCTTAAAGGTAATTTACCGAAATTATTTAATATGAATAAAGAAACTATAATCAGTACATTAATCGAAAACTTAGAAACAGAGTTAACAAAGGCCAAGGCCGCTTTTGAAACAACTCGCATAATGTCTCAAGAGCCCGATATGGCCCAAGAAGGAAAGTATGACACACGTGCAATTGAAGCAGGTTATCTTGCTGGTGCACAAAAAAAGCGTGTTGACGAATTAGAGATCGATATCAATATGATTAAAGAACTCTCTGAAGAGCTTCCAAATAGTGATAAAATTGCTCTCGGCTCTCTTGTTGAATTGAAATTTAATGACCAAATTAGGCACTACTTCATCACGCCAACGGCCGGTGGAACAATGCTAAACCTTGACGGTAATCCACTTCTTGTGATTTCTGTCTTTTCGCCAATTGGAAATGAGGCCTTAGGTATGGAAGTTGGTGATATCTTTGATGTAGAAACAGGTGATATTACTCGCGAATACGAAGTCGTCTCAATTTCTTAATCCCTCATATTTTAGGCCCATTCGTAATCATAGCGCTCTTGATACGGATGGGTAAGAATCTCATAAGCATCTTGTGGCCTTAAGGTCTTTGGATTAAGCCAATCACTTAAATTCTCTTCCTTTAAAAATATTGGGCAGCGATCATGGCCCATGACTTCTATTTCTTTAGGTGGATCAGTTGTTATAATGGCAAAGGACTTAAAACTTATCTGCTTATCATTTGATGTCCACTCATCCCATAGGCAAGGTGCAAGGATGAGCTTGCCATCTTCTGGATGGAATTTGATTAGCGTCTTCTTGCCATCCTTTTCAACCCACTCATAGAAAGCATCAAATGCAACCACACCATGGTTTTTCATAAATAGTGGCGCCCATGTTTGTCGCTTCTCAAGTGAATCAAGTCTAGCGTTAAAGACGTTGAACTTTGTAGGAATCTCTTCTTGCGAGCCTCGTGGACGAATACGGTAACGCATAGGAGAGATGGTTCTTTCTTTGCCTTCTTGAGTAATTATATTGGTGAAGTAATTTGGAAAAATGCGTCCTTCACTATCTGCAGTTTTAAAGACATCGCTACTTGGCTTTCTTTTTAGGCCAAGTATCTTTTTAAGCTCCAGAGGATCGATGGATGCTTCAAACTCTTGTAGCATTCGAAATGATTCATAAGCCTTCGTGTTTAAAGGAGTATTAAGCTTTTGTGAAAGCTCTTTTAAATTTGTTTGCGCTTGTATCGAAAAACACATGCTAATATCTTAACATATAATTAAATAAAAATTGCATCTTCACTTAGTAAGAGCATGCTAGGATGATTTTATGATTAATAGAAGATACCGCGTCGAGGGCGTTGTTCAAGGTGTTTGGTTTCGTCGAAGTACTTATGAGTATGTTCTCAAGCATACACCGACAATTACTGGTTACGTTAAAAACCTTAAGGATGGCAGTGTCGAAGTGTTGGCCAGCGGTGAACTCGACGATATTACAAATCTAGAAGAATTTTTAAAGGTCGGCCCAGAGACGGCCAAGGTCACGAATGTGACAATTATTGAAGAACTACCAGTCTCAAATTTTACAGAGTTTCAGATTGGTTAGTCCTTTCTGATAATTGTACAAAGTTGATCTATTTTTTCATCAATTAGTTTTGTGTCTTGTGACTGAATTGCTTTAGCAACACAACCCCTTAAGTGATTCTCCATGACAGAGCTTTCAAAGCCGCGAAGGGCGCCGCGAATTGTTTTTGAGCGGTGAACGATATTAATACAATACTTACCATCTTCCACTAAATTGATAAGGGACTCAAGCTGTCCTTGAATTCTTTTAAGACGATTTAAATGTGAGCGGTGATCTGCTCCTGGCGTATTGATAAATTTCTCTAGGTCGATTTCATTCATGGCGACATACTAGCTAAGAGGCCAGAATTCGTCTATATAAACCAATGATAAAAATAGCCTACGGGGTATATTGTGAACGCCTAAGTGCTTGAATTCACACTGTCTAAAATATGTCTACGCATGTAATCTATTCATTATTTAGCTCTTCGCTAATCCTTGCATGATAAAACGCTCGCTATGAAATATATCACAACAGCAACAACAATTATTTTATCTCAACTTTCTCTAATGGCCGCACCATGCCCTACAAATAAAGTCGTAACTGACGGAAATTGGCAAACGACGTATCAATGTGAAAATAACAAACTTACGTCTTCGTTAGAAATAAACTTAAAGACGGGGACAAAAACGGGGGCGAGTACATACGATCTTCAAGGACGCATGCTTACAAATGATTCATGGAGCTCTGATGGCATCTATACATATCATGCTGAGTATGAGTATTTTGACAATGATGAGCGCTTAAAAAGTGTATACGTTATTAACGAAAATGGCGTTGTTACAGATAAAATAAAAGCGAAGACACTTGTAAAAGGTGATCTTGATGATCCTACTATTTTAAAAGAATGGGTCATCTCGCAAAGTTCATATAAGCAAATTGGTATTAAACACTATCGATATGATGATATAAATGATGATGACTTCTTTTTTGTAAAACCATATCGCATTGATGTTCTTGGAAAACAGGGGCAAGTCACTAAATACTATGAAGTTATCTACAATATGAAAGCGCCTTTAGCTAACCTCGTTTCAGAGTTTAGGGCATTCTCTCCTGATGGTGAATTAATTGGCCAGTATAATGAATCAGCTCCATTTAGTGTTAGTGAGCAGCTTAAAAAGTTTAATCTTACAGAAGATGAATATAAAAGAAGACTTAGTATTTTTGAAGATAAGACACGTGAGCCGGTCGTTATTATTGATACAGGCTTTGATATTATGCACCCTTCATTAACACATAAGTTATATAACTCACCATTTGATCTCGTTGGAGATGGCGTCGATAATGATGGCAATGGGAGAGTCGATGACTCTTGGGGATGGCAAAGGCAAGATGATGCTGGTTTAAGCCTTTTAAGAGATGATAATAATATTCGTGAGACTCACTCTCTTATTCACACACCATATCCTGTTTCACACGGTACTCACGTTGCGGCCTTAGCACTTAAGGATTTGGACAAGTATGGCCTTGTTGGTTTTGCCGGAGATGTTGCTATTTCTGATCACCTTGAAAAAGCCGCAGAATATATCACAGAGAAGAAAGTTAAATTTGTTAATATGAGTTTTGCAATTGGCTTTCCAGGTGCGCCAATGTCTGCACCTCGTGAATCTTTTTATTACCTTGAAAAAACTTTTGTTGAGAACCCTGAAACGATCTTTGTTGTGGCCGCGGGAAATGCTCGAGGGAATCTCGATCTCGATCTAAAAGGAAATGACAATTACCCGGCAAGCTATGATTATGCCAATATGATAAAGGTTGGGGCGTTAAATACAGCAAATCTTGAAAAAGATAAAATGGATACTTATAGGCCAGCTAGCTTTTCAAAGTTTGGAAATAAGAAAGTTCAAATCTTTGCTCCTGGCCAAGGCGTAGTATCTGCACAATCTGGTGGTGGAACAATTCCTTTAAATGGAACTTCGATGGCCGCTCCATTTGTGACAAATGTATTGTTAAAGGGTCATAAACTTAATCCAGAATTGTCACCTTTAGAACTAAAGGATCTTCTCCTTGCTACGGCCTATATTCCAAAAAATGGAAGGCTTCCTTGTGAGAGTGGTGGGATGGTTGACCCTGAAGCATTTTATAAGGCCGTACAAAGAACTAAGTCTAATTAGCACGGCCCTTTGAAGCTTGAGAGAGCTGGCGTGACAGCTCTCTAATTTCTTCTAAACTTCGATTTGAATAATCAGTCGTCTTAATTGCCTCTTTCAAGGCCTTGGCCTTTGGTTCGATTGATTTAATTAAGCTTCTTCTCTCATTATTCTTTGCCACAACTTCTCTCAACACTGTCTTTAACTCACTGGCAATAGCATTCATATCATTTGCTTGCGCTGCTTGATCTGCATTTCTTATAAAGTTTCTTAGCACATCTTTTGAGCGTTGAGAGGACATTGGTACTGTATGTTCAACATCACCAGCTCTTAGTGAAATTGAATAGTAATTGTTATTGTCTTTGATAACTCTTACAAAGCTATCGCTTCCAATACTTACTCGATAAGATCCTTGTTCTCTAATTGGTTTACTCAATTGAGAAGGAAGAATTTTTGACATCAAATTTAAATTTAGAGAATCATTTTGAACTTTAAAGCCTCTTGAAATATTAATTATCGTGTCGGCCTTTGCTGAAACCTTCGCTAGTGTTAGACCAATTTGAGGGTCCTTTCTTATTTTACGTGTAACACTGTGAATATCCTGTGCATGATTATAAACTTCTTCCATTGAAAAGTAGTTTGTGTAAGTTCTACCGTCATGAAGCTTTCCATCCTGTTTTAAGTGTTGAACTCGTAAGTCATAAGCAGATTCCTTTCCAATTGAGCGGTTATATTCAAACTTAGCGTGTCTAAACTCGTGTGGAACAGTATTAGCATAGCCGCCGTCCACAAGCTCTCTTAAGTTAGAGAAGTTGAATGAGACGGCCCTTGTTGCACGATTAGAAGAGCCTTGTGCAGGCTTTAGATCATCAGGATAGAAAATAATCTTTTGTCTAAAATCGTTATTTCTAAATCGATTTAACCTAAGAACCGCTGGGTTATTTTGATCTGCAGCAAACTTGTTAAATTGTAATGCTTTTTTCTTCACAACTTCATTTGTGTCTTTTTTAACGGCCTTGCTTTCAATAACACGAACAGAAAAACCTTGGTCATTTAATTCTTTTGCAAGCCTTATGACGTTGTCGTCAGAAGAGTCAATCCTTGTTGCTTCAATCGCTGCAGATGCTCTATTTTGAGAAAGCTTACTCTTTTCATCAAAACGTAGTAAATTAGCAAAACCAGTACTTGAGACAAATGTGGCATTATCTGTCGCGATTAGAGTTGTATTTCTTAGATACATTTCTTGCGGAGAAATAACAATTTGGTTTCTTCCACTTTGTTTCATATAAGCAAGTAGCTCCTTGGCTGCATCAGAATTTGAAGCAGCTAAATCGCTTTCTGTTAAAAGAATTCGTTTTGACTTCTTTCCACCAATTTCAATGACATTGATACGATGAGGTAGATCAACTTTTTTAACTACCTGCAATAGCGCATCGACTTGTGCATTTGCAATTTCTGTAATTTGTTCTGGTTTTTCAAATGCTCTCTTTGATAAAGAGAGGTCGAGTCTTGCTAAAAAACTTGATTCCTCTGAGTAAGGACCTTTTGTATTGACCACGTCTTCATCAATATCTTGTTTCTCATGTATATTTGTTTCAAGCTCATTTTTAGCGAAGTCTTCACGAGTATAGCGCTTAACACCTTTGCCTGACTTTAAAAGAAATTTTGCTACCTTTGCTATTACAACAGTTGGTGGAATCACATAAGAGCCTGCAAATTGACAGATTGCTTTTGTTCTGGCCACTGGAGAGAGGCATGCATAGTTGGCCTGTGTCGAATAATATGTATCTTGAAGCATATTAAAAATGATTGTGCCCATCGTTTTTGAAAAATGTTTTGCAGCATTGATATAGTGCAAAGGGCCTAGGCCATCTGTTTCGCTGAGTGAGCGTGACCATTCCATTGCAAGCATATGCTTTGCACTTTGGAGGGTATTTAGAAGTTCATCATTCTTCTCCCCGCGGTACTCATCATCAATAATATAATCAACGACAGAACCTATGAATTTCATGAACTCAACGGCCGAACCCCAAAGCCCTTTTAGACAAGAAATAAAGTCAACGGCAATATTACTTTCTACAACTAGGCTTGGGTCACATCTCCTTTTGTCAACTGCTTCAATATCATCACAGATTGGAGAGTTAACTACAATCTCACAAAGCTTTTGAGAGTTCGATTCATCTAGAATATTTAGGTTTCCAATTTCAAGACACTGAGTATGAGCAACACTTAAGTCCAGTTCATAATTACTCATTGGAACAAATGCATGTACCGACATGCTTAATACCACGATAAAAACTGTACAGAGTCTTCTCATTATCTTTGCTCCGTAACAAATTGAAACTTTGAATTTAAGTCTTTAATATCTGCTTTAGTAAGTTTCTTTTCTGAACTTAACATCGTGATGACAGTGCGATCTTTGTAGAGACGATGGATTTCAGCAAGATAGATTTTTTTAGCTCTAGAGTTTTGATAGCTTCCAAGCTTGTAAAGTTGAATATAATTTTTCTTTTTTGTGAAATCTAAGGAATCAGTTTTGAAATCAGAGAAGTCACTATACTTGAGTACTTTATTTCTTTGGTCTAAGTATTTTCTTATTTTTTCTTTAGTGTATTTTTCGATTTTATTATTTGCTTTCTTATCTTCTACGCTAAGTCTCTTGTGTGACTTTTTCCATACCTGAATATTATCAAAACTGAAGTCGTGAACCCACGTTAAATTCTGATTATCACTAGCATATGCAAGTTGGCCAAAAAGTAAAAAAAATGTCAGTAGAATCGCTCTTCTCATACTGTATCTTATCGGTTGGTTAATTTAGCGCTTTACTTATTTTAATGGCCTTTTCATCAATAGACAGAAATTTGGGCCCGAGTTATGCTAATTGTATGAGAAAAGTATTATCTAAGATCGACCATTCTCTTAGTAGTGTCTACGGAACAATCACACTTCTTGTTATTTTTGTCATATATTTGGTCATAGGTGTAACTGTTGATTACTTCTATGGCCCAAAGATTGCGGATACTCTTGTATTCAATGGGCCATTCTTTGCTTTTCTTTTAGCGGTAATAACTCTTTCTTTAATTCTTGGGCTGTTAAAAAGGTGGCCCTTTCGAAAGAAGTTCTTGGGGATCTATTTTTTTCATCTTGGTTTAATTGTTTTATTAGTAGCAACGATTGTCTCTTCTTTTGTCACTAAGAGAGGCCGTATTAATTTAACAAATGGAGCTGAAACAAATACTGTCGAACTCAATAAGTACCAGGCCCAAATTAGAAATCGACAAACAGGAGAGACTCTCTATGTTGATTTAAATTTTTCTATTAGGCCCCAGGGATTAAACTTGGACTTTGGCCCTGTTTATCTCATTTCATACCTACCATTTAGTCGTAAGTATCATGCAAATTACGATAGTCGTGGTGAAAATAGTGTTAAGATTTTGAGACAATCTCGTTATCTTTCTAATGCAAAAACAGAAGTACTTTATCTTTCGACAAATCAAGAAGATCACAAGAGTACAGTAGTTGATGGTAGTTTAGAAATTATCCTCTTTAATCAACTGATGTTGAAGTGTCTTGATAATCTATCAACAGTTAATCCAGACTGTTCTATTTTTCTTCGTCGTAAATCAATCCCCGAGATCAAGGCCGAACTTTGTGTTAGTAACAAATATTTAGTTAAGGAAGATGGTTTTTATTCTCTTGGTAATAACTGTCGATTAGGTCGCGCTAAACTCGAACTAGTTGGTGATTCTTTTAAGTATCGTTTATTGGATTTTAAAAGGGATACTGCGCTTAAATTGGAGTATCGCTATAGCAGTAATTATAAAAACAATAATTCTGATATCTTAAAATATTATGAGAAGGGAAATACCCAAAAAATTTACCAAATGAGACTTGGAGAAAAGAGAGAGATTATTGATTATGATGGCCGCTTCTATGATCTAAAATTTCAGAAAAAGGCATTGAGGCTCCCATTTGATATACGGCTAGAAGATATTGATGATAGTAGTGTTGCAACTATTCTTATTAACGGTAACAAAGAACGAGTAAAGTTAAATGGTAAGCTTTATCGTGATTCATGGTTAATTAAACTTGAATCGTTCTCAGGTGTAAGTAACCAGAACTCTATCAATTTAACTCTTTATTATGACCCTTTGCGTACCGTGAAGGTTATCGGCTTTGCTATTTTTTGCTTTGCTCTTATTCTTATAGGCCTTGGCTTTCTTTATCGTAAAATTCGCTAAATTACCGAAATCTCCAATGAAATTCTCTAGATAATGTAAAGTTAAGAGATTTTTTATATTTTCACTCTTAACTTTACTTTTCTTAAACTGACCAGTTTGTCTGGATTCGCTATAAGTTTCATCAAGAAAAAAACATTATTTTTTAACAATTGAAAACAGAGGGGAAACCTATGAAACATTTAGTTCTTATTTTATGTGCAGCATTTTCACTATCATCTTTTGCAAAGCTTCAATCAGCTAGTATCGAAATTGATCGCTATGATACAGAGGAACAAGCAAAGAAAGCATGTCTTGATGCAGAAGTTGAATATGATGAAATCAAGGATGTCAAAGTTGAGGGAATTGACTTTGAATTCGTAACAAGAAAGAAAGGAAGCAGCTACCTATGTGAAATCAGAACAACTCTAGATAGCTACGAGCAAGTTCTTTCTAAGAAGCAAATTAAGCAAAAAATCACTAATAACTACGATAAGTCGTACACAGAGTGTATGAAAATGAGAAATAGAATCATCAATACAACTATTGGTTATGTATTTGGTGATGTGGATTTCTATAAGAAAGGTATGTTTGGCGGTGGAAAATACGTCTGTGAATTCAACTTTATTGTTGTCGAATAATCAATAAATCTTAGGGGTTTGCTGATTGTTCTAGCATATATTGGGGGCTTTGTGAGGAGGCCCCCTTTAAATATTTCACAATCATTTAAATTCGATAGATTTTGTTCTATAAAACAAAAATGAAAAAACTAATCATTATCTTTTTTGTCCTAATTTCAAATACTTTTGCTCTTAACTTAAGTGATAAGGTGACTGTCTCGGGTATCTCTTCAGGGGGATTCTTTGCACATCAGTTCCACATTGCAAATAGTAGTCTTGTGGAAGGAGCCGCCATTTTTGCTGCTGGCCCATATTACTGTGCAAAGGGCTCTGTGGCCCTGGCAACTAATACCTGTATGAAGGGAAAGGGAATCTGGGGAAGTGGTTACCAGTCTTATGTATTCGCTAGCGGCCTAGCAATGATGGGACTAATTGATCCGATTGCAAATCTCAAAGACGATAGAGTTTTTATTTTTTCAGGACAAAATGATCAAACTGTTGTTTCAAGTGTGAGTGAAGAACTTAGAGATTTATATGCTTTCTTTGGTGTTAAGAAGCTCGAGTACGAAGGAACATTAGCTGCTGGACATACATATCCTACTGAAAATAAGGGTGTTGAATGTGAAGTTTCAAAAGTACCTTATATTGGAAATTGCAATTATAATGGTGCTCTAAAGTCGTTAACATCACTTTACCCAGATAAGAAACAAAGACGATTTACTTTTAAGGGGAAAACTGAAGAAGTTGATCAAACAAATTATTATTCTGCATTTGATGTTGGAGCATTTTCGCCACTTCTTCAAGACAAAGCCTACTTATATATTCCTTCACGTTGTAAGGGCAATAGAAAGTGTGACCTTCACATTGCTTTTCACGGATGTAAACAAACAATTGATCATATCGATATGAGCTATGTTGAGGATACAGGAATTAAAGAAGCCGCTGATAAGCTTGATCTTGTTGTTCTTTTTCCGCAAGCAAAGAAGTCTGTGATTCCTGGCCGTAATCCACATGGGTGTTGGGATTGGTGGGGACACTCGGGCGCCAACTATCACCTTAAAGATGGCCAACAAATGCGCATCATTAAGGCGATGATCTTAGATATTTTACAAAAATCTTAGTAGTTCATTGAAACACAGGATTTTTGTGGTAAATAAAGACTGTTTTGAGAAATTATACTAAGTTAATATTCATTTTAATATTGAGCACCTCTATATTTGCAGGTGAGGTTGTTGTTGATTTCTTCGAATATTCAACTTTCTCAAATGATCATATTATCGATCATATCTCAGAGGTAAGAGGACAGTTAGCAGCAACGACAAGAGGAAGCTTCTTTAATAAGAAATGTTTCAAAGAATATCATTCTAACTATCCTGACAAACCGTCAACTGTTTCATATCTCTTAAAAGAAAATATTGTCTTTCCAATAATTGGAAAAAAGCGAATCAGTCTTGGTGATCTTAGGAAGACTTATAACGACGCAAAGAGTGAATTATTACTTAGGCTTGCTAAGGAATGTAAGACAAGTGATTATCTTCTTGTTCTTGTCAAAGGTAAGACGAAGAAAGGTCACCCGTTTAAATCAGATTTCTATATTGAATTCGATAAAGATAATCTCACCCTTATATCTGGACTTGAGAAATACGAGCTCAACGATACTTCACCAAATGAATCAAGACTAGCACCTTCAACTCTTCGAAATGGAGATTGGGATAGTGTCTGGCGTGAACTCGAATTCAAAGAAAGTGGCTACGAAACAAATTTCTAACTTGGCCCATACCTTGCAATTTACTACCCTGAATATGTAATTTGTTAAAGAATTTAGCACTTTATAGGCGTCTGAGCGTTCATTTTTTGATCAGCTGGCCTGTAAGTATACGATTCTCAAAGGGTAATACTTATGAATAAATTAATCTCTATTTTCTCTGTTTTCTTAGTTCATTCGATGTCTTTCGCTGCGATCTCTATCGCTGATCAGGCCATGGATAGTGTTGAATACCAAGAAATTCGTCTTCATGAATATGGTGACCGTGCAGACCTAGGCCTTCGCGCACAAGGTAAAGCTAAGGTAGAAGGTAAGTTATTTGCGGAAACAAAGGCCAAGTTCTCGGCAACAAAGAAGGCCAAGGCCAATGCTACTTATAGTATTAAGAGAATTTGTGACAATAACGAGAGAATCGATTTCAGTAATACTGACTGTTATATCGCAGGCGATATGGCCTATTGCTCAGTGGATGCAGATGTTGAATGTATTGGTGTAAACAAGAAGGAACTGATCATTCAAAAGGTTAAGGCCGGCCTTATTGATCCTTCGCCAGCTTGTGTTGATTATCTTAAGGAAGATTATAATATCGATGATAAAGTCGTCGAATACTGTAATAAGATTACTTCTGAAGTGCAATTTACTTGTATGACGTACGCTACAAGTTACTCTTCTTTTAAAGTCGCAAGTATTGCTGCCTGTTCGGCCTATATTTCTCAATCAGAAGAAGAAGCACAGATAGGCTTATCTGTATTAAGAAATTATGTTGGCAAAGGTGAGCTTGATATGAAGTATCCTGCTCCGACTACTTCGGCAGTTCTATTAATGGCCGCTGTTAATACGAAAGAAGAAAAAAATTGTGTTGAGAATTACTTGAAAACAGGCACACTAAAGGTAGATGAAGTTGAAAAGTCATGTATTCAAGATGAGCCTACTGAATTAGATGCGAGAGAGTATGAGGTTTTTGGCTTTGTTATTTCACCTCGTACTGTTGAATATGGATTTAAAAAACCTGTAAGTGATACGGCCCGTGGAATTTTTGATCGCCTTGGCGACATTCTAGGTCTTTAGAAGAAGGTTATATGAGCACTATTCCAAGTTTAAAAACATTACCAATTATCGGCAGCATTGGAGAGTTAAACTTCAAAGATTGCCTTTTTAAACAGCTTAATGAGAAAAGTAATGCGCTTGGTGATTCATATCGATTTAAAATTTTTAATAAAGATATTGTTGTTATTGGAAATTATGATCTCTACAAAGACGTTATTGTAAAAAAAAGAAATACATTCTTAAAGGGAAGTACCCTTAACGAGATAAAGCATATTAATAAAGGTAGGGCCTCAATACTTGATGCCGATGGTAAACAATGGCAAGACTTAAGAGGGGAGTTAGTCCACTTTTTTACTCCCAAAGTACTTGAGAATCTCTATACAATTACAAATCGTAGACTTGAAAAGGATCTTCCACTTCTTGGTAAAAACTCTCTTGTTGATGATGTCGAAGTTTTAATGGGAAAAATAGCTTTAGCGATTACAAGTGAATTCTTTATCGAACACGACTTTAAAATTCAAAAAGAAGAAATTACTAACTCAAAAGCTGAATGTGATAGTTTTTATTACTTCCAAAAATTTCTAATTGCTGAACTAACAAAACGTATGAATTATGGGCCGATGTGGAAGTACCTACCAACTTTGAGCAATTTTCGTTTTTCTAAATTCATCAAAGAAGGGAAACAATTTGTTCGCCAAAAAGTCGAAGAAGGAACTACGAGCTATACTTTAATTACTCACTTAAAGGATCAAGGCCTTGATACTGAAGCAATCATTGGCCAAATTTATGGGCTTGTCGGAGCATCGTTTGAGTCGACTGCTGTTTCTCTTACTTGGGCACTTTACTTTCTTGCCCAAAATGAAGAACTCCAAGATGAATTATATAAAGAATTAAGCTTATTAGATCTTACGAATTCAGATTCTATTATAAAAAATCAACTGCTAGAAAACCATGTCGCGGAGACTTTACGTTTAAGACCGGCCTTCCCTATTTTATTTAGAGAAGCCGTCGAAGATGAAGAGTTAACAAATGGAGATATAAACTTCAAAGTAAAGAAAGGTACCATTGTTTTTTCTCTTCTTGGTAAAATCCTGAATAATCAGCAGATCTGGGGAGACGATCACAACCAATTTAACCCACACCGTTTTAACAACTTATCTAGTGAACAAAGAAAGGCCTATATACCGTATTCAACTGGAACACGAACTTGTCTTGGACGAGAGATGGCCAGCATCGAAGTAAAGCTTATTCTTGCACATATTCTAAGAAGTTATCGCGTAAAAGCGGCTTGTGATTTAAGTAAAGTGAAGCCAAAACAGAAGTTTGTCTTTAGTAGTGATCGTGAGATTTCTTTAGAATTTATCCGTCGGTAAATATTGAAACAAATTTTAATCTGAGTATGACTGATTTCGATGTAAAAGACTCTTTATGTTTTAGGATCGACGATCTATAATTAAAAGATCACCTATGACTTGGGACTAAGCATACTATTGAGCTCAAAAAAATTCATGGCCCTCTTAAAATGAAGAAGATTATTACTAATGTCACAAAATAAAATACTAATTTCATTCTCTGCTATACTCATTATAATTGTTGCTGTGGCCATTGGCTTCGGTAAGTATAAAGACCATATGGATTCGCAATTACTTGATAAGAGCATCATTCATGGCCACGGCGAAAAAGCATTGGCCGAACTTCAAGGGTCTATTTCAAGATTAGATATATCTAATGAAGCAAAAACGATAATGAGTGAATCTCTATTGAAAGTCTTAACAGCTATTAAAAATCTTTACACTAGTGATGATAATGAAAGCAATATCTTTTCAGTAAAGGTTCTACGCTGTTTTTATCGAGAATTAATGTACACTCAAAAGGAATTTCAGTTAGACACTTATAAACTAATGCCTCTCAAGAAGTCTTGGGATGAGATTCAGTATCCAAGAGGAGCTTCAAAAACTTTTCTTCAAAAGAAAATAGGACGTATAGGTGTTGCGGCAAAAATTAGTAACCAGTTTTGCTTTGATCAAGGACTGGCCACTAAGTTACGGCCAGAGCCGAGAACGAATAGCGAGGGCCTTAAGGGCCTATTTAATGGGTTAAATATTCTTAAAAGAGTTCTTTAACCGTTGTTTAAATTGTTCTGTGCCCGATGAGTTCCTTATGATTAAGTATCTCACTCTCCTTATATTTATGATTTCCTTCATCTTAGTTTCGGCCTTCTCATGTTCTAGTAACGAGAAAGGCGAAGTAAAAGATAGAACCCCCAGCTCCGAAGAACTCAGCGATTATGACAGGCTTGATCAAAATTGGCGTGATAGGGGAATTGAGGCCCGCGATAATCTTGGCATGATTGAAAACCGTTTTGGCCAACAAGATATGTGTATCAAGGATTTTGAAAGAGCATTTTATTATTTCGCAGTACCAGAGCATGCGTATGTCCTTAAGGCCAAACAGGCCACAGGTATGGTTTATACCTTCAATATCTTGCACGGCAGTGAGCTTCGCGATGACCCGACATTTCTAAAGATGACGATGGTGAATTTCTATTATGACACTAAGGGAGTTTTGATAAAAGTCGATGTACCTATTCTGGCCCGTGGATGGCGAATGCAAATGTCTTCAAAAACACCTAATGGATTCATGATCGACAATTCAAAATGTTATTACTTTATTAATATTAATGATCCTTTTGAGTCTGGTGTGCTTTCAGTAAAATCAAATGGAAAGGATATTTAATAATATACGTAGTTATAAAATTAAGAATTCTTAAATACTGACAATGCCTCCATTGGGCTAGTCTTTTTGAATGAAAATTAAACTCTTAATATTTCTTGTTAGTTTTAGTACTCTTGCCTTGGAAGTCGATAGCTTCACTCATCGTGATGAGGCCATAAGTAAAGAAGATGCTTTAGCGCAAGTAAATAAGTACGTAAATAATAAGATAAGTTCTGCTGTAGCTGAAGCCAATCATGCAGATAGGATTTTTGGCCAGAGGTGTAGCAACTATACCATTCGTCGAAAGATTAAGAAGAAATTCGTTGCTAGCCTAAAGGGGATCTTTGTCACAGCTCCAATTCAGCGCTATATCGACAAAGGAAAAATTGGTAAGGAGTACTTGGTAAAAACTAGAAAGAAAGAGTCTATTTATCGCTATATTCCACTTATCTATAAACCCATTCTAAACCTAACTCCTTACTCTCCATTACTTAAGGTAAACGATGCTCTTATTGGCAGTGATAAATTTAGTCACATGTTTAACTTAGGCTATCTATACTTTCGAAAAATGGAACATGGCCTAAGTATTAAAGAGATCCTTCGTTATGGAAAAAACTCAGAAAGGATCATGTGGGGTGGTTTCTTTAATGGCATTGTTTCAAATGGTGACCTAGTCGCAAATTTTCAAGGGATGCGTTTTTATCAGCACCTCTTTGGTAAAGGAATTGATCCCCTTACTAATGATGATTTAGAAGGCGATGGTATTATCAAGTGTATTAATGGAAAGTTTCAAGTCGTCGCCGAAATTGACATGGCCGAATTTGTTGATGATGGAATGGATGAAGGTATAAATTGTAATAGCTACACTTCAAACTTTATGCGAAAAAATATCAAGAAGGCCATGGATAAGATTCCGATGTCGTGTCCCGTTGAAGTCGATCAATGTGAGGCCCTTGGAGAGAAGTACTCTCATCTTTCAAAGTATCTCCTATATAGCGAATGTCGTTAGCTCTAACACATTTTGTTTGTTTATATTCTTTTATCAGACTCATTCATATTGCTTCAGCAATCAGGTTGATGTGACTCTTAGATGTCGATCATCGTATGAAACAATACGAAAAGAATTTAGATGATAAATTTAATGTCGCTTAAAAATATTTACCGTGACAGATTTTAGTCGTAAAAACATGACATATTTTAACATGAAAAGTAACATTTGATATATCTAGGCATAATTGGAGTTATGCCTAGATAATCAAAAATGAAAATCGACGTGGGGAAAAATTGAATTATTACCCATGTGAATGATAAAATAGAATGTAACCAAGGAGCGGTTATGAAAGAGCTTAGATCCCTGTCTGGCAGGACTTCAAAGCCTGAAACAACACCATTGATAGAAGCACCCAAATACGATGAATATGACATGCTTATCTTATCTCAAGGAAGTATGCACAGCGAATTCGCACATAAGCATGAAAATGAAGAAGTCATTCATAAGACCCTTATGATAAAGAATAAATATATTTCATGGGCCTATGATCTCGTCGCTTCAAAAGTAACAAGAAAGAGGCCAGGGCTTGGAACTATCCTTAAGACATTAGTTGAGCAATACGATAAGGAACTTGTAAGAAAGAAGAGGCTTCTCACTAAGCTTAGAAATCTGTTTGATCTCATTATTGATGATACAGAACTTCTTATCTCTAATAAGAAGCATGGACGCCATAGTCAGGCCCAGCATTACCAAGCACGTGTTTTGAAAGGTCGCCATATTTTTAAACGCCTACATTTTGAATTCATGTTTGATGAAGACGATCTCTTAGAAGTCTTTACGAAAAAGGAATTGGCACAAATTAACACTTGGGTTATCTCTCCTAAGGAAAATCTTCTAGAAGCACTTGAGTCGTGGTCAAAGAGTTATAAGCATACTGTGGATGAAAGGTCGTTTCAGTAATGGTTGAGATAAGCTACGCTAGATCAAGGGCCATAAGGCCTGCTCGTGCCCAGTCGAAAATTAATGATATCTTTGAGGACTTCTTAACTAAGTCTAATTCAGCTCACACTAGAGATGCTTACAGACGCGACCTTAAGAAGTTTCTAACGTTTCTGAAGGGATTTGAAAGCTTTGGGGGCCTCTCTGATGTATCTCAACGCCATATTTCGGCCTACCGTGACTATCTTCTAAAGAAAGAAGAATTAAAGGATGCAACTGTCGCAAGGCATCTGTCTTCCATAAAGCGCTTCTTTGACTTTTTAGTGGAAAAAGAACTTTGCTATAAGAATCCAGCAACAGGTGTCTTTCGCCCTAAAGTCGTTATGGAAGTTAAGACAAATGACCTTAGTGCTAGTGAGGTTATGGACCTGTTTGAAAGTGTCACACAAACTAATCGCGATGGTAGCGACAATCTAAGCGGCGTTCTTCACTATACTGTTCTAAAAGTTATGTTCTATACCTTACTTAGGAAGTCGGAATTAATTGCACTTAAAGTAGGGGACTTTGCTAGTGATAATATCGGAAACTATCTTCACGTAAGAAGTAAGGGTGGAAAGAAGCAGAAGGTTTATATCTCCGATGAAACCTTTAATGATATCAAACACTATATGGATGTCTTTAGCTCACGTCGTGAATTTCACGAAACTGAACCTTTATTTACTTCTGGACGTAAGTCTAGTGTGCTTAGGCCTCTTAATCGTAATACTATTGACCAGATCTTTCAGAAATATGCCAAGCTTGCGGGGATCAAGCATAGAATCTCGCCGCACTCATCACGTGCTACTGGCATTGGAAATCTCTATGAGAATGGTGCAAGCCTTGAAGATCAGGCCACGTATGCGAGGCACTCAGACCCTCGCATGACCTTTCTCTATAATAAGCGTAGGAAAGAAAAGATTAATGAAATTGCAAATATTGTGAATTACCTAGATAGGCCCGATGAGAATGGCAATGAAGAAGCCTCGAGCTAAAGTCGAGGCCTTTGAATTTATTAATTATTTTTCGTATCCACGAGATTCAATTTCTGCTCTTACGATCTTTTTAAAATCATATGCATCAATTACTCCACCGTAAACAACTGTGAAGTATCTTGGATTTGATTGTAGCTCTCTAAAAGTCACAGGGTCTCTTCTTCCATTTAATGCTGCTTGAAGAAATGTTTTGTATCCTCTCGATTCTAAGTAAGCGATACCTTCGTCAGTTAAAACTGTATTTCTCTTATATCCTTCACAGAGTGATCTGCTGTCATTAAGGTCATTTAATACGTCTAAAAACTCTTCATTCGAAATTTTATAGCGTTTTGCAACTGAGCGTTTGAATTTTTTAAAGTCTTTTTTATGATCTTCACTATTTTCATTCATCGTCGACACGAATCTCTTATAGAATTTGTACGTTCCTTTGTAATGAATCGATTTATAAAGAACAAGAGGTGACATCAATACTGCAGCTAATGGTGACATGATGATTGAATAACCATCTCCACTGGCCCAAAGAAACTGAAACATATCTTTATACTCACTACCCATAACTGCTAAGACGTTTTTAGAAGCTTTCTCACTATGTTGAATTGTTGTATTTTCATAAATTCCTACACAATTTGCTGAAACAGACGCTGAAAGTGTTGATACCAGTGCAAGTGCTAAGATTAATTTTTTCATGTTTTTCTCCTCGTTTGTTTTCTGTGAGGACAAAGTAATCGAATCCTCGATTTCTCTCATTTACATCAGGTGACGTTTTAAAAAAACGTGTAAGCTTTACAATGATTTAAGAATTTTTAAGTACTTATGAAGATTGAATGCGCCGATTATCCATTCATGTCTTATCTTGATCTATGTAGTGAATATAAGAAATCTCGTGAACTCTTCTTTAAGACTCACGACGATGCCGCTGATTTTGCCATAACTTTATTTAAAGGATTTAAGAGTTATTTAAAGATCGCTGAGAATGAGTATGATTTAATCAAGTTAGTACCAACAATCCAATTTAGTGAGGAAGATGAAGGAGAGTATTTCTCTCCAATAGATGAAGATGTGTCCTATACTCCACATGGTGCAGTTAAGCTTGCTGATAATGGCTACTGGGTTTTCTCAATTCTTCTAAGGCTTCATATGGATGGAAATAAAACTCTCCTGCCTGCTGAAAATATCAAATTTGATATAAGTTATAAAAGAGTTCAACAGACAGTCTATTTTAAATATGTGCAAGATAGGCCAGATATGCAAATCAAGTGCGAAGAGCTTGTGAGTTATATGAAAGAAAACGTCTATCCAGAAATGGAGAAGACCGTTGTTGAATTTTATCGCAGCCAAGTAAAATTCTTTCAACACGATAGAAGCCTAGAGCGAAAAATTGGGCTCATTCCTTAGGGGCGCGGGTACCAATGAAGATTTCCAATACTTAGCGCTAGAATTTGATAAAATCTCCCGATTTTCTCCTATAAAAGAGCAAAGACACTGTTAAAAGTTCGACTTTTTTCTACTTATTGGTCATTTCTTGAGAAATAAACAGCGAAATTTATTATAAACGTCAGATAAGTTCTCGATATCTCGATTGGTACCCGGCTGAGGTCAATTTTCCAGTGCAACTCCGGTAATTTGATAAATGAACACCCTTGTTCTAAT